>NZ_AUIF01000044.1 GCF_000423565.1 Runella zeae DSM 19591 | reverse complement strand
CGCCTCCATAAAATTGTACTACTCGCTGATACTGCGATGGATTAATTTTAACATTTGTAAAGCGTGTGAAGGTATTGGCAGCATCTTTGTACACACTCTGTTGAGCAAGATGAAGCATATCCTCTTGAACAAGAGCAGAATAGCCGAACGGGGTGTCTTTCATGGAATAAATAGAATCATGCAAAACATCAATCTCCCCGCTGCGTGTCAGTATCTTTTTTTTTTCGACGATCATTACACGCACCGGTTTGGCTCTGTAGCAGGGCTTGACCAACCTTCTGCTTGATCATTTCAACCCTTACTTCTAAATCGTACAATGTGTGGCCCAAGGGCATTGATTCAAGTTTATCGTACTCGCAATCTATTAGTTTATGTAACTCTTCTCGTGTCATAGTTAAAAGAATGTAAATTACTAAGTTAAACGACAATTTGCAATGCACCCTTTGGGAAGGAGGTTTTCAACAACCAATAGTTGTTTTTTTGGGACAGCCTCATAGTTTGACTTATTGACCCTATTTTGCCGCTTTTGAGTAATAGATGCGCCTAAATGTATAGAATCTGATTTTATAATAAGATAATAGACTTAAGCTACTATGGCAGATTTACAAAATTTTGGTCACACACTTTGCAAAATACGGCTTGAAAAGAGCCTAAGTCTCGACACTATCGCCGATGATTTGGGCATAAGCAGAGAAGCCTATCGTAAAACAGAAAAACCAATCCACTATCGACCTAATAGAACCCGAACGGGACTTTAAGATAGATTGGATTGAATATCATAGCGACAAGTGTAAAATGTAGTAAAAGATAAGGCCACTGATACCAACAATGCCACGATAGAGCATTATGACCTATCCCCGAATAGCAACAGATGGTGATAGTGCAATAGTCAGCAAAGGTTGTAGCCACCTTCATTATGCAAGTTGGATTTATGTATATTAGCAATGTCTATTCCTTCCCCTATAGTTTTATCTTTTATGAATGAGAAGGGAAAATACAAACAAAAATACAGGCTTCATGGGAAAATATACCGTGGATATCCCCTCATAATAGGGGTTTTTTCCCCTATTATGAGAATTCCCAATAATATAATTTTGCAGTGTCAGATAGTTGATGTATAATTAAATCTAAACCCTATTGGTATGGCACAGAATAAATATGAAAAAATCTACGAGGCTATTACAGAAACAATAGCTTATCTTGAAAGTAGAGGCGAAGCTCTCAAAACATTAGATGCCAAACCCCCTATTTTGGATATTGAGTTCTTAACTGACTTACAAGGTGTGATAGAGATGGTAAGCACTTTAGGTACTTCTACAAGAACTGGAGGGGCGCTAATTGATATAGTTACTGCTAGGCGTTATCGGAAAAATTTTACTGATAAGTATGGAATACCAGAAGACCCTACCGCAAGATTTCAAAAGCGTATGGTAAAGGTTTCTGCTCCTCTTTTAAGGCAAGTTTTAGAACAAAAGGACGAGCAGGGCGCAAATTTAAATATTGATTTTATTCAGATATACCCCATCTTAAAAGATGATAAGAGCTCTTTCTCGTTACTACTTGTGGCAGAGGCAGGAGGTAGTCCTGTTATTCGTTCTAGAAGACACCCTCAAGGTGAACTGAATATATTAGAAGAATTAGAACCTTGTCCTCAACCTCCTTGCCCTGAGTTATAGAATGCCACTTTATTATGTTGTTTATGTATCTCTCTTATTAATAGGTCTTCTAGTTGGAGGGATAAAATTTGATAAACTTTCCCAAAGTAGCAGGTCTCTGTACTTGCTACTTTGGGTTACGTTGTTTACAGAAATTGTTGCTAAAGTATTTGCAAATATTTATAAAAATAATTTGATTGTATATCATTTTTTTACACCTATACAATATATACTTATTTCATTTTCTTTTAGTAAAGAATTGAGAATAAGCCCCAGATTACTAGGATTCAGTATAGGAGTTGTTTTGCTAATGAGTATTGTTTCTTTTCTTTACATGAAAGACTCTTATCCTTCCTACCCTAAAATTTTTTCCAATCTATTTGTGATTGCTTGGTGCATTTATTATTTATATAGTTTGTTGAAATATGCAGATGTTTATCCTTTTGTTCAATATCCCTTATTTTGGATAAGCATAGGGTTTTCTTTATATGCGATTACAACTTTGTTTAATTTGGGTGCTTTTAATTATATATCCACGTATGGCAACGAACTTGTATTTGCTATTTTTCGTTATACAAGGCTTATAGTAAACTACATTTTGTATAGTATATTTATCATTGTTTTCTTGATACCTCAACGGACTCTTGACAAAGAACAATAATGTGAATAGTAATATTGAAATAATTGCTTCTGCGATTGCAATATCTATTGTATTGATTGGGTTATTAATAGCAATCGTTGTTTTTGCTTCACTTTTCCAACGCCGCCAAACCCAAAACCGTCAAGAAAAACTAGCTATTCACGCCCAGTACCAGCAAGAAATCCTTCAGGCGCAGATTGAAATCCAGAATCAGACCCTAGCCCATGTGGGTAAAGAACTTCATGACAATATCGGTCAACTCCTCTCGGTAGCGCGGCTGCAACTCAATATCCTAGAATCAGAAGAAACACCTACACTTACTCAAGTAAAAGAAGTAAACGATGTAATAGCGCAGACTATTGATGAGCTACGCGCCCTCAGCAAAAGCCTTGACGGCGATTTTGTCAAAGATTTTGGCTTGGTCGAAAGTCTTTCACATGAACTAGGAAGGATTCGGCAAACCGGCAAATACCTCACCGAAATCATCCAACAAGGCGAACCTTATCGCTTAGAAGGTAAAAAAGAA
Organism: Runella zeae DSM 19591; assembly: GCF_000423565.1. Lineage (GTDB taxonomy): Bacteria > Bacteroidota > Bacteroidia > Cytophagales > Spirosomataceae > Runella > Runella zeae. Next base: position 97,898 of record NZ_AUIF01000044.1, on the reverse strand, counting down.
ATGGTAGTTTTTAGGGTAGTGCAAGAAATACTGAATAATATCCTCAAACACGCCGCCGCCAAAAATATCAAAATACTACTCCAATATCAGCCCGAAACGTTTGTGCTGATTGTACAGGACGATGGTCGGGGATTTGACAAAGCCCAAGTACTAGACAAAACCTTGGAGGTATCAGGGGCGGGGCTACGCAATATCCAACGCCGTACGGAGCTGCTAGGGGGCAATTGCCTGATTGAATCTACGCCGGGACTAGGTACCAAAGTACAGCTGCTGCTGCCTTCTCCCAAACCAATACCGTAAAAATCCCCTACTAAAACGGGAAATTTCCCCTTGGGATTCAAGCCTCTCCATTCTACTTTCGCTGTATCTGAAAAAGCTAGCTACTTTCACCTTTCTAGGGGCATTGTTTTGGCCACACCATTTTTGGCATTTTACAAATTTTGCTAGTTTTTGAGTGTTTTGAAGTGCCCACTATCCGTTCATAATTTTAATTGATTTTTTCGTTATCAACACCCCCCACAAGAAAAAGCAGTGGCTGATGCTACTTGGCTTTATTGTAGTATTTTATTAATATTGAAATACATTGTGAGACAACAACTAAATCGTCGGCCTAAGAATATTATTCTGATGAACAATTTCCAGCAGGAAGTACTAGAGGCGCAAGTGGAAATACAAAAACAGGCCTTTGAGCGTGTAGGCGCAGAACTCTACGACAATATCGGGCAGATGCTGTCGGTGGCTAAGTTGTATCTATACGCACTTGAAGATAGTCCACTTGATGACCAACAACAAGCCTATGTGAAGCAAACCAATGACATTGTAGGACAGTCGATTACGGATTTGAGGGCCTTGATTAGAAATTTGGAGTCTTACTTGGTTCAAGATTTTGATTTAAGTAGTAGTCTTGCATTAGAAATACAGCGCATCCGTAAAATAGACCAAAAAGAAATAGAATTGGTAGTGAAAGGGGGCGTTTATTCTTTAGGGTATGACAAAGAAATTGTGCTTTTTAGGAGCATTCAGCAATTGTTGTTTGTGGTTTGTGCCGCTTGTGAGCGTGCTCCATTGGCGATTTTATTACATTATAAGCCAGCCAAACTTGAGATTAGTATACAGGCAGAGCTTTGTGCTGATGCGCAAATAGAAAATTCAAAAGAGTGGACTCACATCCGACAACGTTTGGGATTGATTGAGGGGGTATGTAAGTTCGAAAATGTTGACGGTAAATCAGCCCTATTAGAGATGAAGATCTCAGTAGATGTTCTGTAAATTCAACGAAGAAACAACTCATAACCATAAAAAAGCTATACTACACCCTTTACTCCTTATGAAAACCACTCTTGCTATTGTAGACGACCACGAACTAATGGCCAAAGCGCTATCGGGATTGATACAAAAATACGAGGATTATGACGTAATGTATGAAGTGACCAACGGTCGCGAATTGCTCAATCGTATCAAACTCAAAATGATACCAGAAATAGTGCTCTTGGATATTAGCATGCCCGAAATGGACGGTTTTGAAACGGCTCTTTGGCTCAAAAACAATCACCCCGAAGTGCGGGTATTGGCACTTTCGATGAACGACAAAGAAGAATCAATCGTGGGGATGCTGCGCAATGGCGCGCGGGGCTATCTTCTGAAAGGCTGTAAACCTTTCGAACTCAAGCAAGCATTGGATGCTATAGTTCAAAAAGGATATTACTATACCGAATTTGTGACGGGACAATTGATTAAAAACTTAAATCCTGAACAAAACAGCAGCCCCGCCGCCAGCTTGGGTCTCAACGACCGTGAGATGGAGTTTATTAAATGGGCCTGTAGCGAACTTACTTACCAAGAAATTGCGGATAAGATGTGCGTAAGTCCCCGCACGGTAGATGGCTATCGGGAGGCGGTATTTCAAAAAATGGGGGTGAAAAGCCGCGTAGGAATGGTGATAGTGGCCATACGGCTCAAGCTAGTCGACATGTAACATAACTTCAAAAAACTAGTAAACCCTTCTAAATTTCAAATTCGGAAGGGCTTACTAGCCTGATGATTCCTATTTTTTGCGTTTTTGAAAATAACTTTCGATTTCGGTCAGTGAAAGGGCATTGAAAGTCATGGACTTGGTAAGCCCTCCTTTGCGTGCTACTCCTACGCCATAGTGCATATCATAATACCCTTCTTTTTCGTGGGCATCAGGGTTGATACTGAGCATAACGCCTTTTTCCATACAATAACGTATCCAGCGCCAATCTAAGTCTAGCCGCCAAGGGCTTGCATTGATTTCAATCACTACGCCATGTTGGGCACAAGAATCAATGATGGTTTTATGATCGATAGGATAACCCTCCCGAGCCAATAAGAGTCGCCCAGTGGGATGCCCCAAAATAGTGGTAAAGGGATTTTCGATAGCAGTAAGCAAGCGGCTCGTGGCTTTTTCGATACCCATATTGAGATTGCTATGTACAGAGGCTACTACATAGTCGAAGGTAGCAAGGATTTCTGAAGGATAATCGAGCGAACCGTCTCCCAAAATATCCGATTCTATACCTTTCAATATCTTGAAAGGTGCAAGTTTGTGGTTGAGGTGGTCTATTTCTTCGTGTTGAATTCGGATACGATCTTCGCGGAGGCCATTGGCATAAGCAGCTGATTGAGAGTGGTCGGCAATACCTAGATACTCAAAACCAAGTTCTTTACAAAATCTTGCCATCGTTTCGAGGCTATGTTTACCATCGGAGTAGGTACTATGATTGTGCAAGATACCTTTCAAGTCGTTCCAGGTAATAAGCTCGTCATTTTGATGTTGGGCGAGCCATTCCAATTCACCCCAGCCTTCGCGCATTTCGGGTACTACATAGGGTAGGTTGGCCTTTTGATAAATCGCCTCCACATTTTCTACGCTATCGCTATTGGCTATTTGGAAGAGTGTATGGCCAGAGGAGGTAACAAGTGCCAAATGTGCTTCGCTACTTTCAAAAATAAAACGGTCGTTTTCAAACTTTTCAGGGGCTGTAAATATAATTTCAACGTGAGCCTCTATGGTCTTTTTTACTTCGATTTCTTCGCCCTGTGGGGGAAGTTCGTCAGTAGAGGCAGTGCGGTCTCGTAAGGTGCCTCGCCATACAAAAGGAGAAGATTCTTTAGGATGCTGTACGAGCCATCCAAGTTGATTGATGGTATGCGCAGCCGCTACCGGAGACTCCGTCGCTACCAGAAGTTGGATGGTCTCGACAATTTCATTTTTGCGGGCTACATCTCCTGTAATCCCAACTTTGCTAAAATGTTTTTGCAATTCTTCCAAAACAATAGCCGCCAATGCTTCTCCTTTGTCCATACGAAGTTTGCCAGCTTGACTCTCCATGAATGCCAAAGAATCCAATATTTTTTGCTGCGTACCTGCCCCAAACCCTTTCAGTTTTGCGATTTGACCATTTTCGCACGCTTCTTTTAGGGCTTGGATAGATTCTATCCCCAAGTCACGCCAAATAGTACCAATTTTTTTGGGGCCAATACCCTTAATTTTGAACATTTCAAGTACACCTGCCGGCGTTTGGGCAATCAGTTCATCTAGTTCGGGCAAATGGCCTGTTTGGACTAATTGTACAATCTTCTGAGCCATGCTTTTACCGACTCCTTGGATTTTTACCAATTCTTCAACTGGTAACTCAGCCAAATTGGCGGTTTTGAAGCGATCTAAATTGAATGTAGCATTGGCAAGCGTGCGAGTTTTGAAAGTATCGGCATTATGAAGCTCCATAAGCTTCACGGTAAGTTCAAGGATTTCTACTATTTGGTCGTTTGACATGGCTTCTGACTCAAGTTAGGATGGAAATAGCCGTGAAGTTACGTCACAAAAGTTTGCGTTTAAAATCTTTCGACAAGCTTATACAAAAAAAAGCAGAGCGTTGAGATATGACAAACGAGCGCTAATTATACTAAATGAGAGTGTATTTGCTCGTTTTGGGAAAAAAGCTCTACATATTTATTGCTGAACTACCCTAGAATCAGGGTGGAACAGCTTTTTTTGAATAATGGCAGAACCATCCTAATTGATAATTTATAGATGACTCATTGCTTTACTTTCTATTTAACTCATGTTTCACTAATCAAACAATTACAATTATGGAAAGCAACCAGCAAAACAAGGGCACATTCGCTTGGGTAGGATTGGTTATTATGACGTTGGCCGCGGGGGCTTTTGGCTTTATGTATTTCGATAAGAAAGAGCTAGCTGAGAGCAAAGAGGTAGTCATCATGGAAAAAGCAAAAGAACTTGCTTTTACACAAACCAGATTAGATTCTGTCTCACGTTCACTAGATGCTAAAATTGCAGAAATTCAGCAACTAGGCGGTAATATCGAAGAGTTGACCAAGATGAAAGCCAAACTTGAAGCAGACAAAGCCTCTTTGCGAAAAAGTAATAAGTTTGAAATCGCCAAATACAACACAAAAATCAAAGAATATGAGCAGTTTTTGGCTGATAAAGACGTAGAAATAGCCAAGCTAAGAGAGGAAAATACGATGTTGGCTACCTCAAATCAAACTTTGACCAGCGAAAATACTACCCTAAAAACTGAGAAAGAGACATTGTCGCAAGAAAAACTTGCTTTGACCGATTCCGTAACGACTTATAATAGTCGTAACCGGGAATTGAGTGAAAAAGTGGCGATTGGAGCTGCTCTAAAAGCTGAAAACATTAAAGTGTTGGCCGTAACTCCTAAAGGAAAAGTGAAAGACAATGATTCTTATCGTGCCAAAAGAGTGGATAAAATCAAATTGCAGTTCACACTTCCACCCAATCCACTTACTGTACCTGAAGAAAAAGAAATCATTGTTAGAGTTCTTGACCCAGAAGGAGCTGTTATTTCGGATGAAGCCATGGGTTCAGGCAAATTCTCATGGAAAGGACAAGAAATGGTGTTTACTACCAAAGACCGTGTAGCTTATCAAAACACCAACCAGACCGTAGAAATGACTTATGACAATGCTCAACGCTTCCGTCCTGGGAAATATAGCGTAGAAGTATATGCAGAAGGATTCCGGATTGGTTCTAGCAACTTCACCATCAAGTAGATAAACTTGACTCTCCGATTTAGGGGATTCATCTATCAAAAAACGAATTCTATCAAAATGCGGTTGGGTATCCCCCAACCGCATTTTATTTTTGAATCATCAAACAACAGCCATCTTAATTGAACCAAAACAAAACCCTAAACTATCTTATTCACATGGAAACACCACGCGATCCCCAGCTTTGGAAAATGGCCAAAAAAAGAGCCGCTTTCAAGACGCATTTACTCATTTATTTGTTAGTCAATACGGGCCTCTGGACACTCTGGGCCGTAGGCGTATACATCAGAGGCGAAAGTTCTTATCCTTGGCCTATTTGGAGTTCGTTGGGGTGGGGAATCGGGCTAGTGTCTCACTACCTTAGTACTTACGCTCTCAACGAAAAAGAGATGATAGAGCGAGAGTATCAGAAATTACTTAACAAACAATAAACCTAGGCACAAATATGGACTCTCGGGACGAAAAACTTTGGAAAATAGCCCGCCGTCGCGCGCATTTTCAACGTGATTTGGTGTCTTATTTGTTTACAAATGCTATTTTGATTGTTATTTGGTATCTCACTAGTGGTTCTCATGGTTATTTTTGGCCAATCTGGGTTTTGGCTTTTTGGGGCATAGGAATACTGACTCAATACTACTGGGCCTATATCAAGCCTAGCGATTTGGACTTGGCCGAGAGAGAGTACCAAAAGCTAGTAGACCAACAAGACAGAGACAGAAATGGGAAATAATGCTCTCTTGTTTCTTCATACGTTTTACCACTCAATTTCGCTTAAGCCCTTGCTTTTTAGATAATGGTTGGTTTGACTAAAGTGTTTGTTGCCAAACCAACCTCCAGCATTGGCCGACATAGGAGAGGGGTGCTTTGATTTCAAAACAAAGTGCTTTTTAGGGTCAATAATGCGGCCTTTGTCTTGGGCATATTTCCCCCACAACAAAAACACCAAACCTTCTTTATTGTCATTTAATCGTTGAATGACCGCATCCGTAAATCGCTCCCAGCCGCGTCCTTGGTGCGAGCCTGGACTTGCTTCTCTCACCGTAAGGGTGGCGTTCAGTAAAAGCACTCCTTGTTCGGCCCAGCGTTCGAGATTACCAGTTTTAGGAAAAGGCTTTTCAAGGTCATTCTGAATTTCTTTAAAAATATTGATAAGCGACGGCGGCATCGGGATACCATCATTTACCGAAAAGCACAAGCCATTGGCTTGACCGCGCCCATGATAGGGATCTTGGCCTAGTATTACTACTTTTACTTGGTCAAAGGGACACTTGTCAAAGGCATTGAAGATAAGCTTTCCCGGAGGATAAACCTGCTGAGTCTTATATTGTTGTTTGACAAAGTCGATAAGTTCGGCAAAATAAGGCTGCTCAAATTCGGTTTGTAGGAGGGCTTTCCAGGAAGTTTCAATTTTAACGTCCATTTTTTCTATTTTTTGCGAAAAGTATTGGTTTTTTTAACTTATACAACCTAATTTTGGTTGTAAAGTTAGGAAAAGCCTTAGAAAACATGACATCAGCGATTACAGAAGGCGTACGAGTAAGCGTATTGACGCAATATCAGCCCGAATATTCGAGCCCGATGCAGGCCCATTTTGTGTTTACCTACCGTATCACCATCGAAAACCACAGTGAGCACACCATTCAGCTGTTGCGGCGGCATTGGTTTATTCATGATTCCAATGGTACTATGAGGGAAGTAGAAGGAGAAGGAGTAGTAGGTCAGCAGCCAATTCTTGAACCTGGCGAGGTGCATGAGTATGTATCGGGTTGTAATCTTCGGACTAGCATAGGAAAAATGGCCGGAACCTATCTCATGGAGCGTGTGATGGATGGTAAGCAGTTTAGAGTTACTATTCCTGAGTTTATGATGATTACGCCTTATCGTCTCAACTAAAATCCTTTCTTATTCATTTGTTATTGATCTTCCATTTTGCTTATTAGGTCTGCCTTCCGCTATTTTTTGAGTGCCCAAAACGAACACGGTTTGCATTCTCCTTTTGTGTTCGATTTGTATCTAAATACTATCAAAAAAGATCCCATTGATGCTGAGTTTGAGGTGATAGAGTCGATTCGGCAGCAGATGCTTCAAAGTCGACAGCAGCTTCGTATTACTGATTATGGCGCTGGCTCTAAAGTCAACGTTTCGCCTATTAGGGAGGTAAGAGATATTGCCCAAAACTCCAAAAAATCGGCCAAATTAGGACGGTTATTTTATCGACTAATAAAGCGATTTGACTACCAGCACATTTTTGATTTAGGAACGTCGCTGGGACTGACTACGCTTTATATGGCCGCCGCTAATCCTGACGCTCATATTACTACCTTTGAAGGCTGTCCCGAAACGGCAAAAGTAGCGGAACAAAACTTTCGGCGAGCACAGGAGGCTTACCAGACCACAAAACATGACATCGCCACTGATATTCGCATCATTACTGGAAATCTAGATTTATCACTCAAGTCACAGGTGGAAGCTTATTCTAAAATAGATTTTGCATTTTTTGATGCCAATCATCGCTACGAACCTACAATAAAATACTTTGAAACCTGCCTCACCAAAGCACATGAAAACAGCCTGTTTGTTTTTGATGATATTCACTGGTCCACCGAGATGGAAGCCGCTTGGGAATACATCAAAGCTCATCCTTCGGTTACGGTCACTATCGATTTGCTAGCGGTGGGTTTGGTTTTTTTTCGAAAAAAACAACCAAAACAAAATTTCATTTTGCGATGGGGATTTTGGCAATAGGTTTTGCTGCTTTTAAAAATCCTACGTTATTTTGTAAAACAATTATTAGCAGGCTAAAGCTTGCCATACAGCGACCCACATATTTGCTAAACCAATGACACATCCTTCCGACTCTCGGGCGTATTTTTTTAAGATTGATACCACTATCAAGAAAATCCGAAACGTTTTACAAAAGCGTTTTAATGAATCTGGCTTTGACTTAACGGTAGATCAATGGGTGCTGATTGACCACGTGGCTCGCAATCAGGGTATTAGTCAGAATACACTCGCAGAGCTTACTACCAAAGACGCTCCCACTGTAACTCGCATTTTGGATTTACTGGTCAAAAAAGGCCTTGTTGAGCGCCGTATGTCGGAAGAAGACAGGCGTAAGTTCAATATTTACCTTCAGCCAGAAGGAATTAAAACTTTTGAGACGGTATTGCCAGTAGTAAAAGAAATCCGCCGACAAGGCTGGGGAAGTCTCAATGAAGAAGACTACGCCCACTTTGTCAGAATTATGGATTCTATTTATCAAAACTTTAGTGAATACTAGGTGATTTTGCGGCTCAGGAGGAGCATCACGCTAAACAAACCCACCACAAAAAAAAGCGCAAATCGCAATCCTTGCCAATCTGCCAAGAAACCAATAACAGGGGGACCAAACAAAAATCCAAAATAACCTAATGTAGTGACCATCGCTAGCCCTACTCCATTGGGAAGAGATGGATGGTGACCTGCTTGGCTATACACTACCGGAATGATAGTCGAAAGCCCTAATCCCACTGCAAAAAGCCCTACAATAACGCCCCAAACCGACGAAAACGACAAGGCTACGATGAGTCCTAAAGTAGCAAGGAGAGAATTGAGAAAAATGAGTTTTCGATCGCCTAGCCAAGAGCGTACTTTATCTCCCCCAAATCTACCGAGTGTCATAGCCGCTGAGAAGGAAGACAAGCCCAGAGGAGCTAAAGCGTCGGTGGTGTTGATGACATTTTTGAGGTAGTTTGTACTCCAATCAGCCATAGCCCCTTCGCCTAGCATGGCACAAAAAGCAATAATTCCCATCAATAGGAGTGCCTTGCCGGGCCATACTAGTTTAAAACCTTCATCGGTAGGCTCGGTGGCGTCTTTGACCAAATAAGGAATACAAGCGATAGTGAGTACTAAGCAGGCACCAGAGACAATAAAAAAATGCGAATAAATGTCGTATTGTACAAAGAATGAGCTTGTAAGAGCTCCAAGCATCATCCCAATGCTAAAAATAGCATGAAACGACGACATCATAGGTTGAGCGGCGCGTTGCTCCAAGGCCACTGCTTGGGCATTCATAGCTACATCTAATGCTCCCGTAAAAAAACCAACAACATAAAAGAAAATACTAAGTTGCCAAGTATTGTGGGCTAAGGGAAATAGAAACAATGTCCCGCAAAACAATAATGCCGAAAGTGTAGTCGAAAACTTACTACCTCGCTGAGCCACGAGCCATCCTGTCAGGGGCATAGAAGTCAAAGATCCAATAGCGACACATAGCAATACAAGTCCCAAAGTGCTATTGGAAAGGTCAAATTGAGTTTGGATATGCGGCAGCCGGGTGCTCCAATTGGTATAAATATAACCACACACCAAAAAAATCAGACTAATGGCTAATCGGTGACGTATCATAGAGGAGATGATAATGAAAAAATGAAACTGCTTAATTGAGGGTAAATATACTTAGAGTTAGTGACTAGAAGGGAGTTTGGCACCGCGTAAAAACTCCTCGATTCCCATTCTTTTTTTACCTTCAAGTTGTAAATCTTCAATGGCTAGCCAACCATCGGAGGTTTTGAAATGAAGAAAAGTCTTGTGGTCGGTTTTCCATTGAAGTTCAGAAGGCTCTGTAGAAGTAGCAGCCACTGTGGCTCGAAAAATCTTGCAGGTTTTGCCGTTTAGGTAAGTCCATGCCGCTGGATAAGGCGACAGCCCTCTGATAAAATTGCGAATAGCTTCAGTCGATTGGTTCCAGTTGATTTCGCAGGTTTCCTTAAATATTTTGGGCGCATTTTTGATAACCTCCAAGTGGGGTTGGGGGACTTGGGGATAATCTCCCTCTTCGATGGCTCGCACGGTGCGTACTACCAACTCCCCGCCTTTGCGCATGAGTCGTTGGTAGAGAGTTCCCACATTGTCGTCAGGGTGAATCGGCTCGGTTTCTTGAAAAATGATTTTTCCAGTATCAATCTCATGTTCAAGAAAAAAAGTAGTGACACCGGTCTGTGTCTCACCATTGATAATAGCCCAATTGATAGGGGCGGCGCCACGGTATTGCGGGAGTAGGGAGGCATGCAAGTTGAAAGTGCCTTTGGGGGGCATATCCCACACTGCCTCAGGTAGCATTCTGAAGGCCACTACTACCTGTAAATCAGCATGGTAGCTTTTTAGTTCCTCCAAAAATTGCGGGTTTTTAAGGCGTTCGGGTTGGAGTATAGGGATTCCCTTTGAAAGGGCATACGCTTTGACGGGTGAGGGGGTGAGTTGGAGGCCACGTCCGGCGGGTTTGTCGGGAGCAGTCACTACTGCCACTACGTGGTAGTCGTTTTCAATAAGATTTTGTAAGCTCTCGACAGCAAATTCGGGAGTCCCCATGAAAATAATTCTGAGTTTTGCCATGTTTATTAGATTATCGGGATGTTTTTTTGGACGCAACCGTTATGAGTATTGATTTCGATTGCAAATATTGCTATTTTTGTCTTTCAAATTTCGACCATGAACCGACACACAAAATACTTTTCGGTCTTAAGGAAGAAGTGACAGATTCTACAATCACTTTGGTAGAGCGGTCATTTCACCGTTCTTTTTTTTTGCCCTAAAGTGAAGAAAATATTGCTACTATTACATAAAACCATTAACAATTAACGTATAAGAAAGCAAAATGGCTAAGATACAGTACTACACCGAAGAAGGTCTGAACAAGCTTAAGGCTGAGTTGCAAGACTTAAAAACGCGAGGACGTCAGGAGATAGCAAGGGCGATAGCTGAAGCTCGCGATAAAGGTGATTTGAGCGAAAATGCTGAATATGATGCAGCCAAAGAAGCCCAAGGGTTGCATGAGGCTAAAATTGCGAAGTTAGAGGAGATTTTGGGAAATGCACGAGTACTAGATGAGACATCAATTGACCTATCGCAAGTGTCGATTCTTTCAAAAGTAAAAATCAAAAACCGCAAAAACAACGCGGTAATGTCTTATATGTTGGTAGCAGAAGAAGAAGCCGACCTTAAACAAGGAAAGATTTCGGTAGGGTCTCCTATCGGAAGAGGTTTGCTCGGAAAAAAAGTAGGAGATGCCGCTCAAATCCAAGTTCCGGCAGGAATTATGGAGTTTGAGGTATTAGAAATCTCACGTTAAGACTAGATATATTTTGCAAAAAGTGGGTAGCTTCTTCGGGGAGGCTACCCATTTTTTGTTTTATACTAAAATTGTTTTTATACAATAATTAGTTCTAAAAACGAGCGACTGGAATGATTTTTTAGTGGATATTAATCAAATACTATTCTGACGATACCAATTATTTGTTATTGAAGGTTTTTTTGCTTAAACTTACTCTAAATGCAAACTATGATGTTGCTTTGAATAGTTAAATTTTTTATAAAAAAAATTATGAAATTAGGTATTATACTGCAATTATTGTTGAAATTTTAGCGTTTTAAGTATAAATGCTAAGTATTCCAAAATCAGAACACTAGAAAAAATGAACTATCAACCAACTATATTTCTCACACCCCATCTTTATATGACCAACGAGGAGGTGGCCATAGTAGATGGATTAATTGACCACGATGAAATGCCTCGGCAGTTTGACGCCGACCGGGTGATATCGTATTTTGAGGGTCAAAATTTCTGCCTTGTGCTATATTTCTCTAATCAAAATGATAGAGGATTTCAGAAATATGTAGTCAACGATTTTTCGGTGAATATCGAAGAAATGTATATGCTCTCCAATTCTTTTAGTAAAATGATTGAACAGGGTTACAGTATTCATTTGTTGAGTCAAGCCAAAAATCGTATCGACAATGTCATTCATATGGCAGGCACATTCCGAGCTTTGTTTGGCAAAAAGCAACCCGACGAAATGGCCCAGTGGTAAACGCAATAAAGGCTCAAAAATTCAGATTTTTGAGCCTTTATTGTAAATAGTAATCTTAGTAGATTTAGACGTTGAAACGGAAGTGCATGATATCACCGTCTTGTACTACGTATTCTTTTCCTTCTACCGAAATCTTCCCTGCTTCACGACAACCCGCTTCTGTTTTGTATTGAGCATAGTCAGCGAGCTTAATCACTTCTGCCCGAATAAAACCTCTTTCAAAATCGGTGTGAATGACACCCGCCGCTTGCGGGGCTTTCCAGCCACGTTGGATTGTCCAGGCACGTACTTCTTTGACACCCGCCGTGAAATAAGTAATCAAATTGAGAATGGAGTAAGAAGCTCTAATGAGTTTGTTGAGACCCGACTCGCTCAAACCATATTCTCCCAAAAACATGATTCTTTCGTCGGGGTCTTCCATTTCGGCAATTTGTGATTCTATAGCCGCACACAATACGATTACTTCGGCATTTTCTTCGGCTATGGCAGCTTTGAGCTGCTCTACGTACTCATTGCCGGTGAGGATAGAGTTTTCGTCGACATTGGCCACATAAATCACCGGTTTGATGGTGAGTAGTTGGAGGTCGGCGATAGTGGCTTTTTCTTCTTCTGAGAGTCCAACGGCTCTTACACTTTTGCCCTGTAGTAAGGCGCTTTTGACCCGATTCAGAATATCTAATTCGACTTTGGCTTTGGCATCGCCTACGCGTGCCGCTTTTTCGACACGGCTAAACTTCTTTTCGATTGATTCTAAATCTTTCAATTGAAGTTCTAAATCGATGATTTCTTTGTCACTTACAGGATTGACACGTCCTTCGACGTGAACGATGTTGTCGTCCGAGAAGCAGCGTACTACATGTATGATAGCGTCTACCTCTCGAATATTCGCTAAAAATTGATTACCTAGTCCTTGACCTTTGCTGGCACCTCTCACAAGCCCCGCGATATCCACGATTTCGACGATAGTAGGAACCAGTTTTTGAGGTTTTACTAAGCCCTCTAATACCTGCAAGCGTTCGTCGGGCACCTCTACTACGCCTACGTTGGGTTCGATGGTGCAAAAGGGGTAATTGGCGGCCTCAGCTTTGGCACTAGATAAAGCACTAAAAAGGGTAGATTTGCCGACGTTGGGCAATCCCACAATACCACATTGAAGAGACATTTCTGGATTTAATAGTTTGGAATTTGAGGTTTATACAGATACCTCAAAAGAGTTATGGATGATTGTGATGAAGTAAGGTTGAGTATTGCTTCATCAAAACGCCCGCGAAATTACGATTTTTAGAGATAGCTACAAAATCGAAAGGCCTCTAGTAAGAACTAGAGGCAAGATATATAATTTAATAACTTAGGGATTATTCCCACTTCAAATCGCTCCCAGTGTAATCTTCTTCTTCGCGAACGGCATACTGAGAAAAGTCAACATGAGGCATCAACTCTGATTTGATGTGATCTACAGTTTCTTGGAGAGCATCTACAAACTTGTCAAAATCCTCTTTGTAAAGAAACATCTTATGCTTTTCATAAGCAAATCCGTCTCCTTGAGGAAAACGACGACTCTCTGTGATGGTTAGGTAGTAATCATTAGAACGTGTCGAACGCACATCAAAAAAGTAGGTTCTTTTGCCGGCTTTTACGCGCTTAGAGTAGATTTTTTCTCTGTCTTTATCTTCCACTATCCTTATAAGGTTTTAGGTGTATCCAAACGCTAAAGTACGGTTTTTGTTGCTTGCTATCAAAATTTTCTTAAAATAAAGTTATGGGTTTTTACGTTGTTACTTTTACGCCTTTAAAAGCAAATTTGTAAAAAACATAGATTCTATTACTTTTTTGCTTAATTTTCAGCCCCAATTCCAAAAAGGGGTTGCATTTTTTTGAGTAGGCTTCGAGGGAAAAGCTCAGTGGGAAGACCATTTATTGTAGAATTAAACCCGAAAAAACCTATGTATTCGACTACATTTTATGTACTTTTATTGTTGTCGTTTTTGGGAAACAATCCAGCTTCGGCACAATTATTGGGTAAAGAAGAACAGGGAACAGCATCTTTTTATGCCCAAATGTTTAATGGACGCAAGACCTCCTGCGGCGAAAAATTTAATCATAAAGAATTAACAGCTGCACATCGGTCGCTTCCTTTCAATACCATGATAGAAGTTACCAATCTATCAAACAATCGCTCGGTGATAGTACGCGTCAACGATCGAGGGCCTTATCATCATACAAGGCTGATTGATTTGACCCGTGCCGCTGCCGAACATATCGGTATCCTCAGGTCTGGAATCGCCAACATTAAATTGAGGGTAGTAGGTATGGAAGGTATGGTTTTGTTGGGCAAAAACGAAATCATCACTGACACGGGCGATATTATAGAAAAGGTGTTTTCGCATTAATAATCCTCCAACTAAATCGTTAATCAAAAAACGACTTAGTATTGCACCTTTCAATCTTAACATCACATCATGAGCACCCGTAATTTAGACATCGCAAGCGTAAGACAATACGGAAATTTAGAGTTTTTGGCTCGGCAGCTTGTCGAGGGTTTTATTACGGGGCTTCACAAATCCCCTTTTCATGGATTTTCGGTAGAGTTTGCGGAGCATCGCTTGTACAATACTGGCGAAACTACCCGACACATTGATTGGAAGGTATTTGCCAAAAGCGACCGTCTTTTTGTAAAACGCTACGAAGAAGAAACCAACTTGCGGTGTCATTTGCTAGTGGATACCTCCTCTTCGATGTATTATCCTGAGCCTAATCACGATAAAATCACCTTCAGCGTCATGGCGGCGGCGGGGATTGCCAACTTGCTACAGCGGCAAAAAGATGCTGTTAGTCTCACTACTTTTTCGGAAGGAGTAGAAGTGCAGACTCCTGTCAAATCTACACCATCGCATGTGCACAAGATATTTTTGGAGCTAGAACAAGTGCTCCAAAAACCTAAAACGCAACGTAAAACTACCGTAGCAGACGTACTACACGAAATTGCCGAAAAAATCCATAAACGCTCATTGGTAGTTATTTTTAGTGATATGTTTGAAGATGTCAATCAAGCTGACAAAATCTTTTCGGCGATGCAGCATCTAAGACATAATCTCCACGAAGTACTTTTGTTTCATGTGACTGACCGCCGTACCGAAGAAGAGTTTGCTTTTGATGATCGTCCTTACGAATTCATTGATTTGGAATCGGGCGAACGCGTAAAGATTCAGCCCGGACAAGTCAAAAAACAGTACCAAGAAGCCGTCAAGAAGTATTATCAGGAGCTACGCCTTAAGTGTGGTCAGTATAAAATTGATTTTATTGAAGCTGATGTAGCCAAAGGTTATGACCAGATTTTGTCGGCTTACTTAGTGAAGCGTAACAAGATGAGATGATGAGAAAATAGGCAGGAAATAGAAGAGTTTGTATTTGCCTTTAAATAAGAGAATATTGATTCTGTGATTAATAAAACCAGGATGTCGGCCAATAGTTTTATTATTGCATCATATTACACTGAAATTTTACTCATTTTTTATGAAACATTCGTTTGTTCTGGTCACTTATGTTTTAATCTTTACTTTTATTGGGTGTAAGTCGGCCAAAAAGGCTTTTAAACGAGGAGACTATGAGGAGTCTGTCTTTAGAGCCGCCGAAAAACTTAGAGAAAGCCCCAATAGCTCTTCATCTGCTGATATTCTTAAACAAGCTTATCCTTTGGCTATTCAGCAAAATCTGGACGATATAGCCAAATATCAAAATTCTTCTGAGCCTTTTCATTGGGAACCTGTTGTAAGTGCCTACGACCGTCTCAACAAAATGTATAATGCCTTGCGGCGATGTCCTGCATGTGAGCGATTGATTACGGTACGAAATTTCTCAAATGAAGAACGGACTGCCCGCGATCAAGCTGCGGCCGACCGCTACGAAGCAGGAATGAAAGCCATGAGCAATAAAACTAATCGACAAATGGCCCGCGAGGCTTACAATCATTTTGAGGTTTGTAATAGCTTAGTAGGGGGATTTAGGAATGTACAGCCGCTATTGGAAGAGTCTTATGACTATGCTTCGTTTAAGGTGGTGGTCGAACAGGTGTTGGTTACCTCACGAATGTATCAGCTTAGTAATGAGTTTTTTCAGAATAAGATAAACGAATTTTTAAACACAAATCAACGGCTTAATAAATTTGTGCGGTTTTATGCCCCTCAAGAAGCGTCTAGTATCAAACTCAAACCTGATCATGTGATTAAGCTAGAATTTGATGATTTTGTGGTAGGACAAACCCTTGTACAGTCAAATACCGAAGTAGTAACAAGCAAAGATTCGGTAAAAGTGGGAGAGGCTACCGTAGCAGGAAAGAAAGTACCTGTTTACAATAAAGTAACGGCCAAATTGACCCGTACCCGAAAATCGGTACTTTCGTCAGGACTTTTGGATATGCAAATCATGAATTTTAATAGCAAGACAGTAGTGACGCAAGAGAAGTTTAGAGGAGATTTCAATTGGTTTTGTGAATGGGGTAATTTTAACGGTGACGAGAGAGCTCTTACCGCTGATCAAAAACGTATCTGTAATGCCCAAGAACTCAATCCTCCTCCTCCTCAGCAACTCTTTATCGAATTTAGTAAACCCATCTATGATCGGTTGACAAATAAGATTCGAGATTATTATAAAAACTATTAAACACGAGTCATCCTGAACTTAGATGATTCTTGAAAGACCTTCTGTTTACATTTGAGTAGGTACAGACTCTCAGACATAAACAGAAGGTCTTTTTGTTATAAGATGAGGTTTTTAGGATCATCTATTTGACCACAAACCTTTGACACTTCATAGATGCAGCCTGTTTCGGCTCTCTAACACTCCCAATGACAATGTTTTAGGATTTAATATTGTTATTTGGCAGAAAGGATCTGTTCATAATAATCCAAGAAACCCTCTAGCTGCTCCACGGGAATACGTCGGGCGATAATTTTTTTGTTTTTGTCCAATACATAAATCATCGGGGTATTGTTGACATCATAATCTTTGCGGAAGTTGATTCGGAAGCTATAGTCATAGCCGTGTACCCAATTTTGTACCCCAAAATCACGGATGTATTTTTTCCATTGTTCAGGCGCGCGTGCTACCGATGCCGCGAAGACTTGTAAATCTAAGGTAGTTTTATATTTTTCCTGCAAAGCCTTTAGAGCTGGAGTAGATTGTCGGCAGTGACCGCAATCAGGGTCATAAAAAAACAAAATGACGTATTTGTTTTTTAAATCATTGAGTGAAATAGCTTTGCCAGCGGTATCGGTAAGGGAAAGAGCGGGCATTGTTTTGCCTACTAACACAGGCTTTATCGTATTTACCTTCTCTCGGATGTTTTCGACGGTAGTGGGATCGGTGATAGGCATGAGTCCCCCCAAGTAATATTTGTCGGCTAAATGAACAAAAACCGCATCTCCGCCAATGATAGTGGGGTTTTCGGCCTGATTGGTCAGGTACCAAATACAATAAGCCTGCATTTCTTTGTTACCAGCTTTCAGTGCTTTTTCGATGATAAAATCGGCCGACTGAATCAGCGAATCGGTTTGTTGTAAAGTCAGCTCTTGCATGTAGCGGTCGATTTTGCGCTGAAGGATAGGGGTACGGACTAACCGCTCGTCCGAAAAATCAAAATTATCCCAAAAATGAGCTTTATAATAATGAAACAACCAGGCCGAATCGGGTTTGCCGTCGGGGCGCTTGGGAGGAGTAGGTAATTCTACTTCGGCGCCTGCTCGCATTATTTTTCCCGTAAGACTGTTGCTATTTTCTTGAGCAAATTGTTTGTAATACTCCATCAATTGACGCCGAAGGTTGTTGATTTTGGTCGTCGTCATGAGATCTTGCCTGAATTGTAACTGTCTCTGTAGGAGGTTGATTTCAGAAGTGTATCCTGATACGTGCTGTTGATATTTATAATATAATTCGCTGTCGGGTGAGCCTTTTACTTGCATATGCCCGACGATATTGGCCGTATCGGTACTAAAACTGAAGTGTTGCTCTGCACCAATGATGAGGTCCATTACCCGTTTTTTGGAAGGCGACAAAATCATATAAAGTCCTCCTGGGAGTGCTTTAGCCCCTTCAAAGACCAAGTTGCCGTTGGCGTCGGCTTGGGCAGTATCTTTAGTGATGTATTGACTTGCACCAAAATAATGTGCCAAAGTAAACGCTTCTGGCTTGACGCCTTTGACATTTCCTTTGATATGATAACCCGTTTGCCCCAAAGCAGTAAAGCTTACCCAAAAAGCCAATAGCAAAGAATAAAGTTTGTTCATGATGTAGCCTAGAGAAAGTTCTCAAGGTTTGTCTCTCCCTCAAATTTGAGAGACAAACCTCGTAAGAATGTTATTGACGACTAGCGGTTGAGGGTTTGCGTTCTATAGCTAATCGTTTCTTATAGACATTCAAAAATGGTTCCAAATCTTCAACGCCAAGTCTACGGGCAATGATTTTTTTGTTTTTATCGAGTACATACACCGTGGGAGTGGAAAATACATCGTAATCATTGCGATATACTACCTGGCGCGAAGCTACCATACCATAAGTATTGACAAGATTTTCGAGCTTAAATTCTTTGATAAACTTCCGCCATTCTTCTTCGCTGCCCTCAATAGCAATAGTCATAACTTCGACTCCTTGAGGTTTAAATTTATCATGAAATGCCTTGAGTTTGGGGGCTGATTCGCGACAGTGGCCACAGGTAGGAGAATAAAAAAACACAACTTCGTATTCGGCTTTGGAGCCATGAATGTAATCAAGGCGGTCAGGGGCTCGGTAGCTCATTACGCCCAAGTCAGGGATGATTTTATTAACCAAAAGAGGTTTAAGTACTTTGACTCGCTCTTTGACGTTTTGGAGCGTAGAGCTATCAGAGACAGGCATGATACCCGTGAGGTAATATTTCTCAGCCATGTGTACAAACACCCCGTCGGTACCTACGGTTTTTGGGGTTTCGTACTGATTTGTGATAAACCAAATCGTATACGCGATGATGTCTTTTTGTTTGCCATTGATGGCTTTTGACACCACAAAATCAGCTTCTTTGACCAAAGAGTCTTCGACTTGTACGGTGAGGTCTTTGATGTATCTATCAAGCTTTTGGTGCAAAAAAGGCGTCATCAACATGCGGGCGTCCGAAAAATCAAAATTGTCCCAAAAATGGCTTTTATAATAATTAAATACCCATGCTGAGTCGATTTTGCCGTTGGCTTGCTTAGGGGCTGGGGGGATTTCGGGGTCGGCAGATGCTTTGAAGAGCTTGACGGTAAACGTACCATCATTTTGCTTCATGAAATTGTCATAAAAAGTTTTGCGTTTGTCTTGAAGGTCCTTAAAACGCTGGTTTGTTTCGGGGATTTTTTGCGCTTTTAGTTGCTGATATTCATCTTCCGTTTTTTTCATAAACTGCTGAAATTCGTAGAAAATTTCATTGTCGCGGCTACCTGTTACTTTGGTTTTGCCGATGATATCGGTAGTATCAGCAGAAAAGCTAAAGTCTTGGTCTTCCGTAATTAAGACCCGCAGTAAGGTTTTACGGTCTGGTAATACAATTTCATAAATCCCCTGCGATAGAGGTTTGCTCCCTTCAAATACAAATCGCCCGTTGGCGTCGGCTTGGGCGGTATCTTTAGCATAAATTTGGGTAGCATAATAGTTGGCAAGGAAACAATTGCCACCACTAAGCCCTTTGATTTGTCCTTCGATGCGATAGCCTGCTTGTGCAACTGCATCAGTATAGATAGCTACAATGAAGAAGAAAAGAAGAAGTTTTAATTTCATCGTGTATTTAGTTTTACTCAACCCAAAATTAGAAGATTTATTTTTAGTCATTTAAACGAAAATTTTACGTTTTTAGCGTTCCGATTGACCTTAATCAACTTTAGTTATCAAACACTTTCTATGTTTTTTATATTATCTAAGACCTTTGACGTATTGATGATGCCCTTGACTATGGTATTTGTGGCAGTAATCTATGCGCTTATTACCAAAAACCGTGCCCGAAGTCGTAAGATAATCATAGGTGCTTTGATAGGGCTTTACTTGATGAGCAATGATGTATTGGTAAATGGTCTTTTAAAACGTTGGGAGCCTACGCCTATTTTACCAGCAAAAACCTATGAAGTGGGGGTGATACTTTTGGGCGGAACGGTCAAAAAGTATGATACCTTATCGCACAATTTATGGCTTGGAGAGAGTGGAGACCGAGGTATTCAAGCATTGAATCTTTATAAATCAGGCAAGATAAAAAAGATTATTATCAGTGGTGGCGAAACTTCGCTTATTACGGGTCAGTTGCATTCGTCCGAAAACGACGGAATCCGTCACTTGCTTGTTTCTGCTGGCGTACCCGAAAGTGATATTATTCAGGAAGGAAGGTCTAAAAATACCCGCGAAAATGCGACTTTTTCAGCTCAAATTCTACAACAGCAGTTTGGGCTAAAGCAATGCGTCATCATCACATCGGCATTTCATATGCGGCGTGCCATTGGATGTTTTGAAAAAGCAGGATTGGACGTGATTCCCTTTCCGGCTCACTACTTACAAACCAAATCTGAACTGTGGTTTGACCAGCTTTTTCCTTCCGAAAGATCTCTCGCGATGTTTACGTTGGTTTGGCACGAAATGATAGGGTACGCGGTATACCGAGTAGTAGGGTATATTTAATACTTTCTAAGTCGACTGACTTAGAAAGTATTCCAACAACATACTAGGTACTCAATATTTTTACCATGCGTAGCATATCTTCGTTGATGGGTTTTGGCAATCGAATCGTATCTCTGAAAGGAGTATAAGTGATTTCGTTGTTGATAAGCCCCACCATTACGTTTTTCTCACCATTCATCAGACCTTCTACGGCGCCTAAACCTAGACGGCTAGCCAAGATACGGTCGTAGGCGGTAGGGATTCCTCCGCGCTGAATGTGGCCAAGGGTAGTTACCCTGATGTCCATATCTACTTCCAAACGAGCCTTGATTTTATCGGCTACTTCGGCGGCGTTTCCTTCTTCGTCACCTTCGGCTACCACGATGATAGACGACGATTTGGAGCGATTCCAGCCTTGTTTGAGGGTTTCGACTACTTCGGAGATAGGTGTCAAAACCTCAGGAACCATTACGATTTCGGCGCCCCCCGCTATACCGCATTGGATGGCGATATAGCCTGAGTCACGGCCCATTACTTCAATAAAAAACACACGGTCGTGGGAGTCGGCGGTGTCTCTGATTTTGTCGATAGCTTCGAGGGCTGTATTTACAGCGGTATCGTAGCCGATTGTATAGTCTGTTCCGTAAAGGTCGTTGTCGATAGTGCCCGGAGCACCTACAGTTGGAATTCCAAATTCATCATAGAAGGTAGTAGCGCCCGTAAATGTTCCGTTTCCGCCAATAGCTACTAAACCTTGGATTCCAAATTTTTGAAGTTGTTCGAATGCTTTTTGTCTGCCTTCTTTGGTCATAAATTCTTTGCTACGGGCCGACTTGAGAATGGTACCACCACGTTGAATTATATTACTGACCGAATGAGACGTCATCTGATAGATGTCACCAGCAATCATGCCATTATAACCACGGCGAATGCCAAAGACTTCGATGCCATAGTACATAGAAGTACGAACTACGGCGCGGATGCAAGCGTTCATACCGGGAGCGTCACCGCCAGAGGTAAAAACCGCAATTTTGTTGATCATAAGTTAGGTATTAAGGTGGTTTTTATTTTCATAGGGTACAGTAGAGAAACTACTGATTTCTACTTCAAACACACAAATTTATTTTCTATTTCGATGAAATACCGAATATTTTAAAATTTTCTTAAAAAAATAACCATACTTTAAAATAACATTAGCATAATAGGATAGGTGATTTGCTTCCTATATTTGCAATATGAAAATTGCTGTAAACTTACCAGTAGGTGAGAGGTTTTGGAATGTTATTGCTCTGACTATCAGTTTGTTGGTAGTTGTTTTTTACGCCCTTATTTTGGCGATATATAGTTATAATTTCCCTTTTTATGATGATTATATCGCGGTGCTAGAAGTAGTAGAAAAATGGTTGTCGTCTACTGATGTCTCCGAAAAAATATCGGTCTTATTTGAACAACATAACGAACATCGCATTCTTTATATTCGACTTATCTCTCTTTTTGACTACTATCTACGGGGTAGTGTTCACTTTACTGATTTGATATGGGTCGGAAATGTCAGTTTGCTTGTCTGGTTGTTTCTACTTTTTAAGAGTATCGATTTTTTTCAAAACAATCTAAAGTATTGGGTACTGATTCCGGTGGTTTTGCTGGTATTTCAGTTTCAATCTTGGGACAATACGTTTTGGAGTATGGCGTCGTTGGCTAACTTTGGTATTCATGCTTGGGTAGCGTTGGCGATTTATGGGGCTGTTAGGCCCGGAAAGTGGGCTTGGCTAGGTACTGTCTTTAGCACCCTCATGGCCCTAGGAACGATAGGAAGTGGTCTTTTCCTGATACCCATTGTGTTGGCGGTTTGGGCGGTTCAGAGGCGTTTTAGGGAAATTATTTTTGGGAGTATTTTCATGATTTTGGCGGTGATAGGATATTTTTATGGGTATCATCAGCCGCCCAATTATCCTTCGATTGGGTATACCATAGCGCACGCTCATTGGGGACAATTAGCTCTATTTTGGGCTAGCTTCTTGGGTTCTAATTTTTACCATCCAGCTATTCCTTTTGTAGCTCCCCTAGTAGGAGGTACTGGGATTTTATGGTTTTTGTTTTTGACTTACCAAAAATATTTTTTGAAAAAAACTTATTTATACGCTATTCTGGCATTTTTAGTGCTTACAGCGGTGGTAGTAGCACTCAATAGGTACGGAAGAGGCATAGAAGGAGCTTATCCATCGAGGTATCGGATGAATTCCTCTTTGTTTTTGGCACTCTCGTTTCTGACAGTGGTAGATTGGGTAGCCACTCCGCTCAAAAAGTGGGTGATTGGTCTAGGTATTATTGGTACGGCGGGTCTTTATGCAGTATCTGTAGTAGTGTATTTGCCCCGTATCGAAAACAATAAAGAACTGAGAGTGGCCGACAATTGGCTCTATCAGCATGGGTTGCCGATAGCGGGTAGTTATCGCTTAAAAGATGCCAATGACATGCTGATAAAGTCGGTAAAAGAAGGACTTTTTTTGCCTCCAGCCTTACCAAACTTATTGTCTGAACAAGAAAGTTTAGCCAAAATTGAAAAGGGCATGAAAGTGAGGGCCGATACGATTTTGCAAAATAAGCTTGTAGAATATGATATAGATTGGCTCAAAAACGTTGATAATCAAATCGCTTTACGAGGGTGGGTGAAATTTAATCAACCCGGCGTAGTACTCAAGGAAGTGTGGGTGGTGAGTGGTAATAAAGTGGCTTATTCGACTTTATTCCAAAAACGGTACGATTTATTTGAAAAACATCACCATGTACAATACCAAGATACGGGATTTTTAGGAGTTTTGCCTTCGGGTGTATCGTTACACTCGCCCAACCGCTGGTATTTAGTAGCTGTGGGAAGCAACGGACAGCGTGTAATTTTACCCCCTAAATGATTATTTTTGCCGTTATTGTGAAAATATTAAACATAAAGACTCTTAACAAAACAATTTTTATGACGGCGGTTTTTAGACCGCAGTTGAGCATCACCTAATCTGTAAATACCAATGAAAAAATCCTTTAATCTCAAAGCTTTGTTGCCGCATTTGTTGGTGGTTTTGGGCTTTGCAGTGCTTTCATGGGGGTATATGAGCCCTGTTTTGAAAGGAAAAACGCTAATTCAGAATGACCCATTACAAGCCGCTGCGGCCTCCCATGAAGCGGCTGAGTTTTATAAACAAACGGGTGAATGGACTGGCTGGACCAATAGCACTTTTGGAGGAATGCCTACGTATTTCATCTGGGGGCATCATTCAAAAGGAGCCTTGATTCCGCTCGGGACTTTCGTTAATAAATTTGGACAAGGAGGGTATATTTTCTTCTATCTTATTGGTATTTATATTTTGTTGATGGCGCTAGAGTGTGGTTTGCTTACCAGTGTACTTGGAGCGATTGGCTTTGCTTTTTTTACCTACAATATTCAAATCATTGAAGCAGGGCATATTTCTAAAGTCCATTCTCTGGGGTTTGTTCCGATTATGTTGGCGGGTTTGATATGGGCTTATAAAGGCCGAATGTGGCTTGGAGCAGCGGTTTTTAGTTTGGGATTTGGCCTCAATCTATGGGCAAATCACACTCAGATTACGTATTATACGGGGCTTCTTATTGGGGTATTAGGAATTTTTGAATTGGTAAGAGCAATTCGCCAAAAACAAGCGGCTTCTTTTATAAAAGCAAGTGTGCTTATTGGATTAATGGCCGTAGTAGTAGTAGCAAACGACCTGTCGGTGTTGTGGTCTACTTATGAATATAGTAAGGAGACCATCCGTGGAAAATCTGAACTTAGTCCTAAAGTAGGAGCAGGAGGTGAGAAAAAATCGAGTGGAGGACTAGACCGCGATTATGCTTTTGGGTGGAGCAATGGAAAACTAGAATCATTGACTCTCTTGATTCCGAACTTTGTGGGAGGAGCTTCCAACGGTGAATTAGATGAAAAATCGGAAGTATATAAAGCACTTACGCAACGTTATAATATTCCGGCAGAAACCGCTTTCCAAGTGGCTCGTACTATGCCTTCTTATTGGGGTGATCAGCCTTTTGTAGGGGGCGGAGTGTATGCAGGTGCGATTATTTGTTTTTTGTTTGTGTTAGGACTTTTTATTGCCGACAATCGATACAAGTACCCTTTTGCGTTGGGTGCACTTATTTTCTTGATTATTTCTTGGGGTAAAAATTTCAGTGTAGTCAACTATTTCTTGTTTGATTACTTCCCGATGTTTAACAAGTTTCGGGCGGTAAGTATGGCATTGTCGCTTGTTCAGCTTTGTATGGTAGTGGTGGCAGGACTAGGGCTCAAAAAAATCATCGAAGACCGACCCGAGTGGAAAGTGTTACAGCGCCCGTTTTTAATCAGTTTGGGGCTTACAGGCGGAGTAGCATTGCTATTTAGCTTGGTTCCGGGCGTTTTTGACTTTCGTTCTCCCAACGATGCGGCATTAGTCAATAATTTGACCCAACAGTTTGGCAATAATAGTGTCGCTGCCAATGATATTTATAATGCCTTGCTTTCAGACAGAGTGGGCATGTTGCGTAGTGATTCTTTTCGCACTTTGATATTTATTTTGTTGGGGGCGGGGCTTTTGTGGGCTTATGTTACCAACAAACTCAAAAACGGGGCAGTGGTAGTAGGAGGAATCGCCTTGTTGACTTTGGTAGATATGTGGACTGTCAATAAGCATTACCTCAATGCCGATAGCTTTCAGCCCAAATACTATAGTCACGACGATTTGTTTCAGCCGTCGGCAGTGGATCAACAGATTTTGCAAGACAAAGACCCTAATTATCGCGTGATTGATCTCACTACGAGTCCATTCCAAGATGCGCGTATTTCTTATTTTCACAAATCACTCGGTGGCTATCATGGTGCTACACTTCGGCGCTATCGTGAAGTAGTAGATGCCCATATGACCAAAAACAACATGGCTATTTTTAACATGTTGAACACGCGTTATTTCATCGTGCCCGGTCAAGACGGACAGCCTATGGTACAGCGCAATCCTGAGGCGTTGGGGAATGCTTGGTTTGTGAAAGAGGTAAAGATTGTAAATAATGCTGACGAAGAACTGAACGCATTGGAAAAATTTGACCCGCTTCAGACGGCTTTTGTAGATAAGAGATTTGGGGAACAATTACAAAATGTGAAGCCACAGGCCGACTCAACCAATAAAATCAGATTGACCGACTATAAGCCCAATCATCTTACGTATGAGTCAGATGCCAAAACGCCACAAGTCGCTATTTTTTCGGAGATTTATTATCGTGGCGGAATCGATTGGAAAGCCTATGTTGATGGTCAAGAAACCCCTCATTTTCGGGCCAATTATATCTTGAGAGGTATGGTGGTGCCTGCCGGAAAACACAAAATTGAGTTTAAGTTTGATCCTCCAACCGTCAAAACAGGTCAGCAAATTGATAGGATTGCGGCTATTGCTTGGGTGTTGCTGTTGGTAGGGGCCGTATTTATGGAATATCGCCGTAAATCTTCCGAGTCTTAGTCAAAAAGACATACATCTATCATTTTTTTATGGGAATCGGCATCGAAGTTATTGGATGCCGATTTCTATTTTATGCTCCTTCTTACTTTGAATTTAAGGATGGCAGCGCCGCTTAAACTCTACTGGAGTGAAGCCAGTGATTCGTTTAAAATGGCCAAAGAAATTAGAACGATTGTTGAAACCACATTCAAAACATACTGCTTCTGTAGTCACCGAACTATCTTCTACGAGCAGCCGTTGGGCATGACTGATGCGGATTTCAATCAAGAAATCATGAAATGTTTTTTTGGTGACCATTTTGAAATAACGGCAAAATGAGGTCACACTTAGATTGGCCACAGAGGCGATTTCTTCGAGAGTTAAGTCTTTTTTGTAGTGCGTCAAAGTATAATTATAGACTTTGTTGAGGCGATCAGTTTCTTCTTTATTGGGCTGATAGAGAGCGTCTTTGGTAGAAATAGGATACAATTCTTCACTGCTTGAAAGGGTTTCCAACATGGTAAGAATAAGAATCATTCGATTCAGACCAGTGGTTTTTGCGGATTTAAGCATAAGTGGAATGAGCGCTTCGCGTGCATGACCCGTAATGATTAAGCCTGCTTTAGCTTTATCATACAAACTCAAAATAGCGTCTGCTTCTGATTTTTTTAAGAAATCATTTCCTACAAAATCAGGTAAAAATTGCACTACCACTGCTTCGGCGGAGATAGTAGGGTCTTGCCTGAAATATTCTTCATTGCAGCGCCACATATGAGGGAGGTTTTCGCCCAGCAGCAATAGTTCGCCTGCATTAAAATTGCTAACATTATCTCCTACAAATCGCACCCCTTCACCGCGCACAATGTAGTGCAGTTCCAATTCTGGATGATAATGCCATACCGTACCGAAGTTGGGTAGGGTGTGGTGGCGCGATATGTGCGAACTTCGAATATCTCTGGGGACTAAATAAAATTGCGGTTTCATGGAGCAATCAAGCTAAGTTTCCGAATTGTGTTAGCAAGTTTACTATAATTATATTTTACCTCAAAATACCACAAAAAAACCTGCTTTGCGCTAATAAGGATATTTTTTGGGTAATTATTGCGATTAGAGGTCATAAAAACCCACAATTAGGAATATGATAAAATTCCATTGAAAAGTGATATGATAATTTTGAGGACATAGTGGATAATTAATTGGACGGTGCTTAATGAGCTTTGACGGAACTTTGCAACCACATCTGATTCTAGTTGTTCAAATCCAAACGAAGCTATGTTAAACCCTTTACAATCAAGAGTATTACTTAAACCAATGATAAGGGCAAGTGCCTTATCATTGCTTCTTCTCTGTTCTTTTATGGCTTCTGCTACCGAACGCCTATTGCGCGGAACTGTACGAGATGCAGAAAACAATGCCGCTTTACCGGGTGTCAATCTTATCATCAAGGGCACGCAGCGGGGAGTTATTTCGGACGTCAATGGCAAATACGAACTTCGTATTTCTGACCAAGATGGTCAGTTGGTGGTGAGTTTTGTAGGCTATCTCACTCAAACCATTGAGATTGGTTCTAAGACAGAAATAGACATCAATCTGAAAGTGGATCAGAAAGCCTTAGATGAAGTGGTAGTGGTGGGCTATGGTACCCAATCGAAGCGTTTTGTGACGGGGGCGGTGGCCAAAGTAGAAATGAAACAAACCGAAAACCTGCCCAATACCAATGTAACCCAAGCTTTGCGTGGAAGAGTAGCAGGGGTACAGTTTACAGACAACGGCCGTCCAGGGCAAGGAGGCTCTATTTTAGTGCGCGGGCCTCGGTCGTTGAGTGGGGGGAATAATCCGCTTATCGTATTAGATGGTATCTTTTTTAACGGAAATTTGGCCGATATAAACCCCACAGATATCGAATCTATGGAGGTGTTGAAAGATGCTAGTGCAGCGGCTATCTATGGTTCACGGGCGGCCAATGGGATTATTTTGATTACTTCAAAGAAGGGGACGACCGAAAAACCTACTATTCGTTTTAATATGTTTAGTGGAGTTTCTGATTTTAGTTATAAAGTAAAACTTCTAACGCCAGAAAGATACCTTCAAAAGATATTAGATTATCGTCAAGCTGCGGGACTGACCCACGATCCAGCCCAAATCGAATCGTATTTACAACCTTCTGAATTAGTAAATTACGAAAAAGGGCAAACAATTGACCCGTGGGATTTGGTATCTCAAAATGCAAAAATAAACTCCTACGATTTGAATATATCGGGTCGTACAAACAACACTAACTATTATGTGTCGGCATCATTGACAAACGAAAAAGGGCTGATCTTTAATGATAATCAGAAACGTTTGTCATTCAGAACTAATATTGAAAATAACTTAACAAAATGGCTGACTATTGGGATGAATGCCACGTATGTGCGTCGTGATCTTTCAGGAAGAGAAGCTGATTCTCCGTATAGTGTAAGCCCTTACGGCACTCCTTTTTACGAAGACGGTGAACCCACACAGTGGCTAGTCCCCGAAGACCAAATTTCTGGCAATCCTGTACGCAGTGCGCTCTTGACGACAAACGAAGAAATTTCTAATAATCTCTTTGCAAATTTTTATGTACTCTTTAGTATTCCCAAAGTAGATGGGTTGACGTACCGAATTAATTATTCGCCTAATTATCGATGGCAGCATAATTATAATTTCTTTAGACAAGACAAGTATTTTGCTGGAAATACTACCTCGGCAAGTAAATTTAATCGGGAAGACTCCGATTGGGTACTTGAGAATATTCTTGCTTACAATCATAGATTTAATGAAAATCATGCACTAGATGCGACCTTACTTTATGGTCGAAATCACCTAGGTTTTGAATCAACTACTGCCAATGCTTCGCAATTGTCTTCGGATGCTCTTGGCTGGAACAATTTAGGACTGGGTGGGATTCTGACCAATACCTCGTCGGCGGCTGCTTCTGATGGTGTATCGTCGATGTTTCGTTTGAATTATAGATTCAAAGATAAATACTTGCTTACGCTCACTGCTCGTCGTGATGGAAGCTCAGTCTTTGCTGCTAACAACAAATATGCTACTTTTCCTTCAGGTGCTTTTTCGTGGATTCTTTCAGAAGAAAAGTTCATGGAAAGTATTCCATTCATTGATATGATAAAGCTTAGAGCTTCTTACGGGGCTGTTGGTAATCAAGCTATAAGTCCTTATCAATCACTTAGTCTCTCTGCTACTACTCGCTATGTGTTTGGAGACGGGGGAGCTTCTTCGCTAGGTGTTTATCCGTCTTCTATGGCAAATGCAGATTTGAAGTGGGAAACTACCTACACCTCTAATGTAGCCGTTGATTTTGAGCTTTTTAAAGGGCGATTGGGTGGTACCTTCGAGCTTTATAACATGAATACCAAAAATTTGCTTATGGAGCGCTCTTTACCAACTATGACCGGCTATAATTCTGTCTGGACAAACTTGGGAGCTACCAACAATAAAGGCTTAGAAATTAGTCTCAATTCTACCAACTTCCGCAAAGGAAAATTTGAATGGAATACCAATCTAGTATTTTCTACCAACAAAAATAAGATTGTACACTTATATCAGTCTGATACCAATGGAGATGGTTTAGAAGACGATGACCTTGGCAATAAATGGTTTATTGGACAGCCTGTCAATGTGGCTTATGATTATGTCTTTGATGGCATTTATCAAGAAGGAGACCAAATTCCATCTGGTTTTAAACCTGGCTATGTGAAACTAAAAGACCTGAATGGTGATGGTAAAATAACAGCTGCTGATGACCGCACAATCATAGGACAAATGGGACAACCAAAGGTTCGGTGGGGAATCACCAATACATTTAATTACTATAACTTTTCTCTTTCGGTATTTGTCAATGCGATGCAAGGATGGATTGCTACACTCAACGAACTTGACATAGAATATTTTTTGTCAGGCTCTGGCAATTATCCTAATCGTCCCGTAAATCGTTTGGATGCTGGATGGTGGACTCCCCAAAATAAATCTAATACCCGCCCTTCACTAGGCTATCCTAATCCATTTTTACACAACTATTATCTAAGTCGAAATTTTATACGAATTCAAGATGTGTCTTTGACATATAATGTTCCAAAGTCGATTTTAAATAAAATAAAACTGGCCAATGCTAGAGTTTTTGCCAGTGGAAAGAATCTCGCAACGTTTACTGATTGGTTGGGTACAGACCCTGAAAGTGGTGGTACAGCCAGAGGATTTCCTGTACCTAGAAGCTGGACGCTTGGATTGAATGTTGGATTTTAATAGCTCTCAATAAAATGAAAGATAACATGAAAAATTTTTTGAATAGTCGGTGGAAAACATCTAGATTCTCTCTCTTTATTCTCTTCTTGGTAGGGCTTTCCCTCACTGCTTGTGAAGATAATTTCTTAAACGAAAAACCCTTAGCTTCGTTAAATTCGGAGATTGTGTTGACTTCCAAGGCGGGGTTTGAGACTTATATCACCGCATTGCATATGTCTGCTCGGGAAGAACTTGGGAAGTTTGATTCTTTTGGATGGTATATTAATCAACAAATGGGTACAGACATCGCCTGTAGTGGTGAGAATGCGGCTGCTAATTTTCGTAATTATGACACTTACCTCACACCCGCCACTTTGTGTGTACAACGATACTGGGATTGGGCTTATTCGGATATGCTCTTGAAAGCCAATACGATTATTGTCTATGCGAACAAACCTGAGTTAAGTAAAATTTGGACCAATGAGGCCGAAAAAAACGCTATCATAGCTGAAGCATGTTTTTTTAGAGCCTATACTCACAATTTTTTAGCAAATCTCTACGGTGGTGTACCTATTGTAGATACAATTTATTCGGGTCCAAAAACTGATTTTATTAGAAATACTCGCAATGAAGTATATGAGTCGGCTAAAAAAGATTTGGAATTTGCTTCTAAGTGGCTACCAGCGACAGTCGCTAAAGCAAACGAAGGACGTGTAGTGAAAGCTGCTGCTGACCACTTACTTTCAGAAGTTTATATTAGTTTAAAAGAGTACGACAAAGCCATTGCTAGCGCTTCTGAAGTGATTAATTCTGGACTTTATCAGCTAATGACAACGCGATTTGGTAGCGAAAAAGACCTGCCGGGAGATGTATATTCGGATTTGTTTAAAGACGGAAATCAAAATCGTAGCTCTGGAAATCTGGAGTCCATTTTTAACTGGCAATTTGAAGATCAAACACCAGGAGGCCAGGGAGGGAACAGTGGAAACTACTTGCTCCGAGCTTGGGCTCCTTTCTATATCAATGTGAGAGATCCTGACGGTAAACCTGGGATGATTATCGTGGATAGTTTAGGCCGTGGTGTAGGCTGGGTAAGACCTACGAGTTATTTCTTATATGACCTGTGGGCCAACAATTGGTCAAATGATATTCGTAATTCTAGGCATAATATCCGTCGTGACCATTATTATACAAATCCTGCATCGGCTTATTTCCGTAAAATGGTGGAAAAAAGCCATTATGCCAAACTTGATACCTTCCAGATGCTTTATCCAACACTTAGAAAAGTAGAAGGAAAGGTTGGCAAATCAGGAAATAATACTACTGGACGGACTTTTAAAGATTTTATGGTCTTTCGTTTAGCCGAAACATATCTTCTTCGTGCTGAGGCATATATGTATAAAGGGGACTTGGTAAAAGCAGCTGCCGATATTAATAAAGTACGAGAACGGGCTCAAGCTAAGCCAGTAGTACCTGCCCAAGTTGATTTAGATTATATTTTAGATGAACGTGCCCGAGAACTGATTACAGAAGAACCTCGTCACAGGACATTGGTAAGAACTGGGAAATTGGTCGAAAGAGTACGAAAGTACAATCTACGGGCTGATACGAGAGCTACTATTCAAGAGAAACACGCTTTCTGGCCTATTCCACAAAGTGCTATCGATGCCAACTTTAGTAAAAAATTAGAACAAAATCCAGGTTATTAGTAATGATGAATCATGATGATGAAGAATGACAAATTTTCGCAAAAAAAATATGGAGCATGGGTAGTATTACTCATTGCGATATGGTTTGGAAGGCCAATCGTAGCCCAAGAAATAACCAATGTAGATGCGGCATTAATACCCCCCCCAATAAATACATTACCCCTGCCAATTTATGATTATGATAAATTGGATTATGGGATGACTATTGGCGTCGAACGTACTCCTAAAGGACGTATATGGGCATGTTGGGTTGGGGGAGGAGACAATGATGATGCTTTTTTTGTCCTAAATACTAGCGATGACGCTGGCCAAACATGGTCTAAACCAAAAATGGTAATAGATCCTCACAATCCTTCTTTGAAGGAAAAACGGAGAACGGTCGTGGGGTGTTTATGGCTAGATCCTGATGGGAAACTGTGGCTATTTTTTGACCAATCTATGACTATGTTTGATGGTCGGGATGGAAATTGGTATACCGTGTGTGAAAATCCCGATGCTTCTAATCCTGTATGGTCCGCCCCTGTAAGAATTTCGGATGGATGTACGTTAAATAAACCTATCGTTTTGAGAGATGGCACTTGGCTATTGCCAGTATCGTTGTGGGATCGGACAAAAATCAAAGAGCCGTATAAAGACGCTTTTCATGAGTTGGACTCTCTACGTATGGCCAATGTGTTTATGTCTAATGATCAAGGAAAAACATGGGCTCGTCGGGGGGGAGTTCGTTATCCTCAACCTCAATTTGATGAACACCACATTATAGAACGTAAAGATGGCACCTTGTGGATGACAGCACGAACAGGTAACGGCATGTGGGAAAGTGTGTCAACAGATAAAGGAAAAACGTGGTCAGAACCCCAAAAATATCTAGAACATATTGGTTCTAGGCATTTTATGCGACGTTTACAGTCGGGCCGGATTTTGATGATACGACATGGGGCTATTGATGAAAAGACCAAGTTTCGTTCGAAGCTCACCGCTTATTTGTCGGAAGATGAGGGCAAAACTTGGATAGGAGGATTGATGTTAGATGAGCGTCGAGGTATCTCATACCCTGATGGTTTTCAAGCGCCCGACGGCACCATTTATATCTCTTATGACCGTAATCGGGATTTCGATGGGGAAATATTAATGGCACGTTTTACCGAAAAAGACATTCTGGAAGGTCGATTTGGAGGACGTAAGTCAAAAGCAAAGATAGTAATAAGTAAACCTTTAGGGCTAGACAAATTAGTTGCTCCTTCCGAAATAGCTAAATAATGAATATATACAAATTTTCGGCAATAGGAGCGGGTATTTGCCTGTTTTGGATCCTTATCATGACTTTTCTATACGATAGCAATGCGGCTAGTCCTGCCCTTATTGTCTTCTTTTGCTTTCTCGCTTTTAGCTTCAGAGGCTATGAAGCACTAAAAAGCTATACCTATACGGTGATGATTTTGGGGGCGGTCACTATGGCATTATACTATCCGCACTATTTTCGGGAGTGGGGTGATTTTAAGCTAACACGCCTTATCACTCCGCTCATCCAACTCATCATGTTTGGCATGGGAACCTCTATGAGCCTGCAAGATTTTGTGGGGGTAGTGAAGATGCCTAAAGGAGTGCTAATTGGGGTCACTAGCCATTTTATTATCATGCCTTTGCTGGGTTTTACATTGGCGCGGGTAAGCCCATTGGAGCCAGAAATTGCGGCGGGTATTATCCTGATTGGCTGCTCGCCCAATGGAATGGCTTCCAACGTTATTTCCTATTTGGCCAAAGCCAATTTGGCTTTATCAGTGACAATCACGGCTATTTCTACGCTATTGTCACCCTTCGTGACACCCCTATTGATGAATGCCCTGGCAGGGGCATTTGTCGAAATAGATGCTTGGCATATGATGTGGGATATTATGAAAATGGTGATTTTGCCTATCGGAGCGGGACTGCTTTTCAACCGCTTGTTCAGTGGCAAAATCCAATGGCTTGACGATGCCATGCCGCTTATCTCCATGTTTGGGATTGGGTTTTCGATTGTAGTTATCACTGCTGCGGGACGCGACAATCTGGTGAGCATTGGGCCTATTTTATTGTTGTTGGTATTGATCCACAATTTGACTGGCTACTTTCTAGGCTATTGGTCGGCTCGTTTGTGTAAAATGAATGAACGCGACTGCCGGACTATTGCGATAGAAGTCGGAATGCAGAATGGTGGTTTGGCTTCAGGTATTGCCAAAGAAATGGGCAAAATCGCGACGGTGGGGTTAGCGCCCGCTATTTTCGGACCATTGATGAACGTAACAGGTTCGCTGTTGGCCTCATGGTGGCACAAAAGAACTTCCTAATTCATGAGCATGACAAACCGACAAAGTATTTATTACTGGAAATGTGACCGACCTTCTGCTTTTTTTGCGTTGGAAGAACGCGAAGATATTTTGGAAACGGCCCAAATAGAGACCCTATTACATCCTGTTTTAGCGAAGTATTTTGGAAGTGAAAATGTACGTCTCCGTTCAGGCAATGGGCAAGGAAATCACTTGACATACGTGGCTGAATACAACGGCATACAACGATTTATCCGTATTGAAAACGGTCCCGAAGGGGATGATTTTATGGAAATTGAGGCACATGTTTTGACAGAAATAAAATCCCTTGGCGTGCCTGCTCCTGTTGTTTATGCGGTAGATGCTACTCGTCACCATGTCCCTTTTGCGTATCAAGTATTGGAATATTTGCCTTATCCTGATTTAAACAAAATCCATAAAGCAGGTGAACTAAATTTTTTGGCGGTTGCCCAAAAAATCGGAGAGAATATAGCCCAATGGCAAGCTGTCGAATTAGAGGGTTTTGGACCGTTTGACCCTATTGTATTGAGGAAAACAGGAAAACTCAAAGGGCTGCATCCTACCTACCGCGATTATTTCTTTTTGAATTGGAAAAAGCACCTAGATTTTTTAGTAGCACGCAAGTTTTTAAAAGCCTCCGAGTCGAACGAGATACAGCGGCTAGTGCTTCAATACGAACAATTTCTCAGTGTACCACAGGGGTGTTTAGTACATAAAGACTTGGCATTGTGGAATATCTTAGGAGAGCCTAATGAGATAAAAGCATTTATTGATTGGGATGATACCGTTTCGGGCGATATCTCCGACGATTTGTCCCTTTTAGCTTGTTTTCATACCGGAACAGTGGTAGCAGAGGCTATCAAAGGCTATGAATCTATCAAGCCTTTACCACCTGATTTTTTGCCCCGCTTTTGGTTGCATTTACTTCGTAATATGGTGGTAAAAGCCGTGATTAGAGTAGGTGCTAACTATTTTGATAGAAAGTCGGATTTTTTTCTGATTGGGTCTGATTCAGATGGCGCTGCTTTGAAAACGTTTACACTACAACGTATCAAAATGGCGTGCGTTGGTTTACAAAACAAAATTCAAATCAAAGACTTATGAGTGACTCAAACCTATTGAGCCTTGGCACTTGGTTGTCGATTGGTTCGCCGGTGATTGCGGAGCTGGCTTCAGAGTGTGGTTTTGATTGGTTGTTATTCGATTTAGAGCATGGCTGTATCACTGATGCAGAAGTGCTGGCCAATCTACAAGCAGCCAAACGTGAGGGTATCAAACTCATTGTGAGGGTAGGGAAACTAGATACGGCGTTGATTGCTAAGTTGTTGGATTGGGGTGCTTCGGGTATTATGTTACCTCATGTTTCTACGCCAGAGCAGGCGGAAGCTTGTGTTAAGGCCATGAATTATCCACCTTTGGGGCATCGAGGTTATTCAAGTTCGGCGCGTGTTTTTAAATATGGTCTTGATGTTCGAACTACTTCCGCTCCTTTGTTTTTATGTCAAATTGAAGATTATGAAGGAGTAACAAACGTGGAAGAAGTCGCGGCTGTTGGTGGGGTTGATGTATTGTTTGTAGGGCCTGCCGATTTGAAATTAGACCTTTCGACCCGAAATCCTCACCAAACTATACCCTATGAAGAAGCTCTCAAGAAGGTAAGTAGCGCAGCTGATTTCCACCAAAAGCAAGCGGGAATTTTAATCCGCAATTTCTCAGATATTACGGTGCTGAAGCAAATGGGTTTTTCGTGTCTGGCTTTAGGGTCTGATTTAGGCTTGCTTAGAGAGGGTTTTATGGCTATAAAATCTAAGTTTTTATAAGAGGATTTTCCTCAGGAAACACGAATTCTTCCGAAATTAGATGATTCATAAAAAAACCTTCTGTTTGGTGTTTACTCAAACAGAAGGTTTTTTATGCTTATCATTTGTTTTTTGTGTGGGCTATTAGCTACAAACCTTGTGCCTCTCCGAGGCAGAATATGAGAATGTTGGTGGAGAAGCTCAACCTTTGTAGCATAAGGTTTTGATTTTTACCTCAAACATACAAGTCTTAAGCTTCTCTCTGGCACCTCTTACAGGCTAGCTATGCGCTCCAATCTTTGGAATGATACATTAGTTTTATGTTTAAAAACCCAGACCGACCGTCATACCGTTAATCGTGGGATTGCCAGGAAGGGTGGCTCCACCGGTAGCGGCTCCCGTCGAAAGATTGATGGTATATACTCGAGTAGTACCACCAGAACGTAACAAGGCATAAGCGGTACCGCTCGCTCCCCCAATATCAAATCCATTGGCGCTTTCGACCGTAATTCCTAATGAACCTACTGCTACTAGAGTACCATTGTTGGGTGGGTTTTGCATATAGAGCATGGCATTGCTACCCGCTGGAGTTTCGATGTCATACAAAGCAGTAGTAGCTGTGCCAGCAAAATTGTTGGTGTAAGCGGCTGCCGAAACCACTGCGGCTCCTGGATTGAGATTGGGGTCGGTGGTAGTTACAGCACCCGTTACAGGACTTACGCGTAAGTTTTGTTGCGCATTGCTCACCACTCTAATCAAGTCTGGAACGGGGTTGAAGTCAAACCCAAAATTGGTGCCTGAAAGAGCGGGCGAAAAAGGTCCACTACCGAGTGCTGTAGCGGTGGCAGTAGTATTGCTGTTGACATTGATAGTATAGATTCGGCTCGTGCTTCCCAAAGCATACAATTGACCATTGACAGGCCGCATATCAATCCCGAGTAGCGTTTCGCTAGGTTGTAGCCCCATGATAGTCTTGGTAGTAAGAACTGGATTCATAGGGTTGAAAATATGCAAATTGTTGGAAGCATCGATGGCATAGGCTACAGGTTCAGTTGGAATAGCCAAACCGATGATATTACCCGAAAGTGTACCTAATTTTTGAAGACGGCCCGTATTCAAATCAATTTGATTCAACTCCGATTGACCAAATACCGTAACAGCTGCAATGGCATTTCCGTCGGGAGCAATGTCAAAGCCTCCCGCTGCCGTAATATCTAATCCTAGCGGCCCTACATCTACCAACCCGCCATTGTTAGGTGGGTCTTGTTT
Organism: Runella zeae DSM 19591; assembly: GCF_000423565.1. Classification (GTDB taxonomy): domain Bacteria; phylum Bacteroidota; class Bacteroidia; order Cytophagales; family Spirosomataceae; genus Runella; species Runella zeae. The sequence goes on along the minus strand of NZ_AUIF01000044.1, from coordinate 60,478 downwards.
GTAAAGACGGTCGGTAGCGGGGTCAATGTCATACAGCGTGGTAGTGGTCACTCCGGCGCGGTTGTTGGTATAGGCAACGGCTGTTATTGTAGCCGCCGAAACGCCATTGATGTTGCCATCGGGGACTACTACGGCGCCCGTTTCAGGGTGCAAGCGTAGGTTTTGGCCCGTATTGGTGACCAATCTGATTCTGTCTACCGTAGGGTTGAAATCCAACGCTACCATTGTACCATTGAGTGCTGGCGAAAAAGGATTTCCAATAGCTCTTGCAGCACCAGTCATGGGATTGATGACATAAATGCGGCTCGTACTACCTACTCCATATAGCTGCCCTGTAGCAGGTCGAAAATCAATGGATAGCATTTGTTCACCTTGTTGAAGGCCACTAATGCTTACAGTAGCTTGTGCGCTACCCAATGAGCGAAGGTTATAGCGTAAAAGTTGATTTCCGTCGGTCAGTGCATAGAAGTTGGCATCAGGGAGTGTAGTAGGGTCGGGTGGAAGACGGTGATCTGTACAAGCATAGAATGTGGATAAGAGTACTAAGAGCAATAGCCCTTTTAAAGAGAGTGTTTTCGCGTAAGACATGACGTTAGTTTTTTAAAAGTGATTCGTGGTGAGATACTTAAAAACTAGCCTTATGTACGGAAAACAAAAGAGCTTTGGATTCGGGCAAAAGAATTATTTAGAAGAAAAAATAAAAAGGCATCCAGCGTGCGTACACTTTGGATGCCTTTTAGGTTTAGTAAACTTCGATGCTCGAAAGTACAGGAGATGCTTTTGAGGCGGTGATATTGACTCGAATCTTTGAAGCTTCGGTAGGTGTGATTTTCAAGATTCTTTTATAGCCAATGGTGGTAGCTTGAGCTACTTTTTGCCAAGCCCCATTTTTCCAGATTTCTACATTAAACTCCTTAACACGTTGGCCGAGTTTGATGTATTCTTTAAGAGTTATATATTTGACTGTCTGCGTTTTACCTAGGTCTATCTCAATGCTGCCCGTATTGGTATCGTCGTTGGTAGCCCAGTAGGTTTCTTTGTCTCCGTCGGTAAGGTTGGAAGGAGCATAATTGGCAGCATTGCCCCGGTATGAAGAAGCAGTAGTTTTGGCTTTGAGGGCCAAGTTAGTCTTAAACTCACGGTCAATCATTGCCTTCCATCCTTTCAAAGATTGAATGTCGTTTTCGTGAATAAGGCCACGGCGGTCGGGGGGCACATTTAGGAGCAATGTGGAGCCTCGCCCTACCGAGGTAAGATAAATATCAAAAAGGTTTTCGGGAGTTCTGACTTTACTGTCTTCTTTGGCGTGATAAAACCAGCCCGGTCTGATAGACACATCTACCTCCGCCGGAATCCAGTGAGTACCATCTTCCGAACCCGTATTCAACAGTTTTTCGATACCTGCTTTACCTGCAAAAAGTGTATCAGGCGTGATGATGTTCCAGTTGGTTTCACCAGCTACACCTCTTTCATTGCCTACCCATCTTACGCCCGGCCCTGCGTCGCTAAAGAAAATGACGTCGGGTTCCATTTTACGTACAATGTCGAGCGTAGTAGGCCAATCATAATATTTGGAGCCGTCGATGCGGCGTTTTTCGCGCGCGCCTCCATAGTAGCCGTCGCCGCCGTTGGCACCGTCAAACCACATTTCAAAAGCTGGGCCGTAGTTGGTGAAGATTTCTTTGAGCTGATTGCGATAATATTCTACATAAGCAGGCTTGCCGTATTCGGGGTGATTGCGATCCCAAGGCGAAAGATAAACGCCGAATTTGAGTCCGTGGCGTTTGCAGGCTTCTGCTACTTCTTTTACGATGTCGCCCTGCCCATTTTTGTAAGGGCTATTTTTGATAGAATGCTCCGTATATTGGCTGGGAAACAGACAAAAGCCGTCGTGATGTTTACAAGTGAGAATTGCACCTTTAAATCCAGCCTCCTTAAGCGTCCGTATCCATTGATCTACGTCTGTTTGGGTAGGATTAAAAATCGAAGGCTTTTCGTCACCATATCCCCATTCCAAATCCGTGAAAGTATTGGTAGTGAAGTGAATAAAAGCATTTTGTTCCATTTCATGCCAAGCCATTTGAGCTTTTGAGGGAAGAGCTCCTACCGATTTGGGAGGCAATACATCCGGGATTCTCAGCACCACATGTTTTACATTTTTACGTAAATCGGTATAAGTAATGTGTACCAGCCCGTCGCTTGTTTGAATCACTGCTGGATAGCTAAATTCACCTTTGGCTTCGTCTTCCAAGGTATATACATCTTGCCAATCAGTACCGTTTTTAGAAACCGCTACTCGAAGTTTATTGCGACCGTTTGACCACTCTTTTCCTTTTTGTAAAGGATTATAAATCAAAACTTGAAGGCCATTTTTGAGCGTAACAGCGTCGGTACCCGAATTGGGGTTGGGGAGGTTGATGGTGCTTAGTGGCCCCCATGTTTTTCCACCGTCGTTAGACCAAGTTTGTACTATGTAGTTTTGGCGGCTACGACATAGCATCTGCAACCGGCCATCTGCATAAGTAAGAATACTGGGCTGAATCACGCCAAATTCCCCGTTGTTGATGTCGATTTTTTGCCAATTATTACCGTTTTTGTCAGTTTTTTCGAGGTGTACGTGCCAAATATTCCCCGTTACACTTTCGGTGCTAGTAGGGTGTAATATATCGCCATTAGGCAGCTGAAAAGATTTGTTTTTGATAGGCCCCAGCATTCCGTTTGGAAGTTTTTCGGGCTTAGACCATGTTTTTCCGTTGTCATTGGAGTTTCGTACCATACCCCACCATTCGCGAGGATTGGGGCCTACTTTGTAATAAAGCATCAATTTGCCCGCTTTGGTTTTAAACAATACAGGATTCCACGCCGGGTAGCGAGTATTGGCGTCTATAATACCATCGGCCATTTGCTTGGGGGCACTCCATTTTCCATTTTTGTATTCCGAAATCCAGATACACACATCGGGTTTTCCTTCGGCAGTTCCTGCAAACCACGTAGCCATCAGGTGCTGATTGCCTAGTTCTACAATGCTAGAAGCATGGCATGAATTAAAAGGTGGGTTTTGGAAGATATGCTCTTCTTTGACCAACAGCACCGCAGGTGTTTGGGCCCAAAGAGACACATACAGCCACGACAACATTAAAATAAAAAGAGGTCTAAGATTCATAGTGAAATCAGGTGTACAGATGTAAAAAAAGATTGAATACCAAAATCACAAGCGAGCTTCGGTAAAAGAAGGCAGGCTTGTGATTTTAGTTTGCAAAAGTAGGAGGTTCAGACTAGGTTTTGAAACAAAAACGAAAAGCTTGTTATCAAGTCAGGAGAGGTACTTTATTTTTTACCAGGAAATGGATACGTAATGGGATACAAAATCGCTCCATCAAACTCCCGAATGTACGTTTTGAATTCGCGTTTCCCTTCTTTTAGTTCAATGATTCGAGCGCCGTGTTTGGTACGCAAATAGGTGTTTTCGCTCCCCGAAAAACAGCCGTAAGTGAGGGCAATGCCATTGTAGTCAACTAGATAGTCGTTGACGTGGTCGTGACCCACAAAAGTGCCCATTACATCGCCCGATTCGAGCATTGCGGTGTACATTCCAGTATTGAGCTGAGGCGCACATTCGTTTTCATATCTTACACCTCTTCTTTTATTTTTGACGTCGTCAAACGCAATTTTGTATTCAGGTAGCGGGATATGAAAAAAAGCCAAGGCAGGCAAAGTGTCTTTGCGGCTTTCTTTGTAAGACGCGCTGGTTTTGCGGAACCATTCTACTTGGTTGTGACTAAACCATCCATAGCCACCTACTCTTTTGTTTTGCGAATAAGCCTGAGAATCCATCGCATATAAAATAGCAGCATTGGCACCGCTTTTTCCTTTGATAGCCACTGCGCCATTGAGATAGCCATCAACACCGCTGATAGAGGCGGTTTTGTTGAGCAAGTAAGGTTTGGTCACTACATAGGCGGCTACTTCGGGGCGTTTGAGTTCTTTTTCGTCGTCATGATTTCCAAAAGTTACTAAATAGGGGATTTTGCGAGAGATAACCACCTCCAATACCTCATCCCAGCCTTTTTTGATAGGATTGCTCACGACCACATCGCCCGTGAAAACGACTAAATCGGGTTTTAGTTCGTCGAGGGTCGCTTGCATCATTGAAATAGATTTTTTGGAAGGCTCAGCTCCAGCTTTGTAGTGAATGTCGGTAAATTGTACAATGCGAAAAGTGCTATCAGAACGAAAACGTAGTTCTTGTGCCATCGCGGCGGTACTCATCCAAAAAAGCAACATAAACAGTGAAAGTAGCTTGTTTTTCATAAGAATTTGTTAAGTGAAATAATGGGATTTGGTGTTATAAATGAATACTCATTGGGGCGTAATGTGTCCTATCAAGAGGATTTACTTTTTTGCCCAAAAGTAAAAAAAGGCATATTAAGCCAATATTATAAAATGTTTAGCATTTCTATACAAACAAACAAAAATATGGCTTGGTTAAAAATTAAGCGTGTTTTACCACTTTTTTTTGAGGCCGAAGAAGCCCGCGTAGGAAGGAGGAAGCAAATCTCCTTGGTCGAAAGCAAAGGAAGCATGGAGTGCGAAGCCCTGCAAGTGAGGCAGTTGCCAGTTTGCACCAATCATATTTGAAAATTGAGAAATGGCAGGGGTGTAAAGATTACTAAAGGAACCTAAATTTTGACTAAAAGAGCTGCGGGTTTGTAAGCTCAAAGTACTTGAAAGCTGCCAAACCGTAGCCAGATATACCATTCGTAATTGATTGTTTGGGAAAAAACCACCCGCTGGAATTTGGGCAAGCGCCGCAGCAAGCGTAGGTCGAGGGGCAATAAAAGGAGTGCCTAAAGTATGCTCTTGATACGACCATCCTTCTTTGTATTGGCCATGATTGAAGTAATTGTCGGTGCCTTGGTAAGTAGCTTGTGGGTCAAAAATCGCCCCGCTTTGGTTGGTGGTACTGAGCCATTCAATCACCAAATGCCGTAGAGAGATTTTTTGGGCAGAGCCTCGACGAAGGAGGCGCAGCCCTGTAAGACCATCGGGGAAGTTCTGAAAAGCAAGTCCTGAAGCATCTTCATAGGGGTGTTGATGATATAACAACACATTCCAGTCCGAATGCTTCCATTCTATCCCAAAGTCATAGCTACCTACGTGATTGCCGATGCGATTGGTCCCATCAAAAACCGTATAGCGGTCGTTGGATAAGTCGTCGGGGTAGTGGCCTGTGAGCACAGAAAGATAATCACGAAAGGTACTAGGAAGTTGACCATTGACGGCAAAGTCGGTGCCAAGCAGATAGTCCGCTTTACCACCCCACTGTACTTGATGATTGAGACCTGCATAGATTTGGAGACGCCAATGCGGTTTGCCAAAACGAGCATATAGGGTTTTTTGGTGGAAAAAAGCATTTTCCATGTACGGAACAGTAAACCATCCGTGGGCAAAACTCCCCTTAAAAGCAATGATACTTTTGAGAAAAGTAAGAGGCACATAATCAATGGTTTGGAGCTGTATTTTGGGAAAAGGAATGGCATTGCCCGACCAGGCCACAAAGCCCGATGAAAGTGTACTGTCGCCAATACCGAAGAGTTCGCGGCGCCTACCGGCAAAGATTTCAAACTTCCCCCATTTACCTTTGGCGTATATCTCTGGCCAAAGAATTTCTTTTTGTTTGGTTGAAAAAACAACATTCAAAACACTTTGTACACCCACTCCCCAATCTAGCTTTTTGGGAGAAGGGCGGCTGCTATCCGCAACAACATAATGCCGAAAAGCCCCTGCGCGAGCTGTCACAAAACTCCCTTCTAAAGGAATGATACCATATTGATTGGATCTGAGCCAAAAAGGAGTTTGCGGGCCGTTTACCACTGCACCCGCTATTTCTGCCTCAGTATTTATGGGGCGTCTCTGTGCTACTCCTTTGAAGGATATGCCACATACCAAAAGAAATAGCCATAAGTAGCGCATTTGCATGAGTCAGGAGAAGGGTTTCTGAAAGACACTGTACATACGCAAAAAAATAATATTTGGACTTTGGGAGGTGATAGAATTAAGGTTTGGAAAAGAGAGACAGTAAAAATAGGAGATAGGATATTATCAAAATGTGAAATTTTTCTTGAGGGTGTATTTTCCCAAGCTATTATCCTTGCTTGGGAAAATACAAAGGAGTAAATAATTAGACCAGAGTAGTCACCCCAAAACGCTCTTCAATCAGGTCTTTGTTGATAGAAGCGCCCGCTTTGGTGCCCGCAGCGACCGCAGCGGATACCGCCCTCATGAAAGAGGTATTGTCGCCGGCGGCATACACACCTTCTACGGTCGTATGAGCTAGTTCATCTACATTAATATGTCCCGACTCTGTAAGTTCGCAGCCTAATTCTTGTGGAATAAGAGAATGTTGTTCAAAAGGGACCCTCGCAAAAAGGGCTGATATATCGTGAGTAGAGCCGTCATTGAAACTGATTTTTTCTAAACGGCCTTCGGTATGCTGCAACGAATGGATAGGTTTTTCAATAATCTCAATATGAGCGGCTTGTAATTTTTGGAATTGTTGTTCTGTAAGAGTTGAAGGACCGTTGGTAAACAGAGTCAGTTTGGGCGACCAATGATGAATCAATTTCGCGAATTCAAATCCCATATCTCCATTGGCCAATACCCCGAGGGTTTGGCCACTTACTTCATAGCCGTGGCAATAAGGGCAATGAAGCACCGAAATCCCCCAACATTCGGCAAAGCCATCTATGGGGAGCAACTGATCTCGGATACCTGTTGCAAAAAGCAGTTTATCGGCAGTGTAGGGTACATTTGAAGCGGTAACTACGCTAAAGTGGTCAGCTTGTCGCTCGGCCTGTTGTACCTTATCATGCAGCAGCATGACCCCCGGATAACTCAACACTTGGTCTTTGGCTTTTTGCGCAATAGCCGAGGGAGTTTCGCCATCTTGGGTGATAAAATTGTGAGAATGAGGTGTTTGTTGGTTGCAAGGCTGCCCACTGTCAATAATCAAAATGTGACGCAAAGAGCGGCCTAGAGCCATCGCAGCTGAAAGTCCAGCATAACTCCCGCCGATGATGATAACGTCGAAATGTGTGTCGGTGCTCATGGTTTTTGAGTTTTTAAGTTGAAAAAATAAAACATCACTTAGAGAAGGAAGTTTTATCGAAAATGCCCCGCTGAGAAGGGGAAAATAGAAGACTTTTATGGTTTGCAACACAGTCGCAAACCATAAAAGTTCATTGTAATGTTTTTTGAGGGAATGAGAAAGAGCGTATTGGAGACTGAGAATGTTGTATTATGGAAAGAAATACTTAAGGTGAAATATCAACTTTGATACCGCCTTAGGTGTTTTGATTTTTAGCGAATTAGGCTTTAAAAAGCGATGTTAGAGCGTAAATAAATTTCGGAGCAAAACGGTGAAAAGTTGTAATTTCTAAATAAATGCTTATTCAAGCCAAGACTTTCCAAGTTTGTGATTTCTTTGGTTATCAACGACATGGGCTTAAAACCGCGTGGCGGATTGTTTGGAAAGTCTCACCTAATTCTGCGTAAGTACTTAAGTAATTGAGCAAAATTAAGCGAGTATAAAGCTAATTCTATTTTAACCCCACGTCACATCGGCGCTCCGACTTTAGGCTGGGGTGGGTAAAAAAGACCACAACGTAGGGCTTTAGCCCTGATTTTTTGACAAAAAGCGTAAAAATCAGGGCTAAAGCCCACGTAAAGCTCTCACATTGTATCCCCAGCCTAAAGGCGTGGGGTTAGAGGAGTCGCATATTGTTGATAATATCCAGTTTAATTTTGCTTAGTTACTTATTAGCCCTACAAAAGAATGTTATTGACAGGTTGAATCGCTGGTGGGACATTGGTTTCGTCGAGCATTTCGCGCAAATCTATCTCGATGGTACGCGTCATAGCCGTAATAGGCACATCGTTAAAACTACCTTCAAAGGGATTTTCGCTGGTTTCGCCTATTTGCTCCATGCTCGAAAATACCCACGATACCAGCATACTAAATGGAATGGTGAGCCATACCATATGTTCGCCTAATTTTTCGAACTCTTTCAACATCCCAAACGGCATAATGAAAACAAAAATCTGAATAAAATACAGGCTGATTGAAGCAAATTGACGAGGATAAGGGAAATTTTTAATCCGTTCACATTTACCTTGTTGGTCATAAAAGTTCACCAACGTATTTTCAAGTTCTACATAATTGAGTGGTTCGATATACCCTGCTTCTTTAAGTTGGCGGAGTCGCTTTGATTGAAGACTGATGAGGTGAGTAGCGCGGTTTTTCTTGCTCAACGCATACGCCAAATCTTCTCCCGAAATAAATTTACTGAGTTCTTCATCAAGTTTTTGTTCTTTTTCAGGAATGCTATAGAAGCGTTTATAATCTTTGTTGTAATGTTTGGAGAGAGTTTCCCACGCTCGTGGCTCTCGAAGCTGAAAGCGCAAAGCCGTCAGCCAAGCGACGTGTCTATAGAGCAATTCTCGATGAATTTCTTTGGTTTCGGCTGAGCTATTTGGATTTTTGATAAAGTCCTTGACCAATATCCCCCACGCTCGACTGCTGTTGATGATAGCGCCCCATATTTGGCGGGCTTCCCAGACTCGGTTGTAGGTTTGGGTATTTTTAAAACCTACAATAAAAGCGGAGGCTGTACCTACAAGCGTAATAGGAACCCACGGAATCGCAATCCAATGCCAATCAAAAACTTGGTATAACACCGTAGGGACGGTCGCGATGATGAGCAAAATGAAGATAGTACGGCGAGTCCAGAGAAGAATCTCAATGACTTTATAGTGATTTCCTGCGTGCATTGTTAAGTAGAGTTTTTAGGTGAGAAAGGGTTGTTGAGTAATGTATGATTGGGTAAAATTTTTTCGGAGAGTATAGCTATAGCACTAGCATTGGAGGCAGGGGCATAGAAAAAAAAGACACATACGTTGAGGTGTTGTGAGCTATGAGCATACGATAAAAAGTAAAGAAGAAGTAGCGGGTTTAGGGCTAATTTCCTTCTAATAATCATAACGTTGTCGATATTCCACCGCTTAAAGCGCAAAGAGCCTTGTCGGGAAATATCATAAATTGAGTAAACTTAAAACAATCTCAAATTTGTTGTAAGTGTTTAATAATAAGTAAAATAAAAAGGTGTTGATGATTGAAAATACCTGTGTTTTATTCCAGTACTTCATAAGCCATCAAAGGATTAGCTTTGTTTTTTAAGATTACTTCGCCGATGGGCGCACATCTAAACGATTCTTTCACCAGTTCATAGGCATGTTGCCCAATCACGATTTGACCCGGTTTCGCAATTCCCTGAAATCGTTGGGCTACATTGACCGTATCTCCAATTACAGTATAGTCGAGGCGGCGCAAGGATACAGAGCCGATATTGCCCGAAATCATCTCGCCCGAATTGATCCCAATCGCCACCCTAGGCAAATAAGTCGTGTGGTCGAGTAAGTTTTCTTGGATAGATTCGATGTGGCTTCTCACGGCCAAAGCAGCCTCAATAGCATGGTCTAGGTGATAGTCACCCCTAAAAACGGCCATCACGGCATCGCCCATAAACTTATCCACATGCCCACCTTGAGCGATGATTTCTTTGACCATGATGTCAAAATACTTGTTGATAAGCCGCACTACCGTATCGGGGTCGGAGTTTTCGGTGATGGCCGTAAAACTACAAATGTCCATAAACACCACCGTAGCTTCTACGGTTTCGTTGACCATGATAGCCGATTCAAACTCTTTGCGACTCATAAAACTCAGCACATTTTCATCCACATACATCCGCAAGATGTTGTTTTCTTTGATGGCTTGGAGCGTTTCGCGAAGTTGGTTGATGTGTTGTAGTGTCTTTTGAACCGTCAATTCTAAATCTTCAAAATTGACGGGCTTACACACAAAATCAAAAGCACCGCGATTCATGGCTGTGCGGATATTTTCCATATCCCCATAAGCCGACACCATAATTACTTTGATAAGTGGGCTAAGCTCGCTGACTTTACTAAGCAGGGTAAGACCATCCATCAAGGGCATATTGATGTCACTTAGTACAAGGTCGATATCGGGTTGTTGTTGAAGTAGTTGAAATGCTTCGACACCATTTGGGGCAAATACAAATTGGTATAAACCCTCGCGGATTTGTCGTCGAAATTTTTGTTTAATCAGCAATTCCAAATCGCTTTCGTCATCTACGACTAGCATTTTGGCTTTATTCATAATGAGTGGGTTAGTTTCTGTTTTAGATTGGCAAAGTCAATAGGCTTGGTCAAAAAATCGTCAGCGCCGTATTTTTTTGCTTGATTAAAGTTTTCATCGTCGTTGTAAGCCGTAATCATCATGACCGTAGGAGGCGCGCTAGGGCGGTCGGTACGTATGCGGCGTAGGAGCTCTATGCCACTCATCCCTGGCATGTTGATATCTGATAAAATCAACACAACTTCCGAAAAATGGGTTTCCAAATACGAAAGAGCTTCTTCTCCAGAATGTGCAAAATCAAAATTTAGTTCACCATTTCTGATTTCACGCCGAAAACGTTGTTGAAACAAGGTTTTAATATCGAGCTCGTCATCGACGACTAAAATTTTCATGAGAAAAAAAGGATAGATGGATGTTTTGAGAATGTAATAATACAAAAAATGTTAGAAACTAAAGTGCAAGCAGAGGAGTTAGTCATCTAAAACTAACCTCATACAAAGTATTTATCATGAATAACTTCCAGTATCACAATCCTGTTCGGATTATTTTTGGGAAAGGACAAATCGCCCAATTGCCGAAGCAAATTCCTGCCTCTGCCAAAATCATGATGACCTATGGTGGCGGGAGTATTCTCAAAAATGGCGTCTATGACCAAGTAAAATCAGCGTTGAAAGAGTATGATTTCTTAGAATTTGGGGGAATCGAACCCAATCCTACTTATGAGACTTTGATGAAGGCCGTGGAGATAGCTCGAAAAGAAGGCGTAAATTTTTTGTTATCGGTAGGAGGAGGTTCGGTATTGGATGGTACTAAGTTTATTGCGGCAGCGATTCCTTTTGAAGCAGAAGACCCGTGGCATATTTTGAGTCAACGGGCCAAAATCAAAAAGGCGATTCCGCTGGGTGCGGTATTGACATTGCCAGCTACGGGCTCGGAGATGAATTATTATGCCGTAATTAGCCGCTCCGAAACCCAAGAAAAAAAGGGAATGGGCAATCCTTTGGTGTACCCTCAGTTTTCGATTCTCGACCCCGAAACCACCTTTTCCTTGCCAGCTCGTCAGATTGCCAATGGTATCGCTGATGCCTTTACGCATGTCATGGAGCAATACATGACCTATCACGTAGGTGCTGAGATACAAGATCGCATGGCCGAAGCGGTATTGCTGACGCTTATTCAAGAAGGCCCTAAAATGATGGACAATCCTACCGACTACGATGCCGCTGCCAATGTGATGTGGGCGGCTACGATGGCTCTCAATGGGCTACTTGCCGCTGGAGTCCCCACCGACTGGGCTACGCATCAGATTGGTCATGAACTTACGGCTTTGCATGGTATCGACCACGCCCGAACGTTGGCGGTGGTATTGCCTCATTTATTGGCATTTAAGAAAGAAACTAAACGAGAAAAACTGGTTCGTTATGCCAAAAACGTATGGCAACTTTCGGGCAGTGAAGAGGAGTTGACAGAGAAGGCGATTCAAAAAACGGCGGATTTTTATGCGTCTTTAGGTATTCCTACCAAAGCCAGTGAATATAACATTGGCAAAGACACCGTCGAGAAGGTAGTGGCGCGTTTTGTTGATAGAGGAATGAACTTTGGCGAGCATGCTGACATTACGCCTGAAGCAGTAGGGCAAATTTTGGCATTGAGTTTGGCGTAATGTTATATGATGTCAAAACTAGGAGAAAATAGCTCATAACAAGTCACTTGCGTAGGTTTGATTTTTGAGGGTCATTTATTAAATTTGAAAAAACTTATACACTAATGGAAGCATTGTCCATAAACAATACTGCGGAGACTTTCCAAATCACCCTAGATAAAAAATTTTTTGATGAAAATTTTTTACGTGAAACAATTGAATATCTACGTACAGAGTATTTAGCGCAAAAACTAGATTTTGCCGACTCTATAGAGGAAATAGGAGAAGAAATAAAACACAGTTGGTGGCAAAAAAATAAAGCTCTTTATATTAAAAGCGAATGAAGGTTATTGTAGATGAGGATGATACTCCGTTTGTTGCATTAGCATTGGAGATGCAAGCATTTTTTTGGACTAGAGACGAAAAGCTCAAAAATCATCTCTATAAAATGGGATTCTCTCATTTTTTCGAACCTACTTAAACGACGCTATTCTAATTTTTTGTAACTATTTTTGAAGCTTACCAATTTTGGTGAGCTTTTACTTTTTTTGATAATGAAGCCAATTCTATTCTTCCGAGCAGTCATTTTGCTTTTTTGTATCTCTACCCACCTCAACGCCCAACAATCGTGGATACGTATCAATCAGCTTGGCTACTTGCCACAATCCACAAAAGTGGCCGTTTGGGTAAGCAAAGAAGAGGTAAAAGTGGCTGATTTCGAGCTATGTGACGCTCTTACCGACCGTGTGGTATTGAAGTCAAAAGCCGTTAAACCTTTCGGAGCTTATGCGGCTTTCAAATCAAGTTATCGACTCAATTTCTCAAATTTTACCAAAGTAGGTGGTTATTATCTCAAAGCTGCGGGAGTACGTTCTCCTGTTTTTAGGATTGAAAAGGATGTATATGACGGAACGGCCGATTTTGTGTTAAAATACATGCGTCAACAGCGGAGTGGTTACAATCCTTTTTTGAAAGACTCTTGTCACCGTCAAGACGGTTATGTGATTTATCATCCTGATTCCACCCAAAATGGCAAGTTTATGGATGCGTCGGGTGGGTGGCATGATGCTTCGGATTATCTTCAATATGTGACCACTTCGGCCAATGCGACTTATCAATTGCTTTTTGCTTATCAACAAAATCCCGAGGCATTTGGCGATAGCCACGATGCCGCAGGTCATCCTACCCCCAATGGCATTCCTGATATTTTGGATGAGGCCAAGTGGGGCTTGGATTGGTTGGTAAAGATGAATCCCGCCAAAGATGTGATGTTTAACCAAATCGCCGATGACCGCGACCACGCAGGTATGCGCTTGCCCACCAAAGATTCGGTGGTGTACAATCGCCAATGGGGCTTGGGAAGGCCCGTGTATATGGTAACAGGGAAGCCACAGGGGCTTTTTAAGTACAAAAACCGCACCACCGGCGTGGCTTCTACAGCCGGAAAATACGCCTCAGCCTTTGCATTAGGAAGTCAACTTTTGTCGAAATATTACCCTGATTTTTCTAAAAAAATACGTCAAAAAGCACTAGACGCTTACGATTTTGGAAAACGGTTTCCGGGAGTATGCCAAACAGCCCCGGGGCGTGCTCCTTATTTTTATGAAGAAGACAATTATGTAGATGACATGGAGCTGGCGGCGGTGCAGTTGTACCAACTCAACTCATCGACCCAAACCTATCTCAATGATGCTATTAGTTTTGGAAAAGCCGAGCCTACTACCCCGTGGATGGGCGCGGATACTGCCAAGCATTATCAATGGTATCCTTTTGTCAATTTGGGACATTATTTGTTGTCAAAAAATAATCCGACTTTTCGTCAATTCATGAAAGACGGGATTGAGAAAGTAAAAACACGTGGACAAAACAACCCTTTCTTGAATGGAATACCTTTCATTTGGTGTTCAAACAACCTGACAGTAGGGATTTTGACTCAGTTGCATCTGTACCGTAGCCTTACCAAAGACCGTCAGTACGAAGAACTGGAGGCTGCCATGCGTGATTGGCTTTTTGGGTGTAATCCGTGGGGTACAAGCATGATTTGTGGCCTTCCCGAAGGGGGCGATTGGCCCGTTGACCCCCATTCTTCTTTTACACATTTGTATCAATATCGCATCGATGGAGGCTTGATAGATGGCCCTATTTATGGAAGTATTTTTGGCAAACTTATTGGCATTACTTTATACAAGCCAGACGAATACGCTGATTTTCAGTCAAAACTGGTAGTGTATCATGATGATTATGGGGACTATTCTACCAACGAGCCTACCATGGATGGCACGGCGAGTTTGAGCTATATACTGTCGGCTTACCAAAAAGAAGGCAATCACTTGCGGGCCAAGCATAAAAAAGAACAAGCAGGAGCAATTATCCAAATGGATACTACCCAAAAGCGGGTGTTTCTCTCTTTTACAGGGCATGAGTTTGCGGAAGGAACAATCAACATCTTAAAAACCCTCAAACAGCATCATGTAAAAGCTTCTTTTTTTCTGACGGGCGATTTTCTACGAAATCCTGCTTATCAATCTTACGTGCAACAAATGCATCGTGAGGGGCATTATGTGGGAATGCACTCCGACAAGCATTTGCTTTATTGTGACTGGAACAAACGCGATTCGTTGCTGATTAGCCAAGAGCAGTTTGAAAAAGATATCCAAGCCAATGCTGCCGAACTAAGACGTGTGGGGATTGAGCCTGCAAAGGCGTCTATTTTTATGCCTCCTTATGAATGGTATAATGCCTCTATCAACGATTGGGCGCGAAATATGGGTTTGAAGCTCGTTAATTTTACCCCAAAGATTGGTACAAACGCCGATTATACTTGGCCCGAATTGCCCAACTATCGCAGTAGCGAGCAACTACTCCAACGTTTTTGGCAGTACGAATCTTCTTCATCTAATAAGCTCAATGGGGCGATTGTATTGATTCATTTGGGTACTGACCCGCGCCGCAAAGATAAGTTTTATGACAAGCTGCCGCAGATTCTACAACAATTGAAGGCAAAAGGCTATCAGTTTGGCAGGTTTTGAAAAGAGTGCAAGAATTTGAAAAAGGTATTTATCGCTATTAAATGATTAACAGCAAAAAAACGCTTCCTGCCTCTCCTCTTTCGATGCCCTCATCACGGCAGAAGGGGAGAAAATAGCGCAGTTTAAATTGCATAAAAAAGGGCTTGATGCAGGGGTTGTAATAAAAATGAGTATAGCACTTGAAATAGCATAGGAGGTAAGAGATGCTAAGAAAAATATCATCCTGATTTATTTTAGATTTTGCCTGCTAGGGATTTTACGGTAAAAAGCTTTGATTTTCCTCTCGCCTTAAATTAAAATAGGCTGATTGCGTTGGTTGCAATCAGCCTATTTTGTGTGCTTTTAGGCTACTGTGATTAAACCAAAAAGCTGACGTGATTAGTTTTTAGGCTTAGAAAAAACGAGACCAAAAAGCAAAATCACCACATAACAAATGATAGGCATAAGGTATGATTGGGCTACGTCGATATCGGCTACTTTTCCCATGATAGGAGGAAAAACGGCGCCACCTACTACCCCCATCACGATATAAGAAGAGGCTTGTGGTTTGAGAGGACCCAAGTTGCGTAAGCCTAGTCCAAAGATAGTGGGGAACATGATACTCATAAAGAAATTGAGCATCATCAAAGCGATAAACGACGTCCAGCCCCAAGTTTGAGAAATAATCAAACACATGACGATGTTGGCACCTGCAAAAATCGCCAAAAGGATATTGGGTTTGATAAACCGCATCAAGAAAGTACCCACTGCGCGTCCTGCCAAGAGCAATACCATGCTGAAAGCAAAGTAATAGCCTGCTTTTTCGTCGGTCATATCAGGAATGTATTTGACGGCGTAATTGATAAAAAACGCCCAAGTTGCTCCTTGTGCTGCTACGTTGAAAAACTGCGCAATCGCCGCCCAAATAAAGTGACGATGAGCAAACAAGCCTTTTTGAGGCATAGCCGAGGCCGCTTCATCGGTTTCTGATGCTTCGGACGTGAGAGGAGGTACTTTAATAAACGAAAAAGAAATCGCTACTGCCGCTACCACCGCGCCAATTACGATATAAAGATACTTGACAGGAGCCAAATCGGCTACTACATCGCCCGTTGGTACATTGCGAAGCATGATATATGAGCCTAATACAGGTCCAATGATGGCACCTACACCATTGAAAGTTTGTGAAAGATTGATACGTTGCTCAGAGGTCTCTTCATGACCGAGGGCGGCAGAGAAAGGGTGAGCGACGGTTTCGAGAGTAGCCAAGCCACAGGCTAGCACAAACAACGCTAAACGGAAAAAATCGAAAGATTGGGCTTCGGCGGCGGGGTAAAACATAAAAGCCCCGATGGCATATAAGGCCAATCCCAAAAGAACGCCGTTTTTATAGCCATATTTTTTCATGAACAATCCTGCTGGAATCCCCATGACAAAATAGGCCCCAAAGATAGAAAACTGAACCAAACCCGAATCGGCAATGGAAACATTCAAGACCGTCTGAAACCGTCGGTTGAGCAAGTCGCCCATGGTGATAGCAACACCCCATAGCAAAAAAAGACTGGTCACAAAGACGTAGGTCGGGACGTATTTGGCGGTAAGTAAAGGCGCTTTTTTCATTATCAAAATGGAAATTTGAAAGGTTTAGGGTTGATTGAAAAGTAGGAGACACAAAGCCTTTCCAAGGTTTCGAGCCTTGGAAAGGAAGGCTAATGTTTGATAATAGACCTATCCAAATGGACATATCCACCATCTACATGAATCAATTGCCCCGTGGTATGGCTTGATTTGCTAGAGAGTAGAAACGTGACCATGTTGGCAATTTCGTCGGGAGAAGTCATGCGGTTTTCAAACGGAATCCGACTATTGATTTCGTTGAGGGTTTCTTCAGGATTGGGAAGGGTTTTAATCCACTTTTCGTAAAGAGGTGTCCAAGATTCGGCCACAATGAGCGCATTGACTCTGATACCATACTTGAGCAATTCGACCGCCCACTCGCGAGTGAGGGCATTGCGAGCGCCGTTGGAAGCAGCATAAGCGGAGGTATTGCCTTGGCCAGTTTCGGCTACTTTGGAGCTTACATTCACGATAGGCCCTTTGGTTTTGATGAGATAAGGCAGGGCGTGATGAGCCAACAAATAATAATGTACCACATTTTTGTGAAGCGAAGCCATGAAAGCCTCGTAGCTACCATTTTCGAGCCCTACACCATCGTTGACACCTGCGTTGTTAACGAGACCGTCGATTCTCCCAAAACGCTCTACGGTAAGGCGAACGGCCTTTTCGCATTCGGCGGGGTCGGTAAGCTCGGCTTCGATACCATACGCCATTCCGCCTAGGGCTTCGATTTTGTCGATAACGACTTGGTTGTCGGCAGCACTACGGCCAATGATGACCGGAATCGCTTCTTCTACGGCCAACGTACGGGCAATCGCTTCGCCAATTCCTTTGGCACCACCCGTCACAATAATTACTTTTTCTCTAAGGTTTAGATTCACTTTTTCAGAAAATATATTGGTTTGAAAAATAACTGTGCTTTACAATTTTATGCCCATACTTGGGTGCCTTCGGTGCAGTTTTTACACATTTCGATTTCGGAGCGTGAGCGTATCAATGATTGTCTAAAATTGCGATAAGCTTCGCTTTGCCAGAGGTGCTGAAAAGAGGTCTCCGAAACATCACCTAAGCGATAATGAGCATCTTTGTCGAAACAGCAAGGTACCACTTTTCCGTCCCAAGTAATGACGCACGAATGCCACATTTTCCAACAATGCCCATCCATGCTATTTTTGATTTGATAGCTTCCGTCGGCTTGTTGGGCGTAGCGAGAATATTTGTCAATGGTCGGAATGAGCGGGTCGCCTTGCTCATAATCATAGATTTGGGCGGTTTTGAGGCCAAGTTCATCTACTCCGATTTCGTTTGCCAATTTTTTTACATCCTCAATTTGGTGCTCATTGGGCCGAACCACCAAAAACTGAAATACCACGTGTGGCGTTTTTGATTTGAGCAATCGCTTCCATTTGATGATATTGCGCGTCCCGTCGAGTACTTTTTCGAGTTTGCCGCCTACTCTATATTGCTGATACACATCTTGCGTAGTACCATCGATTGAGACAATAAGTCGGTCGAGGCCACTTTCTACCGTGCGGCGCGCTATGGCATCGCTGAGGTAGTGGGCGTTGGTAGAAGTAGCAGTGTAGATTCCTTTTTGGGAAGCATATTTTACGAGTTCCAAAAACTTAGGATGTAAGTAAGGCTCGCCTTGAAAATAAAAGATAAGGTACAACAACGAATCGGCTAACTCATTGATAGTTTTCTTGAAAAGTGTTTCTTCGAGCATACCTGTAGGTCGCGTAAAAGAGCGTAGTCCACTGGGGCACTCGGGGCAGCGAAGGTTGCAGGAAGTGGTTGGTTCAAAAGAAATACTCATAGGTAGGCCACGATGAATGGCTTTACCCGTAAATTTTGATTCATAAAAACTATAAATTACTTTGAGGGCATTCCAAATACGCTTGCGAGTGAGTTTGGAAAAAAAATTAAGCCCATCATTAAAGTTTCGATTCATCGGCAGGAGTGGAAATAAAAACTTTCCGAAAGGTAACATATCTTTCGGAAAGTTGGTGATAAGTGGGAGAGTTTAGCCCGTATGATTGTTGAGCGGTTGGCTATCCTAAGTATTGGCGGAGGTAGTTGCGACTGGTCAAAATCGCCGATTTTACATCCTCGATACTTCCTTCGTAAGCTTTGTCTTCTACTTCTATACATACTGGCCCACGGTAGCGTACATCGGTAAGAGCCGCAAAAAATTTACCCCAGTTGACATCGCCAAGGCCAGGTAGCTTAGGGCTGTGGTATTCCAAAGGATTTGCCATGATGCCTACGCGGTTGAGTTTGTCTTTATACACCTTGGCGTCTTTGAGGTGGATATGATGCAGGCGTTCTTTGTAATCATAGATGGGTTTGGCTTCGTCCATCATCTGCCAAATCATGTGCGACGGGTCGTAGTTGAGCCCCAAAGCTCGGCTAGGAATGATTTCAAACATACGGTCCCAAATAGCGGGCGTAGTGGCTAGGTTTTTGCCGCCGGGCCATTCGTCATTGGTAAAAAACATCGGACAGTTTTCGATACCAATTTTGATATTATGCTCTTCGGCTATTTTGATGATGCTAGGCCATACCTCCCCAAAAGTCTTGAGGTTGTCGGTGATATTTTTGGAAGGGTCGCGGCCAATAAAGGTATTGACATTGTGCAATCCCAAGCGAGCTGCTGCTTTGATGAGTTGCTTGATATGTTCTTGATAAAAGCTCGCTTTGTCGGTATCAGGGTCGAGTGGGTTTGGATAATAGCCTAATCCTGAGATAAAAACGCCTTTTTCTTTAGCATAATGTATTAGATAATGAGCATAACTTGTATCCGTCAAAACGCGGTCTACGTCGATGTGAGTAACCCCTGCGTACCGACGAGCATCGGCGTTGTTGGTAGGCCAGCACATGATTTCTACGCAAGAAAATCCATGATTGGCGGCAAAATCTATCACGTGTTCATAGCCAAAATCGGCTAAAATGGCGCTTACAAATCCAAGTTTTAACATGTCTAAGGTTGATTTTTGAATTGGGTTGCAACTTACTAAAAACCGTTTGGAGAAATTGTAATATTCCCGAAAAAACGAAATAAGCATAAGGGAAAAAAATGCATCGATTGTCTTTGGTTTAAAACATACAAGCCATTAACAACAAAACCTATGAAAACAAATACAGCTGCTGCGGCTACGGAGCGTTTATTGATAGTAGATGGTCTACGAGGATTTGCCCTTTTCGGGATTTTGATTGCTCATATTACGTATTGGTTCAATGCCGGCCCTATGCCGGATGGTATCATCCAAAAATTTGACGGTATTCCTTTTCAAATTGCTGCGACTTTCGAAGGGATTTTTGTCTCAGGCAAATTTTATACTTTCTTTTCTTTTTTGTTTGGCTTGAGCTTTGCTCTTCAGATGAAAAGCCGTGATTTTACGATGGTGCGTTTTGGATGGCGGTTGTGTTTATTGGGGCTGATTGGATTGATACACAGTTTGCATTGGAGGGGCGATATTTTGAGTATTTATTTTGTAGTAGGTCTGGTGATGATACCCCTGCGACGACTAACGGACAAATGGCTGGTAGTACTGGCTTTTTTGTTGATACTTAATCTACCAAGCCGTATTCGAGAAGTATATCATTTGACAAAACCTATCGCTGAAGCAAGTCCTCAGCAGCGAAAAATAGAAGAGGCTCAGGCCCGTCAATA
This sequence comes from Runella zeae DSM 19591, assembly GCF_000423565.1. Classification (GTDB taxonomy): domain Bacteria; phylum Bacteroidota; class Bacteroidia; order Cytophagales; family Spirosomataceae; genus Runella; species Runella zeae. The sequence continues at coordinate 40,322 of NZ_AUIF01000044.1, read as the reverse complement.
TTGGGATATGCTAAAAAGCGGAAATTATGGGGAATTGATAAAATCTAATATTCCAGCGATTGCCACCAAGTTTGATTTCCAGTTTGACAGCGGTAGGATCTATATTACCTTAGGCTATTTCTTATTAGGGCTATTGGCGGGGCGTCGCCGATGGTTTGCTGATTTGAATGAGAATCGTTCTTTTTTTAGAAGGTGGCTTAAAATAAGCGGTTGGGCTACTTTGGGGATTATTGCCGTGGCGGTTCCGTTTGGGTTGATGTTTGGACAAGGTCCACCCAAACCTTGGTTCAACATAGTGATGGGTGCCCTTTTTGACGCTCACAGTATGTTTTTGACATTTTTCTATATCACTGGCATGACATTGCTTTTGCAAAAGAAAAGTTGGGCGAGTCTGCTCCAACACTTCTCAGTGATTGGCAAACTCGCCCTTACTTCTTATTTGGGACAAACCTTGATCGGAATTGTGCTTTTCTACGGACTAGGTTTCAATCTTTTAGGAGAAATCAATCCTTGGATATGCTTGCTGTTGACTTTTCCAGTTTATGGCTTGCAAGTGGTGTTTAGCCATTGGTGGCTTTCCAAATTTTACTATGGCCCTGTCGAATGGCTCTGGCGGTCGCTTACTTATGGGCGTTGGCAGCCCATGAGGCGGGTGGCTATATCTTGATTTTTTTGACTGTGAAAGGAAAACAATGCGCCGTCGGACAGAAACACTCCTCAATCACGACGATAGGGCAACAAGTTTCGGTAGGGCATTCCTTTTCGGCGATTTCGACGGTGTATTCGCCAGGGGATGTTACTTCCAGAGAAGCGCTGTTGGCATTTTCTATTCTTTCTCCATCTTTGAACCATTGATAAGTATTGTATCCAGATGGGGCTTGAATCAATACTTTTTCTTGCCGTGCGGTACAAAGTGGAATCGGAATACTGACGCAGGCGGTTGCATAGTCATTTTCGGTTTTAGAAAAATTGCCTGGAGTAGAATTGGGGTCATTGCCGAAAGCACCGATGATTTCGGCTTCATTACAAAGTAATCCATGCGCAAATCCGCCGTTTCCGTTTATCGCCACCGTTAGGGTAAGAGTATCCTGCTGCCCTGCTAGCAGTTTGAGAGGCCCCCAAAGATGTGTAGTAGAGTTGTAAGTACCTTGAGAAGCTACGGCCGAGAGAAGCGTAAAGTTTTGTAGTAAAGTATCGGCCACCATGACACTATCGGCGGTACCTTCTAGGGCATCGTTTCGTACTATCAACTGAAATATTGCAGTATCGCCAATAGCTCTTACACAATTACCCAGAATTATTTTTTGTAGTCCCAAATCAATGTCAGGAATTTCGAGGGCTTTTAAGGTAAGACCAAAATCAATACTGAAATTGGTTTGGGCATTTTCTCCCGTAAAAATCTTTGCTACTATCTGCGACGAATCAGCGTCGTACTCGGCATCGGAGTCTCTTAAGTGGCTCAGGGCATCGCCTTTCACTTTTAGCGGCGCGACGTTGAGGGTATCTTTCAATTTGACAAAATAATTTGCAACGCTAAATGCTTTTAAAGTAGGTGTTGGTGGTGCTGGTGAAAGCAAAGAGGAAGGAATTTCTTGGTTAAGGTCAATCCTTACTTCATATGGATTATTTCTTTTAAGCCCCCCAGCTACGTTTTGGTCGTTGAAATAATACTGACCTCCATTGGAAGTAGTATCTCTAGCTACTTCTACTCCCTCATTTTGCATATCATGTAAGGTAATGATTACGTTGTCGAGTAGTCCTTCGTTGGCTTCTTGAATACCGTCTCCGTTGGTGTCATACCATAATATATTGCCGATTTCGAGCGGTGCACTTTCACAGATTCCGGCCAAATCGCCCACTCCGCCCGATTTTCCTAATGAGCCAGGATTGTTAGCATACACTGCAAAAGCCCTTTTACGTTTTCCTGTTTTGGTATCAAAAGCCACAAAGCCGGTAGCTAGGTAGGTAGCATGTAGTGGGTCAAGAGCTGAAATGAGGACTTCTTGTTGTCCTGCAATTTTGAAAAGCCCCCCATTAGTAATTTCAGCGTGACCTACATCTCCGTTGCCATTGAGCCAATAATCTTCACAAAAGAATTCCCCTCCTCCTGGGCCGGAGTCACTGTCAACTCCACATCCAACGAGGGTTCCAGAATGTGCATTGTTTTCGAGTTCGTAGGAACCATCACCTCGGCGTTGGGCACGTACCAAATCTCCACTCATAAATCCATAATAATCGAGTGTATCATCTACCGCGATACCGGGCTGAGCTTGACCCGTCTGTAGACCAAGTCTATCCATAAAAGCTAAAATGAGGGAGCCATCATCATCAAATTCAATATCGGAAAGGATAGCTTGCGGATAAACAGCAAAAGCAGCCACAGGGTCAGGAGAGCCGTTGGGATAGTTGCACTGTTTAGGGAAAATATTGGTCCAAGGTTTCCACGACTTGATTGTATCACAGCCTTGTGTATTATCAATAGGTCCACGAGGATAACCCAAATCAAACTGGAATATATTTCTATAAGTAGTGGTTTTGGGATTGAACTCATAGACAGCGGCTTTCAAATCTGCTATTTTTTGGGAAGTCTCGGCGGTACATACGACTCCTAAGTACAGCTTTCCGCGATAATATTTGAGTCCCCAAGGCACATATTCATTGTTGGAGCAGTCGGGATGAGGAATATCAAAAGAGGTAGTTTTGGCTTCTTCAGCACTAGCAGGTGCGGCGAGTGGTTTCCCTACCAAAAAACTGTAAAGCTTTTGGTCATAAAGATTGATTACATAAAGGGTATCTTGATTAGCTGAAAATTGGGAGCCACCTATTCCTATTTTTCCCGCTTTATGAAAAGCCAATGAGTCGCGGCTAAATTCGGTTTTGTTAGCTGGTAAAATATTGACACCAGTCGAATCAATATGAGGGTCGGGGCCAGTGTCGATACCGATGGTCTTAACATCTAAAAAATTAGAGACTTGATTGGTTTTAAGGTCAATCGAATAGTATCCTCCTGTACCTAAGGGACCTAGTCCGACGTGTCTTCGAGTAATAGCCGCCACCAACAACAGATTTGAAGAACGCTGATAGGCTGCAATCCAAGTGGCACCGATGGTTTTGGCCGTGGCCAGTTTTTGCATCGACAGGTCATCTTCTCCAGCCAAGCCCGATGCAGTATAATCAAATACCACTAGGGCAGGGTCTGGGCCTGCGGTGCCATCTTTGAGGGGATCTCCCATGGCATAGCAGGCAGTTACGATTTTGACTTCACTGCCTGCACGACAAAATTCATCATCATTGAAGATACCAAGGTCAATCTGGGTAGCGGGAGCTTGTATAAACCTTACCTCTGTACCATTTTGAGGTCCTACGAGCGATACAAAAAAAGTAGGAGGAAAATCAGAGAATTCGATGCGGGCAAGGGTACCAGGGGGAACTTGAGTATCATTAAACTCATAACGCCCACTAGAATCAGTGAAAGCGACGAGAGGAGTAGAATTGCCAACAATAAAGAGTTGGACTTTTACGTCCGAAATTCCCATTTCAATTGGATTTTCGAGGGTGCGGGTTCCACTGGCATCAAAATCGCCATAGACCATTCCAGAAACTTGAGCTTTGATAGAAAGGTGTAGCCCTAAAGAGAGAATGAACAAACATGTGCTAGCCCACACCTTAGGAGAGGCAGAGAGCCATTGTAGAGGTAATCTCATTGCTTTAGATAATTAACGTTTGAGTAATAGGGTTAAGTGCCGCTGGCTAAAATGGCTGGATAAGGTTATTTTTTAACCAGTGCTAATACATTGAACTTTGGTTTATTGTAACTAAATGAAATACTAAGTCTGTATTCGCAGATACAAACCATTCCCATTCCTTGCTTTAGGAAGGTATGTTTAAAAAAGCAAATGTTTTTTAGGCACTACATTAAGTGCAAGTAGGGCAAACTAGCTTGAGAAGATGATATCAGCACGTATAAATACAGATCATCACTCCTTAAATAACTTTAGCAAAATTTTTTCAATCTGTTAGGTTGTCTATTCGACATATATTAAAAGTCAAATATCCTGCCACATACGTTAAATAGTGAGAAATTGAAGTTAAAAAACTGAAGTAATTTGTATGTGCTTGATTTTTAGTGGTTTTTAAGGAAGAAAAAGCGGGAGAGGAATATACTTATAATAAAATAAATATACCAAAAGAAAACAAATATGGCATAATATAGTTATCCTGAAAAGACCACAAAAATGATGCCAATTTTAGTTTTAATGTGTTGATTTTAAACGCGATAATAAAGTTACGTTTAAACTTGAATTAATGAATAGAATTTATAAAACAAAGAAAATAATAAACATAAAGATGCTGTAGAAATACGATTAGTCTAGTAGCGAGATATAATATTTTTTAAGAATTTTATTAAAAAGTGGAAAAGTTTTGTTTGTATTGATTATTAAACTGTTTATGATAAAACAGTTATTTGAAAAGAATCTTACTGTACCTATAAAAGATGTCTAATTTGGTAGTGTTTAATCTCCGTCGCTGGCAACCTGGCGATGAAGCCTCACTCGTAAAATATGCCAATAACTATGATATTTGGCGCAACGTGAGGGATGTATTTCCATATCCTTATACTCACGCAGATGCGCAAGATTGGATACACTTTTGTGAAAAAGAAAAACAGCCAACGGTATTTGCGATAGAGGTGGCGGGGGAGGCCGTGGGAGGTATCGGGATTGTGTTGGGCAAAGATATTTACCGTTGTAATGCTGAGATTGGATATTGGCTTGGGCAGCCTTTTTGGGGAAAGGGTATCATGACCCAAGCCGTCATAGAAGTGACCGCTTACGCTTTCAGACAGTTTCCGGTACAGAGGATATTTGCGGGTATATTTGACTACAATTTGCCTTCTATGAAAGTACTTCAAAAAGCTGGTTATGAAAGAGAGGCTATCTTGAAAAAATCGTTGTGTAAAGAACAAAACTTATACGATGAGCATATATATACTACTTTTAGACCAAAAAAGCCAAAGACCGAACCTACCTCGACTTCTTAATAGTGTCTGAAATTTAGTACCTTTGCAGCCCTTTTGTGAACCTATTTCACCCAAAAACGTTCCCCTGTTTACCTGTAAACCAAGAAGGTAAGAAATGAGTAAAAATATTAATATCAGTAATCGCCGCGCTTCGTTTGAGTACTTTTTTTTGGAGACTTACACGGCAGGCGTTGTATTGACAGGCACCGAAATCAAATCGATTCGTGAAGGAAAAGTTAATTTGACGGATGCTTACTGTATCTTCCAAGATGGGGAGCTGTTAGTCCATCATTTGCATATTTCTCCTTACGAAAAAGGTACATATGCTAATCATAATCCGACTCGTGACCGCAAGCTTTTACTGCAAAAGCGCGAACTCAAAAAACTGGCTTCTAAACTCAAAGACCAGGGGCTGACTATTATTCCGACGCGTCTTTTTATCAATGAGAAAGGCTTAGCCAAAATTGATATAGCCCTTGCCAAAGGTAAAAAACTCTACGACAAACGCGAAACCATCAAAGAACGAGACATCAAACGCAGTCGTGACGAATCGTAGAGGCAGACGTAGGGGCAGGCCTTGCGTCTGCCCCTACGTCTGCCCCAATTTGTGTTTGCCCAACAATGGTGAAAAAAATGTGTTTGGGTCAATCCTCGCGTTTGCCCAAAAATGGTAATAAAAATGCGGTAGGGGCAGGCCTCGCGTCTGCCCCAATTTGCGTTTGCCCACACGTCTGCCCCAATTTGTGTCTACCCGAAAATGGTAATAAAAATGCGGTAGGGGCAGACATAACAATAGGTGTAGGGACAAATGCAAGACTTGGGACAGACGCAAGGCCTGGGCAAATGCAAGGCCTGGGGCAAATGCAAGACTTGGGGCAGACGCAAGGCCTGGGGCAGACGCAAGGCCTGGGACAAATGCAAGGCCTGGGGCAGACGCAAGGCCTGCCCCTACCGTTATTATGTTGTTCTTAATAAAATTTTCCATTCTCCATTCCCATACTATTTTACTAATTTTGCCCCTCAAATTTGATAAAATACATCATGAGTAAAAGATACACCGTCACGGCGGCCTTGATTTATGCCAACGGACCTATTCATATTGGCCATTTGGCGGGATGTTATGTTCCTGCCGATATTTATGTACGGTATTTAAGAGCTAAAGGCGCAGAGGTAGCTTTTGTGAGTGGTACCGATGAGCACGGTGTCCCGATTACGATTCGTGCCAAAAAAGAAGGACTTACCCCTCAAGCCGTAGTTGATAAATACTACACCCAAATCAAACAGTCGTTTGCCGATTTTGGGATTTCTTTTGACGTATATTCTCGAACTAGTTTGCCTGTTCATCATGAGACTTCTCAAGCGTTTTTCAAGACTATTTACGACAAAGACGGTTTTGTAGAAGAAACAAGCGAGCAGTATTATGATGAAGTAGCGCAGCAGTTTTTGGCCGACCGCTACATCATCGGTACTTGCCCCGTCTGTGCTAATCCCAATGCCTATGGCGACCAATGCGAGCGCTGCGGTACTGCTCTTAGTCCATTGGAATTGAAAGAACCTCATTCGACGCTCTCAGGCTCAAAACCTGTACTGAAATCTACCAAAAACTGGTACTTGCCATTGGATAGAATGCAGCCTGAAATTGACAAATATGTAGGTAGCCATACCGAATGGAAAACCAATGTATTTGGACAATGCCAATCGTGGCTCAAAGAAGGCTTGCGTCCTCGCGCCATGACGCGTGACCTAGATTGGGGAATCAAAGTCCCCTTACCCGATACCGACGGCAAAGTGCTTTATGTATGGTTTGAGGCTCCGATTGGATATATTTCGGCTACCAAAGATTGGTTAATCCAGAAAAATGGCACTGATGCGGGCTGGGAAACTTGGTGGAAAGACCAAGATACCGAATTAGTACACTTTATTGGAAAAGACAATATCGTGTTCCATTGCATTATCTTCCCTGCAACACTCATGGCCGAAGGTAGTTATATTTTGCCCTCCAATGTTCCCGCCAACGAGTTTATGAACTTGGAAGGAGATAAAATCTCTACCTCGCGCAATTGGGCGGTGTGGTTGCATGAATATTTGGAAGAACTCCCTGGCAAGCAAGATGTACTGCGGTATGTGCTCACCGCCAATGCTCCCGAAACCAAAGACAGTGAGTTTACGTGGAAAGATTTTCAGACCCGTAACAATAGCGAATTGGTGGCGATATACGGCAATTTTGTCAATCGGGCGGTGGTGTTGACTCACAAATATTGCGATGGTAAAGTGCCGGCGCGTGGCGAATTGACGGAGTTTGACCAAGAAACGCTCGCTAGCCTTGCCGATTTTCCTGCCAAAATCGCCGAAGCCGTCGAAAACTATCGTTTCCGCGAGGGGTTGGCATTGTTGATGGATTTGGCTCGTCTTGGCAACAAATACCTAGCCGAAACCCAACCTTGGCAAGTCATCAAAACCGACGCTGAGCGTGTCAATACCATCATGAACATTGCTTTGCAAATTGCGGCCAATTTGTCGATTGTTTCTGAACCATTTTTGCCTTTTACCGCCGAAAAATTGCAGCAACAATTAGGTCTCAATGCCAATGACAAAGGCGTGTGGCAGAGCGCGGGCAGGGCTGATTTACTACCCGACGGAGCCGTGATTGGAGAAGCTTTTTTATTGTTTGAAAAAATTGAAGATTCGGTTATTGAAAAACAAATTCAGAAACTACACGACGCAAAGAAAATGAACGAATTAGCCACCAAATCGGTACCTGCTTTGAAGCCAACTGTTCAGTTTGATGATTTCTCGAAACTAGATCTGCGGATTGGGACTATTTTGGAAGCTGAAAAAGTGCCTAAAAGTGATAAGTTGTTGAAGTTTTTGGTAGATGATGGCTTCGAAAAACGCACTATCTTGAGTGGTATCGCCAAGCATTTTACACCTGAGGAAATGATAGGCCGTCAAGTGACGTTCATCGCCAATCTCGCACCTCGCAAAATTATGGGGCAAGAATCCAATGGTATGATTTTGATGGCCGAAGACCGCGACGGAAGCTTGTCGCTCTTGCAGCCTCATAAAGAAGTATGGGCGGGTGCTTCAATTTCGTAAATGAAAACATACTCTATATTAAAGTTTACATATACTAAAAAGGGGGATTGGTTAAAAACCAATTTCCCTTTTTTTATTTCTTAAAAAAATTTATTAATTTGCTTGCTCAATGCAATAATTGTCACTTTAGTCTCAGCGATAGCATCGTTGTTACCTGAGTACCAAACCCAATCTAAACTTTCAAACCTTTTTTGCCACACATGAAAAATTTCTTAGAACGCCGTTCATTTCTGAAAGCAACGGCTGCGATTGGTTCAGCTTTAGGGCTGCCTTTTGTTTCTAATGCCCACAACAATTCTATTGAAGCCCAAATACAACGCGCCAACGAAGCCCCAAAACCAGCGGGAAAATCGGTGATTGGGCTTAAAACTCCCCCGATTCCACAAGTGCGAGTGGCTTTTATTGGAGTTGGTAATCGTGGCTCAGGGCACGTCAAGCTTGTACATGCCTGCGGTGCGAAGGCCAAAATCGTGGCCGTTTGCGATATTCAGGAACGTTATACCAGCCGTACCAAGCAGTGGCTTGAGTCAAAAGGTGTCAACGATGTGGCCTACTATCATTCTAAAGTTGATGCGTGGAAAGAAATGTGCCGCCGCGACGACATCGACCTTGTCATTATCGCCACGCCTTGGGAAGACCACGTACCGATGTGTGTCTATGCGATGCAGCAAGGTAAGCACGCTGCTACTGAAGTACCCGCCGCTTACACACTCGAAGACTGTTGGAAATTGGTAAATACGGCCGAGCAAACTCAGAAAAACTGCATGATGCTCGAAAACGTTTGCTATGGCGACGAAGAATTATGGCTTCTTAATATGGCTCAACAAGGTGTTTTTGGAACACTCACTTACGCCGAATGCGGGTATATTCACGATTTGAGAGATTTGTTGTTTTCAAAAACTACTTATTATAACCAATGGCGCATCCGTCATAATCTGACCCGTGACGGAAACCTCTATCCCATGCACGGTTTGGGGCCAGTGTCTCAGTACCTAAACATCGACCGTGGCGACCGCTTCAATCACCTTGTCTCGATGAGTAGCTTGGAAGCAAGCCTCAGCGAAGATTCTACTAGCATGACTGACCCTTCCAACGAATTTCATGGAAAGAAAGGCTTCAAGCACGGTGATATGAACAATACCCTCATCAAAACGCATCTGGGACGTACAATATTGGTACAGCATGATGTAGTTACGGCTCGTCCATACAGTCGTATCAATATGCTTGCAGGTACCAAAGCCTTTCATATGGGCTACCCAAGCCAATTTTCGAAAAAAGGCCAAGGACATGGTTTCTTGAAAGAAGATGAGTACAAGGCTTTGAGGGAGCAATATAAGCACCCTATTTGGAATAAAATGAAGGAGGAAATCGAGAAAAACGGCGGTCATGGAGGTATGGACTTCGTGTTGATTTATCGTCTTATCGATTGCTTCAATCGAGGTACTGCCCTTGATATGGATGTATATGATGCGGCCTCTTGGTCGTCGGTGACGCCACTTTCTGCTCTTTCTATTCAAGGCGGCAACGCGCCTGTCAAGTTTCCAGATTTTACCCGTGGACGTTGGAAAGAAGACCGTAAATTAGGAATTCTGGTAAATGTTTAGCCTTTGTAAAAGGTAAATTTGGTGATTTTCTGCGTTTTATAGTTAAATCACAGTTGTATTGGTACACAATCTGAGGTGTCTATGGTGGTTCATAATTTTATCAACCTTCATAGGCACTTTGTGTTGGTACTTTTTAGAGATACACTCACACCTCCAAAATCATGACTTTCTTAAATAAAGCTTTACTTATAGCTACCGCAGCTCTGGTTTTAGGGTATGGCTACCATACTTTGAGTGGCAATGAGGTGGATTTTAATACCCAAGTCAAGCCCATTATCAACAAAAAATGCATGGCTTGTCACGGTGGGGTCAAAAAAGCAGGAGGCTTTAGCCTTCTTTTTGAAGAAGAGGCTTTGGCCAAAACCAAATCAGGAAAGCCTGCCATTGTACCTGGCGATGCGGATGCCTCAGCCTTTATCACTTGCCTTACCACCTCTGACCCCGACAAAAGAATGCCCAAAAAAGGCGACCCTCTGAGTGAAGAAGAAATAGAAATCTTGACCGATTGGGTCAATCAGGGCGCAAAATGGGGCAAGCATTGGGCCTACGAAACCGTTCAAAAACAAGAAGTCCCCAAGCCTTCTTGGTGGAAAAAACTAACCGGCGATAGTATTTGGGCCAAAACCGACATTGATTATTTTGTGGAAGAAAAATCCAAAAAAGAAGAACTCAAACACGCCCCCGAGGCCGACCGTGCTACTTTATTACGCAGGGTAAGCTTAGATTTGACAGGACTTACCCCTACCGAAAAACAATACAAGCAATTTTTGAACGATAAGTCGCCCAAAGCTTATGAGACCTTCGTCGATTCTTTGCTCAAATCTCCTGCTTTTGGCGAAAAATGGGCGGCGATGTGGTTGGATTTGGCCCGCTATGCCGATTCAAAAGGCTATGAAAAAGACGATGCGCGCAATATTTGGCGCTATCGGGATTGGGTCATCAAGGCGTTTAACAATGATATGCCTTACGACCAATTTATCACCGAACAATTGGCGGGAGATTTGTTGCCCAAACCTACCGAAGATCAACTGATTGCGACGGCCTTTCACCGCAATACCATGAACAATGACGAAGGCGGTACCGACGACGAAGAGTTTAGGGTTTCGGCGGTATTTGACCGGGTAAGTACCAATTGGGTAGCCTTCAATAGTACGACTTTTGCGTGTGTGCAGTGCCACAGTCATCCATACGACCCTTTCAAGCATGAGGAGTTTTATAAATACATGGCGTTTTTCAACAATACGCGCGACGAAGATGTGATGGACGAATCGGGGCATTTGCGTTTTTTTGAAGAAAACGACCAGAAAAAATTAGACGACCTAGCGGCGTGGCTTAAAACCAATGTGTCGGAAAAGAAATCTGAACAGGTGGTGCATTTTCTACGAACCGTCGAGCCACGAATTTATGCGCACCATTTTGATAGTTTTCAGAAAGGCACTTCGGAGCCAAGCTCTTATATGGGAATGCAAAATGGCGGGAGCTGTCGGCTCAAAAACGCGCCCGTAGTAGGTAAAACCCGAATGCTAATTTCGTATGTTACGGCTCAAAAAGGGGGAAGTATTGAAATCAAAACCGACAGTCTGAACGGCCCCACTTTGGCCGTAGTAAAACTTGATACGGCAAGAGGGCGGAATTTTTGGAATGGCCTGACGCTCCTTAAATGGGTTAATCTTCCCACTTTTAATACGCGTAAAGACCTTCATTTTATTTTCCGAAATCCCAACCTAGAAACCGAGACCCAAGATGTATGTTTGATGAATTGGGTGATGTTTTTGGAGGAAGATTTGGCCGGAAAAGGCAAAGAAGGCTATGAGAAACAGCTGCAAAACTTCAATGATTTGCTGTTGGCTAAAACTGAAAATGTACCTATTATGCTCGAAAATCCGGCTGATTTGAAGCGCACTACGCGAATTTTTGAGCGAGGGAGTATGTTTTCGCCCACCAAAGCCGTGGAGCCTGATGTGCCTAAATCATTGCATCCTTTTCCCAAAAATGCCCCGCGCAATCGACTAGGATTAGCGCAGTGGATTACGGACAAACAAAATCCACTTACTGCCCGTACGATGGTAAATCGAGTATGGGAGCAATTGTTTGGGGTGGGGCTAGTCGAAACCCTCGAAGACATGGGAACGCAAGGTTTTGCCCCTACACATCAAGAATTGCTGGACTTTTTGTCGTACCAATTTATGAATGATTTTAAATGGCAACTCAAACCTTTGCTCAAAGAAATCGTCATGTCGGCTACTTACCGTCAAGATTCGCGGGTGAGTGATGAGCTACGCACCAAAGACCCCGCCAATCGGTTTTTGGCACGGGGGCCTCGCGTACGTCTCTCAGGCGAACAAGTGCGCGACCAAGCCTTGATTGTCAGCAATTTGCTAAGTCGTAAAATGTACGGCAAACCCGTAATGCCTTATCAGCCACAAGGTGTATGGCAGGCGGTATATAGCAGTGCGAAGTGGCAACTCAGCTCGGGCGAAGATGCTTATCGTCGGGCGATTTATACTTATATCAGAAGGTCGAGCCCGTATCCGAGTATGCTTACTTTTGATGGCTCCACGCGTGATGTATGTTTGGCGCGGCGTATCCGTACCAATACTCCCTTGCAAGCATTGGTGACGCTCAATGATTCGGCTTTTGTTGAAATATCGCAGCAGTTTGCCCGTAGAATGGAGTTTGAAGGAGGAAAAACGCTTCCCTCACGCCTACAAAAAGGCTATTGGTGGATGACAGGGCGCAGTTTGCCCCACTCAAAGCAACAGATTTTTGAAAAGCTCTACCAAGAAGCGTTGGTGCGATTCCGAAAAGACCCCAAAAAACAGGAAGATTGGATGTGTAATACGGACGCCGAAACGGCGGCTTTGGCAGTAGTCGCCAATATCATGCTCAATATGGATGAGTTTATTACAAAAGAATAGCCTAACCCTGCCAACGTTTTTTTTTGAACGTTGGCAGGGTTTTACGATGGAGTTTATTATGAAAAATAAGCCTAACCCTGCCAACGTTTTTTGGGAACGTTGGCAGGGTTTTATGTTGGAGTTTATTGTGAAAGAATAAGCTCAACCCTGCCAACGTTTTTTTTGGGGAACGTTGGCAGGGTTTTCAACCTTTTAATACTAAGCCATTGTCACCGGCCCATTGAAACAAATCTTTTTTCTGGATAGCGGCTGCCATCAAATCAGGAAACATATCAGGCGTACAGGCAAAAACTGGAATTTCGTGTTTGGCGAAAAACTGGGCATTTTGTGCGTCAAAAGAAGGACTTCCGTCGTCGTTGAGCGCCAACAAACAAATCACTTGCACCCCTGATTCCACCAAGGCTACGGCTCTTTTTCGCATTTCGGCGAGGTTGCCACCTTCGTAGAGGTCGGTTATCAAAACCAAAATGGTATCGTCAGGCTGGCGAATGATTTGCTGGCAATATTGAAGGGCCAAATTGATGTCGGTTCCTCCGCCTAGTTGTACCCCAAAAAGTAAATCCACAGGGTCTTTGAGGTCTTCGGTAAGGTCGGCTACTTGGGTATCAAACACCACCATCTGGGTTTTGACATTGGGCAGAGAAGCCATTACTGCACCAAAAATACCCGAATACACCACCGACGTTCCCATCGAGCCACTTTGGTCGAGGCAGAGCACAATATCTTTTAGCGATCGCCTTGATTTACGTCCGTAGCCGATTCTTACTTCTGGGATAATGGTCTTATATTCAGGTTGATAGTGTTTTAGGTTTTTGCGAATAGTAGTATTCCAGTCGATTTCGTTGTGACGCGGACGACGGTTTCTACTGGAGCGGTTCAAGGCTCCCGTGAGCGCAGCAATGGTTTTTTGTTCTAACTTAGCCATCAATTCCTCCACTACTTTTTCGACTACGCGTCGGGCAGTATCCTTGGTTTTTTCGGGGATGAGTTTTCCCAATTCCATCAGCGTAGCTACCAAGTGTACGTCAGGGGTAGTTTGTTCCAAAATCTCGGGTTCTAGCATCAGTTTTCGTTGCAATTCGGGCTGCTTAAGTGCGTCGTTTTGCATTACTTGTACCACTGTGTTTGGGAAAAAATTGCGAATATCGCCTAACCACCGCGCTACGCCGGGGTTAGAGCCTTCACTGCCGCCTTGTTTTTTACTATCTCCGTAATTAAACTGACGTTTTCGCTCAAAATCGTACAATACCGTCAATGCTTTGTCGATTTGAATATCTTTTTGAGTCAGATTGTAGCCTGTACCGTCGGCTTCGTCACCGCCGAGGATGAGCCGCCACTTTCTGAGTTGCTCTTGGTCTTCGTTCATCTTAATCTTTCAATTGATTGTCTTTAAAAAACTGCATATCGGCCATGACTTCCGAATATACGATAGGAGGAAGTTCGCCAAATGGAATCAGACGGGCATCGTTTGCATTGGAAGGTTCATCATAAACATAGCTCCCAAAACTCACCTGATTTCGTTTGACAAACATTAATTCGCTCAGTTCGGCAGGGGCACTTGGGTCTCCGACGCTCAATTCGCCTTGTTGGGTAATAATAGCGGTAATGTCAGCTTCGGCAAAATCTTTATAAAAACTTGATATCCAGCCTGCATCTACTACCGAACCACGGTACCATCCTAGTTTTTCCATTTTACTCGTAAAACCATAACCGCCGTATTTAACTCCCTTAAATTCGTTAGAAATCACAAGCGGCTTATCGCCTTCGGGCAGGGTGATTACTTTACGATTGAGTTGCGGGAAAATAGGCTCAATATCAGCGTCGTACAGACTGCCGTTCCAATAGTCGATGTGTGCTGGTGAGAGCGAAATAGGGTGAACCATCCCGATGTATAGGTTTTCGTCCAATTCGGTCTCTTCTCCTTCGGCGTTGAGGAGGGTTTGGTCTTGCTCGCAGCGAAAGGTAAATTTTAGGTGACCCTCCGAATCGTAGACTCCCCAAATCAGCCGCACTGCATAGGCAAACATAACGGGATTTTGGAGAAAAAAGGCTTGCCATTTTTCGGTTTCCCACTTTCGTTGAATCACTAGATATTGCTCCAATCGGCTAGACTGTGATTTAACAATATCGCGGATTTCTTTGGTAATTTCTTTAAACTCTTCGGCTAGTTCTTTGGAGATGCCTTTGGGAGGGGATTTCAGGAGGCGATTGTCTTCGTTCAGAAAAACCATTTTGAAATCCGTATTGATAAAAGCCCGATAGGTTTCGCCATCCACCTCAAACTCCCGAAAAAGCCCCTCAAACCCAAAATCAGGAATGATAGAATCGGCTAAGTCGTAAGGCGAAATGCCGAGCTCTTCCGCCGCAATTCCGAAGGCTTCGTGGGCGGCGGCACCGATGTTTTTATACTTATTTTTATATTTTCGGGAGAAAAATTCTACCGCTCGCAGGGCTTTGTTGGAGCCTTGTAAGGCTAGGGCTTTTACGGCATATTCGGCCATTTTTTGGCGTCCGTTATCCGCCCAGTCGTTTACTTTGCGTTTGAGAAGTTCGCTGCTGTCGTCGTCGCCTAGTAAGCCGCCCAAAGTCAAACAAAACTTGTATTTGGCATCGCCACCGTTGTCAAAATACAGTTTGAGCAGGTTTTTGGCAAAAGCCCCGCTGCTTTGGCGGTCGATAAGGGCGACCAAAGGCTTGGCTTCGGGGTCGGTGCGGATGTCTTTAGCGCGACTCATGCGGTAGCATAAAAAGCGAACAACTTCGCTATCAATGCTTTTTGGGGAATCTTGCCAATATAAAGCGGGGAACTGTGTTTCGTCGAGCCACCACTCCAAAGGTTTTTCTAATTTGCCCCTTGTTTTTGCCTTTGCTACTCTTTGCAAAACCGCTTCTTGGGTAACTTGAGATGCCAACCAGCCCACCACGCCTTCGAGCATGGTATCGCGGGCATCGTCGTTTTTTTCGGAATCGATGGCATTCATCAAAACCGCCTGCGCTTGCTCTGAATTGAGCAAGGTTAGAATCAACGCTGCCGTTTGGCGAATTTCAGCCTTCTTGTCGTTGAGTAGCTTTTCGGCCTCAGGAATGATGCGTTCACCTAGTTTTTTTACAATTAGAATACTTGAATGTGTTCTAATGTTCTTATACTTACTTTTTATAGATTCTAATAGATGATTTTTGATAATACTTACTTCAAATGTTTCTAAAGTTTCAAATAAATGTTTTAAGAATGAAGAGGTTTCCCAATAATTGCTACCTACATCTTCAAATGTTGTAAATATAAAGAATAGTGGAACGCTCTCAGTTTTTAATTTTTTGTATAAAAAGTTAACTATACTTGTGTTTGTCTTCCTATATTTGATAAAAAAATCATGGATATAGTTTATGGCGTCTCTTATGGGTAATTGATTGATAATTATATCTAAACATTCAATGATATAAGAGTTGTTATGTTTGTTATTATCCATTATTACCTGATGAAATGGATAAGAGACGGAAGAATAATGACGGTTTGTTTTTAATAAGTTTTCAAAATAGAAGTAAGAAAATTTAACCTTTTTTTCTTCATACTTATCTGGTAAATACTTTCTAAGCCAGTAATGGAGATTTATTGCGTTTTCTAGATAAAAATGCTGATCTAGGAAAAGTTGAGAATTTTCAAGTACAAATAATATTTGTTTTTCATAGTATTTAGCATTAGTTTCTAACAGAAACTGGCAGTAAGGGCCAAGGTTATTTCTAAAGTAAGTAGGATTATAATCATCTTTTATAAAATCTGTAAATCGTGAAGAGATAACTTCTGGTTTGTAACGAGCTATAATCCTAAAAAAGTGAATTTTTTGAATAGTATTAAGTTTAGTATAATTGATAAAATCGTCGGTTTTGTCAATTAAAAATGTTATAAATTCATTGTCTGTGTAATTACCAAGTTGTTCTGTGGATTTATCTAAATGCCAATAACAACTTAACCAATCCCAGACCTCAAACTCTGTAACTCCATAGTTCGAAAGTAAGTTTATCATGGATTCTAGATTAGATTTTTTTTCATAAATCATCCTAGACATCCAATGGTCTAATAAATATTCTAATCGATAAGATTTGTAACCACTGTTAATCCTTATGTAATTTATGAATTTAATTACTTTATCATCAAACTTATCCCACTCTTTTGGAGAAGCTAGTGTCAAATAAATTTCTTTATAGTATTGACAAATTACACTACTATAAATAGGGTGATAAGTGGGTAGATTCGGCTCATATAAAAGATAATCAAATAAATCGTCCCAGACTTGTTGTAGTTTGTTATATTCAGAAACTGGGCTATTAATAATACATGCTCTAAACGCCTCTATTTTCTCTGTTCTTTCTTGTAAAGTCATGATTTTAGCAAGTTTATACATTCCCCATCAGCATCTTCAACACTGGTAAAATCTGCTCGGCGCGTTCGGTGTCTAGGAGGGAGAAGGAAGTGGTTATGTTTGTATTTGTATCAACAATTTGTCCTTTTTTGGCTTTTTCACCGATTTGGCGGCGCTCGGCATATTCAAACTTGGAAAAAGTACGCCGTAAAATCGGCAACAATTCCATGAAAATTTCGGGTGTGAGAGAAGCGACCCACTGATACACCAAATTCCAAAGCTTGTGGTCGTAGATTAATATCATACCACTTCCGCGCAAAAAACCTTCGAGCCAAGCCGCTACGTCGGTGGGGGTGTTGGCGATAGACAATGAGTACGACAAATGTCGATTGGCTTCTTCGTCAGAGAGATGTTGCGCATCGAGCAGTAGCCGACAAGTACAGCCCACAATAAGCGGCGAAATCCCCGTTTTTTCTAAGAGTTTTTTGAGCGTTTCCAACCATACTGCGGACGTTTCGGCGATGTCGGTGAGCAATACCGCCTCATTGACTTGACCTATTTTTATAAACATTTTATCAGCGTTGGCGTCGTCAAGGCCATAGCAGGCGTTGGGCAAGCCGATGCAAATGCGGATGATAAGCCGCTCTACTAGCCCCTGCATTAGGCTAAGGTCAGTTTTGCGGACATTGCCATAGCGACTGATTTGGACCAAAGGAGGGTAGGCCGTCATCAGATCAATGACATCCGATGAGAGGGTGGCAAGGTCGTTGAGTTTGGTAAGAAGCAGCTCCATCACCCCAAACAATTCGGCCGGAATAGCCCGCTGAATCAACAGGGCGATATTGCCTACCGATGTTTCGGTTTCGAGTTGTTGAATCACTACCTGCTGCGTGGCTATCTCGATGGTATTGCCGAGGTAAGCTTTCTCAATCAACGAAATCATCATTTCGGGCTCCCATTCTAGCGTCCAAGATTCCCGAAAAGTACCTTTGCTGCGGCTATCGGCGCGTTTGGGCCAGGTCATCCCCAATAGCTCAAGGCGATGCAGGAAGATGCTTCGTTGGAGGTCATTCTCGTTTCTTAAATCCAAATCATACTGTTTGGCATTGGCTGTGAGCGGAAGGCGTAGGCTTTTGAGCGTGCGCTCAAAGTCTCCTTGCAGCGGTACTTTGGGGACATCGTCGGGTACTTTGCCCAGTTTTTTGCCCACAATTAGCTCTTCCCTCACCAAATTGAGCATGATGCCATCTCCCATGCACATCACGGCCAACACCGCTTCGTTGAGTTCTCCCAAATTAGGATTGGCTTGTTGGCGGAGGGCAGCCAAACTTTCAGCCAATCGACTTGCCTCAATGACGTGCGCCGTGGAAATATCGACTTGTTTTTTGCGAAAAACCGACGCCACCTTGGTGAGCCAACGTAGGTCATATTCGTGGGGTGTTTTCCAGAGATGTTCGGCCCAGCCTGGCGATTCGATTCCCGCACCGTAGCCCGAGGTCAGCGAAAGACGCTTGTTTGTCCACGGAATCCACGTAGCCATTGTTTTTATTTTTGTTTTGGGCAACGACTTCAGAATCTTGCTATCTGCTTTGGCGGTTTTGTCGAGGTCGAGGAGAGCGGGTGCGTGCCATGCCCCACATACTACCACGATGTTTTGGTACAATTCATTTTGCGCTTTTCGCATCAACTCCCGCATGTAAGCTTCTCGATAGTGGTTTTCTTTTTCGAGGACAGAAGGTATTTGCTCATCGCGCAGGGCGGTCATCGCCATTGTTACTGCTTCAAAGTGCTCTGTAGGGTGAAGCGGGAAATGTTGTTTTTCAAAATAATGTTCCCAAAACTGCGACCCTGAACTAAAGCCTGCGATGTCGGCAAGGTAGTGGAGCGGGTCGCGGACAACGATTCCTTCCATAGGTTCCAAAACTTCCTCATTCTCCAGCGGTTCGTTGGGGTTTTCGGCTGCTTCGGAGGCTTCTTTTATTTCGTCATTAGCCATTTGAAAACCAATGGCTGCCGGCAAGTCGATGGCCCGAAGCGGAATGTTGTTTTGGTGGGCATAGGCCGCCGCCACCCATTCGGGTGAATATTCGGCAAAGGGATAAAACACCGATTGTTTGGGATTTTCGGTATTATAAACCATCACCGATACGGGCGGCTTGAGGTCAGGGTGGCCGATGCGTTGGAGGGTGTCGGTGATTTCGGGCGGGCCTTCTACCAAAATCATGTCAGGTTGCAGTAGTTTTAGCTGCTCACGTACATTTTTGGCCGACCCCACTCCGTGGTGACGAATCCCGAGAATATGAATAGGCATGGTTTATCTCAAAATTAAATACTCAATTCCCGACAAGCGCGGTAGATGTCTTTCCACTCTTCACGCGTTTTGACGACGGTTTCGAGGTATTCTTTCCATACCACTTTGTCTTGTACGGGGTCTTTTACTACGGCTCCTACAAGGCCGGCGGCGAGGTCTTGGGCATTGAGCACCCCATCCCCAAAATGAGCCGCTAACGCCAACCCATTGTTGACGACCGAAATCGCCTCGGCAGTACTCATGGTGCCGGTAGGGGTTTTGAGCTTTATTTTGCCGTCTTCGGTAGCGCCGCTGCGCAATTCACGAAAAATCTTTACAATCCGCTGAATCTCCACCAAAGCAGGAGCTTGGGCGGGCAGGTCGAGGGTTTTGGCCATACTTGCTACCCGACGACGTACAATATCGACTTCTTCGTCGGCGGAGTCAGGAACGGGCAGAATGACCGTATTGAAACGACGTTTGAGCGCACCCGACAATTCGTTCACACCCTTGTCGCGGTTGTTGGCAGTGGCAATCACATTAAACCCTTTGATCGCTTGGACTTCGGTGCTGAGTTCGGGAATGGGCATTGATTTTTCTGAAAGAATCGTAATCAGCGTATCTTGCACATCGGCCGAAATACGCGTCAATTCTTCAATACGGGCTATTTTTCCGTCTTTCATGGCAGTCATCATGGGAGTAGTGACTAGCGCGCCTTCGGTGGGGCCTTCGGCGAGCAAGCGGGCATAGTTCCACCCATACCGAATCGCTTCCTCACCCGTGCCTGCCGTTCCTTGGATGAGCAAAGTCGAATCGCCCGACACAGCCGCCGCCAAATGCTCAGACACCCACGATTTGGCCGTACCGGGCAAGCCGTACAGGAGCAAAGCGCGGTCGGTGGTGAGGGTAGCCACGGCAATTTCCATGAGTCGGCGGTCGCCGATGTATTTAGGAGAGACTTCAAAACCATTTTTTAGTTTAGCCCCCATCAAATACATGACGACGGATTGGGGAGAAAGGTGCCAATTGGGTGGCAAGTGTCCCGAATCCTGTTTTTTTAGTTCTTCTATTTCTTCCGAAAATTGTACTTCGGCGTGTTGGCGTAATAAATTCATGAGGTCGTATTGGTTAATTTTTTGAATCTTAGTCTTGATGAGCGAAATTTTCGATGCGCGTGCTGAGGTCGATACATCTGTGGAGGGGGTTTACAAACCACTTTTCCCAGTGACTGACATAGTAATAGTTGTTTGTTTGCGTAGGCGAAGTCTTCAAGTTTTCTAAAAAAGACAGCGACGCAGGGTGCAAGTATCGGGTCATCATCACGCCAATATGCTCTGATAGGTATTTGTTTTTGGTGGTGCTTTCAAGAAAAGCCTCTTGCAAAATATGATGCGAAAATTCGATTGACCACTTAGTGGAGGAATGACCAAAGCAGGCTTCTAGCCACGCGAGATTCAAGGCTTGTTTTTGTTGGATAAGGTAGTTTTCACAAAAAGACGCGGGCAAAATCGTCAATAAACTTGGCTGTTCATTGAAATCAACGACTTTCAGAAGGGCTTCGGCTAAGGCGATATTTTTGAATTTTTGGGCATTAGTGATAAGACTTGTTTTCAAAATCGCCCTGTTTTGTTTTTCTATTTTTACTATAAAAGGCTCAGATAGAAAGTATTGAAGACTTTCTTCCAAATTTTTGGCTAAGTGAGTTGGCCAAAATTCAAAAGGCAGAGTCTCTATCAAACACGCAAGCCAATAAAGGGCATTGGTTGGAAAAATAGCCGCATCAGGAGCTGCCTCAAAACCATAGCTCGAAAGCATTGTTTCGGTATTCCAAAAGGCATCGTCCGACGAAGGAAGTTTGAGAGAAATGGTTTTTAGCCCAAATGCCAAACTTAGAAGACCTTTCCCTTTTTCGGTTTCAAAATAAGGTAGTAAACTTTGCTGAGTTTGTTGGAAAAACGCACTATTTGAGTCGCGCAACAACAGCCGCGCAATAATAGCGCGACATTCTTTTTGACCTTTACGCTCTTTGGGTGTGAATTGAAATTCGGAGTACGTATCCTCCAGAAAAGCAATATCAGAAGGCTGAAAAGAGGCTTCTATTACTTCCAAAAAAGCTTTTTTATCGCCCAATGACTCTTGCGTCCAAGTAGTTTGGAGAAGTTCAATCGCTTTTTGGGGATTGGTTTGGCGAAGATTAGTGAAAAATACGCGCCGTTCGCTTAGTTTTCCTTCTTGCCATACAAGCTCATCAGGAAGCGTTTGCCATGATTCGATATTGGTTTTGTAGGCCAAGATTTGTAGCCCTTTCTTTCCTATGACTTTCAGGATTTTGGGCCTGAATTTTTGAGGCAGCGCACTTTCTAGCATTACTAAAGAGACAAGTTGCGCAGGCTGGATAAGTTGTTCATTAGCAATGAGCTTGTCAAACCAGAGGTCGAGCAAATGATTTCGATAGTAAGTATGTACTTCTATGATTTCTTGAAGCAAAGCCGACAACTTTGGGGGAGCTAAAACGTGCGTTTCTTCCTCAAAAACCGTTGGAAGTGTTCCCGTAAAACGTGGCGGTATTTTGCCACTTTGTTGATAAAAATGAACCAACGCCGCCATTTTCAAAAAATGTCCTTCTTTGTCGTCTGAAGGAAAACTGCCTAGCGTTTGCTGTAAAGTCTCTGGTAAAAGCTTGTCGTCAAAACTCAGCTTGTCGGTGCCGAGTAAGGCGGTATGGATGATTTGTTCCCACATACTGTTTAGAGTAGGATGTATTTATTATGTTGGAAAATACCTAGCGGCAGAAAGCCGTTTTGTCGATAAACACCTGCCATAGTGACAGGTTGAAATCCACTAAAAGCCATCAGATTGAGGAGTTTGGTTTCCTCCCAAGGCGGAACAATGGGATGAAAGAAGCCTTCCTGATCGCACAAAATAG
This sequence comes from Runella zeae DSM 19591, assembly GCF_000423565.1. Lineage (GTDB taxonomy): Bacteria > Bacteroidota > Bacteroidia > Cytophagales > Spirosomataceae > Runella > Runella zeae. Next base: position 18,110 of record NZ_AUIF01000044.1, on the reverse strand, counting down.
GCTGCTGATTTTCTACCACAAGACGCAGATTTTCAATCACAAAAGATACGTCATTGATAAAGGGAAACTGCCGCAAAAGCTGCGAGCGTTTGGTATATACCTCGTGCCATCCGTCACAAAAATTAAGCTCAAAACTCAACTCCGATACAAAGCCTTTTTGGACTCCTAACGTGGCACGTTGCGGAACTACCGCAGGAAAAAATACTAATTCAGCTTCAATGATAGTTCCGGGCAGGATGGTATTTTCTAATGGCGAAAACGGTGTGCCGAAATTGAGAATCAGGGCAGTACGGTCGGTGGCTGTTCCTAAAAGCCAATTGCGTTGGATGATGATTCCTTCGGCTTCTTCTTGGTGTTGTCCTAATACCATCCAAATGTCCTTGATTCTTTCTGCCTCGGGATTTTGAAGCAATTCTTTGGGCGATTGGCTCCAACCAATCAGGTTTTTGACCGAGAGTTGCCAAAGAGGAGGAAGAGAATCAAGGTTTTTAAAAGCTTCCAGAAGCAAAAATAACTCCGCCGTTATTTCGAGGGCTTTGCGTTGCCAATCGTCGTTTTGGATATAATCCAAATCTCGCAAAGTGCGTACTCTCCCCGCCAATCCCGATGCTTTGGCATCAATCATACGTGCCGCCGTTTGTTCAAAAAAACGCCTTTCTTTTGTCGGGAGTTGAATCAATCCTGTTCTTATCAAATCTTTCAGCCAAAGACGTAGCTCGGCCACCCCACCTTCTACCTGTGAGAGCCGCTCATTTTGGCGTTTTTCTTTGCTTTTTTTCGCTTTTTCCTCATCCGCTGAGGTGTTTTCTTTGGGGGCTTCGCTTTTCGCTTCGGCTTTTTGGGTGCGTTTTTCTATCCACTCTTTGACCCAATCAGGCTCATCGTCGGTTTGGGTAAACGCTTCTTTTTGTTTGGCAAAAGCCAGCATCAGCCCAAGGCCATGTTTGCACGGAAACTTAAACGAAGGACAGGTGCATTTGAAGGCAATATTCTGTAAATCGATTTGGGTGCGGTAAGGTTTGGAACCACTCCCTTTGATTTCACCCCATAGCACGCGTTGATTGTATGAAATAGTAACCCAGCCAGCGGCGTTTGAAAGAGCTTTTCCTGCTTTTAGGGAAGCTGCGTCGGGGGCTAATGTTTCGACAGACTGTTCGGTTAAATTCAAGATAATGGTAGGTGTTGGTTTTTGGAATTGAAAGAAAAGCATACTCTATTATTTTTCCAAATAGTTTAGACTATATAAATAATGTGACTACTTAGCTCTAGGCAATAAAAAGTAGGCTATAAGCAATTTTTAGGCAATCACCCCGGAAACTCATTAAGAGGGTAAAACCTTTTCTAAGTGGGAGCCGCTTCGCGGTTAATCACGGTCTGTTGCGGTAGTTGTTTGTTCAAAATCAATGAATTATGTTCGAGTAAGTACACAAAAATCTTTCGCTTCTGTTTAATTAATTAAGCAGAATTAGACGGGATATTATATATAATATAATGCTCAAACCCCAGGCCTTCAGGCTGGGGCAAGAAGTAACAAGGAGGGTATATGAAGGGATTTAGCCCTGACTTTTTCAAATTGAATAGTTGAAATTCAGGGCTAAAGCCTCGGCGATATTGCCCTATTTTTAGCCCCAGCCTAAAGGCGCGGGGTTTGAGGAGATTCAGGGTAATTTACAATAAAATCTGGTTTGATTTTGCGTATTTGCTTGATTAAACGGCCTATTGCGGAAAGCATATCGCTAGGTAGTTAAAAAATTAAATACTTTGTAGGGCAATTTAAAGACAATACCCATCAAAATTTGCTAACTTGCTTTTTCAAAAACACATCGTTTTTTCTATTAAAACTGAATGAAACTTCAAGAAGAACTTCAAATAGAGTCGGCGCTGTTAGAAACACGGCGGCATTTTCTAAAACAATGCACTTCAGGGCTAGGAATGATGGCCTTGGGGACAATTTTTAGCGGATGTGGATCAGAAAAAAAAGTAAGTGCGCCCATTATTACCAATCCTTTAGATCCTAAAATAACGCAGTTTGCCGCTAAGGCAAAGGCCGTTATTTTCTTACATATGTGCGGCTCACCTTCTCAGTTGGAGCTTTGGGATTACAAACCCGAACTTGCCAAACTCGACGGGAAGCCTTGCCCACCTTCTTTTTTGGAGGGGAAAAAATTTGCTTTTATTCGTGGAGTACCTGATATGCTGGGGTCGGTGGGAGTGTTTAAGCAACACGGCCAATCAGGCGCGTGGATGTCTGATTACTTTACTCACTTGCCAAAAGTCGCCGACGAGATGTCGTTTTTGAAGGCAATGTATACCGATCAGTTCAATCATGCCCCTGCGCAGCTATTTATGCACACAGGTAGTGCGCGGCTAGGACGTCCGTCTATGGGTTCGTGGGTGACGTACGGACTAGGCTCCGAAAACTCAAATTTGCCGGGTTTTGTGGTGCTTACTTCGGGTGGTAAAGCCCCCGATGCTGGAAAGTCAGTGTGGGGTAGTGGGTTTTTGCCTTCGGTGTACCAAGGTGTACAATGCCGCTCCGAAGGCGACCCCGTGCTTTTTTTGAGTGACCCAGGTGGACTAGACCGCGATTTGCGCAAAAAAGCCATTGATGCTTTGTCGGAAGTAAATCGGCAGCAATACGAGGAATTTAAAGACCCCGAGACATTGGCGCGGATTGCGCAGTATGAAATGGCCTTCAAAATGCAAGTATCCGTGCCCGAAGTAATGGATATAAGCAAAGAACCCGCTTACATTCATCAGTTATATGGCACCGAGCCGGGAAAAGCTTCTTTTGCCAACAACTGCCTCCTTGCTCGTAAACTGGTAGAAAAAGGCGTACGTTTTGTACAACTATACGATTGGGGGTGGGATACCCACGGCGACGGAAAAGGTACTTCTTTGGAGTTTGGGCTGCGCGATAAAGTCAATCAAATCGACCAAGCCATGACGGCCTTGTTGTTGGATTTGAAACAACGTGGTATGCTTGATGAAACCTTGGTGGTATGGGGTACCGAATTTGGCCGAACACCCATGCAAGAAAACCGAAATGGCAAAAAAATGCCTTTCAAAGGCCGTGACCATCATACCGATGCTTTTACGTGTTGGATGGCAGGAGGAGGAGTAAAAAGAGGTTTTAGCATGGGCGAAAGCGACGAACTTGGGTACTTTGGAGTTAAAGACCGTACGCATATTCACGATTTACAAGCCACGATTTTGCATCAACTGGGTTTTGACCACGAAAAACTCATCTACGAATTTCAAGGCCGAAATTTCCGGCTGACAGATGTCTCTGGAAAGGTGATTAAAAATGTAATTGCTTGATTTTCTTGTTAATAAAAAAGGCCTTCCTAGAAACTTGGGAAGGCTTTTTTTATGCTGATAGCAATTATTTCCGTAGCTGATTCAGCGTATAATAGATAGCACGATTCATTAGCAGTTGACCATTGGGAGTTTTGAGTTCTCCCATTTTGAGGTCATATACATAGCCAGCTTTGAGTTCAGCCAGTTTTATGCTTACTTTTTTTCCATCGGGAGATACTTTTACTTCTTTTACGGCTACATCAGCAATATCGGTTTTGGGCGAACCATAGGGGCGGTGGTATTTATAATAATAGCGCTGAAATTTGTAAAGTGAAGGGTTGGATGCCACCGCAGCATCGACGGGTAGTGAGAAAGTCAACTCAAAACCGTCGCTGCTAAGGTTCATCGCCATGATGTCGAGCGGTACTTTGCCTTTCCAATGAATACGCGAAAGACCTTCATCGCCTACCCATCCGTGGTCATTGTGACCTACCCATAAGTCACCATTTTTATCAAAAACCAATCGATTGTTTCCTTTCAACAGTCCGGTGCCATCGCCAAATGCAACGCAAGCTCCTTGCATTTGGCCGTTGATTTCTTCAAACAAAAGTCTCACAAGACGTGGATAGTCCATTTCTCCAATGAACATTTGACCCGTAAAAGGTCCAAACTTACCACCCGTATTGTCTAGGAGTGGCTGGGTCACGGAATGGGCAATTTCGGTATGAGGAAAGGCAATAGCCTCACGCGTACGCATACTATCGAGCTTCTCTACCGGTAGTGAAAGTGGCTTGATACGAGGAAAATCCTTTTCCCAAATAAGACTCGCCACATGACCATAAAATTTACCTTTTTCGACATGGTAAAGCGGGCTAGTGCCGCGCCAGTCTCCTTGGTTGTCAGATACATATAGCCGTCCTTTTGCGTCAAATCCTAGGCCATTCGGTGAGCGGAAACCCGAGGCATAAGGCTCTAATTTTTTGGTTTTTACGTTGTATTTCATCACCCAGCCACGGTATGGTACGCACGAATACATCCGACCTTCGCGGCTTAGTGAATCGTAAGTGCCACGGATTTCGGGGCGGATTCCTGCGCCATTGGAGGCTACATTGAGCGCAATGAAGTAATTGCCCTCTTTATCTTTCAAAGGCCCAAACGCAAACTCATGGTAGTTGCCCGACATCCCGAAATCGTCCGTGACGGTTTCGTAGACATCAGCTATGCCGTCACCGTTGGTATCTTTAATACGGGTGAGTTCGGGACGTTGCATGACCAAAATCTCGCTGTTGCTGATAGCTACCACGCCTAGTGGGTCATGAAGACCTTCGGCAAATTTTTTCCAAACTTTCGTTTTGGGATTATAAGTCATAACCTCTCCCAAATGAAAACAAGCTATCAAGCGTCCATCAGGCATAAAATCCAAGCCACCTGTTTCGGCACGGAGGCCCTTGGGAAGTTTTATTTGCTCAGTTTCGTAGTAATTCGTGATGGTATCACGTTGAGCTATGACTACACAGGTAGATGCCGAAACAATAAAAAAAGTAAACAGAAAGTATCTAAGCAAAGAAATTGGTCGGGTCATTTTGAAAAAAAATCTACAAATGAATGAGTCGAGCAAAAAAATAAAAATCTAGTGATGATGAACCGAATGAGTCGCCGTTTGGCGCTTCATGGTGAGCGTAAGTTGAGTGGTACCTTTCGGAATCATCAGTACTCCATTGGTCCACTTGCCGGTAGATGATTTATAAACGATGCCGTCGTCGGTTTGTGTTACAAAATATAAAGTTTGTTGAGTGGGTTTTCCAAACGAAAATGTACGTGATAGCCCGCTATCATCTATCAAGCTTTTTAAGGTTTCTTTGACTGCTACGCCGTCGAGGGTATAGCTGAAAACGGGCAAACGTTTTTGGAGCGAATATCCTTTAAAATGCACTTCGGGGAGCTTATCAGCTTTTCCAATACGCAGTGGATAAGTGACTTTGTCTTTGAAATAAATCATTCCTTTGATAGCAGCAAGCGCGTTGCCGTTGCCTTTCCAATGGGCGGTGTTGTCCACAAATCCCCCCGTCCAAGCATAGCGTAAATAACACTTGCCAGCATCAAAGCAATAAGAATGGTTGGGATTGATAGCCACCGCAATAGCCGCAGGGCCACAGTCTGGCATGAAAGTGCGATAAATGAGAGGATACTCCAGCGGAAACGGATGCGGCGAAACTATTTCGACGGGCGCGTCGATTTGACGCGTAGGAGGAATGTTAGCATCTTTGCTAAGAGGAGGCAATGCCTTAGTAGTCACATACATAGCACCATACATGACATAGCCATGCCCCGGATAAGTACATACATAAGGGTATACTCCCTCTTGGGGAGGAGCCACAAATGAAAACGTTTCGGTTGAATTGGGAATCAATATTTTGCTGGCGGCCAACACTTCGGTAGATGCTGGGACATAGTTGGTAGCTTGGGCTTTATCTCCCATTTTGATGACTGTTTCTACTACGGAGAGGCGTTTGCCGGGCTGGGTAAAAACGAGGTTATGAGCCATATCGTCCACATTTTTGAACACAATAGTGACCTTTTGAGAAGGCTTGACTGCAAATCTGGCGAGGTCATATTGAAGCCCCGTAATGGCTTGTAGCGTAATGGTAGTGTCGGATTGAGCAAAGGTACTAGTAGCAATACAGAACATTAAAAATATAAGAACGCTTCGCATTGGATAAGGGTGGCAAGTGAATGAATACTGACAAATATAAATGGGGAATAAGCTACAAATCTACTGATTCTGGATGCTAATTGTTGGGTTTGATAGAATTAACTTTGGTAAGGGGCTATTTGTTGGCAAAGGATTAATTCCTTTAGATTTGATGTAAAACGTTTGAAAAAACTTTTATTTTTGCGCCCTGATTGCTAAAATTAACATCGCAAAAATCATTACTATCATATGGAATTGTTGAAAGAGATTGCCAATTTTTCGGGCAAAAGCGGTCTTTACCGCATTTTAAAACCTGGTCGTGGAGGTGTAATCGTCGAGAGCTTAGATGACAAACGTGACAAGTCAATGATGGGCGCTTCTGCTAGAGTGTCGGTGTTGAAAGATATTTCTATTTTTATGGCTGACGACCAAAAAGCCACTCCTTTAGCGGATGTGTTTTTGTCAATTCATGCCAAATACAAAGATAAAACATTGGATGCCAAAGCCCTTTCAGACTATCAGTTGGTAGATTTTATGTCGGAGGTTTTGCCAGGCTATGATAGCGACAAAGTGTATTTGTCTGATATGCGTAAGATTATCAACTGGTACAATATCCTTTTGAAATATTTACCAGAGGTATTTGAGGCAGCTACCGAAACCAAAGAGGTAGAGGAAGAAAAATAGTACAACAAAAACACATGCATGAGAGCCGTGGCCCCAAGTCATGGCTCTTTCTCTTTCTGAAGGAATGTGGGCTTTTTTTCAAATATTACGCAACATGGGGCCGCGTTATGCGTGGTTTCGAGTGTGGTATGAAGTACGTCGAAAAACAGGACTACTCAAAGCTGCTTTTCCTACATCACCTCCTTTTGAAAGGTGGATTTCTGTAGAAAAATGGCGTGAGCTACCTGTTTCTTTTTTTTTCGAAAGTAAAAACAGTCTTTTATCCTTCTCTAAGGCAGGCCCTTCGCCTAAACTGCAGCAGCAGATAGCCGAATATCAGTCAGGAAATATCCTGTTTTTTAGTGCCAAATACTATCAAGTTAAAGATTGGTTAGTAAACCCTTCCAATGGCTATCGCTACGACGCTACGCGGCATTGGACCCAAATTCCAGATTTTTCGTCTACGGCAGGAGACATCAAATATGTATGGGAAAAGTCCCGATTTGCGTTTTTGTATCCCCTGATTCGTTATGACTTATCTACTCAAACCGATTTTTCGGAAACTGTTTTTAGCGAGATTGATGGCTGGATTGCGGCCAATCCCGTCAATTGCGGCCCCAACTGGCGTTGCAGTCAAGAAATGTCGCTGAGGGTACTCAATTGGACCTTTGCTCTACATTATTATAAGCATAGCCCAGCTTTGACTACCGAGCGTTTTGAACGCATCATGCACATTGTTTATTGGCAAATGCGGCATGTGGAAGCCAATATTGATTTTTCGAGGATTGCTGTCAGAAACAATCACGCTATTACCGAAACCCTCACGTTGTATTTAGTGGGGGTATTGTACCCTTATTTTCCTGAATCAAAACGCTGGAAGGCAAAAGGTAAAAAATGGTTTGAAGAAGAAGTAGCGTACCAAATCTACGAAGACGGCACTTTTTTGCAGTTTTCGATGAATTATCACCGCGTGGTGGTACAATTGCTCACTTGGGGGATTCGTTTGGCGCATCTCAATCATGAGCGTTTTGATGAAGTATTGTATGAGAGAGCTAGAAAATCGCTAGCATTTTTGGAAGCATGTCAAGATGACATTACGGGTTGGCTGCCCAACTACGGCAACAACGACGGCGCGCTGTTTTTTCCGCTATCAGATGCTCATTTTCGTGATTATCGCCCTCAATTATCCGCTTTGGCGGCAGTACTTGGACAACAGCGTGAAAATACCGACGAAACTTTTTGGTATGGATTAAGCACTTCTCAATTACCCAAAAAAGATGTTTCCCAACTATCTCTTCAGCACTTTGATATTGGAGGATATTATAGTTTTAAAGAAGAAAGTGTACTGACCTTTGTTAGGTGTGGAGCGTACAAAAACCGGCCTTTTCAAGCCGACAATTTGCATTTGGATATCTGGGTCAAAGGAGAAAATATCTTGCGAGATGCAGGTTCGTATTTGTACAATACCGATGAGCAATGGATAAAGTATTTTGCTGGTACAGCTTCGCACAATACCCTCATGCTAGATACTTACGACCAAATGCAAAAAGGGCCACGATTTGTGTGGTATCATTGGGTCAAAAAAGCAGAGGGACAGTGGACAAGTACTGATAGCTCAGTTGTGATTTTTGAAGGATATATACGTGCTTTCGGGCAGTTGGGGAAAAATATCATTCATCGCCGAAGAGTTACCAAAACAAAGGGACAATTGCACTGGATTGTAGAAGATTGGTTAGAGAATGCGCCTGTTGATTTGCCCATGCATCAGATTTGGCATCCTTCTCCTAATTTTACAACCGATTTTTCAATGAAAGTATCTGACGAAAAAGAACAAGAAGTGCGTTTAAGTTTGAGTGAAGGGTGGTATTCGAGCCATTATAGTGAAAAACATAAAGTGGAGAGATGGGTGTATACTACCTATGGACGATACTTGAAGGCCGAGATTGTGGAAGTACCTAAAGTTTCAATACTTGACTAAATCAAATCTTTCATATTGAGTTCCTCTATTTTTTTGCGACCTTTGCCGAAATTTTGTGCCGTATACCACGGATAAACCTAACGCGTAACCAATTAAAAATGGAATTATACCTTGATTCAGCCGACTTAAAAGAAATCGAAAATGCTTTTCAACTCGGTTTTTTAGCGGGTCTTACTACTACCCCTACTTTCATGCACCGCGAAGGCGTTACCGACTTGGATGCCATGATTGTAAAACTTTCCAAAATCGTACCCGTACTTCAGATTGAAGCTCTTGGTGATACTGCCGAAGATATTCTCAAAGATGCAGAGCGTCAGCTAGCGCTCGGGCTTGACCCCACCAAAACGGTCTTTAAAATTCCGGTTTCGCTTGAAGGCGTACGCGCTTGTAAAATGCTCCGCGACCGTGGTATGATGGTCAACGTACACCTTGTATACACCATTCAGCAAGCCTATATGGCTCTGTGCGCGGGTGCTAGCTACATTTGTGTATTGGCGGGGCGAATGCAAGACCAAGGCTATGATGCTATCAAGCTTATTGGAGAGTGTGTAGAAATGGTGAATTTTTATGGTTCGGATTCCAAAGTAATGTTTTCGTCGGTACGCAATGCCGAACATGTGCGCAATGCCATCGATTTGGGATGCCATACTATCACCGTGCCTTGGAAAATCATGAAGACTTTGACCGAGAATAACTTTACGGCTATTGGTACTCAGCAGTTTGTGGAGCATACGCGTTTGATTACGGTATCGGTAGGAGAGGCTATCAATGGTATCAATCCTATCGTATCAGCTGATACTATTTTGGCGGATGCTATCGTCAAAATGACCGAATATGGCTTTGGGTGCGTGACTGTTGTCAATCCTGATGGAAGCGTAAAAGGCGTATTTACAGACGGAGATTTGCGTCGTAAGCTTTCAAATGAGGGCCGTGATGTGTTGAGCAAAACAGTAGGAGAGTTTGAATACAAAATGCCTGTGTCGATTGAAGCCGATGCTCTTTTGGATGCCGCTGCCGCGTTGTTTAAAAAGACAAGTGTCGATACAATCTTAGTCACAGACGGAGGCAAGCCCATCGGAATGTTGGACATTCAAGATTTAAAATAGTCGAGTCATTCATTGACGCATAGAAGCGGATTATGGATCAATACAACAATTTTGTAGAGACGCCCCTGCAAAGGGCGTCTCTACCTGTAATGGAGGCCTTCTATACTTTGCAAGGCGAAGGATTTCACAGTGGCAAGGCGGCTTATTTTATTCGCCTTGGGGGCTGCGATGTGGGCTGTGTATGGTGTGATGTCAAAGATTCGTGGGATGCGGAGGCTCATCCCAAACTAAGTATTGACAATATTGTACAAGAAGCTTTGCAGTATCCTGCTCGTATGGCGGTGGTTACGGGTGGGGAGCCACTGATGTATCCTTTAGAGGAGCTTACAGAAGCTTTGAAAGCGGCTGGTTTTCAGACCAATATCGAAACTTCGGGAGCGCACCCTATGTCGGGGAAGTGGGATTGGGTTTGTTTTTCGCCTAAAAAATTTAAAGCCCCCCACGAAAGTGTCTATGCACAAGCGCACGAATTAAAAGTAATCGTGTACAATAAGTCTGATTTTGAGTTTGCCGAAAAGCATGCTGCCTTGGTCAGTGATAATTGTATTTTGCTTTTACAACCCGAATGGAGCCGTGTACAAGAAATGACGCCCCTTATCGTTGAGTATGTAAAACAGCACCCTCAATGGCGTATTTCATTACAAACTCACAAATACATGGATATTCCTTAGCAAGAAGTGTATCGTTAGGCTGTTTTTGCAAGTATTTTTTCTCTTTTTTCTTCATTTCGCAAGTTTTTGCTCAGCACAAAACCTCCCCAAAAGCATTAAGGCTTTATCAGTCGGCCGAACGAATACTGCCTTTTGATAGCAAACAAGCCTTGGCTTTATACCAACAAGTGGTAGAAATAGATAGTAATTTTGCGGCGCCTTATATGCGCATTGGCCAAATATTATCCCATGAGTTAGATAAAGAAAAGGAGGTATTGAGGTATTTTGAAAGAGCCGTGGCTCTTGATTCTAATGAAATAGCTTTTTCAAATATTTACAAAATACTAGGAGAACATTATCTACAAGAAGGGTCTTATCAGATTGCCCAAAAGTATCTCGAAGACTATCTTAGATTGCACCCTAATGCCGCCAATGCTACTTCAAGAAGCATCAAGCGAAGTTTAAAGCAAAGCTTATTTGCCCAAAAAGAGTGGGAAAAGACCCGCGCTTCGGTTCAAAATTCGCCACTTCCTGTGTTTTTGAATGCAAAGCTTCATCAAAGCTATCCTGTGATGACGGCGGATTTAACTTCGTTGATATTTACGATAAATAACGGTGATGAGGATATTGTGATAAGTGAGCGAACCACATCGGGCTGGACTTCCCCTGTTTCTATCTCTACTAACATCAATTCTTCCCAAAATGAAGGTACCTGTGCAATTTCTGCCGATGGGCGTATGTTGATATTTACTGCCTGTGACCGTAGCGATGGTTATGGCAAATGCGATTTGTACGAAACTCGAAAAACAGGAACCCAATGGTCAACTCCTCGAAATTTAGGAAAAGTCATTAATTCACCCCATTGGGAATCGCAACCTAGTCTTTCGGCTGATGGACATACTTTGTATTTTTCATCAGACCGCCCTGGCGGCCAAGGAGGAAAGGATATTTGGGTAAGTGAAGCAGATGCGGAAGGTTTTTGGCAAATTCCCCAAAACCTAGGTTCTCTAATCAATACTGAATTTGATGAGATTTCCCCTTTTATCCATACCAACAACGTGTCGCTGTTTTTTTCTTCTGATGGGCCCGAAGGTATGGGTGGTTTTGATGTATTTGTTTCAAAAAAAATAAAGGCAAACTGGTCACAACCCGCTCATTTTGGTTACCCTCTCAATGATCATGCTCATCAAATAGGCTTTTATATTTCACCAGATTGCCAAGAAATGCTATATTCTTATCAATATCATGCTACACAACGCATTTACCAAAATTTGCCGCAAACGGTGATTTGTCGTACACCCTTGCCCGATTCCTTGGTAGCATGGTGCCCTGTAGTGATGTTTATAAAAGGAATGGTAAGAGATGGTCAGACATCCGAACCCTTGGGAGCTCGTGTTACAATTCAGAGCATACATGACTCATCAAATCAAGTATCAAATTATACTTCTGATGACTCCACGGGAAAATTTTTGTTTGTTTACCCCAAAAATGTGAAAGTAAACGTTTCTATTGAGAAAGAAGGATATTATCCCCTCCATTGGGAGTTGGAGCTGGATTCATTGTTGAAAAGTGCTTCGCCATCATTAGATGTAGTTTTGTGGAAATGGGAGCAAAATCGGAGTATAAGGATAAAAAATATTCTTTTTTTAAATAATAAAACCGATTTGGATTCTACGTCGTCAGGGGAGCTCAAACAATTGGCTGATTACTTATTGAAATATCCATATTTAAAAATACAGATTGAAGGTCACACCGATGACGTAGGCCAACAAGATAAAAACATGGATTTGTCGTTGAGAAGAGCGCTTACCGTTGTTGATTATCTACAACAAGCGGGAGTAATGCCAACTCGACTACAGGCCAAAGGTTTTGGAAGTACCAAACCTTTAGTTGAAAATATATCAGACGAAAACCGCCGCCAAAATCGTAGGGTAGAATGGCGTATTATTGATTGAAACCACGCATGAAAATAATCTTAGCTTTTGGTTTGTTTATAGTGATAAGTGGGGTACGCCCCTATTTCTGTCAGGCACAGGCTTCGGCTTATGTAAGTTCTTCTTCCAACAAAAAAGCCCTCGAGGCTTTTGAGAAAAGTACTAAGTTTTTTAACGAAAAAGACTTTGGGCGAGCAAGTCAGTGGGTAGATGAAGCCCTCAAATACGACTCTACGCTAGCCGAAGCCCATTTTCGGAAAGGACAGCTTTATGACGTATTTACCCAGCCCGAATTGGCACTTCAATCTTATCGTAAAAGCGTGAATCTTCGGCCCGACGCGCCGCAGTTTGCGTCAGCGTATCAGAAGCTTATCGAATTTCACCTTCGGGCAGGGGAATATGCACAAGCCAAAAAAGATTTAGAACACTATATCGTTTTTTTTAAACCCAACAGTATGGCACTAAAGCGTGCCCAACGACAATTGGCTACTTGTACTTATGCCGAAAAAGAAATTTTGAATGCCTGGGTGATTCATCCTGAAGAGCTATCTGATACAGTCAATCAGTTTATTTTACAATATTTTCCGGCTCTTACTGCCGACGGTGAGACGATGGTTTTTACGGCGCTCAAGCCCGAAAACGACGAAGATTTGTTTGTGACCTCTTACAAAGAAGGTAAATGGGGCATACCTGCATCTATTTCCGAAAAAATCAACACTGCCGACAATGAGGGCACCGCTACGCTCTCAGCTGACGGTAGAACACTGGTTTTTACGGCTTGCAATCGCAACGACGGCTACGGGAGCTGTGATTTGTACATCAGTCACAAATACGGAGAAGATTGGGAAAAGCCAACTAATTTGGGAATGGCTGTCAACTCTCATTATTGGGAGTCGCAGCCTACACTTTCGCCCGATGGTCGAATCCTCTATTTTATTTCGGATAGGCCAGGAGGAGCGGGTGGGCGAGATGTTTGGTTTAGTATGTTAAAAGCAAATAACCAATGGACACCCGCCCAAAATCTCGGAAAAGATATCAACACAGTGGCAGATGAAGCGTCTCCTTTTTTACATGCCAATGGGCATACCTTATTTTTTGCTTCTGAAGGGCATGAAGGTTTTGGTGGATATGATTTATTCTTCTCCGATAGTACGGCTACGGGTTGGAAAACCCCTCGAAATCTAGGTTATCCTATCAATACTTCCGACAATCAGGTTGCGCTCGTCATTACTTCTGATGGCGGGTACGGGTATTATTCTTTAGATACCAAGCGATTGGGAAATCAGCGTGTTTCGAGATTGTATCGTTTCCAATTACCAGAAGAACTCAAGAAACAGTTTAGTGTGGTGAATTTCTTGAAAGGTGCCGTAGCCGATTCCAAAACCAAAAAGCCAATCAAAGCCCTCATCGAATTGGTAGATTTGAAAACCAACAAAATCGTGCAGCGGTTTATGTCAGATGCAAGTACGGGACATTACCTTACGACCTTACCCAATGGATCTGAATGGGGAGTATATGTAAGTGCTCCGGGTTATTTTTACAAGAGTTTGTCTTTTGATTATAGTCAGAAAAGCAAAGCGGAAGGCTACCGATTAGATATTTCATTAGAGCCTTTCAACCTAAACGCTTATGGAATATTAAGCAATATTTATTTTGAAACGGGCAAAGCGGATTTGCAAGACAAATCGCTTACTGAGCTTAACAAGCTGATAGAGCAATTGAAACAACAACCTACACTAAGGATAGAAATAGCCGGTCATACCGACGACGTGGGCGATGCCAAGCAAAATCAGATACTATCACAAAAGCGTGCTCAGAGTGTTGTGGATTATTTGATAAATGGGGGAATAGGTCGAGAGCGTATCAAAGCAGTAGGATTTGGTGAAGAAAAACCCATGGTGCCTAATACCTCAGATGAAAATCGACAGCTTAATAGACGTATAGAATGGCGTATTTGGTAAACTTTGCACAGGGAGAGGAAGAGGGCTTTGATATCAAAAAAAAAATTGCTTAATTTTGCAACCTGTTTGCAAAAACTTGCAGTAAAGTAATGAACGATTTTTAAGATTGGATTGTAAGATTTATTGAATAGCTATTTTAAACATTTCCAATCGGGCCGTTAAGGCCAAACGTTCGTACCTTATAAATATCAATTTCGTAATGTCTTCTGAAAAAGTATCTTGCTTGATTATTGGCTCGGGGCCTGCGGGTTATACCGCTGCCATTTATGCCTCACGTGCCGGATTAAATCCCGTTTTATATACAGGTGGTCAGCCGGGAGGTCAGCTTACCATTACCACAGATGTTGAAAATTACCCAGGATATCCAGAGGGAGTGCAGGGTCCTCAGATGATGATGGATTTCGAAGCTCAAGCACGCCGTTTTGGAGCAGATATCCGTTATGGATTAGCAACAAAAGTAGATTTTTCGGACTCAACTCTTCATAAAGTTTGGATTGACGGAGATCATCTCATCGAATCCCCAACGGTTATTATCGCCACAGGAGCTGCCGCAAAGTGGCTAGGTTTGGAATCGGAGCAGCGCCTCAATGGTCATGGTGTATCAGCTTGTGCTGTTTGTGATGGTTTCTTCTTTAGAAACCAAGAGGTTGCCATTGTAGGAGGTGGCGATACTGCTTGTGAAGAGGCAAGTTACTTAGCAAAGCTGTGTAAAAAAGTATACATGATTGTAAGGCGCGATGAACTTAGAGCTTCGGTGATCATGCAAGAGCGCGTCAAATCTCTACCCAATATCGAAATCCTGTGGAATACCGAAACAGAAGAAGTATTAGGGACTAATGAAGTAGTAGGAGTGAAAGTTAAAAATGTACAGACAGGCGAGTCTACGCAACTAGACGTGACTGGTTTTTTTGTGGCGATTGGTCATAAACCAAACACCGACATTTTTAAAGAATATATTGATATGGATGCGGCTGGGTATATCCAAACCGTAAAAGGAAGTACAAAAACAAATATTACTGGGGTATTTGCTTGTGGCGATGCTCAAGACAATATTTACCGTCAAGCAATCACGGCAGCAGGTACAGGCTGTATGGCTGCCCTCGACGCTGAGCGTTATTTAGCCGAAAAAGGATTACATTGATTTGAAATTTTGGGAATGAATCGTAACCTTTTTCGCAAAAAAAAGTATGATTCATTCTCAAATATATTCGGATTGGCACATCACGGGACTAACCGCCCGTTTTAACTTAAGTTTTATTCCCGGCGATTGAGTGGGCATGGATACGTTCCCCCCGGTCAATGGTCGGCTAAATCAACCACTGATGAAAGCCAAATTTTTTTATCTCCTCATGTTGTCCTCAATTTTTAGTTGGACTTCTACTCAAGCACAAGAAAAAGGATTGTTCAAAAAAAATCCTAAAATCAAAACCAACAAGACAGAAGAAGTAAGTACGCCGGTTATTAAACCTCAAAAAGATGAGTTTGAAGAGTTTGAAACCACTACCCCTCAGATGCGCTTCTCAAGCCAATTTGAACCTGTCAAAGACGTTAATCCTACCGTAGCAGACGACACTACTGGCACCATTGATGAAGGAGAAACGAGTGTTGCCGAAATCATTGATTCTGTACAAGTAGGAGATGATTGGGTACAGGTAGCAGATTATTATGCTATTTGGGATTCTCGTACTATCAATCCTTATAATTTGAGTCCGCTAGAATTTGAAGACAATATCACCTTGCACTTGTATGACCCTAGCAAAGGGCATTTCTGGAATCTCCCCACCAGTGAAACCAAAATAACTTCAAAATTTGGACCTCGATGGGGACGTTGGCACGAAGGAATGGACATCGATCTCAACACAGGAGACCCTGTTTATAGCACTTACGACGGAATCGTCCGCATCGTAGCCTACAACGGAGGCGGGTACGGAAGATTTGTTTTAGTGCGTCATTATAATGGCCTCGAAACTTTATATGGTCACCTTTCTAAAACGACAGTTGAGGTAGGGCAATTGGTAAAAGCCGGAGACATGCTCGGTCTAGGAGGGAATACGGGACGAAGCTACGGAGATCACTTACACTATGAAAATCGTTATGAAGGAAATGCTTTTAGTCCCGAATGGATTTGGGATTTTCCAAAGCAAACAATTCGCGCCGATCGGTTTGTACTTTCATCGCGTGTTTGGGATCATTTAAGAGGTGGCAAACCCTACGAAAGTGAATTTGATATCGAATCTGCCCCTGTAAAACGTACTGTATTGCACCGGGTAAGAAGAGGTGAAACACTTGATTCTATCGCTAATCGTTACGGAATATCTACTTCAGAATTGGCTCAAAAAAATCGCCTACGCTTGAGTTCCCGCCTAAAAATAGGGCAGCGGCTTCGTGTAAAATAAACAAAAAATATGAAACTTGATATATTGGCTATTGCGGCGCATCCCGACGACGTAGAACTAGGGTGTGCAGGAACGCTATTGTCGGCTATTGCCCAAGGACGCAAAGTAGGCATCCTAGATCTTACCAAAGGGGAACTTGGAACGCGGGGTACGCCAGAGTTGAGGCTTCAAGAGGCTGCCGCCGCCGCAGAAGTATTGGGCGTAAGTATTAGAGAAAATGCAGGACTGGCAGATGGGTTTTTTAGGAATGATACAGAAAACCAACTGGCAATCGTACCTTATATAAGGAAATACCAGCCAGATATTGTATTGGCGAATGCCATAGACGACCGTCACCCCGATCATGGAAAAGGAGCTGCACTTATATATGATGCTTGTTTTATCTCGGGACTACGCCGTGTAGAGACCAAAAATGAAGAAGGGTTACTTCAAGCACCTTGGCGTCCAAAATATATATATCATTTTGTACAAGATAGATATATTAAGCCAGATTTTGTGGTAGACATTACATCTTATTGGGATAAGAAAGAAGCGGCTATTAGGGCTTTCAAGAGCCAATTTTATGATCCTAATAGTACAGAACCCAATAGTTATATTTCTTCCCCCGACTTTTTAAACTTCATCAAAGCACGCGCTGAAGAATATGGTCATGCAGCGGGATTCAAATATGGAGAAGGATTTACCGTAAGAAAAATCATTGGAATTAAAGATTTGTGGGCTTTAGAGTAATGCTTTTTAGTATATAATTGTACTATGTCTAGGAATACTTTAGGGATTTGAGGAACTTTTATAAAAGTGTTATTTTTTTTTGGTAATAACTTGTGCAGTATAAAGTGAACTACTACCTTTGCACTCCCAAACAATGAGAGAGGGGCACTGCAAAGAAAAAACTTCGGAAATAATTTTTTGAAAAATAAAAAAGTCAAAAAAAGTTTGGAAGTTAAAAATAAAAGTAAGACCTTTGCAACCCCAAACATAAGGCGAGTCACAAAAGATGTGAAATAAAAGCCAAGTTTGGTTAGCTCTTTGAAATAATGAGTAAGTTAAGGTTCAATAGCGAGTCTTTGTGAATCAGTCAATTTTGATTTTTTAATA
Source organism: Runella zeae DSM 19591 (assembly GCF_000423565.1). GTDB lineage: Bacteria > Bacteroidota > Bacteroidia > Cytophagales > Spirosomataceae > Runella > Runella zeae. Next base: position 335 of record NZ_AUIF01000044.1, on the reverse strand, counting down.
TTTACGATGGAGAGTTTGATCCTGGCTCAGGATGAACGCTAGCGGCAGGCCTAATACATGCAAGGCGAAGGGGCAGCAATGTCACTGTCGTACGGGTGCGTAACACGTATGCAACCTACCTATCACAGGGGGATAGCCTCTGGAAACAGGGATTAATACCGCATAAAGCAGGGACACCGCATGGTGATATTGCTAAAGATTTATCGGTGATAGATGGGCATGCGTCTGATTAGTTAGTTGGTGAGGTAACGGCTCACCAAGACGATGATCAGTAGGGGGCGTCAGAGCGTGGTCCCCCACACTGGCACTGAGATACGGGCCAGACTCCTACGGGA
>NZ_AUIF01000043.1 GCF_000423565.1 Runella zeae DSM 19591 | reverse complement strand
TGCCGTAGACGGCCGCAGGAAAGAGAATAAAACGAAGATTGAGTGTTTGACGTGGAATTATTGAAAAAGCAAAAGCCTCCGTGGTGGAGGCTTTTGCTTAAATTTCTCCTCAATTATTTTCCCCAATAAAAGCAGAAAATTGAGAGGGTTGAATACGTAAAGTATCAGGATAAGTAGAGGTACTCCCTTTTCGAGTTCGAATAAAAGTCATCATAAATTCCCCTTCTATATAGCCTGTACTTTTATCAAGCTTTGTTACCCTAAAATATTGCTTTTCACTGGGTAACACAGTATACTGGTCTTTACCTGCATCAAATTCATGTGTAAAAAATATAGCTTGTGGAATTGTGTCAGGACGACAGGCTGGTTTATATCCTTCTTGGAATACATACTCACCTACTTTTAGAGGAATTGCCCCAAAAGTTATACTCTCAAAGGGATACCTTTTATAATCTTCAAAGTCATAATAACGGTATAGAGATAACGAGAAAAAGCGTTTATAAAGGGTGTCCAAGCGTTCAGCCCAGCAAGAATAACAGGAAGTTCGAGTGGCAACAGCGACACCATTTGGCAAGACTTTATTCCACGGTTCGCCATTCATCACTATTTGAGCAGAATTGCGAGGGGTGGGAAGCGGTTCTTCTTTGGTGTCTTTACGGCATCCCAACACCAAAACAACACACACCCATCCTAACACAAATGTTGGGGTTATCTGCAACCTTTTCATTTTTCTATGATTAGTTTCTCAGTTTTTACAAAAGCACCATCCAATTCCATTTTACATAAGTAAACCCCTGTGGGTTCTGCTGTACAATCATGCGTTAAGTAATAAACTCCACTAGAATATTTTTTATTACTCAACGTGCGGATGATTTTACCTTGAAGATTGATTATATCTATTTTTACGTTCCCTTCTCTAGGAACTTTAAAACCAAGTTGAAATTGATTCTTGACTGAGTACCGAAAGAAGCATACATAGAAAACTGAAGACAATGTAAAAACACTGGCCGTAGACGGCCGCAGGAAAGAAAATAAGACGAAGATTGAGTGTTTGACTTGGAACTATTGAAAAAGGGAAAGCCTCCACAACGGAGGCTTTTTGGTTTATTAGTTATTTTTTGAAATTTCAACTCCAATAAGTTTTAAAAGTTTGATTAAGTCTTTGCCTGTCATCTCCGAAATTTTTTTATTAAGTAGTTGACCCAAATCTTTTTCTGTAGTGTATTGAGTATAAGAAATTATTAGTTCTTTAAAAGTATGATTGTCTCTAATAAAGGGGTGATACGTTGCTATTTCCTTATCTCTTAATAAATTAATTAATTCCTCTTTAATTGATTTGTAGTCGCGTTTTCTACCCTTTATGTCCAATTCCTCGCCGTAAGTCAATAAGTTTTCTGCAATTTTAATGAACTGTTTTAGAGGATTTTTTTCTTTTTCTTCTATTTCAGAAAAAGGCTTGTTTTCATAAGAATGCACTTTATCTAGAAAGTTAGATAATAACTTCAAATCATTTTCATCAATGAGTATAAATGCCATTTTTGGATAAGTTTAATATGCGTTCGAAAATGGAACAGTCCCATCTTAAAAAAAGTTTAAAATGTGCTATCATTTATCATTTTTAGATAATTTTTAATGACTTTATGAAAAGCTGTAATTTGCTCAAGAGACTCTGTTGAGAGTTTGTTAGTTCGGAAGGTAAAAGTTATATTCTCTTCTATTTGAATATCTTCAAGAGATAGTTTGTATGCATCAATACCAAACAGTTCAGAAATTTTTAGTAAATTTCTAGAGGGAATAGTACGCTGTCCGGTTTCATAATAACTAATCGTTACGTGGGAGACTTTTAGGTAATCAGCCAATGCCTCTTGACTTAAACCTAAGCGTTCCCGAAGTAAGCGTATGTTTTTACCAATAATAGTAGGGCGTATATGTTCTCCTTTACGCTTTTTAAGCTGGTGTTCCAAATCTTTGGTTTTTACGTTTTCGAGATTCATAATAAAATATTATTCTACGTTTTCTCTTCTTACTTCTTGATTAGATACTTCCAAAAGTGCCTCAAAATTAACATGGGGGTTAAAAAGGATGATGCCATCCACCTTGAAACCTTCCATAGTTTCATGTTTTAAGGCTGATTCAAATGCTACGTAAGCAGTCTTGATTACTTCATCGTCGGTCATATATTTTGACAAATACCATTTGCGCCCATTCCATGTCTTGAGTTCTCCGGTTTTAGTACAGGGGGCTTGGTAAGTGACCTGAAGGAAAATCCGGCCTGAAGGGTTTTCGTTGTCATGCTCTACTCTCAATTTGAAGGTGCCGTTACCCAAAACCATCATGGTAATTCTATCGACAATTTTTTTTACACGTTCTAGCATTTGAATTGAAGGGAGTGTTTTGCGTGGCCAGCACGGAGCTGACCACTATTGATTAATGATTTCCTAATTTACCCTAAACTGTCAGGTTTTACCTCATTCTCCCAGAATACTGCTACTTGAGTAATCATGGAATGAAGAGCCAATCTGCCTACTTTTTCTGAGAGTTCGGTGATGTCGTCACGTACTAAAATAAGCATTTGACCAGCGGCGCCGTAAAAGGCTCGGCGAGTTTCTTGGAGTTGAATTGGATTCATGGTTAGTGCATTCAAACCTACTCTTTCAAGATATAGCATGAACTGATGTTCAATGTTAAACTTTTCCATTAGTATCGCTCCTCCCATGTTTCCTTGGCGTCTTTGTGTTCGATGAGGGGAGCTTCGGCGAGCTGGAGAGCTGCTTCTACATCGTTGGGTCGATGAAAGGGGTATTTGTCGTAAAACTTGTTAATCACTTCTTCAGCCCTGATTACTTCACGACCGTAATGATTCTGGCTATCGCTTACGATTTCTTTAGCCCGTTCGAAATTTTTTAGGTCTTTTCGGTAGTCGTGGGCTGCTTCCACATCATTACGTATTTGATTGTAGGCCGCTAACATATCGGTACCTTCGGGTACTTCGGCAGTGAGGCCGATGCGCTCATTTTCGTAGTTGCCAAGATTGTAAGTCTTGGAATACTCCACACGGGTGTATTTGATTCCTTCCATGATTGTTGGATTTTATTGTGGTAAAAAATTACGATTAGTAAGCTGTCGATGGATTTGGCCAAGTACCATATTGAGGTGAGCAGGTATGGGTGTGTTGGTCATTTCCGTCATTAGTATTCTAGCTATGCTCAGGGGGATGACGACTGATTTTGGGATAGCGGGTGAGCCTTGTTCTATGCGTAGGCTACGTGCCATGAATTTAGTACAGAGCCACTCAGACAAAATAAGATGAGCGTTGGAAGCTGTCCCCTGCAGCTCATATACATCAGCCAAGATATTGAGAAGGTAAGCCCGTAATAAATGGGCTTCTGTGCGATAGAGCTTGATGCTGATAGGATCCAGTGACGTATTGCGAGAAAGTTCATTCATACTTCACCTCCTTTCCCAGTTTTTCTGCTTCAGCTTCGGTTAAGGGTTCACCCTTGTTTATTTTCTCTACGATTCGCATTAAGTAGTCTGACTTAGGCGAAGAGCGTTTGTATATCCAGTTAGTAGTGATAAGGCATTTTTGACCTTTGTGCGCTTGCAGAAGTGCCAAAAACTCAGCTTTCATTTCGACTGTAAACCCGTATGGGTAAGTTTTCATGGCTTCAGAGAGCTGAAGGAAATCATCATCAATACGCTGGATTGTATTGATTTTATCAGTATAACCAGCCTCAATGAAAGAGACCAGACCGTTGGCTCCGAGCGTGGTAAATTGAGATTGGGTGATTACGGAAAGTCGTATCATAGTTATATATAGTATGATGTTGTTACCACGAAATCGGCTGGACTAATCGCCACGAGCCTTTTTCGTATTGGTATATTTTGTTGCAGTTGGGGTCACGCTCAGAGGCGATACATTGCTTCAGCGTACGCGTATCAAAAATGGCGGCTTCTCGGATTTGGCCTTTGAAGTATTCCTCACACACCCGGAACATTTCGTTAATCCACTCATTGATTTTGCCCTTATGGGGTTGCTTCCATTCGTTCGACCATTTTGACCATTTGTTACCGTCGTAGAAAGTCACGGTCAAATAGCAGCTTGCTTTGGCTCTTTGCTCGGCGCGTTGCTCATCGGTGAGGGGTTTGCGCTCGTGTTTGACGGTCTTTTGTTTCGCTTTTTGCTTTTGTAAGATGTACGGTGACGACATATTGATAAGAGGTTAGAGATTGCTATGAGTAATATCCATCATCCCAAGTCATGTAGTCTTCTACGATGATGACCGTAGGAGCATGGGCAAGTTTGCGTTGACGGCTTGGCTTCAGATAGGCCGGGGGCTGGAAGTCGTTGGCTTGCTGTTCGAGAAATTGTTTCATAAACCTATCGTTCCATTTTTTGCCAAGGCCACTGAAAATAAGGCGATAATAATTCCAGAGTGCCATCAGGTCTTTGCCCTGGACTTCCTGACGCATCGGTTGGCCAGCGCGGAGTTTTTCGAAGTCTCGACGGGCTTGCCGCATAAGGCTTTCGCCGCGTTTTTGCTTTTTCTCCCTTTCCTCTTCGTAGGCACGTCGGCGGCGACTGGCCAAGGCCGAATCGCGCTGTAACCATGCCTCTATGCCCTTAAATCCGCGGGTATTTTCGGCATCGAAGTAGCCACGACCTGCCACATGGACCGCAAAGGGGTCAGGTAGATATGCCTCCGGGTGGTGGTCGTAGTATCGGGCGGCGCGGTCGAGTTTTTCGAGCTGTCTGGCCTGAAAAGCAGCCCAATCAGCAGCCGTACGGGCATCGTCAAAGCGGTTGTAAACACCCGTATATATCGCTGAAATGGCCTGTTCTTGCTCCTTTTTGCTGAAATCGCGGCTAGGATAGAGTACTTTCCAAGCGTGTAGCCAAAACTGCATCAATATTTCGGCGAAGTACTTTTCGAGACGTGGGGGCAGCTGAGGGAGTTTACTGCGGACACGGTCGGCGCGTAAGTTGCGTAGCTCCTCGTCCTGGGCTTGTTTTTGTGCGCGCCGCCCCCCGCCGCCCCCCAGCCCTGTTCTCTCTGTAGTAAGCTCAGAGGACTCATTTTCGGGGCTTTGGTTGGCTGTCCGACCCCTCTGTCCCTCGTTGTTCTGTCCCTGTCCACATTTCAAGATTTCCGCTCTATCATTTTCGTTTACGATAGTCTCTACGTAGATATTACTAAGCGGAAAACTTTTCCTGTTGGTGGGCGAAAGGCTTGATTTTGAGCTTTTTAAAGTTTTCGGTTTTTCGCTCGTTTCCCAAAGGATTTCTTGACTTATCCACAGCTCAAAATCATGCTCTCTGCCACGAAACTTGGTACGAATCAGCCGCAAATTGCGTAGCGTAGTGAGGTGATTGCGAATAGTGCGGTCGGTACAGTCGCAAATTTCGGCCAGTCTTACGTTGTTGGTCAGCAAACTAGGTAGCTCCTGATGCACCAGCGGCGCCGTACTCGCTACCTGATTGTAAGCCTTGGCATACTCCTGTAGCAGTATATAAAAAGTGGTCTTGAGCTGCTCAGGCAGCAAACCTGTGCGGCGCGAGTAGTTGTATTCTCGGATGGTACCGTCTTTGAGACGGATCCGTCGCAGGTGTTCCACCGAGGGGCAAGCCTCGTTGTGAGTGCGATAGCGGCCTAAGAAGCGCACAAAGGCTTCAGCGTTGTCAATTTTGCTGTACATTTTACTTATTTAGTAAAAACTCCCCTTTCCCCACGCTCGGGCGTTACTCCGTGCGCGGGTACTTGGGTTGTAGGCTGTCCTACCCTGGTCTCCTGACTGGACTCGAACCAGTACTTTCCCTGTGGCGGGGGTGTGTTACCATTACACTACAGGAGACATTATCTGAAGTTTCCGCCGGACACTCATGCGCATCAGCGATGCGCTGAGTATCCATCCTCTAACCCTTAACCTCTATGAGAGTCCGGCGGCGGGGGTAAATGTTCGACTTCTTGTAAAATCTGGCCTACCTGTATGCCCCACACTAGGGGGTACTTTTCTTTGGTAGCCATATTCAAAAAATACAGCATAGCAAGATGGTCATTGATACCACCCGGTACATTCATCATCAGCCCCATAGGTACCAGTTCTTTGGGCGGGCTGGGCAAAATACCCCCGTCGGTATAGACACTCTGCTTTTCATTGAATTGTAATACGGCTATGCAGTTTTTGACGCCCGTTTTTGCCATAAACTCCTGAAAGGCTTCTTGGACGATTTTTGCTCTTTCATCCGAATTGGGGATTGCTATCATGATTTGAGGGTTAAGAATGTATTGAAATATCGAGTTTGTGCGCGAGTGAAACGGTAATGTGCATACGCATAGCGTAGCCTACCTAGTAGAGCAGTATGGTGGCGATGCCGCTCCAGTTGCTTGTACCAATAGAGCACTGGCTTGGCGGCTTCCTCTATTTTCTGAACGAGACCTGCCGCAAACAGGATACTCTGTACGGAGATAGGTTCCTTTTTCATTTTTCAGATTTTTGGGGACTAATACGCGTCAACCACGGCCATAAAACCACGAACATAATGAGCCAAAGCACTGTATCTGCGGTCATTTGGTAGCCTCCTTTCCATGCTTCAGTAAGCATCGCCGCTCACCGTGGCCATTAAACGCCTTTGCTGAAAACTGTTTGCCACAACCCCGGCACGTATGCATGTCATTCTCTTCAGTGATGTTTTTGGGGGTATCCAGAGGCTTAGGAGTTACTGTTTTGGGAGGTTGATACAGGTTACGATAGTAGCCATCCAAAAAATCACTAATCAGCACTCCCGCCAGGCTCAGTTTTGCTATTACCAATCGCATTTGAGTCTCTTGAAACACCCGATTGTGAGGCGATTCCCGTAAGACATCCATGTCCTGAGCCGCTTTTTGGAGCAAATCTTGTTGTTTAGGGTTGAGCGAGGGTATCATATTAAGGTTTAGATTGGTGGCGTTTGATTACGGTTTCAAAAACCGACTTCATATTGGCTTCTCCCCTCAGATGAGCATTCACATCTTTGGCGGCCAACTCAAGCAAACACATGGCTGTTGTAGGATTTTTTACGGTCTTAAATCGATTGAGAGCTACCTGCAAATACCCCCCAATCAGCGGGTCGGGATGTCTATTCATGACGCTTTTTAGGAAAATTGATTCTGATAAGCTCTACGCACAAGGCTACAGGAGCCACAAAAAAAACGACAAAAAGCAACAAAGCTTCGAGCCAAAAACGAGCTTCAAGGGGTATCATTGGAAAGTAAGTTGGTGCTCAGTGTAATGGTTGTGATAACGCTGCACAGTGTCCATCAGCCAATCCAATTCTTTGGGAGTAGGGATTTCTGAACTTCCTACGGCCATCATCATTGTGAATTGCTGGTCGGTAGAGTACCCAAAAAGCTCCACAAAGTCTTTCTTAATTTCGGAGCGGGCTTTCTTTTTGATGACCCCATCGTGGTACATCCGACGTACTTCTTCGAGTGTCATAACTTTGCCGTTTAGTAAATAATTATTCGATTTATTACAACTATTTTCTAAAAAGTTGTTTATTTGTTGTTGTAATTGAGTACAAATATCATATAATTATATGATACTATCAAATAATTATAAGAAATAAAATTTTGCAAATAATGTAAATTATTGATTTTCAATAATTTAAAAAAATAAACATATGCCATAATTATGATATTTGTATCGGCAAAATATCGAGTATTTCTGCTATTTATTCTGTTTGTCTGCGGATGTAAGGAGACTCCTGAGCCAGAATATGAATATATTATAGAGAATATTTCTAAACATACTGTAATTGCCTATAATAATGATGCTACTAGTCCTATAGACAATTTCGAAGAAGTGTCGCTTGAACCTCAGACGAGAGCTACAGTTAAAACCAAGTCACCAGATGGATTAAAACCTAAGTTTAGGTCGTCGGATCCTGATTTAGTGTTTGATATCAAGAGGGATATAGACAAAAAGACTTACTATGTAAACGCTGACTATAAATACTATGAATATACTCTTGAAAACCTATCAAATTTTACCATAACAGTATTTAACAATGATACAATATCTCTTAAAGACAACTTTAATGAAGTAACAATTGCTCCTAAAACTAAAGCTACTGTCAAAACAAAGTCCGCAGACGGGTTAAAACCAAAACTTAAATCTTCTGACCCTGATTTAGTATTCGAAGTGAAGAGCGACGCTGAAAAGAAGGTTTATTACTTGAGTGCTGACTACAAACAGTATGAATACATTGTTGAAAATACCTCTAATTTTCCTATCACAGTTTATAATAATGATTCTAGTAACCCAAAAGGGAACTTTTCTGAAACTACAGTTAATCCTAATTCTAAAATTGTAATTAAGACGAGAAATGGCAATGGAATGGTACCAATGATGAAATCAGGTGACAGAATCACAGAATACGAAGTTAGTGGTAAGACTTATATTCTAAATGCCTACTTAAATACATTAGAGTATATTTTTTCAGGAACTTCTAAAACTGTAAATATATACTATACTACTCCTGAAGGGAAACGTGATTCTTTGCTTAATGTGAATTTACCTTCAGAGTTGAAATTCAAGTTATTTGGCGCGGAAACCGCTCAGATAACTGTTTACAAACCTTATGTATCAGGTAACATCACAATTGAGGTTTATTTTAAAGGAAAATCAGTCCACAAACTTACTGGAAGTGACCCTCACTTACGTTTAACCTCTTCCTATAATGCAAAAACGAAGAAGGCTACCGAATCACGTTCAGCTCCTGAAGAGTGGCCTTGTGGAGTTTATAATGGCCGAACTCTAATTACAGGGCCAAGGGGAGGCTGTTACTACATTAATTCAAATGGTAATAAAACGTATGTAGATAGAAGCTATTGTAATTGTGACTAATCAGAAAATTGAAATCAATTTTAAAAACAAATAAATGTATTAAGGGTATGGAACATCCAATTGCAAGCCGAATTGAGAGTTTGATTAATGCGCTTAAGATGAACAGGAATACCTTCGCAAAATCGCTAAATAAAAGTTTTAGCTCTATTCAGATTATAGTTGAAGGTAAAAGTAAACCGGGTTATGACTTATTAGAAACCATTTTGTTAGCATATCCACAGGTAAACTCTAGTTGGTTGATGAAAGGAGAAGGTGAAATGTTTTTAAATGAAGAAAGTAAGCACATCGCTCCAACTGATTACCTTCAAAATCATCTACAAAAGCTGGAAGAAAGCTTTCAGCGCCTTAATCAACAGATTGAAGTGAAAGATAAGCAAATTGAGTATTATCAGCGTCAGAATGAGCGCTTGATGGATTTACTGGGAAAGCTTGATGGCGTAGTCGAAGAGGCGCAAATCGTAGCTCTTTGGAAAGAAAGTCAGGCAAGAGCCTGATTTTTTGACTCAACCCGCAGTTACGTTTGCGATTACGTCATAAATCCGAGATTCGGATTTGCCTCATAGTCAGGTTTTTAAAGAGAAGAGTTCGAATCCCTCTCTCTCTGCAACTGGCTGTAAATCATTGATTTACAGCCTTTTTTGTGTTTAAGTTTCTTCCTTTTTTTACTTCTGACTATACTTTGGCTTGGCCATTTACAGCAATGAAAGGTTTAGAAATTACATTACTTTGGCAGGATCCTAACATAGAAGAATTTTATTTTAGGATAAGTAATGAAATGAATTCATGTGAACTGACCCTATACATACTAGTGCAATCCTTGTATGATTTTGGTAAAAAGCTACAAGAATTTCCTCAATCAATTAATGATAAAATATCTTTTGAAATCAATTCAACAGATAGCTGTTATTTGTTATTGGAGGCTTTGTGCTATAACCAATTTGGCCATGCTGCTCTAAAAGTGCATGCGATTAATAATAGTATTATGCCACATATTTTTGATTTGACATTTTATATTCAATGTGAAGTGGCAGCCATAAATGAATTAGGAAGTCTATTGGCTAGTTGGGATTTGGATAACAATTACTATTTGGAATGGCATCCTAAAATGTAGAGATTTACCATAGCTATAAATGTTAATAAATTTTGATTATTGTGTAGACATATTTAACCATTTATGAAACAGTCATAGATTGGCGTTTTCAGCTGTTAAACCTACTAAAGATGCGAATTTAAAGAAAGTAAAACGGCTAAATAAAGTTTGGTTTTAAAGAATAAAATGGAATGTGTAGTATGTAAGCACGGAACGACCTATAAGGGTCATGTGACCGTAAAACTAGAGCGTAGAGAATCTATTGTTTTGTTTAAAGTTCCTGCTGATATTTGCGAAAATTGCGAACACTTCTATTTAGATGAACATACCGCAATAGTTATCTTAAACGAAGGTGAGAAGGCTATCAAGCAAGGCGCTGAATTCAAAGTAGTGCGCTATGGTTGGGTTGCCTAGTAATTTTGAGGCACTGGCCGTAAGCATTCCCGTTCGTATAGTTGGTCCGTAGAAACAATAACAGCCGGGTGAGGCTTAAATTGGCCGTTGGGGAGTTGAAAATTTAGAAATACTACATCACGCTGATTCACCTTCATACAATTTTTGGGCTATTATGTTACGGCTTTTGACACGGGAAGCGGCTTTAAAGATTTCTGTTTCGCGGTCGTCAGACTCGGATAATTCTCCCTTAATTATCTTGTCTAGTAAAATACCCCAAGGTGAAAGTTCATAGTTTATTTTGGCATAACGCTCATAAAGACCATCAGGTAGGGCATTTATGATTTCGGGATAATTGGCCATTACTTTCAGCATTCGGTGCGAGGTAGTCAGTAAATTGTGGTATGGTTCGGCCTCTACCTTTGTAACCGTATATGGGTCAAAATCAACCGTAAAATTGCCTATATCATCAATCATTTGCTTTACATCGTCTGAATGTAAAAATTCCAGCACATTGAGCAATGTTTGAACACTGAAGTTGGTAAACGGGCTAAGTAAGTCTCTTTGGCTCATATCATAAGCATTATTAATAATCAAATTTAATAAATTTATTAAATAGGTAAGGTATTCGTGAAAAGTCGTCGTAGAGGGTGTATCGAAATTTTACCCTATGGCCAACAACTTCCAACATCGCTTTACTTCAGTAACGTTGTTTTAGTAGGTGTGATCGATATTTTCACGCAAAAAGCCATTTTTGAAGCCTATGAGGTGCTTTTTGACAGAGTGGTTTTCTGCATTGTAGGGGTTTAATTCTCAGTTTTTGCGTCGCATACAACACTATTTTATCACATACGAAGATCAAAACAGCTATACCTTATAGTCCAGCGGGCTTCACAAATATGTATTTATCTAAATAGCCTTTTACTACCCTGTCATTCTGAATTTTACTTACGTATACATAGGCAGAGTCATTGGTTTGATCAGGAAATTCAAATTTCATTTCTATCTGTAGTCCTCGGTCTGTGAGCAAATAAAGATGATTTGAACCTCCTACTTTGTCAGTTTGAGCAACGCGATCCTTGAAAATAATCTTGTTGTCTTTTTGGAAATACACACTATCTAAGCCTCGGGCAGGCTGTGTCAAAGTCCACCCCGACCAAGTACGTATGAATAATTGATTTTGATCCGTGACCCTTGTTTCATTTCCTTTTTCATCAACTTCTGCTACTTTTTTCCAATAGGCATAAGCGAAAGCATCATAGGCATCCGAATCAATCATATCCCTTTTTTTACAAGAAAAAATAGAAATCAATAGGTAGACGTATAATAATGTATTTTTCATAGCTTTCTTTTTATAAATACTTATCTGTTAATCGTAAAATACAGATTGGCAGTGGATTAAACCTATTCCTGAATAAAAAATAATAGAAACTAATAACAATTTCTTAGAGAAAGATAGTCGCCTGCCATAGAACTACAACTCGTAGTTTCCCTTGATTTGAGGATGAAAATAAGTGTTTTTTGAATTTGTTTCTACGTCCTACGCTATAAACATCATTAGCTCAACCAATGGTCGAGCTAATGACTTAAAATTCAGAGGGATTATTATTTGTTTTTTTTCTACCAACCAGGGTTTTGGGTAAGTTTCGGATTTGTAATAATATCGCCTGTGGGAATGGGGTAATAATAGTTTTTGTCGGTCCATTTACGAGGAATATTGTTTAGCCATGTTAGTTCGCCAGAAGTTTCACCGGAGATAAGCTGGGAGTTTGGTTTGCCCGCAATCATCGGCGACACCTCTACGTAAGTCACCCCTGTTACTTTGGTAGGAGCGGTTGTTTTATAAAACGCCACGTCCAAAATTCCGTCTTCATTTAAGTCCATTGGGGTATTGAGGGCCGGCACATACATACCGTTCCATTCCATTTGCATGAGTTCTCCTCTTCTCCATCTTACGATGTCGTCGAAACGAAAACCTTCTAAACACAACTCAATTCCCCTTTCGCGACGCACTTCGAGTAGTACAGGGTCAGAGATAGCAGGGAAGTATTTTGACTGTAAATACGTATCGACCTTGGTAGGTTTGGTGGTCAATCCGCCTGTGATACCCGCCCGCTTCCGCAAAGCACCGATAGAAAGCGCCCAATCAGCGTCGGTAAGTGTACCAAGTTCGGTTTTGGCTTCGGCATAGTTGAGAAGTACTTCAGCATAGCGAAAAATAGAAATAGAATTGATATTCAAATCGCGGGTGTCATAATACATATCATCCAAAGTCCACTTGATGGGCATATAGCCTGTATAAGTGTACGAAAACAAAGGTGGCGAAGGAACCAACTGCCCGCCGCTTGTGCGCTTATAATCTCCTACCCGAATCGTCTGCTGCAGGCGTCGGTCACGGCCTTTTACCTCATCTTTGAAAAGCATGGTTTTATAGGCTGGATTGTCGGTAAAGGGCGTACCGTCGATGTTCAAATAGGTATTGATAAAAGTCCGAATAAAACTCGCTTTATCACCATAAGTACCACTAGTCCAGTACCAATTGGCGTCGTTTAGATTATTTAATGCCAAATCGCACACCGCCGAAAGCATCACTTCGGTAGTGACAGGGGCAGGATTAATAAATACTTGGCGGTAAGACTTGTCGGTACCCGAGCCGTCAAAAAGTTTGTATCCACCCTCGTCTATTACTTTTTTGGCAGCTTCAGCAGCTTGATTTAAGAAATTGGGGGCTGTGGCTTGCAGTCCTAAATTGGTATGGTATTTTCGGAAAGTTCCTTCATATAGACATACCCGTGATTTGAAGGCATAGGCTACGTATTTTGTCACCAGGCTTCGGGTAGGCTCGTTGGCAGCGGTGATATTTTGGCAAGCATAATCCAAGTCTGCTACTACCGAATCCATCACCAAGGTACGCGGGTCACGGCCTTTGTAAAGCAATTCTGCATCTGATACATCAAGGGCTTTGCCGTACCAAGGCACATCTCCGAAGCGTTTTACTTTATCAAAATAAAACCATGCTCTAAAAAAACGAGCGATACCGAGGTAATTTTTACGAACCGCGAGGGGGACTTTAGGGTCGTTGCAGTTTTGGATAAAATAGTTTATATTCCGCAAATCTGACCAGCTCCAGCCTGTGCTTACTTGGGGGCTATAGTTGCCTTCGGTAATAAAAGGAGGCGATTCGCGGCGCGCAAGATAGTCAGACATGGCATCGGCACGGTGGAGATTTTTGCCATTAAACATCGTGTAAAACGAGTTGGTGTACAACACTAGTCCACTTTCACTGCCAAAAATAGGCCCTTTGGAGGTGGTAGCTTCGGGTAGCTCTTCTAAATCGCAGCTTACGAGGAAGACCGCAGCTAGTAAAACAAGGATATATTTTAGTTTCATTTGCTTCATTGTTTAGTAGTTAGAATGTAACAGACAAGCCCCCCGTCACACTTTTCATCATGGGGTAATTGTAAGCGTCGCCAGAGTTGCCACCGGGATTGAATACTTGATCAGAGGCTACGGCGCTTTCTACGTCAAAATCACGGGTACGTTTGTGAAGTGGCGATAGCGTCCAGATGTTTTCGGCAGAAATGAAAACGCGAGCGGCCGAAGCCCCAATTTTAGAGGCTACCTTACGCGGGATATTATATCCAAGTTGGATGTTTTTTAGCCTCATATAAGCTACATTTTGGAGATAACGAGTCTGAGGAGCACTCAAAGTACCGTTGGCATTACTTGCTATCCGTGACACATATCTTGGGAAATAAGCATCGGGATTGTCTTCAGTCCAAATATTTCCCAATTGGCTTTTGGGTACATCTCCATAAGGACGGTTGTATTGTCCCCAAAATAAGCTTGCTTCTCTACTTGGATACCAATTTTGCTTACCTACTCCTTGAAGGAAGGCCGAAAAGAAGAAGTTGTTCCAATCGGCCCCAAGCATGATTCCGTAGGTGTAGCGTGGAGTAGAGTTTCCGATGATAGAACGGTCCCCAGGGTTCTCAAGGCGGTCGGTGCCGGGGGTAATTTGACCATCTCCATTGACGTCTCTAAATTTAATGTCTCCCGGAAACCATAGTCCATTGGATGCCGTACGGAATAAGTTTTGGCTGGCGCTGTTTTTGACATCATCGGCAGATTTGAAAAAGCCTTCGGTAGTATAGCCCCAAATCTCACCCAATCGCTGACCTTCGTAATAGTCACTCAATAGTTTTTGAGGATTGTTGTATTTAGTAATGACGGCATTGTAGTCGGCCAAAGTAAGTCGAATGTCAAAATTGAAGGGCTTAGAAGAGACATTGAACTTATCTCTGTACGAAAGCATGGTTTCCCAGCCTTTGGTTTCGAGATCGGCATAGTTTCCCTTAGGCGCAGTAGCGCCAAAAACCGCTGGTAAGGTAAGCCCGACCGTAAACATATCGGTCGTAGTACGGATATAGGCATCAGCCACGAAAGTCAAACGATTGGAGAGCATCGATAAGTCAATACCGATGTTTTTGGTGGTGGCGGTTTCCCAAGTAAGTCCTTCAGGCAATACCGTTGGGTTTCGGGTTTGTTGGGGACGCTGACCATTGAGTACCATTGAAGATTGAGAAATCGAAAACTGCTCTAAATAAGCATATGAGCCAATATTTCCGTTTCCTAAAGAACCATAAGAGGCTCTCAACTTCAGATCTGAAATGACTTGCTCGGGTACTCTCCAAAACGATTCTTTGGACAGACGCCAGCCTACTGAGTACGAGGGGAAGAAAGCAAAGCGCTGATTGGCAGGGAATTTGGAAGAGCCATCATAGCGCCCGTTGAGTTCTAACAAATAGCGGTCTTTAAAAGAATAGTTGAGCCGCGCAAAACCTCCTTGGATTTTCCAACGCTCCCAGCCCCCCGATGTAGTAATGGCTTGGCCTAGCGCAAGGTTAATATCGTTGGCATCTTCAAAAATAAGCCCATTTCGCTGCGCCGATAGCCTCTTATAATTGGATTGCTCATAGTTATATCCCACCAATGCCTTTAGATAATGGTCTTCTTTGAAAGTATTTTCATACTCAGTATAGAAGTTGGTCGTCATGTAGGTAGTTTCGCGATATACATCAGTGAGGGAGTTGGTAGTAGTTCCTACATACGCGATAGTGCCAGGCTTTACGCTGTAAGGAACTGGTACGGATTTGGTTCTGTCGTTGTTGTCAGTATTCTGAATGGTAAAGTCTCCTTTCACTCTCAGTTTGTCATTAAAAAACTGCGCCGCAAATCCAGTTGTATTTCTAAATACTTTTTTGTGATTATCAATACCGTTTTTACCATAATAAAAATCACCAATGCTGTAAGCGGCTGAGAAAGTGATCGTACCGTCTGGATTGAGCAGAGGTGATAGAGGGTGGCCTTCATCGGCAATATTTCGCCATATACCACCACCTTCTCCTACATTGAGGGGGTTATGGTATTTCATGTCAGAATACTGCGACATGTTGTTGATTTTCAACCAAGGATAAAGCTGAATAGAGCCTTTGCCCGTAAAGTTAAACATCTGATAGTCGTCAGAGTTGTAGCGAAATAGCCCTTCCTGTCCAAAATACCGTCCTGTGATTAGGTAGCTTGCTTTGTCAGTACTACCCGAAATACTGAGGTTGTGTTCGTTGGAACTGTTGCGATCTTTGTACAAAATACCATAATAGTCTGTGCTACCATAGTAAACATATTCGCCAGTGACGGGGTCGATTTCGACTTCGGGCAAACCGCCAATTTCTGAGCGTCGTTTGAGTTCGTTGAGATAAGCTTGCGAAAATTTGAGTGTTTTGTTGGCATTTTGAGGAAAAGTCCCTCCAAAATTGACAAAAGATTCGGCAAACATCGACGCCCATGTGTAGCCGTCAGTGACTAAATCGGGGCGTGCAATGGGGTTTTTGAGGGAATAGTTGGTAGAGTAAGTAACACTCGTTTTGCCAGCGGTAGGGTTTTTGGTCGTAATCAATACCACCCCAAATACGCCCCTTGCTCCATAAATAGAAGCCGACGCGGCGTCTTTTAGAAGCGTCACACTCGCAATATCGTTGGGATTGAGCAAACTAGGATCTCCTTCTACGTTGTCGATAAGAACAAGGGCGTTTCCGCCTTGGCCAATGGATGTAGTCCCACGAATGTTGAAGCTAGGTGCTTGATTGGGCTTACCGTCCCCCATTTTAATATTGAGGTTAGGCAGTACCCCCTGAAGCCCTTGGTTGACGTTGGTCAGAGGGCGGTTGTCAAATACATCGCTTGTGATCATATCTACCGCTCCTGTCAGATTGGCTTTTTTCTGAACACCGTACCCTACTACAACTACTTCGTTGAGGGTTTTGAGGTCGGATTTGAGAGAGACATTAAAAATGGTCTGACTTCCCACCACAATTTCTTGGGCACTATAACCTACGTAGCTAAAGATAAGCACTGCTTTTTCGTCAGGCACCGACAATGTAAACTCTCCGTTTGGGTTGGTAGTTACGCCACGTTGCGTTCCTTTTACTACCACGCTTACACCGGGGAGGCCTTCTCCTTTTTCGTCCACTACACGTCCTCTGATGTTTTGGTCAAATACTTTGGTCGGAACCAGACTTCGTTTTTCAAGAGATTGTACCTCTGCTTTGGTGATGATGATATACTCTCCCGAAGCTTCATAAGCTAGATTGAGCGGTTTGAGTAGTTTATCAAGTACCATAGCTAAGGGCTGATTGATAGCCGAAACCGTTACTTTTTCGTTTTTGGCCACGAGTTGTGGTAGGTAGGTAAATTTGACTTTAGCCGATTTTTCGACCATACCCAAAGCTACTTTGAGTGGCTTATTATCAATTTGTAGGCTAATATTACGTAGAAGAGCTTCTTGGGCTAAACTCTCATGGGCTACGGCCAAGCTACTGAGCATGGCGCTTACTAGTAATTGTAAACAAGTGATTCGCATAACTAGAAGCAACAGTTTGCGCTTTTTTGTGAAACTTTCCATACATTTGGATTGGTTTAAGTTCAATTTTTTGGACAAAAACTCCCCTCAGCACCCGATTTTTCGGGTATTTGCCGCAAACAAATAAAGGAAGGGAGCTAAAAGGTCGGTAATGCTCGCAACATTACCGACTTCTTTTTAGAGATGAGGTAGTTATGGGGACATAGAAAACAGTTAAAGATTGTTAGTTAGGTTTTATAAGAGATAGATAAATAAGTATAAGATTAGTGGCAGCCACGGCTATTGATAAAAACCTTTGTTTCTACGATTTCGTAGCGTGCGCCAATGGTTTTACAAATAATATCCAACTTCACAAAAAGAGGTTCGTTGCCTAAGGGGGCCGTAACCGAACAATTTTTCATAATATCACTATCATAAATAATCTCTACGTTGTAAGCTTTCTTTAGACTTGCAAAAACCTCCTTGATAGGTGTATTTTCAAAATCAAAACTTGGGGTCGCGGTCGGTTGAGTGATAATGGACGGCTGCTCCACTAACGCCTTGTTAAATCTTTCATTTTGACGTTCAAAAGTTGCCTTCTGATTGGGGGTTAGGTATAAGCTTTGTACTTGATATTTGGCATTCTTTTGGGATTTTTTCAGTTCAGAAAGCGGAAAAACCATAACCTTTCCCGTTTTGACTGCTACCACTACTTGCTGGTCTTTTGAATATGCTTTGATATTGAAACTCGTCCCTAATACCCGTGTAACGAGCGTATTGGTATATACATAAAAAGGCTGATTGTCTTTTTTGACAACCTCAAAAAAGCCTTCTCCCGTCAGAGAAACTTCCCTTTTGTCGCCTAAAAATCGCTCTGGAAAGCTTATTTTACTGCCTTTTTTGAGTTTAACGGTACTTCCATCGGGTAGGGTAGTAGTATAGTCAGCGGGCGTATTGTTGAAGACTTCTACTTCTTGATTTTTGGGTAGGTTTTTTGATGCCTTTATTTGAGTTTTCATAGTCGAAATCTCTGAAGGACGATATTTTATCCAAAAACCGCCAATCGCTCCCACCACCACAAGTACTGCTGCGATACGTTGCCACTGATACAAAACCGAACGCTCCCAAAAAGGCTTTTTTTTGACCAAGCCTACCATCTGTTCCACCTCTATTGAAATCTCATCATCGCTAATAGCAGTAGGTTGATTTTTGAGACCTAATAGCAAAGCCCTTGCTTGGGCAAGCGTTTCAGATTTTTCGGGATGCGCTTCTTCCCAAAACTCCCAAAAAGCCGTGTGTTGGGGCGAAGTGCCCTCTACCCACTGCTGAAAAGAAGCATCCGTAACAAAATCTTCAACTTTAAATTTGCTATAATCAATCATAGAAAAAATAGTATTTATCTGTGGACTTATAAGGTATATCCACAAGTGATGTAGTAATACTCATCAAAGCACGAAAAAATTTTAGCATCCTAATTCTTCTTAGGGGTTATGAAATTATTAACCTTTGTCACCTTAGGACCTATCGAATATAAAATAGTGTTTGGAAAAGAAGAACGGTGCTTTTAGAAGAAAGTTAGAGGGAAGGAATCACAACGATTTCTCAAAAAAGAAGAAGCATCAACAAAAAACCTATGATTGAAAAAAATAGGCGAGTTTTAAGTAGTCTGAGGCCATTGTAAAGAAGATTGGCGACCGATTGGCGATTGATATTCATAATCTCTGCAATCTCTTCATTGCTTAGATTATCATAAAATTTCAAAAAAAGTACCTCTTGCTGTCTTTTTGGTAAGTTTTTGACGTGAAGGTTAAGTTTACTAATGATGTTTTGAGTTGATTCTTGGGAGATGATCAATGTCTCTTCCGAATCCGTGATTTCGAGATAATCAAAATAGTCTTCTGAGGCTCTGAGTTGTTGTTTTTGGAGTTCTTTAAAAAGCCGATTTCGAACAATCTTAAGAAGATATACTTTCACATTTTCGTCAGTATCAATATGAGCTCTTTTCTGCCAAATCAGTAAGAATACATCCTGAATAACATCTTTGATAAGTTCACGGTCTTTAGTGAATTTGCGTCCATAATCAAAAAGTAAGCGATAATATTGGGTAGAAATTTTACCAAAGGCATCAGTATCACCGTCTTTGAGCCTCTCCCAAAGGTGGTGTTCTTCCTGATGAACTTCAGTGGTTTTCATTTTTAGAATAAAAATAATGGGCCATTGATATGCTTTCTCTCGCGCTGAGTTATGGGAGGTAGAGTAGAAATTGTCTACCCTACCTCTGATTTTTTAGCTCTTAAACTTCACCCATTTTTGGTTAGCTTTACCAGAAGCAATGACTGTTTCGACAAACTGCATTCCTCGGATACCGTCATCAATAGTAGGAAAATCCAAATCAAATTCATTGGGTTCTTCACCGTTCATTCGTTTGCGAACAGTGCGGGCAAAGTTGCGATAGATATTAGCAAAAGCCTCCAAATATCCCTCAGGGTGACCAAATGGAATACGAGTATGCGCATTGGTCGAATCCGAAAGTTTACCTACGGAAGGTTGGTAAATTTGATAGCCTTCGGTGCTTTTGTGGTGGAGGTATTGGGGTGTCTCTTGCTGCCAATGTAGGCTTCCTAGCTCTCCATATATTCTGATATTGAGGCCATTCCAGTCTCCATTAGCAATTTGGCTACAGTGAAGAATACCTTTGGCACCATTGTCGAAATGAAGAAGTACGTTGGCGTCATCGTCGAGTACCCGACCTTCTACGACCCGGCTTACGTCGGCGCAAAGTTCGGTGATTTTTAAACCTGTAATGTATTCGGCCAAGTTTTCGGCGTGCGTGCCTATGTCGCCCACTGCCCCTGCGATACCCGAACGTTTGGGGTCGGTGCGCCATTCGGCTTGTTTGGCACCTTCGCGCTCAATCGGAAACGACAGCCACCCCTGCGGATACTCCACAATCACCTTACGAATCGTGCCAATCGCTCCGCTTTGGATAAGGGCACGTGCTTCTTTGACCATGGCATAGCCCGTATAATTATGGGTAAGGGCAAAGGTGAGACCCGTTTTGGCAATGATTTCTTTCAATTTTTTGGCCTCCGACAACGAAAACGTAACGGGCTTATCACAGATAACATGGAAGCCATTTTCGAGGGCCATTTTAGCCGGCGCAAAGTGCATGTGATTGGGGGTTACAATCGAGACTACGTCCATGCGGTCTTTGCGGCGTTTTTCTTTTTGAATCATTTCTTTGAAATCGCCGTAGCAACGTGCGGGGTCGAGCATGAGATCTTCGCCCGATGCTTTTGACTTTTCGGGTGTGGAGCTAAAAGCCCCACAGACCAAATCGATTTCGCCGTCGATAGCCGCAGCAATACGATGAACGCCCCCAATAAAGGCTCCACGACCTCCTCCGACCATCCCCATTCTGATTTTACGTGACATATTTTAATGGATTTTTAGATGTTGGTTTTTAATACGTTAGCGATATTTTGAAATAATAAACTTATAGTAAAAGTAAGCTTCTTGTGATAACTTGAATTTTGAAGGTATCAACTTACCTACTTTTGTTGACTTACTTTCATACCCCTATCTTGGTTATTTTTTTATTTTCTTCAAAAGACGCTTTGGGAGTAAAAGTAAAAAAAGGCTTTTTTCTCACGAAATTGTGGGTAAAAAAAACATAGGTGTTACTTTGCAGACTGTAACAAGCATTATACTCTTTAGTCTTAAACCAAACCTTTAAAAAATCATGATTAATAAAGACAGATTGTTTTATGGTAGTTGTTTCGCTTTGATTACTACTGCTTTTTCTTTTAGTATCAGGGCAGGTATCTTGGCTCAACTCGGAACAGAATTTAATTTAAACGCTGAGCAGCTTGGTTTTATCAACTCAATGTGGTTTTTAGGTTTTCCTTTGGCCATGATTGTGGGTGGTCTTGTGTATCACACTGTAGGGCCTAAAACCATCATGCAGATTGCATTTGTAGCACACGCGTTAGGAATTCTTCTTACAATCTACTCAGGTGGGTACACAGGATTATTGATTTCAACCTTTTTGATTGGATTAGGAAATGGCTGTACCGAAGCGGCCTGTAACCCGATGATTGCTGATACCTATTCGGGAGCTGATATGAGTAAAATGCTTAACCGATTCCACATGTGGTTTCCTGGGGGGATTGTAGTAGGTAGTTTGATATCAGAGTTTATGACCAAGCAGCTCAATACGGGCTGGCAGCCTCAAATCTGGGTTATTCTTGTCCCTACATTGATTTATGCTTATTTGTTTTGGGGACAAGCTTTCCCCAAACCCAAAGTGGAAGGAGCCGCTTCGTTGAGCGAAAACTTCAAAGCCATGCTTACGCCTTTGTACATCTTTATGTTTTTGTGCATGGCCCTTACGGCGATTTCGGAGTTTGGCCCTCAACAATGGACAGGTCTTATCATGAGTAAGTCAGGTGCAAGCCCTATGTTGATTCTGGCATTGGTAACTGGACTTATGGCCGTGATTCGGTATTTTGCAGGACCGATTGTTGCCAAGTTTGACCAAACAGGGGTTTTGTTAGGCTCGGCTGTATTAGCCACCATTGGTATCTATCTATTTAGTACCCAAACCGGCACTATGGCCTATGTAGCGGCTGTATTTTTTGCGATGGGTGTAGCTTTATTCTGGCCAAACATGATTGGTTTTATCGCCGAAAAAGTGCCTCTTAGTGGAGCTTTAGGAATGTCAATTTTGGGAGGTGTAGGGATGTTTTCAACCTCTATTTTCCAACCTATCATTGGTAAGTGGATTGATGATGCCCGTGCAGAGCAAACAGCCAAAGGCCTTACGGGCGATGCTATGGAGCTTGCCGCTGGACAGGCTACTTTGAGCACTATGGCACTATTCCCTGGGGTTTTGATTGTGGCTTTTGGTATCCTTTATTTCTGGATGCGTAGCCGCAAAACTACTACTGCCTAAGCTTTAGAGGTTATATATATATCAAAAAGCCCTGCCGACCAGTCGGCAGGGCTTTTTGATGAGAGAGAAATCAACGTTTTACTTACAATATTGCTCTAAAGAAGCTTTGGCCGCAGGATAGCCGAGGCGCTCGGCTTGCTTGAGGCTTAAGCAACCTACTTCTTTTTGATTTACCATGATTTGTGCCACCCCTAAGGCATGAAATGCCTTCCCAAATTTTGCATCGGCTTTTACTGCTTTTTCAAAACTCACAATCGCCGTTTTGTATTCTTCTCTTTGAAACAAAACATTACCGCGATTGTACCAACCCAAGGCATTGGTCGAGTCTAAGTTTACGGCTTGTTCAAAATCGCGTAAAGCGGCGTCGGGTTGAGCCAATGCCGCTAAGAGCTGTCCTCGATTTACGTATATTTCGGCATTGTTAGGGTCGAGACGAATCGCTTCAGCATAGTCTTTCAAAGCGCCGTTGCCGTCGTTTTGAGCCATTTTGAGCAATGCTCGATTGTAATAAGGGCGATAATAATTAGGGTTGATTTTAAGCGCTTGTTCATAATCCAAAAGTGCATTGGTATATTCTTTAAGCTCAAAATAAACCACACCACGGGCATTGAGGGCTTCTACATTTTTGGGGTCACTTTCTACGGCTTTGTTCAGAAAATCAAGGGCTTCCCTGAATTTTCCTTCTTTCATCAACAATTTTCCTTTTTCGAGCTGAGCCTCTGACGAAAAACTACAAGCTTGTATAATAAACAATAAGCTGCTGATAATAAGCAATATAAAAGATTTCATGAATCGTATTTTTGGTTAAAAGCTCCAAAGATACGACCAAAAGCGTTGTTTTAGTACTTGCTCATAAGGATTATAAAAGAAGTAATCCCGCCAAAATAGCTCCCGTAATAGGCCCTGCAACAGGTACCCAAGCGTACTCCCAATGTGAGCTTCCTTTACCACTTATTGGCAAAATAGCGTGAGCTATGCGCGGCCCTAAGTCACGAGCAGGATTGATAGCATAGCCCGTAGTACCGCCCAATGATAAGCCAATCGCCCATACCAAGATACCCACCGCAAAAGGACCTAAGCCCGTCGTAACAGCTCCAATGCCTTTGATACCCACCAAAAGCACAATAGTCCCTATCACTTCACTAAAAAAATTGGAGCCTCCCGAGGCAATGGCTGGGTCGGTGGCAAAGGTTGCTAATTTAGCTCCTTTGTCTTCGGTTTTGGCATAATGAGGCAAATGATACAACCATACCAAAGTAGCCCCTAAAAAGGCACCAATCATTTGGGCACTTACATAATCGATGACTTTGCTGTATTCGTTTTTGGCAATGGCCAGTCCAATCGTAACAGCAGGATTGAGATGAGCATCATAGCCACCAAACGCCTTGGAGACAAAGATGGCAATGGTAACGGCAAAAGCCCAACCTGCCGTAATGACAATCCAGCCACTGTTGTGGCCTTTCGTATCTTTGAGTACTACATTGGCAACGACACCATTGCCCAACAAAATCAACACAAGGGTGCCAAGAAGCTCGCCCATAAAAGGAGAAGAGTGCATTTTTTAGGAATAAGGTTAGAAAGTTTGGCGTAATTAATACTTTATCCCGTAAAGATGCAACTTTACTACTTTTACTCCACTGCTTCTTGGTACCAACTTTGTGCTATTTCTCAATAGCTCATAAAATTTATTTGTTGTCTACAATCAGCCACCCACCAAAGTGGTAGCAGGATTGAGATGTCCAGATTCAAAATCACTGAGGTTTTGTAAAGTGACTTTGGCGATTTCACTTAGTGCTTCTTCCGTAAAAAAGCCCTGATGAGCCGTAATCAACACATTCGGAAAAGACATTAGCCGTAGCAACATATCATCTTGGATAACATACTCCGACAAATCCTTAAAGAAAAGATCGGCTTCTTGCTCGTAGACATCAATTCCCAGATACCCTAGCTGTCCTGTTTTTAGGGCATTGATTACGGCTTTGGTATTGATGAGCCCCCCTCGGCTCGTGTTGATGAGCATGGCATTGGGCTTCATAAGCCTCAAAGTATCGGTACTGATAAGGTGGTGAGTTTCGGGGGTAAGTGGACAGTGAAGTGATATGATATGGCAAGAGCTGAGGAGCTCGTTTTGCGATACATAAGACACCCCCATCGCTTCTAAGTCAGCAGAAGGGTACAAATCATAAGCCAAAACTTTACAGCCAAAACCTAACATGATTCGGGCAAAAGCATTGCCGATTTTTCCAGTACCTATCACCCCGATTGTTTTTCCATAAATATCAAATCCCGTGAGGCGTTCGAGGGAGAAGTTGCCTTCTCTTACGCGGTTGTAGGCTTTGTGAGTTTTACGATTGAGGGCCATTATGAGTGCTACCGCATGCTCGGCTACGGCCTGAGGAGAATAAGCCGGTACTCTTACTACGGCTATACCTAGTTTTTGGGCGGTATCGAGTACTACATTATTGAAACCGGCACAGCGGAGTGCAATGATTTTAACGCCTATTTCGTGAAGTTTGTGGATGATTTCGGAGGTGAGTTGGTCATTCACAAATACGCACACTCCGTCACTTCCTTTGGCCAAAAGAGCACTTTCAAGACTAAGGTGCGTATCAAAAAAAGTAATCTCGTGAGAGGTGTTAAATCGTTCAAAAAATTCTCGGTCGTAAGATTTTGTACTAAAAAATGAAACTTTCATGATAGAGGATATGTGACTTAATGGTGAAATAGTAGTCTAAGGGTTTGCAAGCACTCAAAAAAAACTTAGATTTGGGTCTTGTCAAATTAACTTTTTTTCAAAAATTAAACAAAATCTTTTTCAATCATGGGATTAATGTCATTTTTTAAAGGCGTAGGTGAAAAACTCTTTGGAAAAGAGGAACCAACAGCAGCACCCGAAAAGGTAGCTGAATTAAAAGCGAGTGCGTTGCTTCAGCACGTTAAAACACTTGGTTTGGCTTACAATAAGCTTATTGTTAAGGTATCAGGACAAACGGTTATTTTGGAGGGTGAAGTAGCTACCCAAGAAGACGCCGAAAAGCTTGCTTTAGCCGTAGGAAATGTAGAAGGTGTAGAAGCGGTTGATAACAATTTGGTCGTAGCTACTCCTGCGCCAGAAGCCCAATACCACACAGTTGTAGAAGGCGATTGGCTTTCTAAAATTGCGGCAAAGTATTATGGCGATCCTCAGAAATACAACATTATTTTTGAAGCTAACCGCCCAATGTTAAGCCATCCTGACAAAATTTACCCAGGTCAAGTGTTGCGTATTCCTCCGTTGTCATAGGCAGAACTAAACTTGGTATTTTTACCAAGAATTGATATAAAAGTGAAATACGAAAAGGGTAACTTTTCGTATTTCACTTTTTTGTTTTTAAGCGATAATGCTGAATTTGGCGTAGTGGAAAGGGCAGCTGATTGAGCCTAAGTGAATGGTATATTTCTGGGTAGGTTCCAAAACTTTTGTAAAAGGCCTCAATTGAAGGAATTTCTGGACTTTCAAAATCAAATACAACAGGGCGATTGGCGTATTGCTGAATAATATAATCAATAAGCCAAGTACGAGCATTTCCTTTTCGGCCTAGGGGAGAGGCCGCATTAAACAAATAAATAATGCGATTTTCAGAAATGGCAAACAAAGCGCCTGCCTCTATTTGATTGTTTTTGGTAGCATATAGCAGCCTCGCCGCATTTTTTTCTAATAAAACCGCAAATACGTTTTTCAATAATTCATAAGCAGCATCGGCTACGCCTCCTTCAATGTTGGAAGCATGATTTTCTTTAAAAAGCCGAAGAAGAGGGACAATATCTAGGCTCTCTTCCAATTGCCATTCGTTTTTTTGGGCACGTGCAAGATTGATACGTCGGTCGCGGGAATATCCTTCACGAATCAGTTCGTAAGGAGCATGCAGCGACAAAAGATAGTTGAAATGAGTACGGATATCGTAGCTACCCGGGTTTATAAAAGGGGCTCCTAGACGTCCTGTATAAATTGAAATATACCCAAAATAAGCGGGAAGTTGCTGGAGAAATAGCGAGGTAAACTCTTCGGTACAATGGTTGGGATGTGTAAAAATACCCAATAATTGACAAAAGAAAGGCTGTTGGATGACGCGTGTCATCCATTTTCGACGAATAGGAAGCGGCATGACCGCTTGCCAACTGCCATTTTGAGAAATGACCAAGGCACCCCATTGGGGCGATACTACGTCTAAGTACCAAGTGTAGGCATATACAATACGCTGAGGGGAGGTATCAATGAATTGGTTCCATTGGGCAGTAGAGATTTCATGTCTTTGAAGGAATGAAATAGCCATTTTGGGCAAAGCTAAAGTGAAGTACTTACTAACCGCAGTGCACCGCTGCCACTCAATTACTTAATGATACAACAGAGAAGCGATTAAGCAAAATTGCTCCGTATCTTTTGAATAGCTTCTTTGACGGCGTCTTCTTGTTCCATCAAATCGCTGATAGTTTGTATGGCGTGAATGACCGTGCTGTGGTCTCGCCCTCCAAAATGATAACCGATTGATTTTAAAGATAAATCCGTTAGTTCTTTCGCAAAAAACATAGCTACCTGACGAGGGTATACCAATTCTTTTTTGCGACTTTTGCTTTTCAAATCTGCAATCGTAATATCGTAGTAATCAGCCACTACCTCTTGAATGGTATCGATTGTTACCTCCTTTTCTTCGGCTGATACGATGTTTTTGAGGACATTTTTTGCCAATTCCAAGTCAATGTCACGGCGTACCAAGGAGGCTTGTGCCATGAGTGATATAATGACTCCTTCTAGTTCTCTAACGTTGGTATTGACACTGTGGGCTACATATTCGATAACGCCTGCATCGATATAAATCCCTTCGGCTTGGAGTTTGCGCTGAATGATCGCAATTCTTGTTTCGAGGTCGGGCTGTTGGAGGTCGGCCGTAAGCCCCCACTTAAACCTCGACAGCAAACGGTCTTGAAGCCCCTGTAACTCGCTCGGACGGCGGTCGGAGGTCATGATGATTTGCTTGCCCGACTGATGTAGATGATTGAAGATATGAAAGAACGTATCTTGGGTTTTTTCTTTGCCCGACAAAAATTGTACGTCGTCCAAAATCAAAGCATCTACCTTTACATAAAAATCCGTAAAATCTTGTAGCGTGTTGCTTTTGATGGCATTGATAAATTGATTGGTAAATTTTTCAGAGGAAACATATACCACAAATTTATCATGATAATGCCCCTTAATATGATTCCCAATCGCCTGTACGAGGTGAGTTTTGCCCAAACCTACTCCACCATAAATCAAAAGGGGATTGAATGAAGTGACGCCAGGGCGCTGTGCAACCGCCATCCCAGCCGAGCGTGCTAGGCGATTGCAGTCTCCTTCAATGTAGTTATCAAAACTATAGTTTGGATTAAGAAACAAATCCATCTCTGAGGTATCGGGGCTCTTTGGAGGCTGCGGCGGCGTATGTCTTTTGGGGTCGGCAGCCGCTTTTTGGCGAGCTTCGGCGGCTTCGGGAGAGTTGGTAGTCGGAACGTGCACTTTAATGGGTGGCTGACGGTCTCCACCAGTATCTACAATAATGGAGTATTCGAGCTGACCATCACGCCCTATGGCATAATCCAAGGCACGTCGTAGGACATGAATGTAGTTTTCTTCCAACCACTCATAAAAAAACTGACTTGGAACCTGAATCGTCAGGGTTTTGCCGGCCAACCTAAACGGAACAATCGGCTCAAACCATGTTTTAAAGCTTTGTTCGGAGACGTTTGCCTTAATCACTTGAAGGCAATTTTCCCAAACGGCAGCTACATCATGTTGAAACTGATTATTCACGGGGTAAATTTTTTACTTGTTATTGCTACTATATACTTTGAGAAACAAGATAACACCATGAAAATGTAGGGGTTATAAAAACCAACTGCACTTTATTTATTACTACTACTGTCCCTATTGGTGCATCTTAAAGAATAAAGGGCTGCAAAATTAGGAAAAAGATAGTCATAAACAATGATAGAAAGGGAATCGTGATAATAAAATAGCAGGTAAAAATGAATGTTGCAAAATTGGGATAGATTGAACGGTAAATATGGAATAATGAGTTGAAATCCGAAAATATATATTCTAATTTTACCTTTCTTTTTTCCAATTTAAAGTCATTTCTTTCAAAAGTATAAGATACTGTACATGGGTTTGCCACTATTTTCTGAATTTTCAGCCAGCAATAAAAATACTTGGAAGCAACAGGCTCTCAAAGATCTTAAAGGAAAAGATTATGATGATACTCTTCTCTGGAAGACCCATGAAGGGATAATTGTAGAACCTTATCATGCAGCTGAAGATGCTGCTGGAGAAGGGTATGACGAAATCCGAGAAGCTCAAACCAAATCCTCTGAATGGGTCAATCAACCTTTGGTGGCGTTTGAGAACGAAAAAGTGACCAATGCAGTTATCATCAATCATTTTGCGAAAGGGGCGGAGGCAATTATTTTGGATTTTGGGGATAAGTCCATAGTAGAGGTATCGCTGAGCAGACTACTTCATGGAATCAAACTCAGCGAAACGCCCGTTTATTTTCTCACCCATCACCAAGCTTTAGCCCTTCTCAATGGCTTGGAGGCCGTGATACCTTATCAAATGAAGGGAGGACTGTGGGAGGATGGGCTGGCACTGTGGATGACAAGGGGGCATTTGCCTGATGCGTATTTTAGAGATTTGGCTGAGATAACAAAAAAACAACAAGCAGCACCTCATTTCAAAACCATCTGTGTAAGTAGTCATGCCTTTCATGATGCTGGGGCGAACATCGTACAGGAGTTGGCGTTTACTTTGGCCTCGGCTATTACATACGTCGATAAATTAACTGACGAGGGTATGCCTTTGGCTTTGGTGATGGAGAAGTTGATTTTTTCGGTATCGATAGGAACTAATTACTTTATGGAAATCGCCAAACTTCGTGCGTTGAGGTATTTGTGGAGGCGCATTCAGCAGGCGTGGAGTACATTGGAGACGCTTACTATCGAGCCGTGTTATATTCACGCCCAAACGTCGTATTTTTATGATGCTGCCATTACGTCCAACACCAATATGCTGAGGGCTACCACGGAGGCTATGAGTGCGGTAATAGGTGGATGCAACGCGCTCACCGTAAGGCCTTATGATGAGGTGTTTAGAAAACCAGATGAATTTTCGGATAGGATTGCCCGTAACATTTCTGTATTGTTGAGCGAAGAGAGCTATTTAGACAAAGTTATTGACCCCGCCGCAGGAAGTTATTTTTTAGAGAATCTTACCTTGTCAATATCAGAGGCCGCTTGGGAGTTGTTGTTAGAAATTGAAAATAAAGGTGGGCTGATGGCTGCATTTGAACAAAATTTTATTCAAAATCAAATCGATGCTGCTTTTCAAAAGAAAGTAAAAGATTTGGAAGAAGGTAAGCGTACAATGGTGGGAGTCAACAAATTTAGAGTTGACGAAACACCTTTGGTATTTGAAAATCATTCCCCAAATGCACAACCTACCGCTTCTTTTGAGCTACTAGCGCGAAAGCGTATTTCTGAGATTTTTGAAAAATAAAAGAGAGTAATTTACGTATTTCACGGCGAATATTTCCCAATTAAGCTAAAATAGCTAAATAAAAAGTATACCATTTTGTAAATGCTTGATAATTAGCATTCTGCTACATTTTCAAATAGATAAATTCACTATTATGCCCACATCCGAACGCGTTAATCGATATTTACAAATAGTAGTCATTATAGCTTTGTTAATGTATTTTACAAAAGTAATCACCATTCCTATGACCTTTGGGCTGCTGGTTGCGATTGTGTTGTATCCTTTATGTAAATGGCTCGAAAATCGCCGTTGGCCACGCAGTTGGGCGATTGCAGCTTGTTTGTCGGTGGTATTGTTTATCAGTGTAGGATTGTTAGGAATCATGATATGGCAAGTGGCAGAGCTTCGAAAAGAACTACCTCGTTTGACTACCAAGAGCGATTTGGTATTGGTTCAGCTGCAAGACTGGCTAACTGTAAAGTTTGGTATCACTCTTGACATGCAAATCAGTTGGTTGCGTCAAACGGCCAATAACTTGAGCAGTAAACTTGGAACAGTATTGGTCGGCACCGTGAATGCCACCGCAAGTTTGTTGTTCAATCTAGTGATTATCCCTCTGTTTGCGGCTTTATTTCTACATTATAGAGGTTTGCTAATGCGGGGGGTGTATGAAATTTTTGGTACAAAACACCAAGAAAGAGTCAAAACGGTAGCTACTCAGACCGTTGATACCTATTATAATTATATCAAAGGGCTGCTGTTGGTGTATTTGATTGTGGGAGTTTTGAATACCCTAGGGCTGGCCATAGTAGGCATTAAACAAGCGATTTTATTTGGTTTTATTGCATCTATTCTGACCATTATACCCTATATCGGCATTGCGATTGGTGCCCTTTTGCCGATTTCGATTGCCTGGATGATGCACGATTCTATTTGGTACCCTTTGAGTGTAGTCGCGGTGTTTGGTGTGGTACAGTATTTGGAAGCCAATGTGATTTTTCCGTGGGTAGTAGGGGTACAGCTCAAAGTCAACACCTTGGCTTCGGTGATGGCGTTATTTTTAGGGGGAGTTATTTGGGGAGTTTCAGGCATGGTATTGTTTTTACCCTTTGTGGCGATTATTAAGGTTATTGCAGACAACGTGGAGGAATGGCAGCCTCTGGCGACCTTTTTAGGGCCTGAAAAATAAGCGTTAGTTTTGCGGAAATAGTAGATTGGCAACAATCAATGAGATAATTATGAAACCCAATTTCACCGACCTACCACTGCGCATAGAGCATCAGGAAGGCACAATAGTGTCCTCCTCTACTAAACCTTTCATAACGGCAGAAGGTATCAAGCTAAAACCTCGTTTTACAAAAATAGATATTCAAAATGCCGAGCATCTTGGTTTTGCAGCGGGCATACCGCCGTTTTTAAGAGGCCCTTATAGTACGATGTATGTGCAGCAGCCTTGGACGATTCGGCAGTATGCGGGTTTTTCGACGGCCGAAGCGTCCAATGCTTTTTATCGTCGTAATTTGGCCGCTGGGCAGAAGGGGCTTTCTGTGGCATTTGACCTAGCTACTCACCGAGGTTATGATTCCGACCATCCACGGGTGGTAGGTGATGTAGGCAAAGCAGGAGTTGCAATCGACAGCGTGGAAGATATGAAGGTACTGTTTGACCAAATTCCTCTTGACCAAATGTCGGTCTCAATGACCATGAATGGAGCCGTGATTCCGATTATGGCATTCTACATCGTGGCCGCCGAAGAGCAAGGGGTGAAGCCTGAACAATTGGCAGGGACTATTCAAAACGATATTTTGAAAGAATTTATGGTACGCAATACCTACATCTATCCTCCTACGCCGAGTATGCGTATTATCGGGGATATTTTTGCGTATACGAGTCGTTTTATGCCAAAGTTCAACAGCATCAGTATCAGCGGCTACCACATGCACGAAGCGGCTGCGCCAGCGCATCTGGAGCTTGCTTATACCTTAGCCGACGGCTTAGAATACCTGCGAACGGGTATCGCCGCTGGGATGGATATTGATGGTTTTGCGCCTCGTCTTTCTTTTTTTTGGGGAATTGGGATGAATCATTTTATGGAAATTGCCAAAATGCGCGCAGGTCGTTTGCTTTGGGCCAAAATTGTGAATCAATTTAAACCCAAAAACGCCAAATCGCTCGCTCTACGTACGCATTGCCAAACATCAGGTTGGTCGTTGACAGAGCAAGACCCTTTCAACAACGTAGCTCGTACCACGATTGAGGCGATGGCGGCGGTATTGGGGCACACCCAAAGTTTGCACACCAACTCACTGGATGAAGCGATTGCGCTACCTACCGATTTTTCGGCGCGGATTGCTCGAAATACCCAATTGTATCTTCAACATGAGACGGATGTATGTCGGGTCGTCGACCCCTGGGGAGGGAGCTATTATGTAGAATATCTCACCAAAGAATTGGCGGAAAAAGCGTGGGCATTGATTGAAGAAGTAGAAACAATGGGCGGCATGACCAAAGCAATCGAAGCAGGTTTGCCCAAAATGCGTATCGAGGAGGCGGCAGCCCGTAAACAAGCAAGGATTGATAGCGGTAAAGATACGATAGTGGGCGTCAACAAATTTCGCCCCGATTCCGAAAAGCCTTTAGAACTCCTAGAAGTAGATAACAAAGCGGTGAGAGAAGCACAAATCGCAAGGCTCCAACAGCTTAAGGCTGACAGGAATCCCGAAACAGTGAAGCAAGCCCTTGACGCATTAACGAAGGCTTGTACTCAGTCGGGAGGGATGGAGTATACTACCAACCTGCTCGCATGTGCGGTAGACGCCGCCCGGGTAAGAGCTACATTAGGAGAGATTTCGGATGCAATGGAAAAAGTTTTTGGAAGATATAAAGCCGTGATACGTTCAATTTCAGGAGTTTATAGCGCGGAGGTGTCGGACGATGAAAACTTCCGAATAGCCCGCCAAATGGCCGATCATTTTGCCGAATTAGAAGGGCGTCGCCCTCGTATTATGGTGGCCAAAATGGGACAAGATGGCCATGACCGTGGCGCCAAGGTGATTGCCACAAGTTTTGCAGACTTGGGTTTTGATGTGGATATGGGGCCGTTGTTCCAAACCCCCGAAGAAACCGCCCGACAAGCCGCCGAAAATGACGTGCATATCGTAGGGGCATCGAGCCTTGCCGCAGGGCATAAGACCTTGGTACCTCAGCTCATCGAAGAACTCAAAAAACTAGGCCGCGAAGATATTATGGTGATTGCGGGAGGGGTGATTCCGCCCCAAGATTATGACTTTTTGTACCAAGCAGGGGTAAAAGGGGTGTTTGGACCAGGTACAGTGATTTCGATTGCGGCGCAGAAGATTTTGAAGGAATTGATGGGGGAGAAGTAGAAGTTTGTGTACCCATCCTTAGTATGCACAAAAATACATACCAGTAGTTTCGAAAAATACCTATGCAATATCAATAGGTATTGATTTTAGGATAAAAAAAGCATCCGTTTGATAAGTTTTTGCCGTTATTAGGCATGTCATACTTTAAACCACTTTGCCCTACTTTTTTATTTTCGGATATTAGGTTACCTTTTTTTCTGGCCTATAACTATCTGCGAAATGAAAACCCATCTTTTACCAGTTTATTCCTTTGCCCGTACTCATTTTCTTGTTCTTTCGCTGTTTTTTACCGCTTTATGTATTGCGATTATTCTTAGTGTAAAGATTATTTTTATGGTGAGTCATCACCCCGATATTTCGGGAAGTGAGCGTACGACCACCTATGGTATTCAGGTAGTGGCGGCCAATTTACCCTTGTACCAAAATCCTAGTCTCCCTCCTTTTTGGATTACTCATTATTCACCGCTTTATTATCAAATCGTCGGCAAAATCTATGCTTTAACAGGTTGGGAAATTAATAATGTTTTTCGTGTACAATTTGTGAGCAGAGTAGTCTCTTTTATTTTCATTCTAGCAGCCTTATGGGTTGCTTTTATTACCCTAAAACTTCTGCATATTCCTAAATATTATCGTCCTTTCGTATTAGCTCTTTTGTTTGGATTGTTACAACATTGGTATTTTACCAATTCCCGTATCGATAGCCTGCTTTTCTTGTGTCTTACTCTTTTTGTTTATTTTATGCTTCGCTCGTTTCAAGAGAAGGAAAGCTGGAATAGGTACGTTATAGCAGCAGTGGTTGTGAGTATGATAGCATTCTTCACCAAGCAAATTGCGTATATGTATATAGCAGCATGGGTTGGCTATTTTGTATGGATGCGCGAATGGAAAAACTTGCTACGAACTTCCATTTTGTGTTTGTGTCTACTTATTTTATTTACTTTCCTCTTAGGAGGTCAAGACACAAAATTATTTTATGTCAATCTGATAGGAAGCCTTATCGTGAGGTTAGAGCCTTGGGGGTATTATGGATTTACTTACAAACAATTGATTCCTCATTTTGCGGTGCTCATCGGCATCAGCAGTGTGCTAGCTTTGAAAGGAATTTTTGATCAATCTGATAAATCCAAAGTTTTTTTGGGAATTGCCACGCTCTTGTTTTTTATTTTCTCAACCGCTAATGCTTTCAAATATGGCGCAGGTGTGGGGTATTTTCATGAATTTGCCTATGTGTCTTTACTCTCTATGTTTTGCTATTTTTCTGAAAAGATAGCCAAATCCTATTTACACTCAGAGACGCATTATTTTTTTGTATCGATTATTTTACTCACGCTACTGTATTTCACAACTACCCAACTAGAAAGGCTACATTTGGCGGATTTCAATCGATATACCAGCGAATACAATCAACAAAATGACGTTAAAAAATACCTAGAACCTCGACTAAAGCAAGGGGAGTACATCGCGGTGTTGTACGGTGACAATTTTCGTGGAATGCTTTTACAACAAATGCTCTTTAAACACAATCTTGCATACCAAGATGACGTCATACGAGAGCTTTATCTGTCAAAACGAATCAAATTTGATGCTTTTTTTGACCTCGATAAAAGGGGCGGAATCAAGTATGTTGTTGCGCCAATGGGTCAATCATATTACTATCCTGCTTTTAATCATCAGTTTGACTCTACGCACTATCAGCTTGAAAAAGAAATTCACGGCTATAAACTTTACCGATTTATCCCACAAAAAAAACGAGTTGCATTTACTGCAACTCGTTAGTAATGAGTGCTTTTGGGGTTATCTAGGTGTTTTTTCGATACGATAGGTTTTGGTCTGCGTAAATGTGCGCCCAAACATATCCTTGGCACGTATTTCAATCGTATGCATTCCTTCTGCAAGACCTGAAGGGAAGCCGGTTGTCCACAAATGTTTTGATTTGACGGCATTGCTCGGACGTCGTCCGCGCATGAGTGTTTCGGTAGTATCCCAGCGATTGAGCAAGCTTAAAAAGTGAGGGTCAAACTCCTCTACATAATTCATGGCTTTCCAAGGCAACTGGTCGATACGGTATTCTACCACGTCATTTTTGCTTCCCATAAAGAAATTAGCGTATATCTTGGCGGTGGTGTTTCGCTCAATAGGTACTACATTGGGCGCAAAAATATCGATTTGATATTCTTTTGGTTTGCCTGCTACTTTATAATCAATGGTGTATTGGTTTCCTTGGAATGAAAGGAAAATATAGCCTTTGGGAGTGCCATCGCGCATGGTAGCGGCGGGTACGCCTTGTTCGTTGTATTCTCCTGAATACCAGTCGCCTGAGGTTGTTCCGGCGTTGTATTCATGATGCGGTTTTTCTTGCAACCACCCGTCTGATTTGGTATAAAAATTTTGCTGTTGATAATGCGTATGTGCCGACAATGATAAAGTATGGGGAAAATCTTTCAATATCTCAAATAGCCTTTGGCGATCTTCTAACCTGAAAGACTCTCCGTCGGTATAAAGAGGAATATGAAAGGCCAAGACAATCAAATGATCTTTGGGGACGAGTTTTAGGTCATTTTCCACAAAATCAAGCTGTTCTTTGCGGAAACCTCCCCAATACCCCTTACCGTCGCGGGGGTCGGGATGTAAAATATCATCTAAAACAATAAAGTGGGCTTTCCCATAATTGAAGGAATAATTGGCGGGGCCAAAATGCGCCTCAAAAGCTTCGTCGGCGTGGGCGTCGGTAGTGGCGTCATAGTTCATGTCATGATTGCCCATAAGATTGTACCAAGGAATACCGACCTTCTTGACAGCAGTGCGGTAAGCAGCGTGCAAATCGAGGTTGTCGCCTACCAAATCGCCCAAAGTTAAGCCAAAAGATACGTTTTTGATTCCTTCTACTTCACCGACGATTCCCTTCGTAAAATTCTCCACATCTTCCTGAGTATAAGGCTGAGGGTCACCAAAAACCAAGGCTGTAAAGTTCTCCTCTTCTTGGTAGGGCGTCAATGCAAAATCTACTGAAGCTGGCAACGGGCCTGTGGGTGCAACGCCTGCGTATTTTAGAGTTGGCGAACCATTGGGTTTGTGGATATAATAATATTGGGGAAGGTTGTTTTCATCAAGGGCAATTTTATAGCCCGATGGCTTAACCACAAACAGAATATTGTCGTCTCCTACAGGTAGTTGGTATTCGCCTTTTTCGTTGGTCAATACCACTTGTACCCCATTTGAAACCGCTACATTAGCAATACCTTTTTCTTTTTTATCCTTCTTATGGTTGCCGTTGGTATCTTCGTAGACATACCCTTTGGCGGTAGATTGTGCCCAAAGCGACGACACGCACAGGCCGCACAATAACACAAGTGAGAGTTGTTTCATTTTTAGCATTTTTGAAAGAAGTAAGTAAGTCTTATTTTTGAGCTGACAGTAACCCAACAAAACAACTGCAAGTAAGGCATCTATTGTTAACTCATGATGAAGTTGGGAAGTTTGTTTAGGAAACTTTATTAAAACAAAGCTTTTGACTTTTTATACTTTTCAACCGGTTTGTTCTTGCCCATGTCACCCACTTCTCCTGCCCTCAAACGAGTTTTAAATACTACCCAACTATGGGGCATCGCCGTCGGAATGGTCATTTCGGGGGTTTACTTCGGGTGGAATTATGGGTGGGCTATTGCTGGTACGTTAGGCTTCTTAGTGGCTACTCTTATTGTGACAGTTTTGTACGTTACTTTTATTTTTAGTTATACCGAGCTCACTACCTCTATGCCTGACGCAGGAGGCCCCTTTACTTTTGCCTACCAAGCCCTCGGGCCTATTTTTGGATTTATAGCAGGTTTTGGGACACTCGTAGATTTTGTACTTGGCCCACCTGCAGTGGCGTTTGCGTTAGGGAGTTATGCGCACTTTTTATATCCTGCCATTCCTACGCTGGGTATTGCAGTATGTGCTTATGTGGTTTTTATTGGTATCAATTTGTTGGGCATCAAAGAATCTGCCAACTTTTCAATGATTGTTACGCTACTTTCAGTAGTAGAGTTGCTGATTTTCATGGGGTTAGTAGTACCTTACTATGAAACCAAAAATTTTACAGCCCACAATACACCTGTTACATTGAGCGGCGTTTTTGAGGCTTTACCTTTTGCTATTTGGTTTTACTTGGCTATAGAAGGGGTCGCAATGGTGGCTGAAGAAGTCAAAAGCCCTCACCGAACCATTCCGCGTGGCTACCTATTGAGTATTGCCACTTTGGTAATTTTGGCTTTAGGTACTATGTTGATTAGCGGTGGCGCCACTGATTGGCGACTTTTGGTAGATATTGATTATCCTCTTCCCGAGACCTTATCTTTGACTTTGGGGCGAGAGAGTGGTTGGGCCAAAGCCTTCACAAGTTTGGGGCTTTTTGGCCTTATCGCTTCTTTTCATTGCAATACGATTGGATATTCTAGGCAGATTTATGCCTTAGCAAGGGAAGGGTATTTGCCTACATTTTTAGCTTCTGTCAATTCTCGCTTTCAAACTCCTCATTGGGCGTTGATAAGTGGTGGGTTTTTGGGGTTAATCGCACTATTGCTAGGCCGTACCGACGATATCATTATTTTGTCGGTATTGGGGGCAATGCTCATGTACATTACAAGTATGGTGAGTCTTTTTGTGTTGCGCCGTACTCAGCCTCTTCTTGCTCGTCCCTTCGTGACACCTTTTTATCCTTGGTTTCCAATGATTGCCCTTTTGCTTTCGGTCGTTTGCTTAGGAGCTATTGTTTATTATAATCAAGGTTTGAGTTTGTTTTTCTTTGCTGCTTTAGCAGGAGCACTCTGGGTCTTTTCAAAATTAGCAAATCGTTAGGTGTTTAAAATCAGCACTTTAATGTTTTGAATTTTACGTTGTTAGATATTTATACAATCATTAAAACAATAACAAACAAAATATTCTCTAGAGGTATTGTGTGGCTTATTCAAAACTGTCTCTAGGATTTATTCCTAAAAAGTTGAAGTCTCTTATTGGCTCTTCTCGTCATTATCTTCACATAACCTTCATATTTGAATCATTTTTAAGACACATTTGAGCCGTTGTTTTGTAAATAAAAACGGCATGAAAATCACCAAAATATCACCTCCTTATCCACATTGGAAACTCAAATGGGGATGGCGCCAACAATACATTACCCTTCGTACAAAACCGAAAAAAGACGACATCCAAGACCTCCAAGAAGCCAAACGCTCTTCTTATTCTGTCACTTTTTGAGGCTTTTTTACCTACATTTGTCCCTTATTATCACTTTCTTCTTGTTTGAATCCATTTCCATATGAAACGTTCTTTGATTCTTATGTTGCTTGTCGCGGTTGCAGTGTTGCCTGCATCGGCCCAACTCAACTACGCTGCTGCGCAAGCCCACTCTCATAACGACTACGCCCAAGCCAACCCCCTACTAGGAGCCTTTGGGCTACAATGTGGGTCGATTGAAGCAGATGTGTTTTTACAAAATGGTGAACTAATGGTAGCTCATACGCCGCGAGAAATCACCGCTGGAAAAACCCTACAATCACTCTACCTTGACCCGCTTCAAAGCCAATTGAAAGCAGGGAAGATGTATTCATTACAATTACTGATTGACCTCAAAACGCCCTTCAATCCTACTCTTGATACCTTAGTAAGCCAACTTAAGCGCTATCCAGAATTGGTAGGAGAAGGAAAACCCCTGAAAATCGCAGTAAGTGGAAGCATGCCTGCTGCTTCTGATTTTGAAAAATATCCTACTTGGATAGGGTTTGATGGGCGGTTTGATCAAGTATATTCTTCCCAAGCACTAAGCCGAGTGGCTCTTTTTAGTGCGCCTTTTAGCGTAGTTTCTCAATGGAAAGGCCAAGGGCTTTTTCCGAAAGAAGACCGTGAAAAATTGGTGGAATTGGTAAACACCGCTCATCAAAAAGGAAAAAAAGTTCGTTTTTGGGGTACTACTGATACCGAAGCTGTTTGGAAAGAATTAATGGCTGTAAATACCGATTGGATCGGTACCGATACTCCTGCCTCCTTGATTAATTATTTTAAAAGCGTTAAACCCGCCGACGGAGAGCATACCCAACCTACGGAAGCGTATATCCCTTACATTCCTTCCTATAAAAGTGACGGCACTAACAAAACACCCAAAAATATCATCTTTCTCATTGGCGATGGTATGGGGCTTGCCCAAATGCACACTGGGCTTATCGCCAATCGGGGGCAGCTGCATATGGCTTTATTCAAACACCTAGGCTTAATGCAAACCCAACCTGCCGAGTCTTTTATTACAGACTCAGCGGCAGCGGGTACTGCTCTAGCCACAGGACACAAGACCAAAAACGGTACCATTGGAATGGATGCGACCTTGGTAGCGCGCCCTTCTCTGACAACGACTGCCAAACAACGCGGCAAAAAATGTGCTATCATTTCGTCGGGACCTATTACGGATGCCACTCCGGCGGTGTTTTATGCTCACCAACCTAAGCGTAGTATGCAAGAAGAGATTGCGGGTGATTTTCTGAAAGAACCTATGGATATTTTGGCCGGAGGAGGTACCAAATATTTCTTCGACCGTAAAGACAAAGGCAATATTGGCGACTCTCTCAAGGCTCGTCAATATGATGTATTTAGAAAATATAGCGACATCTCTAATGACAATAAAGCAGAAAAGTTTGTGGTTTTGGACGACCAAGCAGCTCTCTCAATGGAAAAAGGTCGCGGCAATTTTCTTCCTCTTACGGTAGCGGAAAGTATCAAACATCTTCAGAAAACGGCCAAAAAGGGCTTTTTTATCATGGCCGAAGGCGCTCAAATTGATTATGCAGGTCATGCCAACAATGTATCTTATGTAGTAAATGAGGTACTAGATTTCGACAAAGCGGTTGGGGAAGCGCTGCGTTTTGCGGATCAAGATGGACAAACCCTCGTCATCGTCACAGCTGACCACGAAACAGGTGCTATGAGCATCACTGGCGGCAATGAAAAAGAAGGAAAAGTGAAAGCCAATTTTGGTTCAAAAGGACATTCGGCTATCATGGTGCCAGTCTATGCGTATGGGCCTCAGTCTCAGCTTTTCGGGGGGATTTATCAAAACACCGAGCTATCTAATAAAATCAGAACATTGCTCGAAAAATAAATATTTTGATATAAACGAAGAGGCTGTATCAAAAGTCTTTGTTGCCAAATTTTCTTTTGTGCCTATTTAACCTCACCCCCTAAATCCCCCTCTCCTTTCTGGAGATGGGGACTTTTAAAGCCCTTCTCCTGCCAGGAGAAGGGTTGGGATGAGGTTGAAACCAAAGAATATTTTGTGACCTTTTACTTTTGAAACAGCCTCTTTGACGTTTTGCAAAAAAGATGAGTCAATTGCTGTGATGCATCTTTGACTCCGTTGTAAGCGTTTGCTATGGCTTCGTCTAATGTCATGGGACGATTGATAATAGAAGTAGCATAGCTAAGACCGATTCTCCGGATATCTTCGGGCGATACAAGCAGTGCTCCGCACAATGCAACCACGGGAATTCCTCTTGATTGTGCAGCATTTGCGATTCCGGCAATCAATTTCCCCTGTAATGTCTGTTCATCTATTTTACCTTCGCCCGTAAATATCCAATTTACACCTTCTAGCTTTTCGGCAAAGTGAGTTTGTTCCATTACGATTTTTACACCTTCTTTGAGGGTTGCTCCTAAGAAAAACAAAGCCCCAAATCCCAATCCTCCCGCAGCGCCCGCCCCTGGCACGTGAGCCAAATCAAGCCCAAAATCTTTTTTTACTAAGTCGGCTAGGTGTTTGAGTCCTTTGTCTAGCTGGGCTACCATCTCAGGCGTAGCTCCTTTTTGGGGTGCATAAAGCTGGGCAGCTCCGCCAATACCATACAGTGGAGCAGTCACATCACAAGCCACTTCTACTTGAATTTGGGGGAAGTTAGTAGGTCTAACAATTTTGTGAATTTTAATAAGATTTTTGCCATTAGGTTCCAGCAATTGTCCCTCAGCATCCCAAAATTGCCAGCCCAGTGCTGTTGCCATCCCCATTCCGGCATCGGTAGTGGCACTTCCTCCAATTCCTAAAATAATGCGGGTAGCTCCTCGCTGAATAGCCTCTAAGATGAGTTGGCCTGTACCAAAAGTGGAGGTCAAACACGGATTGCGCTCGTGCGGCTCAAGTAATCGCAATCCCGAGGCCGAGGCCATTTCTATGAAGGCGGTAGCACCATCGGCTGAGATTCCGTAGGTAGCTTGGATATTTTTCCCAAGGGGGTCAGCTACGGGGGTAGTAAGCATAGTACCGTTAGCATCAAAAGTCAAGATTTCGGCAGTGCCTTCTCCTCCATCGGCCATTGGGAGCATGATAATATCTGCCGCTGGAAGTACGAGTCGGATTCCTTCTGCCATTGCGCTGCAAACTTCTTCGGCAGTAAGCGAACCGCGAAATTTATCAGGAGCAAGTAAAAATTTCATACCTAAAAACAAAAAAGAAGGGCAAGCAGTGGATTGCTTGCCCTCAAAATAAAGGATTTTTTAGAATAATATACTTTCGTCGTCGGTGACTTTAGGTCGTAAATAAGTATTGATAGTATCAATTTTTACGCCACCACAGCCAATATTGGCTTCCATACCATCAGGCTTAATAAAACGGTCGCGGCGATAAGGTGAACGTTCATTGCCGGCCAAATCTGGATCACCATATACTTTTTGCATATACAGCCCCCAAGCAGGCATGGCGATACGCGCCCCCTGTCCATACGCCATGTTGGTAAAGTGGACGTGGTTGTCTTCACCACCTACCCATACGCCTGTTACGAGGTTAGGGGTCATTCCCATAAACCATCCGTCGGTATAGTCAGAGGTTGTACCCGTTTTGGCTGCGATGTCGTTGTTGTCGGCTAGTTTATATTGGGTACGTAGGCGTTGGGCTGTACCCCAAGGGTCTTCTACAGCACCTCGCATGATAAACAACATTTGATAGGCAATACTTGGGCTAATCACTTCTTTTTCATTAGGTGGAAAGTCTGCCAACACTCGTCCATCTTTCAAAGTAATTCGAGTCACAAAACGTGGATCAACATGTTTGCCACTATTGACAAATGTACAGTAAGAGTTTACCATCTCAAAAACCGATACATTAGGTGTACCTAAGCAAATCGTCACTTCTTCGGGGATCGTACTCGTAATTCCTAGCTTGTGTGCATACTCTACTACCGCTTTGGGTCTTACGAGTTTCATGAGGTGCACACTGATTGAGTTTACAGACTTAGCCAGCGCTTGTCGCAGCGTAAGCGGCTGCCCTGAATAGCTACCCGTTGAGTTTTTGGGACACCAATCTCCAATACAAACTTGTCGGTCAACGATAGGGTCACAAGGGGTGACAAAGTTGAGGTCAATAGCCGAGCAGTATACAAAAGGCTTAAAAGTAGAGCCCGGCTGACGTTTGCCTTGTTTTACTTGGTCGTACTTAAAGTGTTTAAAATTAATTCCTCCCACCCACGCTTTTACGTCGCCATTGCGAGGATCCATTGATACCAT
Source organism: Runella zeae DSM 19591 (assembly GCF_000423565.1). Lineage (GTDB taxonomy): Bacteria > Bacteroidota > Bacteroidia > Cytophagales > Spirosomataceae > Runella > Runella zeae. The sequence continues at coordinate 60,469 of NZ_AUIF01000043.1, read as the reverse complement.
TCCTATTCTCAGGAACTTGTTGTAATATTTAATCGAATCCAACGGACTCATGATAGTATCACGCTCTCCTCTCCACGAAAATACCTTCATCTTAATAGGTCTGCGGAGTTCGGTCCAAATCTTGGTTTCATCATCCCCATACATCCTTTTCAATTCGCGGTATCGCCAGCTGCGTCTGACGGCTCTTCTTTCAAAACCAGGGTCGGGGGCATAGCCTCCACCTTTGCCTTTTACTACCCAAGGATCCATTTTAAGGGCTTTAAAATGGTTAAAAAACTTGGTTTGTTGGTCTTTCATATGCTCTTCGGCAGCTTGCTCAGCGTAGTTTTGCATACGCGAATCGATAGTGGTATAAATCCTCAGCCCATCGGTATAAAGGTCATAATCGGTACCATTTTCTTTGTTGTAAGCCGCCAACCATTCTTTCATCCAATCCCGGAGCGTTTCTCTAAAATAGGGGGCAGGCCCTGTATTGTGGTTTTCAATATTGAAATTGAGAGCTAACGGCTTCACTTTTGTTCTCAAAAATTCTTCTTGAGTCAAAAAACCGTACTTCATCATTTGACCTAGTACCACATTGCGACGCTCAAGAGCCCTTTCTTTAAAAATGCGTGGATTATAACGTGAAGGGTTTTGAAGCATCCCAACAAGCAAAGCCGCTTCGGGCAAATCCAAGTTCCAAGGTTCTTTTTTGAAATAAGTTTTAGAGGCAGTCTTGATACCGTCGGCATTGTTTCCAAACGAAACTGTATTGAGGTACATCATCATGATTTCCTGCTTCGTGTAGTTACGCTCCAGCCTTACGGACAATATCCATTCTTTGGTTTTGGCAATTACAGTTTTGATAATGGGCAAATCTCCCAAAGTACCTTTGTACTTTTCGCTACGCGTCTGAAACAAGTTTTTGGCTAATTGCTGCGTGATGGTACTTCCCCCACCAGTGGTACTTTGCTCACTAGAGGCGACGCCTTTCAACACCCGAAACATGGAACGGGGGTCGATACCAGAGTGTCTTACAAAGCGGGCATCTTCAGTGGCAATGAGCGCTTTGATGACATTGGGCGAAAGTTGGTCAAACTCAATCGGAGTACGATTTTCTATAAAATATTTTGATAACGTTTGGCCATCAGCCGAAATAATCTCCGACGCCACCTGACTCTGTGGGTTTTCGATTGCTTTCAAATCGGGCATTCCCCCAAACAACCAGAAGAAGTTGAAATAAACTGCCGTTATGTAAAATACAATACCGCCGATAAAAAGGCTTGCAAGTATCCAAAAACGGATAATAAGTTTGCGGTATTTTCCTCTCAAAAAAGTCATAGTTATGTTTAACTTGATTCAATAAACTTTATGAGTTAGTTTTTCATAAAATCTACCTAAAATCGATACAAATGCAATAATAAAAATTTTACACTAGAATAATGGCTAAGTTCACATTTTCCCTAGTCATTTTTCTTGACAGAGGTAGATTGTTGTGATTCGAGGATTTCTCTCACACGTGGCAACAATGGGCTAGTGGGATAATCTTTGATAAAACTATTGAGTGCTTTTAGGTATGCTTCACGTCCTTGGAGTTTTCCAAGTAAGTAAATTCGGAGCAAGGCGTATTTATCTTCAATTTTGCTGCCGGCGTAGGTTACGATTGCCATTTCGAGCTGAGCATAAGCCTCCGAATAGTTGGCGTTTTGGTATAGGGTCAATATCTTCTCGTAATCTTTTAAGGCTTCTAGCTCTATATTGCCTGAGGCAGTGGTTGCACCATTGGCTTTTGTTAATAAGCGAGTATAAGAAGAATTAGGGAATTCTTTCAAAAGCCTTTCTTTCCAACTTTCGGGGTTGGTTTTGGTAGTAAGATAGAGCAAATAATAAAGCTCAGGTTTATAATTAGAATTTGGAAAGCGAGTTAATGTTTGTTCAAACGTCTTAACGGCGTTTTGGGGTTCTTCCAAACTAAACTTATAAATTTTTCCTAATTTATAATAAGCATCTTCTATGCGTTGGTTCGAAGCATCTAATTCTTGTTTACGAAGTGGAATGTTGCGATACAGAGCATCTTTTTTGGCTTTCCACTCAGGCGAACCTTTCGTCAATTTTGCCATATTATCGCCCATCGCAATGCTATTTACGCTTTGACTTTGCGGTGCTACAGGCGTTATATTGTCGGTTTGAGTCACTAGATTAGACACTTTCGAACTTCTTCGCCAATCATCTTCTAGCTTTCGAGTGCCCCATTTTTGTCGAAACTCTACTTTTCCTTGATTGGCTACCACCATATCATACAGCACAAAGCGTTCGGTAGGGTCTCCCGCAAAAGGCTGCATATTGGTGCTTCGTGCTTGGGCTTGGGCTACTAATTTTTCGGCTTCTTTGATTTTCCGTTCTTGGGCTTCGATTTCATCTTCTATGACTCCATCCAAAAACTTATCTAGCGCCGCAGGATTGAGTTGCGACAACCGTTGAAGACTATCTTCGGTACGAATCGTGGTGATTTGTTTTACAAACTCATCCAATACTTCCTTACGTTCTTTGATTTTCAAGAATTGTGGGGAGTTTGGCGGTAGCAACGTCAATGAGCTATCAAAATAAGCCTTAGCTAATTCATAATCTTGTAAATGCTCATAATACAACTTCGCCATTTCTAAATAGGTGTAAGGCACCTGCGTGGTATTGACGGTAGTCTGTCGTATCGATTCCTCAAAATAGCCAATCGCTTTAGGGTAGTTTTTTTTTCTGGTCTCAATGACCCCCATCGAATAATACAATCTATCTCTTAAGTCGCTTGTTTTACGGTCGTTTAGTAGTCTTTTAAAACCTCCTTCGGTCGATATATTTGGGTCAAGTACCGCTTGATTTTGGAGCGCGTTCATGTTTGCAAAAAAGCTCAAATCGTAGGAAGGACGATTTTTGCCTACCGCTTTATAGTGCACATTGGCGGCTTGGGGTTTGTTGAGCAAATCGTACATTTGTCCAGCCGCAAAATGAATACGAGCCGTCTCTTCACTTTTAGGAAGCAGCGGAAATGTCTCTTCCAAGATAGCCAAAGCAAGCGGATATTCTTCTCTTTGTTGGTGCAAATAAGCTTTTACTAGATAAAAATGGCTCGTGTTTTTGTCGTTGAGTGGCTGAGTGCGTAGATACTCTGATACGCTAAGAGCGCTGTTGTAATCTTTTGTTTCTGTATAAGCCCGCATGAGCCAAATCAGCCCTTCGTGTTTGTCTTCTTCATCTCTTCCTTTGGCATTGACATACCTGAGGGTTTCGATGCCGTCGGTAAACTGTCCTTTATACAATCTAGCTTTGCCAATTTGAATGAGTGCATTGTCTACCCAACGACTATTTTGGTGACGGTCAGGTATTAACGACGCCTTCTTGATAACATCTACCAACAAATCATTGACGGGCTGGGCTTCGACCGAATCAAGCGGAGGAAAGATAGGAAGGATGAGATTGTAATTGTCTTTGTGATTGCGTCGCATTGCAAGTTCTGCTTCGCGCATCTTGTCTCTTGCAATAACGTAGGCGTTGAATTTGGCCGTAAGATTATGATACCCTACGCTCACTCGTCCCGTGCTGTATTGCGAACAGCCAATAAATAAACTCGACATCCCTAACAAAAAAAGGATTGAGAGTAGAGATAAAGAGCTTAGGTGTTTATTGATTTGCATTAATCGACTCGCTTTCAGGCATTTGCCCAAAAATAGGCTTAAATATGTCGTAAAAATAACGTTTTTGCTGAACTAAAATTATACAAGCATAATGCCAAACATAGATTTGTGGGGAAATTTTGGATAAAAACCACAGATTCTCAAAAAGAATCCTCTTCTCGCTACTTAGCTTTAAGCATTAGGAAATTCTAGCGTAGACTCGTTGATGATGCAAAACCATTTTTAATAAAAAGCTCATGGCTTACCGCCTACGGGTCGCCCGCGCGGAGCATATTGCTGAGTAGTCATCATGTTTTAGAAATGATAGACGTTTGGCGATATGTTTATATATGTAAATTATTTATCTGTTTTTTTGATTTTAATTAAATAAAAAATCTATTTTAAAATTTAATAAAGGATTATTTTTTATTATTTATGGCTTCATTGTTAGCTCTTTATCTATGTATGTTAAAACAATCTTTAATTTTGTATTGTTGAACCAAACGAACTACCAACCAACCAATCCAATGATAGAAAATCCTATCAACCCCGATCATGTAGCCGAAAACCCAGGTCTAATGGCTTATGCCCACTCCGTGGGTGGAGCAGTCATTAAACCCGAAGATATGGGTAAGGTAAAAGGAAAAGCGGTGTTGGCGATGCGTCAACAAACCGAAAGGCAACTCAACCAGATTTACCAACAAATGGCGATCTTGGCGCAGCAGGCCAAAGATTTGCGTCAGCGAGTAGATATATCGGAGCGTATTTATGCGGCTCAAATGAACTTCGAACCAGTTCTCAACGAGACCTATTATGTCTACGAAAAAGAAGATGGTAAAGATGTGTTGTCGATGGTAGCTCCTCACGAATGGGGACGTTCGTACAAGTTTAGTCGCTACATCGCCAAAGTTACGATGCTAGCCGATCACACTTGGCACGTAGAATATAACGAATCAAATACCTAAGCTCTTCTTTGTGCGGTACTCCTGAAATGCTTTAGGTAAGTTGTGGTTGATAAATGCTCCCCATTTTTTAAGAAAATCGACGTCCTCTCTGTGTTGTCACGAGAGGATATTTTTTTTGAAAAACTAAGAATATTGCAACACTCGTATCTCTAAAGTGCGTATTAAGAATAAAACCCCTCAAAAAAATTATTATTTTCAAACAAACTTTTTTATCTTCATCGGTCGTTTGTTACTTGCCATGAATCAAAGCCCCCACCCGTGATTAGACATTTACCGCTCTTTCGACAAGCTTGCCTTTTGTTTTTATTTATTTTGTTTGGAACCTTTAAGGTTTTTTCCCAAACATCCTACACCATTTCAGGGCGTGTTACGGATGCTCAAACTGGCGACCCTGTACCCTTTGCAGCGGTTGCTATTAAGGGAAAAACGGCTGGTGTTACTACCAATTTTGAAGGATTTTATATTCTCAAAACAACCCAAATCGGAGATTCGCTCGTTGCTTCCTCTATGTCTTACCGAATACGAGCCAAAGCTATTAAAAAAGATTCGCTCTCTCAAGTCATTCATTTTCAACTCGAGTCGTCCGAAATCAAGCTCCAAGAGGTCAAAATTTACGCCGGCGAAAATCCCGCTTATAATATCCTGAGGCGTGTGGTCAAAACCAAACCTCAACACAATCCATCCAGATTGGGAGCCTACGAATATGAGAGTTATAATAAAATTGAAGTAGATGTGGACAATATTTCTGCCCGACTTCGAAAGCGTAAATCTATGCGTCAAATCACTGGTGCGGTAGACAAGTTTCAGAAAATAGCAGGGGAAGATGGTAGGCCCATCATTCCGATTTATTTGTCAGAATCTATTTCCAATTACTACTACCGCGAAAATCCCCGCAAAAAGAAAGAACAAATCCTTAAAACCAAAGTGACGGGTATTGCCGTGACCGATGGAAGTTTGATATCTCAATTGATTGGGTCGTCTTTTCAACAGTATAATTTTTACCAAAACTGGTTAAGCATTGTCGAGAAAGATTTTCATTCGCCTATTGCTGATGGATGGAAGTCTACCTATGAATATTACCTTATCGATACCGTTTTTGTGGGAGGCTACTGGTGCTATCAGGTGGATTATGAACCCAAACGAGCGCAAGATTTGGCTTTTAGTGGGTCGATTTGGATTGATACCCTTTCTCATGCACTGGTTCAGGTAGATGCGTCGGTGGGCAAAAATGCCAACATTAATTTTGTAGAGCGTATCAAGATTCAACAAGAATACGAAGAAATAGGAGATAGCACTTGGATGCCCGTCAAGTCTAGAGTGCTGATTGACGTAGCCGAACTCACCGACTCCACGGCAGGAATGCTGATTAAGTTTTATACTTCAAATCGCAATATTGTAACCAACAAGCCGCATCCTCCTAAGTTTTATGATTATCCCATTGAACTATCGGAAAACTACCGCGAATATGACAAGGATTATTGGGACAAAGTGCGACATGAGCCCCTAAGTGTAGGCGAAAAAACGGCCTATCAGCTCATAGACTCTGTAAAGCAAGTCCCGGTGGTGCGTACTTATATGGAGGTCATCAACATGGTGGTCAATGGCTATAAACGCATTCCTAAAGTAAACATTGACGTTGGACCCTTTCTTTATTTGTATTCCAACAATGCTATCGAAGGCAGTCGGATCAGAATCGGTGCCAAAACCAATCCTGATTTCAGTAGAAAATGGGTAGTGAGTGGCTATGCTGCCTACGGAACCCTCGACCAAAAATGGAAATACAATCTGAGTGTTGATTATATTTTTAGTCGTAAGCCTTGGACTATCGGCGGGGTAAGCCACAGCTATGATTTGGAGCGAATCGGACTTTCGTCGGAAGCCATCGGCAACAATGTGCTTTTTGGAGCCATGACCCGCTGGGGCGCGTATCGAAGAGGGTATTTTGAAGAAGTAAGTAGCGCGTATCTTAAACGCGAGCTTTTTAGGGGATTTACCCAAACGGTAGGCCTACGACATCGGTCTTTTGATCCTATGTATGCTTTTGCGTATCGCACTACACCTACCTTAGGAGAGCGCTCTCCCATCCAAAGCAATTATCAGAATACTGAGCTGTTTTTTGAGACGCGATGGGGCAAAGATGAAATTTTTATCTATAATGAAAACGAACGCCTTACTTTAGGTACTCAGCGGTGGCCTTTGGTGATTTTTAGGTATCAAATGGGGATGAAAAAATTACTCAATAGCGATTTCAACTACCATCGCCTTTCGCTAAATATCAAACAAAATTTTAGAGTAGGCATCTGGGGACGCTCTTATTATAACCTTACGCTAGGCTATATTCCGTCTACACTTCCTTACCCTATGCTTTATACACCTTTGGGCAATGAGTCGTTGTTTTATGTCGAAAATGCCTTCAATCTCATGAATTACTTTGAGTTTGTGAGTGATACTTATGCCCAATTGCGCTATGAGCATAATTTTGAAGGTTTGTTTTTTAATCGCATTCCTCTCATTCGACGTTTGAAGTGGCGTTTTTTGGCCAATGCCCGGGTACTTTATGGTACTACTCGTCCCGAAAATATGGAACTTCTTGCAACGACCGATTCACAAGGGCGGCCTGTTTTGGGCTTCAATACCCTCGACCGATTGCCTTATGTAGAAGTAGGCTACGCCGTTGATAATATTTTTAAGGTGTTGCGGGTAGACGCTATTCATCGACTTACTTACCGTCAAAACCCCAATGTTAGTCCTTTTGCGGTGAAGTTTTCATTTTGGTTTAATATCTAGGTCGGCTTTTCCAAACTCCAGTTTGAGTACTTGTTCGGCAGGTTTGTCTTGCGGCGAGTAGCTATCTCTATCGCCATGAAAACGGCGCGGGCGGTGCAAAAACCATTTCCAGGCAAACATTCCCACTAACCATTGTTTGTCCCACACTTCCCGAAAAAAAGCTCGATAAGCATCTGCTTGTAGCTCATGATTTTGAGGACTTTCTTGGTAAGATTCCCAAGGTTTGGTCGTGGCAAAGTCTACACTTCTGTAGCCTAATTCGGTAAAAAGTACCGGCTTTTGAAGGGTAGAAGCCAATTCTTCCAAGCCTTCTAAATGGGTTTTCCAACCTTGTTGGAGGGCATCCACCGAAGGATGTTTTTCGGACGAAAGAGGAAAATAAGCATCTACTCCGATATAATCTAAATCGGCCCAAAATGGATTGCGATGATAGTGATTCCAGTTGTCGGCGTAAGTAAGGTCTCCGTGGTATATTTGGCGTGTTTGTTTAATGATAGAGCGCCAAAAAGAAGCTCTTTTACGGACAAAATTGTCCATCTCGGTGGCGATACAAAAAAGCTCTACTTTCATCGAATCTGCCAGATGCGCGTTGGCTAAGATATAGGCTCCAAAATCTTTTTCGAAAGCCTGCCATTCTGCTTCTGACTTAAAATCCAAATCACCTGTGTAAGTTCCTCTTCCTACCCAAGCATGGGGTTTGAGCATCACTTTGAGGCCATTTTGATGAGCCAACTTAATCGTCTCAGCCGTTCCCTTTAGGCTTTCGCCCCACCATTGTTGCTCCATATTGAAATAAAATCGCGGTTCTCCCTCACGGCAAAAACCATAGGGAATCACCGCGACCCACTCAGCATTTATATTTCTGATAGGAGCAAACGCCGCCGAATCGATAGGTTCGGAAGGTGCTACAGTATTGACACCTCGTATTTTGGTGCCTTGATACACAGGAGGTGAGGTACGAGTGCATCCCGACAGTACCATCAAAAACAACAAAAAGGCTCTGATAGGCATGGTCTATTTTTTCAAAACAAAAGCCTTCAGCTCTTTCAGCTTACTGCTTTTTGTTTGTACAAAAAACCATTTTACAAACTATGATAATACAGGAATGAAGCAACCTCCCAAACCAACGAGATACTATTTTTTCTGATTAGTATCTTTATTTTAGGACTCGAAAAAAACAATCTACGAAAAAGAAATAGCCCAACTTGAAGCCTTGTTTAAAGCAAAATGGGAATTGACCGAAAACTCTTTTCTTGATAAGTAATGAAACACTATGACTGACTCGATAAGTATATTCTCCATAAGTTTCGTTTCATGGTTTTTATCCTTAGAAGGTTACTGTCGATTTTGTGGTCAATTTGATAAGTTCTTTTAGATTTGTACCTTCTAAGAAGGAATATTTTTTTCTTTTGAGGTATAGAAATACGGTATACGTATATTGAGGACGGTATACAGGAAAGTAGTCTATCGCTTTTAAAAGGAAAAATTTTCGTAACGAACTTTACGTATGAAGGCTCTAAAGGAGGATAGATTAACTGGTCACACCCTCATTATTGTTTTTTTGGTGCTTGGAGCTTTCTTAAGTTCTTGTCAGACAAATTCTACCCAAAAGGTAAACTATCCTGCTATCTCCGCCAAAATTATTGACCATGCGGCAGAATTGGGAACCACCGAAACCCCTCAACGAGCCATACACTATTTAGATTCGGCCTACCATAGATTTCCTAACGCTGGGCCGGAAGACCTGTGGAGAAAATATCGCTTCAAATTCGAATACTATCTTTATCACGAATATACACCTACCTTACTAAGAAATGTCATCGATAGTATGTATACGGTGCTAGGAGGAGAAAATGGGCCTTATAAAGAACTTTATGCCCAAACTTTTTTTTCGGAAGGAGACGCTCTAATGAATGAATATCTTTATTCCGAGGCTTTTGACCGCTATTATCGAGGCAAAGATTTTGCAAAAAAACACCTAGATTCCTGTAAATATTCGACATTTAGCTACGGTTTGGGAATCGTACGTTATAAACAAGAACAATATGAAGAAGCCAATGCCATGTTCAGAGAGTTTCTGACCGAAAACAGCCGCTGTCGCTCAGGATTTAACGAACGACTTATGCTTCCCTACAACGCGCTCAATGCGATGGCACTGTGCTTCGAAAAGCTAGGCAAGCTAGATAGTGCCCTTGTTTACTATCAGAAGAGTTTGTCTTTTCTTGATCATCGAGAACCGGAATTTCTTCCCGAAAAAGCTTCTTATTTTGAAAGAGCAAGAGGAGTGGTATATGGAAATATGGGCGGAGCATACCGCAAGCTGGGCAATGCTGACCTTGCCGAATTGTATCTAAAAAAAAGCATTCAAATCAATAAACGTCCTGGGTACGAAATGCCCGACGCTCTTACGGCAGAAATCAAACTAGCCGAACTCTACCTCCAATCTAAGCAGTATGCTAAGGCCGATAGTACTTTGAGGCAAGTACAGGCAGGAATCGACAAATTGCGCCATATGAAAAGGCAAGTGGGGAGTTCGTTGCTCCCTTACTATCGCCTAAGTTGGGCGCTGGCCGATAGTCTTGGAGATAGTAGTAGAGCCTATCAGTTTTTGAAGTCCTATCAACATTTGGAGGATTCTATCGCTAGTGTCAACGCCAAAAAGCAGCCCAAAGATATGGGCTCTGTTTTTCAATTAAAAGATCAGCAATATCAATTGACTTTATTGGAAAAAGACAACAAAATCGCACAGCAATCTTTACTGATGGTGGCTGGGTTTTCGGTCATGTTTGCGCTCCTTCTAGGAGTGGTTTGGGTAAATTACAGACGTTCTTCCAAACAAGTAAAAGAACTCACTCGGCTCAATCAACTCATTGGGGATCAGAATATTCATATGCAAGAAGCATTGAGAGATTTAGAGCAAAGTCAAGAAGACAATAGCCGTCTCTTGCGCATCGTAGCTCATGATTTACGCTCTCCTATCAGCAGCATTGCGTCTTGTATTTCGTTGTTACAAAGTGATAATCTAACGAAGGAAGAAAGAATGGAGTTTTTGAAAATGATACAAAATGCTTGCTCCAATACTTTGGCATTTACCAATGATTTACTACAAACTCATTCCCAAAAAAAACAACTACAGCTTTCGCCAATCAACCTACGCCGAATCCTCCAAGACTGTATTGATGTACTACAACCTAGGGCGCATAGCAAACAACAGCACATCGAATTTGAGGGGGATGATTTGGTGGTGTTGGGAAGTAGCGAAAAAATATGGCGCGTGGTCAGCAATCTTATCACCAATGCCATTAAATTTAGTACATACGAGGCTATCATTAAGGTGCAATTATCCCAAGAAGGCGATAACGCTCGAATCGCTGTAACTGACCAAGGTATTGGAATTCCGGAGGATTTAAAAAACAAACTCTTTAGTACAACTGGCGAAATCGGTAGGGTAGGTACCGAGGGAGAAGAATCTTTTGGGTTGGGATTAGCGATTTCCAAACAGATAGTAAATGCTCACGGTGGTCATATTTGGTTTGAAAGTCAGCAAGAGCAGGGAACTGTATTTTTTGTGGAGCTACCACTACCCCAAAATCATCAATGATAGTATCTATCGCATCAGAAATTATTTTTTTGGGAGAATTTTTCAAAAAAACATTGAAATCTAAGCCATACTTAAATACAGAAGCCCACAACCGTTAGTTCAATTGCTTCACGACTTCTTCTTTAGGAATATAACCTACATTTTGCCATACTAAACTTTTGTTTTTAAACAACAATAAGGTTGGCAAGCCCTCAATACTGAGCTGTTGGGCTAGTTCGGGGTTGTCGTCGGTATTGATACGAACAAGCTTGACTTTGTCCGACATTTCGGTTTTGATTTCTTCGAGATAAGGGGTCATTTTTTTGCAAGGACCACACCAATCTGCGTAAAAATCTACCAATACCAGTTTGTCAGAATCTAATAAAGCGTCAAACTGCGGTCGAGTCATATTGACAAGATTTTCTTGCTGATTTTGCTTCGTACCACACGCTCCTAATACCCACAATAAGGCCAATACAAATGCAAGACTATGTCGTTTCATCTTCAAAAATCTTTATTGTGTATGTGTAAAATTTGGACAAATCTCGGTCATTTTTTTTGCATCTAATGCAACTTTTGTCACATAATCTATCAATGTAGCTCTAAAACGCCTTTTCTAACTTTGCTACGTCAAATGCAGGTAGCAAAGTTAGAAACTTTAGCCACTAGCGACGCGGTACAGACAATTCAATGCTCGTTGATAGTGGGCTTCCAAATACAGGTGTGCCGTTGGCACTAAAAGTAAAAGGTTGCATACGAGGAGAGCGTTCTTTTCCACATCCTTGGCCTGCTTCACTATTGGCGTGGTATAGTATCCAATTCTGACTTCCGTCGGGAGATTTGAAAAAACTATTGTGGCCTGCTGCGTGAGTTCCTTTGACATTGTTGGCCCAAAAAACAGGGGTAGGGTGTTTTTTCCAAGAAGAGGGGTTCATCAAGTCTGCATCAGGAGCGGCATAAATCATTCCTAAAGCGTAGTAGTCTGTCCAACAGCCACTTGCTGAAAAAATAATGTTGATTCTGCCATTGGGGCTTTTTAAGAATTGCGGACCTTCGTTGACCAAAACGATAGGTTTATCATCAGGCCCTGGGCGATAGAGTGAGCCGTGCTGTTCCCAGTCAAATTGAGGGTCAGAAATTCTCACGCGTGGTCCTACACAAGTCCAAGGGTTGCTCATTTTGCACAGATAAATATCTTGGCGGCCATTTTCATCTCCTTCCCAACCCGACCAAGTAAGATAAAGCTGACCTTTGTGTTCAAAAACAGACCCATCAATAGCCCATTTGTTTTCGGGGGTTTTGAGTTCGCCTTTTATCGTCCATGTACCTTGCGTAGGGTCAGCAGCGGTATTTTCTAAGACATAAAGACGGTGATTGCGGTTGCGACCATCGTCAGCAGCAAAATAGATGTACCATTTCCCCCTTAGAAAGTGAAGCTCAGGAGCCCAGATTTCTTTTGAATAAGGCCCGGTGGCAGGAGGGACCCATACCGTAACTTTTTGAGCCGTAGGTAATTCGGACAAATCTTTCACTTTCCAGATGTTGAGGTCTCGGGTAGTGGTATGCATATAATAATAGTAACCATCTTTGTAAAAAGACCATGGATCGGCTCCTGCGGGTAGGAGGGGATTTTTGAAAGTTTGGGCTTGTAATAAGGTGGGGATAAGTAAGAGAAAAAGGAAATTTTTCATTTGTGAACGGTGGTTAGTTTACCAAGAAATTGCGACATGGACTTTAAGTATTACAGCTGTAAAGACATAAAAAAGGAAGAATTACTTTCCAGATAAGTACATGAGGCAGCTTAAGGAATAAAATAAACAAACAGAAATTATACTTTTTGAAGCATGGTTTAACACAGCAAACTGAGCAGATTATAAGGCAGTTGACTTATCAAAAAAACCGAAAAATAATCTAATGAAACTTTCTATAAAAGACATGTAATAAATGATTACATTTGGACACATAAAATTCTCAATCGTTAAGAAAACCTAAATCCTTTACCGCAATGGCGACAGCCAACGTAGAACGCAACAAAGCTATCATGCGTAGCATTGTAGAAAGCAATGATGCACGTCAATTTGACGCCTATTTAGACGTAGTTTCCGAAGATTTTGTAGGACACAATCATTTTGTTCCGGGCGATTTGCGCGGCAACAAAGCCCTGAGTTACTTCTTTTATCAGACAGAGGCTGTTGCTTTTCCTGATGGAGTACATACGATTCATCATTTGTATGGCGAAGACGACTTAGTTACGCTTGAGCTTTCTTATACTGGCACATTCGTAGCGCCTCTTCCCAATGGCACACCACCCAATGGCCAAGTGTGTGAATTTAGATACAACATGATTTGCCGCTTTGAAAACGACAAAGTCGCCGAAATCTGGTGGTATCCTTATGATTCGTATAGTCTTATGAAACAACTCGGCATGATTTAATCTTTCCCTTTCAATGACTTTCAAAGAAAAACTTCATGCCGGAGAGATTCTCTATGGCCTTACGTTGACGCTTGGCTCTCCCAAAATTGCTGAAATCATCGCTCATTTAGGCTTCGATTGGATATGGATTGAAGCGGAGCATACCACTATGAGCCTTGAGGATATTTTGTCGCAGTTGCAGGCGGTCAATGGTACCACTACTACCACTATTGTGAGAGTAGATAACAACGATGCTACTACCATAAAGCGGGTGTTGGACACCGGCCCTGATGGTATTATTGTGCCGTCGGTCAATACCCCTGACGAAGCGAGACAGGCAATCAAAGCCCTCAAGTATCCTCCTCTTGGTGAAAGAGGAATAGGACTAGGACGAGCGCAAGCCTACGGGCAAACGCTGGGTGAATACATCAAAACCGCTAATGACAAGCTTGTGACGCTTTTTATGATTGAGCACATCACGGCGGTTCAAAATATCGAAGAGATTTTAGCGGTGGAGGGCCTCGACGGAGTCATTGTAGGCTCGCTTGATTTGGCAGGAAGTATGAATCTCCAAAATGATTTGGGAAACCCTCTCCTCGAAATCGAAGTCCAAAAAGTATTGGCGGCTTGTTTGAAAGCTGGGGTAGCTTGTGGCATTTTTGTGGGGAATGCTCAGCAAGCCAAATTCCGCATCGACCAAGGTTTTCGGATTGTGACTTTAGGAGCCGATGTATTCTTGCTGGCCACTGCAGCCAAAAGTGCCCTTGATTTAGTGAAAGCTACTTAAACTTTAAAGGTCATGAATGATGAGCAAAACACCCGAGAAGCACTGTTGCGGCTGATTGACAAAGTACATCGCCAATACGAAACTTGGTATGCTAAAGTTTCTAGACGAAACCACCGCGTGTGGTATAGCCTTCAACTTGTGTCATTGTTGTGTGGATTTTTGACGTCTATTTTTGTAGCTTTCCAGACAAAAGCTACTTGGACACCTAATATCAAACTCATTTGTGCTATTATACCATTGATTGGGTCGTTAGCCTCTACGATAGTGCTCCAATTCAAAGTCTTTGAAACGTGGCGTTTACGCGAAGAAGGGCGTATTTCGTTTCATAATTTGGTCAACTATGCTAACAGTGAGTTGTTGAAATGTAAAATGCCTGAGGATTTTCAACAACTGTTTGAAACAATTACGCAGAAAACCAACGAACTCGAAAACGAACAATCCAATAAGTATTTTTCACTCTATGGAAGTAACTTTATTGCTTCTTTTCCTACCAAAAAAACTTAAAAACTGACAAACTCTATTTTGCTCCATTGGTCGGGCAGGTGCGTGTCATAAACTCCGTGGCTATTCAAAGCCATCGCGGGGTGAGGTTGTACTTCCTTACCCCCTATCATAAGTTTTTGAAACCTTCCCAAAAACAGACGCCAAATATCACCGTGCATAGGCGGAAGGGAGCGGCCATTTGCAAGTAACTCCAAACTATGCCAAGGAATGGCGATTTCGACACTCCAACCTTGGTCAATATCGCTGTGATCGTTGAGCGTACCCTCCACTTGTACGGCAGTTTGGAGGCCAGACATGTCAAAGTTCGTAAACGCCCAACGAATGCCCCGTGGGTGAGTTCCTTTCCAAAAAGTAGCCCCGCTCCGGTCGTAGTCTCCGCCAAAAGTATAGGCTTGAGGCTGGTGAACGTCAAACTGCGGAATATCAAATTTGCTCCCTTTGGTATAAGCATCTTTCCAAATAAAGAAGACTTCGTAGAGGGTATTAGCGGCGTTGATTTCTAGTTCGTAATAGCAATCTTCGCCGTCGATAAATACTTCCAAATCGTTTTCGAGAAAAATAATACTATCTCTTTGGGTGAGTTTTGCCTCTACAAAAGGCTCTTCGGCCACAAAAGCGATATAAAGGTAGGCGTCATTCCAGAGCAAAGCCGCTTGGGTATTGTACATGCCAGCCTCGCCGGTGGTCATGTCCACAAAACGTTTGCTCCAAGTGGCTTTTTTCCAAATATCTTTCTGGATATTGCCGTCTATGGTAATGGTTTCGGTTATTTTCTTTGCTTGATAATCTGCTGGAGAAGCCATAAAAGTTGAGGAATGAGTTTGTTTGCTTAAAAAAACAAAACCTGCATTGTAAATACAAATGGTGTGTGCCTCCATATCCAAAAAATGGGACTAAAAAACTTGTAAAGGTTTCAATTTTTAGAAACTTTTGTTATTTTCGTCTAAAAATTGTTTGTGAGATATTTTGAAACAAGATTTTTAGACGAAGCTGACGAGTTTATAGCAGAACTTGATCGAAAATCCGCCAGTAAAGTGTTTTATAACATTGATTTGGCTGAACAAACCAATGACCCAAGGCTTTTTAAAAAATTGCAGGGGGAGATTTGGGAGTTTAGAAGTAAATACATGGGTAACCAAAACAGGCTCCTAGCATTTTGGGATAAAACTGGACCCAAAGAAACGCTTGTTTTGGCAACTCACGGATTTGTAAAGAAAGACCAAAAAGTACCGCAAAAAGAAATTGATAAAGCGGAACGAATTAGACAAGAATATTTCAAAAACAAACGATAGTTATGGAAAATAAAGAAATAAAATCATATTCGCTTGCCGAAATGAAAGATAAATATATCGGTAAAGTTGGAACAAAAGAACGAGATGAATACGAATACGAACTTCGTATGGATGTATTGGGTAAAATGATAAAAGCTGCCCGAAAAGAGAGAAATTTGACACAACAACAATTGGGCGAACTTGTTGGTGTGCAAAAATCTCAAATTTCAAAATTAGAAAGCAGTGCAAATAGTGCAACAATGGGTACCATTTTGAAAGTATTTAAAGCTTTGAAAGCAGATATCCATTTCAATGTTAAAATTGAAAATGAATATCTACAACTCATGTGAAAAGCAGTTATTCTATACAATACGTATCCATCTCTTTTGCAAAAAACAAACTACCAACGAACGGATTGGAACTTCCAGCCCGGAACTACCTTTTGCATTTCGATTTCGTCGTCGCGCTTGGTGAGGCCACAGGCTAGGTAGTTTTGGTGCAATTTGGCAAGGGCTTCGCGGTCAAGTTCCACTCCTAGTCCAGAGCCTTGGGGTACTGCTACTGAGCCTTCTTCAAATTTTAAACGTCCTCCCACAATGATTTCGTCTGACTGCCACGGATAGTGGGTATCTAAAACATATTTCATGCTTGGCAGCGCCGCCCCTAAATGAACCATAGCTGCCAATGAAATACCCAAATGACTATTCGAGTGCATCGACAATCCCCTTCCAAAAGTCTCGCAGATGCCTGCTAAGGTCATAGAAGAGCGCAGACCTCCCCAAAAATGGTGGTCGCTCAGGATAATATCTTCCGAACCTACGGCAATGCTATTAGGAATATCATCAAAGGAGGTGGTGCACATATTGGTAGCCAAGGGAGTTTTGAGGGCTTTTCTTACCAATGCCATATTGGCTTGGCCACGTACAGGGTCTTCGAGGTATTCGAGAATAGGCTCCATTTCTTTGCCATATTTGATGGCTGTTTCCACAGTCCAGAGGGCATTTGGGTCAAGACGAAGCGGCACATCGGGGCCAAATGCTTCGCGTAGGGCGATAATAGCATCCACTTCTTGACGAGGCTCGAAGGCGCCACCTTTTAGTTTAATCGACTGAAAGCCAAATTCTTTACACATCGCTTTGGCTTGGGCTACGATTTCGGCGGGGTTGAGTGCACTTGCTTGGCGTGCCGCTGCCCATCCTGTAGCATTGGGGTCGACGTTGAAACCTAACTCTCCGCCAGCACCTTCAAATTTATAAAATAAGTAAGCCGAAAAAGGAACGTGGTCGCGCATTTTACCACCTAATAAATCTACCACGGGGCGTTCGGCGATTTTGCCAATAATATCCATGCAAGCTACCTCAACTGCACTAAAAATATGTACAAGTTTGCGTTGGTCCCAAGGAGCTTCGCCACGTTGGGCGGCGGTTTCGGTGCCAAAATGTCCTTCTAAAACGTGTCTGATTTGATTGAGCTGAAATACATCTTTTCCGATAAGCAAGGCTCGTGAGGCTTCTAGTGCAATGTCGATGTCTTTATTGCCAGGGATTTCGCTGATGCCCGAGATACCATCTTCGGTGACTAGCTCTACTACTGTCCGCAGGGCATAAGGAGCATGCAAACCAGCGGCATTGAGCAGGGGAGGGTCAACGATGGCAATTGGGGTAATATACATTTCCTTGATGCGAGGGCCCGTTGTGTATGTCATAAGAGTAAACCTTTTGAGTGGTAAGCTACAGTTGTTTATTGAGTTTTTTGCTTTGATTATCAGTGTTTTATATTTTCATGGCTACTGGATTGTTGATTGTCAATCCCTTACAGACCCCGTAGAGAAGTACTGCTTATATGAAAACAAAAACGCTAACTATAGAAGTGGATTTATCCAAGATTCTAATAGTCAGCGTTCTTAAACTCTCATAAATTTTACCAAATAGAGCAGCCTTTCGAGGGGTTTTGGCTACATATCAGCCGAGACCGTTTGGAGCAACCCTTTGATATAACCATAGCAAAAAGAAAATGCTTGCAAGCTGCTATTAGGATCGGGGTGAGTGGGTACGTGGTCGGGCATTACCATTCCCGAATAGCCCACATCTCGCAAAGCCCGAATGACCTGTACGAAGTTCATGTCGCCGTTGTCGGGATATACTTCTTGAAAATTGTTCCAACCACCTTTGATGTTACGTAAATGCACATTGAAGATTTGATTGCGTTCACCCACCCATTTGATGATAGGAAGGATTTCAGTTTTAGGGTCTTTGAGTCCTTCCGCAATTGAGCCTATACATAGATTAAAACCGTGATATTCGCTGTCATAAAGTTTCGCAAATCTCTGAATGCCTTTAAAAACATCGGGGCTATTCCAGCGGGTGATTCCGCGATACCCTACAGGAGTAGGAGGGTCGGCGATGTGGTTGGCGAGTTTTACTTTGTATTCTTTGGCAACGGGCAAAATACGGTCGAGCAAGTAAGTGATTCGCTCAAACATCTGATCGATAGATACATCTCCCGCCCTGGTTTTGGGGTCGTTACGTTTGATTGCTTCCTCATAATTCCACGTGCTGTAGGCGGCGTTACCGCGTTTGGGGTCGATGGTTTTGCCAGTACGTAATACGGGCAAAATCGTCGTGTTATAATTCAATACTTTGATGCCGCTTTTGCCCGCTACCTGAATCATTTGTTGCAAAATTTCAATTTCGCGGTCTCTTTCGGGGCTTTTGCCAAGCATGATATTGGGGTATTCGACGCGGTCGATACCCGCCGAACTTAGCGGAAAGTGATAAGCGTCGAGACTGATGCCGTATTTTTCGCAAGCTTCCTTTTTGGCTAGCGAATCTTCCAAATCCCAGCCTTTGCCCGGAATTGTTTTGGGTGCACCGCCGTCGAGATTATACACACCGTGGCGTGCTTTAAATTCGAGATTCTCAATTGAAGTCCCTCCTGATTGGCAACCCACTTTCATTAGTACTTTTTTGGGAGGAGTGGCTTGGGCAGGTTTGGATTCTAAGACAGCCGCTCCTACCGAACCCGCCGTTATGACTTTTAGAAAATTGTTACGATTCATAAGTAATATAGGTTGAAAGGTTCTGAAATTTGTTTTCAATTTTAGAGAAATGTAGTTTGAAAAAGATAGAGATTAGTTGTTAGATCAGAGGAAACAATTTAGCCCCAATCATAATCACAACCAGCCCCGTAAGTCCCATGACGACTAGCAAAGGGGAAATCGTTTTAAGAGCTTCTTTTTCGGTAAGATTACTGAGTTTGCAGATAATCCAAAAGCCAGCGTCGTTCATCCAAGGCACGAGTTTAGAACCGCACCCAATCGCCAATCCTAGATAGACAGGGTGAAATTCTAAGTTGGCATTGCTAGCCATTCCTGATAGTATTCCAGAAGCCGTAATAAGTGCTACCGTGGCCGAACCTTGTGCCGTGCGTACCACTGCCGCAATCAAAAATGCCAACGGAATAAGCGCCATTTGGTACTCTTTGGTCATATCGGCAATGCGAGAACTGATGCCTGTTTGTTGGAGCATTCCGCCAAAAGCCCCTCCAGCGGCAGTGATTAATATGATTCCCCCTCCGCTCATAAGGGCGGCTTGCACAAAAGGAGTCAGGCCGTCTTTGTTGTCTTTTTTCTGTTTGGCCAAAATCAACAGAGCCACAATTCCCCCCGTGACGATAGCGATGTTTTTATCACCAAAAAATTTAACCAACGCGATAAAGTTTTGTACAAAGGGAGAAAACGCCTGAATATCACCTGCTTTGTAGAGGGCGTTGATAGCAGTATCAGCACAAATAAACACCAATGGAATCAAGACAGGCAGCAACGATACTCCTAATGCTGGCAAATGCTTATCTTCTTTGGCCGCGATAGATTTAATATCTTCGAGTTTGGCATCTAAAGAATCACGAAGTTCGATAGGCCATTTTTTGTTGGCCCAAAGGGCAAAGAAATAGCCAGAAGTAATCGTAAAAAGCCCCACAATCGTTCCGGCAATCATCATCAAGCCAATGGGAATGTGCATTTCACCAATCAAAAACAAAGGTCCAGGTGCAGGGGGAACGAGGGAGTTGGCCATGGCTGCACCCGCCATGATACAAAGTACCAACAAAAGGTAGTTTTTGCCGATGCGCAGAGTCATGGCTTTGGCAAGGGGCATCATCAGAAAGATAACCGTATCAAAAAAAACAGGAATACCCAAGAAAAAGCTACTTACCAAAAACGCGATTGGCGCTTTTTCGATGCCTGTCAAGCGAAGCATCGAGCGGATGATTCGTTCGGCGGCACCGCTTTCGAGCATACACTTGCCTATGATGGCGGCCATTGCAATCAAAATACCGATTTTGGCGCAGGTATTTCCAAACTCAGTAGCGATACGCTCGCCAATGCTCTTTTTGGAAAGTGCGAGCGCCGCCGCAGGAGCGGAGCCTTTGGCTAGGGCGTATTGTTCAATCACGGAGGCAGGCGTGAGTAGTGCCACTACAAATGCTCCTAACAATAAAGCCAAAAAAGGATGCAATTTGAGGCCAATGATACCGCCGACCACAATAACTACACCAACGGACAAGATAAAAAGAGGGTCTGTCATCAAACAACTAGGTTTAGGATTTATAAAAAAGGGCTACTTGAGGGCAGCCCTTTGGGAGCGGGGTTAATCACTTATTCCAAAAAATATTACTTTTTGTCCCACCATATTCGGGTATCGAGGAGATTAGGGCCTTGGCGACTTATGGCTTGTTCCACATTCACTTTGTTGACATTCAGCTCGGCATCCGTATAGGTCAGACGACGAATAAAAGGCTCAGTTTTGAGATCGCTACCCGGAAAAGGATTAGGAGTGAGAATCGGAAACCCACTTCGACGGAAATTGGCCCAAGATTCGGGACCATTCAAAAAAGTAGCTACCCAATATTGGGTGTTGATTTGCTCTAATTCTTTACCAGTAGCGAGTGGGTTGGCTTGTACATAGGTAGTAATCGCCGCATCGGCGATAGCGGTGTTGGTACCATAGCTCGCAAACTGCTGCATGTTAGCTCTTATACCGTTGCTATAAAAAGTAGCGGGGTCGCCAGTTGTCCATTTTCTAAAGGCAGCTTCGGCGAGTAGGAGTTGGGTTTGGGCATAAGTAATCAAAAAACTCGGTGCCGTGAGACTTGCCATGCGTGTACGGTCCAATTGGCTATAATCCCACAAGCTCGCCAATTTTTGGGCAGCTACCGCCGAACTGATAGTGGTATTGTCGTAGCCAAGGGGAGCGCCTATCTGAACAGCAGGGGTGCGATTGGCTCGCGACTCTACTTGCTGGGCCCCGCTTGTAGCTCCTACATAGCGTACAGCAATAGAAGCTAGGCGTGGGTCGTTGTTTTTGCTTAAATAACTCACAAAATCTTCGGCCAAATAAAAGAAGGCCGATTGCCCACCATTGAGCTGAGAGCCTATGGGGTTGGTAAAACTTGCATTATGCCGAATGATAGCATTGTCGGCGTTGGATTGCATTACACCTCCTGCTACGGCTTTGGCTACGTATTCGGCGGCTTTGGTTGGATTGACTTTGGAAAGGCGCATGGCTGCTCTCAACAACAAAGAATAGCCCAAGCGTTTCCATTTGACGACATCCCCATCATAAAGCAAATCGCTTGCTACTTTGGCTTTGGCGGCATCTAGTCCCGCCGAACCAGCATCCAATTCACTCAAAATAGCATTATAAACCGATTCTTGACTGTCATAAGCGGGGGTAGCAATGCCTTCTAAATAGCTTCTTCCTGCTTGGGTATAAGGGATATCTCCGTAAGTATCAGTAAGAATCATAAAACTATAGGCTTGCCAAATCCGAGCCATATTGTAGAGGTTGGAGCGAGCAGGTACATCTTTGGTTTTGGCAATGACATCCGTTAGCTCTTTGATATTGGTCTGATAAAATGTATTCCAATTGCCCGCCGCTACAGAGCGATTGTCTTGGTTGAAATTGGCGGCCGAACCTTGACCACTGAAGGGCGTAATCATTTGTTTGACGATAGTGGTCTCATAACTCAAATTCCCGTAAGCAGGAGCCGTATTTACGATGGCCGTATTGAGTTGATAACTTGGCTCTACCGCCGTGAGAGCAATGGGATTGACATTCATTTCGTCAAATCCTTTGTCGCACCCAAAGAGAAACAAGCTAGTCAGGGTTGCACCAATATATTTGTTTAATGTTTTCATTTTGAGTCGTTTTTATGAATTAAAATTTAACATTAAGGTTAAAACCAATATTACGAGTAATAGGCAAGCCTGTAGCTTCGAGGCCAATCAGGTTGTCGGAAGGAAATCCAAATTGCTCGGGGTGAATATTAGGAACCCATTTTTTGAGAACTGCTACGTTGTTGGCAACGGCATTCAATCTGATGCCTTTTACAAAGCGTGAGGAACTAGGCAAGAACTTTGAAAAATCATACCCCAGCGTGATTTGGCGAAGCTGCCAAAGGCCCGCATTGTATACAAACTCCTCGGCGATGTTTTGAGAACGTACCGTTTCGTAGTAAGCCTGTACTCCCGATTTGGTTTGATTAACTTCGCCGTTAGGGTTTACACCATTGCCAATCACAAAGTTTTCGGCACGTCCTACGAGGGTTGCTTTGTGTAATCCGTGGCGCCAGGCATTGTGATTAGTACCCGAAATCATCTTGTGACCTAGTTTGAAATCAATCAAAAACGAAAGATTGATGCCTTTGTAAGTGAAGCTATTGGTGATACCCCCTACCCACAACGGCAGCGCACTTCCAAAGGCGATTTGGGTAGGAGTACGCAATGGACGGCCATTGCCCGCATCAAACACTTGGCGGCCTTGGGCGTCTCTTAAATACCCAAATCCGTATAATTGACCCATCGGCTGACCTACAACTTGGCGAAGTTCACCCGTGAAATCGCCAGTACCTACCGTAATCATATTGTTGCTCACACCTTCTCCAAGATTCAGTACCTTTGTTTTGTTATAAGCAGCGTTGAAAATGGCGTTCCAACTGAAATCATCTCGCCTGATGGGGTTTAAATTGAAAAGCATTTCAATACCTTGGTTACGGCTTTGACCTACGTTGATGAGTTGGGTCAAATATCCCCCGGCGTTAGAGGTTTGAGCGCGCAATATTTGGTCTGAAGAGAGTTTGTCATAATACGTAAAATCAATTCCTAAAAAGTTGTTGAACAATTTTAGTTCAAAACCAAACTCTTTTTCCGAAACCCGCATGGGGCGCAAGTTAGCATTAGGTACTGTGGAACCATTGATAGTTGCGAGCGGCTGAGCTACTCCACTTGGTGAGGGAAATTGCTGGGGATTGATATTGTAAAATAAATTGTTGGCGTAGGGCGAAACATCGGTGTCGCTACCTACTTCAGCGTAAGCAGCTCTGATTTTGCCGAAACTAATCCAAGTAGGTAAAGAGGTAGCAAAAGCTTGAGAAAAGACAAAACTTGCCGTAATCGACGGATATAAAATACTGCGATTGGCAGGAGATAGGGTTGAAAACCAGTCGTTTCTGACAGTTCCATTCAAGAAGATATAATCTTTGTAAGACACCTCCGCCGAAGCGTATAATGAATTAACTTGTCTTTCTGAAAAATCATAAATGGCGTCTCTCTGACGGCTGTTGCCGATGGTATAAAGCCCTCGTGTATAAAAATCTTGGACAAAAACATTGTGCCGGCTGATGCGTCGATACATTTGGTTTCCGCCCACGTTGGCATTGACCCCAATCGCCCCAAAAGTACGATTAGCACCCAAAAGAAAGTCAGCGTTGAGTTCGCGTACATTACGAGCATCTTGTACATATTGCCCGTTCACAAAGCCCGCAGGTGCCGCAGGCTGGCGTTGGGTACCCGTTGGAAGATTGTAATCTTGCTCACGTGAGTAATAATCCTGCCCAATACGACCTTGCAAAAACAACCAAGGAGTGAAATTATAGCGGGCTGTGAGGTTTCCAAAGATACGGTCGTTGTGGATATTGTCGAAACGCTTAAGGGCAAAATAGGGATTGGTACGGTTGGTAAATCTCGACCAAACGGTTTCGTTGCCGTTGGCATCTTCGGCGTATTTTTCCAACAAATCAAGGGGCATAGAGTTAGCCATGTTGAAAATCACGACAGGGCTGTAATCTTGCTCGGCGATGTTTGGTGGGTTTTTACGAAATTCGTTTGAGTAATTGACGTTGCCTGATACGGTCAATTTCTTGGCCAATGTTTGCGTAAAACCCAAATTGACAGTACGGCGGTCGTAGCCTGAGCCTCTCAAAATGGTGCGATTGTCGAGGTTAGAAATAGAAAGGCTAAAGCCGCCATTGGCTCCTCCCGACGAAAGCGAGAGGGTGTTGGTCCAAGTGTATCCTTTTTGGTAATATTTCGTGATTTGGTTACGCTGTGGCTCGTAAGGCACTTGTACTCCATCAAATAGAACTTGGGTCATACCGGGCTGAAATTTTTCACCAAAACTCCATTGTCCAGAAGTGGGGAAAGGAGCCGTGGGTCTGGTACCATTTTCACCCTGTCCATATTCGTATTGATAATCAGTATAATCGAGTGGCGTTTCGGAAGTAAAGTTGGAATTATAGCTGAGCGAAACCCCTGAGCCAGTACCACGGCTTTTGGTGGTAATCATGATTACGCCATCTTTGGCGCGTGAGCCATAAAGTGCCGAAGCCGCTGCGCCCTTCAAAACGGTCATGGCTTCGATATCGTCGGGGTTGATACTACTCAACCCATCGCCACCGTCGGAGGTGCGGTTGCTTCCTCTTTCCGACACATCTCCCCGTGCTCCGTTGTTGGTGTTATCGATTGGCACCCCATTTACTACGATAAGAGGAGAGTTGTTGCCTCCAAAAGAAGATTGACCCCGAATCCTGATTTTGCTCGTACCCGCAGGGCCAGAGCCTAGCGAGGTGATATTGACACCCGCCATTTTGCCTTGAAGGGCATTCATGAAATTGGCGGTACGGTTGATTGTCATTTCATCAGTGCCTACAGTGGCAGTGGCATAGCCTATGCTTTTGGCTTGTTTTTTGATACCAAGTGCCGTGACTACGACCTCACCGAGCGATTTGCTTTCGGGGGCTAGCGAAAGGCTGATAGTGGTCTGATTGCCAACGGTTATTTCTTTGCTTTCATAACCTACGTAGCTGAATACCAATATAGAAGAGGAGCTAGGGACGTCCAACTGAAACCCGCCTTCGGCGTTGGTCGTGGTGCCTCTTTGAGTACCTTTGATGAGTACGCTCACTCCGGGCAAAGCTTGCCCTTTTTCATCCACTACTTTACCTTTGACCGCTTGCTCCATGACTTCGATGCGAGTCGATGTTTTTAGAAGTGGAATATCCGTAATTTGGGGCTTTTCGACCGAGATTTCGGGGCTGATACTCTCCTGAAATCGGGCTTCGGCAGCAGCCGTTTTTTTTGCTTTTTTGGCTTCTAAAATCACATACGAGCCATCTTTGACTTTTTTATAGCCCAATCCTGTGGTTTTCAAGACCTGCTCTAAATTTTGTTCAAGTTGCGCATTGGGGTTGATTAAATCAGAAGAGACCATAATGCCTTCAATAAGACCTCCTTCAAACAAAATATCGACGCGGTATCGGCTTTTTAAATCTTTGAGTACATCGCGCAATTTTAGCGTAGTGGGAGCGGAGAGGGTTTCCGCTTTTTTGGGCAATTGGTGAGCCCTTGCGTAGGTTTGAGCCCAGCTAGGTCGTCCGCATAAGAGCAGCGAAAGGAGAAATATCCCCATCCAGCATGATTTGTGTAGGTTTTCCTTCATTTTACAAAAAGGGTTTAAGGGGCAGTTGAATGATCGGTAAGTATTACTGAGTCGCCATTTCTGACGATATTGATATTGAAGATTTGAGAAATAATTTCGAGAAGTTCGTCGGCATTTTCGGCCCTGAAAGAGCCTACTAAAGTGCGCTTGGCCAATGCTTGGTCTTCAATTTTGACCTTGAGACCGTAGTTTTCTTCCATGATTTTACCAAACTCTTCTAGGGTAGTATCATCAAACACAAATCGGTGGTCTTTCCAAGCGGCGTATTTTTCGGGCTGTGAGGTCACGGCTTGTTGTAAATGATTGCGTTGGTCGAGTGTCACCAAATCGCCAGGTTTCATTATGACCTGTTTTTGGGATTGGCCTTCTTGGTAGCGCAGCTGTACTTTACCTTTGTTGAGGACTATTTTGGCGCGTTGCTGGCGAGAATAGACCGTAAATTCCGTTCCCAATACCACTACTTCAAAATCTTTATCGGTTTTTACCACAAATTTTTGATTGTTGACTTGGTGGGTTACGTCAAAATTGGCTTCTCCCTTTAGAAATACTTCACGGGTTTTGTCTCCAAATCCAAACCGTGGAACCCGAAGTGACGAGTTGGCATTGAGCGTCACTTGGGTCTTGTCTGAAAGCAAAATAGAGCGCGTTTCTCCAAACGTCGTTGAATGGGTTTGGTACACTATATCATCCTTAAAAAGCCACCCCAATGCTACTAAAGTAAGACTGAGAGAGGCCGCTATCATGAGTGTATTCCAAAACCTCGGCGAAGATTTTAATGAGGGCTTTGTTTCTTTAAAAGTTTCGTGCGTAGGGTCGGCGTCAAATCTGTCGGCATAGGCATGAAACTGTTTGAGAGCCTCGGGGAGTTGGGTGAGGTATTGCGGATGTTGATATTCGTATTCGACGAGCCACTTATAAAACAACTCCTCGTTGGCGGGCTGTTTGACCCACTCATCCACCATTTGTTTTTGTAAAGCCGATGTCTTACCCGACAAATAGCTAAATATAAATTCTTTGTTGATTTCTGCCTTCATTGATGCACTAGAGTGATAGTTCAAAGCATAGAGAAGCCGTCAAATCTTAGAAAAAAAGACTTGAAAGTAAGCTGATAAGAGAGAGCATCCACTTGTCTTTGAGGAGGTTGCGGATATACTGACTGGCGCGGTTGAGTTGGACATCTACCGTCTTGACTGAGAGGTTGAGTTCGTCGGCAATTTCTTGGTATTTTTTTCCTTCAAATTTGCGCATGAGATAGATTCGACGGCGTTCGAGGGGGAGTTTGTTGACGGCTTCTTCTACATCATGATACAATTCTTCAAACTGACTGATTTGGTCAGGTTGGGATTCGTCCAAAATAGGCTTTTGGGAGGCTTCGAGTAGGTCGGCTTTGCGGCCCAAGTCCCAACGGAGATAATTGTAGGCGCGATTGCGTACGGTGCGAAACAAATAAAAACGGTAAGAAGTGTCGATTTCGAGGAAAGTCTGTTTGGTATAAAACTGAAAAAAAATCTCTGATACCAAGTCTTCGGCTGCTGCCCTTGAGCCTACAAATTTGACGGCATGAGTACACATCGGCTGATAGTATCGCTTATAGAGCAATTCCACTCCCAAGCGAAGATTAACTTCGAGTGTTTTTCGAATAAACAGCTCATCATCAGTCTCAAAATGAGAACTATAATTCTCAGAAGCGGCATGGAGAGGAAGGGATTCTCCAAAAGGGGTAGAGCCTTTGTTGTCGCTGTGGTCGGGGTAGACTTGCTCCATGTTTCTTTCTTTATGACAACTTCCTGTTAGAATCGTTAAATCTTGGGTAACTTATTATAAAGACAAGCAGCGTGCAGAAAACTCCTTACAGTAATAGAAAAATATTTTTATTTTTTTGAACAATATTTATTTGTGTATTGGAATTTAAAAAGAGAAATGTTCATGCCTATGCCTATAGGCGAGGGGTATATTGTTGATATTGAGGGTATTAATGTTGTAAAATAGCAAATGCCTCCAGAATTTACTTCTGGAGGCATTTGCTATCGAAATATTAATGAATGCTAACTGATTTTTTTGACTGAAATGGCACTTGGTCCTTTTTGGCGTATTTCTACTTCAAAAGTGACTTTATCGTTTTCTTTGATAGGGCCAGACAGTTCATGAACGTGTACAAAAATACTTTCTTGGGTCTTGAGGTCTCTGATAAAACCAAACCCTTTTTGTTCGTTGAAAAAACTCACCACTCCTTCTCTGACAGTCTCTACAGGTTCGGTATCTTCTTGTTTTGAGATTCCGACCGGAATGTCTTCGGTATTGATCGTTTTCTTTTTGCGGGGGTCAGGAGGAGTACTTGTAAGGTTGCCGTTTTCGTCAACATACGCAATCATATCATCCAACGACATGCCTTTTTTGGCATTGGCTTGCCGTTCTTCTTTTTTTTCCTCCTTGTCTTTCTTCTTTTTAAGTTTTTTCTTTTCGCGTTCTTTTTTACTGAAAGTTTCTTGTGAACTGGCCATATTTTTCTTTTGCTTGGGTGTTTGTATCTGCTTTTTTGGGAAGTAACAAAAAAAAAGCAGATGAGTGAAGAGATATACCAAATAACTAAAGTGGGTCGGCTTAGTGACTTGCTTAATTGCCTATAAGAGTTGTAGAACCAAAAGTTTACAAAGGGAAATAGGGCTTTGGTAGTCTATATAGTACAAATAACGTGATTTTTGGATTAATAATTTCGCTTTTTCAAATATTATATCAAAAAAACTCACTCAGGGATTGAACACAAACAAAGTAGATAGATATACCTATAAGAGGTAGTAGACAGGAGCTATTTCGGTAAGCCACCCCATGAATTTGGAGGCTTATTTTTTAGTTTTGGGCTTTTGTGATTATTTGCATAGTTTTTTGAAACCGAGTTAGTAAGATTGACTCGATTCATCCTTTAACATTACTAAACCACCCGAAAAAACATGAACCGTAGAGATGCTATTCAGCAGGTTGCCCTCCTTTTGGGGACTATGATTTCTGCTCCAACCATGGCCGGTGTATTGGGCCAAAAAACTAATTTAGGGGAGAGTGTACTCGTTTCCGCCGAGCAAGAGGCTTTGTTGGCCGAAGTTGCTGATGTAATTATTCCAACTACTTCTACTCCAGGGGCTAAGGCTGCGGGTGTAGAGAAGTTTATCGTCAGAGTAATGCGCGACTGCTATCCCAAAGAAGACCAAGAGAAATTTTATAGTGGCCTTACTAAAATCAACTCCGACAGCAAGTCTAAGTTTGGTAAAGGGTTTGATGAACTTAGCAGCCCTCAAAAAATCGAGATGGTGAAGCTTTCTACCGTCAATGATAAGCCTTTCTTTTTGCGAATGAAAGAATTGACCGTGACAGGCTACTTTACCTCTGAAATCGGGGCTAAGCAAGCACTTGAGTATTTGCCTATTCCTGGGCGTTTTGAAGGATGTGTACCGCTCAAACCTGGTCAAAAAGCTTGGGCTTTATAAGCTAGTAGAAGTCTTCTATTTATGTATCACGCGTGGGGAGTGTTTGAGCAAAAGCTACACAATGCAAACCACAAATTCCCTTAAACCGAAATGTATCTAAATATAGATTCCCAAAAAGAAATGACCTATGATGCCATCGTGATTGGCTCAGGAGTAAGTGGTGGCTGGGCTGCCAAAGAATTGACCGAGAAAGGATTGCGGGTTTTGATGCTCGAAAAAGGTCATAAACTCGAACACGTAAGCGGCTACGAAAACGCCATGAAAGACCCTTGGCAAACCCAATATAATGGCCGCCTTACGATGGAGCAGAAAGAAACGCATCCTAAGTTGAGTCGTGATTATCCTTACAACGAAATGTCGGAAAAATATTGGATGAACGATTCTGACTCCCTTTATAAAGAAGTAAAACGTTTTGACTGGTATCGCCCAAATATCGTAGGTGGAAAATCTATCATGTGGGGACGTCAGTCTTACCGATTGAGTGATATTGATTTTGAAGCCAACTTGAAGGAGGGGGTCGCAGTAGATTGGCCTATTCGCTACAAAGACATTGCTCCTTGGTATAGCTATGTAGAGAAAATCGCGGGGATTTCGGGCGAAAAATTAGGGCTGCCTCAACTTCCCGACAGTGAGTTTTTGCCACCAATGGACATGTATTGCGTGGAGAAGGAAGTACGTAAACGCATCGAAAAGAATTTTCCTGGACGTACGATGACGATTGGGCGCGTGGCCAATTTGTCAAAACCTACCACTGTTCAAATCAACAACGGCCGTGCGGCTTGTCAATACCGCAACAAGTGTGCGTTGGGCTGTCCTTTTGGGGCTTATTTTAGTACTCAATCTTGTACGTTGCCTCCGGCCGTAAAAACAGGCCGTCTTACCTTACGTCCTGAGTCGGTAGTGACCAATTTGATTTATGACGAAAACAAGAAAAAAGCTACGGGGGTGCGTGTCATTGATGCTGTAACTTTGGAGGAAAAAATCTATAATGCGGGCTTGATTTTTGTGTGTGGCTCGGCTTTGGGTACTACTGCTATTTTGTTGAATTCTACTTCTAATCGTTTTCCTAATGGTTTTGGGAATGATAGTGGCGAGCTTGGCCACAATCTCATGGATCATCACTTCCGTGTCGGAGCAAGTGGGACTTGGGAAGGCGATGAAGATAAGTATTATTTTGGGCGCCGGGCTAATGGTATTTATATTCCACGTTATCGCAATATCGGCAACGACAAGCGCGATTATCTCCGTGGTTTTGGATACCAAGGTGGTGGAAGTCGCGCTAGTTGGCAACGCAACGTAGCCGAGTTGAGTTTTGGGGCTGATTTCAAAGAAGAACTCACCAAACCAGGGCCTTGGTCGATGGGCTTGGGCGGTTTTGGTGAAACCCTTCCATACCACGAAAACAAAATGTATCTCGACCCCAAAGAGAAAGACAAATGGGGAATGCCTTTGGTGGTATTTGACGCTGAGTTGAAAGAAAACGAGCGTAAAATGCGCGTCGACATGGGCAACGATGCCGCTGAGATGCTCGAAAAAGCAGGTGTGAAAAATGTAAAAATCAACGACCGGGGTTCATGGCTTGGAATGGCGATTCACGAAATGGGAACCGCACGCATGGGTCGTGATCCCAAAACTTCGGTCTTGAATGGCAATAATCAAGTGCATGCTTGCAAAAACGTATTTGTGACCGATGGTGCTTGTATGACTTCGGCCTCATGCGTAAACCCTTCGCTTACCTATATGGCGCTTACCGCTCGTGCGGCTGATTTTGCGGTAAAAGAGAAGAAAAAAGGAAATATTTAATTTTTAGAATATCCTTAACTGAGGCGTTGACAAAGCGAGAGTTTAGTCAACGCCTTTTTGATTTATTACTAAGCTGATTATGGCTTTTTGTGGAACATCTGACTTCCAAATGCTTGTGTATTGAATAAGCCGATTGTGTAGCTAAGTGATTTCTTTTTCCATGCCCTGTAACTATAATTTGAACATTCGGATATTGCTTTTTCAACGGTGCCTGACCACTCTGCAACGTTAGCCTCTCTGCTATTATAAGAGATATGTGGTCTTGTTCTTCTTTACAAAATCATCCGTGTTTTAGGTACGTAAAATTTTGTCCATTTTTCGACCTTTTGCCAACTCATCTACCAGCTTGTCTAAATACCTTGTTTTTTGGGTTAATGGGTTTTTGATTTCTTCGATGCGATACCCACAAATCACGCCTGTTATCAAATGTGCGCCTGGGTTTAGAGTTGCTTCCTGAAAAAATTGTTCAAATGTGGCTTTCTCCTCTATGAGTTTTTGTAAGGCTTTTTCATCAAAGCCTGTAAGCCATTGGATTACTGTATGAAGTTCGTCTATTGTTCGGCCTTTTTTCTCAACTTTTGTCACATAATGTGGATAGACAGAAGCAAAAGTCATTTTTGCGATTCGTTCATCATGCAGAATGGTATCGTTCATCGTTCTGTTACGGATTGATTTTGAGGAATTCGATGGAGCTACATAGCGCTTGTCGTGGGGCGTTATTGCCTGTCTACGAGGTAGTTGAGTTCGGTTACTCCAGAAGCAAATTGTCGAGTACTTAATAACTTTAGTTTTATTGGGTCTTTGATGTCCACAAACAATGGAATGCCTTGTCCTAGAATAATGGGATTAACAAATAGCCAATAACCGTCGATTAGATTTTGCTGAATGAGTGAATGTGTGGCGGTGGGACTGCCAAAAAGTAAAATATCTTCACCTTCCTGTTGTTTTATTTCTTTTATCTTGTCCGGAAGGTTGTCATTAATAATTGTCGTGTTAGTCAAATCAGTGTCTTGCAGGGTATTTGATAAAACCACCTTGTGGACGCTGTTATACCACCTTGAATGCTCAATATCGTGTTTGGTGGCATCAGGTTTGTCGCCCGCCGCAGGCCAGTAACTCTCCATCATTTGGTAAGTGGTTCTTCCATATAGAGCAGTTTTGCCTTGGCTAATGCGTTGACCAACATAATCAAAAATTTCTTGGTCAACTGTAATCCAATTCATTTCACCGTTAGGGCCAGCCACAAAACCGTCGAGCGATATGTGCATGAATGAAATAATTTTTCTCATAAAGGTTTATTTAGAGGACTTATCTACAACAGTTGGCAAAGATAAGTTTCTGAGGAACAAAGTTGTTGTATTCTAATCGGCAAAACTACTGTTTATGAGTAATTTGTTAGCGTCGTTATGGTTGTTATTTCGCCAAAAACTGTTTTTCTTTTGCGTTATGGCTTCCACATTACACTTAACGGATTGCTGCTAGATCATCAGAGGTTTGCAATTCATAGTAACTTCT
Source organism: Runella zeae DSM 19591 (assembly GCF_000423565.1). Taxonomy (GTDB): domain Bacteria; phylum Bacteroidota; class Bacteroidia; order Cytophagales; family Spirosomataceae; genus Runella; species Runella zeae. The sequence continues at coordinate 27,948 of NZ_AUIF01000043.1, read as the reverse complement.
GTAGTCTATAAACGGCAATTTGGTAGTGACAAGTGGTATGTTCTTTATACAATATTTGATCAAGTATCGTGATGAAACAAAAATGGGAGTGGTAAATTAGAATTCTTTATGGTTCATAAAGAGCTTTCACTAAATCTTTGTGGCCAATTTTTTGTTAGAGTGTTTGTACGGATTTGTTAACTTTGCCGTGTGAGTTTTAATCACGGACAGGATGTCCGTACCACTAATTATGCAACAATATCACGACTTACTTCGCCATATTCTGACCCACGGTACTCGCAAAACGGATCGTACAGGTACGGGTACTATTAGTGTTTTTGGGTATCAAATGCGCTTCAATTTACAAGACGGCTTTCCGCTGGTTACTACCAAAAAAGTACATACAAAATCTATCATTCATGAGCTTTTGTGGTTTTTGAAAGGCGATACCAATATCAAATACCTCAAAGACAATGGCGTGAGTATTTGGGACGAATGGGCCGATGCCGACGGAAACCTCGGCCCCGTATATGGCAAACAATGGCGTAGCTGGGAAGCTCCCGACGGGCGAGTGATTGACCAGTTGCAGGATGTATTGAAACAACTCAAAAACAATCCTGATTCGCGCAGAATCATTGTATCTGCTTGGAATCCAGCGGATTTGCCTAAAATGGCCTTAAGCCCTTGCCATGCTTTGTTTCAGTTTTATGTGGCAGACAATAAGCTCTCTTGTCAGCTCTATCAGCGTAGTGCTGATGTGTTTTTAGGAGTGCCGTTCAACATAGCAAGTTATGCTTTATTGACGATGATGATTGCCCAAGAGTGTGGTTTTGAGTACGGCGATTTTGTCTGGACAGGCGGTGATACGCATATTTATCTCAACCATTTGGAGCAAGTGGAATTGCAACTATCGCGTGAGCCGCGAGCGCTGCCTGTGATGAAATTAAATCCAGACATAAAGAGTGTATTTGACTTTACATTTGAGGATTTTACGCTCGAAAACTACAATCCTTGGCCTGCCATCAAAGCGCCAGTGGCTGTATAAAAATTGACAAAAATGAGGTATATCGTTGGGTTGGTGTTGTGGTGGCTTGTTCCTTTTTGGGGAAAATCCCAAATCAGGATAGAAGTGATACAACACGCACCTTTCAAAACAGGAAACCAGCGTCTTTTTTTTGCTTCTGATTTCAACAATTGGCAGCCTGGTGACCTTAATTTTGAATTTAAACGTCAAGAAGATGGTATTTATTTCTTGAATTTACCCGATACACTTCGTCACTTTAAGTATAAAATTACGCAAGGAAGTTGGGGATTAGCGGAAGGAGATTCCCACGGAAATAGCCGACCTGACCGTACGTATGAGCAATCGGCGGAGGCGAATCCCAAACTTATCCAAATCAAAATTGACGGTTGGGAGTCACATTCTACCTATCGGTTTGTAGTGACCGAAATTCCTCCTAATACCCCAAAAGATGCCACCCTTTATATCACAGGCAACTTCAACAAATGGGACCCTGGCGATGAATACCACCGCCTTCGTCCACAAGTAGATGGTACTTATCGGGTTACGATTGTATCTGATTTAGAGCGTATTGAGTATAAATTTACGCGAGGTGATTGGAACACAGTAGAAGGCCGAGAAAATGGCAAAACCCTTCCCAATAGGCTGTTATATCGCGAAGAAATAACCAACAATGACAACATTGAAGTGAAAATCATCAGTTGGGAAGACCTCTCAGGTACTTTTCGTTCTATTTCAGTCTATGATTTGTTGCTGTTGTTTTCGGCATTTCAGAGTTTGTTATTGATTATTGCCATTACTTCCATGCAAGATTACAACCGCCAAGCCAATCGATGGCTGGTGGTGGCGCTCGGCTTCAGTGCTTTGATTGTGTTTATCAGGGTTGTGAGTGCCTACAAAGAAGTGGCCCAAAACTATACCAAATTACTGCTAGTACCTGATTTTGTTTTGTTCCTGTACGCGCCTCTCTTTTATTTTTATATTCAAAAATTACTTTTCAAGACCTCCAAACTTCCCGCCAAATGGTGGGGGCATTTTGTGCTGCCAGGCGTTCAGTTGATGCTATATCTACCGTATTTTTTTATGGAAGAAAAAAGCCTTCAACTCAAGATTGTAAACCGCGAAGCCGATTTGGTATGGCTTTTTTGGAGCATGGGAAGTATTGCATGGATTGTCAATGTTTATTATTGGGTATCGTGTCGTAGGGTGATTCGCAGCTATCGGGTGCTTTATACTACCCAATCCTCTTACGAACAAAACCTCCAATATCTTTCTACGGTACTTGTATTGCAGGCTGTATGTTTGGCATTATGGCTATTTTCGGGTCTTATTTTTTGTATTGGGTATTTTTTTGGAATTGATACAGGTTTTATTGTCCTCAAAAGTATCGATACTATTTGGCTTGCTTTCTCCACGATTCCCTATTTCTTAGGGTATTTTGCTATTCACCAACCTGAGATTTTCAAACTTCCTAATCAACCTATCCCCTTCTTAAATCCCACCGAATCGCCTTCGGTAGTGATTCAGGATGCTATGGCTCCATTGATTGAAAAAGAACCCGAGCTTCTCGACAATCTTAATAGCTACAAAGAAAAAATTGAGGGTTTTATGAACAAACAAAAGCCCTATACCAATGCTGGGCTGACCCTCAACGAACTTGCCTCTAAACTAAAGATGTCGCCGCATCTTCTCTCTAAAGTCATCAATGAAGGGTACGACAAAAATTTCTTTGATTTTATTAACGAATACCGGATTGAAGAATTTAAGCAGCGTTTTGAAGACCCGCGCAATAAGCAATACACTATGTTGGCCATTGCATTTGAGGTGGGCTTTAACTCCAAGACGGCATTCAATCGTGCCTTCAAAAAAATGACTCAACAAACTCCCCGTGAGTACTTCTTCGAATCTCGCGTCGAAGATTAGGAATTGACGCTTCGTTCAAGCCATTTATTTCTTCTTTTTCTTCTAAAAATAGGTGCCACCTTATAAAGTGGTACAAGTTGTTTTGTGATAATTATCTGATTGTCAATAGGTTGTTATGTGGCTTTAAAAATAAGTCCCATCTCAAAAAGTGGAACGACGAAGGAATATATCTATGGTACTTTTGCAAGAACAATTTGACTATTAGTTTATTCAAAGTCAATTTTCTGCTTCTTAACTACTAATTTTTTTTAATTTAAACCTATGATTATTCAATTCTATCAGTTGGAAAATCGGTCAAACGTGCGTTTGAGACGATTAGGTTACTTGATGATGGTATGGGTTTTGGCGAGTATGTCGCTAGTGGCCCAAGACCGTGCAGTGTCGGGAAAAGTAACCGAGAGTAACGGAGCCATATTGCCGGGTGTGAGTGTATTGGTAAAGGGTACTGTAAGAGGAACCCAAACCGATGGCAATGGAAATTACAAATTGGAGGTTCCGGCCAATGCCACTTTGGTTTTTAGTTTTGTGGGAATGCTTACGCAAGAGGTTCCAGTAGCCACACGCACTACTATTGATGTGGTTCTGGAAAATGACAACAAGCAACTTGCCGAGGTGGTTGTGATTGGTTATGGCTCACAGCGCAAAAAAGACCTTACGGGTTCTATTGCCGCTATCAATTCTGCTGACTTCAACAAAGGCAACATCGCAACTCCTGACCAACTCGTGGCAGGTAAAGTAGCGGGTGTACAAATCACGCCCAATGGCGGAGCACCCGGCGCAGGGAGCACTATTCGGATTAGGGGAGGGGCTTCTTTAAATGCCAGCAACGACCCTCTTATCGTGATAGACGGTGTGCCACTCGACAACGGCGAAGTGAGAGGCGCGGCCAATCCGCTGAGTTTGATTAACCCCAACGACATCGAATCATTCAACATCCTGAAAGATGCCTCAGCTACGGCCATTTATGGGTCGAGGGCTTCTAATGGGGTAATCATGATTACGACCAAAAAAGGTAAAAAAGGGGATGTGATGCGTGTCAATCTCAGCACGCAAGCATCGGTAGCCCAGCGCACTGGTCAAATCGATGTACTAAGCGCGGACGAATTTCGGACTTTGGTCAATACCTACGGAACCGCCACTCAAAAATCTCTCCTCGGCGCTGCTAATACCAACTGGCAAGACCAAATTTACCGCACCGCTATCAGTACCGACAACAACCTAAGCGTAACAGGCTCGCTAAAAAATACCCCTTATCGGATTTCGGTAGGATATACCAATCAAAATGGTATTTTGAAAACATCAAACATGGGTCGTACCTCGGCTTCTATTGGGCTAACGCCTATGTTGCTCAACAACCATTTGAAGGTTGACATCAACCTAAAAGGCTCTTCTATCAACAATATATTTGCCAATCAGGGGGCGATTGGGGCGGCAGTAGCTTTTGACCCTACGCAGCCTGTTTTTTCGGGCAAAGAGGCCTACGGTGGATACTACGAATGGGTCAATGCTGATGGCAAGCCCAATACTATCGCTACCCGAAACCCGCTCGGTTTGCTGAATCTGACTGATGATAAAAGTAAAGTATTACGCAGTATCGGAAATATGCAGTTGGACTATAAATTCCATTTTCTCCCCGAACTTCATGCCAACTTAAACTTGGGCTATGACCTTTCAAAAAGCGATGGTAACAAACTTATTCCGGCTTTTGCAGCTTCCAATTTTAGCAATGGAGGCGAAAAAACAGTCTATACCCAAGACCGCAGCAACAAACTCCTTGATTTTTATCTCAACTACGTCAAAGATATTTCCAAAGACATTCGTCTTGATTTGATGGCAGGGTATTCGTACCAAGATTTTATCAATACCACTACGAGTATTACGAAAGATGCCGCCGAAACTAAAATCATTAACGATAGCCCTTATAAAACTCAAAATACTTTGGTTTCCGTTTTTGGACGTGCCAATTTGAACCTCCAAGACCGCTATTTGCTTACGTTCACGTTACGCCGCGATGGTTCCTCACGCTTTGCCAAAGAAAACCGTTGGGGTACTTTCCCTTCGGCAGCTTTTGCGTGGAAAATCAACGAAATGGATTTCTTAAAAGGCTCTAATGTATTGTCTGATTTGAAGTTGCGTCTGGGGTATGGCGTTACAGGTCAGCAAGATGTAGGTCAAAACTTCGCTTATTTGGCACGTTATACGCCAAGTACAGCTACTGCACAACAACAACTTGGTAATACTTTCTATACCACACTGCGTGCCGAAGGCTACAACGCCAACATCAAGTGGGAACAAACCACGACCCAAAACGTGGGATTGGATTTTGCTTTCAAAAAAGCTCGTCTTTCGGGAAGTATAGATTATTACATCAAAAAAACCACTGATCTTCTCAACGTAGTGCCTATCGCCGCTGGCACAAACCTTACCAACGAAATCTTGTCGAATGTGGGTTCGATTGAAAATCAAGGAGTTGAGTTATTATTAAACTACAACGCCATCAATACCGAAGATTTTACGTTGGATTTGGGCTTCAATGCGACTTACAACCAAAACAAAATCACCAAACTCACCTCTGCCAATGACCCCAATTATAAAGGAGTACTCGTAGGAGGTATCGCTGGAGGGGTTGGAAGCACGATTCAGATTCATTCGGTGGGCTATCCTGCATCCTCGTTTTTTGTTGCACAGCAAGTGTACGACGAAGCCGGCAAACCTATTGAAGGTGTGTATGTGGATCGCAACAAAGACGGCAAAATTACTATCGACGATTACTATCATTATCAATCTCCTGCCCCAAGGGTATTCTTAGGGTTCAATGCCCAAGCTACGTATAAGCAGTGGAGCGGGGGTTTTGTGATGAGAGGAAATTTTGGCAATTATGTATACAACAACATCGTCTCTACCAATGGTGTATTGCAGGCTTTCCAAGGGGCCAACAACTCCCTAGCCAACGTGGTGCCTAACGTCAACGTGACTCAGTTTGCTAGACCTCAGTACTTCTCGGATTATTATATGGAAAACGGCTCATTCCTGCGTATGGACAATCTTTTTGCGGGCTATAATTTGGGCAATGTCTTTGGTGGGAAAACCACCGCTCGCGTTGCGGCTACGGTGCAAAACTTGTTTGTCATCACCAAATACACAGGTTTAAACCCCGAAGTAAGCGGCGGCATCGACAACAATATTTATCCTATTCCGCGTACTTACACCCTTGGCCTCAACATCGGTTTCTAAGCACAAAAACGAATAGATTTGAGTTTGATAAAACTGTTTTTCAAAAACAAGACAATGAAGAATTTCATCAATAAAAATATAGCTTTAGGAGGAGTTGCCTTATCGTTGGTGGTATCCTCTTGTATCAAAGACCTTGACCGTCAGCCTTTCAACGAAGTTACTTCCGCTACGGTCTATAACGACCCCGCCGCTTACAAACAAGTAGGCGCAAAACTATACGCTGGTCTAATGCTTACGGGGCAGCAAGGCCCCGCCGGCGACGACCGTACCAAAGACATCAAAGGCCAAGATGAAGGGTTTTCGAGCTATTTACGAAACTATTGGTATCTACAAGTACTCACTACCGACGAAGCCGTCATTGCCTGGAACGATGCTGGTTTGCCAGAATTACATCAAATGAAATGGTCTTCAAACAATGCTTTCGTGAGAGGTTTTTACAATCGGGTATTTTATCAAATTGCTTCTTGTAATGAATTTATTCGCGAAACAAGCGATGCCAAACTTTCGGAAAGGGGTGTGACGGGGGCTGTATTGGCCGATGCCAAAGCCTTACGCGCCGAAGCGCGATTTTTGCGGGCATTGAGCTACTGGCACGCGCTTGACTTATTTGGTGGAAATGTGCCTTTTGTAACCGAAAGCGACCTCGTGGGGTCTGCCCCTCCCAAACAAACCAACCCCAAAGATTTGTTTGCTTACATTGAGTCGGAGTTAAAAGCCATTGATGGTGAGTTGGTTGATGCGCGCAAAAACGAATACGCTCGCGCAGACAAAGCCGCCGCTTGGATGCTGTTGGCAAAACTATACCTCAATGCTGAGGCGCAAGGTCAAGGCAATCGCTACGCTGATGCCGCCACTTACGCCAAAAAAGTAATTGATGCGGGCTATACTCTACAAGCTAAATATGAAGATTTGTTCAAAGCTGATAACCACAATTCGCCAGAAGTGATTTGGGCATTGGCCGCTGATGGCAATCGCAGCCAAACTTGGGGTGGGATGACTTTCCTTTGTCATGCACCTGTAGGCGGTTCGATGCCTGCTTCTAGCTACGGCCTGGATGGTGGCTGGGGCGGTGTGCGGGTTACGCCCTCTTTTGTCAAACTATTTGCTGACCCTACGGGCAAGACCGACAAAAGAGCGATGTTTTATACCGACGGACAAAAGTTAGAAATCAATGAAATACCGACTTTTACCGACGGCTATGCCATGCCCAAATACAAAAATATCACCTCTACGGGAGCCGTCGGAAGCAATCTTACGCATCCCGATACCGATTTCCCCATGTTTAGATTGGCCGATGCGTACTTGATGTATGCCGAAGCTGCTGCAAGAGGCGCAGGAGACAAAGCCTTAGCGGTGGAGTATATCAATAAACTCCGCGTGAGAGCCTATGGCAATGCGACTGGCAATATCACTTCAAGTGAGCTTACACCAGATTTTGTATTGGCCGAACGCGCTCGCGAACTGTCGTGGGAAGGAAGTCGACGTACCGACCTAATTCGTTTTGCCAAATACACGGGTTCATCGTATTTGTGGTCATGGAAAGGTGGGGTAAAAGACGGAGCATCGGTGCAAGATTATCTCAAAATTTTCCCGCTCCCCTCAACCGATCTTACCGCTAATCCTAATCTGATTCAGAATACAGGCTACTAATAGACTAAAAATGAGTTGTTTCTCTAATTAATTGAGCACAAAAATGAAAAATTGGTTCTATAAATTCATATATGCAACGGCCATAATGACGGTATTGTGGTCGTGCGAAAAAGACGAAATTAAGGCTGTCATGAAAACGGGCACAGTACCGATGCCTACCTTATCTTCGCAAACGGTGGTATTGACCAAAGAAAATGCCGACAAAGACGCCTTGACCATTTCGTGGCCGCAGCCCGACTATGGTTTTGATGCCCCGGCTGCTTACACGGTTTTGATTGATAAAAAAGGGGGAGATTTCTCCAATGCGACGTCTATTACTACAGGTACCGAATTGAAAAAAGTATTCAAAACGTCGGAGTTGAATCCGATTTTATTAAAAATGGGTTTGAAACCTGCTACAGTAGGCGATATTGACATCAAAGTGCAGTCTTTTTTGGGCGGAAGTACTACGCTCAATTCGGCCGTAATGTCGGTAAAAGTAACTCCTTATCTCGACAAACTTGATTTGAGTACCAATTGGGGTGTGGTAGGAAGTGCTACCCCCAATGGCTGGAATGGCCCTGATGTGCCTTTTTACAAAACCGACAAAGCAAATGTGTTTGTAGCATATGTAGGGCTGCTAGAAGGCGAAATTAAATTCCGTCAAGACAATAAATGGGACGTAAACTATGGCGATACAGGGGCAAACGGAACTTTAGAAGCAGGTGGCGACAACATCAAAGTAAAAGCCGGAACCTACAAAATCACTTTTGATGTAACGGCTCTTAAATATACTATCGACAAACTCTCATGGGGCCTTGTGGGAAGTGCTACCCCCAATGGCTGGAATGCTCCCGATGTAGCATTGAACTATGACCCTTCCTCTGACCAATGGCGCGCTATTGCTACCCTCAAAGACGGTGAAATCAAAATCCGTCAAAATGAGGCTTGGGATCTCAATTATGGCGACAAAGGCGCTGATGGTATTTTGGAAGCAGGTGGCGACAACATTGCCGTCAAAGCGGGAATATATCTCATAACCGTCGATTTTAAATCATTGAAATATACCATCGAGCCTTATAAAGTATGGGGTCTTGTAGGAAGTGCCGCCCCTAATGGCTGGAATGGCCCTGATGCCTTTTTTATGCCTGATTTTGGGTCAGAAGGAATTTGGAAACTCAACAACATCAAGCTCATAGATGGTGAAATCAAATTTCGCCAAAACAATGATTGGGGTGTCAATATGGGCGACGATAAAGCCGACGGTGTGCTCGAAGTAGGTGGTGCCAACATTGTAGTCAAAGCAGGTACTTATGATATCGTACTCGACTTTTCGGTAGCGAGCAAGCCCACTTATAAGCTTACCAAAAAGTAAAACGTTGCATTACTCTTTTAAACAAACTAAAACTGATAGAATCTCGTGACTCAGATAAGCACCGATGAATTTTTGTCGGTGCTTTTTTTAATAAACAAAATGATGAAACGACTGTTCTTCCTTTTAATCCTTTTTTACAAGGTATCTGTGGCAATAGCTCAGGAAAAAATACCAATGCCTTCAGCGGGTATTGTAAAACGCTTTGAAAATTTCAAGTCTCGCTACGTTTCTGCTCGTCATATCGACGTGTGGCTGCCAGAAGAGTATACCCCCCAACGCAAATATGCAGTTTTGTACATGCACGACGGGCAAATGCTCTACGACTCTACTACAACTTGGAATAAACAAGAATGGGGAGTAGATGAAACATTGACTCGGCTATTTAAACAATTACAAATTCAAGATTGCATTGTTGTAGGAATATGGAACTCAGGTGCGGGACGCCATGCGGATTATTTTCCACAAAAGCCGTTTGAGCATCTATCTCTATCCCAACAAACATGGGTAACCCAGCAGCTTCAAAAAGCAGGTCGTACCCAAGAAAGCTTTCATCCAGTTTCGGACAACTACCTCAGGTTTTTGGTAAAAGAACTCAAACCTTTTATTGATAGTACATTTTCTACTCTTAAAGACCCTTCAAATACGTTGATTGGCGGTTCGAGTATGGGTGGCTTAATTTCTATGTATGCTTTTTGTGAGTATCCTCATGTCTTTGGTCGTGCAGCTTGCCTTTCTACGCATTGGCCTGGCATTTTCTCGCTCGAAAACAATCCCCTTCCTGATGCTTTTGTAGCTTATCTCAAAAAGTCTTTACCCCTAGCTCGGCAAGGTCATAAAATATACTTTGATTATGGCACAGCTACCTTGGATGCTTTGTATGAACCTACACAACAACGGGTAGATACCATTTTAGCCTCAAAAAAATACCATTCTAAACATTGGGAAACCCGCAAGTTTGAGGGAGCGGAGCATTCTGAAAAGGCATGGAAGGAAAGGCTTGCTATTCCTTTGACGTTTTTACTAAAAAAATAAACCTACGCTTATCTCACCAAAAACTGCTTGTAAAAACAAATCCATTAAAATAATGAAAAAACTGTTCCTCATTTTTGCTACCTATTTCTACATATACATCGCTATGGCACAGCGTGTGGAGCCTGCTTTTTGGTGGGTCAACATGAAAGAACCAAGTTTGCAATTGCTAGTTCATCAAGAAAATATTGGTACAGCGCAGCCTTCTTTCGATTATGCAGGAGTCAAATTGGCTAAAGTAACCCGCGTCAAAAGCCCCAATTACCTTTTTATTGATTTGATAATCAGTCCGCAAGCTAAAGCGGGGAAATTTCCTATAAAGTTTAGTAAAAACGGAAAAACGGTTTTTTCTTACGATTATGAACTCAAAAACCGAGAACCCAATTCTGCGCTTCGTCAGGGTTTTACATCAGCTGATGCCATGTATCTCATTGCCCCCGACCGCTTCGCCAATGCCAATCCTGCCAATGACAATGTGTCGGGTATGCCTGACCTTGTAGAGCGAAACGGAAAAGATAAAAGGCATGGTGGTGATATTCAGGGTATTACTGAGCACTTAGACTATATTCGAGACTTAGGTTTTTCGTCTTTATGGATTTGCCCTCTTCAGGAAAACAATCAAAAAATGGGCTCATATCATGGCTATGCTATGACAGATTTGTACAAAATTGACCCTCGTTTTGGCTCCAACGAAGACTATCGAAACTTATCAAAAGAAGCCCAAAAACGCGGAATTAAATTGGTACTTGATTGGGTGCCTAATCACTGTGGTTCGGAGCATTGGTGGATGAGCGACCTCCCTACCGACGATTGGCTCAATTTTCAACAAAATATTCAAATCACGCACCACGCCCGCGAGAGTGTTCAAGACCCTCATGCAAGCGAATACGACAAAGAACTACACGCAAGTGGGTGGTTTGTAACAAGTATGCCCGACCTCAATCAACGTAACCCTTTGATGGCAAATTACTTGATTCAAAATTCGATTTGGTGGATCGAATACGCTGATTTGCATGGCATTAGAGTGGATACGTACCCTTATTCTGATAAAGATTTCATGGCAAGATGGTCGCAAAGAGTGATGAGCGAGTACCCCAATTTCAACATGGTGGGTGAAGAATGGTCGGCCAATCCTGCGATTGTGGCGTTTTGGCAACGTGGCAAAAAAAACGCCAACGGTTACGTTTCATCCATGCCAACTATGTTTGACTTCCCGTTGCAAATGGCTTTGATTGACGCTCTCAACGACGACGATAAAATCTATAATACAGGTCTGACGAAATTGTACCAAACACTTTCCCAAGACTTCTTGTATCCCAATGCTGCCCAGCTCGTCGTTATGGCTGACAATCACGATATTACCCGTTTTTATTCCCAAATCCACGAGAATTTTGATTTGTGGAAAATGGGCCTGACTTTTATTTTTACAACCAGAGGATTACCCCAAATTTACTACGGAACCGAAGTGCTCATGACTAGCCCTATGGCTAAAAATGATGATTTGATTCGGAAGGAAATGCCCGGCGGTTGGCCCGACCACCCCACAAATGCTTTTACGGAAAAAGGCCTCACTCCTCAGCAAGTAGAAGCCAAACGTTTTTTGACAAAACTTCTTCAGTGGAGAAAAGCCACACCGGCAGTTCAGACAGGTCAATTAAAGCATTTCGCGGCGCGTGATGGACTTTATGTATATTTCCGCTATAATGACAAACAAAAAGTGATGGTGGTGATGAACAAAAACAAAGAACCTTTGAAACTTGATTTGAATAAATACGCCGAAATGCTTAAAAATGCAAAATCAGCCAAAAATGTGGTTACAGGAGAAATGACATCACTCGCTGATGGACTAACTGTGGCGGCAACAACAGCGATGATTTTAGAAATAAAATAACCATGAAAAAAATATTTATTTTTTGGCTACTTGCTGTTCAATTGGCTTGGTCACAAGCATTGATAGTAAAGCCCGATTTTCCGACGGCTGATGGCGAAATCACCCTTACTTTTGATCTAAGCCAAGCAAAAGACAGCCGTAAAGCGGGTTTGCTCAATCAAGCAAGCGGGTTGTATATTTGGGCGTGGGGAGGGAGCAATCCTGACAATAAAACGGCTGAATTTAGCCCCTCAGGCCAAAGCAACTTTGGGCAAGCCTTCGCGCCGGGGCTATTGACGCGCGTGGGCGATAATCGGTGGAGTATCAAACTCACTCCTTCCAAATATTTAAGTATTTCGGCCGGAAAAACGTTACGTTGGATGGGAGTTTTAGTCAAAAATGCAAGTGGCTCTGCCCAAACCGAAGATTTTTTGTTTGACTTATACGCTGCCAATCAGTTGTTTGTACGTTTCAAAACCCCAACCCAAAAAAGTTTCTTTGTAGATGCCAACACGCCGTTGCCCGTTCAGGTGAGTGCCTCTTCCAAAGCTCAATTGACTCTAACTTTGGATGGCAAAGTGGTAGCTTCGGCCAATGATACGACCTTATCCACCACGATTTCGACGGGAAATAGCACGAGTCAAAAGCATACTGTTAGGGCGACGGCCACGGCCAATAACCAAGAAGTGACTGACGAGTTTAGTTTTATCGTCAATCCCGCCCCTTTGGTAGCCTCGCTTCCGTCGGGCTTGCGGACGGGTATCAATTATACTTCGGCCTCGTCGGCTACGTTGGTGTTTTTTGCGCCAGAAAAAAAGTTTATATACGTATTAGGTGATTTCAATGATTGGGAAAGTAAGCCAGAGTTTTTGATGAATCGGACTCCTGATGATCAGACTTATTGGTTGGAAATCAAAAACTTAACACCCCAAAAAGAATATGCTTTCCAATATTTAGTGGACGGCACAATCGGGGTGGCTGAGCCTTATGCCGAAAAGATTTTGGATCGGAATAACGACAAATTTATTCCCCAAAATACCTATCCCAATCTGATGCCTTTTCCTACCAAAGCACAAGGAAATACGGTGTCGGTTTTGCAAACAAATCAAACACCTTATGCTTGGAAAGTCAAAGATTTCAAACGTCCTGCGACCGAAGATTTGGTCATTTATGAACTGCTAGTGCGCGATTTTGTGGGAAGTCGTTGGTATAAAACCGTAGCCGATACGCTTCCTTATCTTAAAAAAATGGGTATCAATGCCATTGAGCTAATGCCTATCATGGAGTTTACAGGTAATGAATCTTGGGGTTATAATCCTACTTTTCACCTTGCTCCTGACAAAGCCTATGGCACATCGCAAGACTTGAAGGCATTGATTGATAAATGTCACGAAAACGGGATTGCGGTGATTTTGGATATGGTACTCAATCAGGCCGATTATGAATTTCCCTATGTCAAAATGTATTGGGAAGGCTCGCAGCCTTCGGCCAATAGCCCGATGTTTAATCAGCAAGCTACGCACCCCTTTAGCGTATTTTTTGATTTTAATCACGAAGCTCCCGCCACCAAAGCCTATGTAGAGCGCGTCAATGAATTTTGGTTGAAAGAATACCATTTTGACGGTTATCGTTTTGACCTTTCCAAAGGTTTTACCCAAACCAATTCTGGAACGGATGTGGCGCTGTGGGGGCGGTATGACGCAAGCCGAATCGCGATTTGGAAGCGCATTTATGACCAAATCCGAAAAACCGACCCTACCGCCTACGTGATTTTGGAGCACTTTGCCGACGACCAAGAAGAAGCAGAACTTACAAATTATGGGATGATGGTGTGGGACAATCAAAATGGTGCTTTTCGAGAAACAATCAAAACAGGAAAGGGGAATTTCAACAGGATTTCGTGGCGAAATCACGCTGGATTTCAACGGCCTGCCGTGATTGGTTTTATGGAAAGTCACGACGAAGAGCGCGTCATGTACGATGCCATTATGAACGGCAGCCCCGAAGTCAAAAATATAGCCACGGCACTCGAACGTATCAAGGCCGCCGCAGCTTTGCTTTTTTTGACCCCCGGCCCTAAGCTGCTCTGGCAATTTGGTGAATTGGGTTATGATGTATCTATTGATGAAAACGGCCGAACTGGCAATAAGCCCATCCGTTGGGAGTATTTTAGAGATCCCAATCGGCTCAAATTGTACAAAGTTTTTTCGGAGCTGATTCGTTTCAAAACTACCCAAGCAAGCACCAAAACCAATGATTTTGCGCTCGAAACTTCCGAAACCCTCAAACGCCTCACGCTCGTGCATCCTAGTATGGAAGTAAGGGTAATTGCCAATTTTGGTTTAGCTATGCAAACTACCACACTACCTGTAGGACGGTGGTACGACTATTTTACGGGTGCCGAAATAGAAGTTACTTCTTCCAATTTCCCTTTTAGCTTTCAGGCGGGGCAATTTCATATTTTGACTTCGGTGAAGCTTCCTACTCCTGAGGCAAACTTAGTACCGTGGAGGTTGGAAACCGTAACTTCGATTTTGCCCGAAGTGGCTGAAGAAATGATATTGTTTCCCAATCCTACGCAAGAATGGCTACAATTAGAATGGGAAAGCCACTACGAGGGTGAAGTAAAAATTGAAATTGTGGAAATAAGTGGACGACGGATTCAACATTTTTTGCCCCAAAAAACAACGCGCTCTATTCGACAACAGATTTCTGTAAAAGGACTACCGACTGGTACCTACCTCCTCCGAATTGTGGAAGGAGATTCTTTACAATTAAAACGTTTTGTTAAACAATAACACCCTTGGCGGCGTTTTTCAACGCTGCCAAGGCTTAATCTAATGCCTCTATATAAAGGGCATTGCCTTCTGCGCTACGTTGTATCTTTTTACCATTGATTACAGTCGTAAAGGTAACTTTCTCAAAAGCTTCCGCAAAATTGTCTTGAAACAGTAGAAGACGCTTGCCTGTTCGGGGATTCTTCCATACTTGGAGCCAAGGCTGGTTGTACTTAAACGCCCGTGCAAATTCGCCCGTATCGTTGTTCCAAATAGCCTGAGTGTTTTTTTGATTGCTACGTTGGTATTCAAAACCATGGCTTTCTCTTATCTGACTACCATCCAAAATCCCTTGATACTTGGCAAATAGCTCGTGGGCTTGTACCATAGCAGCTACCCCAAGAGCATCTTTTCCAATATAATCTTCGTTGAGACTGGGACAAGGAGGTTGGTCGGGACCTTGGTATTCATACACAAAATACCCGCCCGTATTTTGGGAAACGCACGAAAGAGTCCCGTTGATTTTGGCATAGCGCAAGGCTTGGTAAGGATTGTAGGATTGCCCAAAAATCCAATAATTACTATAAAAAACGCGCGGATTACAGAGATGAACAAACACCGCATCTCTTACGAGATTCATGGGGTACATCACCCGATTGTCGATTTGGCGAATAAAGCCTTTGGTACCATTTCCTACCGAAAAACGACGCGTAAGACTACGGCGAGCATCGGAGGGCTTGTCTTCATAAGGCCAAAAGAAATTCATAAGCTTGAGGTTTGACGGAGTAGTCAATATCTTGAGATTCAATATATCTAAAGTTCGTAAATACCAATTGACGGGTGCTTTCCATACTTGGGCAGGCTGGTCGGTAGCATCGGCTGTATTGATAGTAGAGGAAGTATAGCCAAAGCCCGTCATCAATACCACAGGCGAAGGCAGTTGAATATTTTGGATCGCTTTCGGGTTTTGGTGAACCGCCAGATAATCGTCAATGTTTTTTTTGTCAGCACTCCAGTTGTCGTTGGCGTAGCCATCCAATTTAAAATGTTTGCCTTGAAAATCAAAAGTTAGTGGCTCTCCAATCCATGAATAAAACAGTTTTCCGTGTTTTTTATAAATGCGTTCGGAAAGTCGATACATGGTTTTGCGAAAATTGGGGTCTCCCATATCCCACTGCCATCCTTCAGAAGCATGGCCCGGTTCAAAATCGACAGAAACAATATCTGAAGGTGTGTTTTGGGCAAGCCAATCAGCTGCTTTATCAAGTTGTGCGTCATCAAACTGAGTTACGCCTCGCCTACCACTGGGCTTTACGTGCTGCACCATCGACGATACTTCGTTGGTATAGTAAAGTTTAAAACGATTGGGACCCATGTTCCAACTCACTTTTTGGAGATTGGCAGTCGGCTCGTCGAGGGGCAGAGACTCTGAGCCATATCTTTTGGAAGGAGGAAGTTTGAAGGCGGGAGTTTGTTTAAAAATCTTAATATCGCCCACTGCTTTATTGTTGGGCCACAGAGGTTGGGTGTAGGTAAGGGGAGAAGAAGTTTTTGAGAGGGAATCGCGTACCCAGAAAATGACTTCATACGAGGCGGCAAATTTGGCTTGTCCGGCGGCTACATTTAAGGCCGAAGTGAGCCAACTTTCTGAGTTGACATTGTTTACCTCGGTTACGTATTTTACCAAATGAATCCAACGATTGGGTAAAATAGGCCGTTGACTAAGCTGACGAGCATCAACTCGATTGACGCTCCCATTGAGTGCATAATAAGTCTGACGGCCTTGCTCGCGTGGAGAAGCATCTACGAGGTAGAGTTGATTGTCGGTACGGCGTTCGAGACGTAGATTGATTTGTTGGTCTTCGTAGCGATTGGGGTCGGGTTCAAATTCAAAATAAACGATAGCCGCTTGAGTTTTAGGAAGGGCTTTAAGTAGGGGAGGCGGTGTTTCGGCTACCCACGTTGCTTGAGACTCTTTGTGGGTTTGCCACCAAAAAAAAATGCTTAAAACAATCCCCGCACTGACGGCTATCTTCATGATGTTTTTTTTCACTTATAAAGTTCTTTGATGTCTTGGAGATAACGTTTGACGGTTTCGAGCTGTTGTATTACACGATTGATATTGTTGCGTTGGCTTTTGCCAGATTCGATGATTTTGCGAGCTACCGATAGCTTTTGTTTTTGATTTTCCACAAGATATACAATCTCGTCAAGTAGCTCAATATCAGCCGGTGTATAAATCCGATCCCCGCTTCGTTTTTCGGGCTGAAGCATCGGGAATACCGTTTCCCAGTAGCGTAATTTAGAAGGTTCAAAACCATAACGAGCCGCTACTTCGTTGATGTTGTAGTAGAGTTTATGAGGGTCAAGTGGTTTCATAATTGGATTAGAGTATGAACATGCTTTTTGAGAACCGAATCTTGTAACATTTGATTTTTGATGTGTTTAAACGTATCGGCATCAAGGCGAGAGTGGCGACAAATGACATCAACACCTTCGGGAGTGAAAAGAGTTTTGGAAAACCAGATTACGGCCCATTGCCCGTCTTTATCCAGTAATTTGACTTGCCATTTGCTTTTCAATACTCGCAGAATCCCTTGACCACGCCATACAAAGGCGCTTGGGACTTGATTGTCTTGATAATCAATGCCTCTAATGCTTTTTTCTTTTCCTTTTTTTAAGAATTTTACTTCATCGAGGAGTTGGCTTTCTTTTCCTTTAATGATAGAATAATTAAATGTAGGATTGGTTTTATTGCCTTTGAGCCACATCGGAAAATTGGTAAAGCAAATAAACCAAGTTCCGACCAAAGTAGGAATGATTGAATTCATAAAAAAATAAATAAGCTATCTTCGTTGGAGATTTTATTGATTCAAACCACATGGAAAATATTATTGTTAAACCTTATCAACCCAGACATCACGTCAGAATCGTAACGGCGGCGAGTCTTTTTGACGGCCACGATGCGGCTATCAATATCATGCGGCGCCTCATGCAGGCTTCGGGGGCAGAAGTGATTCACTTGGGGCACAATCGCTCGGTGCAAGAAATCGTCGAATGTGCCATTCAAGAAGATGTGCAAGGCATTGCGATTACGAGTTATCAGGGAGGTCATGTTGAGTTTTTTAAATACATGTACGATTTGCTTAACGAAAAAGACGCTGGGCATATCAAAATCTTTGGTGGCGGTGGTGGAACAATTCTACCCACCGAAATCGCCGAATTGCAAGCTTATGGTATCACTCGCTTGTATTCGCCAGACGACGGACGGGAAATGGGCTTGCAAGGAATGATTAATGATTTGCTTGAAAAATGTGATTTTCCCACAAAGTTATGGGAACTAAATGGCCAATTAAAAAAACTTCCCCTGTCAAAATCTCCCCAACTCATTGCGCGTCTGATCAGCGAAGCCGAAAACAATCCCGAAGCTTTTGTTAAAAATGACTTATCTCTTTTGCCCAAAAGCAGCACAGTTGTTTTGGGGATTACGGGTACGGGAGGAGCAGGAAAATCGTCATTGGTGGATGAATTGATTAGACGTTTTTTGCTTGATTTTCAGGATAAAACATTGGCTGTTATTTCCATTGACCCTTCAAAACGCAGAACGGGAGGCGCACTGCTGGGCGATCGTATTCGCATGAATTCTCTGCATCCAGACATAGCCCGTGGGCGCGTATATATGCGCTCACTTGCGACCCGACAGTCCAATCTAGCTTTGAGTAAACATATCGCGGAGGCCATTAATATCTGTAAAGCGGCTCATTTTGATTTAATTATTGTAGAAACATCGGGTATCGGTCAGTCAGATACCGAAATCATCGAGCATTCGGATGTATCGCTTTACGTCATGACTTCCGAATATGGTGCTGCTACGCAACTCGAAAAAATTGATATGCTCGACTATGCCGACCTCATCGCCATCAATAAGTTTGATAAACGTGGCTCACTTGATGCGTTGCGCGATGTAAAAAAACAATACCGCCGCAATCACCAACTTTGGGACGTGGCTGAAGAAGCTTTGCCAGTTTTTGGGACGATTGCGAGTCAATTCAACGATGCAGGTATGAATGCGCTCTATCTCAGGTTGGTGGAGGTGTTGGAGCAAAAGCAAGAAAACAAAGAATACTGGACAAAGGGGCAATTGTTTAATAAGCTTTCGGTCAAAAAAGGGAATTCACAATTAGGCCACACAAACAGTATAATGCCTCCCGAGAGAGTACGGTATTTGGCCGAAATTGTCGAAAATGCGCGGAATTATGAGCAATTTGTGAACGACCAAGCCGCTATTGCGCGTCAGTTATATCAGCTTGATGGTACAATTAAGACCTTGACTCAACTTCAGCTTTTGGACAATGCCGAAAGTCTTCGGGATATTTATCAAGAATTGGAAAGTCATCTGCATTTTGATTGTAAAAAATTGCTCGAAAATTGGCCCGAAACCGTCAAAAAATACCGTGCCGATAAGTATCAGTTCAAGGTGAGGGATAAAATCATTGAGCAAGATTTGTGGACGGAGACATTGTCGCACCTCAAAATTCCGAAGATTGCACTGCCTAAGTACAGCGATTGGGGAGATATTTTAAAGTGGGTACTGACTGAAAATGTACCTGGCGAGTTTCCTTTTACGGCGGGTGTTTTTCCGTTAAAGAGGGAAGGGGAAGACCCGACGCGGATGTTTGCAGGAGAAGGTGGTCCCGAACGTACCAATCGCCGTTTTCATTATTTGTCTAAACAAATGCCCGCTAAAAGGCTTTCGACAGCCTTTGATTCAGTAACACTCTACGGCGAAGACCCAGATTTTCGGCCCGATATTTATGGTAAAGTGGGTAACTCAGGCGTTAGTATTTGCAACCTCGACGATGCCAAAAAACTGTATAGTGGTTTTGATTTGTGCGACCCTTCTACTTCCGTTTCGATGACTATCAACGGCCCCGCGCCTATTGTGTTGGGGTTCTTTTTGAATGCTGCTATCGACCAGCAATGCGAAAAATGGCTACAAGCACAAAGCGATATTTGTTTTGAACCCAAAGTGACTTACAGTGGTACTTTGCCAGAAGGACACAATGGGCTAGGATTGGGGCTATTGGGCACTACGGGCGACCAAGTATTGCCTCTCGAAGTTTACCAAAAAATCAAAGCAGATACGCTTCGTCAGGTGCGAGGTACGGTACAAGCCGATATTCTGAAAGAAGACCAAGCGCAAAATACCTGTATCTTTTCGACTGAGTTTGCGCTTAAGCTCATGGGCGATATTCAGCAGTATTTTATTGATAATCAGGTGCGTAATTTTTATTCGGTTTCGATTTCGGGATACCATATTGCCGAAGCGGGTGCCAATCCGATTTCCCAATTAGCCTTTACGCTTTCTAATGGATTTACCTTTGTAGAATATTACCTCAGCCGAGGAATGCACATTGATGACTTTGCGCCAAATCTTTCTTTTTTCTTTTCCAACGGTATGGATCCCGAATACACGGTGCTGGGAAGAGTGGCAAGGCGTATTTGGGCCAAAGCTATGAAACACAAGTACAAAGGCAATGAGCGCAGTCAAAAACTAAAGTATCATATTCAGACTTCTGGGCGGAGCTTGCACGCCCAAGAGATTGCGTTTAATGACATCCGTACTACTTTGCAAGCCTTGTTGGCGATTTATGACAATTGTAATTCGCTCCAT
Source organism: Runella zeae DSM 19591 (assembly GCF_000423565.1). GTDB lineage: Bacteria > Bacteroidota > Bacteroidia > Cytophagales > Spirosomataceae > Runella > Runella zeae. Next base: position 7,437 of record NZ_AUIF01000043.1, on the reverse strand, counting down.
ACCAACGCTTACGATGAAGCAATTACGACCCCGACCGAAGAGAGTGTCAGACGTGCGATGGCCATACAGTTGATTATCAATCGAGAATTTGGTCTTACCAAAAACGAAAATCCTTTGCAAGGAGCTTTTATCGTAGAAGAGTTGACCGATTTGGTAGAAGAGGCTGTCTATCAGGAATTTTTGAGTATTAGCGAACGTGGGGGCGTCTTGGGCGCGATGGAGCGTATGTATCAACGCAGCAAGATTCAGGAAGAATCGATGCATTATGAAATGCAAAAACATACGGGGGCATTGCCTATTATTGGGGTCAATACATTTTTGGATGAGCGTGGTTCGCCCACGATTTTACCGGCGGAGGTCATTCGCTCTACAGATGAGGAAAAGCAATATGCTGTAGCGTATCGGCAAGATTTTCAGACTCGCTACAAGGATGAAGCAATTGCTGCTCTTAATCAACTCAAAGAAGCGGCGCTTCAGAATACCAATCTTTTTGAATCACTCATGGAAGCTACCAAAGTATGTACCTTGGGACAAATCTCGGCGGCATTGTATGAGGTAGGAGGGCAGTATCGGAGAAATATGTAGTAAAAAAAATGCAAAAAACGCAAGCAGGGTTCGAGACAGAAAACGCAGGCAGGGGGTTCGAAACCCTGCCTGCGTTAGCTTTGGAACCCGTCCCCGTTGGCCATTTAATCATAATTCAACACAGGAGCTATGCAGCGTTTGGTGATAAAAACACAGAAAACGCAGGCAGGGGTCGAAACCCTGCCTGCGTTAGCCATTTAATCATAATTCAACACAGGAGCTAGCCAGCGTTCGGTGTCTTCGAGGCTCATGTTTTTACGGAGTGAATAGTCTTCGACTTGGTCTTTGGCGATTTTGCCAAGGGCAAAGTACCGAGAGGCAGGGTGCGCAAAATACCACCCACTCACTGAACTAGCAGGATACATCGCAAAGCTTTCGGTCAATTCAATTCCTACTTGAGCTTCCGCATCTAGGAGGTCAAACAACGTACGTTTTTCGGTATGGTCGGGGCAAGCAGGGTAGCCTGGTGCTGGACGAATACCTTGGTATTTTTCGGAAATCAATTCTTCATTGCTGAATGTTTCTTCTTGAGCATAGCCCCAAAACTCCTTACGGACACGTTCGTGCATCAGTTCTGTAAAAGCTTCGGCTAAGCGGTCGGCGACAGCTTTGAGCATGATGCTACTGTAGTCGTCATGGTCGGCTTCGTATTTTTCCAATAATGCTTCGATACCAATACCCGCAGTGACGGCAAAAGCGCCTATATAATCGGTACGTTTGGCCGAGGCTGGCATTATATAGTCAGAAAGGCACAAATTGGGAAGATTGGCCGCTTTTTGATTTTGTTGACGTAAGTTGTGTAGTACTGTTTGCGTGAGGCTAGAAGTCTCCAAGTCAAGATTTTTGACTCTAAAATCTTTTCGTTTGGCTTGGCCCTGCCCTGCAAAACTTACTTCCAATTCTTCAAACTCATGCAAAACAATATCATCTTCTACCGAATTGGCAGGATAAAAACCAATGACTGCGTTGGCTTTCAGAGATTTGTTTTTGATGATTTCGGCTAACATTGCTTTGGCATCATCGTACAATTTCTTAGCTTCTGCTCCTACAGTCGCATCCTCAAAAATCTTGGGGTATTTACCATGCAGCTGCCAAGTTTGGAAAAAAGGAGTCCAGTCTATGTATTTGGCAATGTCTTCGAGCGGGTAGTCATAGAAATACTTATTACCCAAAAACTTCGGTTTGGTAGGCTCAAAATTTTCCCAATCAATCTTAGTTTTGTTGGCTCTTGCTGCCTCCAATGTTACGGCTTCTTTCGCTTGTTGGCGTTTGGCGTGGTCCTCACGAAGTTTAGCGTATTCTTTTTTGATGTCAGTCAAAACGTCGGCGTAAGTCTGTTCATTTTGGGTCAATTTTCCAGCCACCGGTACCGCACGACTCGCATCCAACACATGGATAACGGGGCCGCTATAATGAGGGTCGATTTTTACGGCCGTATGAATCCGTGAAGTAGTAGCTCCTCCGATGAGTAATGGTAATTTAAAACCTTGGCGTTCCATTTCTTTGGCCACGCCTACCATTTCATCGAGTGAAGGCGTAATCAAACCCGATAGACCAATGATGTCCACGTTGTGTTCTTTGGCAGCAGCCAAAATTTTATCGGTAGGCACCATTACTCCTAAGTCAATGATTTCGTAGTTGTTGCAGCCAAGTACTACGCCCACTATATTTTTGCCGATGTCGTGTACGTCTCCTTTTACCGTAGCCATCAAGATTTTGCCAGCGGCGGCAGCGCCGCCAGCTTTTTCAGCTTCGATGAAAGGCGTAAGATAAGCTACCGCTTTTTTCATGACTCGGGCTGATTTTACTACTTGGGGCAAAAACATTTTTCCTTCCCCAAATAAGTCACCAACCACGTTCATACCATCCATAAGTGGGCCTTCAATCACATCAAGTGGGCGGCTCGACTGAGCACGAGCTTCTTCTACGTCTTCATCTATAAACTCAGTCAGTCCTTTGATGAGGGCATGTTCGAGGCGTTTGGAGACGGGTTGAGCGCGCCAAGCATTATCTACTACTTGTTCTTTACCTTTAGATTTTACGGTTTCGGCAAAGGCCAACATCCTTTCGGTAGCATCAGGGCGACGGTTGAGAATCAGATCTTCGCAATGTTCGAGCATATCTTTGGGGAGGTCGTCATAAACCCCCAACTGCCCTGCATTGACAATACCCATATCCATCCCTGCTTTGATAGCATAGTATAAAAATACCGTATGGATTGCCTCACGAACAAGCTCATTCCCTCTGAATGAAAAGGATACGTTTGAGACTCCTCCACTTACTTTGGCATAAGGCAAATGCTCTTTAATCCAACGAGTAGCGTTGATAAAATCAACAGCGTAGTTGTTGTGCTCTTCCATACCCGTACCTACGGTCAGGATATTGGGGTCAAAGATGATGTCTTGCGGAGGGAATCCTACTTTATTTACCAAAATCCAATAGGCGCGTTCGCAGATTTCGATACGGCGCTCATAATTGTCGGCTTGGCCTACTTCGTCAAAAGCCATCACTACGACCGATGCACCGTAGCGTTTTACTTTTTCGGCTTGTTGGATAAACTTCTCTTCTCCTTCTTTCAGTGAGATAGAATTGACGATGGCTTTGCCTTGCAAACATTTTAGACCCGCCTCAATCACCTCCCACTTAGACGAATCGACCATGAAAGGAACACGGGCAATATCAGGCTCGGCCATCAATAAATTGCAAAACTTCGTCATGGCTTGCACGCCGTCAATCATCCCTTCATCCATGTTGATGTCCAGAACTTGTGCTCCCGAATCTACCTGCTCGCGTGCTACTGCAATAGCGGCATCATAGTTGCCTTCGCGGACGAGGCGTGCAAATTTTTTGGAACCTGTCACATTACACCGCTCCCCAATATTGACAAAGTTGGTCTCCTTCGTGATTTTTAGGGGTTCTAGTCCTGATAGTTTTTGGACATGGTCGTTTTCGGGAATATCACGAGGTTCGTATTTGGCTGCTACGTCGGCAATGGCTTTGATATGGGGTGGGGTAGTACCGCAGCATCCGCCGATGATATTGATAAAACGATTTTTTAAGAAATCGTCAATAATCACCGCCATTTGTTCGGGACTTTGGTCATATTCGCCCATTTCGTTGGGTAAGCCTGCGTTGGGGTGAGCTGAGGTATAAAACGGCGCTTGATTGGCGAGAGTTTGAACATACGGGCGCATTAAGTCAGCACCAAGGGCGCAGTTGAGACCCACGGAGAGCAGGGGCATATGCGATACCGACGTCAAGAAAGCTTCTGTAGTCTGTCCTGAAAGCGTACGGCCAGAAGCATCCGTAATCGTTCCCGACACCATGATAGGCAATTGCGTTTTCGTAGTATTTATAGCTTGAGGCGTAAATGCTCCATTGATAGCCCGAATCGTTCCTTTTTTGACATCATCAAAGTACAAATCAATCGCGTACAAAGCGGCTTTGGCATTCAAAGTATCAAAAATGGTTTCGACCAATAATATATCCGAACCACCATCTACCAAGGCTTGCACTTGTTCATAATAAGCATCTACCAATTCATCAAAAGTAACGGCACGGTAGCCAGGGTCGTTTACATCGGGAGAAAGCGACGCGGTGCGGTTGGTAGGCCCAATCGACCCCGCTACAAAGCGTGGCTTATCGGGATTGGCAGCGATGTATTTATCACAAGCGTGACGGGCTAGCTGAGCCGATTCATAATTAAGCTCATATACCAAGTCTTCCATGTGATAATCGGCCATAGCGATAGTGGTACCACTAAAAGTATTGGTTTCGATAATGTCTGCCCCTGCTTCCAGATAAGCTTCATGAATTTCTTGAATCACATCGGGCCGCGTCAACGACAGCAGGTCATTGTTGCCTTTGAGTTCGTGGGGGAAATCTTTGAAACGTTCGCCTCTATAATCGGCATCGGTCAATTTATAACGCTGAATCATCGAACCCATCGCACCGTCGAGTACAAGGATTCGTGATTTGAGGATTTCTTGAATGTCTGGGTTTTGCATTTTTACAAATTATAATTTATTCAGGAACGAGGCCTATAACACAAACTCAAAAGTAGGCTTGTAGCGTCCACTTTAACAAGCTACAAATTTACACAGAAAGATACGGATAGCTTTTTTTTTAGATGAATATTCTATATATGAATATAAAAATAGATAATTTGTGCAAATAAATACGTATAAGAAGAAGGGTTAAACAAATGTGAGAGGTGACAATCAAAGAATATAGATATTTTGTCTAATAGAGTTATGCATAAAAAATCCCATTTGACTTACGCCAAACGGGATTGTATAGAGTAGTTGTAATGGAGGCTAAAACGTATACCCTATGCTTAGCTGAGCGGCAGAATTTTTGGCATTGTCTAGGAATACTTTGGCTGCGGTACTTGACGCTACGGGGCGTAGGCCATAGTTGTAGCGAGTAGCTAGCATTATTTTTCCAAAATAAATACTTAAACCAGCCGCAAGACCATAGTCAAAATTGTTGAAATTGTCGCGATTGAGTACGGTGGCGTTAAAGCCTGCGTCGCTTTTACTTTCGGTCGAAGCATTTACTAAAAAACCTCCGTAAAGCCCACCGTGAATATCAACAAAATTGCCAACCTTGAGCGTAGCTAATACAGGGATTTCAAAGTAATCCATTTTGAAGGTATTTTGTCCTCTAAATGTGCCATTGAGCAAATTGTACCGAGCAGTGACGCCTTTGGTAGAATATCCTACCTCAGGTTGTAAGTAAAGCATACCTTTGATAAGAGGTACTTGCGTAAAAAGACCCACATGAAATCCGTAGCGAGGATTACGGTCAGTCACGTCTTTGATATAAAGATTAGATACATTGAGTCCCCCTCTGATACCTGTACGGGCTGAAGCATCTTGCGCATAAGTCTTAAGATTGGCTTGAAAGAGTAAAGTACTTAATCCTAAAAAAAGATATATTGGGTTGAATTTCATGGCTTTATGATATTTTTAGTGAGTGGTTAGAAAAATTATATCAAAATATGTAGCGAATAGAAAGGGCGGCATCATCACCCCAGAAATTGTCAGCTACGTTGAAATTGAAGGTAGGTTTCCAGTCAATACTCAAATTGATAGGGATTTCGCGGAAGTTATATTCTAGCCCTAAGATACCATCTAGTCCTACTACGCTATTACGTTCTGGAAAAGGAGATGAGCCGCGTCTTCCTTCACCCCAAAAGTAAATATGAGCACCTGCACCGTAGTAAAAATTAAGACGATTGACATCAAAAGCGCGTGTATGACCTTCAATCAAACCCGTGAATCCAAGTCCTCTCCAGCGCGAGGAAATAATACCTTCGACAGCTACGCGAGGCTTGGTATAGTGCTTGATAGTGAGGCCATTGGTGCTCCCTGCTCTAAGACCAATACCTGTACGGTAATCTTGTGAGTAGGCAGCAGAAATAGATAGTAAAGAGACTAATGCGATGAGGAGTATGTTTAACTTTTTCATTGTTGTGGAGGGATTGTAGTGCTACAAAAAAATTATTAGTTTTCGTAGCACTGTTGATGATTGATTATCTAAGACTGATAGTGCCGTTTTGAGCGGCTTTTTTCATTTCTTCGCTGGCATAAAGACCAATTTCTACCCGGCGATTTTGTTGACGTCCTGTTTCGGTATTGTTGGAAGCGACAGGATTGGCTTCGCCTTGGCCAATGACTTTGAAACGACTAGTGGAAACTCCTTCTCCAATCAAAAAATTGGCAACGGCTTGAGCGCGTTTGTTGGACAAGTCTCTGTTAAAAGCTTCAGAACCTACGTTGTCGGTGTGTCCTTCTACAAGAAGCTCAGTCTTTTGTTCGTCTTTGAGGGTATTGGCCATTTTTCGGAGACTTTCTTGGGTTTCGGGACGTAGTGATGAAGAGCCGAAATCAAACAAAAGGGCGTTGTCGAAAGTAAGCTTTACACCTTCTCCTACGCGTTCTACTCTTGCAGTTTTACCTAAATCTTCTTTTAGCCTTTCAGCTTGCTTGTCCATACGTTGACCTATTATTGCCCCAGCGGCACCACCTACAGTAGCACCTATAATGGCTCCAATCGCGGTATTTTTGTTGTTTTTGCCAATAATTCCTCCTACGATAGCTCCAGCACCTACCCCAATCAAAGCTCCTTTTTGAGATCTTTTGAGCTTTGTTTTATCGGTTTTGGTAGTTGTATTTTTTTTCTTAGTTGACTGTTGAGAAAATGCAACCTCAGGGGCAGAGGTGGCTATCAAAGTGACATAACCTAAAACTATATACTTGGTTAGCGTCTTCATAATTTTTTGAAATTTGATTTATTAAGAAATACTAAAAAAGCATACCTTGTGGATTTGTGTATTTTGTAATTATTTGACAATTAGTGCATTATGCTTTTTGGTGTTGTGGTTTAGGTAAAGTGAAAAATTTTTTGTGTGGAAAATTTTGCTCGAATTGGGGTGGTGGTATTAAGTTGTGAAGGCGTTTTTGTTGATTTGTTTAATATTTTGACATTTTTTAGATAAAAATTCAAATATTATTACCTTTATAAAGATTTTATATCTTATAAACCATATAATAAGTCTATATGATAAAGTTGGATATTACGGATAAAGGGATTTTACGCTATCTGCAACAAAACGCACTTTTGACGACTAAAGAGCTTGCGGCGCAACTAAATTTGTCATACACTCCTGTATATGAGAGGGTTCGCAAATTGGAGCGGGAAGGAGTTATAAAGAAATATGTGGCATTGGTTGATAGAGAAGGCATTGGCAAAAATTTAGTCGCTTTTTGTAATGTTTCTTTGAAGGAGCATAGTCGGGCCAATGGTGAGAAGTTTGTGTCGGCCGTTATGACGTTTGAAGAGGTAATG
>NZ_AUIF01000042.1 GCF_000423565.1 Runella zeae DSM 19591 | reverse complement strand
TGGGTCATTGAAGCCATAACTGATAAAAAAAATACCTGCAAAAGTCAGCATCTCAAGCAGCAGGCAGATAGCCTTATGAAGTACTACCAACATAATCGATACCGAATGAAATACCATGAATATCGGGCTGTATTGGGAGTGGGGCTATTGAATCGGCCATTAGCACAGTGGTGCAGCAAAGGTGCAAGCTCGTAGGACAACGTTGGACTAAAGGACTAAGCGCGGTACTCAATATGCGTACCGTTTTTAAAAGTCAGAAAAGAGATAGCTTACGCAATGTAATCGCCCTAAAAATGGGCCTCAAACACGCCGCTTAAGCGACAATTTGGTTTGCGCCCCTATAGTGGGGCTGATAATTATAAATTTAACATTGAAAATATAACACAGCAGCCAACACTGACGACCTTTCAAATACTCTCGACAGCTAAAATGCTACAAATCAACAGGATAAATAAAAGACTTAAAAAAATAGGCATACAGTTTTAGAGAAGTGTAGCTCAAAAAAAACGTCTAACTTATTGAAAATCAATTAGTTAGACGTTTAAATGTGGGCCCAGCAGGGCTCGAACCTGCGACCACCTGATTCACTTTCCTTCGATTTCCCGAAGTAGTAGGACTATCTCACCACCCTTTCCGAAGGCTTTCGGAATTAGGGTGAGGGGCGTTGTTAGAAGCTTATTGGTTGGTCTCCTCACTTCTTAGTCTCTGCACCTTCCAAGTTACTCTTAAACCTTTCACTTGGCTTGGCTCAGGATTACCATCGGCGCTATCCGTTAAGGCTTCCCTGAATTAACCCCTTTCACATCTTTTGCTTACGCAAAAGTGGCACCATTTAAAATTCTTTGAACATTTACAATGCTTAGTTCTGGATTATGCTCTTCTGCATGACAATTAGAACATAAAAGCAAACATTTACTAGCTTCCTTTACAATACTTTCCCACTTTTTATTCGAGAGAATACGAGCATCTAATTTAAAATGCTTTGTTGTCGAATCAATATGGTGAAAATGTAATGCAGCTAGATTAGCATTGTAACCGCACTTTGAACATTTACTTCCAAACATTTCAACTAATTTAACTTTGCGCGAAATTGAGCGAATTGTTTGAGAATAATACGTATTTGTTTGATGTTTAACTCTGTAATAATGGCTTTTTTGCTTACATGTATTGCTACAGTATTTTTGCTTTTGGCCAAATATTTCAGTTTGACAAACAACACAAATGCGGTTCATAAATTCAAAGAACTTTAATTGATGAGTCAGATGCTCTAACCGACTGAGCTATGGGCCCGAACTCTTTATTAAATACTCAATATACTTTCTACTTTTTTACTTCATTTTGATGAGTCATCCCGAAATTGCTTCGGGATAAACGACTGAGCTATGAGCCCGAACTCTTTATTAAATACTCAATATACTTTCTACTTTTTTTCTTTTTCACTTCAATTTCTCGTCTTCTAGCTTCTCCTAATGTTTTAAACTCTTCCCAATAAACTCTCTTCCATGGAGTTCCTTTGCTAGTAAAACTTGAAAGCCCTCTGTTATGTTCATCAAGTCTCCTGTCTAAATCTTCTGTACAACCAATATAATATTTATTTATTATCTCAGAATAAAGAATATAAACAAAATACATTTGTTATACATTTTGATGAGTCATCCCGAAATTGCTTCGGGATAAACGACTGAGCTATGAGCCCGAAAATACCGCTTTGGCATTTTGTGGGTGCAAAAGTATAAAATGCGAATGAAAACACAAAATGTTCGGCCAAAACTCATGAATAGATTTTCTGGCAATTTCTTTGATTATACTGAATATCAACAATTTATCTTTTGCCCACAAAATTCTTATTACCCATTCAAATACGCTAGCAAGGATTTTGACGTTATGATTGGCCTTGAGGGAAGCCCCCTACCCCGCCGATTTTTACGGAGCTGATGGCCTGATTCCCTCAAAATTTCTTTAGCTTAGTAGCCTCATCCACCTATGATTTAAGATTCATATGGCAAAAAAACTCCCCGTGGCGTATGCCCACCCTTACGCGTTTGACGCTCGCTACAAAAAATCCGTCGTTTATTTTTCAATGGAATTTGCCGTTGACCAAGCCCTCAAAACCTACTCGGGTGGTTTGGGATTTTTGGCAGGCTCGCACATGAAAAGCGCCCATGATTTACGCCAAAATTTGGTCGGAATCGGGATGCTTTGGAAACACGGCTACTATGACCAAGTCCGCAATACCGACAATAGCATGGTACCGCAGTTTCGCGAGAAAATGTACAACTTCTTGAAAGACACGGGTATTCGCTTTCAAATCACTATCGCCCAACAGCCCGTTTGGGTAGCGGCCTATTATCTTGATCCTAAGTATTTTGGAACGGTGCCGATGTTTTTCCTAACCACCGATACCGACGGCAACGACCCTTGGGCGCGGCGTATTTCGTATCATCTTTATGATGCCGACCCCGCTATCAAGGTCATGCAGTGCATGGTGTTGGGGCTAGGCGGAGCCAAATTTTTGGACGCTATCGACTACCAACCCGACATATATCACCTCAACGAAGCTCATGCGGTGTCGGCGGTTTTTCATTTATACAAAAAATTTGGTAAACTCGAATCCGTTAGAAAACGCTTGGTATTTACGACCCATACCCCCGAAGAAGCTGGAAATGAAAAGCATGACATTCAATTTTTGAATGATTTGAGCTTTTTTGGGGAAGTACCTCTTCCTACAGTTCATAAAATCACGGGTATCCAAGACTCAACTTTCAATCATTCATTGGTGGCATTGCGGCTTAGTCACCAAGCCAATGCGGTCTCCAAACTCCACGGAGAAGTATCCCGACACATGTGGAGTTGGGCAAGTGGTATATGTCCCATTACGCACGTTACCAATTCCCAACACAAGGCTTCGTGGACCGACCCTGAGCTAGAGCAAGCCCGCGTCAAAGGTGACCTTACGGCTATCGACAATCGCAAAAAAGCCCTCAAAAGTCAGTTGTTTTTGACCGTGGCCGACCAAGTGGGTAAAATATTTGACCCTAACGTCCTCACTATTGTGTGGGCAAGGCGTTTTGCAGCCTACAAGCGCCCCGACCTTCTCACCCGCGACCGCGAGCGTTTTGACCGCATCATGCGTAATCCCGAAATGCCGATTCAGTTTATTTGGGCGGGAAAACCTTATCCTAAAGACGAAGGAGCGATTTATACTTTCAATCAGCTTTTTTATCTGAGTCATTTGTATCCCAATATGGCGGTGCTTACAGGCTATGAGTTGGCATTGTCAAAACAGCTCAAACAAGGTTCGGATGTTTGGCTCAATACGCCTGTTGTAACCCGCGAAGCCTCAGGTACCAGCGGTATGACCGCCGCGATGAACGCTAGTCTCAATTTTTCTACCTACGACGGCTGGATATGCGAATTTGCCAAACACGGCGAAAACGCTTTTATTGTGCCCGTAGCTTCCGAAGACAATCGCGACGCCGAAGATATTTCTAACATGCTAGATGTACTCGAACACGACATCCTTCCGATGTACTATCAACGCCGCGAAGATTGGAACAAAGTTGTTTTGCAAAGTATGAACGACGTGGGAGACTTTTTCAACTCTGACCGCATGGCGGCGGAATATTATACTGAAGTCTATAAATAGGGTAAAAAACATTCATCTTTAGCAGTTAATCGTTGGGGGGAATCCTTAACGATTAGCTGCTTTTTATATTTACAAATACAAATCACAATTGATGTCGGTTCGGTCGATTTGAGCGCCCATTTTTTTGTAAAATTCGATGGCTTCGCTATTCCAGTGCGACACTTGCCAGCGTATTTTATGACACTTTTCAGCATTGGCTAGATCGATGAGTTTTTCCATGAGTCGAGTGCCTATTTGATGCCCTCGGTAGGTCTGCTCTACATACAAATCATCCAAATACAGTGCCTTGCCCGACCACGAATAATAGGCCCAGAAGAAAGAAGCAAATCCGATGACTTCGCCTTCATTTTCAACCACTAAACACTGAAAAAAATCTTTGTTTTCGAGCATTTGCGGGAGCGTAATGGTCAATTTGTCGGGTGTTTTTTGAAAAACCGAAAAATCTTTGATGAGCTTAAAAATCGCGGGAAAGTCTTCTGGGGTGGCTTTTCTTATCAAAAAATTCATCCGATGGTAGGGTTAGGTTAGTGCAAGAAATAATAACTGGACAAAAAACGGCAAAACAAAGAAGAGAAACAAAGATTGAAGCTCACTTTTAGGCGAATGTGCTCATTTGAAAATGAATATAATCAATTTTATTGGCATTTGGAACGACTTATAACAAAACATCCCTGACCTTTCTGATAAAAGTCAGGGATGTCACGCTATTTTTAAACACTAAGGAGTCTTAACGATTTTGCGAAAAGCGCGTTCGTTCCCCTGTTTGATTTCAATCACGTACGTACCCACTGGCAGCGATTTCACGTCTATTTGCTCAGATAGTTTAGTATCCACTTTCTGAATAGTCATTTCTTTGTGAAGCGTTCCTAAACTCGCATTGAAAAACTTCACTTCCAGCGGTTCAGTATTGTCATTTTCAAAAGCAATAGTAAGGTAATCGACCGAGGGATTGGGGTATACTTTTACCAACACATGCAAAGCCTGCCGCTCCGCCACCAAAGGAAGATGCTCACTCAATGTAGGCTCGATTCCTGAACGAGCAACGCTGTGAGTGAGAGCAGAATCTGACGACGAAACGATTTGGTCAGACGCAACCACAAAAATGGGCGTTTCGGTGGCAGTCACAATCAATTTTCCGTTTACGGTATTAACAGTTTGCTCACTCATCACATTGCTACCTGCCATTGGCGTGTAGATTTTGGCCCACGAAGCCGTTCCCAAATCAAGCGTATCAACGGCGGTACGCCCCACTTCATCAGGCACTACGAGTACATAGGCCGATTTACCATTCCATTCATACCTGTCTACGATAGGGTCGTTTTGGAGGGTTTGTTTGTAGGTATATTCTCCAAACAATTGATGAGTCTGGTACAGAAAATCTGCGGCAGGCTTGCGGGTCTGATTGGTGTTCAACAAGCCTGATGAACCAAATTGGGTAGGATTGTTGATGTCGAAATCATAGGTCTGATAAAAATATACTTTTTCAATGCCTTTGCGGGCATACAACAGTGCTGTTCTCAAAATCCAGTCGGCTTGGGTATCAAGCGCCGATTTGCTACCAATTGGAATGGCTTTGATAGGACTTCCTTGATTGACATCATAACCTGTTTCTGACACCCATACCGGCATATCATAAGAAGACTCATGTGATGTTTTTAAGAAATCATCAGCCACGCTCACAGCTGCCGAAATTTCGGGTGCTACTCCCCTTGAAGCCGTGCCGCTTTGGGAGGAGTTGGCATTGTCGGGATAAAGGTGATAATTAATCACGTCCCAGCACAAATCTACGCTTCCGTCGGGTTTATAACCACGGTATTGTTTACACCAATCTATCATTCCTTTGATATAATCAGCCCCGATGTAAGCCGACGCCAATCCCCCGATCACCACTTTCATGTTAGGGTCGGCATTTTTGACACCTACGCCGGCTCCCATGGTATTTTTATGTCCGTCGTAGAATGCCGACAAGTTGGCGGCATATTCACGAGCCGTTTGATAGCCTTTTCTCCCTTTCCACCACTTATCGCGCTCATTGTCACATTCCATGTATTTGATAAGATTCATCCCGATTTTGACCACATTGATACCATCCCCAAACCAACGTTGGTTAGGATTGACGCTCACAAGGGCAGGATTAACGTTTGGATTGCTTCCATAACGAGCGGCGTACTGAAAAGCCACTTTGGCTTGCTCAATGTATGAAAGCGGACTCGAAAAATCACTTCCGTACCTGACTGGGACATTTTCGTGGTCGCGCTCAGAAGAAGGATAAGTTTCGAGGAGCCAATTAGGCAATGTTTTAATACACGCCAATACCTCTATTCCTTCGACTTTACATCTTACATAAATGGTATCGTAGTTCCAGCTTCCGCTGTGGGTAGGATTGTAAGTATATCCACCTTCGCTCGATTCGAGTTTTTCCCAATCTATATAATGGCGTATACCCTTAAAACTTTTCATGGCCTGCATCTTGGTTTCGTTGATAAGCCATGAAGTTTGGGCATCTTCAAAATCCCATTCAAATGCATTGACCCCAATCATGTCTTTGAGTTTGACGGTTTTGGGAGGAATCGGCCCTGGGTTGGTAGTAGGAGGCGTATAACTACCATAAAACTCAATTTCATTGGGGTATCCCCACCAAGTATTGATGACCAAATAACGAGCATTTGAGATAGGTGCATCCAGATTGAATCTGGCCTCTCCCGTGGTGGAGCGGTCGGGGTAAGGTCCTACCCAACCGTTGTATTCTTGTCCAGTAAATGTAGCGATGGGGATTCGTTGCCAATCGCTCGTGATGATAGAAATCGTGAGCGGCTTGTCGGGCATGCTTCCTTCCCCGTCAAAAAACTTAATACGCTCAATCGTCATTTGTTCGCCTTCTAAAAGAGGGTAATAAGCATCAAAGTTTTCGAGTACCTTGCCCCAGCCCGTTTGAACCGTCGCCGAGGTATTGTTATCAAACAAGCCATCAAGTCCATTACTCACATTATTGAGCTGATACCAACGCTTAGGATTAATCGGAATTTTTACGGCATTAGGATTGGTGGGTGTTTGTATCACTAAATTCCTGACGACATTGTTGGCCGTTGTAAAGTTGCTATTGCCCGCTTGCGAAGCCGTTATATCCACGCTACCAGTGGCCAAAATAGTAGCTTTCCAGCTTCCAGTAGCATTAGAGACCGAGACCACAGAAGGATTGGAAGACGAAAAAGTAATGGGTGTTTGGGCATTGTTGCTAGTGGCTACCAAGTCAAACGGCTCCTCGCCCAAAGTTTTGGCGGGCAATGCCGCAAACGTAATGACCGACTGAACGGGTCCGCTACCTTGACTAGCCTCAAACCAGTTAAAATTCCAATCCCCACTGACGGCATAAATCCGCAATACTTGACTTCCTGCGGGCAAAGTAGCAGCAGTGGTAATGGTAGTCCAATTGTGCCAGCCGCCCGTTTGGGGTACGTCTAAAGAAGCTAAAGCCGTTCCCGCGCGATTTCTGATTTCAATTTTACCATTTCCAAAACTATTGGACACCCTAAACTGAAAAGTATAACTTCCTGTGGCAGGCACATTGAGGTTATAATCCATCCAATCGTTGGTATCAATCCACCCTACGTTTAGGTTACCGTCTACGTCGCCCGTAGTTTCGGTCTGCACACCATACATCGCATCGAAGTTTTCGGCTTCGATACGCCCTAGCATGGGTTTTGAGCCAGTTACCTCAAACCAATTGAAATTCCAATCCCCGTTTACAATGTGAAAGCGAATATTTTGCTCACCAGCGCTCAGCATCGCGGTGGTACTGATGGTAGTCCAGCCTTGCCAACCCCCTGTTTGAGGAATATTGAGAGAAGCCAAAACGCTCCCAGCGGCATCTCGAAGTTGTACAATGCCATTGCCGTAGCTATTGGCCACGCGAAGTTTGAAGGTATAAGCTCCCGTATAAGGGGCATTGACGCGGTATTCGAGCCAATCATTGCTTTCAAACCAGCCTACATTAAGCCCACCGCCCTCGTCGCTTGTGTTTTCAGTTTGTACCCCAAACATCGCATCATAGTCTTCTGCTTCCATTTTTCCGATGAGAGAAGGCACATTGCTTGGAGTTTCGGCGGTATTTACTTCAAACCAGTTAAAATTCCAATCACCATTGAGGGCATAAATTCGCAATACTTGACTGCCAGCCGCTAAAGTAGCGGTAGTAGTGAGAGTAGTCCAGCTTTGCCAACCACCCGTTTGGGGTACATCTATAGTAGCCAAAGCCGTACCCGCCGCATTTCGAATCTCTAGCTTACCGTTGCCATAGCTATTGGCAATCCTGAACTTGAAAGTATAACTACCTGCCGTGGCTACATTTACATTGTAGTCGAGCCAATCGCCCTCATCAATGCGACCCACGTTTAAGCCACCTCCTACGTCTGATGTACTCTCGGTTTGGATTTCGTACATATCATCGTAGCTTTCTGCTTCAAATTTCCCACTAAGGGGCCTTGAAGAAGCCACTTCAAACCAGTTAAAATTCCAATCGCCGTATTTGGCAAATACCCTCAGCGTCTGTTCTCCAGCCGATAATGGCACCGTGGTAGTGACCGTAGTCCAAGCTTGCCACCCTCCAGTGGTAGGTACTGCTATGGTACGCAATACATCCCCAGAGGCGGATTTGAGTTCAATCGTACCATTGCCATAACCTTTTGAAACCCTAAAACGAAAAGTATAAACCCCCGTAGCAGGTACATTGAGATTATAATCAAGCCAATCGCCGTCGCCTATCCATCCCACATTCAACCCTCCACCGTCATCACTTGTATTTTCGGTTTGAATACCCGACATTGCGCTATAACTTTCGGCTTCAATTTTGCTAGGTATATTTTGATAATTTTGTGAATAGGTTGTGGTTAAATAGAAGCACAAAAAGATAAAAAATAGTAGTTTTTTCATAGAGTTTTACATAAGATATGGATAATAGAATACATTCATGGCCTTAATATATTGGTTATTGTAAATGAAGATAATGACATACCGCTTTATTTGGCAAATAAACCTTTTAGGAATGCAATTGTACTGTGCAGGATATATAATATTGATATTTTTAGCTGTTATTTGATTTTTCTTAAAACATTATCTAATTATTATCTCTTCCTTTACAAATTGTACTTTTATCATTTAACCCTTTTTTTCATCTAAAAAACACAGAAAATGCTCTCCATCATATGGTATCTTTTTATTATGCCTATCAGCATCTATTTAGGACTCAACGTGGCTTACCTTTTGCTCTGCGCAATAGCAGGGCGTTGGGGCGGTGGAGATGATGTACCCTTGACCCAAAACCCGCAAAAATTGCGCCGAATTGCCGTTTTGATTCCTGCATATAAAGAAGATAAAGTAATCATCGACTCCGTAGAAGCCAACTTACAAGTAGACTATCCCCGTGAGTTGTTTGATTTGTACGTGATTGCAGATTCATTTTTGCCCACTACCCTCCAAACCCTCAAAGCATTACCAATTCATGTGATAGAAGTATTTTTTGAGCAATCGACCGTTCAAAAATCTATCACCTTCGCCCTAAATCAACTCCCTCATAATCAATACGATATAGTAGCAATATCGGATGCCGACAACCACATGAAGCCTGATTTTCTGAGACGCATCAATTTGGCTTTTGACCAAGGCTGGCAAGTGGTACAAGGGCATCGTATTGCCAAAAATACCAATACCAGCGTAGCGGTGTTTGACGCCATGAATGAGGAGGTCAACAATCATTTGTTTCGAAAAGGGCAGCGTGCCATTGGCATGTCGGCGTCGTTGATTGGCTCGGGAATGGCCTTCGAACCCAAAGCCATGATAAAAGGCATGAACAGTCTCCAAACCATCGGCGGCTACGATAAAGAACTAGAAATGAACCTATTGCTAGACGGATATAAAATTGCGTACTTAAAGGATGCCTATATCCTTGACGAAAAAGTACAAAATCTGGCGGTATTTGAGCGTCAGCGCTCCCGGTGGATTGCTGCCCAAATCCACTTTATCAAATTTTACTTCAAAACCGGAATTGTCGAATTGTTTAAAGGAAATGTACACGCGTTCAATGCTTTAGTTAAATCCCTCATTGTTCCCCGTACACTCTTGTTGGCTATTCTTGGGATAGGCTTTTTGGCAGGGTTGGTGTTCCTTTCGTTACCTACGCTTACCTTTTTCGGGATTTTACTTTCGGGGCTTGTGTTGAGTTTAGTACTATCAATCCCGGATTATCTTCTCACAAAAGTCTCGGCCAAAGACTTTGTGACGTTGTTTCAACTCATTTTTAGGATGGTACGTTCGCTGCTCAACCTCAACAAAGCTAGCAAGAGTTTTTTGCCTACTCCTCACGGCGAAGTAGACACTCATGCCAAATAACAATCTACAATCTTTGAGAATTCAGGCCCTTTAATGCCTCATTTTACCGCTAGGACTACGTTTTTTTAAGTTTTTGAAAAAATTATTTGGAAAAATAAAATTGACGCTTCACATTTGTATCAAGTTTAACCAGATGATTAAACCATCAGATTAATAATGCAAAACGAGGAACTCTCAACAGAAGAAAAAATCTTAAAAGCGGCGATGGAGGTGTTTTTGCGAGATGGGTACGACGGCTCCCGTATGCAAGATATTGCGGATGTTGCAGGTATCAACAAAGCTCTTTTACACTACTATTTTCGCTCTAAAGACAAATTATTTGAAAAGGTATTCGATTATAAAATACAACGTTTTTTTCCCCAAGTAGACGCCGCCTTCGATCAAGAAGGGCCGTTTATTGATAAAGTAACCTTCTTTATCGAAGCATACATCAATTTCCTGCGTAAAAACCCTTTTTTACCGCTATTTGTCTTAAACACAGTTAATAACAAAGACAAAGCAGATTTTATTAAAAAAATTCCTATTGGGATTGCCCACAAGATCATCCCACGCTATTATGCCGATTTGAAGGAGGGCAAAGTACGCACCCTCGACCCTGCTCAGTTTATTATGACTGTCATGGGAATGTGCATATTTCCTTTTTTAGCAAGACCTATTTTTGTGAGTATGCTTAAGATTGAAGATCATAATTTTGATATGGTAATGGAAGCACGTATCAACGAACTTAAGGCATATGTCAAACTCATCTTAACTCCCTGACACCAATCTCTTCTCGACTTTACTTTGGTTAAAGTCGAGAAGAGAAATAAAAGAACCTATTTTTTTACAACAAATTTAACCAAATGATTAAACCAAAAGGTTATGAAAAGTAGTATTATATGTTTAGGACTGTGGTTGGCGATGTCGACAGTAAGCTGGGCACAAACTACGCTTAGCCTAGAAGAATGCTACCGGCAAGCAGAACAACACAATCCTCAAGCTGGTCAAAGGCGGCTTATCCAAGAAGCGACCGATTTACAAATAAAATTGCTGAATCGTGGCTATATGCCTCAATCTCGCCTCAATGGTCAAGCTACTTGGCAGTCGGAGGTGACAAGCGTGCCTATCAAACTTCCTAATTTTGAGATTACTCCCCCTCCCAAAGACCAGTACAAACTCACCCTCGATGTGACCCAATCCATATGGGATGGAGGCTTGACCCAAAAACAAAAAACGATAGCCCTTGCCAATCAGCAAGTAGAACAGCAAAAAGTAACGGTGGATTTGTTCCAAATCCGCGAGCAAGTAAGCGGATTGTTTTTTGGTGCACTCTTTTCGCAACGACAGCTAAGGAATTTTGAGATTTTGCAAAAAGAGCTGCTTGCCAAACTCGAAAAAACCAAAGCTTCGGTACAAAATGGCATCGCGATTCGAGCCAATGTATTAGCACTAGAAGCACGGCTATTGGAAGTAGAGCAGCAACTTTTAGAAACCCAAAAACGGCAAGCAGCGGCATTGGAAGGACTATCGCTATTGACGGGTCAAACAGTGGATACTAAAACCACTTTTGCTACCGAATCACAAACCACCAATAGCCTTGACGTGACCCGGCCTGAATTGCAGCTTTTTGAAACCCAAAAGCAAGTTTTGACCCAAAACGAACGTCTCATCCGAGCCAAGAACCTTCCTAAATTATCGGCTTTTGCGACGGCAGGTTATGGTAGACCGGGACTAAATTTTTTGGCAACCAATTTCCAAACTTACTTCATCGGCGGTATTCAGTTACAAATTCCCCTTACGCACTGGTACACCAATACCCAAGGCATCGAAACCCAACAATTGCGCGTCAATCAGCAGCGTATCGACAAACAACGTGAAAGTTTTTTGCTAGGAACCCAAGTAAAAGTAGCCAATCAACGTCAGGAAATCAGCCGTTTGGAAGCGCTGGTCGCGAGCGATCAAAAATTAATTGAATTGCGCGGTACTATACGTAAAGCTTCAGAATCTCAACTTGATAATGGCATCATTACAGCTAGTGACTACCTGACCGAAGTTGATAATGAAGATATGGCACGGCAAAATCTGATTTTGCACGAGACACAACTCCTCCAAGCACAAAACAACCTCAAATTGCTACTGGGTCATTGATACTTAATAAAATCTTTTTCCTTTATTTTTTTTACCTCATAGTAAAACAAATTTCGACCAAGCATTGAATCCAACTACCTGACTAACAATAGCCAATTGGCATATTTTCAAAATTTACTCATTTACTTATACTCATTACATAAAGATTTTAAAGAAATGAAAAGTGGATATTTTTTCCTTTTACTACTCGCCTTAGCCGCTTGCCAAGGAAGCGAGCAAGACTTTGATGCCAGTGGTGTTTTTGAAGCCGATGAGGTAGTAATTTCGTCGGAGTCGATAGGACGGATTTTGCGTTTGGAAGTAGAAGAAGGTTCCGAATTGAAAGCCGGACAGGTTATAGGAAGTGTGGACTGCAAAAACCTGTCTTTGCAAAAAGCCCAAATCGAAGCCAGCATAGATGCTCTCTCCCAAAAAACGAATGACGCCAGTCCGCAAACTCAGATTTTGCGCGAACAACTCAATACCCAACAACGCCAAATCGCCACTCAACGCGAACAAATGAGAATACTCGATCGTGAGCACAAACGCCTTCAAAACCTCGTAAAAGCCGAAGCCGTACCTTCCAAACAACTGGACGATATTGAAGGACAAATAGAGGTATTGAAAAAACAAATCGAAACGACCGAAAGTCAAGTAGCGGTACTTCAACAGCAAATCAAATCACAACAACAACAGGTATCCATCCAAAACCGTGGCGTACTGAGCGAGAAAAAACCTTTGGAAGAACGCGTAGCACAGGTCGATGACCAACTTCAACGCTGCAATATCACCAACCCTCTCGATGGTACTGTGCTCGTCAAATATGCCACCGCCGACGAAATGACCGCTACGGGCAAGCCTCTTTATAAAATCGCCAACCTGTCTACGCTTATTTTGCGGGCATACATCACAGGCGACCAACTTAGCAGTATCAAGCTCAACCAACCCGTAAAAGTCTTTGTAGACAATGGGAAAGACAGCTACAAAGAAATCAGCGGTACTGTCACTTGGATAGCAAGTAAGGCGGAGTTTACTCCCAAAACCATTCAAACCAAAGACGAACGCTCTAACTTGGTTTACGCTACCAAAATCAAAGTCAAAAATGATGGATACCTCAAGATAGGAATGTACGGCGAAGTGAAGCTTTGAGAAAATAGGCTGCTTATCAGAGAATTGTTTTAGGTCACCCCTCATG
Organism: Runella zeae DSM 19591; assembly: GCF_000423565.1. Lineage (GTDB taxonomy): Bacteria > Bacteroidota > Bacteroidia > Cytophagales > Spirosomataceae > Runella > Runella zeae. Next base: position 90,638 of record NZ_AUIF01000042.1, on the reverse strand, counting down.
TGATTCGACAACCTGAGAGAAATTCACAAACACCTGATAATCAAAACAGAACCTTAGATTTTCTCATTTCCAAATTATCTATTTTCAAATTCTTTCATTGAACATATGTCCACTGTCCGTGTAGAAAATATCAAAAAAACCTACGACAAAGGCACCGTGATTGCCCTTGAAGAGGTAAGTTTTGAGGTAAAATCTGGCGAGCTGTTTGGGCTTATAGGCCCAGACGGCGCCGGCAAAACCTCTCTTTTCAGGATACTTACCACTTTGCTCCTCCCCGACAGCGGCCACGCCGAAGTCGCAGGTTTGGATGTGGTAAAAGACCTATGGCAAATTCGCCGCATAGTGGGCTATATGCCTGGTAAGTTTTCGTTGTACCAAGATTTAAGCATTGAAGAAAATCTGAATTTTTTCGCAACGGTTTTTAACACTACCGTCCAGAAAAACTTCCATCTGATAGAAGAGATTTATGTTCAAATCGAGCCTTTTAAAAAACGCTTGGCGGGAAAACTTTCGGGCGGTATGAAACAAAAACTAGCCTTATGCTGTGCTCTTATCCATGAGCCTAAGGTATTGTTTTTGGACGAACCCACCACGGGTGTAGACCCAGTATCTCGCAAGGAGTTTTGGGATATGCTCGACCGCCTCAAAGCCCGTGGTATCACCATCATCGTATCTACTCCTTACATGGACGAAGCCAGCCGCTGCGACCGTATCGCCCTCCTTCAGAAAGGAAAAATCTTGGAATTAGATTCTTTAGAAAAAATCATTGCTCGCCACCCACAAAACCTCTACGCCGTGGATGCCGACAATGCCTACCAGCTCATGAAAGACCTGCGACTTACGCCCGAGATAGAAAGTACGTTTGCATTTGGAGAGGAGCAGCATGTCACACTCCAATCGCTTTTGGACGGGGAGCAGTTTCTGCATCAATACCTCAGCAACCTTGGACATACAGGTCTTAAAATCAGGAAGATTACGCCGAATATTGAGGATATTTTCATCAAACTTATGTTAGAAAATCAATAATACCTTATGGCAGATTCGGTCATATATACCAACCAACTCACGCGCAAATTCGGCGATTTTGTGGCGGTCAATGCCATTAGTTTTGAGGTAAAACGAGGCGAAATATTTGGTTTTTTGGGCGCAAATGGTGCCGGTAAAACTACCGCCATGCGCATTTTGTGCGGGTTGCTTACACCTACCTCCGGCGAAGCACGGGTCGCAGGTTTTGATGTTTATCGCCAAAACGAAGAAATCAAAAAGCACATTGGATACATGAGCCAAAAGTTTTCGCTCTACGAAAACCTCACCGTACGCGAAAATATCCAGTTTTTTGGAGGTATCTACGGCTTATCTCGACAAGAACTCAAAAACAAAACCGAAGTCCTCATTGAGCGGCTTGGACTGCACGACGAAGCCGACAAGCTAGTCGGTTCTTTGCCACTAGGCTGGAAACAAAAAATATCGTTTTCGGTGGCTATTCTTCATCGCCCCAAAATCGTGTTTTTGGACGAGCCTACGGGAGGGGTTGACCCTATCACCCGGCGTCAGTTTTGGGATATGATTTATGAAGCAGCTCATGATGGTATCACGGTTTTTGTAACTACCCATTACATGGACGAAGCCGAATATTGTGACCGTGTATCGATCATGGTCGATGGTGCCATTGCCGCCTTAGATACCCCGGCAGGGCTTAAACATCAATTTAAGGCCGCTAACATGGATGAGGTATTTTTACAATTGGCACGTGGGGCAAAACGCAGTGATGCTTAATCTACAATCAACATGAAAACCTTTTTATCTTTTATCCGAAAAGAATTTTGGCACGTACTGCGCGATACCCGTAGTTTGGTGATTTTGTTAGGCTTACCCGTGGCAATGATGATTTTGTTTGGGTTTGCGCTCTCAAGCGAGGTCAAAAACTCCAATGTAGCGATACTGGATTATTCCAAAGACGAAACTACCCGTTTGCTCATCGAGCGACTAGACCAAAGTCAGTACTTCAGCGTCAAGAAACACCTACAGTCAGAAGCCGACATAGAGCGGGTATTTAGAAAAGGGGAGGCTCGTCTAGTGGTCATTTTTCCTGCCCATTTCCGCGCCGATTTGTTGCACAGCAATTATGTACAAGTGCGACTTATCGGGGATGCCTCCGATCCCAATACCTCCAACATTGTGATTAATTATGCCAGTAGCATTTTCAGGGATTATCAAAACGAACTTACCGAAAACAAAAAGCTACCCTACAGCATCGAAACCGAAACGCGGATGTTGTACAATCCCCAACTCAAAAGCTCGTACAATTTTGTTCCCGGTGTGATGACCCTCATCCTGATGCTACTAGGTGCGATGATGACTTCGGTCTCAATTGTCAAAGAAAAAGAAACCGGCACGATGGAGATTTTGCTCGTATCGCCCATGCGACCTCTGCTAGTGGTATTGAGCAAGGCTGTCCCCTATTTGGTATTATGTTTTATTGATGTCATCATTATCCTGATTTTAGCGGTATTTCTGCTCGATATGCCCATTCGGGGTAGCTTGTTTTTATTGTTGGCCGAAAGTCTCCTTTTTATCCTCACCACCTTATCATTAGGGTTGTTGGTGTCGGCTTTGGTAGACTCCCAACAAACGGCCATGTTTTTGTCGTTGGTAGGTTTTTTGATGCCAGCTTTGGTATTTAGCGGCTTTATGTTTCCTATCGAAAATATGCCTTTACCGCTCCAAATCATCAGCAATTTTATCCCTACCAAATGGTACTACAGCATTGTGAGGGCGATTATGGTCAAAGGTTTAGGGTTTTCGTATGTCATAAAACAAACCCTCATTTTGGTGGCAATGACAGTCGTTTATCTGACCATTGCTATTAGGAAGTTTAAAATTAGATTGGCCTAACTTTCCAAGTTTGAAAGTTTAACTACAAGCATTATGAGAAATCTTACTTTTTTACTGCAAAAAGAATTTAGGCAAATATTCCGTAACCCTACCATCTTACGGATGATATTGATGATGCCCATCATTCAGTTGATTGTGATTCCTCTGGCCGCAGATTACGAAATCAAACACATTTCAATCAGCGTGGTAGATCAAGACCATTCGCCCTACTCACGTAAGTTGGTTCAAAAAATGACCTCTTCTGGTTATTTTCAGTTGGTAGAGTACACGCAATCTTATCCGCAAGCCCTACAAACCGTCGGAGATGGAAAGACGGATATTATTCTAACGATTCCAGCGCATTTTGAGCGAGATCTTATCAAAGACAACAAAGCCAAACTTCATTTGGCTGCCGATGCTGTCAATGGCGTACGGGCTGGTTTGGGCACAGCCTATGCCTCTCAGATGATTGGGGATTTGAACCGCGAAATCAGAGAAGAATGGATGGTGCTTCCTAAGTTCAACGAACTCCCCCAAATCGACATCACCTCCGCCAACTGGTTCAATCAGCACTTTGATTATCACTTGTTTATGGTACCCGGCATTTTGGCTATTTTGGTGACCATGGTGGGGGCTTTTTTGACGGCACTCAACATCGTTGCAGAAAAAGAAGTAGGTACCATAGAACAAATCAACGTGACTCCTATCAAAAAGCACGAATTTATCCTTGGCAAGCTGATTCCTTTTTGGGTGCTAGGAATGGTCTCTATCACCATGGGAGTAATTGTCGCTTTTGTGATTTTCAGGATTCTGCCTTTGGGTTCTTACCTTACGCTGTATGCTTTTGCAGCAGTTTATTTGTTGGGAATATTAGGAATCGGGCTGCTTATCAGCACTTTTGTCGATACACAGCAGCAAGCCACCCTTTTCTCATTTTTTTTCATGATGGTTTTTATCCTGTTGGGCGGGCTATACACCCCTATTGAAAGCATGCCTGAATGGGCACAGTGGCTCACTCGTATCAATCCTCCCGCTTATTTTATAAAAGTAATCAGAGCTATCTACATCAAAGGAAGTACCCTGACCGACCTCTGGCCCGATTTTATAGCTATGATCGCTTTTGCGATTGGGTTTAATGCCTTGGCGGTTTTCAATTATCGCAAACGAAGCGCCTAAAAATTTGTCTTATCGGGGTCTTGTAAAAAGCAAGTCATAGTTGTACTTCACTTGCCGATACACCGTCCGTAAAATAGATATAAGAGGATTTTTACTCTGCTGTCGCCAGTTATCGCGCTGCACAGTGCTGGGTTCATCACTGGAGTTGAGTTGGTCAAACAGCCCTTTATAATCATCATAAAACAATCCCTTGCCACCGTGCTGAATAAACGACACACACATCAAATATTCGGCTTTGTCAGATTTGATACCCTCTATGTATTTGCCAAATTTTTCTAAAAAACTACTCCTTCGTAAATGAGGGTGGTCGCTGTAATAGTATATTTTATCGTAACGAGTATACCAAGGTTTGTACAACATCCGCGAAAATCCTTTTGCAAAAGGTGCTAAATAAGGATAAGGATAATAGGCATAAAAACGCACTATATCCAACGACGCATCAGCATTCATAAAGTCGAGGCCGTCTTGTAGGGAGGCCGCCAACTTCGGCGTGGGCACAAAGTCTTCTTGAACATATAAGGTATAAGGGGTCTTGATGGCCGCTTGTCCCTTGTTTATATTATTGGCCAAGCCTTTGTTTTTGGGAGTCGTAATCAGCTCAAAATCATACACTTCTTTCAATTTCTCCAAAATAGCTAACTGTTCTGGTTTGCTGGCATCATCTGACACCACAATAGCCCCAAACGAAATCCCCCGCTCTTGCATAGTGCGGAGCAATCGCTCCAAGGAGCTACTCCGGTTGTAATGCGTCACTAGCAGACTGATGTCAGGAAAGTATGATTTGACTTGGCTCATTGCTATCAAATATTGTTAAGTGTCTTCAAACTAATGTCTATCCTCCAACGGTGTTACTTAAAAAATGCCAATTCAAAGGTATTTTTGACTAATCTAAGTTTTAAATATCCCCATCTCAATAACAAAAACAGCGGGTTTTGGCTTTCTCGCCAATCACTCCGATTGATAGTGCTGGGTTCGTCGTTGGTATTTTTTTGGTCAAACAAAGTCGTAAAATCGTCAAAAAACAGCCCTTTTCCGTTCTTTTTTAGAAACGATAAACACATCAAAAACTCGGTTTTATCAGATTTGATGCCTTCGGCATAGGGGCCAAATTTTTCTAAAAAAGAACTACGTCTCAAATGAGGATGGTCACTATAAAAATAAAACTTGAGGTGATTGGTATACCAGAGTTGAGGTTTAAAAATCATTTTGGAAAAACCCTTTGCAAAAGGTCGAAGATAAGGATAAGGGAAATAAGCATAAAACCTGACAATATCCCACGAAACATCGTCTTGCATAAATGCCAAAGCATCTTTAAAATGAGGAACAAAAGCTGCTTTTGGCACAAAATCTTCTTGGACATAAAGCGTGTAAGGCGTCTTTACTGCCGCTTGCCCTTTGTTGATGTTGTTTCCTAGACCTTTGTTTTGAGGCGTAGAGATAAGTTCAAAATGATATTGAGTGGCCAATGATTTTATTTCCTTCAAATGCTCCGGTTTAGAGGCATCGTCCGAAACCACAATCCCCCCAAAACTACAGTTGAGTTCTCGAAAAGCCCGCAGCAAACGAGCAAGCGAAGCACTTCGATTGTAATGGGTAATCAATAAAGTAACTTCCGCAAAATGATGTAAACCTGTATCCATTTTAGCAAATTTTCATTTAATACAAAAGCATAACTTGACCACTTTTCACAAATTTTTTGGGTTCAGAAGTGGCCGTAGCAGCTTCATAGTTGAGCCGCCAAGCATATACTCCTTCGGGGCATAGTTTGTTGAGATACATACCGTCCCATTTTTTGGTGGGGTCAGTGGTATAAAAAACCAAATTGCCCCAACGATTGTAAATCAAAAACTCAAACGCCACCAGATTTCCATAATACACATCTAGCTCATCGTTGATGCCGTCGCCGTTGGGGGTAAATACATCTGGGATATAAATACCCGTATACTTACAATCTGTACACTGCTTTACTCCGAAATCGTCAATCACAAAATCGTTGCCACATCCTCCAAAATTCTTGTCCAGCAATTTGATTACGACGCTTGTGGTGTCTTCCACCTGCGCCGGTATCGAAAACTTCAACGAAAACTCCCGCCAAAGCGGACTATCGGTGCGAGTGATAGTACCTGTGTTGAGACTATCCAAAAACTGCCCGTCGAGGGTTTCAATCACAATCGTAAAATTAGGGTCATTTGGAATCAAAAAACCACAAGTACCGGGTGGAAATTCGATGTTGAGATTTACCATCCAAAAAGAAAACTCGTAGGTAGCTTGGCTACACAAATTAGGAACCGTCTGCCTAAAAAATTCGCTCGGATAAGGCGCATTGACCACCAGCATGTTTCCTCTCACATCACCTAGGGTATGGTCTTGAGGCAGCCCGTGCCAGCTCGATGTGTAGCACAAGCCACTTACCGAATCGGCGAGGGTATACTGCCCGTCATTGGGGCAGCCGTCTGTTACGTACCTGTAGGGTATCTGACTAGCGGGCAAAGGCGCAACGGGCCCTCTTCCAAAATCTTGAAGAAAAACGTAATTGGTACAAGGCTGTGCCGAAACCAGCTGGGCAAAAACAAACATGCCCAACAATACCAAACAGATTTTGGCACGTATTAGCGTAGTTTGTAAATACTTATACAAATCGACAAGCATGAGTTATACTCTTTAGAAGCTATTTACCAAAACATTCCAAGCTCCTGACTTGGGCCGTCTTGGTATCACTTCAAGATGGTGTTTTTTGAGAAGGTGATAAATAAAACCCTAAATCACGAACCGAATGCCATACCCTTTTGGTAAAAGCCTTTACTAGACTTCCCTCGGCTACGAGTCGGCGGTCGCTTGTCCAGGCTCTGGCATTGATGCTAGTGACTCGCCATATTTTCCCTTTTCCTTCATTGAGCAAAGCCAAAGCCATGAGACCATCCTCACATCTTCCAGACGGTGGAGGCGGCGCTCCCGCCGCAATCAACTCAGCTACCGAACCTTCGCGGCCCGAGTCCACCTCAAAACCACCTACCGCCAACGCATCGGCGCGCCGAAAAGCAAAGTTAAAACCGTATACATTGAGATAAGCACGGTGTCGGTTGCGGACAGAATTGATAAGGTGGGCGGCTTTTTCGTAAAAAAACAGCGATATCCGGGAAGATTTTTCGCTTGGCAAAAATGAATACAATCCATACGTACAAGCTACCTGAGGCTGTTGGAGGGGAGCCGTGAGTGCCTCAAGCCAACCCGAAGGATATAAGCAATCAGAGTCGGCATTGGCCATGATTTTGCCACGCGCTGCCATTAATCCTGCTTGTCGGGCATGGGCTACGCCCGGTTTGCGTTCGATAATCGACCTCACCCCACAAGCATCTAAGATTTCTTGGGTTCGGTCTACAGAATTGTTGTTGACGACCAAAAGCTCGGTGGGTCGTGTGATTTCTTGCTCCGCCAACGATGACAACATATTGAGCAGATTGGCTTCTTCGTTGTAAGCGGGTATCACAATCGAAACCTCTGGCGTATCGACCCGAAACCGCGCCAATTTTCGATGTAATTCCGCCACCTTATCGAGCGGCAAATGTGCAGGGTCGTAAGCAAACAAATGCTTTGTAAGCCAGTGCGGCAAAAATTTCTTATTCGCTGACATGCTTGATAGATATCTTCTTATGCCCGCCCTTGAATCGCATTTCAATGTTTTTGTAAGTCCACTCCGATACTTTATATATCAAATAATAGTTGGCAAAAACCAAATACCAATACGCCGAAGGGGGAAATTTCAGGATTCTTATAAATAGAATGTTAAATATACTAATTAGCAGCGAATGTGTCATATAAATCGAATAACTATAGGTCCCAACTTTCTCCAAAAAAGTAGATTTTTTGAATAAGCGCGACACCCAGCCCTTTTCGAAAGAAAAAACCAAAATAGCCACAAAAAACAAGATTTCGTACACAAACCCTACTTCTTTTAAGGCCGCTCCGTAGTAAATCATCAGGCCAATGAGTATCAACATTAGGATTTCGGCCAAGTCAAAAACCGAAGATTTCCACTGACTTCCCACCGAATGAATATACCGAAACAACTCATAACACAACCCTCCCACAAAAAAACCAATGATTCCTCTCAAAAAACCGTAGTCGAAGCTATAGTTGAGCACAAAACCCTGAGTAATAACCGCTAACCCACCAAAAGAAAGCAGGGCGATACTACCATAAAAGAAACCTTTGTAACGCCCAAGTTTGGTCTTTGCTAAGAGTAACATGCCAAGTCCAAACACAATATAAGCAAGCATTTCGGCACTGATGGACCAACTTGGAATATTCCAACTTACGTCGGTAACACCCGGCATCTTGACTGAGTTGAGCAAAAACAAAGAAGTAAAAAAAGTAAATACGTTATTGTTTGGATTGGTAGGTTGATTGACATGAACATAAGAAGCCAAATAACCCTTAGAAATTTCGACTACCACAAAAGCTAACAGCATCAACAAATGTAAAGGGTAAATCCGACGTAATCTTTTTCGAAGAAAATCAGTCACTTGCTCACCCGTAGCGATAGACTGATAATTGTAACTAATCACAAACCCACTCAAAACGAAGAAAAAATCAACAAACATGTCGGAATTATCGACAAAATCGTTGTTGAGCAAGGGCGTTTCTGCAAATGGCGACAAGTGGAATAGCACCACCATAGAGGCAAAAATACCCCTGAAAATATCCAAAATCAGGAATCGATGTTTCATCAGGATGGGGTTAGATAGATTTTCTCATTGCCAAAATTTCGGGCAATGACATTTTATATTTGAGTGTGAGTGCTACAAACACCGCCCCGCCAATCGCAATCTGCACAAAAGTATGAATAACCCCCTCATTGCCAACAAATTGCTGATAGAGATAAACGCTCAATACCATCAACAAACAAAACAGGGCAGGCTTGACAAAATTAGCAAAGAATGCTTGATAGAAGGATCCAATCAACCACTTTGCAATCATAAAATTAAGTACCAAGTTGATAAAAGTAGAAGTCAAAAAGGCCAACGCGATACCCGTCACTTCCCAGTATGACCCAAACCAATACAACAACGGAATCTTGATGATGAGCGTCACTAGATTTAGATAAAATAGCAAGTTGGGTTTTCCTTTGGTAAAGGCAATCGTGAAAAGTGGATTAGCCAAACAACTACACAAACTTTGGAATACGAATATTTGAATCAAAGGCAAAGTAGGCTCCCAGCCTGGCCCATACAACAGCGGCACTACACTACTTGCCGTGATAAAAAGCCCCGCCAAAAGTGGCATATTGAGATAGCTTATCAAATCCAAAATCTTGATATAAGCTTTACGAAGTTCGTTGTCGTCCTCCTTCATTTTGGCCAAAAGCGGATACGCCACTTGCAAAATGATGGGGTTGAGTTTTGTAATCGGAAATATCGCCAACTGCGATGCAATGGTATAATACCCCAGTGACTTTACCCCTAATAGCCCCCCTACTACGATATTGTCAGAATTGCCTTGTACAAAGCCCAAAAAACCGTCGCCTACATTATAAAGACCAAAGCGGAGGTGTTCTTTTATCAAATCAATATTGAAATATAGCGACGGAAAAAACAGCCGAATTCCAAAAGCAATTTGCAGAATCGTACGCACCACGTGCATCGAAAGCTGCCCATAAATCAGCGACAATTCTTCAAAACCTTGATAAGCAAGCCCAATGGCCACACACATCCCTATGGCGGCTCCCGCAATCTCCATAATAGCTATATCCCTGAATCTCAGCTCTTTTTGCAGTAAAAACAAATAGATTTGTCCAAAATATATAATCAAAAAATAAAGCGAAGCCAATTTGATTACTTTGTCGAGACGGGGTTCTTTATAATACGCAATGACCAACGGGGCACTCAAGTACACCAACACAAAAATGACAAAGCCCATCATTAGGCTCAAAAAATACAAGGTCGATAGTACTTTTTGGTCGGTTTCTTGTTTGTAAATGATTGAATTAGAGAAACCTAGATTACTAAAAATATAAAAGAAATTGATGAGCAACGTACTCACACTTACTACCCCAAACACTGCGGGATCAAGCAAACGAGCCAGAATAGATACCTGCACAAACTGAAACACAGTAGATACAACGGTCGAAATGGTAATCCATTTACCGCCCTGAATAGCCTTTTTGGTATTGCTCATGCCTCAAAAAATAGAGTTTTATCCTTCAGAAGCAGAAGGAAGTTTTCGTTGATGTTTTAGTAAAAGCTCTGGTTGGACCAATATCTGCTCCGCTTCACTCCTACTTGGAGCATCAATATAATCGCTTTCTACGCGATTTAAAACCGTAATTAGGGACGACGACGCAATTTTGTTGTACAATGCCATCAATTGTCTTTCACGGCGTCCCCAGCCGCTATTGGCATCAGCCACTAAAATCGCGACATGACTTTTATGAAGCAAATACACCGGAAGAGGGCTACTGATAAGAGCTGGTAACTCTAGCAAGATTTTGTCGAAATAAAAAGGATTATATTCTTGATTTTTGGGCAACAATTCATTTAAGTCCCTCACATTCATGAATTCAGGACGTATCTCAAAGGGATAAAACGTAACGCCCCCCAACTCAAAGGGCAGGTCGTTTTTGGTAATTCGAGGATAGAAATAGGCTATTTTTTGGCCTGTTTCGGCATAGAGGCGCGCTACCCCATGAGCTACCCACGTTTTGCCTTGCTTAGAACGCATGCTAAAAAGCGTAATAATCGGGGGCGGTTGCTTGGAAGTTGCTTGTACAATATCGATATTGATGGCATTGCTAAGCTGCTCAAACATGCTGATAGCGGCTCTACTTTCTTTAGTGCCAATCGAGAATTTTTTGACTTTTGGGAATACAATTGTGACCGATTGGCCAATGCGCACTTCGGCGTGTTCGGGGGAGTCGAGACGACTGTCGAGCAAAAATCTAATGACGGTCAGCATCAAAGCAAAAAACAGGCCAATCCCGAAACCAGCCGCAATAAAAATTAATCTTTTGGTAGGTTTTGCCGTGTAAGGATATTTGGGAGGGTCCACTACCTTGAGCGGTTTGTCAAGCGAAATATCCTGACGATGCACTTGGGCTTCGTTGAGGCTTTGGGTCAAGGCCAAGTATTCTTTCTCTGCTACCTCTAGCTCACGATTGAGCTGTCGGAGTTCTGTTCCCAAAGGACTTAGCTCCGTTATTTTGTTTTGATATTCGTTGAGACGTTGTTTGTATACTTCCAAACGTGCATTGGATTCGGCATATTCAAGCACTTTAGCCAGCCAATCTTCAATCAATTTATTTGACGGAATCGACTCTGGCGAATCACCCGCCGCATAGTATTTTTGAGCTATCACTTTCATTTCGTCGGTGATTTTTCTGATTTTGGCTTCAATTCGCACTATTTCGCTATTGCTTCTGCTCGTTTGAGCACCTACTAGTTCTCCTTGGGCGTCAGCGAGTTCGGCTTGTTTTTTTACAAGTTCGCTATTGATAACCAGCAAGTTGCCACGCTGACTCATTCGCTTTGAAAGTTCATCAATAGAAGCTTTCGTAGCTCTATTTTTCATCAATTCAAGATTATACTCATTGACAAAATTTTCGCGTGAAAAAGCAATATTTTTCGATTCTTCATCATAACTCAGCAATTCATGATCTACATTGAATGCCCTCAACTTAGACTCTGCGGCATCCAATCTGCGCTTGGCTTCATTGGTTTTTTGTTCATAATACCCAATCACAGGGTTGGTATCTGAGCTTTTAAGAGAAATGTAGCGTTGGTTCAAGATTGCTATCACAAAATCTAGGGTCTGAATAGTCACCGCAGGGTCGTCCGACTCATATTCCATTTCGAGCATATCGCTTGAGTTTTTGCGGTTGGCTCTCAGCTTTTTAGAGATATACTCCCCCGAATAGTACATGTCTCCTTTGGCCAGTAAAGCTTTAATGGGATTATAAGCTTCCGACCTCCCCATACTGTCGATTTGGGCATAGCGTACTGCATCAGCTTGCCGGGCAAGGTGATTGGCAAGAGGAGCCGGAATGGCTTGATGAAGCTTCTCAAAACCCTTGGCACCCAATATCAAAGTATCAGGTTTTGTGAGTTTTAGGTGGTCTGTCAACAAACTTATCCCGACCTGTAGCATGGTTTCGGACGAATTGAGCGTAGTCAAGAGATTGTCAAAGGCATTGGTCACACCTGAGTAGTCAAAAGACCCCGAGCTATTGACAGATTTCAAATTATATCCAGACCCTAATCCCGTGTAAATAGTCGCCTGAACGGTATACTCTTTGCGCTCTTTTCGGGTAAAATAATACACCGTAGCTGCCGTCACAATCGGCAATACTATAAACCAAATGATGTGGTCTTTTAAGAATCTTATGAATAAATGATACGACATACCTGCTTCCTATTTACGTTTAAGTGAGTAGATAGGTACACCTACCATGGCTTCGAGATTATACAAAAACTTTAAAAATGTCCCTCTTACTTGTTCGGTAGCAGACTTAGACGAATAGTAGAGGTTGTTGATGGTAGACACGGCGGTCAAGTCAATCTTACGCTGCTGAAATTCTATTTCTGCCAACTGCATAGACGAAAGCGCCAGTTTTTCGTCCTGAAACCGAATCCGCAAGAGTTGTTGGGTAGTGATAAGGTCTTGGTACAAATCAATCAACTCTCTTCTAAGCTGTAACTCAATCACTTCTCTACGATACTGGGCGGCTTGATAATTGGCTTTGGATTGTTTGAGCTGCTGTTTACGGCCAAAAATATCGTACAAACTTACCTGAAAATTGGCCCCTAGTCGATAGCCATTGGCGATTTGCCCGATGGCATCCGTCGGAGCCCCTGGCCCGGTAGAAAGGATGGCTTGATTACCCGTAGAATAACTCGCCAATCCAGCACCCGACTGCAAAATCTGCATTTTTGATAGTTTATAAACGGCACTCTGAGCAGTAGAAATCTCTTTCTCGTATTTTATGGAAGGAGAGTTAGCAATGGCTAATTGGTATATTTCTTCAAAAGGCAATAACTGCTGAGCAATGTCTTTATTGAAGTCAATATATACAGAATCAGGGCGTTGTCCGGCCATCGAACCACCCGAGCTTTGCTGTGTGTGCCCTGTATGTGTACCGCAAAACACCATAATAAACAATAAGGACACATATTGAACACGAATATATTGCCAATTTTTCGTAGTTGTTATCATCCAAATATCTTATTTTATTCTTATTTATGAAGTGTATATTTTAAACACTAAAATATTTATTTTAAGCAGTTTTTGATCATAGACAATCTTAATATTATCGCTCAAAAAATTAATACAACACATTGAATTTCAGTATCTTAAAACAAAAACAAAGTTATTAATCATATTCCTATTATATTTCTTGTATATCAAAATAATCAGTAATATCTTTATTCAATTATTCCTATTTAGTGCTGCCCTACCTCTTTTCACTATGAAACACATCTATCGACGTTTTGTTTAGTATGCAACCAACCCTCCCAAAACTCAACTTTGTCATTACTTCCCGCCAAACTTGGGAAGAAAAAAACCTAGGCAGCAATATCCGAGACATGGCTCATGTTTTGTCGGAATCGCATCGAGTCCTTTTCGTCAACGACCCGCTGGATTGGTCTATTTTTATATCTCAAAAATCAGGCCGATTTCAACAACGGAAAGAGTTCATAGCCCAGCACCAAGGTCAAAATCTCATCGAAGATAAGCCCAATTTGTGGGTCTTAAGTCCACAATCGTTGCTAGCCTCCGTCAATTGGCTTCCAGATGGCCCTCTCTACGACCGCCTCAACTACCTCAATAGCAAGCGCCTCGCCAAAGAAATCAAAGGCGCTATTTCGAGCCTTGGTTGGGAGTCGTTTATACTGCTCAACGACAACGATATGCTTCAAGGGTTTTATATGAAAGAACTTCTCAAACCTAGCGTATCGGTATATTATTTGAGGGACAATTTCTTGGCCGTCGATTTTTGGCGTCGCCACGGAGCTCGCTTAGAACCTTTGCTCATGAAGAAAGTGGACTTGGTAGCAAGCAACTCCTTCTATCTCGCCAAGCAAGCAGCTCGTTACAATCCCAACTCCGTTTATGTAGGGCAAGGATGTGATTTATCGCTTTTCAACCCCCAAAAAAACGAGGTAATCCCCGAAGATTTGGCGGCGATTCCTACGCCTCGCATCGGCTATGCAGGAGCACTTACGGGCTTGCGGCTTGATGGTGGGCTGCTTCAAACCATTGCACAAAACCATCCAAAATGGCAGATTGTACTTATCGGTTCTCCTGATGATTCTTTTCCTACTGACCAGCTCAAGGCTTTTTCTAATGTGCATTTTTTAGGTTCCAAAACCCCCAAAGAAATCCCTGCTTATTTGGCAGGAATGAATGTACTCATCAATCCTCAGCTCCTCAACGAGGTTACGATTGGCAACTATCCCCGTAAAATTGATGAATATTTGGCCATGGGTAAACCCGTCATTGCCGTCAAAACCGATACCATGTCACTTTTCAAAGAACACGTCTACTTGGCCGAAACTCCACAGCAATTTGCCAAACAAATCGCCCTTGCACTTGCTGGTCAAGAACTCTCAAGTAGCCAGGAGCGCATTGCCTTTGCCCATCAGCACACTTGGGAAAATTCGGTAGGTGACCTCATCAAAGCCATTAGCACTATTTCCACCAAAGCCATTTAGTTAGCCCTTATAATCCTTGATTGTATGAGTCTCAAAAGTTATGTCGACCAGCGTCCTGCCCTCAAACGTCTCATTCACTGGTTGTTGATTCCAACTAATCAGGCCCGGCCTCGGTTATGGGTAAGTTGGTTTGTCAATCCCTTTATTCACAAGCGTCATTCTTCTTCCGTTGTCAGATCCAAAGTAAGGCTCGATGTATTGCCCTTCAATGCCTTTAGTCTTGGTGCTCATAGTACAGTGGAGTCTTTTTGCGTAGTCAACAACGGCGTCGGCGATGTACACATCGGCTCTCACTCTACGGTGGGTATCGGGTCGGTAGTGATTGGACCCGTCCATATTGGCAATGATGTGATCATTGCCCAACACGTCGTGTTTTCGGGTCTTAATCACTCTTACGAGGATATATCTGTGGCTATTCACCGTCAGCCCGTTACTACACGTCCTATCGTCATCGAAGATGAATGCTGGATTGGAGCCAATGCCGTAATTACGGCAGGTGTCACCATAGGCAAGCATTCGGTAGTAGCGGGCGGGAGCGTTGTCACCAAAAACGTACCTCCTTACTCAGTAGTAGGCGGCAATCCCGCCCGTCTCCTCAAACAATACAATTCCACCAATGGTCAGTGGGAAAAAGTAAGCAATCGTTCATAAAAAATATCTGTAAATCTGTTAGTCTTGTTTGATTTTCTCATCCAACCAATCCAATATAGAAGCGTCCGTGGCTTCGTTGAATTTACGGGCAAAAAACTTCGTCGAACTTTTCAGTACTTCTTTATCCTTTAGGGTCAATGTTTTGGGGCTACTCTTCCCTTCTGACCAGTCGATATACCTTAGGTTGTCGTTGACAAGAGTGGCATTGAAAGGAGAATTGTACAAAATAGTTTGAAAAATAATTTCATCTACCCCCCAAGTAAACTTAAAAAAACGCACCAAACGGGGATGTTCTTTGAGATAGGTTATGATAAAACGAACCGCCTCTAAAGTAATCGTAAACCATTGGGAGCGCCCCACCGCCACCATTCCTTGAGGCAGCAGACGTGGTGGAAGAATAGTATTGATAAGAGCCTCAAGCTTAAATTTTCCGGGGATATTAAAATTCACCAAATGGTATTTTTTAATCCGTGGAATTGCCTCTTGCCAGTCGTTTTCTACCTCCCTAAACTCCATGTATTGTTGAAGTGGATTGCTTGCCAAAAACCGATGAATTGTCTCCGGCGACTGCAAAGGGTAATCCTGCCCACTCAACAAATTGACATAGCCATAAGGGATGTTTGAGGCCAATATTTCTTCAAAACCGTTGAGGGTAGCCTGTACCATACTATAAGCCCCCCAGCGTACATCTACTCTTTTGGTGACAAATACGACAGAAGGGTGGGTGATTGCCTCCTCAAACGCTTTTATGTCCGCTTTTTTGTCGAGGTGTATATAAAAATCGGCTTCAGGATGAAGTAGACTTCCTATCAATCGATTGAGCTGATGAGGCTGGGTATGAACCAATATCAAATGCGCTACTTTCATCTTTTGCTCTTTTTTGACATCAACCCAAACGCCGGATCCCAGCGTTCGCTTGAAGTAAATAAAATCGAAGTAATAAAAATAAATGAGCTAGTAGGAAACTGCCCCATCACAGGATTGGAATAGCCCATCACCACCACACCTACAAACTCCGCCAACAATGCACACATGACTTTGATAAGCCAGGGGTCTTTTAGGTTCCATATACGATGTACCCCTACCGCGATGAGTCCTAATAGCATACCGATATACACATACAAACCCACTACTCCCGTCTCAATCCAAACTTGCACAAACCAGCTGTCAGGTGGGGTCTGAGAAGCAAAATGATGCGGCGAAAAACGTGCGCCGGTATCTCCTGCCGAGCCAATTCCAGCCCCAAAAGGCAAATGCCGTAAGTAGTTAGAGAGTTTTTGTTGGTTTTCGAGACGAAGCAAAAAAGAAGGGTCTTCCATGGGTCTCAAAGCAGTACGAATCCGGTAAATTTGGTAGTTGGTATTACCGATATTTGTAAAAAGCAGAATCACCATCATCGGAATAGCTACGCACATACCCAGCAAGATTTTATTGAAATCGCGCTTGATAAACAAATAGAAAGGATAGCCCGCCAACATGATGAAAAGCGCACTCCTTGTACCCGATACCGCGAAGCCCCAAAAGTAGAAAAAAGCCAAAATGAGATAGGGGATTTTTGCTTTCCAAGTCTTTTCTTCAAACATAAAAATAAGACACACAAGCGTCAAACCGGCCATTTCGGCCCCAAACTGAGAAGCATCGGTATAAAAAGAAAAACTCCTCAAATGCCCAAACAAGATATGCGTTTTGGCACCACCCGCATTAAGCCATTCTATCTCGGCATTGGTCAGGCTGATGTACTGCTGCTTAAACGCCCAGAGTGCCGCAAAAATCGACCATATCATCCAAGTTTTGAGCAAGTTGACAATATCTTTGCGAGTAATATCAATCACCAAAATGATACAACATACCATAATCCAATGGATAGAAAACTGCCGCGCGTGATAAAACCAAGCCGCTCGATATGGTGACTCAGGATTGGCGATTTCGAGTACGTTGTAAACAAACCACATCAAAATCAAGTAAAAAGCAGGATGTTGTATCCGCTCCCACTTGAAGCTCTTGGCATTGACCACCAAACTAAATAAGGTAAGCCCCAGCACTCCATCGATAATAAGCCCGTAAGGCAAACTAAAAGGCAAAAAACGCGCTAAAGCATTGACCAAATAACTCAACTGAATGTAGGTGAGAAGCCCAAGTTTGGGATTGCGAAAAATGGCCCCTACCACAATCAGCCCTATCGGGATTAAGGCCGAAAATACAACCCCCGTCATTCCCAATTTGGCAATCAATATCCCCCCAAATGCCGCACTCCCAAGACCTACTAGGCCATAAAGCCAGCGCTTGCCTTGTGGTGAATAGGGTATGGAGGAGAGCAGATTGAGCATGAGTGATAAGCAGCTATATTTTCATCCAATTGTCTGGTATCAAGTCTTTTGTGTTCATTTCTGGCTTATTCTTAAACCAGTTTTTAGGGGCAATCACCAATTTGTTATCTAAACTACTCAGCCATGCCCCCCACCAACTAAACGAGCTATTGGCAATGACATGATGTTTACACAAACTCATCAAGTGCAAGTCGTCAATATCTCCGTCATCCCCTGGATTGTCGATGTATACAGTATCCTTTCCTACTTTGAAATTTTCTTTAGTCCACTCTTTATCATCACTAAAAACAAAGAGACGAAAATCAGAAAATTGATTTTGAATCACGTTGACGGCTTGTTGATAATAGCCGTCCCCAATAAACCCAAAAGTCTGACTTGACTCTACATTGTTTACATAATCTCCCCGACGAATGTGAATAGAAATAGGGTTGGGCGTTTTTAGGATTTCATTTTTGTAAAAATCAAACTGAGGACTAAAGCTCTTTTTGAAGGTGAAGTCTTTTTTGATGGTGATGGCGTTTTCTTTAAAATATTTTTCAGACTGCCAAAATCCCTCCAAAATGATAACCGAAGACTTCGCTTGCAGCACTTCAGGGTGAAAGTTGAAACCAGACTCCTTCACAAATTCAAAGAAAGGTTTTAGCGTCCGATTTGGAAACAACTTGGTAGCCTTAGACACATATTCAAGCGGAGAGCCGTTGAGGGTTTTGTAGTCAATATTAAAATTTTGAAGCTTACATACCCTCGGCGTATCGTTGGGATAGGTGTATTTATAATAGCTCAAATCCACATATACCTGAGTACCAAGACGCAGGGCTAGATTACGCGCTAGTGCGTACTGAAAAAGCTGATTGCCAAGACCGTGGGTGATTCGTCCAAAAATCATAAGGATAAAAGTACATGCTAATGGCGCAGCTATTGTGAAGCAGCAGCCTGTGTTATTACGATTTTTTCAAGGTTACGCCCTCTGCTCGTCTTACTTTTTCCCAAGCTCCTGATTGTTTCCCTCGCAAGTATCGTACCAATCCCGCCAGCGCACATACATTCATGAAGGTAAAGTAAAACGGCACAAAAAGGAGTTTCCACCGCAGTTGACGCTGCTCAAGCTGATACCCTACCCATGCTGCTCCATAAAACAAACACTGCAATAGAAACATCACCGTCCAAGCATACGAAATCGCGTCCATAGGAGGATAAGATTTCCAAGCCAACCACGCATTAGTCAAAAAAATGAGGGGTAAACATAAAGGCGCCACCGCCCACCGAAACACTCGATGCGATACGTATTCAAAAGTAAGCACCCCATACCGGAAGGGATTCAGCAAATGTTTAAGACGTACAATCGACTGAAAACCGCCAGCCGCAATCCGAATTTTCCGTTTTTGTTCGTCCAAAATCGAATAGGAAGGAGCCTCTAAAGCATACGCATCAGGCTCGTAAGCCACTCGGTATCCCTGTCCAGCTATGCGCAATGAAATTATAAAATCGTCCAGAATGGTGTCGGTTTCGACGGGTTCATAAAGCTCGGTACGAAGCGCAAACAACTCCCCTGCCGCTCCCACTATGGTATGTAGCTCGGCATCCCAGCGTTTGAGTTGGGATTCGTATTTCCAATATAGACCTTCGCCCGCTCCCGCCGCCGACTCACTATCAGCAGTCTGAATACGTTTTTCGCCAGCTACTGCCCCCACTTTAGGGTCAGAAAAATGCCTCACTATATTTCTGACGGCAAGACGATTGAGGTGGGTATTGGCATCCGT
The DNA here is from genome assembly GCF_000423565.1 of Runella zeae DSM 19591. Taxonomy (GTDB): domain Bacteria; phylum Bacteroidota; class Bacteroidia; order Cytophagales; family Spirosomataceae; genus Runella; species Runella zeae. The sequence continues at coordinate 71,147 of NZ_AUIF01000042.1, read as the reverse complement.
AAAAATCACGATAGGCGTATGAACATACTGCATGGCGTTGTTCATGGCCGCTACTTTTCCACGGCGCTCGCTGCCCCCAAGTACTTCTACCACTCCTTTGTAATGCGCCTCAATCCATTGCTCCGAACCGTCGTTGGAGCCTTCTGTTACAAAAAGAAAGCGGATTTTGTCTTTTGGATATTCTTGCGCAAGAGAATTTTGGATTTTGTCGGGCAAGCACGAAAGTTCGTTGTAAGCAGGCACCGCCAATGTCACCTCAGGCAGATAGTCTTCAGAGTAGTAAGGCTTCCTGCGCCCTTTTATCGCAATCATCACCCACACCACTATTCCATACCCAAGGTAAGTATACACAACCAGCGCCAATCCAAGAATAAATAAAAATTCTATCATCGTCGAAAAAAGAGGGATTAAACTCGGTAAGGAATAAGTTCGACAGGAGGGTCTATGCTACCATTAGCTTTGATATGATGCTGCCAATTCCACTTAATAGCCTCTTTGATGGCTTTCAAATAAGGCCATTCCCTTTTAAGTAAATGCACCACAAAGGCTTTGGGAACAGCAAGGAGAAAATAATACCCACAAAACACAAAAAGTGGCCACCCTTGGGTATTGCGCCGCATAAACCACAGTCGGTTTCGTATATGATAATATACTTTCATGGGATTGGCTTTTCCCACACTCATTGATTCTTTATGATAAATCAAAGCTTGAGCTTGATAGTATATTTGAAAGCCCGCCCGTCTTATACGTGCCGACCAGTCAAGTTCTTCATAATACAAAAAGTAACTCTCCTCCCAAGTGCCTGTTTTTGCCAATACTTCTTTTTTTACCATCATGGCAGCTCCGTGCGCAAAAGGCGTAGGGCCAGATACATCATACTGCCCCTGATCTTGTTCTTTTAGACCAATCGCCCAAGTACGCCCCGTGTATTTGCTCAAAGGAAGATACCCAGCGTATTGAATCACGTTTGGGTGATCAAAAAAACGAATTTTGGGGCAAACGACTCCCACCGTAGGGTCTTTCTCAAAAGGTTGTAGGAGCTGCTCCAACAAATCGGGCGTCACTACGGTATCGTTGTTTAAGAAAAAATAATAATCACCTTTTGCCGCTTTGATTCCTAAATTATTGCCGCCCGAAAACCCTAGATTTTTGTCACTCAAAATCACCCGCACTCCTTCATAGTTTCCTTGGGCTATCAGAGGGGTGGGGTCTTCTGCGGAGGCATTGTCTACTACAATCACCTCAAAATTGCGATACGTAAGCAGGCGTGTCGAATCAAGCATCTGACAAGTCACGGCAGCTTGGTTGTAATTGATCGTAATAAAAGAGACAAAAGGTAAGCGACTCATACATTTTCTTTTTGAAACAATGCTTTGACCGTTTTCAACATAATGACCAAGTCGGTAGTGAAAGAGTATTTTTTTGCATACAAAACATCTAGCTGAATACGCTCTATATCAGACACTTTTGCTTTGCCTCTTTTGGTAACTTGCCAAAGGCCCGTCAAACCCGCAGGAGCCGCAAAGCGCCGTGCATAGCCTGTGGCGGTTAGTTTTTCGGCTTCATAGGGAGGCAAGGGGCGATTGCCCACAAACGACATATCGCCAATGAGGATGTTGAACAATTGGGGCAATTCGTCGATACTCGTATTTCTTAATATCTTACCCAGCCTAGTGACTCGCGGGTCTTCCTTAAATTTCATGAAAGTGGCTTTGGCCTTCTGCCGCTTGTGATATACATCTTCGCAGACTTGTTCGTTGTCCAAAAACAAAGGGCGTTGGCATTCAGTACCCGCTATCCGGCAGGACTCACACAAGTAATCTTCGGTGTCAGCTTCAGGAGTGGCGGTATTGTACAAATTGAGTGAGCTCATGCTCGAAATAAGCTTATCGGCTCCTGTACGCATCGTACGAAATTTGTACATATTAAACATCTTGTAGCCCATTCCGACCCTTTTAGAACCATAAAAGATAGGGCCTTTGGAGTCGAGCTTGACCAATATCGCTACTATCAGCAGTAGCGGTGACAAAAACAGCAAAGCCGTAAAAGATACCACTATATCGAAAGCCCGCTTACCTACGGGCATCCGAATCGACGAATGCGTATACGGGATTTTTTTTGACTCTTTGTATTCTTTTTTCTGGATCAGATACTGAAGCCTTATTTTTAGTGCTTCAGTAGGATAGGGAATACTAAAAACATCAATAATATGTTTTTTTAAGGCTTGATTGTTGAACGTAGATTCGTTGACAGTACTGAATACAATCACCGCCAAATGCTTCATATATTCGTGATAATCAATTCCCTCTAAGATATGGTTGTAGCCTATAGAATCATTGACTACCACCAAATCCGCCAAATTTCCTTTCTCAAGATATTCTAATGCATCTATTTGATTTTGCTGGAGGGTTATTTCAACCATATCTGCAAAATCTTTGGTAAAAGTAGCGATGAGCTGCGGGTCATTTTCGACATATACAACTCGAAAAACAACCTTGCGGTGGGTATCGGTTTGCATTTGATTCTCTTCTCATTAAAGTTGTTTGGCACGGCGCATTACTGCCATTACTTTTGCCCTGACTTCTAAGGGGTTAAAGGGCTTTGTCATATAGTCATCAGCCCCTAGTTCTAGGCATTTGATACGGGTGTTGCTATCATCAAATGTTGACAAAATCATAATAGGTAAATGACGAAAGGTAGGACTAGCCCGAATCGTCCGAATCAAATCTTCGCCGTTCATATAGGGCATTTGCAAATCTGTCAGAATTATATCTACAGGGTTGCCTTCTTCAAGCCAGCCCATAGCTTCAATGCCGTTGATATGGGTAGTTACTTCAAAGTCATCTTTCAAGGAATGGCGCAACACTTTTCGGATAAAAGCGTCATCTTCAACAATCAAAACGTGATACCGGTTTGCCATATTTTAGTAAATTTTTAATATAGTCTTTTGAGTTTTATGGTTAACATACATACTTCATCAAGCCCATGCTTAAATGAGCTCAAATGATTAAAAATGTTGAAGAGTAGGGATTTGAACTAGTAATTGGTACTTATGAATGTAGTTTTCAGGCACATTTGTTTTTAAGTCCTGAAAAGGTGTGGTATGTAATTTTATATGTTCATTAAACAAGTTTATAGAATGCTCACCCAATACTTTTATTCATAGATTACAGACTGGCTAGAAGCTAAATTATTTGCTATATAGACGCCTTTCGTTCCTTTTTGGTTACCTGCCACACCAAATTCAGCGACAATGGTTGAACACATCCTTACTTTTTTCTTTAAATGATAAATATCCTAATAAAGCTTTAGTATTTATTATTATAGCAATAATTATACCTATCTTTTACAAACAAATATACTCTCTTTGCTTCATATCCGCACTAGTACACAAAAAAAATATATACCAAAACACACCGATTATACCTTTTTACAAAGCTCTCCCTATATAATACAATCTTTTACTTGATTACTTCCTCCATTGGAAATAAAACGTACTTCCCTCACCCAGTGTAGAATCTACCCAGATATTTCCGCCTTGCTCTTCGACGAGTATTTTGAGAATCGATAGCCCCAGTCCGGTACTACTATCGGCAAAAGAATTGTTGACAGAGGTACGATAAAATTTAAAAATGGCTTCTTGGTCATCCGCCGGAATGCCCATGCCATTGTCTTTTACATAAAACTCATAGTAATCTTCTTTCTCCAAGTAGCCAATCTCTATGTACCCCTCAGGTTTATCGTTGTATTTAAAAGCATTGCTAATTAGGTTCTGAAAAATTTGTTGCAGCTTTACTTTTTTAGTAAAGAGAGTGGGTAGTTGCTGCGAGTATCTAACGTTGATATGAGCCGGCAAAAACATCGAATGTACCACTTGCTCTACTAGCTCTTGTACATCTACTTCTTCAATCACCTGCTGCTCCATGCTTTTGCGAGAGTAATCAAGCAGAGAATTGATCATATTGGAGAGGTACATTGCAGCTTCTTTGGTATGAGAGATATACTCATGGCGCTCATCTGCGGAGAGCATTTCGTCATCGTCCATCTCCAATAACGAAAGTGCGCCGATAATACCCGTCAACGGTGATTTGAGGTCGTGTGCTACAATGGAGGTAAATTTTTCGAGCTGTTTGTTAATTCTCTCTAGTTCGTTTGCGGTACTTTTGAGCTCTTGTTGATAATAGTAAAGACGCTGAAAAACCTTGACTTTCGCTTTTGTGACATTTACATCAAGGGGTTTTTGGAGATAATCCACCGCACCTTCATCAAATCCTTTCAGAATGTAATGTTCTTCCTTGTTGATGGCTGTCACGAAAATAATAGAGATATTTTTGGTTTTAGGGTTGGTTTTTAGGATACGTGCCACTTCAAACCCATCCATGCCAGGCATCTGTACATCAAGCATGATAAGGCCAATATTGTTGTGTTTGAGGGTATATTTCAGAGCTTCATTTCCCGAATTGGCTTTTAAGAAAGTGCGATTATCATCTGCCAACATTTCTTCTAACGCAAGAAGGTTTTCTTCTCTATCATCAACCAAAAGAATTTTGAATTCCCGTAAAGTATGTGGCATGTGTACTTATATGTTATCGTTAAGTTGTTTCAAAAACGTCGTTATGTGGGAGGTTGGCAAACAAAGTGCCGCTTGATTTTGTAGCAAAGCGGCATGAGGCATAACGGGGTATTCGGCGGTATTGGGATCTTGGACGATTCCTATGCCACCATGTCTGATAACCTCCGAAACCCCCTTAGTACCGTCGGTATTGGCACCACTTAATAAAATACCAACCGTCTGCTGCGCATACACCTGAGCTACACTTTCAAAAGTAACATCAATCGACGGCCTACTAAAAGAAATAGGTTCGGAATAATCAAGACTAAAGGTTTTATTGGTTTCGATAAGCAAATGATAGTTTTGGGGAGCTAAATAAACCCTGTGCGCTAAGATAGGCTCTTTGTCGTCGGGTTCATGTACATTTGGGACATTTCGTATGTGCGACAAAAGTTTGTCCATTTCGCTGAGCACATTTTTTGAACGATGAATCACAATCACTACCGTAAAAGAGAAAGTCTCTGGAAGTGCCTCTAGTAAAGACATTACTACGGGCAAACTCCCCGCAGATCCTCCAATGACCACCATCTTTATGTCTTGTTTTTGCATCTTTCCAAATTTAATTTTTTCGCCGATAGATACGAGCGGCCGCACTTACTGATTCAAACTGCTCCTTTACGTCCGTAAATAATAACGATTCTTTGATTCCAATTGCTAAGTATCCTTTGGGGGATAAGCTATTGTAAAATAGCCTGAAGACATGGTTTTGTAACTCCCGATTAAAGTAAATCATTACGTTGCGGCAACAAATTAATTGAAATTCGTTAAAAACTTGGTCTACGGCCAAATTATGTTGTGCAAAAAGAATATTAGAACGAAACTCTTTTCTAATAATAGCCGACTGATAATGAGCCGTATAATAGGTCGAAAAATCGTTTTTTCCTCCTGATTGGATATAATTGAGGGTATAATCTTTGATTTGTTCCATCGAGATAATCCCCTTCCTTGCACGCTCCAAATTGGCGGGGTTGAGATCGGTAGCGTAGAGTTTGGCCCGGTTAAGAAGCCCTGCTTCATGTAGTAAAATACTCATCGAAAACACCTCTTCGCCAGTAGCACAGCCAGCATGCCAAATTTTGATGATAGGATAAGACGCCAAAGCGGGTAAGACTTTTTCGCGTAAGTCTTTGTAAAACAAAGGGTCTCGAAACATTTCTGTAACGTTGACCGTCAACGTCTCCAAAAACCAAGTAAAAAAGGAAGATTCATTTATCAAATTATACTTCAATTCATAGAGGGTTTTCAGATTGGCGATATTCATGCATCTTGCAATACGCCTAGTAAGCGAAGTACGTGCGTAGTTTCTGAAATCATAGCCATACTTTTGTAAGATGAGCTGAATGATTTCTTCTAATTCTACCTCTGTAAGTCGATACTCTGTATCCATACCTATTTTGACAACCAAACACGCATTAAAGAGAATAATTGCCCGGTATCGATGGGCTTCGTGATATAATCAGACGCTCCTGCTTGCATTACTTTTTCTTTGTCGTCGGGCATCGCCTTGGCCGTCAGAGCAATAATCGGCAAGGCTCCAAGTTTCAAATCGTGTCTTATACGGCGGATGGCCTCATAGCCATCCATTTCGGGCATCATGATATCCATCAAAACTAAATCCGTATCAGGGTTTTGTTTGAGCATCTCAAGGGCTTCTCGGCCATTATCGGCGGTGACTATGTTTGCTTCCTGCTCTTCGAGCAACGTACTCAACGCAAAGACATTGCGCATATCGTCGTCGACAAGCAACACTTTTTTTCCTTTGAGTCCAGTATTGTTAAGAGCCGTCAAAGATACAGGCAGTTTTTTGGCCTCTACTTCTTTGACTTTATAAATAAACAATTCTAACTCATCCATCAATCGTTCCATTGACTGCGCCGACTCTCGAATCACTACATTGGCCAAGCGGTGCAATTGACGGTCAGTAGCAGGGCTAAGGTCTTCGGCTATATACACGATTACGGGTAGGGATTTCGGATGTTTGACAGCTTGTAGTTCTTTTAAATTTTCAATCCCTTTTTGGAGATTTTTGCGCATATCAACAATCAAGCAATCATAATCCAACTGATTCATTTTGTCGATTGCTTCCGAATTACTTTTTACGAAGTCGCTTTTCAAATCACTATAACGAGCCTCTATTTCTTTGCCCAGCAAGTCACCTTGATGACGTTGCTCATCCGATAGAATCAAAACATTTTTGAGGTCCAACTCTAACTGCGCCCCCAAAAGGCTAAATACTTTTTCTAAATCTTGTACTTTGACTGGTTTTTGGATATAGGCCAATGCCCCTCCAATAGACACCCGAGTATCTTCAGCTCCCGAAATCACATGGACTGGAATATTTTTGAGGGCTTCATTGTTTTTGAGCCAATGCAAAATATTCCATCCATCCACTACGGGAAGGTGTAAGTCAAGAATAATGGCCGAAGGATTGTATTTTTTTGCATACATGAGCCCTTCATCTCCTTGTAGAGCCACAATAGTCTTATAGTTTTTGGTTCTAGCAAAGTCCTGCACGATATTAGCAAACACTGGGTCATCCTCAATAATAAGCATGATTTGGTCCCCATTTTTAAGGTTGTTCCGGTCATCGGTGATAGTAGTCTGCGAAATGATTTCTTTAGAAAGAGCGATTTCTTCGATTTTTTTCTCTTCAATGGGTTGGATGGGCACTGCCAAGGTGACTGGTGGCTCAAAAGAATCTAAGGGTAAAAACACCGAAAATTTGCTTCCTTTAGAAATCTCACTTTGTAGTCTAATCTCCCCACCCATGCGCTTTACTAATTCTTTGATAATCGAAAGCCCAAGACCCGTACCTCCATATTTACGGTTGGTAGCACCGTCTGCTTGTTGAAATGCCTCAAAGATAAGCTGTTGCTTGTCTTCAGGAATACCGATTCCGGTATCCGAAACAGATATAGATATTTGTCTTTGGGTCTTGTTGAGAGGGCTTTCCAGATGCGCGTGGGAAGCATTTGTCAGCTCAAAAGTCAAATGTACTTGTCCGCCTTTGGGGGTAAATTTAAAGGCGTTGGAAAGCAGGTTTTGGATAATTTGCTGTAAACGCTGTTTATCGGTAAAAATACTTTTCGGCAAATTTTCATCTACTTTGGTAATCATTTGAACCGATTTTTCTTCTGCTACCACCAGAAACAACTGTTTAATATCTTCTACAATACCCTGTAGCGGTACTTGTTCGTACTGAAACTCAATTTTTCCAGCTTCTATTTTCGACAAGTCTAATATATCATTGATAAGGTTGAGCAAATCAGACCCAGATTTATGAATTACCTTGGCATACTCAAGCTGTTTATCGGTCAAATTGTTGTTTTTATTTTCTTTTAATAAGTTAGCCAAAATCAAAACACTATTCAATGGCGTTCGCAACTCGTGCGACATATTAGCCAAAAACTCTGACTTATACTTACTCGTAATTTCGAGTTCTTTGGCTTTCAAGGCCAAAGCCTGCCGAGCTACTTCTACGGCTTCATTTTTTTCTTCTAGCTCCGTATTGATGTGGCGGAGTTCTTCTTCTTGCACTCTCAATTCTTCTTCAGAAGCTTGCAGGCGCTCTGCTTGAAGCGACAGCTCTTCGTTGGTTTGACGTAGCTCATCTTGTTGGTTTTCCAAAACACTTTTTTGGTACTGAACTTGCTCCAACAAATTAACAATCTGCAAGTGCGATTGAATAGAATTCAAGGCAGCGGCAATGTCTTTTGCGGTATTTTTTAGCAAATTGAGCTGATTCTCACTTAAAGCAAAAAAAGAAACTAATTCTATTACTCCTTTAAGCTCTTTCCCAAACCACAATGGGATACAATGAATCTCTCCGGGTTTTTTTTCACCACTAGCCGATTTGATAGTCCAATAGGATTCTGGAATAGCTCTGACACTCACCAACTCCCGTTCTTTGGCGGCTTGCCCCACAATCCCCTCTCCTATTTCACAAAAGTAAGGAGCTTGTGGCGAAAGCGCACTTGAACCACTCAAAACGAGTTGTTTGGTTTCGGCATGGTAGCAGTAAAACGCACCAGCGGGCAGTTCTAAATACGAAGTAAGAGCTTTGAGTACTTTTTGGGCTAATTCTTCGATTTCATTCACGTTTTGAAGTGCATCATTCACCACAGTAAGGCCTTTCAGATACCAATTTCTATCCTTACTTATTTGGTTTAATTCCTCAAGCTCACGGAGATTATCCTGCAATTTCTGCTCAGTAGCGCTTTTATTTCTGAATTCTAAATAGTAAAAGTAGGTCAGAACAAAAGCTAAAATGAATAAAAAAACCGTAGCCCAAATGCTATCTCTGGTAAGGTCATTGATACGAGTGACTATGTATTGATCTCTTGTCACAATCAGCCTTTGCTCATTATCATACATCTGCTTGAGCAGACGTCGCACGTCATCCATCTGTTTCTTTTCATTCTCCACAAATTCCGTCACCACCTTTCTATCATACTGTTCAAAAGTAGGTGGCTGCGTACTCCATAGATTTCGCATTGCCAAAATCACTATTTCGATCTGAGAAAGGCGATTTAGTTGTTTGGCATTGTCACTGACTAGCTCTGAGAGTTTTTCGATGGTTGGATTAAGATGAGACTGAGCCAGCGTAAATGGGAGTAGGTATTTTTTTTCGTTGGTACTCCGATAGGCTCGTTGCCCCGTTTCCATGTCTACGAGAAGTTTTTCAAGCGTCACAATTTGATTAATCGCCTCATGTTTTCTTTTGTTCCATGCTGCCTCGGCCAACTGCATTTGGATGGTATCATAAAAAGTATACCCCACAAACCCCCCTAGCGTAATAATCATAATAGAACCTAAATAAAGCCAGTTGGTCGAAGAAATTTTCATATATTCCAAAGTAGTTATTAAAATATGGAAGTACTATTGCAAAAAATGAACCAATTTGAATATCATAAAAATGGGGGTGGTTGCTCTGACCCAAATATAACTAACTTATAAACAAGTACAAAGCCCTCACACTTAACGATTAATCTAGTTTCATATCTTATAAACTCATAATTTTGGTATATTTTTAATTTTTATCAACAAACCCCAAAAACTTCATTTTTTACTGTTATTTCATCTATAAATACCAATTTTATTTTTTTAATGAGTACACCCCAAAAACTTGAAGTATGGCTTAGAGGCCCTCTACCAAATATCCCCGCCCTACTCCAACCAGTAGCCCATGCTTTGCTACAAGCACGCGAAGAAGTCGCCGCTCTTGGGCATGATTTTGATAACCAACTCCTCTGGCAACGCCCAGCAGGAATGGCATCCGTTGGTTTCCATTTACAGCACCTTACAGGGGTTTTGGATAGGTTGTTTACCTATGCGCGTGGCGAAGCACTCTCTCCTGTCCAGCTTCAGTGGCTTGCGGCCGAAGGGTCTCCCCAAATAGAAGCCGATAGTTTTGAGCGTTTATTCCAAAAATTTAGTAATCAAATTGAGAAAGCACTTCTCCAGCTTGAGCATACTGATATAGCCCAACTGACCGAAGTAAGGGGTGTAGGTCGTGCCCAAATTCCCTCTACGGTCATAGGGCTGCTCTTTCATGCAGCCGAGCATAGCCAACGCCACTTGGGGCAGTTGCTAGTCACGGCAGCAATCGTTAAAACGCAATCAAGGTAGTTGCAAATGTAGAATCGGGTAGGGTTTTCCCAAGCCGTCGAGTGGAGAGCGAGAGACAACTTCAAAACCCTGACTTTGGTAAAAACCGAGCGCGTCAGGGTTTTGCTCATTTACATCTACCTTGCGAATCCCAAGCCCAATGGCACGCTGCAACAGTAGTTTACCAATACCTTTTCCGCGCATATCAGGGTGTATAAAGAGCATTTCTAAGCTGTCTTCATGCAATCCCATAAAGCCCACTATCGCTCCGCTATTGTCTTTGATACAAAACAAAGTGACGGCTTTCAAAAACTCATTCAGAATCAAAGGCTTAAAATATTGAATATCTGATTCTAACAAAAAATGATGCGTAGCTCTCACGGAGGCTTCCCATACTTCTACAATCTCCTGATAGTCTTCAGGAAATACCGGATATATCTGTGAATCAAACAAACGTAGTTGCATAGACGATAAGAAATGAGAAACTTTAATTCAGGAATTTAGCGCGGTATTGGGCAGGCGTTTGGCCCGTTATTCGCTTAAAAGCCGTATGGAATGCCGAAGTAGAATTATACCCTACTTGCTCCGCAATTTCGTCAATTTTAAGATGCATATGTGCCCCATCTGTCAGCAGTTTTTGGGCTTCTTCTACCCGGCACTTTGCCATCAGATCAAAAAAACTTTGCCCAAGGCGGTCGTTGAGTACCTGCGACAAATGATGCGGAGATACGGCTAATCGCTGCGCCAGTTTCGGCAGTGTCAGGTCGTTTTCGAGATAAGGTTTTTGGGTTTGGAGATAGGTCTGTAATTTTTGCAAAATCACTTCACTACTATCCTCTGACAACGAAGACTTTTCGTATTTTTTTCGGTTTTCAACTGTATTCTCTACCTGAAACAACACCGAATGACTCAAAGTAAGGTAGCTTGTAGCATAGATGTAAAAAGTCACTAAGCTTCCCAGTAAATAGTCTCCCAAATCTTTCTGAAAGCTAAGTTTGACTCCTACAAAGACGATTGGAAAAAGGCAAAAAAGAAAAACATAATTGCGTACTTGCGTAAGGGGAACTACTATTTGCCTCGTAAAAAAAGGTAGTTGATTTTTTGTAAATGAAAAATATACTTCTCTCAAACTCAACCCGATATAGATCAAGATACTTACGAGAGTTAGGTCATTGACGTGGTCGCGTAAATATAAAGGGTCTGGGTGAATCCAATAAGTAAATGACCGATAGGACAGTTCGGGATGCCAAGCCGTAATATAAGAGTTGTATTTATAATCGTAAGACTGGTATTGCCAAAAAATCGAGTAGAGACACCAAAACCCAAACGGAAGTAGGTGCCATCGCCAGTGCTTCGGCAATCGCCCATGTAAGCGGGCATACACAAAAAAATAAGGCAATACCGCCAATAGAAAGTTGGTGGGTTCGGCAAAATTATCGGCCCACAGCGTCTGAAATTGATAGTTGGTATAGCACAAAAATATCTCAAAAATAGCCGCCGAATAAGCCCACATAATCCACCCCAAAGTACGATTGGCCGCAGAAGCAGCTCTAGTACCCGTGAGAAAAAGCCCTCCCAATAAGATGCCTTGTACGACACCCAACAAAATCACAATCGCAAAAATATCAATGCGTGGAGCCATAATGGGAAGGATTTCAAAAAAGAAGGGTGAAATTGTAATAGCAAATTTACAACTTCACCCTCTAAGATTTGATGGTACTACCGCCAACGCTTGTATTGATTAATCAAGCCATTGGTACTGCTATCGTGAGCATCGATAGGCCAGTCATTTTGAAGTTCGGGATAGATTTGATTGGCAAGCTGTTTGCCAAGTTCTACGCCCCACTGGTCAAAACTGAAAATATTCCATAACACCCCCTGCACGAAGATTTTGTGTTCGTACATTGCAATCAAGCTCCCCAACACCCTTGGGGTGACTTTCTTCACCAAAATAGAGTTGGTAGGGCGATTTCCTTCAAATACTTTAAAAGGAGCCAAAGCCGCTATTTCTTCGGGTGACTTACCTGCTTTGGCCAATTCCGCTGCTGCTTCTTCGTAGGTTTTGCCATTCATGAGGGCTTCGGTTTGAGCAAAGAAGTTAGAAAGCAACATTTTATGATGCTCCCCGATAGGATTATGACTCAATGCTGGCGCGATAAAATCCGCAGGAATCAATTTGGTACCTTGGTGAATCAACTGATAAAAAGCGTGCTGACCATTGGTTCCTGGTTCTCCCCAAATAATAGGGCCAGTCTGATAATTTACTTTTTCGCCACTTCTGCTGACATACTTGCCGTTTGATTCCATATCTCCTTGTTGGAAATAAGCCGCAAAACGATGCAAATACTGGTCGTAAGGTAAAATAGCGTGGGTATCAGCATCAAAGAAATTGTTGTACCAAATTCCCAACAAAGCCAATACGACCGGGATATTTTTCTCAAAACGAGCCGACTGGAAATGATTGTCCATATCGTGAGCACCCGCTAAAAGCTGTTCGAAGTTTTGAAAACCGATAAAGCACGCAATCGACAAGCCAATCGCCGACCATAACGAGTAACGCCCTCCTACCCAATCCCAAAAACCAAACATATTTTCGGGGTCGATACCAAACTTTTCTACTTCCGAACGATTGGTCGAAATCGCCACAAAGTGCTTGGCAACGTGTGCGCTTTCTTTGGCTGTTTCCAAAAACCAACGCCGCGCCGAAAGCGCATTAGCCATGGTTTCTTGGGTAGTGAAGGTTTTGGAAGCAATCATGAAGAGGGTCGTCTCAGGATTGAGTGTAGCCAGGGTTTCGGCGATATGAGTTCCGTCCACATTTGAAACAAAATGCACATTCAGCCCTTTTTTTCCGTATGACTTCAATGCTTCTGTTACCATCACTGGGCCTAAATCTGACCCCCCGATACCGATATTTACTAAATCAGTGATTTTTTTACCCGAAAAACCTTTCCATTCGCCGCTACGGATTTTTTCCGAAAACCCTTTCATCTTTTCCAACACTTCATTCACATCCGGCATTACGTCTTTACCATCTACAACAATAGGCGTATTAGAACGATTGCGCAGGGCAGTATGCAATACGGCACGATTTTCGGTGGCATTGATTTTATCGCCTGTAAACATCTTCTCGATGGCGTCAGAAAGCTGACACTCACGCGCCAAATCACATAGATAGGCAATGGTACGGCCATTGATGCGGTTTTTGGAATAATCGACCACAATATCTCCCAAACGCAATGAAAATTTTTTGAAACGATTGGGGTCTTCTGCAAAAAGCTCTTTCATGTGCTTCTTGCTTAGGCTTTTGTGATGCGTTTTGAGTTTGCGGTAAGCAGCCGTCTGGTCAAAAGGAATGGCTTGTAACATCTTTAATAGGATTTTTATGAACATGCAAAAGTAGGATTTTCGACGGCTTTCTGCATGTTTTAGTCCAATAAAGTGTATTTGAAGGCGAATTTGTGAGGTTTTTGTTTCTATTTTTCAAAAAATCTACCTTGAACTAGCTTACGTTCATTCAACCTACAAAAAAATAAATATACAAACAAAGAATATAAAGTTTATTTATATATTTAACAAAAAAAGTCTCATGAGATACTATATACTTTGGATATTGTTTTTATGTTCTTGCGACCTTTTAGCCCAAAATGTCACCATCAAAGGCAAAATCATCTATTCGCCTTCGGATACTATTTCGCTTTACCTGTATCCATTTGCGCACACATCACAAAAGCAGCGTCTTCTATTGGACAAAGATGGTTTTTTTGAACTAAAAACTACCATTCCAGATGTGGCGTACCTTTATGTAGAGTGGACTAATAGTCAAAAACAAACCGAAGATATAAAGTCAATTATTATCGAACCTAATGATACGCTTCTTCTATCATTTGAGGCAGATCACTGCTGGACTTCCCTCAAAACTAACGATGCTAAAATAGAAGCTTACCAAGAAGACTATCTCCAAACTGTACGAAAAGAAGACTGGAAAAAAATAGCACGCTCGTATAAAGATTCGTTAAGCTTGTATTTTGAGTATTTACAAAAAATCGAAAACCTAAAACTCCGTATTCTTGAAAAATACAAGCCACGGGTGAGTAGAACCTTTTACACACTCAGACAGGCAGATATCAAAACCGAAATCAATTCGGAGGTTATTTATACGCTTTATCAATATGCAAAAAGCAAAAATGTACCCCTTTCTGCTACGCTCATTCCTAGTAAGTACCGTGCTCAAAGATGTGAATTGTGGCCTACTCCCAGCCCACAAACGGCCAAAGCAGAAACATTTCCTTTCAATATACTGTATCTTACAATGCTCTCCAAACCTGACAAAAATATCCCTTTTGAAGACTACGAAGCCTATTTTAAAGCGCATCCAACCTACTTTCATCCAGCTATGAGGCCAGTAATAGATTTTGAGTTTTTAAAAAATGAAATCAATGACCAAGGCAATAGCCCTGCCCTTATCAAAAAAGTCAAAAATTTTAAAGCTCAATATCCCAAAAGTTTGTTCGTATCACGACTAGAGCAAAAATTAGAAGAAAGCACACTACTAAGGGCAGGAAAAGAAGCCTTTCCTTTTATATTGGCCGATACCTTAGGAAATAAAATACGTTTATCGGATTTTAAAGGAAAAGTAGTTTTTCTTGATTTTTGGGCAAGTTGGTGCGCTCCTTGTATTGCTGAAATCAAACACACCGCCAAAATCAAAGAGCATTTCAAGAATAATAATGAAGTAGTGTTTGTATATATCTCTACAGATTCAAAACAAGAAAACTGGAAAAAAGCAATTGCAAAATACCAGATAGGAGGCGTACATTTGATAGACCACTCGGAGCAAGGCAAATCAACCGCTCAATGGTACAATGTAAGTGCAATTCCTAGGTATGTGGTGATTGACCGTGAAGGGCGTTTCCATACACTTCAACCACCTCTTCCTAGTCTAAACAATGGGGAAGATTTAATCAAAGTATTGACTGATGCTCTTCTGAAGGATTAGTCATCCTTTTTAGGGCATTTTTTGCAGTGTTTACCCTTCTTTTTATATGCTTTGCAACATTTTTTGAGTTCACAAGCAAAAGCACAACCAATAAATGCGTTAAGAGTAAAAAACTTTTCTTCGGTTTCAACGAAAGAACAAGCAGGTACTTCGATGGAGGTCATTGCTAAATTAGTGTTTCTTCTATGAACGCAAAAATACCTTATTTAGATTAAATACAAACAAAAATTGTCCATTATTTTTTTTCTACTTTTATCAAATATGCCAAATTGCAGATCAAAAAGGCCAAAATCCTTTAAAATTAGCCCTTTCTGGCTTTTATTTGCGCACCTTTTTAACTCGTATGAAAATCAATATTTTAGTTGCTATAATCTTGCTTTTGGCGAGATATACAACCGCTCAAACATATTATGGGTATAGACGGTAAAAATGTAAAGAGCCTCACCAATGAACGATTGGGTTGATTAACACTACTTACCCCACTCAAGCAATCGCTTGTTCCTCCGAGGAGTGGTATAAAACCATAGCGTCGATGCTCATTAAAGTCAAAACTCAATGAACATCGACATATAATCACATCCTTTCTATGATTAAGTATATAAGTTTGATAAGTGACTTTGAATGACAAACTAACTTATCGAATTAACCTATCTTTAATCATGAAAAGTCTCATTGTGATGAGCCTCTTGGGGGCTTTGCTTCACGTATCTCCTCCTGTTTTTTCCCAACAAATTTCGAAAGAAGAATTATTGTTTTTGACTCCTGAGTGGAAGGGAGAAAGGTTCCCTGACGGCCGTCCCAAAGTATCTGATGCCCTCCTAAAACGTATGAGGCTCGTTACCCACGAAGAAGCTTGGGCCGTAATGAAAGGAGAAAACTACAAATTTCAGTATGCCGAAGGCTGGCAATGTATCAACCCCGACAGTGTGTTGGTAGGAAGAGCCTTGACCGCTACATTTATGCCAGGGCGGCCCGATGTCCACCGCGTCATTGACAAAAAAGGCCATGAAAAAGATGGACGTATTAAGTCCCAAAACGCTTGGCCCATCGACATGCTTGTCAGAGGAGATGTATATGTGGTAGATCAGTTTGGAGCGCACGAAAATGGCCCTACTATTGGCGACAACCTGGGTAATTCTATCTATGCCAAATCTGGCAATGGCATCGTATATGAAGGAGCTATCAGAGATATAGCGGGTTTGAAAGAAATCGGGGGATTTACTTCCTTTTTTCGTAGCTATCACCCTTCGCATCACCTCAACAATCCCGACGGCGAACTCAACACTACTTTAGTAGCTATCAATCACCCTACCCGAATAGGCAAAGTGATGGTCATGCCAGGAGATGTGGTACTTGGCCGCGATGGAGCCGTGACGTTTATTCCACCTCATTTGGTCGAAAAAGTAGTCACGACTTCCGAAATCGTACGCTTACGAGATATGTTTGGGCACGAGCGCCTCCGACAGCAAAAATATACGGCAGGGCAGATTGACAACCGCTGGACCCCCGAAATAGAAAAAGATTTTTCGCAATGGCTCAATGCCCATATCAATGAGCTGCCCGTTCCGAAAGAACAAATCCAAGAATACTTAAAGAAAAGGACTTGGTAATTTTAAGTCTTGCCAAATTTCTAACTCAACTTCGTTTCACTTTTTTAACCTTTGATTGAATGAACTCCCGCCGTAAATTTCTTACCAAAAGCGCTTTAGCGAGTGCTTTTGGACTTTCTACCATTCATAGTTTTGGCCAAGGTCTTGAGACCGCCGTTGAACGTGCACCTTTATCTTCTGCCCCATCTGACCTCAAAATTACTGACATCAAATGCGGCTACATCCGTGGCGGTCACAGCTTGTTTGTCAAAATCTACACCAACCAAGGCATCATCGGCCACGGCGAAGGCGTCGATGCTACGCCCGGTACTTATCATTTAGTAAAAATGTTTGGGCAGCGTATCAAAGGGAAAAGTCCCTTGAATGTCAATCGCCTTTTTGAAGATATTCGTCGTTCTGGTTTTTTTGAAGGAGCGCAATCAGGAATGTACATCGCCGTCCTGACTGCCGTAGAGTCTGCCCTTTGGGATCTTACGGGCAAAGCTTTAGGGCTTCCCGTTTATCAACTTCTAGGAGGTAAATTTAGGGATAAAATTAGGGTTTATTGTGATACGGCACTTTACCAAAACAATCTCCCCAAACCGCAAGATTTTGCCGATGCAGCGCTTGAAGCTAAAAAACTGGGTTTTTCGGCGGTAAAATTTGATTTGGATCAAGCCAAAGACCCCAACAAGTATGATGCCTACAACTGGACAGCAAGCCCCGCCGAACTCCAACGAATGTATGACCAAATGGCCGCCGCTCGCCAAGCAGTAGGGCCGAATATTGATATTTGTGCCGATATGCATGGCCGATACGATATGGTAACAGGGCAACAAGTGGCCAAAATGATGGAGCCACTTAAACTTATGTGGCTTGAAGAGCCTATTCCTGCCGAAAACGCCGAAGCGTATAAAATCATTGCCGATTCTACCACTACGCCCATTTGTGCGGGTGAGAATCATTATTTGGCGCATGGTTTTAGAAGATTGCTCGAAATTGGAGCGGTAGATATCATCATGCCCGACTTACAAAAAGCGGGGGGATTGGGAGAAGGGCAGCGAATCGCCAATTTGGCCAATCTATATTATGTACCGTTTGCACCTCATATGGTTGCGTCATATTTAGGAGCTATGGCTGCTTGTCATGTATGTGCTTCGGTGCCCAATTTTATGATCCTTGAATGGCAAATTTATTTTCAAAAAGATCCTATGTTTAAAGAAATCGTGACTTTTGAGGGGCCTATGGTTGAAAATGGCTTTATTAAGTTATCAGAAAAACCAGGAATTGGGGTCGAAATCAACGAGGAAGGCATGAAAAAGTACGCTACTCCTGGAGTACCTTTTTTTGAATAAAGAATCAAAAAAACGCCCCTCCACAAGTCGTATAGAGGGGCGTTTTTAAGTTTGTTACTTCGGCTCACTGAAGCCGGCCTTTATTTAATTCATCTTGCCATTTTTTGAGCTCATCCCATTTACCATCTCGTGCTAGAGCTGCCTGTTCGGGCCATGTGGTTGGATCGTGCATTTGAAATCTAGGACCTCTTGCCTCTAACCATTCCTTTAGATTCACGGTAGAAGTAGTGGCTAACCTAGCGAAGGTCTTCACCCCTTCTGCATTGAGTATTTCTTCTATTTTGGGGCCAATTCCTTCTATGATTTTTAAATCATCGGCTACTTCTTCAATCAGCACTGGCATATCCACTACAGCTACCCTTTGAGAAGTGGCACGTACTTGGGCTGGTTTTGTATCTTCTGACAAGCTGCTTTTTTTGTGGCAATTGTCTAAATCCACTCTACGATTATGGATATCAGCGTGAAGTTGAGCAAGCTGAGTCGAAAAAATACGGCGAGCAATCCACCATCCTAAATACGCAAAAAACGATAGTAAAGCCAATGCTTCTAGCAAGGCCACCCAAAAATTTTGACTAAGCGGAGTTATATCTAAAATAATCATGTTGTCTTGAAGGATTTATTACTTTACCTTATTGATTTGTCCTACCACCTTTGAGTTGTTCTTGCCATTCTTTCAACGCTTCCCACTTTTGGTCACGCGCATAAGCGGCTTGCTCGGGCCAAGTAGAAGGCTCATGCATTTGAAACCTGCTCCCTGCCGCTGTCAAAATGTCTTTGATACGATCAGGAGAAGTATTGGCTAAATCGTCAAATGTTTTGATACCGGCTTCATTAAGCAACTTTTCGATTTTAGGCCCAATCCCTTCTACAATTTTCAAATCATCTATTTTTAAATCCGCTACTGGTACTGCTGCCGCTAAAGGTACCGCAAGAGATTTTTCTTCAGAAATGACGGGTGTTTCCAGAATTTTACGAGTTCTACTATGACAATCATCAACGGCGGCCTCCAATTCTGCCAGCTCATTTTCTAAACCATCGATTTCTCTCACTTTGCTAATATAACCAATAATAAAACCTAATATACTGGCAACCACCAACATAAGAATTTGCTGCCACCAAGCATCAGCTAGTCCAAAAGGATTGAAATGTTCATACATATGAATCAAGAGATTTGAAGAGTGTTTTACATATTAAGAGATACATCTGTCAATAGCTCCGCGTAACTATTGTACTACAATGGACACCCGACGGTTTGCTTTGCGGCCTTCAGGGGTGCTATTGGATGATTTAGGTTGAGTTTCACCTTCGGCCTCAGTTATAAGTTGATCAGCAGTAATACCGTTTTTCACAAAAACCGCTTTTACTTCCTCTGCACGGTTCTTCGAAAGTTTCATGTTGGTATCATCAGGCCCCACATTATCTGTATGACCAGTCAATATCAATTTTTTGTCTTTGTGACTTGCTAAGTACTGTTTGGCTTCGTTCACAAACTGCTGATTGGCTTCTGTCTTAATATAAGAAGCACTTCCCGTTTTAAAATATAAATCCAGAGGTTTGAAGACGCCTTCATATTTTTCAGATGCTGCCAGCTCTTCTTCGGTTTTGGGGAGTATCAAACTATCAAATTTGAACTCCATCCCATGCGTCGAATCCTCAAGGCTAAACGCCAAATCCACTTGTTTACTCTCAGTAGTCAATTGCCCAGAAGGCACCCCCGCCGCTAGCAAATATTGTTTGAGAGCGTCGGCACGCGCCAGCCCCAAATCCGCAAAAGAAGAAGGATTTTGCTCTACCGAAGAGTACAACCCCACAATGGAGAGTTTACGTTGGGGATTTTGTTTAAGATAAGCAGCCAACGAATCGAGTTCTTTCCTAACATTCAAGTAGTTAGGCTCCGCCAATGATTTTTTAAACCCAAAATTCATTGCAGATGTCAAATTCAAGTTTGTCCCATCGACGATGTGAAGAGCTGGCACAGTGTACTCTACCGAGGGAGAAGATACCGATGCTGTCGGTCCGTCGCAGAGTTGCTTAATCTTACAAACATGCCAATAAGTAGAGCCGCCTATCCAACCAATAAGCGCAATCCAAGCTAATGTTTTGATTCCAGATAGCATAAGGAGTTTATAATTGAGTAACAAAAAGAAGTTATTGGGTATTTATGACGTTAAAATTTTAAATAAGTCTCTCATTGACCTTCAAGAAGTTTTTATTTCTTACAAAAACTTACTTCAAAGCAATTTTCAAAATTGTTTTATTTGAAGGCCTACTAAAGAAAAAACAAATATTTTTACACAAAATAAAATTCTGTCAATTATATAATAAAACGTATTTTTTGTATAACTAAATCAATTCAACAGACACTTTAAACACAAAATACAAAACAATATTCCGAATCATAACAAATACAATCACCACTTATACAAAAAAACATCCGTTCATCCATTTTCACTTCTCTAATAAATAACTAAGCCCCAAATTTGCATCATCAAAAACTGATAACAGCCACAACAAAAGACAATTAAATCAAAGTAACCATTATGAAAACGTTAGTAATCACAGCCGCCTTAAGTGTTTTATCACTTGGACATATTGCAGTAGCTCAAGATGGAAAGAGCATCCGCACTCAATCTCAGATTGTAAAAGAAATGTTGGAAGCACTCCCAACCCAAGATACTAATACAGAACCAGCACCTTTGTTTTCAATCAATGACCTGCGTCTTATAGCTTCTCTTCCTACAGTTGATCAAAATGTAGAAACGCCTCAATTGATCAATGAGAAAGAAAGTTTTGTAAAAAACAATGGTGTAGATGCCCCCAAGGCTGAAGTAAAGCCCGCCGGTGAGCTTCGTCGCGCTGACAAATAATCTGATGAAATCAATTCTCCAAGGCCACTGTTATAAGTGGCCTTTTTTTATTGTAAAAAAACAAGACAAATACTTAGCGCATTAGCAATTTATTAGGATTCAGGCAGTAGTAGAGATACGAGTGGCATTCAATACACCGAAATCCCACGAAGAATAGGCATCATGGTATAGCTGTCCTTTTTCAATCACCAATGGGCTCGGGATATTATTATGATAAAGTTGTCCAGTTCCTAAGCCTTGTGGGAGTTGATTGTCAAACTCAGCCGTAAACTGAGCAATGGCATTGAGGCCCACGTTCGATTCCAAGGCCGAAGTAATCCACCATCCAATGTCAAGGCGTTGAGCAGTCTCGACCCATTCGCGGGTAAGCTCAAACCCACCTAAAAGCGTAGGTTTAAGAATAATATATTGAGGTTTGAGACTTTTTAAGAGGCGTCGCTTTTCTGCATAATCAAAAGTTCCGACCAATTCTTCGTCTAAAGCTATTGGAATGGGAGATGTTTCGCAAAGCTCCGCCATAAGAGCCAATTGTTTAGCCTTGATAGGCTGTTCGATAGAATGTATTTCAAATTCTGCCAACTTTTGGAGTTTATCCTTCGCCTCGAAGGGTTGAAATGCCCCATTTGCGTCTACTCTAATGGTGATTTCGTGTGATCCAAAATGACTGCGGATGTGTTTCAAAATCGACCGCTCTTGTTCAAAATCAAGCGCTCCAATTTTCAGTTTAAGGGTATCAAACCCAGCCGCAATTTTTTCTTCAATCTGACGTAGCATAAACTCCTTAGTACCCATCCATATCAGTCCATTGATAGGAATGCGACGATGAGCAGCTACAAAATCATTTGAGAAAATCACACTTTTGCAGCCATTAAGATAATCTAACATGGCTGACTCAAATCCAAATCGAATAGAAGGCCACTGATTACCAATAAGTTGCTCTAAAATAATAGGGATATTCCAACTATATAACTCTAAATCCAGTTGATTGAAACTTTGGCATATAGACTGTAAAGTTTCTTCAAAATCTGGACGAGCATCAATGCTCAGTCCTGCCAAGGGGCCACATTCGCCCAGTCCCACCAATGAAGGCTCACTATCGTCATAGATTTTGATCAACCAAGATACCTTTTCGCTCAAGACACCGCGAGAAGTACCTGCTTCAAAGCGAAAATTTAGCTTATACGGCTGATAATGAACCTGTAATGACATTATAAATATACTGTTTGGGGTAATATGGTGCACAATTTAGAGAAAATTACCTTACTTTGCTTAAGTCACTTTAAGAAAATGTTAAGAAATTTATCAAAAGGTATTAGGCTATTGTTAAGCCCTTTCAGCTTATTGTATTATGCAGTCACATCTTTACGAAATTATGGATACGACGCTGGATTAAAAAAAACCTACCAATCAGCCATTTTTAGCATCAATGTGGGCAATTTGACGGTTGGCGGAACTGGCAAAACTCCCCACATCGAATACATTGCGACTCTTCTAAAACCTCTTTATACTTTGGCAATCCTCAGCAGGGGTTATGGAAGAGATTCTAAAGGCTACCTTAAGGCATCTTCCCAATCAAATGCTGCCGAAATCGGCGATGAGCCTCTCCAAATTTATCGACGATTTGGGCAACAGATACCAGTATATGTATGCGAAAAACGGGCTGTGGGTCTACAACGTATTCAACAAGAAAAACCTTCCCCCCAAATCATATTGCTAGACGATGCCTTTCAGCACCGCGCTATCACCCCTCACCTCAATTTGCTATTGAGCGACTACGGACGACTATTCTACCAAGATTTTCTCCTTCCAAGTGGTTTATTGAGAGAATCACGCGCTGCCGCTAAAAGAGCCGACGCAGTTATCATTACAAAATGCCCTACTACCTTGGAAGCTACCCAAAAAACGCTCATTACAGCCTCAGTAAAGCACTACGCGGGTAGCGATACGCCTGTATTTTTTTCTACTTTCGAATACGGTCTTCCTACTGCTTATGTTCCTCATGCACTTTCTACCTCGGATTTTCCTCGCCAATTTTGGCTAGTATCAGGCATTGCACAACCTCATATTTTTGAAGAAGCAGCCAAAGAGCATTTCCAAATAATGGGACATACCGCCTTTGGCGATCATCATTCTTTTTCCCACGATGACCTCCACAAAATCATCAAGCAGGGTTATCCGATTCTGACAACCGAAAAAGACTGGGTAAAGCTACAGCCTTTGGTAGAAAACATAAAAACAGAAGCGGCCAAGTTCTTTTATTGGCCCATTAAAGTAAAATTTGACACGTCCGATTTTGACAACTTTATTCTTAGCGAAGCAGCGCGACAGTTCCACGTTTAATAAAACTTCTACCCACTTTGTCATTCACAACCACCTTGTAAAAATAATGTCCATTGGGAGCTAGTTGGCCATTGAGTTTACCATTCCAATAGCGGACATTAGGCGTGGTTTTAAAGATAATATTCCCCCAACGATCATAAATAAAAATTTCGGACTCGCCTTCTGCCTCCGTTTTGATTTCAAAGACGTCATTGATACCATCTCCATTGGGGGTAAAAGCGTCTGGAACAAATACTCCTGCTAAAGAAGCACACAAAGCAGCCGGCGGATTGACACAGACTTCATTCGATAAGATTTCCCCGTCTTTCGTACTGAGTTGTAATCGATAACAAGCTTGTTTTCCACATTGGGCCTCGGGGTCATCTTTAGACCATACGGTTTGAGTAGGTGCCCACCAAAAGGCGTTGTTTTTAGTAACCGTTCTTTTTGTTATTTCGGCGGGATAGAGATAAGGAGCAATATTGATACTATTGTAAGTAGAGCTAGGGACTACTTTCAGAAAAGTGGTACACAAAATATTTGACTCAAGTGAAGCAATACAGTTTTCAGTAGGGCGAAATTTGTAGCAAAATATTCGATTCGTATCAACCGTTATCTTTACTTTTTCTTCCTCACTTCTGACAACCGCCCCTGTATTTTGAAAAGAGGTAAGGCCATTTTGACGGTAGAGTGTAAGCTCAAATTGGTTAGGATTGGAGAGTGTCAATTCTCCTGTAGTAGCATCTAGTATTTCAAGCTTCGTAATTTTTGGGGCAACAGTTGCGACATTTAGAGAAACGGTGCGCGTAGCTTTACCTCCGCAGTTGCTAGTTTTATGTTTCCCCTGTACGGTGATCGATTTTGCTTCAAAATTGGTATACTGATGCGGTGCCGACAAATTTAATCTATTGATAATGGACGCATTGCCGTCTCCCCATTCAATCACATATTCTTCATATTGTGGAATATCATGGTTGGTGATTCTGAGCGTGACGTTGCCGTCTGGGCAAGGCACCACCGTGAATTCGGGAGGAGTCGGGTCTTGCACCGTAATCGTCACACAAGCTCTCTGGGGTTGTCCTTGGGCATTTTCTGAGAGTTTCATTACGACATAACTACCCGCCTTCGTATAATTAAAAGAAGCATCACTAGTAGAAGGGTAGCTAGAAGGGTCTCCGCCTTTATAATCAAAAATATACCGAATGTTGGTCAATCCCGTTGGCGATTGGGTATCTATTATTTGATGAGGAGCACATCCCACTGGATTCAAAATTTTGATGGTACCTGGCAAAATACCATTCCCAACACATTGATTATCAGTGGGTGTCTGGGCAGAAATGAACAAGCCTGAGCCATTAAACACAAAAAAAAATAACAGCCACTTTTCTGAACAAAACAAAAAAGTTGGCACGAACGATAGAGTTTTTTTACGATAAATCTTCCTCAAAAATCGCATTCACGTGATCCTTTATTCGTAAAAATAACAAAATAGCGGGACAAAAATTGCGCCCGCTATCGAAAATTACTAGTATTTCTTTAAAAAATCTAAGAATCGTAACTTAATCCGTATTTTTTCAAAACATCTTCAGGTACGCCATCCCAAGCATTAGGGCGGTTTCCGACGTAGCCTAAATATTTAAATCCCACTTCAGTAGTAAAATATCCCGTTGCGGTCAGGTTTCGCATTAGATTAAAAAACGACACACCCTGACTCATTTCTGGTTTGGCTTGACCAGGATAAGCAATTTGGTCAAGCATTTGTATTTGTTGGGCTTTGGGACAAGCGACAAATTTCTTTCCAAACTGTTTGAGGCATTGGTTATCCAACCAACTCAACCCACCACGCATAGGCGTTTGATGCTGGGGCATATCTTTGACGATAAATTCGATAAATTCGGCAACTTTGGCCTCCGTTGCTCCACCAAATTGGCCATCGGCCGGAATGATGAAATCGGCCAATACCCGAATCGTCTGCATTTCGTGAGGTGTAAAAAAGACCGTAGCTGCGAGCTTAGCATCTCTAGCAAGTTCTGCTGCACTTTTGCCATTTTTAAAGTCAGAAAGTGAAGGGGGTGCTACTGCTTTTTTGGGTACATCTGCCTGCGCTTCTGTACCAGCGATGGTAGCCGTAAGGGTACCGAGTGACAATGCTTTTAAGGTATCTCTGCGTTTCATTTTTGTAGCGATTAAATGGTGGGTGGCAAACATCCATACATCCTTGCCACCACACTCCAATTATAAATTCCCTTTCTTTCTTTGGTCAATGATGTATTCTGAAGCACGCATTGAAAGTGCCAAAATCGTCCATGTAGGGTTTTTATCGGCCTGTGACACGAATGTACCTGCATCTACCACAAATACATTGCGAGCATCGTGCAGCTGACTGTAGCGATTAGTCACAGATTTGCTTGGGTCATCTCCCATACGAGTAGTTCCTACTTCGTGGATGATACGGCCTGGCGCTGCTAATCCGTAATTGGTTTCGGGGCCCGGTTTTGGTCCATTAGGGATACCACCCATGGCGGTGATGATTTCCTCAAATGTATCTTGCATGTGTTTGGCCTGCTTGATTTCGTGTTCCGACCAAGTGTATTGGAAACGTAATACCGGAATACCGTATTTATCCACCACATTAGGGTCTATTTCGCAGAAGTTGTCTTCACGAGCAATCGCCTCTCCACGACCTGCCATCCCAAAATTGGCTCCGTAGAAATAACGGTAGTCTTCTTTCAATGAAAGTCCATATCCTCCTGCCGGTTTCATTTTTCCGTCTTTGCCAGGATACTTTCCGTTCATATTTTCCATACCAAATCCAAAACCATAGCCGGGCATTCCCATGCCTCCGCCATACTCGATGTGGTACCCGCGAGGGAAGTCAAGTTTTTTGTCGTTGAGCCACCAAGGCGTATAAACGTGCATCCCTCCTACTCCGTCTTCATTATAGCGCTTACGATCTACCAAATGAGGCAAAAAAGCACTACGTCCTGCACCTGTCGAATCGTGGAGGTATTTACCAAGTACACCGCTTGAGTTACCAAGTCCTTTGGTATGTCTTGACGACTTTGAATTCATCAACAAACGCGCTGATTCACAAGCACTTGCTGCAAGTACCACTACTTTAGCACGAACCGTATACTCTTGAAGATTGTTTTTGTCTACGTAAGATACTCCCGTAGCTTCGCCGTTTTCGTTGGTAATGACCTCACGAGCCATTGCATTGGTAAAGACTTTTACGTTACCAGTCTTTACGGCAGGTTTTACTAATACCGACGAAGAAGAAAAGTCAGCATAGGCTTGGCATCCACGACTACACTGAGAGCAATAAAAACACGAGCCACGCTCATTGTTGATAGGCTTGGTCAAAATCGATAAGCGCGACGGGATAATAGGAATGTTGATTTTTTTACCCGCCTGCTTTAGCATCAACTCATGCAAACGGGGCTTAGGAGGCGGCAAAAATATACCGTCAGGTTCATTAGGAATGTTTTCTACACTTCCAAAAACACCCACAAGTCGGTCTACCTTATCATAGTAAGGTTTTACGTCATCGTAGCTGATAGGCCAGTTGTCACCAAGCCCGTCTACATCTTTACGCTTAAAATCTAAAGGGCCAAAACGCAGCGAAATCCGTCCCCAGTGATTGGTACGCCCACCTAGCATCCGCGAACGAAACCAGTCAAATTGGGTGCCGCTTTTGCGCGTATATGGCTCTCCTTCAATATCCCAGCCACCCCAAGCAGCATCAAAATCCCCAAAAGGACGGTGCGTGCTTGCACCACGGCGAGGCGATTCCCAAGGGTTTTTGAGTTGGGTAATATACTTTGGGTCGGCGGGATCGTACCAAGGCCCTGCTTCAATCAAGGCAACTTTTGCACCCGATTCAGCCAATACTTTGGCCGCCATACCACCACCAGCACCTGACCCTACAATACAAACATCATAGACGGTGGGTTGTTCTTTGATTTGGAAACTCATATACGTAGAAACAAAAGGGTTTTTAAAATTTTTGTTTAATTCTATAAAGGATTTCGCCTTTTACAAATACTGTATAATTTTTTATCAAGACTATTCTGATTGACAAAGTTTTTAAAAGACATTCTCAAACCACCTTTCATTCGCCCCAAATTTAGAATAAAAACTTGTAACAACTTTAGTACCAAAAATCCTATGTAGATGTTTTCTTAAAACAAAACTTTTCCCAAATACGGCCGCTTAATAAAAAGATTTGTCCATTTTGGGTTTATACAAAAAGCTTTTAGAAGCCAAATAAAATTTGGCATTTCGCCAATGTCACCCCCCAATTTCCTTCTCTTCAAATAAGATAGAGGCTTTAAAAGACAGTTTCTTGGCAGGTGAAGAGGGCGATTCCTGATAAAATCTGGGAGTATTTGTCAAAAAAACACTTTTAGATAGACACATAGCAACAAAATCAAAAACATTACTTCCAAATCTTTTTTCAATAAATTTGCGTCAACAAAACTGATGATAGCATTGTTTCAGACACTTTCTACCCACGCAAACAAATACGTACTTTATGGGCTTGTCGCAATTTTGGCACTAGCCGCTGGCCTAAGACTTTTCCGCTTGGATGCTCATGGCATATTTTTTGACGAAAAGGCCACAATGGTGGTGAGTCAGGGAATCGTACAAGATGGCGGCAATCAACACGATGTGTTTGACAAAGGAAAGCTGGTATTTACCAATCAAGAGTTTTGGCGGGAGAAAAAGCTCCCCGATTACTACGAAGCCATGACTCGCAGCGACATCGGCAACAGTTCTTTTTATTATTTTGTATTACATCATTGGCTCAATATCTTCGGCATCTCTGATTTTTCGGCGCGTCTGCTATCGGTCATT
Source organism: Runella zeae DSM 19591 (assembly GCF_000423565.1). Classification (GTDB taxonomy): domain Bacteria; phylum Bacteroidota; class Bacteroidia; order Cytophagales; family Spirosomataceae; genus Runella; species Runella zeae. The sequence goes on along the minus strand of NZ_AUIF01000042.1, from coordinate 42,942 downwards.
TTCAGTGTATTGACTGTTTACTTGATATTTGTTTTTACAAATCACTTTACCAAATCTAGCACACTTGCACTAACGGCAGCGTTTTTGGCCGCTATTGAACCGTTTTTTGTAGCTTACAGTCAGCAAGCACGCAATTATTCTCTTACTTTTTTCTTGACTTTGTTGGCTACGTATTTTTTTCTACGAGCACTTGAAGCCGACACTCAAAAACAAAGCTCTTGGAAGTGGTATGTAGGCTATGGTATTACGATATTGTTGGGACTCTATGCACATTTTCTGGTAGCATCGGTGATGTTGGCCCACGGTGCTTATGTCTTATTTTTTGTCAGAAAACTTAAAAGTTGGATTTCTTTCTCGTTGGCAGGGGCTTTTGCCGTGGGGGGTTTGGCTTGGTGGTTTGTGTATGGAGGCGGTCAATACACCCTTTTTAGTCTCAATCATCAATCAAAAGTGTATCTTGAGTGTGCCCTCAATCGCCCCTACAACAACCCTTACGGTATTATTTTGCCAGCTACGTTCAAAAATGTTTTTGACAAGAGCCTGCCTATCTTTACCGACTTGTGGATTTATTCAAACGGACTTGTGGGTACACTTGAAGGCAAAAAGAACATTGTTTTATCGCTTCTTATGGGAATAGGGCTGATTTTTGCGTTTCGTTTCAGTCAGCGCAAACCCGAAAAAGCCAACACTATTACTTTGATATCGGCAGGGATACTTGGGGCAAGTACTATTGTGTATACGACTCAGCGTCTCGGCTTTGTGATTGCGTCGGTTGCAGTTTTGATGCTCTACTTGGCTTTCTACAAAGTCAAGCTACTTGATAAAAAACTTTTAGGTTTCTTCATTATTATTGCCATTGTGCCCTCCGCTTTTTTGATCTTGAATGCCGTAAGAAGCGGCCACACTTATGGTCTTACGCAAAGATACTCAGGCTTTTCGTTCCCCTACGTTGTCATTTTGGCAGGTATGGCTCTTTGGCAACTATTAGAAAGTAAAGGGATGTTCAAATTCTTGATTATTGCGATTCTCATCGCCCAATTAGGCATGATTACTACTACCATAGGAAGTATCTACGCTGATACTTCTCCCAAGTATAGTTATCGCTCTACTCCTCGCCTTCCCAACCCTCACTACGCTGCAGCTCAAAAAGCATTAAAGCAATATCAACCGGGCGATACGATTGTGTTGCCGGCCCCTTTAGCAAAGTTTGACAACCCTATGGATAAGACTTATCTGCCTTATTCGGTGGTTGATGCACAATATTTTAACTTGTATTTGCCAAAAGACGGTATCTTTGTGCAGCGATTAGATACCGTAAATGTGAATCAAATCATTCTTAAAAAAGCCACAGGCCAACTGATTGAATTAACAGACTTGAAAGGAAAGAGATACTAATGGTAGCAACACAAACAACTTCAATCGACTATAAAAAACTCAGCGGGGACTTGCGTCTGAAAGTACTGAGTCTTTACAAAAAAGCCAATGCAGGGCATATCGGCTGCTCTTTGAGCTGTGTCGATATACTGATTGCGGCCCTGATTCAACAAAAAAGGGTGCAAGATACTTTTATCTTATCGAAAGGGCACGCGGCAGCGGCACTCTATGTGGCACTCAATCACTTAGGCGAAATCTCTGACGACGAACTTGATACATTTTACAAAGACGGAACTACCCTCCCTGCTCACCCCGCTCCTAACAAACACGCCGGTATTCCGTTTGCGACGGGGTCGTTAGGCCACGGCCTGCCGATTGCTTCAGGTATGGCTCATGCCTCAAAACTTGCGGGAGAAGATGCGCTTTCATTCATTCTGATGTCGGACGGTGAAACCAATGAAGGAACGACTTGGGAAGCAGCCCACTATGCGATTCAAAATCAACTAGACAATCTAATTCTCATCATCGACAAAAACGGACTTCAAGGCTTTGGAAATACCACGGAGGTCTTGGGCGAAACCGCCTCCCCTACCAAATGGAAAGCTATTGGCTTTGACGTATTTGAAGTAAATGGCCACGACCCAGCTGCCATGATTGAGCTAATCGAGGAAGTCAAAAGTAGAAACAATGGGATTCCGAAGGCAATCATTGCGCATACTACCAAAGGAAAAGGCGTATCGTACATGGAAGATCGCATGGAATGGCACTACTTGCCTATGAGCGATGATCTATATGAGAAAGCCAAAGCCGACGTCAACCAATTCTATTTTTCTTAACTCCGTCTAGCTTTCAGTGGTAGGCAGTTTTAGAAAGTAAAATTATCTTCTCAAAAAACGCTCGTTTTAAATAATAACGATTTTTTACTTAAGTACAATTATATTTTGATTTACGCCGACAAAATACAGCAGCTCAAAGGTCCTATTTTCGTGTTCGGGGCTAGTGGCTTTATTGGAGCCAATCTTTTCAAAGATATCTTCAGCATTCGTAAGGATGTGTACGCGCTTACCCACGATGCCACCAAAGCATGGCGCCTCAAGCTCATGGATGTTCCCTTTGAAAACATCGTTCACTGCGATATACTTTCCAACAATTCGGTCGAGCAAATTTTTGAAAAGTATAAGCCTCGTACTATTTTCAATTTGGCCGCCTACGGTGCTTATAGTAAACAAAAAAATATCAATCTTACTTACGAGACCAACGTCATCGGGACCGTCAATATTCTGGAAAACTGTACCGACGAGACCGTGTATATTCATGCAGGTAGTAGCTCTGAGTATGGCTTCAACTGCACGGCTCCTAAAGAAACTGACCCCGTCAAACCTAATAGTCATTATGCCGTCTCAAAAGTTTCGGCAGCGTATTTGATTGAATTTTATGCCAAAGTTCACCAGCGCAAGGCTCTTAATCTAAGACTTTATTCCATCTACGGCGGCTGGGAAGAACCCGACCGACTCATTCCGCGTTTGGTCGAAGAAGCCCGAAAAGGCAAATACCCGCCTCTGGTATCTCCTGACATTAGTCGTGATTTTGTGTACATCGACGATTGTGTAGAAGCCTTTGTAGATGCGGCATTAGGAGTCAATTCGTCGATTGCTGGCAATTCCTACAATATCGCTACTGGTACCAAAACCACCATGCGTGAACTCGTGGATGTATCACGTCAGACTTTTAAGATAGCCGATGCGCCTCTGTGGGGAAGTATGCCCAATCGAGGATGGGACTTAGCTGAATGGTACGGTGACCCTACTCAAGCCCAACAAGATTTGGCGTGGCAAGCGCGTACTTCGCTGAGTGATGGCTTGAGGCTTACCAAAGAATGGCAAGAAGCACATCAATACGAAGAGCGTTTGTTGCCTGCTTTTGCCAATCCCAAGCTCAATCCTGTCATCACGGCGATTATTGCTTGCTACAAAGACGCGCAAGCCATTCCGTTTATGTACGAACGTTTGGTGAAGACTTTCAATGAAATGAAGGTCAGGTATGAGATTATTTTTGTCAATGATGCCTCACCCGACAATCAGGAAGAAGTTATCAATCAAATTTGCCAAAAAGATCCGAATGTCATCGGCATTACACACTCGCGTAACTTCGGGTCGCAATCGGCATTTTTGAGCGGTATGGAAATTTCGACGGGCGATGCTGTGGTGTTGATGGACGGTGACTTGCAAGACCCTCCTGAAGTAATTCCTCAATTTTATGAAAAATGGTCGAATGGCTTTGATGTAGTATATGGTGTGCGTGTGCAGCGTGAAATGAAACCTCATATTCACTTTTTTTATAAATCTTTCTACAAAGTCTTCCAAAACCTTAGCTATATTCCTATCCCACGCGATGCCGGCGACTTTTCGATGATTGACCGTAAAGTGGTAAAAGAATTGGTGGCACTTCCTGAAACTGAGCAGTTTTTGCGGGGGCTACGTGCGTGGGTCGGCTTCAAACAAACGGGGGTTGACTATGTACGCCCCGAACGCATGTTTGGCGTATCTACCAACAACTGGCGCAAAAATATTTGGTGGGCTAAAAAAGCTATTTTTTCTTTCAGTTTTGCTCCTTTGGAGTTGATGAGTTATGCCGGTTTTATTCTGACAGCTTGCTCGGTATTAGGAATTTTTTATCAGATACTAGCCAAATACATCATTGCACCTGACACACCGCAAGGATTCACGACGGTAATCATCCTAATTACTTTGTTCGGAGGTTTAACACTGTTAGGAATTTCGTTTTTGGGTGAATATATCAGCAAAATATTTGAAGAAACTAAAAAACGACCCAAGTTTATCAGAACTAAAATTCAAAAAGGGGAAAAGGTATTTCGTACTTCTGACGAGATTATGACGCTTGTCAAACAAAGGAAAAAATAGCTTTTCATCTTACTCAATCAATAATGAAATTCTCTAGTACTATAGCTCGACTAGCCAATATAAGTTTTGTTTTTCCACTGCTCATCTTTTGTCTCTTTTTGGGGTATTTCGCTGCCGATGTACCTCAAGGAGATGATTTTGAGTTGATTTTACATTTTCTAACCAACTATGTATCTACCCAAAGTTTGGGAGAAAAACTCTCCCTCCTAACGGCACAGTTTGTAGAGCACCGGTTGTTTTACACCCGTTTTGTGGTCTTACTTCAGTACTTAGTGAGTGGACAAGTTTCATTTTATTGGATTATTATTTTAGGGAATCTTTCGTTGTTGGGAATTTTGGTGATTTGCTGGCGCCAACTCAAACTCGCCAATTATTCTGCTATTTATTTGTTGCCTGTTTCGATTATTCTCTTTCAGCCTTGCTATTCGTACGATGGTGTTTTGTGGCCTGCCGCTACCCTGGCCTACAATTCGGTTTCTTTCTTTGCCATTCTTACCATACATTGGCTATCAAGTAGGCAACAAAAACACCTTTGGTGGGCGCTTGGCAGCGCATTGATGTGTACTTATACCTTCGGCAATGGAATCCTCATTTTAGGCGTAGGAGCATGTCTTTTAATCGCCCAAAAACGCTGGAAAGACCTTTCGATTTGGGCCCTGGGTGCTTTGGTAATCGCGATTGTTTATTTTACAAATTATACCAAATTTGAAAACCGTAACAATCCTTTCAACAACATCACCCAACATTTCCGATATGTAGTCACCAATCTGCTTGTATTTTTAGGGTCAGCACTCAACTGGAGCGAAGAATGGCCCAAGAAACTTACAGCGAGCGATATAGCTTCGATTTTGGCAGGAGGATTTATTTTAATCTGCTTTGGGTATCTCGTGGTTCGACTTTTAAAATCATATTTCAAAACGCCTATCAACGAAAAGCCCTCTAATCCCAACCGCTTTTTCGATTTTCAAATTGGCAGTTTGGGTTTCTTTGTATTGACAGGCTTTTTGTTGTGTCTTTCGAGGGTTGACAAAGACGAAATCCTGATGCACATCAATCGTTATCGTATTCATTCGGTGGCTGGCTTGGTGTTGGGATATTTTTGTTTGCTCCCTTTTTTGGCAAAACAGAAATTGTTTTTTAGAGGGTTTGTGGGAGCATTAGGCATTTTTTGGCTCATTTCATTTTTTCATTTTTACAAGATTTTTGCCGAATATAGCCGTTCTTATACTGCTGCGCAGCACAATTGGGTAAGTACGCATCAGTGGTTTATTTATCGTGATACTTCCTACTGGGAAGAAGCCTCCAAGCTCGCTATGGACAAAGCAGAAAAGGCCCTTCAATATCGTATTACAAAGTCTCCTTTTGGCAAGGTCTCTGAAAAAGCGACAGTATTCCCCCATTTTAAAATGGATCAGTCTGCCAACGATAAGATTTTAAAAATATCAGCTGACGTACCTAGTTTGTCGCTCAAAGAAGACTATTACATTGCTTTTCGGAATTTATCACAATCCAAAACCTACTTAGTACCCGCAGTGTACAACCGCCGTAGTATTCGATTGGTGATGATGGGGAATGATTACTATTACCCACACTTCAATCTAGAGCTCACCTATCGCCACTTCCCAACCGGGAAATATCAAGTAGGCGTAGGTCATGTTGTAAACAACGCCTTAGCAATCCAATGGCAGTCCGCCTATTTTGATGCCGTGCAGGAAAGTAACCTTACCAATTAAGCATTTATTAGAATTTGGGTAACCCTTTGAATTTTGCTTAATTTGTATTTGTATTCATCAATTATATGAATATCCCTGAGTCGTTGATACACTCAAAAGGATGTAAAAACCATGCGTAAAGAATTTTCAGCCGCCATCGAAAAACTAGCCCTCGCCGATGAATCAGTAGTATTTATCACGGGCGATTTGGGCTACAATGCCTTAGAAAACCTCCAAGAAAAACTAGGTAATCGTTTTATCAATGCAGGAGTAGCCGAGCAAAACATGGTGGGAGTAGCCGCCGGAATGGCTTACAAAGGATACAAAGTATTTTGCTACAGCATTGCTCCTTTTGTGGTGTATCGCTGTCTTGAGCAATTCCGTAATGACGCTTGTTTGCACAATCTCCCCGTTTTTTTGGTGGGCAATGGGGGCGGTTATGGTTATGGCATCATGGGTAGCACTCACCACGCGATTGAGGATTTGGCTTGTTTGAGCAGTCTTCAAAACGTAAAAACTTGGATACCAGCTTTTAGCGATGAGGTAGAGCCTGTTTTGACCCAAATCCTTAAAGACAAAAGCCCCGCCTATCTACGTCTTGGGGTGGGTGGAGCCACTCCCGAAGGAGCCGAACTGTCGGGTTCATTGAAAAAAATCAATTACGCACCCGATGCCTCGACCGCTATCATTGCCCTAGGCCCTATCGTAGCCAATGTCCAGAAAGCCCTGTCTCAGCTGGGTTTGCAAAACGAATGTGATGTATACACTGCCCTTACTTTACCGCTCCAACTTACTCCTACGGTAATCGAGGCTCTCCGCAAGGTAGACAATATACTGGTAGTAGAAGAGCACGTAAGCATCGGCGGATTGGCACAGCAGCTATCTGTCAAAATGCTTGAAGCGGGGATTCATCCTAAAAATTTTAAATCGCTCACTGCCCAAGGCTACCCCAATGGGCTGTATGGCAGTCAAAATTACCATCAGACTCAATCAGGACTAGACGCTTCTCATATTGCGAGTATTATTCAGTCCTTTTCTCATTCTCTCATTCACTGATTGGGTCGATGAACAAACGAGCCTTAGCGTCACTTATCGTTACTTTTGCCCTGATTTTTGTATATTATCAGCTTTGGAATCGCTATGCTATCAACATACCGAAATGGGACGACCATGCTTTCAAAGCAACGATCGAACAATACGAAAACGCCACCGGGCTTGGTGATAAACTACACGCCATTTTTGTTCAGCACAATGAGCACCGTGTTGCACTTACACGCATTGTGGCGATTATAGATTATAAGATTTTTGGCCATATCAATTACGAACATTTGATGTTTGTCGGAAACCTAGCTTTGCTAGTGATTTGGTGGCTACTTACTCGATTTTTCAAACCGCTTCCAGGAGCCGTATGGTATGCGTTGCCGATTGCTACTTTTTGGTTTTCACTCGCATTCTGGGAAAATACTTTTTGGGGCATGGCCGCTATCCAAAACTTTTGGGTAGTAGCTTGGGCGGTACTTACTTTTTGGCGACTCAGCCGCCGCGACAAACATTGGTCATGGGCTGTGCCGATGGCTTTCATGGGGCTTTTTACGAGTGGCAATGGCATCCTGATTTTTCCTTTAGCTTTGGGCGTCCTTCTCCTCCAAAAACGGTGGAAAGTATCCTCTTTTTGGGTAGTTTTTAGTGCCATCAGTATTGGGCTTTATTTTTGGCATTATAAAGCCCCTCCTACCGATTTAGGGGTGAAAGGAAGTAGCAACTTGCTGACCCTCCTCAAAGGTTTTCTTCTGTTTTGCGGATCCTTATTTGAGGGTTTACCTTTTGGCAATACCCCTACCCAAATGCCCTTTTTGATGGGTGGCCTCACTTTATTTGTCAGTTTAAGTATTTTACTTTACATCCTGCGGAGTTATTGGAAACGTCAATTTGAGCTAAATGAGTTTGATTATTTTTACTTAGGTGGCGTACTTTTTGCGTTGGCCACAGCGGTGATTGTGACTTACTCACGCATTGGACTTGGCCCCGAAAATATGCTTACAAGCCGCTATAAGTTATATTCGGCTCTTTTATTAAGCTTTAATATCGCCTATTTGACCCGCTTGGTTAGTCCTAGATTTAGAGAAGTACTCACTTTGACTTTTGTGGTAGGCGCAGCTTTCTTATATGCTAGCAATCAGCACTATCATCTCTATGATACGATTCAGCTACGAAAATTCAATGTGACGAGCTGCTTCAACTGGCGCAATGACCCTACCAATAAGCCCAGCTCCATCTATCATCCTCCTAGGCTGTTGTTTGAAAAAATACAGATTCCACATGACAGTCTCATGGTGGGTAAAACCTGCTCGCTTGTCGGCCAAAAACTAAACTTGGCACAGCCCGATTATCAAGTGTATGACTTGCGCGATGGTGGGTTGTATGTATTGTTATCAAACCAGCAAAATCAGTATATTTTTCCAACTACACCCGAACGAAAGCATTCATTGCGTAATATTATTAATTACAATCGCTTTTTTGCCAAAGGTTCATCCGTTCAAATACCCGCCTCTGAGGTCACCGCAGGTACGTATCGGGTGCGTTGGCTACACTATGACCGTAAGGGGAAGTTATATTTTGAAAATGCCCCCTGCGACGTAGTAACCTTTGAAAAAGTAGCGCAACAAAGTATCAAAACAAATTGGTGAAACAGCACAACAACTATTTAATTCAACTTGACGGATTACGTTTTTTGGCCGTTGGATTGGTACTCTGGGATCACTGGACTCCCGAGCCTCATTTTCTACCTTTTGGCAAATTAGGCGTTAATTTATTTTTTGTATTGAGCGGTTTTCTGATTGCTAGGATTTTGATGAGTAGCCGCGACAAACTCTTTGGGCAATCCAATGGGCTAGGACAATACATGAAAAAGTTTTATATCCGCCGTACCCTTCGGATTTTTCCTATTTACTACCTTTCGTTGGCAGTACTCTGGCTTTTCAACGATCCCTCCGTACGAGGCAAAGAGCTTTGGCAAATTCTGTATGCTTCTAATATTTACATTGCCCTCAAAAAAACATGGCTCGGCGTGACCGACCATTTTTGGTCTTTGGCCGTCGAGGAGCAGTTTTACATTTTTTTCCCGATTCTTATCTTTTTTATCCCAAGACGCTTTCTGGTACCTTTTTTTGGGGTGCTGATTGGAGTAAGCCTCTTATTGCGCACTTATTTTTTCATCACAGGTCAGCCGTGGTTTATTTCATATGTCAGTATGCCCACCGCATTGGACGCTTTCGGGCTAGGAGCAATCATGGCCTACATCCAGCTTTATCATCGAGTTACTTTTCAGTCTATTTTCAACAATCGTCTGTACTTATGGATAAGTTTGGCGGCATTGGCTGTGGTGTTTTATTGGTCTGTCCAAATCACCCAATCGGGCGTTGACCAAGACCACAATCTATCTATCAATATTTGGGAACGATTCTTTGCCTCTGTATTCTTTATGTTCCTTTTAGGGGGCGCTATTGTGGGTTACAAAGGCTGGTTCAAATGGGTTCTGGAAAACCCCGTCAGCAATTACCTAGGCAAAATCAGTTATGGTCTATACGTATATCACAATTTTGTGTATAATCACTACCATTCTCCCGCCAACCACCCCGTGGTAAGGTTGTTGGGGAAACTAAATCGAAGCATCGAAGGATTCCAACAAATGCACGTTGCCCAGTTTTTGATATTATTTTTGCTTACTACCATTGTGGCATCCATTTCATGGCATTTGATAGAAAAACCCATCAATGATCTCAAAGACAAATATGCCCCTTAAAATTTTAGGAAAGCTAGTTCAGAAGTACCACAAAATAAATCCTTCTCTTGTAAACGTAGGGTACACGGCTTTTTTTGAGTAGTTTTGCGAAATTTTACTGTGCTTTGATTCAAAAACGGATAACAAATAACATTTAACTTAAATTACCTCACTTAATGAGCCTTTATTTCTCGATTGTGATGCCTGCATATAATGAAGAAGAATGTATAGAGCAGGTAGTGACTATGTGGACGTCCTTCCTCAAAAATACCTTCCCTGGCAAAGAAACCAAACTCATCGTAATCAATGACGGTTCTAAAGATGGTACCAAAGCTATCCTCGACCGTATCGCCCCAGGTATCGACAATCTACTTGTAGTACATCAGCCAAATGGTGGTCACGGCAACGCCGCCGTCAATGGTTATAAAAAAGCCGTTGAATTGAATTCGGAATGGGTCTTTCAGACCGATAGCGATGACCAATTTGTGACCGAAGACGTCATAAAACTATGGGCAAAGCGTAACGAATCAAACTTTATCATGGGCTATCGTCAAGTACGGTATGATGCTCCTGCTCGCTTGGTGATTACGAGAATTCTTAAATACACTATCTTTTTTGCGTACGGCACTTTCATCAACGACGCCAATATCCCCTTCCGCCTTATCAAAGGAAGTTATCTAAAAAAATTGTTGGCACAGCTGCCCAATCCAGAGCCTTTTGCTCCTAACATCTTCTTGGCAGTTATGGCAAAAAAAGCTGGCGAAAAAACCTTTGATATACCCATTACGCACAAAGAGCGTTTGACAGGTACTGTTTCTATTTTGCGCTGGAAACTTATCAAAGTATGTATTCAAAGCTTTAAAGAATTGCTACGGTTTCGGTTAGAACTAAATAGCAAGGTGAAAGCAATAAAAGCAGCCTAAAAGAGTAAGTAGCATAAATGGTACATTGTTTGCAGCAAAATGGTGTACATTGATTGCTTACTCGTTTTGACCTATGAAAAAAAGAGGACTCATAGTCGGTCTATCCTTAGTATTATTATTTGCAGGGTGGTGGGGTTTTCAACGTTGGCAAATGTACTCTGCCACGGTATGGAAACTGCTACCCGAAAACTCTTTTTTTCTGATTCAAAGTCAGAAACTGCAAGATACTACGTATAAAGTTCAAAAAGGGGGCATCGAAATCCGGGACATTCCTTTGCTAAATTTAGCCGCCCGCCAAATCGATCTTTTTCGACTTCTCACCGACGATAGCACTCGGGCCGAAAAACTCCTCCGAGGGCGTCCGATTAGTTATGTATTACAAAAAACCTCAAGTGGTCGCTTTACTTACTTGATGTTTGTACCCTTAGAAGCATTTCAAAGCTACGGCTGGCTAGAAGGGCCAGTATCTTCCAAAGCCAGAGTAACCTCTCATATTCATAGTGGGCAAAAAATCTACGACGTGACTAGCCCCACTTCAGCCCCTCTCTTTGCTTATACTTTTTTCAACAATTTTTTGGTAGCCTGTGTATCAGGAGATGTATTGGAAGATTGGGTACGATTTGCCCAAAGCCCACTGCGAACCACCAATACCAGTCGTTTTGAGAGTATCAAACAAGAAAACAGCGACCTAAGCATTTATCTCGATAATGTGGTTTTGTCAGAAGCCCTACGCCGTGATGCTGCTGCAAGTAGCGATGCTGGCTTGCTGTATTTTTTGTCATTTTTGCCAAGTACGGAGGGGCTTCACCTAGATAAGTTTTTTTCTTCCAAAAATCCAACGCTTATTTCAAAAGGCAAAAAAGTAAAGCTCGAAGGTTATTTGGAAGCCCTCAATGATCAAAAAGCCACTCCTCTCAAAAGTACCTATTTCATTCCTAACAATACGGCTATTATGTACCGATTGGGGTTTGATAATGCCAGTACTTTTTCGCGTAAGCTACGCGCTCAGTTGGATAATGTCTCCAACGACTCTGTCAATCAGCTACGCCGTAACTTACTCACTCAAATCGGTAACGCTCGCGTTGACTCTTTTTATAGACATCTCAATAAAGAACTGATTTTGTGCCAGTTAGAGCCTAACAATGTGCTTACAAAAGGGCAAATCATTCTTCAACAGGTAACCCCCAAACATGGATTAGAGCCTTTTTTTAAACGCCTAGCTATTCTCTTTAATAAAAATACTGGCCTCCCTTACGAACCCTTTCAAGGTGGATATGTGTATACCATTAATTGGCCAGAACTACCAGCAGTACTTTTTGGTGGTTTGTTCAAAGGCTTTCAGAAGTCGTATATAGCTTTTCACCAAAATTTCATTATCTACAGCAATGACTCACAAGTACTTAAAGACTATCTCATTGATGTAGAGTATCAACGTACCTGGGCCAATTCGACGATTCATCATACTTTTTTGAATAAAACCCTCGGTGCCTCCAACTTTACTTTTATTGTTAGTCCTCGTAAAAGTAAGGATTATTTAGCCGCAGGTTTCATGAATTATCTCTTCACAAACCTCAATTATGACATTACGGAGCAGCTTCCCTTTGACCAGATGGTGTTTCAATCGGCCTATAAAAGTGGGCGCGCCTATTCATCGCTGACGTTTGGGCGCCTTACCAAAGCTGCTAATGCCAAAACGCTCAATAAAGTTTTTCTACAACAAGAACAGGCTTTTGAGCCAGCACCCGCCGGCGGAATTTATACCGTCAGAAATTACCCCAGTGCGCTCGACAAAATGATTGTCGTCACCTCGTCAGGAGAATTGCAAAATCCATTTGTGGAAGAGAAAAAACGTAAAATTGCTCAACTTGATGCTCCAGTTGTGGGCGATATTTATTCAGTAGATTTTCTGAGCATCGGGCGCTTGCAGTATGTATTTGCAACCGAAAAAAGTTTATATGTCATAGACGAAGATGACCGTCAACGATACATGTCGTTGCCTCCTATCAAGCTACCCGCCGGGCGCACCATACGGAGTTTCCAACAACTAGAAAGTGGAATTGAAGGAAGTTTCCGTTTCTTGGTTATCGATAATGAAGGATACCTGTATCTTTGGAACAGTCCTAGTCAAGACCCAATCGTACTCAACCGTTCCCGACCTTTTGCCGAACTACTACTGCCTATTCATGAAGTCGAATACCTAGGCAAACGTCATTTCTTATTTACGCAAGCTTCGGGACAAGTAGGGCTTATCAGCGAAACGGGGGTGATTCCTCCACCCTTCAAAATTGACCTTAAAACCAAATTTACAGGGCCGTTTTTTGGGGTATTTACGCCCGAAACAGGCACCACTCACCTGATAGGTGTTAGCAAATACGGCGAACTACACGATATGACATTGGCAGGTAAAATACTGAGTAAAACGCAGCTTTTCCGCTCCGACCCAACGGCATTTTTCCGCGCACGCTCCTCTACTAACAACCGTGATTGGATATTGTTCCGTGAGTCGGAGACCCAATTTGCCGTACTAGACAAACAAGGGCGAGAATTATTTTCGGCCAAAGGGCTCATTCCCTACCGCAACAATGTGCAGTACCATTTTTTAGGCTCCGAAATTAAGTTTTTAAGCGTAAAATCAGGCAATTTCACCACCCTTTATACCCTCAAAGGCACACAGCTTGGTGACAAGCCGATTCCCAGCGAAATCCCCATACGGATTACGCTCGTAGAAGGCTACAACAAATTGCTCATCCATAGCTACGCCAACAAAAAACTCCAAACTTGGTCTCTCAAAATCAGGTAGTTGTGACACATATTCTCAAATATATTATTCTCTTTGTTTTCTCACTTTTGTGGGTGATAGGCTGCAATCCTACGCTCCGCCAAAAGGCATTTGACCTAGGATTGACCAAAGATTCTTATCGATATGGGGATCTGTACCGCTTGTCTAACCTTCCTGATTTTAAGCAACTTACCAAACCCTGCCCTAAACCGTCGAATCTCCCTAAAACCAATACAGGCTTATATATCATTGGCGATAGCTTTACCGAAAAAGCCCGCGTAGATAGTCTTGATTTTGTGGCTAAGGATTACTTGCGAACGCACTGGAACGAGCCGCTAATCATACAACTAGATACCACAAAACGTAATATACTTGTATTACAAACCGTAGAGCGGCATTTTAGAGAGCACTTCGTCGATTCTGTAAGGGTTCTCAAAATAGGTAAACCCGAGAAAGTTGTGCCCCAAGCTGAGGCAAGCTTTTTTTCACTTGCCTATTGGGACAAGGTATTGGGCGAAAGCGAAGAAGCTTTGACGAGTTTTCTGTTTTCGGGTGATGTATTTCTGACTTTAAAAGAATGGAAGGCAAGCCTTAATCTCGCATGGTTTGCCCGCCACAACGACCAAGTTGCCCTCTCCCCCGACGGTAAGAATATTCTTTTTTGCTGGGATACCGATTCCTCACGTATTACATCTTCTTTTAAGTATTTCCCCGATAGCGAACTAGACAGCCTCATCAAGGGTGTTAACCAAACGCGCCAATATTATCTTTCATTGGGCTTTGACGAGGTGTATTTATCGATTATTCCCAACAAAACCAGCATTGTAGCCCCCACAATGGGGCCTTACAATCACTTGGTAGAGCGTGTACAGCAACACCCTTCTCTCCAAGCACCCGTGCTTGATATTTGGCCGGCTTTTACTCAAAACTCCCAACAAGTGTATTCCCTAAGCGATACGCACTGGACTTGCTTTGGTCAGTCAATTTGGGTCAAGAAAGTAAATGAGGTGTTGAGGTAAAAATAAAAAGCTACAACGCTTCCTTTAAATATAAACTCCTTTCCAAATATCTTTTATTTTCATTGATTATAAAAAAAGGTATAAATATCGACAAATAAAAATACGTCCAATAGAACATTTATATACCAAAGCAAAAAAAAATCAACCCAAAAACTCTTTCAAATCTACCCCATATACCTGTACTATTTTATACATCATTTCTACGTCCAGCTTTGATTGACCACTCTCTAATCTCGAATAAGTAGCTTGCGATATACCTAATTTCATTGCTATTTTCTCCTGAGTATACCCCTTCTCATAGCGAAGTCTCTTTAGTTTTACTTCTATTTTTTCCATGGTTTTTATTTGGTTGGACTAAATACCCACCAATAAGTCACTCATAAAAATTTTATTTTTTATTTATTTTATTCAATTTTGAATAAGGACCAATCATGTCTTTATCTATATTTGCTAACGTTGGTGCGAATCAGTAACAAAGGCAAATACCAAAAGCCTGAAAACGAGCAGGTAAAACCACATACTATTATTGTTGGCTGTTAACTGCTTAAGCTGCATATCATATAGCAGCCTATGACGGAGTGTTGTCCTACATAGTTACTCTGGCACTTACTTAAACAATAGTAGCATATTGATAATCTTGAAAATTAGTAAATGAAGACAACATTAATAGTCGTTCTTGTCATTATTGCCAGTTCGATTGGCAATAATTTTCGCAAGAGAAATAGCCCTTTTCAATAACAATTTTAAATTGAAAAACAATAGGTGTCATTTGCAAATGCAAACTATTAGAGTGACTTGTTTGCTTTATCTATATCCTATTTTTATGTAGGGGATGCTATGTTTAGTTGTATTAATCAAAAAAGGCAATATTCGTTTAGAGTATCCGGTAAACGGATAGTTAACACATAAACACTTATCAAAATGAAGATAGTTACATATATTTTAGAAATATTATACATTTTAAATCAACAAGCTAAAGTTCAGTACTTTAATCAATTCTTAAAATAACATATTTAAAAAGATTATATAAGTAAAAATTAAAATATTACAGTACAAAAAAAATTAAAATTAACCAACAAAATTTCCTTCAAAAATAACTTATTATACCCGTACTCTCTGTACAAAATCTTAAATATTCAACTGAAAAATTATTAATTTAATGAAAAAGTCTACTATATCTTTATACTCTTTTTTTATCTTTTTCGCGCTCCTAATAATCAGCGTATTTAGTGGCATTTTTCCAAAAAAACTCCAAACACTTCTTTTATATTTTGTTGTATATTCCTTACAATATACTTTATCAATAAGGTACAAGAAAAAAAACAAGTAGTTTTTCATTATACATACTTATGTAAAATAACACATTTAATTCTAATTGTACTGAACGCAAAATACACATGAAAAATAGTATTGGGTTTCTACTCTTAATTACTTCGTTTACTCTTTTCTTCTTAAAAATTTACGACCTTTGGATATATATATGCCTCGTGATTATCGGCTTATTTATATCTTATAGTAATTTTATTACCCAAAGTGGACATGAAAGAAAAAAAGATATAATCCTTAAAGTCTTAGGAATTGCTTTCATAGTTGTAGTCTATTGGTATTATTTTAACAAGTAAATTATAGCGATAAAAATTTTGTTTGTTGCTTATGTATGTTTTTTTGATTTTTGTATTTTCATAAAACTATTTATTAACCCACAAAAACCTTTATTTCAACACTTTCGCTAAACTAAGCTTACCTATGACCAAATAGAAAACATAATAAATGGAGGTAAAAATGGGCATGGATAAAAGAAAGCACAAAATCCCCCTTCGAATCCGATTATCACCAATCAAAGTGTTATTTTTTAGACAATGCCGTGTTTTTTTTCATTTTTACAGCGTTGATACACTCACTAAGAAGATTAACAGTTACTATAGAAGGTATCACCGCGATTGCCGAAATGCGTAAAGGGTAGGCTAAAATTAAAACCTTTTTAAAATGAAAAAATTAGAAAGTGTACAGATGGAAAAATTACATGGGAATGGGTACGACCCATTTGGTTGTGCTTTGACTCTTGCAGGTGCAGCTTTAACATTTGCCACTATTCCTACGGGTTTAGGTGCGGGTCTTTTATTACTTGGCGGAGCATCTGTAGTAATTGCAGGGATTGCAACATCATGTAACAATCCTTATAGATGATAAACATTTGTTAGGTACTCTCTAAAAAGTCAAATATTTCTCAGTCAATTAGTTATCGTTTTAATTGTTAACTAATTGACTAAAAAATATTGCGTTTTCAAGGTTTGCTTTAATTGTAAGCTGTACTATTCTAATCAAAAAATAGCCTTAAATTACATTTTTAAAGTACAAAAGAGTACCTAAACATTTGTTTCAATGTTGGCAAAAAATCATTTTGTTTGACCAAATATTAAATGTACTCATTTTCAATAGTTGTTCTAACAAAGTTCCTGTTAAGTATTTTAATTAAAATAATTTTCAAAAAACATGATTCCCTATTTTAAGCAAATAAACCGAAACAAAATTGTCACTATGACAATTTTAGCCATACCTCTTTTTTTATTCATTTATAATACTTGGTTTTCAATACAGAAACTTACTTCTAATCATATATATATATATTACAGTTTTTATACTATAGCTTTAGTGGGAGTGTACAACAATCAACATATTTTTACTCATAACAACTATAGAAGACAATTTTACAACAAAAAAATCTTATCATTATTCGCCTTGTCAGAGTTATGTCTTTTGGATTTTTATATAAATTTTTCATTTTCTACATTAATTAGATTTCAACTATCTTTTTTATTGTTACATATCAACTTACTTGTATTTCTTTTTTATTCTTCAAAAAAAACCAATAAAAAAATGTACGAAATTTTATACTCATCATTGATATTTATTTCAAATTTGCAAATTTTTGCTTTCATTAGCAACAACAAAGAATTAACTAGCCTATTAAAGTGGACTCCAATTAATCTCATACATTTAATTACATTCTTTAGTCCGACTATACTGACTATTATTTTTTCAATTTTTTCATTATTTTATTTTTATCTAATAGATAAATTATCTCCTAGATAATTTACTCCAATTCTCGTTTAAAGCAGTCTTTACAGTTCAGCTGCCCTTTTGATTTGTTATAACTGTTTAGACACCCTAAAAAACACAAAAATCTAATAGTCAATTGGTTATTTTTTCATTATTGAGCATAGTTTGAAAAATATCACATTTTTTAAATTCTAAAGATTTCATTAGACCAAAAATGCACTATTTTAACCAGATACTAATAGCCTTTAAATTGTACTTTTTAAGCAAAAAGAGCACCTAAACAGTTACAAAACATTTATCATGAAACTTTTCAATTTATTAATAATACGAAATGCATTAAATATTATAACAGCAATCTTATATATTTTTTTAATACATTTCCAATACACCAAAAATAGTGAGCATTTTTTACTACATTATTTTAAAATTTTTACCCCAATTTGCCTGCTCATCCTCTGTGTAGTTCCTTATATTATTATCAATAAAACGCGAAAAAATGTATAAATACTTTACTTATATAATATTTATATTGTTATTATTATACCTATCTAACTATTTACTAATTTCGGAAACTTTGTATTTCAATACTTTCGCCGAACAACTCACCTACGAACAAATAGAAAACATAATAAATGAAGGCAAAAAATGGAAATGGGTAAGTTACGTTATTCTTCCCCTTCTAACTCTTATCAAACTTACATTAGTAGCCTCTTGCCTAAGCATTGGCTTGTTTTTTATTACCAATACGTTTTCATTCAAAGCCACTTTTGGCTTAGCATTAGAAGCGGAGTTTGTTTTTCTTATTCCACCGTTTCTTAAAATACTGTGGTTCGCACTTTTCCAAACGGATTATACACTACAAGATTTACAAATTTTTTACCCGCTATCCGCGCTCAATTTTTTTGATTATACTACTGTACAGCCGTGGCTTATCTATCCACTCCAGTTACTAAATGTCTTTGAAATCATCTATTGGGTGTTGTTAGCAAGGGGAGTCAGCCAAGTCATTGAGCGAGATATGCCCCAATCTTTCGAGGTGGTTTTAGCGTCCTACGGCATGGGATTGGTACTGTGGGTGGCAGTAGTGATGTTTATTACGGTGAGTTTTACTCCTTAAAATCTATGAATAAAAAAATAGTCATTGCCACACTTTTGCTAAGTGTAGTCGGGTTAGTCGTGTGGTTGATGTTACAATCTTATCAAACCCTCCAACGCAAAAAAGAGGCCACCTCAAAGATGCAACACCTGCCCACGGTGGCTCTGAGTACATTGGATAGTACGGTCATTAGCCTTTCACAAAAAGGGCAGCCCACTGTGCTATTTTATTTTGACCCTCATTGCGAACATTGCCAACAGGAGGCCAATCAATTAAAAAAACAGCCACAGGCTTTTCAAAATGCCCAACTGTTTTGGCTTTCTACCGAGCGCCTTTGGGTACTGCGAGCGTTTGAGAAAGAATATGCCTTACAAAAAACCATTCCTTCGCTTACCATTGCCCAAATCTCCCCCCAAGCCGCTGATAAACAGTTTGGTTTCCGTACGGTTCCTACTATTTTGATTTATGATGCCGAAGGGAATTTGGTAAAAAAATACGTGGGAGAAACCAAAATGGAGGCGATTGTCAAATACCTAAAATAACCTCAACCCCCGGCCCCCTTCTCCTTTCTGGAGAAGGGGAGTTACCTATTGTTTTATTATGACATATATTCTTAAACTTGCGGCTTACTTGCTTGCATGGGTCATTAAGTACATCACCAACCTACCCACTTTCTAACCATGCCTACTTTAATCAAACGCAGTCATGTACTCCAACAAGATCAGCGCGACTGTGGCGTGGCTTGCCTCTTATCATTGGTACGATTTTATGGCGGCGATAGCAATTTCGAACAAATCCGCCGCTTTTGTGGGGCCGATTTGAGCGGCACGTCGTTGTTAGGTCTCAAAGAAGCTGCCCTCAAATTGGGCTTTGAAGCCGACGGCTACGAGTCTGATATCCCGTCGCTCATAGCACACGGCAAGCCTGTCATATTGCATATCGAGCTTGAAGGAGGTTTGCAGCATTATGTGGTGTGGTACGGCCCCATATCTGACCCCAAAACGGGAGTAAATAAAGCATCCTTTGGGGAGGAAGGAACTGGGTCATCTTTGATAAGCGACCCTGCCCGAGGCGTGGTAGAATGGACAGAAAAAGATTTAAAAAAGCACTGGAAATCAGGGGATTGTTTGGTATTAGAGCCCAACGAATCATTTGTAAAAATTGCCGACCAAGCCAATCGAAAGAAAGAATGGTTTTTGGGATTGATTCGTCAGGATGTGCCTTTGTTGGCCGTGAGTGCGGGCGTAGGTGTATTGATGGCAGTGTTGGGGCTTACAATGGCTATTTATTCTCAACAATTGATTGATAAAATACTGCCTTCCAAAAACTCCACCCGTATTATCCTAGCTACGGTTTTGGTGGTAGTACTGCTATTGGCGCGAGTTGGGATGTCGGTATTGAGGCAGTTTTTGCTCATGCGTCAAAGCAAAGAATTTGGGATACGAATGAACACCGCTTTTTTTGATAAACTACTGTATCTCCCTAAGTCGTTTTTTGATACGCGCAAAATCGGTGACTTTGTGGCTCGCCTCAACGACACTAGCCGTATTCAGAACACAATCGGTATGCTCGCCGGTAATCTACTTGTCGATTTGCTGATGGTTATTGCTTCGTTTGGGTTGTTGTTGTACTACAATTGGCAGGTAGGCTTGGCTAGTTTGTTGATTTTGCCAATTTATTTTTGGTTGATTTATCGTCAAAACAAAGGACTTATCGACGCCCAAACCAACGTCATGGTGGCGTATTCGTTGAGCGAAAGCAATTTCATTAATACGATTCAGGGCATTGCCGACGTCAAAAATCGTAACAAACAACCTTTT
The DNA here is from genome assembly GCF_000423565.1 of Runella zeae DSM 19591. Taxonomy (GTDB): domain Bacteria; phylum Bacteroidota; class Bacteroidia; order Cytophagales; family Spirosomataceae; genus Runella; species Runella zeae. Next base: position 22,457 of record NZ_AUIF01000042.1, on the reverse strand, counting down.
TTCAGCAATCTCAATCAGCTTCTATTTGGAAATTTTCAAGAAAGGGTCTATCAATCAGGCACCAAGCAGGTTCGTTTATCGGCTTCTACGGGAGTAGCCGCCACCGTTTTTATCGGCATAGTGCTTGGCATTACCATCTATGCCGTTTATAAAAATCAAATCAAAATAGGCGAAATGACGGCTATACTGGGGGCAGTTTCGTCTCTTCTACCCTCCGTGACTAATTTAGCCCTCATCAGTGTCCCGCTCAACGATGCGAAAATCGCTTTTGATCGGATGTATGAGTTTGTGAATGTCAGCGCCGAAAAAGTAGCTTACGAACAGCAGCGCATTGATTTTCAATCGTTACAGTTTCAAAATATTTCGTTTCGCTTTCCGGGCAAAAAACAATTATTGCAAGACATTGATTTTCAACTTCAAAAAGGCGAAATTATCTCTATCGTAGGCGAAAGTGGCGGCGGAAAAAGTTTGATTTGTCAACTCATTCAGCGTTTTTATGAACCCGAAGCGGGTCGAATACGAATCAATGGTCAATTTGGCTTGGAGGAACTAGACGTGCATCATTGGCGTCAATTGATTGGGATTGTACCTCAGCAGGTACACATTTTCAATGGAACAGTGATTGACAATATCTGTTTTGGCACTACTGAGCAAGAAATTGCTGCCGCATTTCAGTTACTCGACAAGTATGGTTTTGCTCCTTTTCTAGATAGTTTTCCTCAGGGTATTCTGACCATTCTAGGTGAAGAAGGTGTCAATCTATCGGGCGGACAGCGGCAATTGATAGGGCTTGCAAGGGCACTCGTGGCCAAACCGCAGTTCCTGATTCTGGACGAAGCCACGGCAGCCCTTGACCGTCATACCGAAAAGTTTGTGTTAGGACTTTTGAAACAGCTAAAGAGCGAAATGGGAATCATTTTCATCACCCACCGACTTCATACATTACGTAGTATCTGCGACCGCATTTATCTACTAGAAAATGGCGTTTTTGCCCAATCAGGTGCGCACGAACAACTCTTGCAAAGTGCCAATATGTACAGCGATTACTGGGGCGAATGGAATACTACCACAACTCCTGCCTTAAGCGTTTGATAAATGATGGCCGATACCCTACTTTTTTTGATGAGTCCCGCTAAAGGACACCTCAATGCTACCTTTGGATTGGCTCGTTCGGCAGTACAGCAAGGCGACCGCGTGGTATATGGTTTACCATCAGAACTACATCCTTACGTTTCGGTGGTGGGTTTTGAATGTGTTCGCTTAGAGAGTTTTCCTTTTGCATTAAACGGTGAGCAAATACTAGACAAATACACTACTCAATCGCGGATAAAATACCTTGATAATTTGCTGGATCGATTTTATGATAAATTCTATGAGAATCGACAAAAAACGTTTATTTCTATTTTAGAACAAATAAAGCCTACAATTATCTTTTTAGATTCATTTCAGAGTACTGATTTTATCATCCTTTATCCTGAATTGAAAAGACGAAAAATTAGATTTGCTTTTATACAAACGATGCTTTCGCTCTACCCACAATCTGACAATTTGTATAATACCCAATACCCTTTGTTCCCTAAGTTTTATTTCTGTTGTTTTTTCTTCTTTGGACTAAACACCCATAAACAAGCTGCTCATAAAAATTTCATTTTTTATTTATTTTATTCAATTTTGAATAAGCATCAATCTTTTCTCTATTTATATTTGCTAACGTTGATAGATGTTGGAGCACGAGATGTCAAGTCACCGCGATTGCCGAAATGCGTAAAGGGTAGGCTAAAATTAAAACCTTTGTAAAATGAAAAAATTAGAAAATGTACAAATGGAGAAGATTAGTGGGGGAAAATGGTCTTTCACTTCGGGCTGTGTATTTGGGGTATTGGGCATTGTTGGTTTAGGATTAGCAATTGCCGCAGTACCTGCTACAGGGGGTTTAGCTGGTGGTGTTGTGGCTGGTGTACTAATTGATGCTGCTGGGACAGGGTGGAGTATAGGAAGTTGTATTGCCGGTTGATTATTTATCTTTCAATTGTGTTAAAAATTTTAACACAATTGAAAAAATGAATAATTATTACTATAATTTAAAAAAATGTAAAACAATGAACAAAAAACTACTCTTATTCGATGCTTTCTTAGGCATCTTTTTTGGCATAAGCTCATATTACTATATTTCAATCGGCTTTAATTCAGAAACTTTAACATCCCTCATATCTTCATCTGTCCCTATCTTAATCTTTGTTGGATTACTTATCTTTAGGGTGGGGATACATAAAACCTATAAAAATCTTGGCAAAAAGTAGAGTGCATAGTAAAAGGAAACAGTAACTGTTTAGGTATCGACAAAAAATCAATTAGTTGTCATTTTATTGTTAGCCAACTTTGTGAAAAATATTGAATTTTCAAGGTTCCTTTTGTGGAATGTAAGGCTTGCCGATTAGATCATCAATGATGTGTGGAATTGCAACTGCATTAATTATGCATGGCACTTTCGAACAAATTGATGCAGGCATGCTCATCGGCAATATGTTTGGGTGTATCAATTAAAAAGGCAATATCCGTTTACAGCTGTACTGTAAACGGATAGCTAACATATAAACACTTATCAAAATGAGGGTATTTACATACATTTTAGGAATATTATACATTTTAAATCAACAAGCTAAGGCTCAAGAATTTAATCAATTCTTAAAAGAATATATTCAAAAAAATCATGGAAGTGACTCTGCAAAGTTAAATACCACGGTATTGATAAAATTAAAGCCGACCAACGAAATTTCCTTTGGAAATGGATTATCACACCCAAATTCTCTCTATGATTCTACTATTCAGATACAAAAAATACCCTTTCATTATAGAGCTGACTCTTTTTTTGATGATAAGGCAGACTGTCTATGCCAAGAAAATGGAGTTTCGTACATGAGAAATCGAGTCACACATTTCGAAACAAAAAAAAGAGATAAAAACCCAGAAGTTAACTTTACAGGTGAATCTGACTTGATTTTTTTTGATTCAATTGTGGGATGGCAAGGTATAAGCAATCACCCTCCTACCGTAAAAGACACTATCATTGATAAGCAAACATTTTTTAAATTAGAACATCTATCCCGCAATAGAAATTACTACATACACCTTATCGAAAAAACTTCTTATCGTCATTTAAGTACAATAATGACAAAAGAAAATGGAGAAATTAGCATGAAAATCACCAGGGATATATTCAAAAAATCAGGAAATATTTTATATCCAACAGAAATCATAAATGAGGTATATGTAGGTAATCTAATCGTAAGAACGTTTAAAGTAATCGAGGCTATTACCTTTGATGTAGATATGCAGACCGAAGGAGTTTTTGATTGCCGTCTATTATACAAAGACATAAAACTTAAAAAATAGCATACACCGTTATAAAACATCCCTTCAAGTAATAGTGCCTGAGCAAACCGAAGCGGGTGTTACCCTTTTTAACGCATTTTAAAAATGAATAATTTACTTTTACTTCTATTATTTGCACTAACTCAAAAACCTACTTTTGAAGATTTCGACAAGTTCTTAGGCAAAATCTGTCATAAGTTATTTCAAAGATAAAAAAAGCATAAACCCGCCAAAGCTGCTGCCTTGACGGGTCGGGTATGAGCAAAAAGGAAAAATTGAGGCTTGAGTTTGAGGTCAAGCCATACTGATGTTCTAATTTTTTATCAAAACCGCTTTCACTTGGGTATAATAAATCGTCGTAACGCCCTCAAAACCAGAGTCGGTACCTACCAAAAGCCATAATTCTCCTTTGTCGTTAGTTTTGGCGGTAAAAGGTTTTGTCTGATTATTGCGCTTAATGAGCTGATATTTGTATTGGTCGCCTTCAATCCCAATATTTCCTAATACCACAGCGTCTTTACCAGATTCACTTTGAGCACCTTTATCCCAGTTGAGTTTCCAGTCACCTGCGGTATCTTTGGCTTTTTGGGGCGCCGTGCCAGAAGCCCCCGCTTTCAAATAAACAGCACCGCCCGGAGAGCCGCCTACCCCTACTCCTGAGGCAGGATATTGAGAAGCTAATTCCACCTCAAACTCTATTTTGTAGCTTTGATTGGGAGCAAGTCCTGTTAGCTTGCGAGTCAAATACATAAAGGCATCATCACTACGATTGCTGCTTGTGAGCTTGAGACCTTTTTTGGTGGAATCTGTAGGAAGTGCAGTGAGTTTTGAACTAAATTCCATAATCCCTTCTTGCTGAACATTGTAGTCCACGATTCCCGTCTGCCACGTAGTAGTATCTTTGTTGAAATCGGTTGTATGAATAAAATTAGGGCCGACGTTGTCATCTGTTTTGTCACAACTTACCAACCCCGCTGCAAGTAGTACACCTACCGCCCATATCGATTGCTTCATAGCTGATTTTAAACGACTTACTCCTCTCAGGCGTACCGCATACGCCCCCTCTCTTGATTGCATCAATTTCATTACTGTTTTTGGTTTTTTAAGTTAATAATGGTGAAATCAAGGCCTCGAAATCATTCAAAGGACGCCAAGCAAGGGGCAGAAGGTTGGAATCTTTTTTTTAAAATTCTGATTTTGAAGAGAGAAACAAGGGCTTGGCTCTATCAGCAATTATACCCAATCATTTATTTATCAATAAGTTATCATAAAACAAAAATCGCCTCAAAAAATGAAAAAATAAATGGTTTATGAGGCTACTCACCTCACCAAAAGCAGCCAAACAATGACCTGCTTGGCAGTGCTCAAGCTCCAGAAATAAGTACCGTTAAGAGGAGAGTTTTGGGGTTTTTAAGAAATGAACCACCGTAGGGCTTTCAATAGGCCGAGTTTTTTAAGATATTTGCAGTTCGATTAGAACAGAATATGTGTATTTTTTGTTAAAAATATAGAATTAACGCATATACGCGATGAGCAAAGAAGTAGAATTACTAGAAGAAATAACCAACTCCGAATATAAGTACGGGTTTGTCACGGATATCGAAGCAGAAGAAGCCGCTCCTGGGGTAGACGAAGCCACCGTTCGATGGATTTCGGCTAAGAAAAACGAACCTGAGTGGATGACTGAGTGGCGTTTGAAAGCCTTTCGGTTGTGGCAAGGAATGACCGAGCCCAAATGGCCCAATGTACACTACCCTCCTATTGATTATCAAGCGATAAAGTATTATTCGGCTCCCAAGCAAAAGAAAGAAATAGGTTCGTTGGATGAAATAGACCCAGAATTGAAACGTACTTTTGAGCGTTTGGGGATTTCGCTCAACGAACAAAAGCGACTCTCGGGTGTAGCGGTAGATGCGGTTATTGATTCAATCTCCGTAACCACCACATTCAAAGATGAACTTAAGAAACAAGGGATTATTTTCTGTTCAATCAGCGAAGCTATCCAAGAGCATCCTGAGTTGGTTAAAAAATATTTGGGATCTGTTGTACCAGCCAAAGACAACTTTTTCTCAGCCCTCAATTCGGCGGTATTTTCTGACGGGTCTTTCTGTTATATCCCCAAAGGAGTGCGTTGCCCGATGGAGCTTTCGACTTATTTCCGTATCAATGCCTCTGGAACAGGTCAGTTTGAACGTACTTTGATTATTGCGGATGAAGGCTCTTACGTAAGCTATTTGGAAGGATGCACCGCTCCCATGCGTGACGAAAACCAATTGCACGCCGCAGTTGTTGAAATCGTAGCCCACGAAAATGCAGAAGTAAAATATAGCACCGTTCAAAACTGGTATCCCGGTGACAAAGAAGGCAAGGGAGGAATTTACAATTTCGTTACTAAACGCGGTATTTGTGACGGAGCTAATTCAAAAATTTCTTGGACCCAAGTCGAAACCGGTTCGGCTATCACTTGGAAATACCCTTCTGTGATTTTGAAAGGCGACAATTCTATCGGAGAGTTTTATTCGGTAGCTGTTACCAACAACATGCAGCAAGCTGATACCGGTACTAAAATGGTGCACATCGGCAAAAACACCAAGAGCCGCATTGTATCAAAAGGGATTTCGGCGGGCAAAAGCCAAAACTCCTATCGCGGATTGGTTCAGGTATTCAAACGCGCCGCCAATGCTCGTAACTTCTCTCAGTGCGATTCTTTGCTACTAGGAGATACTTGTGGTGCGCATACTTTCCCATATATCGAAGTCAACAATACAAGTGCTACGGTAGAACACGAGGCTACTACTTCCAAAATCGGAGAAGACCAATTGTTTTATTGTAATCAACGAGGCATCCCAACCGAGCAAGCAGTAGCTTTGATTATCAATGGATATGCCAAAGAAGTATTGAATCAGCTTCCGATGGAGTTTGCGGTAGAAGCTCAAAAATTATTAGAGATAAGCCTTGAAGGTTCGGTAGGATAAGATTTGGAGGTAATTTTTAAGCTATTTCATAAAAAAAGCGCGACAAAATGTCGCGCTTTTTTTATGAAAGAAAGACATATTTATATTTTTGGCCAAATTCTTGTGGATTTATAGTTTTTTCCTAAGTTTGCCTTCATAACTTTATAACCTCCCTTCTAGCATGAAAAAATGGATTACTGCCCTTTTTGCACTAACGGCTGTAGTGTCTTTAGTCGCATTGACTCCCTCTCCCAACAACTCACAAGCCGCCGCCGATGCCCGCGAAGATAGCCTCGCAGCTGACCGCGCCAAATACGCTAAAATGGTAAAAGAGGCGATTGCAGGGAAAGAAAAAAACAATGCCGAAGATGTCTTTAAAAATATTAAAATTTTCAAAGGCCGTCCTGCGGAACAAGTAATTGGAATCATGGAAAATGGCTGGAGCAAAGCCCTAGGCGTAAGCTGTAATCATTGCCACAATGTCAACGACTGGGCTTCTGAAGAAAAACACGACCATGCTATTGCTCGCGACATGGTGGCAATGGTAGGTAAAATCAACGATGACGTAATTGCCGCCCTGCCTTCTTATGCTAGCAAAGAGCGCAAGCCACGTATCGGCTGTACTACTTGCCATCGTGGAGAAGCTCACCCAGGCCGTCCTAATGGCGCGCGCCCTGGAGGTCCTCCAAGAAATTAATTTTTTTAGGCTTCAATCAACAAAAACGTCGGGCGATTTTCATTGCCCGACGTTTTTGTTATACATTTATTTACCAATTACAATCCCAACACTTTACGGTTGAAAGCCTCGTCGGCACCCGTTCCTGCAAAATCATCAAAAGCTTTTTCGGTCACTTGGATGATGTGATCAGCGATAAAGGGCGCACCCTCCGCCGCTCCTTGAACGGGAGATTTGATACAGCACTCCCATTCCAAAACCGCCCAGCCGTCGTAGTTGTACTGAGAAAGTTTGGAGAAAATACCGCTAAAGTCCACTTGACCATCTCCCAACGAACGGAAACGCCCAGCGCGGTCGGCCCAGCCTTGAAAACCGCTATAAACACCTTGCTTGCCGCTTGGGTTAAACTCAGCATCTTTGACGTGATAGGCAAAAATACGCTCATGATAGAAATCGATAAATTGGAGATAATCCAATTGCTGAAGTACAAAGTGGCTAGGGTCATAGTTGATACCGGCGCGTGGGTGATTGCCCACTGCTTCCAAAAACATCTCAAACGTGATACCATCATGGAGGTCTTCGCCAGGGTGAAGTTCATAGCCTACATTTACACCTGCTTCGTCAAACGCATTCAAAATAGGCGTCCAACGTTTGCCTAATTCTTTAAAGCCTGTTTCGACCAAGCCCGCTGGACGCTGAGGCCAAGGATACAAAAACGGCCACAACAAAGCACCCGAAAAAGTAACGTGAGAAGTCAAACCGAGATTTTGGGAGGCTTTGGCAGCCCACATCAATTGCTGCACGGCCCATTCGGTACGAGCGGCGGGATTGTTGCGCACTTCAGGAGCTGCAAAACCGTCAAACATAGGGTCGTAGGCAGGGTGAACAGCCACTAGCTGCCCTTGTAAGTGCGACGAAAGCTCGGTGATTTCTACCCCAATTTCAGCCAGTTTTCCTTTGTACTCATCACAATATGTTTTTGACTCAGCCGCAGTTTTAAGGTCGATACAGCGGCTATCCCAAGTAGGAATTTGGATGCCTTTGTAACCCAAGTCGGCCATGTAAGCAGCGATGGTATCCAAAGAATTGAAAGGGGCTTCGTCGCCCATAAATTGCGCCAAAAATATGGCAGGCCCTTTGATTGTTTTCATTGATTTTAATAAGTAAAAGACTACAATTTTGTGTTTATGCCCGCAATTAAGCAAATCGCTGCAAGCTTTTGATAAAAAGATAAAGTAAAAAATACTATTTTATTACTGCTTTCATTGGGGGTAATTGTCACCTCTGCTATTTGATTAAACGCTTCAAAAAGTCAAAGTCTACAAACACACCCATTGTAAGCATTCGCTAAAATGTCATAATGATGTTTTTTATCTCATTTTAGTCTTTATGACTAACAATTCGCCAAAAATTCAGTTAAAATCTCATACAATGCTAGTACTTATTGGTACGTTGTGTATCTATCCACCTTACAACAAACTTTATTGAACAACATGACGACGATACTTCTTCAAAGAACAGTTTGGGGCAAAAACTGCGTATATATATGAACAATACCACTACCATGCCCGCTCCATTCACGACGCTCACATTTCTTTTGCTTTGCACTTTTGCTTTAGTAAAGCCTACTTTTGGTCAAGAGAGCTGGGTCAAGCGTTTTATCAAAAAAACGATTTCGGATACTACCTCTTTTGGAAAGCCGAGTTTTAGGGTATATCCTACTGTGGCCTATGCTCCCGAAACTAGTTTTGAGATAGGCTTATCATCACTCTTGCTTTTTCAGGCCAAAAACGACACCCTCAACCGCCTCAGCGAAGTACAGGCGTTTGGGTTTGTTACGTTCAAAGCTCAATATGGTTTATGGATAGACAATGCCATTTACGGTGACAAAGACAAATGGTTTTTTTTGGGCCGAACTCGATTTCAAAAATTCCCTCTTTTATACCACGGCATTGGCCCTGCCCCTGCGGGTAAGGAGCCGGCTTTGGTAGATGCCAATTATCTTTTGTTTAGGCAACGTGTTTTGCGCAAACTCGTCCCTAATCTTTTTATGGGTCCTGAGCTAGATTATCAACAATTATATAATGCCTCTTTTGTACAGCCCAAGGATCATTTTTACGAAAAACCGCTAGGCTCCAACGGTACTATCAATGTGGGGCTTGGAGTAGCCTTGGTCTACGACAACCGTCACAATGTCCTTAATGTCCGAAAAGGTTTATTTGGAGAATTAGCATTTCTTAAATACCATCCTAGTGTTGGCAGCGATTATACCTTTTATGGCGTCAATTTAGACGTACGCTCTTACCATCCCACCAATCAAAACAACGTTCTGGCATGGCAGCTATACGGCAATTTTTACGGAGGCGATATACCGTTTAATCAGCTAGCGCTCATGGGTGGCGAAATGATCATGCGCGGGTATTATTTGGGGCGCTATCGCGACAAAAACATGCTCGCTGCCCAAATCGAACATCGATGGCTACCTTTTGGTTTTAGCAAACGATTTGGCGCGGCGGTGTTTGCGGGAGCCGCTGCCGTAGCACCTACCATTAATACGTTCAGTACCAAATACATCCGTACCACTGGCGGTGTAGGTCTACGCTATCTGCTTTTTCCCAAAAAAGACATTTATCTTCGCTTCGATGTGGGTTTTTCAGAAGATGGCCCCAACTTCTATTTGTTTACGGGCGAAGCATTTTAAATTGACAGGATTTTCGGTAAAGCAAAAAACTCAAACTCTACTTTTCAATCACAATCCCTTCAAAATCTTCGAGTTTATCGAGTTTTAATTCTACATAGCCGTTTTTCCAAACATAAGGAACAGGCTTGGAGGCCACCATAGTAAAGACCCGCTTGGGTTTGAAAGAGGCAGGCACTTTAAAAGTAAGCTGATACACTGGCAAAGGTGCAAAATAGGTATTGCCACTAAAGCCGGTGAGATTGACCAAATGAATGATCAAACCTTCGGGGGTATTTTTAAGGTGATTTTCGGGGGTATTTTTAAGATACTCTTTCACAATTACTTCTATCCGCTCAGGCGCATTGGTGAAGAGCTGCTTCGCTGCCTCTGGGTAGATATAATCGATGGCATCTAACAAAATATTTTTGTGCTGCTCATAGCCATGAATATAATAAAGCCGCCCTAAATTGATAGGTAATATCACGGCTTTGCTACTTGGATGCTCTTTGATTGACATCCCAAAATACCCCGTCGGCTCGTGTCCACCGATGATTTCGGGCGGCCCAGGGCGGCCTTTGCTGAGTATAGGCAAAAAAGTTTTATCCGCCCCCGACATATCATAAAGCCCCAAATTGAATTTCCAGAAAAGCATTTTTTGTTTATCCAATCGCTTAAATACCTCTTTTTTGTCAGGTGTGAGATAGAAGCCGCTGCCTTCGTGGTCTTTGTTGATAATCTTTACCCCAAACAAATCGCGCAGGGCCTCAGGATTATCAAACAAAGTATGATTGGTAGCGATGAGATGCACGCCCTGACGAGAGGCTTCTTTGAGCACCTGCACCGAAGCTTGACTGAGATAAGTAATGTCAGGGAGAATCACCAAGCCGTACTTTTTTATTTTGGCGGCAAGATGTTCTATTTGAGCATCTTCCACAATATCAAAAGGGATATGTGCCTCTCTGAGCATGAGCTGTATACCGCGATATTCTTGCATAGGAGCACCGCTAGGCCAAGCACCGGGCGCAATCACCGCGACTTTGGCCGTAGAAGTATATTTGCCAAAATAAGGCTCGTATTTTTTGTGATGGGCGTAGATTTTACGAATCACCCCATAATTGCGCTCATCTTCGTAGCCGCGCATATCGCCCATCATACTGATGTCAAGTCCTGAGCCATTGGCAATATTTTCGTAAAGCCGAATGGAAACTTCTTCGGGTTCGACGGCATTGTAGCGCGACTGAAACGAAATTTGCTGAATGCTACTGTTGCTGATGATATGGTCGGGGAAGGAGTTGGCGGCATTGCCTACATTGTCGGAAGCAGAGTAAGGCCAATAAGGCAAGCTGTTGGTTTGGGACTCGTGCCGAATGATGTCTACATACTTATCCATGTATGTACAAATGGCAATTTGATTACTTTTTGATTTTACCAACGCATGCAATCGTTTTGACCAATCTTCTACCGTAAACTTTTTAAAAGCTAAATACTTCTGAAATACCGCGTCTGCTTTGTTTTCTTCGGTAGGGAGCGCTTGCCCCCCGCTGTATTCGGCAAAACGCTTTTTGTCATATTCATTTTGATCAATACCGTGGTATTTCCCCTCATAGGGATTGTTGACTTGGTAGCCTGGCATGTTTAAGAAAATGCCGTCAATTCCATAATTGTCAATCACTTCCTCGATAATTTTGAAAGCACAATCTTGCACATAAGGCGCATTGATAGACACCACGTACATATCGGTATTGATGATACGTTCGCCTTTGGGCGAGATGTAGCACCAATCGGGATGCGCCTTAAAAATACTTTCATGAACTCTGCTAAAATCAAACCGTACAATGACTTTGATGCCGTTGCGATGACAGCGCTCAATGACATCTTTGAGCATATTGCCTTTCATGTAAGGATTGGTATAATGAAAAGGAAGCTTGGTCGGATAGAAAGCCATAATACCGCCCGCGTTGATAAGCAGGGTATTGGCCGAGCAAGCCTTCAAGTCTTTGAGGAGTGAATCGGGATGTAAAGTAGCGGCTTCATAGGCGGGCAAATTGGTCTGAATCACCCTGAGATTATTCTTTTTCCACCAAGGCAAGTCGGTTGGCCAAGAGAGATTTTTTTGGGTAAAAGCATTTTGAGAAATCAACAAAAGAAGCCAAAAAGAGAACAAATATTTCATCAAGCAAAGAGGATTTTTCATAGGTTTAGTGGGTTTGCGAACATGCATAGGATTGTAGTTCATTTTTGAAAAGTAAAATTTTGGTGTTTTTTACCCCTCTCCCAATATCCCTCTTAACTACGCCTGTGGCGCTATTTGTCAAGTTTCTAAAAGGCTTTTTTGGGGCGAAGTTGGTGTACCTTATTTGAGAAGTCGCGATAAGTACGTTAACTTTAGGAAATATTATCCGTCCATGTTCAACTTATGAATCTACTCTCAAGCGCCCAAAAGAATATTTTCTTAGCAGATGACGATTTTGATGATCGTCTTCTTTTTGAGGATGCGCTGCGGGAAGTAGCTCAGTATACACATCTTACTACCGCCAACGACGGTAAGCAACTGATGGATATTCTTAGGGAAACCGTCCCTCCTCCACCCGATGTTATTTTCTTAGACCTCAACATGCCACGTAAAAACGGCTTTGAATGTTTGAGAGAAATCAAGCAAACCGAGAAACTGAAAAACATCCCTATCATTATTTTTTCTACCACTTCCCAACCCGACGCTGTAGATAAGGTATACGCCCAAGGCGCCCATTTTTTTGTATCAAAACCAGGGTCGTTTCAGCAACTTAAGTTGCTCATCCAAAAAATTCTGGCGATTGACTGGAGCCAGCACTATACCCAGCCGAGCCGAGAGAAATTTTTATTGGTATATTGAAATTAGTTGGTTTTCTAGGACAGTATAGTGTTATACTTTTTTTTTCTTTCATTTAGAGCATGACGAGCTACTGCTGGTATCATAAGCTACAATAAAATATCCTACATCCGATGATGAAACAACTTCTAAGAATCATTGTATGGCTACTATCATTTGCCCATTTGACAGATCATAATACCATTTATGCTCAATCTATTACTACTTCTATACCCAAAACTATTGACACCCATAAAATTTATTTATTTTACTTGCATGGAGGTATCGTTCAGGATGAAGGCCCCCATGCTGTCAGCAAATACTATGGGAAGTATGAATATTATCCTATTCTTGACTCCCTATCAATGAAGGGTTTCCATGTAATTAGCGAAGTGAGGCCCAAAGGGACAAATGAAGTTGAATATGCCAAGAAAATCAGCCTCCAAATAGATACTTTGATCTCATTTGGAGTTCCCATGCAAAACATCCTAATTGTAGGTGCTTCGTTGGGAGCCTATATTGCACTTGAGGTTGCTTTAATTACCAAAAAAACTCAACTCAATTACGTGCTGATTGGGCTTTGCAGTAAATATGCAATAGATTATTATTCACAGCATTCCGACATTTTCCAAGGAAAATTTCTTTCAATTTATGAAAAAACAGATACAAAAGGCTCGTGTTCAAAAATATTCACAAATAAAAGAAACGTTGAATTTGAGGAAATTGAATTAAATATGGGAATTGGCCATGCTTTTTTATTTAAGCCATTCAAAGACTGGATTGAGCCCTTGACATCAATGGGTCATCAACTAAAGATCCAAAAGAAAAGCCATCTAAAACCTTGACCAAAAACCATATAAACCACCGAAAATCAATCTTCAAGTTTACCTAACAACTTTATAAGCAATGTGTGTATAGCAAAAATATCAATATATAATGCTATTAGACGATTTTAAACGTAAGTATATACAAGCTTTTAAATAATGGCCAATTAAGGTCACCAATCCGCCCATTTGTACATCCATGAATTTGATTCAACTTGATTTTCAAAAGGCCAAAACTCGGCACATCTTATTTAAGACCAGATTGCGCTCACTACTCTACGGCGCTTCACTGGACGAAAGTAGCGTGGTATCGGTAGTAGAATGCCCCTTTGGCAAGTGGCTACACGACCATGCGCTTCAAGTGTACAGTCATATCCCCAGCATACAAGTGCTTGAAGAAACCCATCACGAAATTCATTTTGAAGCTAAATCTCTAATTGAACTCTACAAAAACGGCAAAATTGGTGAAGCGCGCGAAGGGCTGCTTAGGATTGATGAACTATCAAATCAACTCATAGAGGTACTTCTTTCGATAGAAAAACAAGTATTACAAGAAGACCTAGAAACAACTACCTCCGACAATCCCCAACAACTTTGGATCAATTGTCAAGAACTGCTCGAACTTCATCAAACGATACAACAGCTCGATGAACAAATCAAACAACAAACCTTCTTAGCGCATAACATTCGAAAAGAAGCCGACCAAAACGCCCGCAAGTTTCTAAATACTGTCCGACAAGCACCCGTAGGTATTATTATTCTTCGGGGCAAAGATTTTATTGTAGAAATGGCCAACGAAACTTATCTACACATCATCGATCGTAAAGAAGAAGTATTTGTAGGGCGTTCGCTTTTTGATTCTTTACCCGAAGTAAAAGACATTGTTGAACCTTTATTAAGGGGCGTCATCGAAACTGGACAACCTGCTTACGGTCATGAGTTTGAGGTAGAAATCAATCGTTTTGACAACAGAGAACGAACCTTTTTCAATTTTGTATACCAACCCCTCTACCAACCCGACGGCACCATAAACGGCGTAATCGTCGTAGCCACTGAAGTCACCAAACAAGTAGAGGCTAAGTTTACTCTTCAGCAAAGTGAAGCCCAATTTCGAAACATTATCAATCAGTCTCCCATTGCCATGACCATTTTTAGGGGACGTGACTTAGTAATTGACTTAGCCAACCAAACGATGCTCAAAAATGTTTGGCGACGAAAATTGGAAGAAGTACAAGGCCGAAAACTACTCGACGTCTTCCCCGAATTGAGGGGGCAAAAATACCCCGAGCTGTTGTTACAAGTATTTGAGAATGCCCAAACCCACCAAGAAAAAGAATCGCTCGCTTATATAGATTCGCATGATGGGCGGCGGGCGTTTTATCTTGATTTTGAATACGCTCCCCTTTTTGATACTAGCCACGAGGTATCAGGAATCATGGCAACTGTATACGATGTAACCGAAAAGGTAGAAAGTCGCAAAAAAATCAAAGAAGCAGAAGAACGTTTACGAATGGCCGTTGGTATCACTGGGTTAGGTACCTTTGAAGTTGAATTAGCCAGCCAACAAATGAGTTTCTCAAAGCGGTTTTTAGAAATTTTTGGATTTGAGCCAAACGACACTCCTACCCGAGAAATACTCGTTCAAAGAATTCACCCCGACGACCTTGCTGTACGTCAGGCAGCGCATGAAGCTTCTGTACGTAAAGGCATACTCGAATACGAAGCGCGCGTCATTCATCCAGATCAGTCTATCCGCTGGATGATTGTGAAGGGTAAAGTACTTTTTGACCACCAATCTAAACCATTTCGTTTGCTAGGAACGGTGCTAGACGTAACCGAAGAAAAAGTAGCACGCCACCAAATCGAACAAAGTGAAAAACAACTAAGAGAACTAGCCGAGTCGCTAGAAATCAACGTGGCTCGACGAACACATGAGCTTAAAATCACTAACGAACAGCTCGCTAAATCAAACGATGAACTGGCGCAATTCGCTTACGTGGCAAGCCACGATTTGCAAGAGCCGTTACGCAAAATTCAGGCGTTTTCGAGTCGTATTCTCGAATACGAATGGAATAATCTTTCGCTGACAGGGCAAGACTATTTCAGGCGTATTCAATCGGCTTCAAAGCGAATGCAGCAGCTCATTTTGGATTTGTTGGCTTATTCGCGGGCTAGTACCACTGATCAGTCTTTTGAGGCAACCGACCTTTCGGTATTGTTGAAAACAATTTTTTTGAATCTACAAGAAGAAATCAACCAAAAAAACGCATCTATCGAATGTGGGTCGCTCCCAACACTTAAAATCATCCGTTTTCAATTTGAGCAATTATTTACGAATTTAATTAGCAACGCACTCAAATTTTCGCAAAAAGGCACGCCGCCTCGTATCCACATCGAAGCTAAAGTCGTAGCAAGTCCGAATATCCATTCTTTCGCTCCTTTGGTTCATTCTCATTATCACTGCCTCACCGTCTCCGACAACGGCATCGGTTTTGAAGAGGAATTTACTGAGCGTATTTTTCAAGTTTTTCAACGCCTCCACGGACGCGATACTTACGAAGGAACAGGTATTGGCTTAGCGATTTGCAAAAAAATCGTTGAAAACCATGACGGTTTTATCACCGCCCACAGTCAGCCCAACCAAGGTGCTACTTTTTATATTTATTTACCTGTTGAATAAACCTTGGCGGCGTCTGAAACACCGCCAAGGTTTATGAAAAATCAATACTGGTCGCCAGCACCCCCGCCCCCAAAATCGCCCCCGCCCAATCTCACGCCGTGGTCAGCATTCTGGGTTTGCTGCGTCAGTTGCGCCAATACTACGGCTTCCAAGCCTACACGCTCTTCTTGCTCCGCATCAGCCACTGATACAAAACCCGCTTTGGGCTGTTTGAGCCCCTTGATGAGTCGATAAGTGATGCCCACCAATACCAAGCCTCCGAGTATCATCATCCATTCTACGGATAAAAAAGGATGATACTGGTGTAACGTAATCACTGAGCATACCACCGCTACACTTCCTAAAAAGAGTAAGCTACGGTCGCGTTGCTTGATACCTCCGTACAAATACAGAGCGGGAACACTAAAAGTCAACAGCCAAAAAATGGCGGCAAAAGGAATCTCAGGGGCAGGAGCAGGCAGGCCATTCAACTGGGCATTGGCTTCGCGTACAAAACCATAATTTCCTGCCAAATAAAACACCACCAACGATGCTATACTTAGCCATTCGAGGGCTGTTTGCCAGTAAAAAGAGGCTGGTTTTTGCAAAAACCAACGAATCGCTCCGTACAAACCTCCCGTCACCAACATCAATGCAAAAGGCAACAGGGCTTTTCCCCAGGCAGTTTGCATTAACCATGAAGCAATGATAAACAATCCACTACCAAGCATTCCTACTGCCACCAAAGGTTCGCCGAATATATACACCATAACCAACAAAATAGGCATTATCAAAGCCACTCCACTCCAAGCAGAAGTCAGCTTCAAACCACTGTATATTTCAAAAACTGCCGGAAGAATAGCCCCAATAATTCCATAAATGAGGGCATTGTCAATGCCCGAAAAATGAAATTTGTTTTGTCGAATCAACAATTTTAGCAAAAAAAACACCCCTACCCCATATACCAAAGACGTGACAGCAAAGCCTCCTCCTTCGCCCAACACCACAAAGGCCATTCCGGCCCCAAAGCAAAACGCAATTCCTCCAAAAAGAAAAAGACCAATTTTGATGAATATATTAGGATTGTGGGGTACTTCGGCATGAAGCTGCTTGAGGTCGTTCCACTGAGAGTCGTTAAGGAGTCCTTCACGCTTCCAACGTTGAGCCATCGATAAAGCATATTGATTGCGCAGCCAAGTTTCGTTGTATGCTTTCATGATACTGTTATTTTTTTTTGAGCAATTTTTTGAAATTTACCAAAAACCATACTACGCAAGCTGCACTCCCTACGAAATAAAAAAGCCCCAGAAAAACCCACAAACTTTCGTCCATCACCTTAAAAATCAAGTAGGTAAAAGCGACGTATCCGTATACTGCCGCCATCAACAAAAACAAAAACGATTGATATTGGCGGGCATACCACACAAAAAACCAACTCCATCCTCCTATCAATACCACATACAAGGGCCATTCTTCAAGGCTAAACATACCTACCAATGCGCTCACAAACAACAGATTACCATTAAGTAATAAATAGGTATAAGTAAAATGCTGCTTTATATTGAACCTATGAAGTACCAGCCCCACTCCTATCAGCACTTGTCCAAAAACCAAGGCGGTATAAATAGCCGAGGCTCCCGAAAAATCGTTGGCCTGCCATACTTCTAAAGGAGTAATCGTAAGACCTACCCACGAAGCCAAAGCCGTAAGCCCCATCGACAATACCCCACGGTGGTCGAAGCGGTAGGCACAAAACATAAACAGGATCGCTGGCAGCACCGTTGCCAGGCCATATCGAGTACCAAAGAGATTGTATTGCCATTGGACGTAGCCCTCCAACGACAAAAACAAAGTGCACCCCAAGAGTAGCGCAAAATCCACAAATTTTGTTTCGGTCTCGACTTCTTGTTTTGAAAACGGCGCACTGTGTCGATAGGTATAATAAAAACACCCCAACATCAGCACCGACAACAAGCCGATGATGGCTTGATGCCCAATGGTATCGATGTTTTTGTAAATCAACAGACCCGCCCCAGACGTAAATAGTAAAATTCCGACATACAACCACGTACGCAACAGCCACCAAACGGATACAGGGCGGTGTTTTTCGAGGGTTTGGAAGCGCTGACGCTCCTCAGTAGAAATCAAGTGGAGTTGCTCCCACTGGGCTAAAATATCGGCTAACGGGTTCATAATGACAAAGATGAGGGTTTGTTTTGATATACCGAAATCCACTTATTTTTCGTACAAATATTATTTTTTTGGAGTATTCATGGGTTAAAAAGATTTCATCCGCTAATTTTGCACAATTTTTGAGCTGGCATCATCTAGCCGATAACCCCAAAACAAAAAAAATGCCCAAGAATCCCAACATCAAATCAGTCCTTATTATTGGTTCTGGCCCTATCATCATCGGCCAAGCGTGCGAATTTGACTACTCAGGCTCTCAGGCCGCTCGTTCGCTTCGAGAAGAAGGCATTGAGGTCATCTTGATAAACTCCAACCCGGCGACTATCATGACCGACCCCATCAATGCCGATCATGTATATCTCAAACCCCTCGAGAAAAAATACATAGTCGAAATCTTAGAGAAACACAAAGTAGACGCCGTTTTGCCAACTATGGGAGGTCAAACGGCGTTAAATTTAGCGATTGATTGCGACAAAGCGGGTATTTGGAAAAAATACAATGTACAAATCATCGGGGTGGATATCAAAGCCATTGAAACCACCGAAGACCGCGAAAAATTCCGCCTAAAAATGATCGAATTAGGCGCGGGCGTTTGTAAAGGTCGCACCGCAAAATCGTTTTTGGAAGGAAAAGAAATTGCCCAAGAAATCGGTTTCCCACTCGTCATTCGCCCCTCTTTCACCCTTGGTGGTACGGGTGGTGGCTTCGTCAACGCTCCCGAAGATTTTGACAAAGCCCTCCAACACGGCCTCCTTGCCTCGCCTGTTCATGAAGTACTCATCGAGCAAAGTGTGTTGGGCTGGAAAGAATACGAGCTTGAGCTCCTCCGCGATGGCCTCGGCAACCTCATCATCGTATGTTCGATCGAAAACTTCGACCCTATGGGTATCCACACGGGCGATAGCGTCACGGTAGCTCCTGCCATGACTCTCCCCGATACCCTCTACCAAAAAATGCGCGACTTGGCGATTTTGACCATGAATGGTATTGGTAAATTTGCGGGTGGATGTAACATTCAGTTTTCGGTCAATCCCGAAACCGACGACATCATCGTTATCGAAATCAACCCACGCGTATCACGCTCTTCGGCCTTGGCCTCAAAAGCAACGGGCTACCCCATTGCCAAGATTTCGGCCAAAATGTCGATAGGATACAACCTCGACGAGCTCATCAACCCTATCACAGGTAGCACGTCGGCGTTTTTTGAACCTACCATCGATTACGTCATCGTGAAAGTACCTCGCTGGAACTTCGACAAATTCCCCGGTGCCGACCGCTCTTTGGGATTGCAGATGAAATCGGTAGGTGAAGCAATGGGTATCGGACGCAACTTCCAAGAAGCGCTCCAAAAGGCTTGTCAGTCGCTCGAAATCCGCCGCAATGGCCTCGGTGCCGATGGCAAAGAGCTTACCGACGTAGAAGCTATCAAATATAGTCTCGCCCATCCTAGCTGGAACCGTCTCTTCCACATCTACGATGCCTTCAAAGCAGGGCTTTCGTTCAAGACGATTCGTAACCTTACCAAAATCGACCCTTGGTTTTTACACCAAATCGAAGAGCTAGTCGAACTCGAAAAAGAAATCCAAAGCTACGAGCTTGAAGATATTCCGGCAAGCCTCGTGCTCACTGCCAAACAAAAAGGCTACGCCGACCGCCAAATAGCGCACCTCTTGGGCGTGAAGGAAAGTCGGGTCTATAAATTCCGCCAAGAACACAACATCAAACGGGTATTCAAATGCGTGGATACTTGTGCGGCGGAGTTTGAAGCCAAAACACCTTATTATTATTCTACTTTTAGCGTGTCGCAAGATGAACCCGAAAACGAATCGGTACCTTCTGACCGCAAAAAGGTAGTCGTACTAGGCTCTGGCCCCAACCGTATCGGACAAGGTATCGAGTTTGATTACTCTTGCGTACACGGGGTATTGGCGGCCAAAGAGGCGGGTTATGAGACGATCATGATCAACTGTAACCCTGAGACGGTATCGACCGACCCTGATATTTCGGACAAACTCTACTTTGAGCCGGTATTTTGGGAACACGTGCACGCTATCGTACAACACGAAAAAGCCGAAGGTGTCATCGTGCAGCTTGGTGGACAAACGGCCCTCAAAATCGCCGAAAAACTTCATCAATACGGCATCAAAATCATCGGAAGTAGCTTCGATACCCTCGACTTGGCCGAAGACCGTGGGCGCTTCTCCTCGCTCCTTCGCGATTTGGGGATTCCTTATCCCAAATTTGACACGGTACGCACCGCCGACGCTGCTGTCGAAATCGGAAAAGCCCTCGGCTTCCCGCTGTTGGTACGGCCTAGCTACGTGCTCGGTGGGCAAAGCATGAAGATTGTCATCAACGAGCAAGAACTCGAACAGCACGTGGTGAAAATCCTCAACGACATTCCCGACAACAACATCCTCCTAGACCACTACCTCGAAAACGCTATCGAGGCCGAATCGGACGCGATTTGTGACGGCGAAAACGCCCACATCATCGGTATTATGGAGCATATCGAGCCAGCAGGTATCCACTCAGGCGACTCACACGCTACTTTGCCACCTTTTGATTTGACACCCGACGAAATTCGCCAAATCGAAGAGATTACGCTCAAAGTGGCCAAAGCGATGAAAGTAAAGGGCTTGATTAACATGCAGTTTGCGGTCAAAAACGGCGTGGTATATGTGATTGAAGCCAATCCACGTGCTTCGCGCACGGTGCCGTTTATTTGCAAAGCCTACCAAGAGCCGTATGTCAACTACGCAACGAAGTTTATGCTGGGCGACAAAAAAGTAGAAGACATCGAATTTAAGCCCGTGAAAAAAGGATGGGCGATTAAGATTCCGGTGTTTTCGTTCAACAAATTCCCGAACGTAAACAAAGAACTCGGCCCAGAGATGAAATCTACGGGCGAGGGGATTTATTTTATCGATAGCCTCGAAGATGAATTCTTCCAAAAAGTTTACGGCGAGCGCAATTTGTATTTGAGTCGTTAAGGTCACCATACTTTTGTCACCCTGACCACCATATTTTTGTCACCCTGACGTAAGGAAGGGTCTAAAGCCGCTGCAGAAACAGCGGCTTTTTTTGTGTCATACAAGAAGCCCCTAACAAATACACATAACACCCACTAGACGAGTTGGAAATTTAGTTATGTTTAATTACGTTTGAGTCTATCTTCATCGGGATAGTTTCCCGCAGAACTACACCCATAGCAGATATAAACGAAATTAATTACATTTACAGGGATGTTAGCGGTAATTTTTGTGAAACACTCTAAAATTCTAAACAATGAAAACATATAAGGCTTCAGAAGAGTTAGTGCAGATTTTTAAACAAAATGGCTTTATTGACATTACAAATGAAATGTACCCAGAGCATTTTGACCGAATTTCTAATAACGGATATGACCCTAATCGAGTGAAACGAGTTTTAGCCATAAATAAAAACAACTACGTAAAGTTCGACTATATCACAATTTTACCTTGTTACAAAAGGGGCTGTAGTGGCGAAGAAATGAAAACCGAATTGACTCCAGAGGAATTAAAATCAATAATTGCGTTTTTTAATTTACCGACGCAGACAAAAAGTTCATTAAAAAGACATCGCCAAAATATATTAGACTTACATAAAAAATATTACGACATTAAAGAGAACCCCAATTGGTATAAGGATAAGCAAAGCAAGTTAATCATAGAAAGTTTTGAGAAAGCTAAACTGAATTAAAATAAAAAATACTAATGTCACACAAGCGAAAAGGACAATTAACAGTTTCAACAGAATGGTGGAAACACCTACGAAAGTATTTGAAACGAAAATATTGGAAAGCTGAAAGAAGAGCAGAACAAAGGCAAATCAAAAAAGCTTTAATTGAATAAAACTACACCCGACATGGGTTTGTGGCAAGTGGGGCGGACGGGGGCGCAAACCAAATTGTCGCTTAAGCGGCGTGTTTGAGGCCCATTTTTAGGGCGATTACATTGCGTAAGCTATCTCTTTTCTGACTTTTAAAAACGGTACGCATATTGAGTACTGCGCTTAGTCCTTTAGTCCAACGTTGTCCTACGAGCTTGCACCTTTGCTGCACCACTGTGCTAATGGCCGATTCAATAGCCCCACTCCCAATACAGCCCGATATTCATGGTATTTCATTCGGTATCGATTATGTTGGTAGTACTTCATAAGGCTATCTGCCTGCTGCTTGAGATGCTGACTTTTGCAGGTATTTTTTTTATCAGTTATGGCTTCAATGACCCA
>NZ_AUIF01000041.1 GCF_000423565.1 Runella zeae DSM 19591 | reverse complement strand
CATTATCGCTGATATAGGGTAGCCCATCTACTCCCTTTTCAACTACCAAGTCCAAAAAGCCGTTGGCTTGACTCATATAGTAGTGAAGTACGTAGCTGCTTGGCAGCGTGGTACTACCACCACCGCCCCCACTGATTGGCTCGGCTACGATTGTACTCCAAGGAGAAGCAACGCTGTTTTGCCAGCTCCGGGCGCGCGCCTCGATGCGGCCTTGGGTGAAGTAGGCGTTTTGGAGCAGAAACGAAAAGTTTGCTTGTCCATTGTTGGGGCCGCTCAGCAGCGCAGGAGTCGCGGGAGCAGCCAACAAACCCGTGTTAGTGTAGACCCGCCAAGCCTCCGTGCCGACAACTCGGTAATTTAGCTCAAACAATCTCATAGGATTGTGAGGCAATTCCAAAGGAATCGTCACATTGATCTGGTTAGCCGCGTTGCGGGCTACTACGATAGGATTAGGAGCTGTAGGAGGCGTATCCCCTTCGGGTTCAGGTGCCACGGTTTCGCTCCACCAGCGACCAGAGTAGGCTACCCGCTCGTACTGCGTTTCTTCCACCACTGCCCCTTGACTCCACCAGCGACCCGAAAAGGCCACCCGCTCATAGAGCGTTTCGGTTATTACCGGCGCATTTGAATTGAAGGTAGTTTCGGCCAATTTCCATTCAGAGGGCACATTCTCTTTGTCGAGGTAGCGAACCCGTACCCCTACGTGCGTTACCCCCGTGGGAATGTGGGTTCGTTCCCACAGGTGTTCTTTTACTGAGAAGTCCGGTTGATTAAGCAGCACGTATTGAGTCCAATCCCCGTTTTGAATCCGATGCCGCATTTCCACCTGATAATAACCTGCTTTGCGGGTGATGTCTGTCCAAGTGACCTTGATGTCATTCACCTGCTGCACGATAGAAAGGCTTGTAATCGGCGCCACAACCCCACTCAGAACCGACGAAAGAGCCGGAAAAAAAGGCGTAAGCAGCTCGCCCAAAGGCATAATTTGTAGGCTATCGCCATCCTGCCCAATAATGACCACGTGTCCAGGCGTCAGGTTCTCACGTGAGAAGTTGGAGGAAAACCATGCAAGGGCTTCTTTTTGCTCCTCGGTGATGCTTTTAACGTGGGCTGGCACAGTCGGGTCAGCCTCTTCGGTGATAAGATTAAATTGATCACTTACCTGTTGCCAGTCAAAATCTTCTAGTGCATCGTTGATTAATTGTCCTACGAGACTTTGGATCCAAGTTGGTAAGTCACGCCACTCTTTTGTACCAACCCACACTTTTTGTACTGCATTTTCAGTAGGCGGCTCTATCGTTGGCTCCTTGTCATCTAATGCTTCAGCTACACCATTCGAACGTACTCCTTTCAGGCTTCCAATGGTTGGCGTCGCATCCAAATCAGTAGGCGCTGCAGGGGTTGCATCAGGAATTATATCACCACCCGGAACGAAGCCGGGCGGGAAGATGTCATCAACCATCGTAATTAGTGTTTTTGAATGCGTACTGATACTGAAATGTATGGTTGTAGAAGTTTTCTTCGTCGGTCTCATTTACCAGCGCATCAGCACTTACTACAATTGGAATCACTTGGCCGCCAACGTATTCATACTTGTAGCGACTCAGCTTAAAATCTTCAAAAAGATCTATTTGGGACAAGCTAACATTCCCACTTGCTACGCTAAAGTTGCGATGTGATTTAATGTTTGAGTCGGACAGGGGTGCTTGATTGGTGCTATATTGATGCGCAAGTACTGTTTCAATCTGGGTACTGGTATATTTGGTTTCACTAGCTGCTTTTCCATAGGTGCAGAAAGAATCCCAAGCCCCAAGTGAGTTCCACCATAGAAAAAATCGCTTATTTTCGCGATTCGCATAATCCACGAAGTACCTGTACTCCTGAAGCAGCTGTGTCGAACCAGCCCAAATCGAAACGTAATAAGACTTTACCCCTTTTTCGGGATTAACCGCAGGCACATTAAGCCCCAAGAAACTTACGTCGAAAGTAATTTTTTCGTAGAGCGAGACGCCAGCAAGTGCTGGATAATTGTAAGTCTGTAAGCTGTCATCTTGGTATTCTACCCTTATCCTGACGTTGATTTCTGCGTAAGTGCCTCTTGTATTGAAAAAAGTAAGGAAAGCAGGTTCGTCAATTTGTAGTACTCTCATATTGCTACCGTGCCTGAGCGCCCGATCGGCGTTACTATTTTCTCCCCTTACCCAATCAATAGGTATCTTGTTGAGGCCGCTTAAGTAGCCATTGCCACCCCAAATCACGTTTTTGTCGGTTGTCACTGCCGGGGTTCCAACTTGGGCACTTGCTTCAGCATACCGCAGCCGGTATTTCAACGCTGAAGCAGTGTGACGAATCGGCGCAAAACCCGCCCAGCTCCCCGGAAAATCGGGCTTTAGCTCGGCGTGGAGAAGGCTAGCAATGTCAACCTTGATTGAGGTTCGCCCCCCAAAAGGCAGACGCTCATCATAGATCGTCTCATAATTTAGTCCTCTTTTTATTTGGCACTCTAATTTCACGCCGTGGTTTTGCTTGAGCTTCGTAGCAACCCCATTGGTGAGGCTTCGCACTAATCCACCCTGAAAAGCATAGGGCGAAAAGTTGAGACCAATTTCTTTGCGCTTCGCGGTGAAAATAATGCGTGGAAAATCAGGGTCGTTAGGAACCTCCAGCGTAAAATCCCTATTCACGTAGAAATTAGCTTCGAGTACAGTTTTTATGGTACCGAGGTGAGCAATTTGGCCATTACCGGATGGGATTTCATTATTAGAAAGAGGAATGATTTTGGCCGTAAAACGCTGTAGATTCTCTCCCCATCGCAGTTCGATTACTATGTTAGGAGAAAGTGAGCCAGTGAAATATACATCATTGACAGCCAAGACCCCCTCGTTTTCATAAGGAGTATCGGTCGTGAAGGTAGCCACAATGCGATTTTGGCTAAAAGCAGCCGCTGGCAATGAAGAAATTGAAACACCCATACCCGAAAATAGGGTGCTTTATTACGATAAGAATAGGACACTAAGACCACATCGAAGCATTGACCCGAAACGGATCCCGGTATATTTTGATTTCTACGGAGTATCGGTATCCCCACGCGTAATTTAATACGGGTCCAATCCATTGCCCTTGTAGCCTAGTACTTATTTGCACCGGTGCACAATTATACTTGAGCGTTTTACTCCAAGCGTCCTTCTTCAGACGTGCGATGATTTGCTCTAGCAAAGGCACACAAGTTTCGTAGATATGAGACCTTATTTCATCAATCCCTTTGGTTTTCGTATCAACGTATTTCATCACCGACAGCCCTACTTGAAGGGTATCGGTCGTTACACTGCCTTCATCGATGTCATTGTCTGGAAATTCGAGAAGCAAAATTGGCCACCCTAATTCATTTCGTAGCGCACCCAAGGCCGTTTCGGCATTTTCAGGATCTGGTACCACAAAAAAATTGCGCTTACCATCGGCTCGTTTCAAGCCTATCAGCTGATTGGCGTAAGCTTGTAGGGTATTTTCAAGAAACGTAATCATGTTGTTTGGCTTTTGGTAAGGGATTTTTTATACGCTTCGTGGTCTTTGAGTCTCAGATTGAAGCTGGCGAGTATCTCGTATAGATTGGTATTTTTGATTACATCTACCTCACTTTGTTTGTGCTCCGCAAGCCGCACGGCCTGCTCTAGCCAATTGGAGCTTTGGGTAGTATCTTCAGAACTACCTTCTTGAAATACATAGGGAAAAAGACGTTTGAGGTTATACTTCCAACCCTGATAATTCAGTAGAATTGCGGTTTTGACATGAAAAGGCAAGTTTTTAAGCGCCTTGGCTCTCTCATCCACTTGCTTATTGTAAAATTTTGGCCGCGACCCCAAAAAATTATTGGGTCGATAGAAAATCGCAATAAACCTATCAAGCTCCCAACTGTCTTTTTTCTTGTAGTAGCGTTCAAGCATCGTCTCAGCATACATGAATTCTGCGAAAACCAAATTGCTTAGTTTCTCATTGGGTCCATGCCAAATTCGAACGCCTACCTTTATTTTAGAGATCAACCACTTAACAGGGAGCTCTTTGAATTCGCGAAGGTGCTGAAACGAAACTAAAAGGGTTGTCCGCTGGGTAATATTCATTTGAAAATACTCCTTCAGTGGAATATTTAACAAAATGGGAGGAATTGCCCAAACGTTTTCTGAGCTGCTTTCTACGCTCAACAGGATTTTTATTGTGGCCAGATACTGCTGAGAGTTCATCTCTTTCCATTCTGAAGGCCCTTCAAAATACCTTACTTCACCTCCTATGCTATACTGGATTTTTCTCATGCTACCACAATGCCAGAGTTGGTTGAAAAATATCCGTCGTCCGAACTTTTTGGTAAGGCTACGTAGCCATCTGGAAGATGCTCCTCAAGCAACCTGCGTAGCTCTTCCAGTGCTGCTTGGCCATCGGTCTCGTATTCATATATTTGGTCTGAAGGGTTATTGACTTTAGCTCCCACGACCTGAAAGCCAAATTCAGTCCGCTCATAAGTTCCGATTCGCAGTGCTTTTGCTACAGCAAGCAAAGCCAAAGCGGAACAAGCAACTTGCTTTATTTGCTTTTTTGCTTCGCTTTCTTCGTTATCTGGGTCAATTGCGAGCAAAGCTTCAAAAAAACCACTAGCGATCGGTACAATTTTCTGCTGCTGCACGTGGTAGAGCAGGTCATACATAGAAGCAAAAGTGACACGTGAATGAAAGGTTTGCACCAGCTCGTCGAAAGCACTGGCCGAGCGGATAAGTAAACTTTGGAATCTTTTGGCTTGCCTAGAATTTTTCCATATCGTTTTGTAGCCAGCGGTGCTTTCTGCATCAAGTGTTTCGAGCAACATATCTAACGACATCATCCCGGCGTCATAAAATTGCGCTCTCATATCAGCTTTGTCCTTATCTGAGAGTCGCCACATGTTGTCAGTTTTGGAGAAGAAAATCCCCTCATTACCAATCATGGCGCCCCCATTTTGAATATAGAGCGAAATGGCTAGATTGGCCAGCGTAAACCTCGCTTGCTCAACGATAACTTCATAGCCTTCCCCAGAGGTATTTTCAATAATATTTTTCCACAAATCACGTCCAACGATTGGAAAAATATGCTTCAGCTCCGCCAAGACAAAAAATGGCTTCATTGTTTGCAAGCTGAGGTCTGAAGTGACAGATACATAATCTTGCAACTGCTCGGTCGTGTCAAATAAGCCCATTAGGTGGTCACTTGTTTAGTGGATGCTCCTGTGTCCAGAGTAGTAAGGAGCGTTGTTTGATGAATGAAATCAAGCTTCGGATACTTCTTCTGCCAGCCGTTGAATCTCGCCACAAAACGCAATGGCTCCAGCTCAATTTCTCGGAGTGGCTTCATCTTTTCAAGGTAGATTAACAATGCTTCACGTTTATCGCTTCCTCCGGAGCGGCTTCCCATATCTTTGGACGCAAAGCCAGCCAATGTCAAGTCAATCGACAGTGCGTAAAAGAGGTTGGCAGTGGCTTCAAGACTATCCTGAACAAACTTTCCATCGTGGTTTGGATCTTTTATCGGCTCAATAGTCCATTGCTCTGAAGTCTTCCCATCTAGACTTTGTCCGTATTCAGAGACGAAAGCCTTGCCCGCATTTTTCTCGCCCGATAGGATTTTGTCAAACGCCTCAAAGTGTTCTTTCCTGATATTTTTTCGCTGCACCGCATCAGCCTTTTTCCATTTTTCGCCGTAAGTCTTTTCCCAATAGGAGCTAGGCACCTGTATGTGATAGGCTACTCGCATCTGAGTTTTCAGAAGATAGGCTTTGAGTGAAGGGATTTGGGTTAGGATTTCCATCCAACCAGATTGCCTAATACCGTCCCAAAAAGCGAGCTGATAGAAGTTGCGACCAGGAGAAGGATAAGAGCAGGGGTAAATGAATTTATAGTCGTTTGACTGTCCCCGGGTTGCCTCTACGATATCGTAAGCGTAAGGGTTAATGGCAGGGATTTCGGTTACGTACTTATCGCCCTTTTTGGCTTTTGGCCAGTTGGCCGACACCAACACGGATTCGCAAATACCCTGCTCATTTTGCTTTGCCCAACGGCAGTGCATTGCCTCATTGGGCGAAATAAGCGCGATTTTCTTCCGGTCTTTGGTAAGAATCAGTTCTGGGAAAGTATTCTGAAACCAGAAAAGGTCGACCGCGCACTCACGACGATAACGTTTGAAGTGAGCATTGTTCATAAACTCCCAGATTTCGGGATCATCTACTACTTCAATTACCTCTTTGATGCCTTGATTGTTTACCTCATAATGCTTAATCACGGGCAAAATGGTAGACCCTGAAAGCATATTGGCGTGGAAAAACAACGATGGTGGAACCACTGCTACTTTCATGGCCTGTTCCACGATTCTGCGTGGAAAATCATTGTCCTCACCCCAAAAGACAACTTCGGAAGATTGCCATTTGTTCTCTTCTACTACGGTCATGGTAGGCGAAGAGCCGGGCATGTCTCCCTCAGTGATCACAACATTGCTTTTGCCTAACACATAAGCATTTTCAGAAACTTCAATTACCATTACGCTATCTCTAAGTCGTTGACGGATAAGATTAAGTCAATATGAATCCTGTAATTTTTCATCGAGTCCTCATCATAGAAATCCCTCCAAGCCCGTCGCCTATAATGTTTCTTTTTGCCATTTTTCGGTTCAGATTTTGGATGGTACATGCCCATGAGTCTCGCTTTATGAAGCGTTACCAAGTCGCCTCCAGTGTTACGTTTTCTATCGGCAGTGCAAAAGGTGATTTGATTGCAACGAAAATCCATTCCGTCGCCTTGAGTAAGAAAAAAACGCTGAAAAGCCTCCTGAACAGTAATCATGACCGAAGATATAAGCAGAATTAGCGTACGATTCGGACAGTTACTTTCTCACCTTGACATTTCTTTCAATCAGCTTCCAACTTTTTATTACCGAAAAATCGAAGACAATAATCACATCAGAGGAGTTGAGAATAGCGTACTTTTTTGAGGGATAATCCACAACACCCTTAATCCTCACAGATTTGTATCCCTTTTGCTGCAAGTCATACACCATTTTCCGAAATGCACTATTATAAGTTGACTGGCCACGAAAGTTGATGGTATGCTCACAGTCTTCAATTTCAAATTCATGCACAAAACCCCCGTTTTCCATAAATTCATCCTCCGCATCGCTAGTTGCATAGAGCCGCGCTAAAAAAAGATGAGAAGCAAAAAACAACGCCTGAAATCCATACCGAGATTTCTTGTGTTTTTTAATTTGGAAAGTCTCTGAAGCTGATCCTTTATATACAATCATAACGAGTTGACGCTTAAATGCTGATTTTAGGGGTGTTTTTGATGTTTTTTTAGGTCAAAAGAACCCTGATTGCGCTTTAACATCGTGACTTTTAGCCTAAAAAATGGCTATTTGAACACCGAATTGTATTTTTTTTTCTTCTATCTATTTCACAAACAGGCATTTGGCGTTTTCCCTGAAAAAAATATAACCCGCACTGTCGGGCGTCAGCCATCGGGCCCCTGTCCCGTGTTGCAATTGCAACGCTGCCGGTCGGGCGATATATGATTAAATGATGTAAGTCTCAGGGATTGTGAAGCCTTCGCTCTCTCGCTCGCGGTGCATCCCAAAGTATACGATGTCGGCTGCATCAGAGAGGTGAGGGGCATCGACCTGGTCAGCGTTCTTGTCACGCTCAAGGTATTTGTCTTTGGCGTATGGATCCTTGCCTCCCAATTTAATGTCTGTTTCACTCATGGAACCAAGCAGCTCTGCACAGTTATCTTCGTTGAAGAGAGGGTACATTACTTGAGGATCATTGCCTTCGAAGCCTATACCCCATAACATATTACGAGTATAAGAGCTAGGTGTGAAGCCTATGTATCTTTCATCAACGTCCCATCCAAGGTCTCGGAGTTCGTCGACTAACTCATCCTTGGGGTTCTTATCTGAGACTGAGTTAGACTGGATGTGAGTGTGGTCGAAGTAGAAGATAAGTTTCTTCTTATAGTAATAGCGATAGTAGTCATTGAATAAGCCTGCTAGATCCTTGACACGTTGTGGATTCTTCACATACACATTCTTAAGAAAGCGACAGCATGCTCCATCAGGTTGAGCAGTTACAATACAGTTGAAGCTACCCCCAAAGTCAGGAGCAGCGTGCAGGGCTATCATGCGATTAAGGTCGAGGTCTTTCTTACAATTGTTCAGCAGACCTTTTCCATAATCAGTTTCAGGTAAGGCATCTACTACACTATAATCGATTGCATTGTACTTATGCCTATCACCCAGCAACCCATAAAAAGACTGTTGGCCACCAATGGGGCGCTTATTAAGAATCGCTCTATTGTACTCATAGCTTGGTAATTGCTTACGCTGCCGGTCGAAGAATGACTCACGTAACACATCAATGTTTTCGAGCGTGTCGGCTTCGGAGTAGTAGGATAGATCCTTTCTGAGCAGGAACAGTTCTTTCATGTAGCGCATAACCTTACGACGTCGGCCAATGGCCAACTGCTCCATGGGGATATGCTTGGGGTTGAGGCGATGCAGCTCCACCAAGATAGCTTTCACCAAGGCTACTGCCTCCTTATCCATTGTTTTCTCACGCTCAAATAGCCATTTGCCACTTGGCGTATTGGGCATGTCACTACACAAGCAGACCGAATGATGTAAGTAACTACCCGAAAAATACCGCTCGTTTCCACGGTTGGCTGGTAAAAGCTCATCGTCATAGCGTTGTTTGTTAAGGAACCGAACCTCATCACCGACGATCCAATCAATTGAGAGACCATTGGAACTACCGGGCCGGTCCTGGCTTACCAATCGCATCGCGGCCACTTGCTTGGCATTGGCACGTACAAATACGCTATGCTCTGCTGTTTCGGGCGAAAAGTAAGGTAATTCCATCGCATAACGCTTGTCTGGAAATTTGCGCACCCAAAAGTCAACGTCACGACGCATTCCCAAATCCTGCCAATGTTTGAGGATTGGCGGCAAAGTTCGGTCGAGGATTTGGAGATAGGTTTTCGCTACGTTGACACCGGTCGAGCGTGGCATTTCCTGAACACACTTGAGCGTGCGTACGGATAATCGCCCTTCTGATTTTCCAGTCGCTCGACCCCAGAGATTCGTTTCTTCGTTGGCATCAATCAGCATACCGACGAGCTGTGGTCTATTGTAATGTACTTTCTGTCCGTTGGGGGAGGATTGGTATTGCATTGGGGTTTTCCATTAATTCATCGTAGGTTACATCGATTGCCTGCGATTCATTTTTCTTACGTTCACGGTATTTTTTCAGCTTCAGCTCAAGGTTTTGGATAGGTTCAAACCCTAGCAGTGTGGGATCAAACACAGGATTGATCTCAATGATGACTGGCGCTGGGATCAAGTTGTCTGGCTCCATAAAGCCGAGCACTTCAGCAAGTAGCTTGTCTGCTTTCGTGGCTTCTCCAGCTGCTTTGGGTTCAGTGTCTACAATGGCATCGAGCTTGTGCCTTCTTTTTTTTAGACGATGCACCATCATGACCTTCTCAGCCTCCTTATTGACTTTCTCCATGCTCGCAAAGAACTTCATGGTGTTGTAGACATCGATGTAGGCTTGTTTCTCGCTGATCTCAAATTGTTGCATCATTACATTGACGAGCTCGCGATTTGTGAACGGCTCATAAGTGATGTACCATTCGCGGCACCACGTCCAACGTTGTAGCTGCTCTTGTTGTTTTTCACTTAGCTTCGAGTTAGGGTTAGTATAATGCCGGTAGATAGCATCAAAATCGTCCTGAAAACGTTCATCTAAGCTTTTTTTTGACTTTGCGACGGCTTTCTCTTTTTTCATTGATGTAAGTAATCTTTCACTTCTGCGGTTTCGGCCAGAGCGGTCAGCTCCAGTTCATATTTTTCTAATTTCTTCTGT
Organism: Runella zeae DSM 19591; assembly: GCF_000423565.1. Classification (GTDB taxonomy): domain Bacteria; phylum Bacteroidota; class Bacteroidia; order Cytophagales; family Spirosomataceae; genus Runella; species Runella zeae. The sequence continues at coordinate 95,194 of NZ_AUIF01000041.1, read as the reverse complement.
AGTTTGGCGATATCGTCGGGCAATATGGCGGCAATCAATTGCTTTTTGGTACGCGAAATGTAGCTTCGAAGGTTGAGAAATCGACGCAATGGACTTTCTACGACCGGTATCGGTTGATATAGGTGACCTTGCTGCTCATAGAGATCAATCCGCCCAAAGAGATCATCAAGCGTATCAGAAATCTCCAAAATCTGGAAAGCCTTGGTTTTTCGCTCCTCCTTATCTACTACCCTCAGCTGGGCTTTCAGAGCAGCTCGTTCGTTCATCAGGCTTTTGGTGGCACGTCGCCATTCTTTCACCTGTTCGGGCTCATTGTTGTTGGCTTCAATGTGCTGCTCACGAAGCTCCTCTTCGAGCTGCGTGAGACTGGCCAAAAGCTTCTCCTGGTTGTAGCTACTACTGCCGAGCAAAAGCACCCAATAGGTGCCGTTTTCGCCAATCCACTTTTGGTAGTGTTTCACACCTTCGCTATAATCTTGGTGTTGCTTCCATTCTTCAAGGGTAGCGAGGATTTTGGCTCTTTCTTCATAGGACACAGCGCGCATAAATAATTTATTTTGTTATACGTTTTCTGGGTTTTATCTAATGAAAAAAAGTCGGCCAATGACCGACTTTTTCCTTTTTACCATCCTTCCTAGTTCTCTACTTTTTTCACAAAAGGACATTTTGTGGAGAAGAGCCATTCTAAATCCGCTTGAGATGCTTTCCCCACATTGGCGAAATATCGACCTCGGTGGTGAATCGGCATACTACCATCCTTGTTAGGCACCAGTCCGATCACTTGGTAGGTCGCCGCTTTTTCGTCTGGAGCTGCCACGTCAGTAGTATTTAATACTTCAGGCGATTCCTCTGCTTCTTGATTTGCTTTTTTTGCCATGACTAAAAAAGAGGTTTAGGCTTGTGGTGTCAACTGTACGGTACCAGTATAATGTACCTCAAATTTTTGGGCGGCGCTGACCGTAAAATTATACATGGCACCCTCACCCGTTACCTCACCACCAGCCTTGGTGGCGGTCATCGTTGCCTTATGCTTGAACCCACCGATGATCTCATACTCGCCCGCAGGGGTTGAGTTCGGTTTGCTGAGGAAAACGTAAGGCGTGTTGCCGTCTGAGATATTGAACAGAGAAATGGACTGTAAATTATTCCCTGGTACGGCAAACTCCAAACGTGCCATTTTCGCACCACTGTTGCCGGCCGGCTCATAGTTACTTTTCACCGTGTTGGCTTTTGCTTGGATTTTTTTCCAGCATTTTCCAGCCTTGAAGACGGGTACCGTATCAATCAAGAATTTATCGCGCAGTACCGTTTCACTCACAGGTGCTTCAGGTACGCTCACAAAATCCGAAAGCAGGGCGTAGTATAACTCATCCTCGTTACCTCCAGCGTTGGGGTTACAAGGGTCATTGTTTTCGACGATATCAATTACTTCACACATTTTTTCTAAAATTTAAGCCTACGTAGCGTACAGGCTCCCGTAGCCTTGGTGAAAAAAATTACTTTACTTCGCGCAAAAAGCCGACCTGAGCTTCGATTAGTTTAGCCAAAAGTTTGGCGTCTTTCAATGCCTCAATCGTGTATTCTTTTCTTTCGAAGATAAATTTCTTACAAGTAACCTCATAGGTTTTGCCTTTATGGGTCACTTTAGGCAGCCCAGAGCTGATGGACGCTTCCGGTTTTTCATCGAGTTTTTTTTGAAGCTCGTCGATCACCCCTAGCAATTCCTTTTCGCGCTCGGTGGGTGCTGGGGGATTTTGGTTGTTTTCCATGCTTATGGTATAGTTTAGGGATGGGCACTAGGCCCATCCTTTAGGTTTGATCGTTGGTAAACACAATTTCTGGGATGATAAACCCTGCCCCCATCCACCAGTCGGTAAGCAGCTTCACCTGACGGTCGAAAGGCTGGATATCAAACTTGGTCATGTTGTTGGTTTTCTTCTGAAGTAAGATTGCGTTTTCTTTTGGTGTCGCAAAAATCCGGCTACAAGCCGTACCGTTCGCTTTCAGGTTCATCGACGGGATACCCGCCAAAGTAAGATTGGTGAACTTCACTTTGGTCACGCCATTGGCGTTGTCCTCCGTATTGGTGTCCTTCCCGTACTTCTTGTTGTAGCCTCTCTTGAACTTCAGTACAAGATCCTCGCTCTGATAGATTGTCATTGGGATATTGCGGTAGGCTTGTTCAATCCCGGCGTGGAACTGTTCAAGATAGTCCACGTAATCCTCGTCATCGGCCGGAATCGCACCAAGGGTGATTGGCGTAATACGGCCTGAAGTGATGTGGTCGGCGATTATTTTTTGGAGGCCGTCCATCGAAGTCCCGGCCGCGCCTGGCGTATTGGCAGTAGGCGCTGTGTACACCCCACGGCCAATCTCGTTAAGCTCGATGTCCTGGGCGATTTGAGGAATGATTTGGGTCTCAATCCACCAACGGATAAACGGCCATTCGCTACGTTTCACGTTCTCATCGGCCATAAACCCAAACCATGATGCTTCGAGGTCATCAGGCGTTTCAGAAAGGTCGGCTTTCATTTGAAACTGACGGATTTCTACCGGCACAAAAGTCGTGGTTCCGGTCGGCGTGAAAGCCTTCTGAAACGGCTGCACGATTCGGCTGTGGCGTGCTTCACTAGCCCGCCAAATCGTATCATCGGTATACACGGGCGTAAACATCTTAGGCGTTACGAGCTGACGACGTAACTTTTGATGAATCCGCGTCAAGTTTTGTCCTTGATTGAGGTAGTACGCCCCAAACTCGGTGATAATGTCTTGGATATTCATTTATCGTTTTGAAAATTAAGGTGGGTAATGTGGGTACTTACAGTGGGTACTACCCAAATAGCTTATCGGCTTCTTGGTTGTGAGGCAGAGAGTCCATGATCTGCTGAGGCGTTTTGGCAGAGCCTGTTTTTTCTACTTGCTCCTCAGTCGCTTTTGGGGTAGGCTTATCGCCTGGCTGTTGGCCGAGGCGCGTTACTTCGGCTTTGGCCTCGTCACGCTCTTTGGTGAGTGTAGTTACTTGGGCTTTGGCCTCGTCACGCTCTTTGGTGAGTGCAGTTACTTGGGCTTTGGCCTCGTCACGCTCCTTGGTAAGCGCAGTTACTTGGGCTTGAGCATCGTCACGCTCCTTGGTGAGCTGTGCGGTAGTGTCTTCAGAAGTCTCTTCCTCGCCGTGCTTGCCCAGAAGTGACTTAAGGTCCTTGATTAGACTCATTGTAGTTGATTTACGTTTTTTAGTTAAAGATCGGTCGGTGATTTCCTCCATTGCGGAGGAGATATTGGAGATGCCATCGATAAGACCCAACTTTTGAGCTTCCTCGCTCAAGTAGGTAGCACCCTTGAAGGGGTCACCTGCTTTGGGGTTGAGCTTGCTGCCACGTGAAGCTTTCACGTCGTCGATGAAAAACTGATTGTATTCGGTGAGCTCCGCCTTCAGCAGTTTCTCGTCCTTATTGGCAAATAGCTCCCGCACCTCAAGGTTTTTTTCGGTGCTTTGCGCGGCATAGACCTCGTAGATAGGGAGGCCCTGTTTTTCGAAGTAAGCTTTATAATCGGCCAGAACACTATAGGTCCCGATGCTGCCGATGATGTCGTTGGGCTGCGTAGCGTAGATAGCATCTGAGCCTACGATGCCGTAGTAGGCTGCACTCGCAGCGAGATTGTCGACAAGCGAAATGATTGGTTTGACCGGGTTGGCCACGGTCTGAAACAGCTCTCTCGTACCCGAAACCATGCCGCCCGGAGAGTCGACGATCAGGATGGCGCCGAGAAAACGCTTATCTCCGTAGATGCTGTTAAGGGTCGAAACGTAGTCTTTCGAACCAATCCCATACCAGTTGGAGTACTTTACAATGGGCCCGCGAATGGCCATCACGGCTACGCTGCCCGCTGGTGCATCCGAAAGGCTGCTTACGCCCGCACTAGCCGAATAAGCCGCCGTGGCTACCTGCTTGGTTTTCTGCTTATCTTCTGATTCCTCCAGCGACAACACCTTGGCCATTTCGTAGGCATTGGCCAAAGCCCAGCTGGGTGAAATCCACCACTGACCCGAAGAAAGGGCTAATACGGTCTGCTGCAATTCTTTCATATTGCAACATTATTCCCCTTTTTTCAAGCTTAATAGGACAATTAGCGTTCATCGAAAAGTGCTGGCCGCGTAAATATCCCGCTCATTTCCAGCAGAAAACCCCGGCGCTGCTGCAAGGTGGTGATTTCGTAGCTACGTGAGCTAAACTTGAGGGTTTGGCGGTCGCTGCCTACTAATCGCCACTTATCGTCCATATCTTTTACGCGGGCTACCCAGTAGTAGTTTTTCATTTTTTCGAGCTGTTCGACGACTGCCCGACTGTCACGTGGATAGAATCCACCCGTTTTGATTTCGTAGACCGTCCCGTGCTGATTGTTCACGTCTTTTTCGGAATAGAATGCCGTTTCCTCCGAAAACTCTACCCGGAGCCATGCCCAGCTGGGCTTTAGCGTCAATGGCCCCTGAAACCTCAGCCCAGAAGGGATGGCCATCGATGCAATGGCCACCGAGGGTACTATTTCAATATACGGAATGCCGCCCACAGGCCGCTCACAAGGATCCCCACTCAACAATAGATTGGTCATGGTTTCATTAATAGTTTCGCTGGCAAAAATTTCATGTAAAATGAAGGGTCAGAGCCGTGAGTCCGTCGGATACGATAGTACATTTTTCGGATTCTTTCGTCAGGGAATTCTTTTTCGTAGATGTCATAGCGCTCCCTAAACTCATCGATGCAGGGTTGGATATCGCTTTTTCCCGAAATGAAATGATGGTACAGGATGTACATCATCAGTTCTGCGTACATCATGCGCAAGATGAGTCGATTGATGTGGAAGTTTTGCTCAAGCGAAATCTCGGTACCAACCCGAAACGCCACCCATGAGCCTACCACACAGCGGTAGCGATCAGTCAGGTGCGCATACTTGGAAGCGGAAGAAGTGGAAGCTTTTTTCTGAAGCGATAAGTTGACGAGGCTGCCTAGGAGCGTCTCGTTGTTGGCCTCATAGCCATCTTTATAATAATGCTTGAGGTACTTGTTGGTGGCGGGTTCAAGTTGTAGCCAAACCGACACTTTTGGCCAAGGTTTTTCTTTGGTAAAGGTCATAGAAATGCGTAATTTTGGAAAGCTCTCTCACAAGCTTTTCCCTCCTACGCAAGCGCACCTCAAGTGCGCTTTTTTATTTGATGCAATATAATAGCGATTCATTATATTTACCCTAAAAGTTATAATTTGACCTTAAAGAAGTAGATTGAAATAGAAAAAATCCTAGACCAAAGTTATAAAAAAAGCCCTCTTCTTTAGAGGGCCTTTACAAAATATTAATGGGGATTATGATATTTGTGCGCTTCCTCAATTACGGCATTAGCTTCAACTAAACCGTCACCTTCAGGTAAGGATATTTCAAGATTCTTACATATCCTACACACAGTTGCGGCGCGCAAGGGATTGTTTACTGGCACACCTGACATTTTAAAGTTAATTAAATTTCGAACGACAGAATAACCTTTGCTGTCTTCTCTTACAACCACACAGCCTTGCTGTATGAGGTGTACCATAAACTCATCCCGGTTCATACAAATTCAAGCTCTAGGGGTTTTGTTGAAAATATGTCTCCCGCATGCTCTTCTTGACTAGCTTCATCACGTTTAAACATGAGCATGGTTTTAAGTGCGCTCATTAGGTTTTCTACGGACTCTTCGTCAGTATTACCTTCGGCAACTACCTCTGGCAGTTCAGCAATATAAGAAGTAAATCCGCCATCGTTTGGATCTCTAATCAGTACGGCGGTCAGGCTGATTGTTTGCTTCATTGTCATAGTGAAATAAGGTTTATGGAGAATTTTGTTACAATTTTCTACGTACAGTATCTTATTTGTAATTGTAACACCAAAATTGTGCCAGTGATGATAGGTCCATAATAATTAGAATAGTTGGTTGATTGTTTAATAGTTGTTTTAGGATTGCTTAATAATGCCAAAATAGACAAAATCGCAATACCTGTCAAGTTAAAGTTTACAAACGGTCTAAATAACTACAAATACCAAAAAAAATCCCCCAACCAAGCGGCTGGGGGATTCTGAATTTTAAACGCATGTACACTTATCTTTACAAAACGCGCCTCCAATAGCCGCAAGCTTCGAGGTCGTTCATAAAATTCTCACAACTATCGGTTCGGGGAGCTGCCGACAAGCCGCGATATTCTTTCACGCGCTCTGCCATTTCGTCCATATATTCCTGAAGCTCCTGCTCGCTCCCGAAGCGTGAGCCATTTTTTAGGTTCATTATCAATTCTTCAGGGGAGGCTCCTTGTATGGCCTCCCCGTTGTGGTCTTTATATATCATGCCGCTAATTGATTTTGGCGTGTTATTAAATAATTATATACCTCGTTTTGATTAAATTTTTTCAGCGTTTCAAAGGTACCATTTTCAACCTTTTTTGTTTTTGAATATTCGACCAAATTATGAAGAAAAATCACCCAGTTCGAAATTTTACTGAATTCAACCGTCCCTGAATGCTGTCTAAATTCAATCGTTTTGTGTCTTTCGTATGCCTGCATGTTGACTTTAAAATAGCGTTGCGAAAATTGCTCTGCTATATTTTCGATGCTGGTTGCATTTTCAACCCGTGCCTCATACCCTCTTAGGCTTTTGCAGTAGGTGTTTGAATTTCCGCGTCGGCTCTGTGGCATAAAACTATCGATGGCCTCCTCCAATTTTGAATAATTCAAAAGTATATTTTTGGTTTGTTGGAGTCCGATGTTTGCCGCGTCAAAATGAATGTGCATCCCGCAGCTTTTATTGATTTTTACGTTGAGTGCTTCTAGTACCTCGCATACCTTTTTAAGTTCGTCTAACCCTGCTTGGCCTTCCAAAATCGGGCTTACGACTTCAAAAGTATTTTGTCCGCTGAGGCTGGCGTCGGTTATTATTTTCCAGTAGCTTTTTGTGTAGTGGTTATAGCCTTCAGCGTAGCATCTGATTCCTGCGTTTTGAAGCGCCTCGGCTAAAACACTCATGGCCACTCCGTATCCTTCAATTTCTACCCCAAATTTACGAGTGAAGGGCATCAATCTAAATTCCTTTGAGTTTACTCTTTCAGGCCAGTATTTTGCAAAAACGTTCTGAACAAATCCGTAATTACCACCTGTCAAATCAGCCACCTCTCTGCGGGTCAATCCTAGCTCTAATAAGCGTCTTATTTTTTCTGTTTTTGATAGATTTTCGTTTAAAATTGCTTGCGTATTCATTTGATTATCTGTGCGTTATGCGTTTATTTGATAGGACAAACAACGCACTTGTTGTCTCGACAAGCAAGTCTTTCGGCAAGTATTTTTATATATTTTCAGATAATTTTATCGATGATTTTCAGGCATTTATGAAGGATGTATATCTTAACTTTCGGAATACTTTTTCTCATTATTGGTGTGAGCTTTTCTTAAACTTAGGCACTATTTCGGCGCAGCTCCTGTACTACTCGCCGTTCATCCTCTCGCACATAAGAATCTAGGCTTCGGTCGCTTTTCAAGCCCAGGACTACCTTAACAGCCTCCCTGCTCCAACATAGCTCATTAAGCAGCCAATCAGCCAGCGTCTTACGCCCAGCCTTAACGGTCAGCTCTGGATGGACAGGTTGTAAGTTTCGTTCTCTCCGCTCGCCAAGCGTCATTTTCTGAATCACTACGTTTAGCTCTGCAGCCACCAGCTTCAGGTAATCATTCATTTTTTGGTTAGAAAGAATAGGCAGTTTTTCCCAGCCCCCGTATTTCCTTACGATTTCGTTTACCTCTGGCCAACTCATGGCAGGTACCTTGGCCACCTCCTTTGTTTTTATGCGAGTCCAGTTGATAAAATCATACCCGGCCACTTGATAGATTACCGTTTCACCCGCTGCCGCCATGTCTTTCAAATCTTGCCAGTGAAACCCCGTACGACAATAAATCACAAATACATCAGCTACACGCTGAAGCCTTTCGGTCGAAAACTGGTGCGTTCGAAGCAACTCATATTGGCTCACGCTCAGATATATATGAGGCTTCAGTTTTTCGTGTTTGATACGATAGCCGTCAAACGGATTTTGAGCCAGGTATTTTTCTCGTTTTGCCCATGTCACCATTTGCTTCACAACCGACTGATGTTTTCTGATTGTCGAATCCGCAAAAGCTTGCTTCTTGAGCCAGTTGCGATACTGGTGTAGCATATCTAGGTCAAAATTCTCAAGTAGATCCGTTTGTTTTTGTTTCGATATCAAAAACTTCAGTACATTATCCCTGATATCCTCATACCTACTCACCGTTTGTTCTTTCGGTGCACCCATGTCACGAAGTGCCTTAAGCCACTTGTCAAAAATATCCATGAAACGTAGCTCCATCTCACCCGTCATGTAGAGTTCCTTAATTTGATGAGGTGTAAAAGGCTTTTTTCGGCGACTCAGCGTAGTGTAGATATCTAAGAGGTCACCTTCTATTTCATTGAGCCTACCATTTTTGTAGAGGTAGTTAGGGTCAGAAGACTTGAAGCGCTGTCGCTCCACATCAAAATCTGAGGCTTTTCCGTCGAGGTGCGTGCTATAAAGCTCCGCTCTTACGCCATTGATAGTGATACGATGATAAATAGTGCAGTTGCCTTTTTTGCGCTGCCCCTTTGTAGCGTGCCTGTAAAACAGGAGTTCCATTCTTTTTTTTCATAAATTATTCAACGGTTTAAAATTGGGGGCGCTAACCAACTAAAATCCGCTTATTTGGCATAATCTAAAGGGGTACAAAAAATGTCTTTTTATCAAACGGTATGCGCCCGCGAGCTGAGGGCGTGCCTCCAGCTATACGCCCGAATCAATGGACATCTGAAAGTGAGGAGCATGTAAGGAGCTAAACGATTGGGTATGAAGCAAAAAAACCTGCCATTTTGTGGCAGGTTTGTCATTATCAGGGCTTTTTTGAAGCTTTGTGATCCCGCTGGGACTCGAACCCAGGACCCATACATTAAAAGTGTATTGCTCTACCAACTGAGCTACGGAATCCCGTTTTTTCAATTTTCGGTCTGTGTTCCCGTTAATTGTGGTGCAAAAGTAGTAGGTTTGAGAATACGACGCAAGCCCTATCCCAAAAAAAATTATAACATTTTTTCAAACCAGCCCATTATCAAGCACTTAACACTTAAACTTTTTTTTATTTTTATATTTCAAACCACATTTGTGTTAGATTTTCAAATTAAACTACTTCTTTTGACATAGAAATTGTAAATCCTCATTCATTCACTGATACATCGCTTCGGCGAGTTGTTTAAACACCCTTATAATTCCAATGAAACTTTTTCGCTTTGGTACTTTTGAACAAGAAAAACCAGGAGTGATTCTTCCCAATGGTCGTAAAATTGACGTTTCTGCCTTTGGAGAAGACTTTAACGAAGCTTTTTTTGCAACCGACGGCCTTAATCGCCTAGCACAATGGCTCCAAGTCAAAGCCGATAGTTGTCCCGAAGTATCGGATAGCGTCCGCGTAGGTTCGTGCATTGCGCGTCCTTCCAAAATCGTGTGTATCGGACTCAACTACGCCAAACACGCCGCCGAGTCGGGTATGGATGTACCTAAAGAGCCGGTCGTTTTCTTTAAATCTACTTCCGCCTTGTGTGGACCTTACGATAATGTCATCATTCCGCGCAATTCCGTCAAAACTGACTGGGAAGTGGAATTGGCCTTTGTCATCGGAAAAAAAGCGAGCTATGTAGAAGAAGCAGAAGCTATGGACTACGTAGCGGGCTATGTATTGCACAACGACTACTCTGAGCGTGCTTTTCAGTTGGAGCGTAGCGGTCAGTGGGTCAAAGGCAAAAGCAACGATACTTTTGCTCCGCTTGGGCCTTTTATGGCTACCAAAGACGAAATCGCCGACCCACATAGCCTCCGCTTGTGGCTCAAAGTCAACGATGAAATGCTCCAAGATTCTAATACCGACGACATGGTGTTTAAAATCCCAACCTTGGTCAGCTACTTGAGCCAATTTATGACGCTCCTTCCGGGCGATGTCATTTCTACAGGTACGCCTTTTGGGGTGGGCTTGGGCTTCAAACCTCCTCGTTATCTCAATCCTGGCGATGTAGTCGAACTTGGCATCGAAAACCTCGGCACCCAACGTCAAGTAGCAGTGGCGTATCAATAACCTCCGAATTCTTTTTAATGCAAGGGGCGGATGTATCTACATACCGCCCTTCTTTATCTCTCACCTTTCTCCCAAAACTCAGAAAATGTACCGTTTTTTGCCGCTGTTGTTGTTTGTATTTACGGCAACTTTTGCCCAAAAGAAAAACGAAGCTTTCCAATACCACATCAAAGAACTGAACTCTCCCCTCAAAATCGACGGTATTGAGGATGACGAAGCTTGGCAACATACCCAAACTGCCAAAGACTTTTTCATGATAACGCCGATGGATACGAGTCAATCGCGCGCCAAAACCGAGGTAAAACTAGCTTATGACAAAAATCACCTCTATATCCTAGCCATCAACTACAAGCCCGTCAAAGGGTCGTTTGTGGTGGAATCGCTCAAACGTGATTTTAACTTTGGAGCCAACGACAACTTTTTTGTGGTGCTCGATACTTTCGAGGATTTGACCAATGGCTTTTCTTTTGGGGCGAGTGCAGCGGGGGCTTATTGGGACGGGCAAGAAGCCGACGGTACTTTTATCAATCTTAATTGGGATAATAAGTGGCATTGTGTCACCAAAAACTACGAGGACCGCTGGGTATGGGAGGCGTCTATTCCGTTCAAAACCATTCGGTATCGCCCCGAAAATACCCGCTGGGGCATTAATTTTAGTCGCCTAGACCTTACTATCAACGAAAAATCGGCATGGGCGCCCGTGCCGCGTCAATTTCAATCGGCCAATTTGGGCTATGCGGGGGTGCTCGTCTGGGACAAACCCCTCCCTCCTGCTGGCAAAAACATTTCCCTGATTCCGTATGTATCGAGCAGTGTTTCTAAAAACCACATTACGGATAATCCTGCCGACTGGCGACCCAATATCGGCGGAGATGCCAAAATCGCCCTCAATTCTTCGTTGAATCTTGATCTTACGGTCAATCCTGATTTTTCGCAGGTAGAAGTGGATGTACAACAAACCAATCTCGACCGCTTTGAGCTGTTTTTTCCCGAACGTCGTCAATTTTTTCTCGAAAATGCCGATTTGTTCGCGAGTTTTGGTTTTGCTTCTTTACGGCCTTTTTTCTCGCGTCGCATTGGTTTGGGCGTACCGATTGACTTTGGAGTGCGAATGAGTGGCAAGCTTGACAAAAATTGGCGTATTGGGGTGCTCGACACCCAAACGCGCAAACAAGGTGACTTGCCCGCCCAAAACTTCGCGGTAGTGGCGCTCCAACGCAAGGTTTTTGCGCGCTCCAACGTAGGACTGCTGATGGTCAACAAAGAATCGTTAGGCTACGACGAACAGATTCATAAGTCGTTTTCGCAGTACAATCGCAACATCGGTATGGAATACAATTTGGCTTCGGCCAACAACGTATGGACTGGTAAAGCATCGGTGCTAAAATCATTTAGTCCACATCTTACGGGCAATGATTTTGCGGTGGCAACTAGCCTCAATTTCAACAAAGCCAATGTGTTTTGGCAATGGCGCCACGAAATCGTGGGCGAAAACTACAACGCAGAAGTGGGCTACGTACCCAACGCCGCCCGTAGAGGCTACCAAATGGCGATGCCTAATGTAGGTTATTTGTTTTTTGTCAATTCCAAAACCCTCATCAGTCACGGGCCTTTGTTGCAAACGACTTTGTTTTGGAACAAGTCAAATCACCTGACCGACAACGAGACTTTTTTGGCTTATAACTTCAATTTTCGCAATCGCGCCATTGGTATGATTTGGGCTGCCACCAACTATGTGCAGCTACTCGCGCCCTTCGACCCTACCAATACAGGCCGCGAACGGCTCCCTGCTGGCTCTAATCACTACTGGAAATCGTGGGGAACGGATTTTACTTCTAGTCCACGTACCAAATTTACCTACGCTTTTAGTACACGCTACGGCGGGGTTTATGCCAATGGTACGCGTCTCAATCTCCGCACTACGTTGGGGTATCGTTTTCAGCCATACGTTGCTACGAAGTTTTCGGTCGATTACAACATTATCAAAGTGCCTTATCTCCAAAAACCCGTCGAATTGCTTCTCGTAGGGCCACGTATCGATGTTACATTCCGCAACAATCTGTTTTGGACGACTTTTTTGCAATACAACAATCAAGCCGACAACGTAAACCTCAATACGCGTTTGCAATGGCGCTACCAACCTGCCTCCGATTTGTTTATTGTTTATACCGACAACTACCTTCCCGAAAACCTCCGCGTCAAAAACCGCGCTATCGTGCTAAAACTGACGTATTGGTGGAATGTGTAATAAGTCATAGGTATGGAAGGAAGTATGGGGTAAAAAAACGGCAGGTATAACAACAAGAAAACCCATAAAGATCTGAAAATGATCGTATTATATTTGTTATGTAAGGTTTTTGATCTAATCTTTGCGACAAATATGATTCTATGAATACCTCCTTCGAACGTAGCACTAATACAAAAGTAGATTGGCTCACACCACCAGAATTGGTAAAGAAACTTGGATATTTCGATTTAGACCCATGCTGTCCATTAGATGCCCCTTTTTATCATGCCAAACAAAATTTTACGGTAGATGAAGATGATTTATCTCAAGATTGGTTCGGTAGGGTTTACCTCAATCCGCCTTATGGCAAAGGAATGGAGCTATGGATTGAGAAACTAAAGTTTCATGGAAACGGTATAGCACTTATTTTTGCTCGCACCGAAACAAAATGTTTTTTTGACCACATCTGGAATGCCGCAGACGCTCTACTCTTTGTCAAAGGAAGGATTCGATTTTATCATGTTTCAGGAATACAAGGGGGAACTTCTGGAGCACCTAGCGTATTTGTAGCTTATGGACAAACAAACGCTCAAGCATTAAAAAATAGCGGAATAGCCGGGAGATTTTTGCCGTTAAAATAAATCGTTAAGTTGTTGCTAATTCATAACAAATAAAGTCGGCAATATTGAACTCTGCATCAAAAATCCACGGATTTTCTTGAAGGAGCTGTAGCAATGCTTCGTCTTCATGGCGTACGCCACGTATTATCCCAATCACTTGTAAATTTTCGACTTCCGAGCCATTTGGGGAGAAAGTTCGCCCTTCTGGAGAAAGAAATATGTAACTTTTCATTTCCATAGTTTTTTATAATTTCCATTACCCAAAAACTCAAGAAGGCCAATGTTTCGAAGTTGTTGTAATAATTGTCGTATTTTGTCTTTTATTCTAGTATTTTCAGGATATACATTCGAAAAATATTCCTGAAACTTATATGCTTCTTGAAGTGTAAAATGTTGATTAGGGATTGAATTGACGCATATAAACACCTCCTTTTTCCAGCCATTTAAAGAAGCAAGTATGGCTTCTGCCGATAAGTTTACAACCTCTTCTTCCTGATTATCAGGAGATTCTAAGGGCAAATTAGGAAAAGGCAATGCTTGAGATTTGGGAATATTTTCCAGTATTTTTTTTGCAGTGTTTATATCTCCTTGTTTAATTTGACTTGTCTGTTTATCTTTTGAAAGTTTATTAAAATCCTCTACTACTTGAGCTACTAAGTCTTTATCTTCTGAATACAATCCATATTCAAAATTATTGAGAAGACCACCATTGGTTAAATTTCCAGATGTAACAATCACTTTTTCTTCGTCAAATAGGTATATTTTAGAATGTAGTTTTTTATAATTTTTTACAATTCCCTCAGCTTTGATGATCTTTTCTAGTCCTAATAAATCTACCGCTCCTGCATGAACATTGGAAAGTTTTAGTGAAGTGATAAGCTCTATTCGGGTTGAAGGTTTCTTTACAGATAAGAGATCATTACAAATATTTGCTTTCACAAAAGGTGAGGTGATTTTGACAGAAACACTGGATTCTGCCACCAGCTTGAGAAAATCGTTTTTCCAAGGTGTTTTTATAATTTTCATCTAAAATAATTTATAAAATTTAACCCCAAATGTAACCAAAAACCCTTCTTTGAGACAAAGAGAGACTGATAAATTGTTGAGATGTTGGTTTTCTTTTTGCGTTAAAAAACGCAGTTTTGAAACCAAATCGACCATTTTCGTATGAATCCTATCCAAGTCATCGCTTTCGACGCCGACGATACCCTTTGGGTCAATGAACCTTTTTTTCAAGAAACCGAACGCAAATTGTGCGCTCTTTTGGAAGATTATCTGCCACATCATACCGTATCGCAGGAACTATTTAAAACCCAAATCCAGAATCTACCGCTTTATGGCTATGGAGTTAAAAGCTTTATTTTGAGCATGATAGAAACCTCGCTGGAGGTATCAGAAAAGACCATCAGCCTTGAGGTAATCGAAAAAATCATTGCACTTGGCAAAGAAATGCTCCAAAAACCTATTGAACTTTTGGATGGTGTAGAAGAAGTATTACAAACACTTCATGGTCGCTATCGCCTTGTAGTGGCTACCAAAGGTGACTTGCTCGACCAAGAAAGAAAATTGATGAAATCGGGCTTGGCGCACTATTTTCATCACATCGAAATCATGAGCGACAAACGAGAAAGTGATTACCAAAAACTCCTCAAACACTTGGATATTGCGCCTGAGGAGTTTTTGATGATTGGCAATTCTCTAAAATCTGATGTACTTCCGGTGTTAGCAATAGGTGGACATGGGTTTCATATTCCATACCATACGACTTGGGCTTATGAGCATATCGAACATACAATTGAGCATCCTCATTTTCAGAGTTTTTCTTCGTTGCGAGAGATTCTCAATTTATTGACCTAAAAGTAACAAGCCCTTGGTCGTGACTTTCCAAGTTTAGAAATCTCTGAAACCAAAACTTGGAAAGTCTGGTAACAAAAGTCTGGTAACAGGGTTTACTCGTTTCTATACAAAAATAGACTTTCCAAGTTTAGAAATCTCTGAAACCGAAACTTGGAAAGTCTGGTAACAGGGTTTACTCGTTTCTACAAAAAATAGACTTTCCAAGTTTAGAAATCTCCGAAACCGAAACTTGGAAAGTCTACTATCAGCAGTTACTCATTTTCGATGCGATAAAAACGCACCGCATTTTCACCCAATACTTTGGCTTGGTCGGCACTTGAAAAGCCCACATGCGCCATATAGTCGCGTACTAAGCCAATGACCTGCTCATACTCAGCCGCTACTAAACATACGGGCCAATCTGACCCAAAAAGGAGCCTATCTACTCCAAATGCTTCAAAAACAACATCTAAGTAAGGATAAAAATCTTTTTTGGTCCAGTTTTTCCAATCGGCTTCTGTGACCATGCCCGATACTTTACAACTCACGTGCGGGTGCGATGCGAGTTCACGCATGTAGTTGGACCAAGTATTGATTTTTTGGTCTTTGATATAAGGCTTGGCAAGGTGATCTACTACAAAGGAAACGTCGGGTGCTTCGCGAACCAATTGCACCGCTGCCTTGAGCTGGGTCGGATAGATCAAGATGTCGTATGAGAAATCAAAAGCCGCTAGTTGGCGAATGCCTTTGATGACTTCGGGGCGAGCCAAAAAATCATCGGGTTCGGCTTGTGCCACGTGCCGAAATCCTTTCAATAATTCATATTGTGAATAATAGTCCAGCTTATCATAAAGGTTGTCGGCACGCAAATCGACCCAACCTACTACCCCTTTTACAAAGCTGGAATGTTTTTCGGCGAGCGCCAACAAAAATAAAGTTTCGGCCTCCGATTGGTCGGCTTGTACCGCAATACATCCGTCTACGCCGCTGGCTGCTAATACTTGTTGGAGGTCTTCGGGCAAAAAGTTTTGCCGAATGCGCGTCATCTGTTCGTTAATCCAAGCGTCGCGCTCGGCATCATAAATCCAAAAATGTTGATGCGAATCAATTACCATTCTATTGTCTATTGTTGGTGATTTTGTATGAGTTTTTTTATTTCAATACCTCCAATGAAGTAAGCTCAGGTCCGCCGCCTCTATTGCCCGACCCTGCTGCTACATATACTTTCTTTTTGTAAATAGTAGCGCCCGTTCCGTGACGACCTTTGTTGAGGTTAGGGAATTTCTCCCATTTCATGGTCTTGGTGTCCAAGGCTTCTACTTCGGCATGGGCTTCTACTTGACTAGCACTTTCGCCCCCCAAAATAAGCAATTTGTACCCAAAAGGCACGGCGGAGTTTCCGGCCCGTTGCGTGGGCAAGTTGAGGCTTTCGGGGAGGGTTGTCCATGTATTGGTTTTAAAATCAAAGACATCCACGGCAGGTTCGGTCAGATTCAAAACTTGGTTGATACGTGCTGTAGAGCGGCGGCCACCGGCTACGTAGAGTTTATCATCAATCACTGCCACCGATACGTGGTCGCGTACATGAGGGGCGTCGGGAAGTTTGCGCCAAGTATTGGTTTTGGGGTTGTATTCGTCGAGCCATCCCACATGGCCGTCATAATGGCCGTCCTGAATTCCACACACCAAATAAAGTTTGTCTTTATACACCACCGAGCCTGCGGCACCCCGAAGTCGGTCGGTAGGAATTTGGGGGCCTTTGCGCCATTCATCTTTGACAGGATTGAAGATATAGATGTTAGGAATGGGCGTTTCGTGGGGGTAATTTCCCATAAATGCCCCCATCACATACGCTTCATTTTTGTACTCTATGGCCTGAAAATGATGCATTTCGAGCGGAGGTGAGGTCATTTGTCGCCAAGTATTGGTTTCGGGATTGTACTCATCTACGGGACGAGTGCCACGCCCGCCGATGAGATAGAGCTTGTCGGCGACTTTGGTGAAGGCATTTTCGTGCCTAGCTGTACAGCTTGTGCTTGATTGAACAGTCTCCCAAGGGGTTTGAGCCTGCGCCACGGCAACGACCATGCAGCTCATTCCAAATAAAGCAAAAGTAAGTTTCATAGTTTATAAAAATAGCTATTGTTAAAACCTGCACATGGATTATTTTTACTCAATACCTCAGACTTTCTAAGTTTAAAGCATGGACGAAAACTTAGTACATTGTTAAGTAAATAGTTTTATTTTTTGCTCGCAGAGGTGCGCTGAATAATACAAACGCAGATTTGCGCCGAAAAAAGGGGCATATAGCCAATAATCTGCGTTTCTCTGCGATTTCAATCTGCGCCAATCGGCGGGTAAAATTTAAAGAAACTTAGCTAACACTGTACTTAGAAAGCCTTTCTTTATCAATCACTTACGACTGAATTCTAAATCTTGAAAATCAAAACTAAAATCGGTCAAAGGCGAAATCGCCTGCATTTTCATGCCCGAGGCTTTGCCGGTGTTGTCGAGGTCAAACATCACGTAGGCGTCGGCATCCATGCTGCGTTCGTTCCATTTTACGATAAAGGTATTGCCTTTGTACGGAAAAAGTTCGCCCGTCAATTGGAAAGAACGTTTGGAGTCAAACCACATTTTGCCATTTTTGAGTGAAATCACCACTTCCCCAAACCACTTATCTTCATAGCTTCCTACGTACAAATTAGGGTCAATTTTGGCCGTATTGTTTTTTTGTTGGGTTTCGATGTCTTTCCAGATTTCGGTGGTTATTTTCTTGGCTTCGGCTTCATTTTGCAAAACGCGCTCGTGGTTTTCTTTGATACGGTCGATGCCCTTGATTCCCAAGTAACTATCTTTGATGGTATTGGTGATAGCCGTAAAAGCCGCACCTGATTGTTGATTGGTAAAGACAATGATACCTAGCTTGAGTTCGGGCAGGAGCGTTACTTGAGTTACAATCCCCGCCAAGCCTCCCGTATGCGTAGCTTGCTTATAGCCCTTAACATCGCTCAAAAACCATCCCAATCCGTAACTAGCAAAGTGGGTATTGTAAACAGAACTTCCTCTGACGGGGATAATCGTCTGCGGTGTCCACATTTCCTCGTGTACAGCTTTGCTAAAAAGTTGTTTGTTGCCATCGTATTTTCCACCGTTCATTTGCATCATAATCCACTTACTCATGTCGGCGATATTGCTGTAGATACCTCCAGCGGCATTGGCTACTTCACTCCAATCTCGACGTATTACTTTCAGGGTTCCCTCCACTGGTGCGTGAGGGTCTATTACATTTGATTTGTCTTTGAGTCGCTTAAACGAAGCTGCCGTTTGGGTCATTTTGAGGGGTTGCAAAATGCGGCTTTCGATAAACTCCTCCCAACTCATTCCCGATACTCTCGTCACTACTTCGCCCGCTACAATGTAGAGGAGATTGTCATAATCATATTTAGTGCGAAAGCCAGAAACAGGTTTCAAGTATCGTAGATTGTGAATGATGTCTTTTAAAGTAAAGTTGTTTTGGTCGGGCCAAAACATCAAATCGCCCGCTCCTAACCCCAAGCCACTTCGGTGAGTGAGTAAATCTCTTACCGTAAATTCCTCTGTCACGTAGGGATTATACATTTTAAACTCAGGAATCACGTCGGTTACTTTGGTATCCCAGCTGAGCTTTTTTTCGTCTATCAACATCCCCAATGCCGCCGCCGTAAATGCTTTGCTATTAGATGCAATTCCGAACAAAGTATTTTCATCGACTTTTTGTTGGGTATTGAGCGACCGCACGCCGTATCCTTTGGCATGAATCACTTTATCGTCTTTGACTACTGCTACGGCAATACCCGGCACATCAAAGGTTTTCAAGGTTTTTTCGACCAAGGCATCAATTTCGGCCGAGGAAATCACTTGTGCGCGTAGCACTACAGTGTACAATAAAAGAAGTAGGAAGAGAGTATATTTTTTCATGGTTTTTGATGAAAGTTGTCATTGAATCTAATGCGAACTTACACCTAATTTGAATCAAAAAAGGCTACTTCAAAGATAAAATCTATCATGAAGTAGCCAAAAACACGAAACGGCGTTTAAATCATAATTACATTTTTTTATCCAATCGCCTAATTTCCCGAATAACATTTTTCAAAAACGCTTTTCCTTTTTCATCAAAAGGCAAACGGGTATCTTCTTCGTAAAATTCGTAGCTAATTCTGCCCTTATCATCACTTTCTACGATAAGTAGCTGCCCGTTTTTGTCATAACTCAAATAAGAATGGGGAGGCATGGTTTGGATGGCAGTCCCTTCTTCATTGAATACAATTCCGCGTGAAAACCTAATAACGGTTTGACTAAAATCACTACCTTCTTTGATAGTAGTCATTGGTCCGCCCTTGTATTTGAGCCATTTCATACTGGCTTTTTCGCGTTCGCCGCAGGCAACTACTGCGACCATCAAAACAAAAAATAATATCTTTTTCATGACTATAGAATTTTTACATTGCTACTATACAATACAAAGATATAGGCAATTACTGATATTATGCAATACAAGGTACTATGTTTTAATAACACAAATTGATAAAAGGTCAACAAATCAGATAAGCGGCTTATTTTAGGTGAATTGGCTTAGAGGTATGAGATTTTGTTGTTCATCTAACACTATCATTTCTGCCAAATAGTCTGGGGCAATTTTGCCATACTGCGTATCGATTCCGAGATGAGTAGCTGGATAGAGCGAAGCCATCCTAAAAACTTCATCTTTAGGAATCCCCACTTTGTGAATGCAGTTTCTGACGGCGTCGAGTAGAGTAATGGCTGAACCCGCTAGCTTGCCGTCGTCGTTGAGGAGGCGTTTGCCGTCATAGTTGGCCGTAAAATCTTCAAACTTAAACTGCATAGGTTGTATTTTGGCGAGCGTGGCATCCGAAATCAAAAACAGCCGCTCCGCCATCAATTGTTTGGCAATTCGTACCGTTGCAAAATCGCAATGATATCCATCCACAATGATACTTGCATGAGCCACGGGAGTATCCCAAATCGCGGTTACGACGCCAGGCTCACGACTCTCAAAAGGCCGCATGGCATTGTAAAGATGCGTTGCTAAATGAATCCCGCTTTCAAAATACGTTTTGGCCTGTGAATAGGTCGCATTGGTATGGCCCAAAGACAATATAAAGTGGCTTTCTTGTAAAAGATGCAAAAGCTCTTCAGGCCAAATCTCCGGGGCGATTGTCATCATAGTGGTCAATCCTTCAGCTTGGGCGATGATTTCGACTACCTCTGCTTTGGTAGGAATCCTCACTTCTTTGGCACTGTGGGCACCTCTTTTGGCAAAATTGATGAAAGGCCCTTCTATATGTAGCCCTACGACGCCTTTTTTGCCAGAAGCGATATAGGCTTTCGTAACGTCAATGGCTTTTAGGATACGCTCATGCGAAGTCGAATACAAGGTAGGTACGATAGCGACCGTACCATCGGTTCCGTGGGTATCGACCATATCTTGCAAAGATTCTTCTGACAAATCGCGCACAAAAAAGCCTTGCGAACCTCCATACACCTGCAAATCCACAAAACCCGGAATGAGGTCGTGCCCTTGCAAATCGAGGATGCGCAATCCATCGGGGAGAAGGTCTGGAGAAACTATTTCTTTAATGCGTTCATTTTCAACAACAACCGCGTGATTTTCTATTATTTCGTCGCCAGTGTAAATTGTACAATTGGTAAGTGCGTACATAGGTAACATGATTTTTTTGGGAACTTCCCGAAAGATGTAGAACTTTCGGGAAGTTTTTAGAAGGAATGATGAATAAAATTTGGCTCTCTTCTCCGCACTTAAGCGGTCACGAACAAAAATACGTACAAGAGGCTTTTGCCACGAATTGGGTAGCGCCTCTTGGCCCCAATGTAAACGGCTTTGAAGAAGACCTTTGTAGCTATATAGGAGTAGCTCATGCCGCTGCCCTATCGTCGGGCACGGCGGCTTTGCATTTAGCATTGGTCATGCTGGGAGTAGGTGCGGGCGATGTGGTCCTTTGTCAGTCCTTTACTTTTGCGGCTTCTGCCAATCCAATCGTATACTTAGGAGCTACGCCCGTTTTTGTAGACTCCGAAACCCATACTTGGAATCTATGCCCTGATGCCCTTGAAACGGCGATTAAAGACCAGAAGAAACAAGGCAAACAAATCAAGGCACTCATAGCGGTACATCTCTATGGTATGCCAGCCCAACTGCACGAAATTTTAGACATATGTAATCGCTACGACATCCCATTGATTGAGGATGCCGCCGAAGCACTTGGCTCTACGTATGCAGAAAAAAAACTAGGGAGTTTTGGAAAACTGAATGTACTTTCCTTCAATGGCAACAAAATCATCACTACCTCAGGCGGAGGGGCCTTGCTATCTGATGATGAACAATTTATCCAAAAATCGAAGTTTCTGGCAACGCAAGCCCGTGATGATGCGCCCCATTATCAGCATTCGGAGATTGGATACAATTACCGCCTTAGCAACATCTGCGCCGGAATCGGACGCGGGCAAATGGAAGTTATTGACGAGCGCGTAGCTCAAAGACGCGCCAATTTTGACTATTATGTAAAATCATTGTCGTTTATCTCAGGCATCAGTTTTCAGCCCGAAGCCGCAGGAAGTTTCTCTAATCGGTGGCTGAGTTGCGTCATTATTGACCCATTACAGACGACGGGTGGTATCAGCCGCGAAGACGTGCGTCTTGCCCTTGCGGCCAAAAACATTGAAGCTCGTCCTCTTTGGAAACCCATGCACTTGCAGCCTGTTTTTGAAAAAGCTCCCTTTTATGGAAAAAACGTGGCCGAAAATTTATTCGACCACGGGCTTTGTTTGCCGTCAGGCTCCAATCTTACGCCTAATGAATTGGCGCAAATAGTGGAGGTTATCCAAGGTTGTTTTCAATAATAATCCATAGGGTCTTCGGCTACGCGGGTGTTGTCGTGCCAAGTATTCATTTGGGCCATATCTTCCGGCGAAATTTCAAAATCAAAGACCTCAAGATTGGCCTTCAAGCGGCTCTTTGTCACAGACTTAGGAATCGTAACGGCTCCTTGTTGTAATGACCACTTAATCAGTATTTGAAACGTGCTTTTACCATATTTTTCGGCGATTGCAATCAAGCGCGAATCTCCTGACTTTAGTCCTCTGACTAGCGAAGCATAACCTTCCACTTGGATGCCTCGCGCCCGACAATAGTCAAGTTCTTGAGGAAGATAGCAATAAGGACTCAATTCAAATTGATTGACTGCGGGAATTAAATCTGTATGCGGCCACAGTTCTTCAAAGTGCGGCGCATAATAATTAGACACCCCCACTGCTCTTGCGCGACCTTCGGCGTATATTTTTTCCAAGGCTTTCCAAGTCTGGATGCGATGCTCTCGTACGGGCCAATGAATGAGATACAAATCTACGTAATCGGTTTGGAGTTTACGGAGGCTTTCGTCAAAAGCCTTGATCGTAGACTCGTACCCTTGGTCTTCGTTCCAGACTTTGGTAGTGAGGAAGATTTCATCACGAGCGATACCACTGTCGCGCATAGCTTGCCCTACTTGGCGCTCGTTTTTATAAATTGTCGCTGTATCGAGCAGTCTATAGCCCATCTCCAATGCCCACAATACGGCTTGCCGAATATCATGGTCGGGCTGAGGGTCATAAATCCCCAAGCCTAGTTGGGGCATTTGGATACCATTATTGAGGGTAACGAAAGGAATCATAATGAGGAAAAATGCGATTAGTTAAAGGCTAATAGATGAACTATACCGTTTTGTTAATATACGTGTCAAGACCATAGAATGTTCCTGTGGTGTTGCAACAACCAAAACTATTATTAAAATTGCATTCAAAAGTGACATTTTTTATTCATTACAGTCAAGATAGGAAACTTATCTTTGAATCTATTCTTTAGACTTATTTCAACTACTTATGAGAATGCTCCCACGCTTCCTTCTCTTTCCAATGCTGGTTGGTGTAGTAATGCTACAATCATGTTCTCGCAATCCCGTAACAGGCAAGCGAGAAATTATTTTGATGTCAACTGACCAAGAAATTGCCCTTGGCCAACAATCGCACCCGTCGATTGTGGCTTCGATGGGTTTGTATGAAGACAAAAAACTGCAAAGTTTTATTTCTGAAAAAGGAATGGCAATGGCCAAAATTTCGCACCGGCCTGAGCTACCTTATCAGTTCAATATCATCGACTCACCCGTGGTCAATGCCTTTGCGGTGCCAGGTGGCTACGTGTATTTTACGCGTGGTATTATGGCTCACTTCAACAATGAAGCCGAATTTGCCGGCGTACTTGGTCACGAAATTGGCCACGTAACGGCTCGCCATTCCGCCCGTCAACAAACCAGTCAGATTTTGGGGACGGTAGGTTTGATTGCAGGAATGGTACTTTCTCCCAAACTTGCTCAGTTTGGCGAACAAGCCATGCAAGGATTACAATTATTAATGCTTAGTTATAGCCGCGCCCACGAGTCAGAATCCGATAAAATCGGGGTGGAATATTCAAGCAAAATCGGCTACGATGCCCACCAAATGGCTAATTTCTTTGGTACTATCAAGCGCATCTCTGACAACGCAGGACAGTCGATTCCCAATATCATGTCAACTCACCCTGACCCCGGTGACCGCTTTAACAACGTTCACCAAATGGCCAAAGAATACCAAGCTGCACAGCCCAAAAACTACGCTGTCAATCGGGATAGCTATTTGCAGATGATTAACGGAATCGTGTATGGCGAAGACCCTAAACAGGGTTTTGTTGAAAACAACGTGTTTTATCATCCTGAGCTACGTTTTCAATTTCCGACGCCTGCGGGATGGCAGACCCAAAATTCTCCTGCGCAGTTTGTGATGGCACCCAAAGACGGCAAAGCCGAAATGATTTTGATGCTTGCAGGTACCAACCTCGACTCTGCGGCGCTAAACATACAAAAACAATTTAATTTGAAGGTATTGGAAAGTGCCCGCCGTACCATCAATGGCAATCAGGCGATTGTGCTTGTATCTCAGCAGCAGCCTCAACAGCAACAACAAGGCCAGCCACAACAGCAGCAAACACCCGCCAATACAGTCCAAGTTGCTTCATGGTTGATTCGCTACAACGGCATGGTTTATGCCATTCATGGCGTAACAACGGCTGATATTTTCACTACGTTGTTTCCTACTTTCAAAAACACCGCCGAAAATTTCCGTATGCTCACCGACCCTGATAAGCTCAATCGCAAGCCCGAACGAATTTTTGTAAAGACTGTCCCCCGCGATGGCTCGTTTAAAGACATAATGACTACATTAGGAATGCCTGCTAATCGCATCGAAGAGCTAGGAGTAGTCAATAGCATGAAAGCCGACGACCAAGTAAAACGCGGTACTTTGATTAAGGTAATTGGGAAGTAAAACATTGATTTTTCCAAAGAAACGTTATCCTTTGAAATTATTCAGGGATAACGTTTCTTTGTTTTACCCCAAAGTAAAACGCTTACCGGGCAGCGACCGAACGTAGCCTTGGAGTTCTAAATTGAGTAATAAATTGGCTAGTTTTCCTGGGGCAATCTGACTTTCCCACGTCAAATCATCAATCGCCATTTCACCTTTTTTTCGAAGTAAAGCCACAACTTGCGTTTCTTCTTGCGTAAAGTGCTCGGGTATAACAATCTCCCCCTTTGAAAATTCTTTTCCTTCCTGCCAGCTTAGAGCAGCTAGAAAATCTTCTACTCCCGTATAAATTTGAGCTTTGTGCGTCCTGATGAGTTTGTTGCATCCTACCGAATAGGAATTGGTGAGATTTCCGGGTACTGCAAATACATCCCGATTATAATTGTTGGCATATTCTGCCGTGATAAGTGCGCCTCCTTTATCGGCAGCTTCTACTACCACAATAGCATCCGTCACTCCTGCAATAATACGATTTCGAGCTGGAAAACGCATAAAATCAGGTTTAGTACCGAGGGGATATTCGGTTAAAACACCCCCTTGCTGTTGCATCTCTTGGGCCGTTTTGGCGTGTGTACCCGGATAAATTATGTCTATTCCAGTAGCCATTACGCCTATGGTAGGTACTTGATATTTGAGACATGCCCGGTGCGCCATGATGTCGATGCCATAGGCCAGCCCACTCACCACCGTGATGCCTTTTCCAGCCAATCCTTCTATCAACTGCTCAGTTATATTTTTGCCATAATCGGTGGCTTTGCGTGTACCTACAATACCTACAAAATGCCCTTTATTCAAATCAATATTGCCTTTTCCGAACAGAACCACTGGTGCTTCATAAAGAGACTTAAAGCGCTGAGGATAATCAGCATCCGTAAAAAAATAAACTTGGACACCCGCTTGTTGAAGCTTTGTAAGTTCTATTTCGGCTTCTCGAAGTCCTACTTTGTTTAAGATGACCCGAGCAATACTCTCTCCTACCCCTTGAACACGGATGAGAGATTTAAAATTAGCCTCAAATACTTTTTGAGCGGTGCCAAAATTGGCAATTAAATGTCGAATCAAAACTCCCCCCAAACCGGGTGTCAAATGCAAGCCTAATTGAAAAAGGCGTTCGTTCATAATTTTGTTTTTGAATGGTTATTGGAATGATGTATTGGCAGATTATAAACCTTAAGTAAGGTCTACAATCTGCGTATGTAGAGTTTTCCATAACCTTTCCGAAACCTTAATGCTTCTTGCCGCCTAAATATTGACAGTTGACGAGGGAGTCAATCCCCTCATACAATACGGGCACCTTTTCATATTCATAAGCTACACTGAGAGGACGGGTGTGGTTGTTGTCGCCCATGGCTACGTCTACATCATGCATAGTAAACTGACAGGGGTGTTCGTAGCCACATGCTATCGAAATTTCGAGAATCTCTTTGGTGATGGTTTTGGCATAGTTATAAAAACGTTCGCTCTTGAGCGTGGGGTCAAGTCCTGCTTGTAGCCATTTACTTTGAGTAGCTACGCCCGCAGGACAATGGTTGGTATGACACAATTGGGCTTGAATACATCCAATCGACATCATTGCTTCGCGAGCCACGTTGATAATATCGACTCCCATCGCAAAGGCCATGATGGCCTGCGCTGGTAAACCCAACTTACCCGAACCTATGAAAGTGACTCGGTCAGTAAGACCATGTTTTTTAAAAATCTTATACACACTCGAAAAACCATACACCCAAGGCAACGCCACATGGTCGGCAAAAGACGGTGGAGCGGCTCCTGTACCACCTTCTCCCCCATCAATCGTAATAAAATCAGGCCCTACTCCCGTTTTGACCATTAGTGTCGCTAGCTCTTCCCACATTTCGAGTTTACCCACCGCTGCTTTGATACCCACCGGAAGACCCGTTGCCGCAGCCATTGCTTCTATAAACTCCAACATTTCGGGCAAGTCTGAGAAAGCACTGTGCGCAGCCGGCGAAATCACATCTCTTCCCATAGGCACATGTCGTATATCAGCAATTTCTTGGGTGATTTTGGCCGCAGGCAGTACCCCTCCTTTACCGGGTTTGGCTCCTTGCGACAATTTCAGCTCCAACATCCGAATGCTTGGATTTTTCTGGGTGAGTTTTATTAATTTTTCCATGACAAAATTCCCTTCATCATCTCTTATGCCAAAATAGGCCGTGCCGATATTGAGCACTACATCCGCTCCTTTGTCATGATAAGGCGAAAAACCGCCCTCACCTGTGTTGTGATAGCAGCCAAATTTGGCCGCGCCTTGATTGAGAGCCGTAATTGCCGAAGCCGACAATGACCCAAAGCTCATGCCAGAAATATTGATGACTTGTTTGGGACGATAGGGCCTTTTGCGGTTGTGGGTCAAACCTATCACTTTAGGGGCGGGCAACACATAAGGATTTTCACGATAGGGGTGATTTTTGGGCAGTCGTTTGGTCAATAAGGCTGGTTTTATAAAAATAAATCCCGCACTATTGACATCTTGATCGGTGCCAAAGCCCTGAAAATTGTTTTCGCGCTTGGAAGAAGCATAAATCCACGAACGTTGACGGCGGTTGAAGGGCAGTTCTTCGCGGTTGTTGGCTACAATGTATTGGCGCAGCTCCGGCCCTACTGTTTCGAGCCAATACCGAAAATGCCCAATCACGGGAAAATTATGTAAAATGGTATGTTTTTTTTGGGTAATATCATACACTGCTACCGCAATCAAAACCACCACTAACACTACTATCATCCAGCCCCAAGCCGGCAAATTTGTGTTCCAATCCATACAAAGGTTTAGTTATTTTTATTCAAAATTTTAAAACAAATTTCGCCAATTTCGCCTAACATCTTCTCGGCTTCCTCTACTTTAGTATCTCGTATAAATACCGAAATCACAAAAGGAACTTCACCAAAAACAATCCCCGCATCTCCGCGCACGTACGCCAAGCCACCCGTTTTATGGGCGATTTTGACGTGTTTCGGAATGAGTCGAGGAAGAGTCAGCGTATCCTGATTTTCATATAAAAAACCCATCATGCGCTCACACAACATGGGCGTAGCCACTTTTTGGTGATAAATAAGCCTCAAAAGAGTATTGATATCGCGGCATGTGACATAGTTATCAATACCCCGAGCCACCGCAACGGTATCCATCATCACACGATTGAGCTGTAAACCTTCTAATCCCAAACTTTTGCTGCGGTGGTTGATATTTTCTCTTCCCACTTTTCGGATGATAACATTAGTTGCCGTATTGTCACTTGCAATCATCATCAGCCTAGCAAGCTCGTCGATATTCATCTCCTCACCAGCCATACGTTTAGAAAGGACGCCAGAGCCTCCCACTTTGTCACTATCGGCGAGTAGATATTTATCTTCTAATTGAAAACGCCCCGCTTTTACTTGCTCCATCAGTTCTACCAAAATCGGGATTTTGATGACACTCGCAGAGGGTACCGTTTCTTGAGATTGTTGACTAAAATAAACGTGTCCGTCCAAAGATTCAACTTGGATATTGATACGCATTTTGGAAGAAAAAGACATAAGATACGTTTCAAGCGGCGCAAAATCGGGCTTTTGTTGGCCTTTTATTTCATAAAAAAGAAGCATAAAACCAAGCAATACAATCCAGTAACGCATAAGGTGGAGGGTTTGTGGCGACAACTTACACATAGCCAACAAAAAAATCAAGCATGTCCCTAAAGCTTTAATTATAAAAACAGGCGAATATGAATAGTTTTAATGTTTTAGTCGTTTTATTTTTTTCATTATTTCAAAAGGCCCTATGACAATTAGCCAGTTTATATCTATTTTTACCAACTACCTTTTATTTACTACTCACCATGAAAATCATCAACACCCTTTTTTTATCATTTGTGTTTTCTCTCACAAGCATCGCCCAGCAAATGACCGCTACTACCCGCGATGCCATCAATCGTGAAGGTCTCGCAGTGATGTCAGCCAATAATACAAGTCTCGCTTTTTTTGACATCAAAGGCTCCAAAGGGAGCGTAGTGGGGGATTCTTATTTGGATTCAACTTGGACTCTAGGTAGCGTCAAATTGTTTCAAAAGATAGGTGCTCCCGGACGCGAAGGTGACAGCATCGCCAATGTACCTTTACGCCTAGATTTATATACCAATGAGCTAGAACTCAAAGCCAATGATGCGAAAGATATTAGAGCTGTGAAGGGTAATCAAATTCGTTTTTTTACGCTAGAATCTCCCCAGCGGCGCATTTTTCTAAACGCCCGAAGTTTCCGCAGTGAAGACAACCTTCAAGGTTTTTTGGAATTGGTGGCCGGCGGTCGAATCTCACTTGTGGAGTTTACGAAACTAAATATCATCAAACCCAACTTCAACGAAGCGCTTTCGGTAGGGAGCAAAGACACCAAACTCGTCAAAACAAGCCAATACTATGTAGTCAAAGGCAATACGCTCTTTCCTCTGACTACCTCTAAGAAGAAAGTATTGGATGCGCTTGCCGACCGTGCTGATGATGTTGAAAAATTCATCAAAACCAATAGTCTCAATCTCAAATCTCGTACTGATTTGGCCAAGGTTTTTGAATATTACAACAACTTATAACGCCCTACAATCGGATAATGGTCGGAGTATTTGACCTCACTAAGTGTTTGAAAATCTAACGCTTCAAGTTTTTTAGGGTCAAAAAACTGATTATCAATCCGAATAAACTTAGGGGCGTTTTTATATGAAAAACCAAAGCCCGTACCTGCTTCTTCAAAAGCATTAGACAAACGTTTACGGACTTGCCCATAAGCATAGTTGTAAGGCGTTTCGTTGAAGTCGCCACAAACCATCACGGGATGCGGGCTTTGGTTAATCCATTCCATGAGTTGTTCGACTTCTTTTTCATGGTGAATAAAACCTCTCTTAAGTTTTCCTAAGACTTTACGGGTTTCGGATTTTCCTTGTTGATAATCTTTCCCTTTATAGGCTTCTTTGATTCCGCCAAAGCGGACAATCATGGAGCGAAGGTGTACATTGATGACCCTAATTGTGTCTTTTTCAATCTTAATATCGGCATAGACCATACCATTTTGATTCTCAAAAACCTTGTTGCGCGTTTTTACAATCGGGTATTTCGACAAAATCACCAGTCCAAAATAATTGTGTTCACTTTGATTGGGACTTCCATAAAGGGAGGCATGATAGGGGTGATTGACTGCCTTAAATTGATTTAAGGTATTGAAATACTCACTTTTACTGTTGTTATAAAATTCTTGTAAACATTTGATATCCACCTCTTTGGTCTTAGTCCAATCTATCAGATTGCGCGCATTGGACAGTTGTTTTTGGTTTAAATACCCTCCCACATCAAAAGACATGACATTGTAACTCAAAACCGAAATTTCTTTGCCCGTTTCTGCGGGAGCCGAATGCCATCCAAAAGTACGCGGCCAAAAAGGAAAACTCAGCAGTACTCCTAAAGCAGGAAGTAGGGCATTGCGAGGCTTGAAAAACAGCCAAAAAAGGCAGAAAAGAAAATGAATCAACAACACAACTGGGAAGGTAATCATCAAAAAACCTACTATCCAATGCCCCGAAAATGCAAAATATACCAACGCATATACCAGCAATGTATATCCTAGAAATAGTTGGTATAATCGAGTAAAAAAGGAGGTTTTGAATTTCATCGGGCAAAGTGGGGAGTTAAAAGGTCGATATTTTAGCTGCAAAGTAAACACTTCTCATTTGATAAATAGTATGGAAGAAAACGTAAAAAATGCCACCCTATTTTTCCAGAACAAAGAATAGAATGAGGAGTTTCTATTTCTAAAAAATGGATTTAATGCCCTTAAAGCACAGTTCTTACAAAATTTAGCAGGGTAGAAAGTGCGCACTTGTATCTTATTATCAAGAAGATATAAGCATATCATAGCCCCAATAGAACGTTCGGAAAAAAGTATGCTTGCCTCAAACTAATATTATTCAAGCTAAATATTAATAATGAAAAAGTTATTTGCGATGGGAGCTTTTATGGCTCTTCTGAGTGTTGGACTGATTCCAAGTGTATCAGCACAAAAAAACAATTGGACTCCTCTCTTTGACGGAAAAACCCTCAAAGGCTGGAAACAGCTCAATGGCCAAGCCAAATATGAAGTACAAAATGGCGTGATTGTCGGAACGGCTGTCCCTAATACCCCAAACTCCTTTTTGACTACCGAAAAAGACTACGGCGATTTCATTTTTGAATGCGAGGTAAACGTCGATGAAGGGCTCAATTCGGGGATTCAGTTTCGGTCATTATCAAAACCCGACTACAACAATGGGCGCGTGCATGGCTATCAAATGGAAATCGATGCGAGCGACCGCGACTATTCGGGAGGAATCTACGACGAAGCACGTCGCGGATGGTTGTATGTCCCCGATGCCAATCCCAAATCAAAAGGCGTGTTTTTGCGCAACAATCAATGGAACAAATACCGCATCGAAGCCATTGGAAATAGCCTTCGTACTTTTGTAAATGGAGTCGAGATTTCGCATGTAATCGACGATTTGACCCCAAGCGGCTTTATTTGCTTGCAAGTTCACTCCATAGGAAATCGCGCCAATGAAGCTGGAAAGCAAGTTCGTTGGAAAAATGTACGTATTCAAACTACCAATTTGCAGCCCTCACCCGCCAGTGATATTCGTATCGAAAACTGGATGGTCAACAATATCTCGGAGGCCGAAAAAGCCCAAGGCTATCGTTTGTTGTGGGACGGTCAGACCACTAAAGGCTGGCGCGGCGCTTACAAAACAGAATTCCCCAAAAGTGGCTGGAACATTAAAGATGGTGTTTTGACGGTCGATAAAGGCGACGGTGGCGAATCTACCAACGGCGGCGATATCATTACTACTGACGAATTTGGCGCTTTCGAACTCACATTTCAGTTTAAACTCACTGAAGGTGCCAACTCAGGTGTGAAATATTTTGTGCGTGAATTGCTCCAGTATACCCATGAATTCAAACCAGGGCAACCGATGGTTGTACCTGCCGAACATGCCCAAAAAGGTTCGGCGATTGGTTTAGAGTTTCAGGTATTAGATGATGCCAAGCATCCTGACGCCAAAATGGGCGCGGGCGGAAATCGCACGATTGGCTCGCTATATGACCTTATTCCGGCCGACAAAGTAGGAGCCAGAAAAAATTCAATCAAAAAAATTGGCGATTGGAACATGGGCCGTATCGTGGTCTATCCCAACAACCGCGTGGAGCATTACCTCAACGGCTATAAGGTAGTAGAATACACCCGAAACTCAGACTTTTTCAAGGCCCTCGTTCAGCGCAGTAAATATGCCATATGGGGCGACAAATTTGGTTCGGCCGAAAAAGGCCCCATCTTACTCCAAGACCACGGCGATGTAGTGAGCTATCGTAGTATCAAGATTCGGGAGCTAAAATAGCCTAACCCTCTTTTTTTGGAGTATCATTAAATAACGTTCATTTTTGTAAGCAATCATTACCTAATTTTCAACTTAGCACATTCACTTATATCATGGAAAGACGTGACTTTATCAAAAAATCAGTACTAGCCAGTGCCGCAACAGCTATGTCGGCTACTAGCTATTCAAAAATCATCGGAGCCAACGACCGCGTACGCGTGGGCGTAGTGGGATTCTCTGACCGTCACCGTTCGTCGCACGTAGGGCCTTTCAAGGAATTGTCTAAAAAAATGAACTTTGAAATGACGGCTCTTTCCGACATCTGGAATCGCCGCCGCGAAGAAGGAAAAGCATTTTTGGATAAACAATTGGGCGGAGATGTGAAAGTATTTCGTAACAACGAAGAAATGTATGATGCACGCATCGTAGATGCGGTGTTTTTGAGTACTGCCGACTTTCAGCACGCGCTCCATACCATTGAAGCCGTAAAAGCAGGCTGTGATGTATATGCCGAAAAGCCCCTAGCCGAAACCATGGAAGACAACCGCGCCGTGTTGAAAGCCGTGAAATCATCTGGTAAAATTGTGCAGATTGGCTCACAACGCCGTAGCGGTGCTAATTATTGGGCTGCCGATGAATTTATCAAATCGGGTAAGTTTGGGCCTATCGTTATGGTGGAATTGATGTGGAACGTCAATCAGCCTGGCCGCTGGCGCCGCACCGAACTTACCAAAACCCTCAAAGAATCGGATGTAGATTGGGTACGCTATCAGCTCAATCGCCCCAAAGCAGCATTCGATGCTCGTAAATACCTCGAATATCGTCTTTTCTGGCCTTATTCATCAGGGATTCCGGGCCAATGGATGAGCCACCAAATCGATACTGTACACTGGTTTAGTGGCCTACCTCACCCACGCTCGGCGGTTGCCAATGGCGGTATTTATCAATGGAAAGACGGCCGTACCAACGCCGATACACTTACAGTAGTGTTTGACTATGGCCCACTCAACGACCCCACCTCTGGTTTTCAAGTACAGTTTACGAGCCGTTTCTCCAACTCTGCCGGCGAAACCAAAGAGCTTTATTATTCAAACGGGGGGATGATCAATCTCGATACCAACGAAATCAGCGATACTGGAGGCTTGCGCGAGCGCGAAGCAAAAGCCATGGGACTAAGCGCCAATTTGCTCAAACCTATGAAATTAGAAGGAGTAAAAGTAGCGACTGATGCCAACACTGGCGGAGATGAACTCACCTTCAATCATATCAAAAACTGGATGGAGTGTGTTCGTAGTCGCAAGCAGCCCAATGCTCCAATTGAGGCAGGTTATCAGCATTCGATTGCGACGATTATGGCCAATGCCGCTTACCGAACTGGTCAGCGCGTTACTTTTGATGAAAAAAGTCAGGAAGTATTGGCGGGAGGCAAACCGTTTAAATACTAGAAATTTGATATTCACAAAAATAGGCGGCTCCCACAAGAGCCGCCTATTTTTGTAAGTACTAAATCGCATTCACTTAGGCCATTATTTTGCCCAACGAATTATCATACAAGTCTTTGGCTTCTTCGCTAGTAACAATCGTTTGACCATCAACTACAAAACCTTTAGCCGTCACTTTCCCCAATAAAGCATGGGGAGTTTTGAGCGTACCACCCACAATCTGCTGGAATTCGGCTTGTTTTTCAGGACTAACACTCACTAACACACGGCTTTGTGCTTCTCCAAACAAGAAAGCATCTTTGCGATAATCGTCCATTGACGTAATTTCAAAGCCCAAACCGCGCGGCATGGCTGCTTCAGCCAACGCCACAAACAAACCACCGTCCGACAAATCGTGCGCTGACTGTATCAATTGTTTTTCTATCAAAGTACCGACAGCCTGCTGAAGCGCAAATTCTTCGTCTAAGTCAAAAGCAGGCGCAGGCGAAGCCTTTATCCCACGATAAGAATACAAGTACTCAGAAGAAGCAATATCGTTTTGAGACTGACCGACCAAATAAATCAAATCACCTTCGTTTTTGAAATCAAGGGTCATCTGCTTTTCAGGTTTTTCAATCAAACCAATCATCCCAATGGTTGGCGTTGGAAACACGGGCCCGTCGTCCGAAGATTGATTATAAAAACTTACGTTTCCGCCCGTTACTGGCGTGCCGAATTTTTTACAGGCTTCGCCCATTCCTTTTACGGCATTCACAAACTGCCAATAAACTTCTGGCACATATGGGTTTCCAAAGTTGAGGTTGTTTGTAACCGCCAAAGGCTCGGCACCCGTACATACAAGGTTACGAGCAGCTTCGGCCACTGCTATTTGCGCCCCCACAAAAGGATCGGCATTTACATAGCGCGCGTTGCAATCTACCGTCATCGCAATAGACTTCTGATAATGGGGACGTTTTACATCTCTGATACGTACCACCCCCGAGTCAGAGGGGCGGTTGGTACTACGATTGGCCGTACCTACCGTAGAGTCATACTGCTCATATACCCACTTTTTAGAGGCGATGTTTGGATGCGACAAAAGATGTTTAGCTACTTTGGCAATTTCCTCTCCCGCCACATCAGCAATAGCCTCAGCATCAAACTTTTTAAACTCTTGATAGTACGCAGGTTCGCGGTATTCGCGGTGATATTGAGGTGCGCCGCCCCCCAGCACCAAGTCATGCGCTGGTACGTCGGCGATAAGCTCGCCGTGTTGGAAGAAATGCAATCTGCCACCTTCTACTACTTCGCCAATCTGCGCACAGTGCAAATCCCATTTATCAAAAATCCCTTTTATAATATCTTCTTTGCCTTTTTCTACTACCACTAGCATCCGCTCTTGCGACTCCGAAAGCAAAATCTCCCAGCCTTTCATATTGGCTTGGCGGGTAGGTACTTTGTCTAAATCAATCACCATCCCATGCTCCCCTTTGGCACTCATTTCGGAAGTAGAGCAAATAATACCTGCCGCTCCCATATCCTGAATACCCACTACGTAGCCTGTTTCGATGATTTCGAGGGTAGCTTCCAAAAGTAGTTTTTCCATAAAAGGATCTCCTACCTGCACAGCGGGCAATTTTTCGGTCGATTTTTCGGAAATATCTTCTGAAGCAAAACTCGCCCCGCCAATTCCGTCTTTGCCCGTAGCCGAGCCTACAATAAACACCGGATTGCCTACGCCATAGCTAATGGCTTTGGCTACCTTACCTACTTCGACTATACCCGCCGAAAAAGCATTGACGAGGGGATTGGTATTGTAACATTCGTCAAAAAATACCTCTCCTCCGACCGTCGGAATCCCAAAAGCATTGCCATAATCACCAATTCCTTTGACAACTCCTTTGACGAGCCACTTTGTTTTGGCCAATTTGGGATCTCCAAAACGCAGAGAGTTCAACTGTGCAA
Source organism: Runella zeae DSM 19591 (assembly GCF_000423565.1). Classification (GTDB taxonomy): domain Bacteria; phylum Bacteroidota; class Bacteroidia; order Cytophagales; family Spirosomataceae; genus Runella; species Runella zeae. The sequence continues at coordinate 60,105 of NZ_AUIF01000041.1, read as the reverse complement.
TTGGGCGCGCACCCATCGTAAAAATATCACGATTGATACCACCTACCCCCGTAGCGGCTCCTTGATAAGGTTCCAAGGCCGAAGGGTGATTGTGAGATTCGATTTTGAAGCTACAAGCCAGCCCGTCTCCGATATCTACCAAACCAGCATTTTCTTCGCCAGCTTTGGCAAGCATTCGGTCAGAGTCGCGGGGGAGAGTCTTGAGCCATACGATAGAGTTTTTATAAGAGCAGTGCTCAGACCACATCACCGAAAAAATACTCAATTCGGTAAAGTTGGGCGTACGGCCTAGTATCTGCTTGATTTGTTCAAATTCTTCGGGAAGAATACCCAATTTCTTGGCAGTTTCGACGGTAGGAAGTTGTTCGACGTGTTCCACGAGTGGGGGATTTGTAATTGAGAAATTAACCAGCAGTGCCACGATGACACCGATTATGTGACTATATCACGCTGCAAAGTTAGGATTTAGCACGGAGAGGCTCAACATATTTTCCAACTTTAAGAATATTTATGTTTGTGACCTGCCCAAATCGCGCATTTTAAGGCTTAAGAAGCAATAGAAGCCACTCCAAGTAGGCCTTAATAAGAAAACCACGGAAGTCCGATATTTATTCTAAAAGATGATGTTGCAAAAAGAATCGCTGACGTATATTTTTGGCAAAACTTGATTTTTACATTATGAACGCATTGTTTTTTTTGTTGTTTTTTCAGATTTATCAATATCCTATTCTACCCTCTTCTGGCACCAAAACGGAGTCATTTGTCCCCAAAGGTTGGCATATTTTGGAACAAGCGGTAGGGGATTTAAACAAAGATAACTTACCCGATCTTGCAGTGGTCATCGAAAGTGATGTCACCGTCAAAAATCTCAAAGAAACTGACAATGACCAAAACCCCAGAATCTTGTGGGTAGCTTTCAAGCAAACTGACGGCAGCTATAAGCTTTCAGTGCAATCCAACGAATCTATTTTGCTCTCCAACGAAGGAGGGGTCTTTGGCGACCCTTGGGCAGGATTGGTCATCGAACGCGGCACTTTATTGGTGCAGTTTTACGGAGGCAGCGCCGACCGTTGGGGCTATGATTATCGTTGGCGTTTCCAAAACAATGACTGGGCATTGATTGGTGCTACTTATACAAGTGCCTCTACCCACAACAATCAATTTCGTAAATATGACTTCAATCTCAGCACTGGCGTAGGTGAGCTAACCCAAGGTCAGTGGCTTGAGCCTGATAAAGGCAAAGCAACCAACGACAAAGTATCTCGTTTCAATATTGGGAAAAAACCACTTTTTAAACTTAAATCTTTCAAACCCAACCAATATGCCATTTATAAAGAGATTTATATTTGAGATGAGCATCGTATGCTCTATTTTTATCTCGTGGGGTTTAGTAAATAGTGCCATTGCTCAAGAATTGGTGATTACACGCCCCGCCACCTCTCTTTATCAAGAGCCTTCATTGACTAGTAAACCTAATGGCTCAGTTGGCATCGGTAGTAGTGTAAAATTATTAGAAAAATCTCGCAATGGTAAAGCCCTCAAAATAAGTAGCAGTACGGGCAAGATAGGGTGGATTGTTACCAGTCAAGCAAAAATAATTGACCAAAAGCCACTCCATACAATTCTATTGGAGGTGGCACGTGCCTATATGTTGCGTCCTGAAGAAGATAGCAGTCCCAACCTTGAAGTAGAAAAATGGATTATGAGTCTTAAAAATGACAAAAATTTCACTTCTCTTCAAATCGCAGAATTAGAACTTTATCGGTTGCTATGTATTCAGAAAATAGCTCGTACTGTTCAGCCCGATAATACCAAATTGAAAACTTGGGTAAGCACTCACAAAAACTATGTTTATTACTCCGACTATGGCAATGCAGGCTATTTTCTTGACCCTCAACTTCTTTGGAAATTAGAAAGCAGCATTCCTGTCAATACGCCCCTTAAAGAACAAGTAGCCTTTGAAGCAAGTAATTTAGAAATAGGGGGAGAATGTGAAGGCTATTGGGTATGTGTACTCGAAAGAGCCATGAACAAAGCTGGCAATTATCTCAAAAAGTATCCTAATGGCAAAAATGCTGCTTTTTTTGTCAATAATTTAAAAGAAGAATTAGGCGCTCTTCCTATCGACAGCATCAAAGAAATGGACGCAGCAGATCAAAAGTCAACCAAAAAGTTGGCTAGTGAATGGCGAGCCGTTTTAGTAAAAGTACCCGATAGCGCCGCAAAGAAATCGCTCCTCGCAATTTTCAACAAAATATAGTGCATTATCAAAAAGCCCGTGAATCTATCACGGGCCCGATACTATCTTAAATACTAGCAACAACCCGCATCAGGGCTACAACAGGCAGCGCTGGAAGTCAGATTGTTTAGTTCAATTTTAGGCTTTTCTACTTTCTTTTTCATCACCACCGCCGAACTTGGGCATAAGCTGCTTATTTGGGACGAATGTGCGACTTCGGTAGGTATAGCGCTTCTATCTACCTGTTCAAAACCTTCTTTTTCAAAGTACTTCTCGGCGGTTGTGGTGATTAAATATACTTCTTTAACTCCCTCTAAACGAGCTTCTTTGAGAATACCATTGACTAACCGATGCGCAATTTTGAAATTACGAAAGTCTTCCAAAACTGCCACCGAACGTAATAATCCATACGTACCGTATATTTCGAGCCCCGCTACGCCTACAAGCTTGTCGTCAGCCAATGCTATCGAAAAATAGGGCAAAGTAAGTTCAATATCTTCGGTAGGTAGCCCTGCTGATTTCAAAGTTTCTACAACCAATTCGAAATCAGACGCTTGTGCTTTTTTAAGTTGTATTGAAGGACTAATCATGCCAGGCTTTTCGGCGTAGACCGTAATACTATAAATCCCTGTACCACTTTGTCTAAACTCGGCTATTTCGGCCTCCGACAAAAAAGAGCCTAAAATTTCATCAGGGAGGTATATCTCGCGCTCTTTTTGTAATAATACATTGACAAAGCCTGTTTTTTGAATCAGCCCCAAATACAATTCTTTTTGAATAGCACCCGCTACGCAGCCTGCATACATCTCAGCAGCCTGCTGAAGCCCCGCCGGAAGCTCCCCTACCAATACTATATCCGAAATACTAAAATGACCTTGTGGTTTGAGTACGCGATAGATTTCTTCAAAAACACGCGCTTTGTTAGGGACTAAATTCAAGACACAATTGCTCACCACTACATCGGCTATGCCATCGCTGACGGGCATCTCTTCGATGTCGCCCCAGCGAAATTCGACGTTATTAAAACCCAATTTTTCGGCATTGATACGGGCTTTTTTGAGCATTGCTTCCGTAAAATCAATGCCTATTACTTTGCCCTCCCCTCCTACTTGTGTACGAGCTACAAAGGCATCATTGCCGGCACCACTTCCCAAATCTATCACCGTATCTCCTTTCTTGATTTGGGCAAATTGGGTAGGCAGGCCGCATCCTAGTCCCAAATCAGCCTCGGCCACGTAGCCACTCAGCTTGGTGTAATCTTCGGCCATGATTCCAATAAAATCTTCATCGGAACTACAGCTAGGCCCGCACCCACAGCAAGAGGCAGCATTTTGATTTTTTGATTGGTCCGCCACTTCCGTGTATTTTTCGCGTACCAGTTCTTTAAGTACTTGTTCAGCATTCATGATTGTAATATTACGATGATTAATGGCAAAAAAATTTAACAACAGCTTGTTTTCGCTAAAAGCCCAAATACAGCTCCAAAAGCTTCTTCAGCTTCTTCCCAAACTACTTGGTTGATACAATAACACACACGCGGAGGCTCAATACTCCCTTGAATGATGCCGATACGTTTAAGCTCTTTTAAATGCTGTGACACAGTGGCCTGAGAAAGAGGCAGTTCGTCGACCAAATCTCCGCAAACACAGGCCTTTTTTTGAGCCAACAACCGCAAAATAGCTACTCTTGCAGGATGCGCAAAGGCCTTTGCTAAATCTGCGATACGGTTTTCTTTGTCTGTAAAAACTTCTGTTTTGGACAGTCCCATGAGTTAAATCAATAATCCATCGCAATATTACGATAAAAATTAAAACAAAAATATTCTTCGCTAAAAAAATTTACAAGCCTTTCTCTTTTAGCGATTTCGCTCCCGCAAGCCATCAATAGAATGCTTACCTCCCCCAAAAACAAAGATGGTTCCGTAGAGCAATAAATATAACAATGCCGCTTCTTTTTTAGCAAACGGGTCGTCGCTGTGAGCCACAAAAGCGGCCACCATCATTGTAATCATGAGCGGAATACTCATTAAACGGCTTTTGACACCCAACAACAGCAAAAGTGCACAGAAAACTTCCGCAAAAACGGCCAATAAAAGTGACGGGTAAGTACCAATATGCAATGGGTCTCTAAATTTAATAGTGCCTCCCGCCATGAGTTTGTGCCATTTGGGAAGACCGTGTGCTAAAAACATGAAACCGCCCCCCAAGACACGTAGCAAAAGCAACCATATATCTGTCAAAGTACCAATAGCTGTGTTTTTTAATAATGAATTCATTCGTTGGCTGATTACGTTTTTTTTATATTTCTATAACTCACTTTATCTTATTTTAGTACAAATTATCAAGCAATTTTGTTTAAAAAACGGTATGGTTTTTGTGGCATACGTCTAGGGTTTATGATAGACTACTCATCGGCTTAGTTTCCCCCAAAAGTCTCCTTATTTTGGCAAATATGTTGTTTGAATCTATTCGCTTCTCCGAAAAATATTTTGCTTAAAATATTCTCTTTTTCATTATAAAAGTGAGCAGACACATCTCCAAACAAAATATTATATCAACCTAAGTTCCAACACTTTAAGGGATTTTTTCCTTTAGAAACACCCAAAAATCATTTTATGGCACTACTGCTCACCTAGTCACATAGTGTCTCAATCAGGCATAAAATAACCTAGCAAATTCTTGGTTTTATCCTTTTTGTTACCGTTATTGGCATTGTTATTGTACCATTTTTGGCTACTTAATAAACCCCAAGACATACATGAAAAAACTACTTTTAGTACTTGTATTATGTATTTTCTCGCAAGGTGTTTTCGCCCAAAAAGCGGCTGCTGACTCCACTAACCATACTCCCGTCATAAGCGATTTATTGAAGTTTGCCCACAAGCATCTTGCTTATCGCTATCGGAGCGGAGGCAGTTCTCCCAAAGGCTTTGATTGTTCAGGATTTGTCAGATATTGCTTCTCCAAATTTGGTTATTATTTACCTCATTCAAGCGCTGCCCAGATTTCGCATGGCGTCGAAATCGCCCTAGGCGAAGCCAAAGCAGGTGACTTGATATTTTTCAAAGGACACAATTCCCAAAGTGCTCGCATTGGCCATGTAGGCATGATTGTAGAAGTAGGCACAAACTACGTCAAGTTTATACATTCGGCATGGAAAGGGGGAATTCGCTATGATTTTCTGCACGCCGATTATTATCAAAAAAGGTACATGGGCGTAAGGCGAGTCGTAAAATAAAGATTTTCAGAGTATTTGTATCACTACTTCGTCATCCTGAGGGTATCCTGTACAGGTAAGCATCCATCCCTGCGCCAAGTCTCGTTCTGTCAATACATCATTGATAATCATTCCTACTTTTCCCGAGATACATTTACCAATACAAGCCGAGCACCGTCCTCCTCTACAACTGTAAGGAAGCTGAATACCTGCCTCAAGTGCCGCTTTCAAGATATTGGTATAAGCAGGTACTGTGAGTTGGTAGTCTTTTCCCAAATATCGAAGACCAATCGTATGTGCTTCCGAGGTAGGTAATTGAGGAATTGCGGTTGGAATCGTAAAATTTTCTTTACGAATTTGGGTTTCATCAAAGCCCATATATCCCAACGTAAACTGTACTACTTGCATATAAATGGGCGGCCCACAAACAAAAAACAAAGCATCTTTTGGCTCAAAGAGTAGTTTGTTTTTTACCCAATCTTCGGTGAGCGTATTATTGAGCCGACCGCGCATTCCATCCCATTCTGAGGAAGGTTCGCTCAGGAGATGATACAAGCGCAGTTGGCTAGGAAACTGAGCTTGAAGCTCTTCTAGAGCATCTTTAAAAATAATTGTACGCTCACGGGTATTGCTGTAAAGCAACGTGATTACACTTTGGGGTTCGAGATATAGGACTTTTTTGAGCAACGAATACATAGGCGTAATTCCGCTTCCCGCAGCAAACATAAAAATGTCGCGTTTGGTAGCTGACTGCGTAGTCACCATAAATCTGCCCGCTGGTAGCAATGCTTCCAACACATCCCCTACCTTCAAGTGGTCAAGCAAGTATCGTGAGATTTCGCCGTTAGTCACTCGTTTGACCGTAATGCACAGATTATCTTCTTCAGGCCAAGAACTCAAGGAATACGACCGACGAACTTCATGGTCATTGTGTCGTACTATCAACGTCAGGAATTGTCCTGATTCGTATAACATTTTCTCGCCATCAAGGGGTTCTAAGAAGATTGTCTTGGCGTCATAAGTTTCACTGACAAATGCTTTTACGCGTAGTTGGATAGTACTGGACATCAATTCTTAGTTTAGGGTTACGATTACTTATATTTTGACCAATCTTTCGACGGCTTTTTCGAGCGTTTCTTGTTTTTTGGCAAAACAAAAGCGCACTACACCGTTGTCTATTCCTTCTTGATAAAACGCCGACACTGGGATACACGCTACTCCATGCTCTTTGGTAAGCCGAATAGAAAACTCCCTGTCGGACTCACTCGAAAAATGATCGAAATGGTATAGTTGAAAATAACTACCTCGGCTAGGTAACGGCTTAAAACGCGTTTGTTTCATCAATATCCCAAAGTAATCTCGTTTTTGCTGGTAAAACTGGGCAATAGCCCGATAAGCATGTTTATCTTTGAGATACTCTCCCAATGCCACCTGCGCTGGCGTATAACATGAAAAACAATTGAACTGATGTACTTTGCGAAACTCTACCGTAAAAGCAGGAGGAGCTACGCAATAGCCCATTTTCCAACCAGTACAATGGTATACTTTCCCAAATGAAAAACAAACAAAAGCTCGCTCACGCAAATCGGGGTACCGCAAGATACTTCGGTGTGGTTCGTGGTCATAGATAAGATGCTCATACACCTCGTCAGACAGAATGAGCAGGTTGTGCTGCTGCACTAAATGACGCAACTGCGCAATGTCTTCCTCGCGCAACACACTGCCGGTGGGATTGTGAGGAGAATTGAGCGCAATCATGCGAGTACGAGGGGTAATCCGCGCTTTTACTTCCTCCCAGTCGATTTGATAAGACGGAAATTGTAGCGGAATCCTAATCGCTACGGCACCATTCACTTCGATATTGGGGATATAGCTATCATAGGCCGGCTCAAACACAATCACCTCGTCTCCTGCTCTTAGTACCGACGTAAAAGCCGTATAGATAGCATAGGTTCCTCCTGGTGTGATAGTGATTTCGGAATCAGGATTGACAACCACTCCATACAAATCTTGGATTTTGGAGGCAATACTCTCGCGAAGGGGCATCCAGCCAGCCATCGGAGAATATTGATTAAAGCCTCGTTCCATGGCCTGACTAGTAAGCCTGACCAAAGGCTCAGGCATTTCAAAATCAGGGTATCCTTGAGAAAGATTGATGGCATCATACTCATGAGCAAGTGCCGACATTACAGTAAATATGGTGGTTCCGACGTTGGGAAGTTTCGACTCTATTTTTAAACCGTCCATGTAGTGTTTGGTAATTTCGTGTAAAATTATTCTATTCACACCGAATTCGCGATGAATTTTGGGTTTTCCTTTTTCTCAATCACAATTTGTCAATTATCTTTAAAACCAAACTTACACAAATCGTTTTTTTGTCATCTATCATTCTCTGCTAAATTTCTCTACACTCAATGGAATCATTATTTACCGCCGATGCGATTATTAGTTTACTAACCCTGACGTTTTTGGAAATCGTTTTGGGTATCGACAACATCATCTTTATCTCGATTGCAGCCAACAAGCTCTCTCGGACAGACCAACCCAAAGCACGAAACATCGGCTTGCTCCTTGCCATGATTTTCAGGGTATCTTTGTTGTTTGGTATTTCGTTTATCATTTCGCTTTCTAAGCCTTTTACCCATATCGATATGGGGTGGCTACAAGCCGCCTTCTCAGGACAAAGCGTTATTCTTATTGTGGGAGGATTGTTTCTTCTTTACAAAAGTACGTCTGAGATTCACCACAAATTGGAAGGCGCTGAGGAAGAAGTCCACACTACTCAAAGCAAAGGAAAAGCTACGCTTAGCAGCGTGGTTATCCAAATCGCCCTTATCAACGTGGTGTTTTCGATTGATTCTATTTTGACGGCTATTGGTCTTACCCAAAACGTGACGGTCATGATTATCGCCGTGGTGCTATCGGTGGTCATCATGATGCTATTTTCGGGTCCAGTGGGCGATTTTGTCAATCGTCACCCTTCTGTACAAATGCTAGGCTTGGCTTTTTTGATTGCTATCGGTTTCATGCTGATTGCAGAAGGTGCTCACTTAGCAGAAGTTTCTATTTTCAATACTCACGTAGGTTCAGTTCCTAAAGGTTATCTTTATTTTGCCATTGCTTTTTCGCTTTTTGTGGAGTTTCTCAACATCAAAATGCGTAAAGGTGCCAAGCCTGTTCAATTACACAGCTACCCATCTCAAGCCGAGAAAGAAGGTATCTTACCTACGCATCAATCAGAGTAGTCTCTTTTGGTAAAAAAGCGTTGGTGTTTGTTGCATAAATAAAACACCAACGCTTTTTTTATGGCTCCAATCCCTCGTTTTTTTAAATATACTTCACCTCATCAACCCGACTATCTATGAAAAAAACTTTACTCCTCAAACTCATCATTAGTTTTTGTTTAATAGCTGCCGAGCTTTCAGCTCAGTACCCCATTTTACCTGAGCGAGATCGCGCCCGCGTCGTTGACGAAATCTTGGAAGACCGTCTTACCAATCTTCTCCCTCAGCTCATGCGTCGTGAGGGAATTGATATGTGGGTCATCATCTCCCGCGAATACAACGAAGACCCCGTCATGCGGACGATGCTACCTAGTACGTGGCTTTCTGCCCGCCGACGTACTATTATGGTTTTCTACGATGCCGGTGGCGACAAACCACTCGAAAAACTAGCCATCGCTCGTTATGATGTAGGAACCTTACTAAAAGGTGAGTGGGACATCAATGTACAGCCCAATCAATGGCTCGCTCTTGCCAACGCTATCGAACAACGTAATCCTAAAAAAATCGCTCTCAACTTTTCTAAAGATTATGGTCATGCTGATGGCCTTACTTATACCGAGCAAAAGGAGCTAATGGCTCATCTGTCTGAAAAACAAAAATCCAAAATCGTAGCAGCTGACCGTTTGGCGGTAGCATGGCTCGAAACACGTAGTGCCAAAGAAGAAGCCATTTACCCGATTATTTGCCGTATTTCTCACGAAATCATTCAAGAAGCTTTTTCCGAAAAAGTAATCCATCCGGGTGTTACTACTACCGACGATGTAGTATGGTGGATGCGACAAAAAGTAACCGACTTAGGACTAGAAACTTGGTTTCATCCCACCGTCGATATTCAACGCTTCGACCCGGCTAGTTTTGACCATCTTCGTACTTTTTCTAAACGCCCTGCTCAGCAAGTCATCATGCCCGGAGATTTGTTACATTGTGATTTTGGCATTACTTACCTTCGTCTCAACACCGACCAACAGCAGCACGCCTATGTGCTTCGTCCAGGCGAAACAGAAGTACCAACTTTTTTGAAAAAAGCTTTTGCGCAAGGCAATCGTCTTCAAGACATTCTTACTTCTCGCTTTAAATCGGGTACAACTGGCAATCAAATGCTCCTTGCCTCGCTTGAGCAAGCAAAAAACGAAGAAATCACGGCTAGTATTTATTCTCACCCCATCGGGGTTCATGGACACGCTGCGGGCCCTACCATAGGTATGTGGGATCAACAAAAAGGCGTAGCAGGTCCGGGTGATTATCCTCTGTTTCCTAATACGGCCTATTCCATAGAATTGAATGTAGCAGTCGAGATTCCCGAATGGAAAAAAACAATTAGAATCATGCTCGAAGAAGACGGCTACTATACACAAGAAGGGTTTAAATACCTAGACGGGCGGCAAACAGAAATTTTTACGATTCCTCGAAAATTGCCTAATGTGAAGTAAATTAGTTAATTAAGAAATTTAAAAACAACTATTTAATTTCCTCATTTTCAAATAATTAATTAAACATTTAACCCCTGAAAGACTTATTTTATATCTTTCAGGGGTTAAATGTTTTATGAAGGCAAAACGTCTTTACCTTGACGTTTCGCAATCGACAATAGCAACGCTGGCAGTAAGATGAGATTGGTACACATTGCTACCAACAGCGTAATAGAAACCATCACTCCCATGGCTGCTGTACCCCCAAAACTTGAGGCGGCAAAAATCGCAAACCCACAAAAAAGAATTGCTGCGGTATAAATCATACTCAACCCCGTCCCAAAAATTGATTGGGTAATCGCCTCCGACGGGGTACGTCCTCTTTGATATATTTCTTGGCGATAACGCGTCAGGAAGTATACTGTACCATCAGATGCAATACCGAAAGTAATGCTAAATACAAGAATAGTAGTAGGCTTAAAGTAAATCCCAAAATACCCCATGATACCTGCTGTAAGTGCTAAAGGAATAAGACAAGGCAACTTAGACAATAGAATAATCGATACTGAGCGGAACAGCACCATTCCTACCAATGCAATCAGTACAATCGCAATCAACAAACTCTCATAAAGATTCCCTAACAGATAGTCGTTACTTTTTAAGAACACAAGACTGTGTCCAGTCAAACTTACTTTGTATTGGTCGGGGCTAAAAATAGAATCTACTTTAGGCCTAATCTCCTTGATAAGTTCTTTGATACGCTCCGACCCCACATCGGCCATTTGAAAACTCACCCGCGTAATACTACGGTCTTTATTCAAAAAAGTGTTTAATTGCTGTGCTCCGCCCTGCTCGCTTTTTACGTAATCGGTAAGTTTGGAAAGCTCCAATACCCCAGGCAATACATAATATTTGCCATTTCCTCCTCGGTAAGCTTGATACAAAAACCGTGAGGCTTCTACGGCTGAGATAGGTTTAGAAAATTCTTTGTAAGAAGCCAATTCATTTTGCAAAGCTTTGATTTTGTAAAGTGTTTTGGCTTGATTTCCAAAAACACCATTAGGCTGTTTGGTATCAATCATGACCTCAAATGGCAATACTCCATTGAAATTTGATTCAAAAAAACGCAAATCAACATAGATAGGGTCATCTTTGGGTAAATCATCCACTACGTATCCTATGGCTTTTATTTTGGTCATGCCATAGGCCGAAATCGCAATCACAATGACCATGGCAATATAGATAGCCCGCCGCCGATGATGTACCAAATAATCTACTTTGTGTAAGAATCCCATAGCCCATTTGCCATCCAAATGACGCAAATGACGCGCCTTAGGAACATCCATATAATACAAAGTAATCGGCAACAGCACCAAACACAACACAAAAGTTATCATAACACAAATCGAAGCCACAATCCCAAACTCCACCAAAAGTGCACTGTTGGTAAAGTAAAACACGCCAAAGCCAATCGCCGTAGTGGCATTAGCTAAGAAAATAGAAAGCCCAACCTGTACCACCATTTCACGAATGGCTTTAAGCTTATCGCTATGAGATTTCAGCTCGGCTTGGTACTTATTAAGTAAAAATACGCAGTTGGGCACACCAATTACAATCAACAGTGGAGGAATAAGCCCTGTCAAAGCGGTGATTTTATATCCAAAAAGCTGAAGTATCCCTACCGAAAATACGACTCCAATCAGTACTACACCGATAGAAACCATAGTAAGCCGAAGCGATCTGAAAAATGCCCATAAAATAAAACCTGTCACCAGAACCGCTAGGCCCATAAACAACTGCATCTCACCCGAGATTTTTTTCATAATCACGGTGCGGATGTAAGGCATACCTGAGTAATGTAGCGAGGTGTTGTGTTTTTCTTCAAACTCCCTTGCCATCTCTCTGATGTCTTGTACAATCGTAATACGTCGCGAAGAATTTAGTTCTTTTTCGTTGAACGTAATCACAATAAGCGTAGCATTGGTCTTCGAATTGAGCACCAAGCCCTCATAAAAAGGCAAATCACCCACTTGCTTTTTGATCGAATCAGCCTCTGCTTGAGTAGTAGGTAAGCCCTTGAGCAGTGGAACAAAATCGAATCGACTCAAACTATCATTACGCACTACTTTATACAAATGACCAAGCGACATCACGTTTTTAATCCCCTTTGTGTCTTTGATGCGTTGCGCCAAGTTGGTCCAATCCCGAAATTTATTAATTTCAAACATCTTTGAATCTTCCCAACCAATCACCATCACACTGCCGTCTTCGCCAAAGAGTTTACGAAAATCTTGGTATTCTTTTTCGGTGGGATCATTGGGCGGAAGTATACGCGCCATTTGATACGAAAGCTCAATTTTACTGCCTTCATAAGCCATAAAAGCAGTGGACAATACTACTATCGCAACTAGTATAAGTCGAAAACGAATAATAAAATCTGCAATTTTATGCCACATAAATACCAATCCAGTTTTATGAAAGGTGCAAAGATAACTTACCTAGACAGATGATAAGGTCTTAAAATGTCAATATGATAAAAAAAGAACACACCCAAACCACCAATCTACTTGTTTTCAGGCGATTATAAATCGAATAAAATTTAATGAAAAAATGTAGCTACATTTTTTGTCATTCTAACTTCCTCTTTCTGCCCCTATTTTTACGCCGTTAGATTTACTTTCAAGCCGTTTAGTAAAAACCTCTTTCCTTCTCGACCATTAAATAAATATCATTACAAAACAAACATCCAGTAGTGATACCTTGTCTTATCTATTACTATTGCAATACTTTAATAATCAAACACTAACCCTCACTTTGTATGCAATTTTTCTTTTTCAGAGTCTTTGTTTTTGCACTTCTCAACTTCATTGCTTTTTGGGTACATTGGTGGGTTTTTAAAACCAATCACCCCTACTTAGCTTGGGGTACTGCCATAGTGCATCTTATTGTTCTTATCTTTTTTCCATACACTAAATACTTCCGTCCCAAATGAAAAACACTCTTAAACTAATGATTTTGAGCGTTGTGGCTCTTTCTGCTTGTAATCGCGTTCAGCCCAACTACGAAGGTGTACTCATGAAAAACTACGGTCGCGAAGGCCGAGGCGATTTTTCAGTAGTGACAGGTTCGCAAGGGCTACTTGGGCCAGGCACAGAGCTCTACCAAGTACCCATGTTTGAACAAAAAGCTGACCCTACCGAGGTAGTCATTACTGCCAAAGATGCAGGTGTGTTTACGGTAGACCCCTCCCTTACTTATCAAGCCATCAGAGGCAAAGGGGCTGATATTATTTTCAACTACAAACACGTCGGAATCGATGATGCCAATACCATCATGGACAACATTGAATCGGCAGTCTTAAATGCTTTAGTCGTCAATGCCTACCGTGAAGAAGCGCGTAATTTTAGTACTGATAGTCTGATGAACAACCTCAATAATTTCGAGCAATCGGTAGAGATGAGATTAAAAAAAGATTTTGAAAATAAATTCTTCACCCTTACCGCACTTACTAGTGGTCTCAAACCACCCGCTTCTATGGCAGAGGCTATCGAACGACGCAACAATGCCAAGCAACAAGCCGAACAAGTTAGAAACGAACTTGAAGTAGCCCGCATGAACCTAGAAAAAGCCAAGATTGAAGCTGAAGCCAACCGCGTCAAAGCGAGTGGGTTAGAGCCTAGAGTATTACAAGAGCAGTGGATTGAAGCCATTAGAACTACCCAAAATAAGGTCATCATTACAGACGGTCGAACCCCCATTATTTTGGGTCAACAATAATCAATTTATTGTATCTACTCTTTCATCAAACAGGGCTTGGATTGGTTGGATATCCATTTTTTGTTCAATTACTTTTTGAATGTCTGACGAAACATTTGAAAAAAAATCAAGCCCTGTTTTTTGCTCTATTTCATCAATGCTTACCCGATAAGTTGACCACTTTTGGGCACCAACGGCGTTGTTATTGGGCATCCATACACCAATCACCCGCGTCGAGGTTTGTACTCGCTTTAGGTCATTGAAACCCACAGGCAACACACAAATCACTTTCCAAAGCGCGCTTGGCACCGTGATTTTGCTATTTCCAATACTCGTCGCCCCTCCGTTGTCACCTTCTCCACCTACTCCCCAAGTACCTGCTATGATGTAGAGTTCATTGCCCTCTTTCATGAGCGCACGGCAATATTCTTCCAACAATCGCCAGCTTTGACGGTTGTGTTGAGGAGCTTGAGGAACGATATTGGTCAACAAAAACGTGCTTTTATTTTCTTCTACCGTACTATCGCGGTCGTCGCTAGGGCAAAGATGCCCCCGGTCAAAACCACTGTTGGTATAGTCTGCATGACGAGCTACGTACCAGCCCGCCGGCAGGGTATTGTCGGCAATAAACGAACCCGTGTAGCGCTCAACTCCTCCTTTCCAAGCTTCCGACAAATGCCATGCACACCAGTTTGTCAAATTTAGGGTAGCATTATAGCTTACCACATAGGTTTGTTTTTCAAGCAGATAGTTTGTTAAATTGGCGGGATTGGTGGTGGCTTTACTAGGATTGCCAAGAGCAAGATGTGCATCACGGGTAGGTTTTTCATTCACAGGAATCACTTCTGACTCCGAACGGCAAGCTCCTAGCATCAGCCCCGTTACTATTAATAAATAAAGCGTTTTCATGCGTTGTTTTTCAGAAGCTCTTCTTTACAAAAGCACAAGAATGAGCCTTAGTTTACCAACGAAATTACATGAATACTTTTATTTTAGTATAAAAAAAATACCCATTTTTGTATATAAAAATAAGCCACAAAGGCTGTATTTGAGATTTTTAGTATATTTTCCACTACACTTAAAGCACAAAAAAATACCCCTACCTTTCGGCAGGGGTTCTTCAAGAAACGGTATGGAAAACTAAAAAAAATCACTGACTTTCTTCAACTACCAGCTTTTGAGGAGCAGGCTCGTTTGAAGTGTGTTTAAGATTCCGCGAAAGGTAAGAGTATATCGCTGGAATAATATAAAGTGTAAGAACAGTTGAGAATAAAAGCCCTCCTACTACTGCAATCCCCATAGAAACACGGCTTTCGGAACCCGCTCCCAACGCAAGCGCGATAGGTAAAATTCCTAGAATAGTACAAAGGCTAGTCATCACAATAGGCCTAAAACGCGCCGCCGATGCTTCTTTGGCAGCTTCGATTTTACTCAATCCCGCTTCTTTTCTTTGATTGGCAAACTCCACAATCAAAATCCCGTTTTTGGTAACAAGCCCTACCAAAGTGATAATCCCGATTTGACTAAACACGTTGAGGGTTTGACTAAAATCCCACAAAGACAAAAGCGCTCCGCACACTGCCAACGGCACCGTCAATAAGATAATAACAGGGTCAATAAAACTCTCAAATTGTGCCGCCAAAATCAGATATATCAAAACAAGCGCCAAGGCAAATGCAAACAACAAACTCGAAGAACTATCTTTGAACTCACGCGATTGACCATCCAATGCCGTAGTATAAGTATCGTCCAAGACTTCATTGGCGATCTTGTCCATTTCATTGATAGCTTGCCCCAGCGTCACTCCTTTGGCTAAGCTTGCGGTAATCGTAGCCGCTGACGACCGATTGAATCGGAACAACTGCGGTGGGGAGCTTTGTTCCGTTAATTTGACAAAATTATCAAGTTGAATAAGTTCGTTGCGGTTACTTTTTACAAAAAGTGATTTCAAATCAATAACATCGTTCCGGTCTGAGCGGTCGATTTGTCCAATGACTTGGTATTGTTTTCCGTTCATCAAAAAATACCCAAACCGCCGCCCCGACAATCCCAGTTGAAGCGTCTGCGCAATATCCTGAATCGAAACCCCTAAGTTTTGGGCTTTGTCACGGTCAATTTCAAGGCGAATTTCGGGCTTTGTAAACTTAAGGTTAACATCTGTCCCCTGCAACATCGGACTCTCGCTTACCCTTTTCATGAGCTCAGGGATAATTGCCCTCAATTTTTCATAACTAGTTGCTTGTACTACGTATTGAAGGGGGAAATTGGCTCCTCGCTGCCCCGTTTGGATAGTAGGATCTTGAATCACAAAAGAGCGCGCACCCGGTATCTTCTTTACTTTGGCTTGAATAGCCTCCGAGATTTCCATCTGTGACCGCTGCCTCATTTCGGGTTCGGTCAATACCACCCGCACAAAACCAGTATTGGTGGCATTGGTCGAAAATCCTGGAGCGGTGATGGTAATCAAAGCACTTTGCTCTTGAGGACTAATTTCGTCATCTACTACTTTGGCAAACTCTTGCAAAAATTGGTCCGTAAAATCAAATGTTGCTCCTTCTTGCAAGGTGATAGATACTCTCAAGCCTCGTCTGTCTTCCATAGGAGCCAGCTCAGAAGGAATCGCGTCGTATTTGAATAGCGCATAAATGACCCCAATAAAGCCTACCATCAATACCCACGCCAACCAACGTACTTTCATAAAGCTAGCCAAAGAAGCTTCGTAGGCCTCATTGAGCCACACAAAAAATGGTTCGGTCACTCGATACAACCAAGGTTGTTTATGACGGGTCTTGAGAAGTTTTGAACTTAACATAGGAGTCAACGTCAACGACACAAATGCCGAGATGATCACTGAACCCGCTACTACAATCCCAAACTCTCGAAAAAGCCTACCCGTAACACCTTGTAAGAAGATAATGGGCAAAAACACTGCCGCCAAAGTAACGGTTGTAGAAATAATGGCAAAGTAAATTTCTTTTGACCCCGCCACTGACGCCTCCCAGGGCGACATCCCTTCTTCTATCTTGGTGTAAATGTTTTCTAATACCACAATCGCATCATCCACTACTAGCCCAATCGAAAGCACTATTCCAAGTAGCGTCAGTACATTGATTGAGAATCCCATAATGTACATTAAAAAGAAAGTACCTACGAGAGAGACAGGAATGGCGGTCAAGGGAATGAGCGTACTGCGCCAATCACGCAAAAAGATAAAAATAATAAGCGCAACCAGTACAAATGCCACAATGATGGTTTCTTCTACCTCTTCTATCGAGCGCCGAACTGAGCGCGTATAATCAAAGCCAATCGCAGGGACAATATCGGGAGGCAAGTCTTTTTTGATTTGATCAAAACGCTTGTATACCTCATCCACAATCGCGATTTGGTTTGCCCCCGGTTGAGGTACGATGGCCACCCCTACCATCGGAATACCATCGCGACGCATAAGAGTACGCTCGTTTTCGGGGGCTAGTTCGGCGCGGCCTACATCAGCAAATTTCACGACCCTATCAGCATCCTCTTTCACTATCATATTGTTAAACTCCTCAGCCGTAGTAAGCCGCCCCAACGTACGCACTGTCAGCTCAGTAGTGGCACCTTCAATCGTACCCGAGGGAAGTTCGATATTTTGGCGAGTGAGGGCATTGAGTACGTCAATCGCCGTAAGCCGATAAGAAGCCAATTTTAGGGGGTCTATCCACAGACGCATAGCGTAGCGCTTTTCGCCCCACACCTGAATGGAGCTTACGCCCGGAATCGTCTGCAAACGTTCTTTGAGTTGACGCTCCACCACGTCATTGAGGTCGAGCATCGAACGCTTCTCACTTTTTACATTCAAGAAAAATATGGGATTTGAATCAGCATCAGCTTTGGAAACAATGGGTGGATCTATATCGCGCGGAAGTAGTCCCAAAGAGCGAGATACGCGGTCGCGGACGTCGTTGGCGGCTGTCTCCAAATCAATTCCTAAATCAAACTCTACCGTGATGTTGCTTCGTCCGTCGCGGCTTGAAGAGGTCAGAGTTTTAATCCCCGAAATCCCGTTGATAGACTCTTCGAGCGGCTCCGTAATCTGTGATTCTATGATTTCGGCATTGGCACCGGTGTAGCTCGTACTGACATTGATAACGGGTGGTTCGACGCTAGGATACTCCCTCACCCCCAAATATGAAAACCCAATCAAACCAAAAATGATGATAATTAACGACATCACTACCGCTAATACTGGCCGCTGAATACTGGTTGTTGATAACGAAGCCATTCTTTTTGTTTAATTTGATTTTGGATTTAAAGAACGTACAAATTTGAATTCAAAAACTTACTTTAATTGGTACGCACTACATTCTTAATATCTACCTCTCCACCGGGCTTCACTTGCAAGATACCCGAAGTTATCAAAGTATCTCCTACCGAAAGCCCTTTAAAAATTTCTATGGTTTTGTCTCCTCGTGTTCCGATTTCGACGGGTATTGATTGAGCTTTGTTATTCTTAACCACAAACACGCTATGGCCTTTTAGATTGGGAATCACCGCCTCAGTAGGCACTACGATGGCATTGGGTTTAGAATTAAGAATAATTTCAATTCGAGCAAATGAACCCGCAAAGAGTCGACGGTTGTTGTTGGGGCTAGTTGCTCTTAAAGTAAGCGTACGCGTATTAGGATCTATTTTGGGCTCAATGGCATATACACGACCACCAAATTTCTCACTTCCTCCTTCTGTCGTAAAGGTAATCGGCGTACCTTTATTTACATTAAGTGCATATTTTGCAGGTACCGAAAAATCTATCTTAGCCGGATTAATATTGGTCAAAGTGGCGATTTTTGTAGTGCTATTTGGTGCTAAGTAACTCCCTTCACTCACATAACGTAGCCCAATAGTACCATCAAAAGGTGCTTTTATCAGCGTTTTTTCAATTTGTGCTCTGAGATTATCAATATCAGCGTTTAGGCTATTCAAGTTTGTCAAACTGATATCATAGTCTCTTTGGCTGATAGCTTCCTTTTCTAAGAGTCTTTTTTGGCGTTCTTCGTTGACCTCCGCGAGTTTCTTTTGATATTGCAACTTCTGTAATTGGGCCTGCAAATCAGCATCATTGATACGCACCAAAACCGTCCCTTTTTTCACATAATCACCTTCTTTAAAGTTGATAGCCGTCACACGACCTGCTATTTCGCTTCTAATCTCCACTTCCTCATTAGCGATGATGGTACCCGTTGATACAATTTTTTCTTCCAATCGTTGATTACCAACTACCATTATATTAATAGGAGCAGAACCTCCCTTAGAAGCAGCTGAGGCCGCCTGAGTGCCCGTATTTCCCGCACTTTTTTCTTTCGATTCAGTATATTGTTTTAGTTTTGGGTAAAAAGCTAATCCAGTAATAATTAGGATAACAAGAACTGTCAAAATCGACTTTATAGGCTTGCTCATTATGTTAGGTCATTGCATTTTTCTTGTAAAAAAGTACTTATCTTCAAGCGCAGCGAGAGTATGCTTTTTGCACCCGCCGACAGTGATGTTCTGATAGAGAAAGAGTACTTTTATTTACATAGCTATTTACTTAAAATATGTTTAACAAGAATTTACTAACGACGAATTTTTGGTTTTTGTCGTCGTAGCAAACAAAAAAAGCGACACCTCGCCCTCTATTTTAATAGTATATGTACTGAAAAAGCTACCCTTTTGAGGTAGCTTTTTCAACATTAAATTTGACCAACAATTATCCTAGTATCCTGTACTTTGAGCTAGGCTCTTGTTTTGATCTAGTTCTCTTTGTGGAATCGGCAATATTGTTTTTGGAGCACCAAATGCCGCCGCTGCCAAAATAGATGCACTGCCTGTAGTACGTAGAGGTTTTTGTCTTCTCAACAAATCCATACGGCGATGCCCTTCAAAAGCCAATTCTTTTCTTCTTTCTAGCAAGATAGCATCAATGAATGCTTGCTTGGTAGCAAAAGTACTGATTGTCCAAGCAGGAAGTCCCGCCCGTACTCTGATAGGATTGACCAAATTGATGGATTCGATATTTACACCATTCAATTCTGCCAAAGCTTCCGCTCTTGTAAGATACATTTCAGAAGTACGCATCATGGGAGCCAAGTCAGTATTGGTAGCAGCGTCTTTGTATTTAAGAGTCATACGTCTTCTTTGGTTGTCAGCGGCAGTCGCTAAATCACTTAGTTCTGTGATTCTTTTATCGCCCGCTTCCAACGCAAAAACTCTTTCTAAATCTGCGGAAAATGCGCAGTCACCGCGACCACCTTGTGAAGCAGGTCTGTGATAAGATGCCCATCCACCCGAACCTGTACGGCCATTGTCGGTAGCACTATTGACAATTGCAAATACGTGCTCAGTAGTAGGAGTAGCTCCGTAAAAACCAAAGTTGCTAGCAACGCTGTAAAGTGAAGTAGCGTTTATCACTTCATTGGCGCTATCGGCGGCTTTCTGAAACTCCCCTCTCAACAAATAGAGACGAGCTAAGTAACCAGCAGCAGCGCCCTTCGTAGCACGTCCACGAGATTGAGCAGTAGTAGCTACTGGCAAATTAGGAAGCGCTTCGGTTAAGTCTTTGATGATTTGCTGATGCACCTCCGCTACAGTAGCCCGAGCTGGAAATTCGACCGTACCTGTAAAGCTTTTCAATACCAAAGGTACACCAGGGGTATTGCCATTGCTTACTTGAAAGGGCTGTCCAAACATATTTACCAAGCTCAGATACAAGATAGCTCTCATAAACTTAGCTTCGGCTACAAATTGAGCTTTTTCGGCTTCTGTAAAAGACGGATCACTTACCCCTGGTACATTATCAATCACGGCATTGGCACCATTGATAGTTCTATAGTGAACTTGCCAGTGAGCTTGGATTGTAGTATTAGGTGAAGTAGTTACGTAATTGTTAATATCTTGCAAGGTTGGAAACGACCCTACAAATTCAGTATTATCTGCTTGAAAGTCCTGGATGATTTGTGGACCAGCCCCAAACACATCAAGCAACTGAGATTGTGAATACACCCCCAACAAAGAGGCTTGTGAGTTAGACTTATTTGAAAACGCTTGACTAGTGGCAATTGATTGCTCAGGCAACACTTCAAGTCGCTCAGAACAGCCAGACAAAACGGAAAGAACAAACCCTACCGTCAGTATTTTTTTATTTATCTTTATCATTGTGTGTGTTGCATTTAAAAGATTAGAAACCAATATTTAAGCCGACTGTGAAAGTTTTTGCCTGAGGTAAAGCAAAAAATGACTCGCCCACAATCAAGTTGCTAGGGCCATTGGCTGATACTTCTGGATCTGGTCCTCTAAAGTTTTTGTCCTTGATAAGGAATAAGTTTTGTGCCAAAGCATAAATCCTAGCACTTCTCAAGATTTTCTGCTCACCAAACCATTTTGTTGGCAGGTTATATCCCAAATTGATGTTTCTCAAGCGGGCAAAAGAACCATTCTGAAGTTGGAGAGTGGAAAGTTGATTGAATAAAGGAGCTGTTGAACTAGATAGTTTAGGAATAAACGCTTGATCTCCCTCTTTTTTCCAATAATTCAACAAATCAACTGATTTATTAAAGCCAGCTGAAGCCACATTATCTGTAAATCTTAGTCCATCAATCAACACTTTGTTGCCATAAGAGAAGCTAAACAATACCGCTAAGTCAAATCCTTTATAGCTCAAATTAGCATTCAGACCACCCGTCCATTTGGGTAAAGCAGAACCAACAAATACACGGTCGTTGGCCGAATAAGTAGTAGTAGGCTGTCCAGCTTTGGTAAGCCATTCAAAATCTCCCGTTTGAGGATTTACGCCATTGGCTCTTACCAAGAAAAATTCGTTGATAGTACGACCTACCACGGCTCTTTGAGCCGAAGACCCATTTACAAAACGGTTTCCGTCGGCGTCGACACTTGCTTCTGGCAATTCTAGCACTTCATTTTTCAAATACCCTGCATTAAAGCCTATGCTCAAGTTAAGGTCTTGTTTTTGAATCACTTTCGCGCTAAAATCAATATCCACTCCTCTGTTCTGCATTTTACCTACGTTGTTGGCGGCACTAGCAAAACCTGTCGTAAATGGAAAAGGCACGTTCAACAACATACTAGATGTAATCTTGTTGTAGTAATTCAACGACAATGAGAAAATGTTTTTGTAAAATGTAGTATTGATTCCAAGATCCAACTGAGCCGTTTCTTCCCAAGTCAAATTAGGATTAGGTACTTGAGTAGGTCTCAAACCAGGCTGAGCAAGGTAGTCGGCATCTGTACCACCCTGGTAAAGGCCCAATGAAGGGAAGTTCCCGATGCGGTCGTTACCAGCAGTACCATAGCTAGCCGTTAGTTTCAAGAAGTTGATAAAGTCACTACTTTTCAAGAAAGTTTCTTCGCTGATTACCCAGCCACCACTCACAGCATAGAAGATACCATATCTTTTGTTGGCTCCAAATCTCGATGAACCGTCTCTTCTCATTGAAGCACCTAGCAAATATTTGCCATCATAAGCATAGTTGGCACGAGCAAATTGTGACTCCAATGCCCAACGAGAACGCTCTTCCAAAGTAGTAGTTGGAGTAGCAGCAGATACAACGTTGGGTAAGGCATCACTTGCATAACCACTACCTCCAACGGCGATACGGTCATAGTCCGAAACTTCGTAACTATATCCTAACAATACATCAAAAGAGTGCTTATCTTTATCTAAGAAATACTTGAGGGTATTGGTGGTCAACCATTTGCTATCCTTTCTAATATCTCTTGAACCACTTCCTCCTGGAGTAAACAAGTTTACTTCCCGATATTTAGAATCTCCTACGTTGATATCCATTCCAAAATCTGTTCTAAATGTCAGATTCTTCAAGATATCAAGCTCGGCATACACGTTTCCAGTAGTTCTTCTCGTAATGTACTTGTTGATGTTGAGTTCTTCAAGTGCTAACACGTTTTGAATAAAACCGGTATTTACATAATTTCCTTGCGCATCTCTTGGCAATACGTTAGGAATTTGCAAATAAGCAGAGGTAAGCGGAGCATAAGTGTTGTTTTCAGCACCAATACGATCCATGTCTACTGTTGCCATAGACATATTGGTCCCAAATCTAAAGCGGTCGCTGATTTTGTGCTCTAAGTTAAATCTGCCTGATAGCCTATCCAACTCATTACCAATTGTGAAGCCTTGCTCTGTTCCGTAAGTTCCGGCAAAATAAAAAGATGTGTTTTTTGAGCCGCCTCTTGCAGATAAGTTGATTTGGTTGGTTTTACCATTACGTACTACCGCATTTACCCAATCAAAATAATCGTTACTTAGTTGAAGAGGAGCCAATCCACGAGCTGCTCTGTATTCACCTACAAAGCCGTTGAATTGCTGCGTGTTCATCATTGGGAACAAATTAGTAGGCTTCGAAAACCCTGTAAACATATCCACGTTGATTTGGGTTTTCTTATCTACCAATCCTTTTTTGGTATTAATCAAGATTACACCATTTGCCCCACGAGAACCATAGATAGAAACAGCCGCCGCATCTTTCAATACTGACATTGACTCAATGTCGTTGGGGTTGATGTTCATTAAGGGGTTCAAGGCAGTACCCCCACCTTGAGCACCAGTTAGTTCGCCGTCGTTAAGAGGTACTCCATCAATTACAAAAAGTGGCTGCCCACCCGCCGTAATCGACGCTGCCCCACGAATACGAATAGAAGGGTTTGACCCTAACAGCCCCGAAGAAGTCACCATCTGCACACCGGCAGCTTGTCCTTGCAACAACTGCTGAGGCGACAATACTGGCCAGTCTTTGATTGATTTTGAAGATAGGGTTGATATAGTCTGAGTGCTCAACTTTTTTGATTGCTGACCATAGCCTACTACTACCACTTCACTCAATACATCGGCCTCATCTGCCAAAGTTAGATTGATAATCGATTGATTACCTACTACGACCTCGGTTGTCTTCATCCCCACAAAACTAAAAACTAATGTTTGTTGTGGAGTAGCTGTAATAGCATAGCTACCATTCAAATCAGTTTGAGTTCCAGTGTTTGTGCCTTTCACAATTACACTTACTCCGGGGAGTACACTTCCGTCTGTCGTACTGGTCACAACCCCTGTTACCCTGCGCTCTTGTGCCCGAAGCTGAACACAAATGACCAATAACAAGCCTAGGCTTGTTAGTAAAAAATTCCGCATAAGATTTAGTTTGGTTTTTAGTTGAACAAAATGGTGTTTGTTACACTCCTTTTTTCAAAGTTGCGGCAAAGATAAAAACAACTTTCATAAAAAGGTACATTTGAGTAAATAGAAACCGTTGTTTTCCCCAATAATATACTGCGAAACAGAAAATCATGAGGAATAAGGCAGTATTTTTACGCAAAAAGAATACTAAAAATAAGTAAACCAGCCTGATAAAACACTACAATTTCCACTTACCTTACTTTTGGGTATTTTGAATTACACAATCTTAAAAAGCATAAGCTATGCTCCCTATTTTTTCAAAAATCTCTTTTTTGGGCTCTAATTTCTAAGTATATTTATTCATAGTTTGTTTATGTTAAAATCTATTTACAAAACTATATCCAGACAAAAAGGTTAACCGAAAGACTAAATTATTTACTTTCGGGTTCGTTATAAAAAGGCTTTCTTTCTAAACATCCAGCCTTTCTTCCACATAAATACGGTACATTATAGCTTACCCCTATGCTCGAAACTTTTCTAGAAAAATCGGCAAAATACATTTTCAATCAATTCCAAGATACCCAAGCTTTAGCCAATGTGACGGTAGTTGTCCCCACTCGAAGAGCCGCTTATTTCTTTAAAAGGGCTTTGGGGCAGTGTGCTGATAAGCCTTTTTTGTCGCCTCAAGTCACTTCTATCGACGATTTTGTTACGTCCAAATGTGGCCTCGAAATCGCCGACAACGTAAGTCTACTATTTGATTTGTATGATATTTTTAAGCAAGTCGATCGAAACATTACCTTTGAGCGCTACCTCCAATGGGGAAGTATGCTATTACGCGATTTTGATGCCATAGACCAATATCTGGTCGATACCGACTACCTGTTCAATTATATTACCGAAGCCAAAGCGCTGGAACGTTGGCAAATAGATTGGCCCAAAAGCAATGTCCCGGTTGATTCGGAACGTATCAAAGCTTATTTTGAGCTTTTCTCTAATCTAAAAGAAGTTTATCAACAATTCAGTCAAAGTCTGCAAGCTAAAAAACAAGTATATCGAGGCCTAGCCTATCGTCAATTGGCCGAAAATACTTTTGATTTGTTACTTAATGACGAACAACCCCGCCCCCACCCTACTCTTCCTGACCATTATTTTGTAGGGCTGGCAACGCTTAGCAACGCCCAAGAAAAAATCATAAAAACACTCATCACGGCCAAACGAGCGGAGATTTTGTGGGATACGGACTTCTACTACATGCGTGATAACCCTTACATTGAGGGAGGAAAAGCACTCCGTAGATACCGCGATGCAGCATGGACAGGCGCTTGGAAATGGACAGAAAATTATCTACAAGATTCAACCAAAGATATAAGGGTATATGCCGTGCCTAATGCTTCTATGCAGGCCAAAGTCGCCGGCGAGCTCTATAAAGAATGGTGCCACGACGAACAAGGCGGAACCGAAAATCGCCCAGTCGCAATCGTACTAGCCGATGAAAATATACTTGTGCCGATGCTCAATGGGCTAGATGAACAAGTTTCAGATTTGAATGTGACGATGGGGCTTACCCTTCGCAATTCGTTACTTTTTACCCTGGTTGATTCTTTGTTTGAATTACAATTTACGATTGCTGAATTCAAATCTAAAGACGGACGGAATATTAAAATCCCTAAATACAACCACCGAACCATTCAAAAGGTACTGAATCACCCTTTTATCCGTAGATATGAACACCTGACGCTTCAAAACCGCGACACTTCTCAGCCTACTATCATTCAAAAAACAATCCGCGAGATTCAAAAACAAAACTTCGTATTTCTAGACCCTTCTCAATTGCTTGAGTGGAGCGGAAATCATATACTTTTTAAAGTTTTGTTTACCCGCTGGGACGACAACCCTCATACAGTCATCAGAGCTTTTTACAACCTTATTGATTTGCTTAGAGAAGTATATAAAGACACCCAAAATGCCATCGAAACCGAGTATTTGTATTTGTTTTATACGCTCATCAAACAACTCGAAACCACCCTTACGCATAGCCGTGCCGAAAAACTGACCTTGCGTACTTTTAAAGCTTTTTTGTATGAGCTTATTCGTCAAACGCGCATCCCTTTTAGTGGCGAACCAGTAAGCCCTTTACAAATCATGGGTATGCTCGAAACCCAAGCATTAGATTTTGAGAAGTTGATTATTTTGTCAATGAATGAGGGCGTTTTTCCCGCTTCAAAACGACAAAACTCTCTCATTCCTTGGGACATAGCCAAAGAAGCCGGCCTGCCTATCTATAGCGACCAAGATGCTATCATGTCGTATCATTTTTATCGACTACTCCAGCGTGCCAAAGAAGTGCATTTGGTGTATGTTACGGATACCAACACTTATAATGGAGGGGAAAAAAGTCGGTTTATTATGCAACTTGAATATGAGCTGATTCCCGCCACAAAAGGCAAAATTCAGCTTCGAGAACACACCGTTTTGTTCCAAGAAGAAGCTCAACTCGCCCCTTCTGCTACCGAATTACTCCCGCCTGCTTCGCTTTCGGCCAATGACTGGACTGTCCCCAAAACTCCTGAGACGTTGGCATTTTTGATAGAAATCCTTCAACGTGACGGTCTCTATGCTACTCACCTCAACCAGTATTTGAAGTGTTCGCTTCAATATTATTTCAGTCGAGTCGCTGGCGTATCTGAAGACGAAGACATCGAAGAACGCATGGGAGCCGCAGATTTTGGTTCGTGGATACACAAAGTCCTCGAAAGAATCGACATCGAGTATATCATAGCAGATCAGCCTTTTGAAGATGAAAATGTAACTCAGATTTTAAAAGAGGAGTTTACCAAAGAGTTTGGTGGCTTTGATGCAGAATCAGGCATCAATCGACTGCTTTATCAGGTTGCTGAGCAAACGGTCATCGATTTTTTACGTGAACAACGTACCCAAAATCAAGATTTGAAAGTACTCTCTACCGAACAAAAGCTTACGGCGTCGCTTCCAATTGTATATCGTGAGGGAGTCATTGATTTAAAAATTTCTGGAAAAATCGACCGCATTGAGCTATTAAATCGTACGATTCGAGTAGCCGATTATAAAACGGGTAAAATAGACCAGCTTCCCAAAGTAACTCCTGAAAAGCTACATGACATCATGAATCTGGGAACCAACTCCAACTATGAGAAAATCAGGCAATTGTGGATTTATCAGTATCTTATTTATAAGCAAATGCTCCACCAGCGAGGTCTCACATTTCGCAATCAAGATTTCACTTTAGAAGATTACGAGGTGACTTCTGGGTTTTATTCTTTGCGTAATATCAAAAGAGGATTTATCGAAAACCCTCTTGAGTTTGAGACCAATGACCCCGAAAGTTATGTAGCCTATTCTGAACAATATTTGACTGCTTTTATTACCGAAAAGCTTTTGAATGTAGAAGAACCTTTTCAGAAAACCCAACATCTTGTGGCATGTCAGTATTGTGATTATCGTCAAATATGCGGACGTTAAGTGTTTTCAAGCTTTCAGGCAGCCTCTCGAAGTGCTTCCAGCACTTTGACACGTCGCCTCGACACAGGTACCTTAAATCCATCAGTAAGTTTGAAGATTCGATTTTTGCAAGGAACTACGTACAATAGATTGATCATGCAACCTCGGCTAACCCTCAAAAATGGCGTAGGTAATACGTTTTCAAAAAGCTTTAGGGTTTTTGAAATCAAAATGCGTTTACCATTTTTGAGAACAACCCACGTATAGTTGCGTTCTCCTTCTAGTCTTACGATTTCTTGTAAAGGTACAAAGACTTTATAGGAATTCATGGGCAACCTTATTCCAACAACTCCATTGGAGGTTTCAATTAATATGAGCGTTTTCATAATGAATGGACGGGGTTAAAGTGTCATTGCAAAATTGCGCCCCCCCCTTCTGCCAATCAATGGGAAAATTCCCACTATGCTGTCGGTGTTTTCCCCGTATTTTTCCCAAATGCTATCTCAAATTACTAAATTTGCTCCATGTTTGCCATTGTAGATATTGAAACCACCGGCGGAGCTTATGCCACCAGCCGTATTACAGAGATAGCGGTTGTTCGCCATGATGGCCATGCCGTGATTGATTCTTTTCAAACATTAATCAACCCTCAGTGCTGGATTCCAGGCTTCATTACCCAGCTAACAGGTATCAACAACCAGATGGTGAAAGATGCTCCTACTTTTGAAGAAATTGCGCCAGAGATAAGTCGAATCACTCGCCATGCTACCTTCGTGGCGCACAATGTCACGTTTGATTATGGTTTTATAAAAAGAGAATACCAGCGTATCGACGAATATTACGACCGAGATACTCTCTGTACTGTGCGTCTTAGCAAAAAGATTTTTCCTGGTTATAAATCATACAGCTTGGGCAATATCTGTCGTGATTTAGCGATTCCTCATACCCATCAACATCGCGCCATGGGTGATGCTTCAGCCACTGTTAAGCTTTTTGAGCTTTTGCTCCAAAATGACCACAAGGGCATTTTAAAAGATTATTGGAAGTAGTTTACTATAAATTCGTATAATAAATTTAATATATTACCATACCTACAATCCACTATCTTGCAAGCGAGTTCAAATATAAAAGATAAGTAAATTTAATGAACTTAGCGCTTATTACTACATAAACCAACGTTATATATGCTCTCCAAATACTTTCAAATCAATTACCTTATTATATTAATTGCTATTTTGCTTGTAGAAGTTGTTTTTAGTTTTTCTCTCAAAGAATATATCCTCAATGACAAATTCCTCTATAACTCCTTTGCGGAACAAATGACAATGGAGGAGGTTGAAAATGCCGTTACAAGTGTTAAAGAGAGTTTTTGGTTATTATTATTAAGCGCAGTACTGAAAGTCATTGTAGAGATTTTTTTGATTGCCCTTGCTATCAATCTTGGCACTTTGCTGTTTGAATACCAAATCACCTTTAAACAGATTTTTGGAGCAGTTACCAAAGCTTATATCATCTTTGCAATCACTCGTGTAGTATTAATGGCTATTTATGCTTATGAGGGAGTATCCAGTCTTGAAGACCTCAACTACATTCCTAAGCTATCTCTATTTGAGCTGTTTGATGCTCAATCTCTTCCTAATTGGGCAGTATTTCCATTACAAATTGCAAACTTACCCCAACTGTTTTTTATATTACTAACCTCCCTAGGATTGAATCAAATCCGCCAATATGGGTTTGCCAAATGGCTCCTTGTGGTTTTAGGTACTTACGGAACAGGGCTAGTGATTTGGACTATATTAGTGACGTTTTTAGTAATTCTTTAGTTTTATTATTGACCTAATAATTTTACCTTTGTTTTCATTACATAATCTTTTAGGTGTCTGCCGAAAAACCTGCAACGAGTAGGCTATTATTTTTCCAATTCAAGTTATGAAACTTCTCTCATTCGAACGAATGGCCAAGATTGAAGGGGGTACTTGTTTCTATGCTAATCAGGTACTTACCTTAGCAGTGACACTTGGCAATCCTGTTTTGTTGAAGTTTGCTCAGAATCTTATCGCAAGATATTGCGGTGGAAGCGACGGAGACAGTTACGGTTAGAATTATTCCCACATCCCCTAATCCAGTTTATTCTAAAAAATAAACTGGATTTTTCATTTTTTATGAATTATCAATCTTTTCATCTGACTCAGCGCGAAGAGTCTGACTGTGGTGCGGTTTGCTTGTTGTCGGTTTTACGCTCCTTTGGTGGCAATGCTACTCTTACTAAAATTCGAAACTTGAGTGGCACTTCCTCTACCGGAACTACCTTATTAGGTCTTTTTCAAGCTTCAAAAAAACTAGGACTTGAAGCCCAAGGATTTGAAACCGACATTGCTCATCTTAAGCAAATTTCCTCTCCTGCGATATTACACATTTTAAAAAGCGGACATCTCCTCCATTTTGTAATATGTTATGGATATGATACCGCTCAAGACGCATTCATCGTTAGTGACCCTGCTGAATCACGGATAAGCTACATCCCTGCTCATGACTTAGATACTCTATGGCAATCCAAGACTCTTTTACTGTTAAGCGCTTCAGAGAGTGTTTTGAATGAAAAAACTCCAAACAATTATTGGACAAAACTTCGATGGCTTTATGGATTTGCCGCACAAGACCTCAATCCCCTTTTGATGGCTTTCGTATTGGGAGTTGTCATTTCGGGGTTAGGGTTATCGGTGGCTATCTTTTCTCAGAAACTCGTTGATTACATCTTACCTTCAAAAGATTTATTTAAACTAAGCGTTGGAGCAGGTTTACTGCTGTTTTTACTCCTAATACGCTCTTTGTTTACTTATTTGAGGCAGCTTCTTTTACTACGACAAACTAAGTACTTCAACGTCCGCATCATCGAGTATTTTTATTCTACTCTTATAGGGCTTCCTAAGTCTTTTTTTGATACCCGAAAAACAGGCGACTTGATTGCTCGTCTCAACGATACAAGTCGCATTCAGCAGACGATTTCTAACCTCTTCGCTAACTTAGCGCTCGAATTTGTAGTGATTTTGGTCAATGTCATTGTCTTGTTCAATTACCACACTTCCGTAGGGATATTGTCAATTGCTTGGCTACCGTTGTTTGGGTGGATAGTATATTTATTCAATCACGAACTCATTGATAACCAACGAAAAACAATGGTAACATATGCTTCAAATGAGAGTCATTATATAGATACTATTCAAGGGATTGGCACTATTAAAGTAGCCAATCGAGAAACTCACTTTGCAAGCCTTACCAAAAGTGTCTACCTATTGTTTCAGGAAGCTAGATTTCAACTTGGACTTGTATCTAATCGATTCAATATCAGCTCTCAATTAGCAAGTACTTTGTTTATTGTCGGAATCATTTGGTATAGCTCGTGGCTGGTAGTACACGGTAGCCTGTCTGTGGGGTCGGTAATGGCTATCACCCAAATGATCAGCATGGTAATGGCCTCAGCTGCTAGTGTGGCTTTAATCAATATTCAATTACAAGAAGCGCAAGTAGCCCTAGAGCGAATGCAGGAATTTACCACTTTGCCTAGTGAAGCAGCACTGTTTGGGGGTGATTTGGAGATTAGTACCTTCGAGCAATTGCGGATAGAAAAACTTAATTTTAGATTTACTGGCCGCCCTCTTCTACTTGATTCTTTTGATATGACCCTCAAAAAGGGTGAAATAATAGGAATTTTGGGAGAAAGTGGTGGTGGTAAAAGTACTTTATTACAGATTTTACAAGGGTTTTATAACCCTGAGAGCGGACTTATTAAAGTTAATGATATCAACTTCGAGTCGCTTTCGTTGCCTCACTGGCGAGGTTTGGTAGGAGTGGTACCTCAGCAGGTTAAACTTTTTAATGGTTCACTTTTTGAGAATATTTTGCTCAACACCCCTACCGAAGAAAATACCGAGAAGCTCATTGAGTTTTTTGAAATCCATGGTTTGACTGAGTATTTTGAAAAATTCCCATACGGCTTCAATACTATATTGGGAGAAACCGGTGTTAATATCTCAGGGGGACAAGCCCAATTGGTAGCTTTGGCAAGGGCACTCTACCCTCGTCCACAGTTACTGCTGCTCGACGAAGCCACCGCATCTATGGATAACCAAATGGAACAAGCTGTACTGGATTTGTTGATGCGTTTGAAACCCGACATGGGCATTATTTTCGTGACACACCGGGTCGAGTCTACTCGTGTCGCCGACCGCCTCTATCGTATTAGGTCATAGTATTACCACCATTCTTGGATACCATTGACGATTCTAAAGGGACGTTCTTCAGTACTATTACAATCGCGACAGTGAAGCCAATAAAGCCCATTAGAAGGCACATTTTGAAAAGTAATCGTATGTTCTTTCGCTTTTTGCTTGGCAAGTGGTTTCCAATATTCATCCCAATAAAACAATTCATAAGTTCGAGAAGGCAGGATTTTATTATTATCGTTAACGGGTAAATACCTGACTTTAGCAATAGTAGTACTTGTACCCAAATCAAGACCAACCCAGTGATCTTCTCCCCTTTGTTTGTTCAAAACAATACTATTTCCAGGTACTCCGTCAAAAGCATGATGAGGATTTGGGACCGAACCGATAGCAGTACCGTTGAGTGGTGCAGAGGATTGAGGAGCAAAAAACTCTAATTCTCCGACTTTAATTGATTCATGAAAACTTTGTGCCAATCGTACATAACGAAAAGCTTTTTGACTCTTAATAGTAGCCTCTTCCCAGAGAGACTCATACTGTAAATTGTCTCTCATTTTATAACCACCTACATCGGTTAGCACCCATTTTTCCATAGGATTTTCAATAGTATATAACAATGTGGCATCTTTAAAATCGGGAGTATTTGCCCCCTCAAAACGTGCATACCTGTAGAACTCCGCCATATAAAGTTTGCTTCTCGTACGTTTGAGCGGGTATTTTCGCTCTACTAGCATGGATTCTCGCTTGGAAGAATCAAACCGAATAGCTATGGGGTCACCTTCTAACGGGAAAATAATGGGTGCTCCTGCCGCCTCATACGACCCTTTTTTATAAAACATAGGCATGTATAAAATTCCACGACCCATATTTTTAAATAATGCCTTTTTATCTTTCACAAAGCCTCCCCCAATCGCCTGCCAATTATTCCTTTGAAAAATACATAAATAAACAGGGGTATCGTCGCTAACGTTGAAATCAAGTTCAACATCGCCGGTAGGGGTATAGAAATGAGTAACGTCCAATGCACGCGCATTCCTTAAATAAATGGGCAATTCGCTCTCTTCAATCCCTAGTCTTTCAGCTTTGACGGCAAAGCTACTGTCTACTTTGATGAGGTTTTTGCGATACACTTTGGCAGGTTTGGACTCACCACGAGTAAACAAATAATAATCACCAGGGCTATCTTCCGCTCCTAAAAAAGGCAAAAACTCATTTTGATTAATTACAAGTGCATTCCAAACATGCCCCGCTGTATGATTGGCCCATTGGGGAGTATAATCAATCGCAATCGGAATACCATAGGAACGTCCGATATATGCAGCTAAATTGGCCATATCCGAACAGTTTCCCCTTTTGCCACGTAACAAATTGTTGATGTCTATACGACCCGGATAATCATCAAAATGAATCGAATATTTAAACCAAGTGATAAGCTCTTCATTGAAACGACATGTTAGTTCTTGCATGCTAGTATCGTACTTAGATGTCATCAATGAATCATAACGAGCCCTGAGTTCTTTTCGCCAAATTGTAGGAGGTTCTGAAAAATTTCGATAAGGAAGGATATAATTGCAAAAAGACTCAAAACTCACAGACTTATACCATGGTGCGGATTGCCAAGCTGCAAATGCCAAATCAATATGTTCAATAAAAAACCCTGATTTTAAGGACTTTAAATCGCTTTCTGTGAATAGATTTTTATCATTTTTCTCCACAATCTTTGAAATCAAGGAATCTTTCAATGCCTTGATTTTATAATCTACTAAGGGAGCCGTATTGGCAAAAATGGCATTGTATTGGGTCAACCAAGGACCGTCGTAATAGGTAGCTTTTTCGATATTACTTAAGAGAATAATGGCCGCTTTGAGCTTAAGGCTATCGTTAGGGTTTTGACGATAATGTATCAGTACCTTCTCAAGCTCAGGACGATTGTCTCCCGCCAGCTCCAGATTATGTTCTAAAGGATCAGCATTTGAGTTTTTACCACATCCCGCAAGCATGACGTAGCTAAAGGCAATCCAACTAAGATACAGGCAGATACGAAAGTTTGACATAAAAGGCGACGTTGAGAGAATATCAAAAATTTCTTTAAAAAGGCCATTTAGGGATATTTTTAACCCATTTGTTGTGGGAAGTTTGGAAGAAATATCCTCGATTTTGTGAGTAAATATCACAAAAAACCTGCTATTTCCAATAAAATTTACTCAACCTTTGCCTAAGTCTTAAATTCATTCAACGCGTATGAAAATATCCTTCGACTCCAAGTACCGTCGACAAGATTTTTTATTGGTTTTACTGCTTCTCATCGTTATTTACATAGGTTTTTGGAATATTTCAGTAGTTTTTCCTGTCCTACTCCTCGGTACTACTTTTATAATATTACGACTAGCCACTTCCGACCTAAATTTTATGACTTTTACCTGGGTAGATGCCGTATTTACGCTACTATTATTTGCCGAAATCCTCAATTATTGTTTCTCGATTTATCCACCTAATAGTTTTTTATCATTTGAGAGAACGCTTTACTTTTTCTTGATTTATACTAGCGTAAGGATAGCCCTAAAGCATATTCAGTCAACTCATACGCTCATTTTGGGACTATCTGGGTATGCTTTATTGTTGATACTGATTAGCTTTTCTATTTTTCTCTCTTTTCAAAGTCAACTTCAGCTAGAAGGTTGGAGTGACATCTCGCATTTCAAAAGCATGTTTGCCCCTTTCAAGCTTTTTACCAACGAATGGGCCAGTATTGCGGTTTGTTTCTTACCATTACCACTTATAGCAGGTAGCTTATTTCTAGATTCAAAAGTAGGGATAGTACTTACTTTGTTCGCTTTCGCTCTTACTAATCTAAGCGTTTTTATGAGTTTTTCACGAGGGGCTTATGTATCTCTAATTATATTTTGGGTTGTGTTGTGTCTACTGCTATGGTACTTCCAAACTTTCCATTTTAAGATACTCATTCGACTTTTGCTCATTGGAAGTTTGTCTACAACGCTAATGGTGACTACTATCTCCCGACCTATCTTAACTACACTTTCGCTCAACCAAACCGTATCACAACAACGTAGTAATCAAGGCAGGCTTACTATCTTAAAAAATAGCCTTTGCCAATTAGAAAATTACTGGTTTTTAGGTGTAGGCAGCAATAACTACCCCATAGTTAGCGACTTATGTCAACCTGCTAATGAGGATCAAGGTTTTTCCCGATTTACAAACAACACTTATCTTCAAATTCTCATCGAAAAAGGCATCTTAGGTTTACTACTTTTTTCCTTATTTTTTTTGTTGGTATTGAGGGCATTATGGCAAAACATAAAGCACGCACATTCCCCGAGCTCCGCCCTCATGGATATTATCCTGCTGGCGGCACTAATAAGTATTTTTGTACGTGAATTATTTTTTTCAACTCTACTTTATAGTTCTGCAGTTTGGACTCTTACTAGTGTGTACGTTGGTATTGCCACTCGCCGTAGCTATCCAGTGTTTTTTAAAGGTCAAAAAACGTTGTGGCTTACTTTAGGAAGTCTTATTTTAAGTGTAAGTCTCTGGAGTTATTATCAACGATACCAGTATTATGAAGCGAACCGATACGCTTCCGAGGCTCAAAAACACTGGTACAATCATGCTCCAAACGAGGCTTTAGAAAATATACAAAAGGCCATCGACTTAGCTCCTCAGGTTGCCCCTTACCATGAATTAGCTGCTTTTATCATTGGCTCATTCCCTATCGAAACTCAATCGCTGTGTTCAGACAGTTTACAACCTTCATTACAAGCTTTGCCAAAAGCAATACAGTATATAGATCAAGCCCTAGAACTCAATCCTCACGATGCAGGATTTCATTTTACCAAAGGATGGCTGAGTTTTCTTTTGAAACGCAATCCTGAACAAACCTTAGTGCACTTTAAACAGGCCATAGCACTTGACCCTAACAATACCGAATTTTTGGTTGGAAATGGTCTAGTATTTGAATGCCAAGGTGATAGTTTACAAGCATTTTCATACTACAAACAAGCCATCCGTCGAGACCCAGAAGCTATTGATTCTGATTTTTTTCAGGCATTCGAAGTTCGCTATCCTGGCAAACTCGCCTCTTTGATAGCTCAATCTACCAACGATTTACAAAATAAGATTGCTCAAAACTATAGCACGATTTTAGCCGCAAAACTCGGAAAATTGTGGTTGAAACAAGGCAAGCCCCAAGAGGCAAAAAATATATTACAAAAAGTAATTAAGGAGCTACCCTACTTGAGCCGCCCTTACTGTTATTTGGGAAGTATTGCCGCCATGGAAGGCGATACTTCACAGGCACTTATCCTCTATCGTAAATCTTCATTTTTGAATGTGTTAGATTATCTACCACTGCTCGAAATGGCAAATTTACGATATGCTCATATGCAGCAAGATGTAAAGCAAGCTCGTAGTGTAGTAAATAGTTATCGTATTGCGGCTGATCATTATCTCAATATTCATTCTCTTTATGAGTCCAAAGCAGCTCTTAAATACGAGCACCGCACCGACAATGGCCTTGTGATACAAAACCTACCAGCTACCCTACGACTCCAACCAGATTGGAATCGGGTTTTTAATCAAATAGCCCAAGCATACCACTTATTAAAGTCAGAAGAACTGGCTAGTCATTATAGAATACTAGCTTCCAAAAACCACAAATACATTGAGCGAAAGGAGCTTCGCTAAGTTTTTGGGACTAATGATTTACCTCAAAAATGCCCCATTATTTACCCTAAACCCACTTTTGGACACATTAATTCATAACATTTGGGATGAATTGACTACTTTCTTTGTTTCTTCAAAATGTGTGATAAAAATCCCACTTACCACTACTTTATGTCTCGCAAACGCAAAAAATTCATGATTACCCTAGTACTGCTTTTAGTTACCCTCTCATTTGGGGGTTATTTGTTTATGCAACAACCTCAGTTTGGAAAGAATCCTTCTGGCTCCCATCTCGACCGCATCAAGCAATCCCCTCATTACAAAAATGGCGCTTTCCAAAATCAACATTTGACGCCCGATTTAGCCGAAGGAATTTCTTACTTCGATATTTTGAAAGCCTATTTTTCTAAAGTATCTGAAAAAGAACCCCTAAAAGCGTTGCCTTCCATAAAAACTGACCTTAAAAATATTAAATCAGACCAGCCCGTAGTGGTGTGGTTTGGGCATTCGTCTTATTTTTTACGTATCGACGGGAAAAATATTTTAGTGGATCCCGTTTTTAGCGGACATGCCTCTCCAGTTTCTTTTTTTGGGGCCAACTACCAAGGAAGTAATGTATATACACTTGACGATTTTCCGCCGCTAGATTTGCTTATCATCACCCACGACCACTACGACCACCTCGACTATGAGACGGTCAAAAATCTACAACCTAAAGTCAAAAAAGTAATCACTTCCTTAGGAGTAAGCTCTCACTTGATACGTTGGGGATATATCCCTTCTCAAATCACAGAGCTTGATTGGTGGGAAAGTACCGATATTGATAATACTTTTAAAATAACGGCAGCCCCTGCCAGACATTTTTCAGGAAGAGGGTTTAAAAGAATGCAGACACTCTGGGCGTCTTTTGTCATCCAAACTCCACAAAATAAAGTATATGTAGGGGGGGATTCGGGCTATGATACTCATTTCAAGGAAATTGGCGAAAAATTTGGCCCCTTTGACCTTGCAATTCTGGAATGCGGTCAGTATCACCCTTATTGGAAATACATCCACATGATGCCCGAAGAAACCGTACAAGCTGCCGTTGATTTGAAGGCAAAAGTGCTTTTACCTGTACATTGGAGTAAATTTACGTTGGCACTACATCCATGGCACGAACCAATAAAGCGCCTTGTCGCAAAAGCGCACGCGCTAAATCAAAATATTGTAACACCAATGATTGGAGAAAAAGTAGAACTCGAAAAAAACTTACCCCTCAAAGAGTGGTGGGTTTACTAAGCTTCCTAAAAAATATAGAATTGGTAGTAGAGTGTCATGAGAAAAGGCGACTGAGCTTTCTTCTCATGACACTTTCTTAAAAAGCAGGGGTGAGATTAACGGCCTCCACTTTTTTGATTTCGGGAACTGACTTCAAAATTGCTTCTTCCAACCCCGCCTTGAAAGTCATAGTAGACATAGGGCATGAGCTACAAGAGCCCATCAGTTCAAGCCGAACGGTCATATCGTCGGTTATTTCTTTGACAACCACGTTTCCGCCATCAGCCTCCAAATACGGGCGAATATTGTCAAGAGCCGTTTCGACGCGAGTTTTGAGTGTATTTTCCATGTTTATAATATGATGCGCTAAAATGCTAATTTCTGCGGCGTAAGTCAATATGCTTCTATAAATACTTTCTACTATTTCCGTCAAAATCAACTTACGCGCTTCGTTGTCAAACTCTAATTTCTACTTGCTTAGTCTTTGCAAGCGTAGCGTTCCGTATCGCCACTTGCTGCGCCAAGTTCTCCGCCGCTTCTTGAAAAGCTTCTTTGGTGATAGGGTCTCCATTCAAAAAAGCAGGACGTCCTTCATCTCCTCCTTCTCTAATACTTTGTACCAAAGGAATCTGTCCTAATACCGATACATCAAACTTATCGGCGAGCTGCTGCCCGCCTT
Source organism: Runella zeae DSM 19591 (assembly GCF_000423565.1). GTDB lineage: Bacteria > Bacteroidota > Bacteroidia > Cytophagales > Spirosomataceae > Runella > Runella zeae. The sequence continues at coordinate 21,723 of NZ_AUIF01000041.1, read as the reverse complement.
CTTTACCAAACAAATAGTACTTATTATCTGGCAACTCCGCTGGTGTAAAATAGGACATATTTTCGACGATTCCTAACACCGGTACGTTGATTTGAGGTTGGCGAAACATCGCTAACCCTTTAATGGCATCTGCCAAAGCAACTTTTTGTGGAGTAGTCACTATTACAGCACCTGTTACAGGCAATGCTTGTACTAATGTGAGGTGAATATCGCTCGTGCCTGGCGGCAGGTCTATCAACAAATAGTCCAGTTCTCCCCATTCTACATCACCAATCAATTGCCGAAGTGCCGTACTAGCCATAGGCCCACGCCATACTGTGGCACTTTCTGCCGGCACCAAAAAGCCCATAGAAATCAACTTGATGCCCCATTGCTGTACTGGAACCATCAAATTGCGACCTTCACGCTGCACAATACGTGGTTGCATATCTTCCGCCCCAAACATTACAGGCATCGAAGGGCCATAAATATCGGCATCTAAAATGCCAACCTTGGCTCCCGACCGATATAATGCCATTGCTAAATTGGCCGTAACAGTCGATTTACCTACGCCTCCTTTACCAGATGCAATAGCGATGATGTTTTTCACTTGAGGCACTACTGGCCCTCCGTTGCGACTAGTCGTGACATCAGCCGTTAGGTTGACAGTAACTTGGATATGCTCTCCAAAAAACTTATGAATTGCATCTGTACAGTCTTTTCGAATCAACTCTTTGAGAGGGCAAGCAGGAGTAGTAAGAACTACCGTAAAGCTTACCGAATCTATCCCCGTCTCAACATCTTTCACCATTCCTAAGGTGACGAGGTCTTTTTTTAAGTCTGGTTCTTGAACCGTACTAAGTGCTTGTAATATCTTTTCTTTGTTTATGGTTAAGTCTCCCATGGGTCTTACATGCATTCGTTGGGAAAAATTACTCCTACTCCCAAGAATATACTGATTGATTATGATTTAAGAAAGAACCCCAAAATTAAAAGGAAAGTTTGCCAAAATCCTATTTCTGACCTTAAAACACTCTTTTGTTTTAAAAAAACAGAAAGCCGACCGTCAAACCGACTTTCTGTTTAGCTACCTACCTAGTGGAAGTCGTTTTTAATCAAGAAGTTTGTTTTGCATTTTCTATGCTCCTTACGAAGGGTTTTAGTCCTTTAAACAACAACATGCACGATAATGAACAACCGATAAGCACCGATATAGCCCACGATAAATGAACTTGTTGGGTATCTCCAAAAATTTTGTCATTAATGAAACCAACAGCCAAAGGCCCGCCGCCCAAGCCCACTATATTAACAATAAACAAAAAGAAAGCTGAAAAAGTAGCTCTCATGGGGGCTGGCACCATTTCTTGAAGTGCAGCCGTAGCAGCACCGTAAGGGAGCGAAGTAAAAAAACAAATCATTGCCAATAAACCTACCAAAAGTATAAGGGGAATTAGCTTAAAAATCATCATCACTAGCACTACACCTGCCAAGGCTGTTCCAATGAGCATTCCCTGAAAACCAACTCTCATCTTGGCATCTGCTACGCCATCTTTGGTAAGTTTGTCAGCATAACGTCCTCCCGTATACACTCCTAAAGTAGAAAAAACGGTAATAACCACCCCTAACAGCAAACCCGCTTGCGACTCTGTAAAAGTATATTTTCTCACTAAAAGTGTAGGAATCCAAGCAGTGGTAGCATAAGATGAAAAGGCCATAAAAGCAATCCCAAAAAACAAACACAATAATGAGGCCTGATTGCCTCGAAAATATTGAATCACTTCCGACATAGCTATGGCTTCTTTTCGTGATTGTTGACGAATTGGCTCTTTAATAGTAAATCCAATCAAGAGCACAATCAATAAGCCCGGCAATCCTACCATAAAAAATACACTTTGCCAAGGATATACGTCTCCAAAAAACGGTACATGCCACATCCCTTCCACGTTGATAAGTTTCAAAATCAGCGCTACCAACAATATAGACAATCCTGAACCTACGTATACTCCTAGGTTATAGACGCCCATAGCCGTACCGAGTTTTTGACGCGGAAATAAATCGCTAATCATCGAATAAGCCGCTGGTGATAAAGCAGCCTCTCCAATACCTACTCCTACTCTCGCCCAGAACAGCTCTCCGTAAGTATCTGTAACCCCACAAATAACTGTCATGAAGCTCCAGATAGTGATTCCCCATAAAATGATGCTTTTGCGACTTTTGCGATCAGCCAATCTCCCAATAGGAATCCCCAAAAGCGTGTAGAAAATAGCGAAACTGAAGCCTATCAATAATCCCACTTGGGTATCTGTAATGCCAAAATCACGCTTAAGAGGCTTAACCAACAATGTAAGTACCTGACGGTCGATGAACGAAGAAATATAAGCAAGCATCAATACGCCTACAACGTACCAAGCATATCGTAAAGAAGAAGGAGAATGATTCATAGAAGTGAGATTTTATGAATATAGTCCCGAACCTTGCATAAGTACTAGTGGATATTTTATTTATTTTCTCAAAATCTTACTATTTACAAAATAATACCAAATCGACACCACAGTCTTTGTTCATTTTGGTATATATTCTCTTTACTCAAACTCATCAAGTTGAGAATTATATCAATTTATTTAATTAGATTATCATCTATATATACTAAGTATAATCAATGCCAATAATTGTTCATAACCAAATCAAAAGGCTCTATCATATACCTGAAAATCATGTACTTAAACGATTGTTTACACATTGATTAAAGGGCGTCTATTTTCAAATTTCAATAATATTATTATTCAAAGAAATGGTTCGTTACAACAGCATGTAGAGCCTTAAAAAAAAATTGATTATCAAGCATTTGCCTAGAATTAAATCCTTTTCTATTTTTGTATCTTTAAAATAGTATCTATTTACCCCTATTTGTTTCAAACGTTTATGCAAAGCTCTTTTTTATACTATTTAATATCTGGTTTTTTGTGGTCTTATGACCTGTATGAAGCCACTATTTCATCATTAGTAAAAACTGAGAAAGATTTTGCGAAACACTCCATCCAAGTTTCAACTAAAGAGGCTTTTTTGAAGTATTTGGCACCAAATGCTATCCTTTTTGAACCCTCAGGCCCCGTCAATGGCTATCAGAAATGGCAAAATACGACTAAAGATGAAGCCGTTTTGGCGTGGTCTCCTCTCTTTGCTGACTTATCAACTAGCAGCGATTTGGGATATACTACAGGATGGTATACTCAAAAAAGTGACCGAAAAAGCACAAAAATTGACGAATACGGGCATTTTGTAACTGTGTGGGAAAAACAGCCCTCAGGTGAATGGAAAGTAGCGGTCGATATCGGGATTTCACATCCACCAAGTGGCATCATTCCGATGTTTCAGGCCGCCCAAAAATCCGCATTTACGGGAAAAGTAGACCCAGAAAATGCAAAAGATGACTTGATGAGTTGGGAAACTCATTTTTGCAAATTACAAAACGAGAAGGGACAAAGTATTTTTGAAAATTATCTCGCTCCCCAAGCAAGACTATACCGCGAAGAAAGAAGTCCCTACATCACTCCCGAAGATATAAAAAAGGCTATATCGGATCCTAAATTCTCTGTAAATTATACGCCTCTCGACGGCGACATAGCTGTCTCGGGTGATTTAGGGTACGTATATGGTAAAACAGAAATACAACTTGCCAAAGAGTCCAAGTCAGGAAACTATCTCAGAATCTGGAAAAAGAATGCAGCCGGCACTTGGCAAGTCATGGTAGACTTAGTAAATTATTAGAAATTTGGCCACAAATATGTAATTTTGGGGCTGTAATGTGCGTTTATATATAAGTTTCTTAAAACAAAACTCTACAGCCGTGTCCAAAATTATATCTTCTCGCCAAGTTCTTCTTTTTCTCGTAGTTACTTTGATTAGTAGCTGTAGTTTGAGTTCAGAATCATTGTCGCTCAAATCTATTGTTTCCTCTACTTTGAAGCCCACTGTTTCAAAATGCAAAAGCAATGAGCTGATTTTATGCAAAAAAACTTCTGAGCGCTGTCCACGTACCCGACCTATCATATAAAATGGTTTTATGACGGTTCAGCGGCTATTTTAGGGCTTTCATTCGCTAGGTGAACTATTTTGTAAGTTGGAGATTTACTTTTGTAAATAACTGATTTTGACACCTACTATGAAGGTTATTCTCAACGATAGAAAATTACTTTTTTATGGCCCATTGATTTTGTGGGCAGTGGCTACTATATTCTTCAACCTTCCTACCCTTTGTACCGACGGCTACGTCGTCGCTAAGTTTCTAATAGTTGGGCTTATTTCAGTGTATTTTACATGGTTTATGGCTCGTTGGCTTATTATCAAGGTCAGACAACAATATCCGGGAATCGAAAAAATCCAGCAACGCCTTATTGCACTGGGCCTTTTGAGTATTCCAGCCTTGATAGTACTTGTTACACAGCGACTTTTATTTTTTGATTATTTTAACATTACCAATAGTCCTAAGTTTGACTGGTTTCATTCCGAAACTTTGTTTATGGTAGGGCTCAATTTGTTTTATATCGCCATTATTTTCGCCATTTACGAAAGTCGCTACTTTTTTCGCCAATGGCTTATTAGCAAACGGCAAACGGAAGAATTGAGCCGCGCTAATTTGGAAATGCAACTCGATTCGCTCAAAAACCAAGTTCAGCCTCATTTTTTATTTAATAGCCTCAATACCCTCCAAGCCCTCGTCAAATCCAACGAAAACAAAACCGCCGTTAGATTTATCGGGGATTTATCGCAGGTATATCGGTATTTACTTCAAAGCAACGAGCAGCAACTTATCTCGCTAGAAAAAGAACTAGAGTTTACTTATGCTTATTTTAGTTTGTTAAAAACCCGATTTGAAGACGGTATCACTTTAGAAGTAAATATTGACCCTAGCTGTAGACATACCCAAATCCCCCCTCTTACACTCCAACTTTTGGTAGAAAATGCCGTAAAACACAACGTAGTTTCAACTTCCAAACCCCTCAACATCAGGATATTTACTGACCAAAACAAATTCTTGGTGGTTCACAACAATCTCCAACGCAAACCCAACAATTCTATTCCTTCTCCCAAAAAAGGGCTTACTAATATCTCTTCCAAATATTCGCTTCTGGGCCAGTCAGAAGTGCAGATTTTTGAAAAAGAAAAAGTTTTTGAAGTACGTATTCCTCTTATTGGGGAGGTCGTTACGAAAGAGCCAAGTATTAGTCAACAACCCAAACTAACCGTATGAAAGTAATAATCATTGAAGACGAAGCGTTAGCCGCACGCCAACTCAAAACGATGGTACAAGATTGTGACGAAACCATTGAGATATTGGCAGTGCTTGATAGCGTAGAAGCGTCAGTTGCTTGGTTAAGCACTCATTCTGCTCCCGACCTTTTGTTGATGGACATTGAACTTGTAGATGGACAGAGTTTTGAGATTTTTAATCAAATTGAAATCAAAAGTCCCGTTATTTTTACAACTGCTTATAACGAATACGCCATCCAAGCTTTCAGGGTCAATAGCATAGATTATTTACTTAAACCCATCGATGAGGATGCTTTGCGTCGTAGTTTAGCCAAATTTCAAGAACTCAAGAAAATATACGGTACCACCCAAGATAATCCTTTGGACATCGACGGGCTTTTGCACCTTATCAAACAAACTCAACATGGGCCTAGCGAATACAGAGACCGTTTTTTATTGAAACAAGGGGCGCGTCTTATCCCTATAGAACTCCATGAAATTGCATATTTTTATAGTCAAGAACGCCTTAGTTTCGTCAAAACATGGGATGAGCGGGCTTTTATTATCGACTATACCTTAGACGAACTTGAGTGTCTACTCAATCCCAAACATTTTTTTCGAGCAAATCGTCAGTTTATTCTCTGCCCCAAAGCTGTCGATAAAATTCATTTACATTTTAATAGTCGCCTCAAAATTGATTTGCGTCCTCCCACCGAAGAAGAAGTATTTATCAGCCGTGACAAATCGAGTGAATTTAGAAATTGGATGGGGGAATAAGCCGCTTGAATTGTCTTACAAATAAGTTTCGCATTTCTTATGATACGCTTTAAACAAGTTACTCCTTAAGTGCTTGTGGGTTTATAAAGTTTATCGCAACACAAATATACCCAAAAACCACAAACCAAACAAAATCAACACTTTATCTTCGTGTTGATTTTTTAAATACAAAATATTGGGTCTTGTGTTTTGTCTAAACTTTTGTTTTCATCCAAGTAGTACATTTCATTTTTTGAGACGTAGCAAATAGATACACTCCTAAACCAACTAAAAATGGCCAATTCGATTTCAGCAACTTTAGACCAATCTTCACAGCAGTCTAAAGGAGCAACCAACGATTTTTTGATGGGCATTCCTCCTTATTTGTATGCCGTTGTGTTTTCTTCCCTCTGTGTTATTGTAGGTCTTATTTGGGACATCTGTTGGCATTTAAGTATTGGTCGTGACGGGCTTCTTTCACCACCACATTTAGTTATTTATGTAGGTGCTATTGTGTCTGGGCTTTTTTCTGGCTATCAAGTTTTGTATACTACTTTCAAAGGAAGTGCCTCCCAAAAAGCACAAAGTGTAAAAGTGTGGGGTGTGTTTTATAGTTCACTAGGGGCGTTGTTTTGTATCTGGGGTGCTCTCATGATGCTTACCTCCGCTCCTTTTGATGATTGGTGGCACAATACCTACGGCCTAGATGTGCAGATACTATCTCCCCCACATACCGTATTGGCTTTAGGCATAATAGGAGTTCAATTTGGGGCGATTGTGAGTGTTTTGTCTGCTAAAAATCAATTAGCACAAGCGGTATTTGGCAATCTTCAAACTCCTAGACGCATACACCGTCTTCAGTTGTTGTTTGCTTTGGCAGCGGGGTTTTTGATTACAATGTGGTACACGCTTCTTTCCGAAGAGCTAGGCGCCCGCGAAATGCACAATGCTAGTTTTTATAAGATTACAGCCATTGCCTTTCCGTTTTTGATGTTAGCATTTGGAAGAGGCATAGGTGGCAAATGGCCCATTAGTTCGGTGATGGCGGTTTATACGGGAGTGATGTGTCTTACGCTTTGGATTATTCCTTTGTTTCCGGCCGAGCCCAAACTGGGTCCCATTTGGAATCACATTGACCATTATCAAGGCTTTGCGTTCCCGTTGATGTTTATCGTACCCGCCTTGATTATGGACTGGATACTTCGTCGCTTTACGTATCTCAATGACTGGGTCATGGCCACCGTGATGGGTCTTGTGTTTGTACTTACGATGCTGCTTATTCAATGGCCTTTGGGAGAATTTTTGTTAGAATCTCCCCATTCGCGCAATTGGTTTTTTGGTACCCACTATTACTATTTTGGCAACGACCCCAATTGGGAATATCGATTCAAGTATGCTCCTTGGCAACTACAAAGCATATCAGATTTTTGGATAGGGATGGCTTATGCTCTTGGATTCGGGATTTTGTCGGCGCGAGTAGGTTTGGTATGGGGTAAATGGATGAAAAAAATTCAACGTTAAGTCATTTTAGTTTATGAAGATATTTTCGGTAAAAACAATACTGCTTGGACTATTATCTTGGGGGATTGTGTTTGGCGCTTTAAGTCACGTAGGAAGCTCGGGGGTATTGTTTCAAGGTCAGGCGGGAGCTTATCGTGTATTGGTCAATCTCCAGCCACCTGATGTCATTCCGGGTACTGCCCAAATAACCGTATACGTAGAAAACGGAAATGTAAAGCGTGTACACGCCCGCCCTATTTATTTCCGAACGGGTGCTGAAGGAGCGCCTTCCTCAGACGAGATTCTCCCCACTCCTAATCAAGCAGGGCAGTTTCAAGGAATAGTGTGGCTAATGGCAAGTGGTGCTTCTAGCGTACAAATCACGCTTGAAGGCGATGAAGGGCCGCAGCAGCTTGTGGTGCCAATTGTAGCCATCTCAACCGCCAAACGTGATATGCCCGCCGGTTTAGGAGTGCTTTTGAGCCTACTTGGGATTTTGCTAGTGGTTATTTTGGTTACGGCTATTGGAGCAAGCGCAAGCGATGGGCTCTTACGAGCTGGCATCCAACTTACCCCTCAACAACGCAAAACCCGTTGGTTTCATATGGGTATTGCCACGGTAGCATGTTTGGCGATTTTGTATGGAGGAAGTAGCTGGTGGAACAGCTGGTCGGATGACTATCGTCAATATATGTACAAACCTTTAGAAGGAAAAGCTACTGTTATTAATCAAAACGATGAACGAGTATTGCAGCTCAAAATAGATACATTATCACTCCTCCAAAGTCGCCAACGCCGTACTTCTTTAAGTTTTCTAGTTCCTGACCATGGCAAGCTGATGCATTTGTTTTTGGTACGACAGCATACTCTTGATGCTTTTGCACACCTTCACCCCGAGCGTCGCGATACCACCACTTTCGAAGCTTATTTGCCTAAGCTTCCTGCGGGCAAGTACCTAGTGTATGCAGATATAGTACAACGCTCAGGGTTTACCGAAACCATTACGGATACGGTAGATATCCCCGCTTTTTATGGTAAAGGTCAGCTCAAAACCGACCCAGAAGACACCTATGTAGTAAGTGATCCGCTCAATCGGCCCAAACAAATTCCTATGGATGAAAACGTAGTGATTTGCGGAAAGCCCGGCAGTAAAACGAAACTTCAAGACGGTAGCACGGTGGTATGGGAAGGCAAATCAGATATGGCTTTTGAAGCTGGAAAACCCTATCAGCTTGCTTTTGAGGTATTTGACCCGAATGGCAATGCTGCTTTGCTGGAGCCTTATTTAGGAATGAACGGTCATGCGGCTATTGTGCGTGCCGATGGCTCGGTGTACATTCATTTACATCCTGTAGGAACCTATTCGATGGCAGCTCAGCAAACTATGCAAACCCGAATTGCTGATACCACACGCATCTATCGACTTCAGAATGACACCAAAACATTTAGGGACAGTATTGACCGATATCTAGCACATCTTAAAACGCTTACTCCTACCCAACGTGACCAATTGCTCATGAGTAGCATGACTGGCAATACCTCTCACGATATGAAAGAAATGAAGCATGAAAATCGCATCGTTTTCCCCTATGCTTTCCCCAAAGCCGGGCAATACCGCATCTTTTTACAAATCAAACGCAACGGCCAAGTCTTGACTGGTATCTTCGATGCTACTGTAAACTCTACTTCCCTATAGATTTTAGACTTTGGGGAACTATGATTCCCAAAAGTTGATTATTTAGCGAGTAAGGTATGATGATTCCAACCCCCTTACTCGCTATTTCAATGCAAATCGACTTAACGTTTCTACACTCCAAATTTAGCGGTCTCTTCGAAATCGGCCTTCTCCAAGAACTGGCCCAAGTAGGCAATTACATGGAAATTGAAGAGGGACATGTACTTATGCGCCCTGGTGGATATATCCGTAGTGTTCCAATCATTTTGAATGGTTCTATCAAAATTCTTCGTTCAGACAGTGATGGTAGAGAAGCTTTATTATACTATCTTGGTGGATTAGATTCTTGTGCTATGTCGCTCACTTGCTGCCTCAACCGAAAGCAGAGCGAAATCACCGCTATCGCCGAAGAACGCACTCAATTGATTGTGATTCCAGTTGAGAAAATTGAAGAATGGATGACCAAATATTCTTCTTGGAAACAATTCGTGTTTGCTACTTACCAAAAGCGTTTTGAAGATTTACTCAGTGCCATCGACGAAATCGCTTTTCATAAACTTGACGAACGCTTAATCAATCTTCTCAAAAGAAAATCTAAACAGTGCAAATGCACGGTATTTAGCATCACCCACGAGGGCCTTGCCAACGAGCTAGCTACTTCACGCGAGGTGATTTCTCGTTTACTCAAACAGTTAGAAAAAATGGGGCAAGTAAAGCTCTCTCGTAATAAAATAGAGCTATTGTAAGTTGATTCCGCTGACTATTATAGATTTTCTAAAACTAGCCTGATAATCCTACTTACCAAGTATTTTGTCTATTAGCACAATCCAAGCATGTTTTGTTTTTGAAACGGTTTTACATATTTTTAAGTAGTACTGCTTCATAGCCTGATTGATAATATCTCGTAGCTATGCTTTTATTATAACCTTCTATTCGTTTACTTTGCTGTTGACTTACTCTCACACCTCCATATAAATACCTACTTAAAATGGAACAAAATGACTTTAAAGAACTCCCAATTGAGGAGCTTCTTAACAAACAAAAAACCTTTAAAACTTCGTTAGCTTTTTTTTGCGGGATTCTAATTGTGATGTTTATTGTTTGTTTCCTGTTTACTTTAAGCAAAGGATTTAGTGCCTTTTCGCTTCTTCCTTTTGTGTTTTTTCCGATGTTAGTTGGCTTTATAAATAATCTACAAAAAATCAAGAAAGAAATTCAGATTCGGAATTCTTCCATGTAATTAACAAAAGAAAGGCAAATGCCTATCTTTCTATATAAATTTTCTGAGTCTCAATATTTTATTTCATGCCCAAGTTTATCTATTCTTTGCTATCTAGTCATTATTACCTTTTTTTAGTTCTCATCTTGCTTTTTTCCGCGTGTTCTCAAAAGCAGTTTGAACCCACTAAAAGTAGCGCAAAAAATATCCTTTTGTTCAGTTTCGAAAGCTTCGCTCCTTCCATAAAGGCAGCTATTGATAGTAATCAAAAAGTAATCACTGCTGTATTACCAATAGGTACGGATGCTAGTAAGCTCACTCCTACCATTGTAATCTCAGAAAAAGCAACTGTGGCTCCAGCTTCGGGTGTTGTACAAGATTTTACCAAGCCTGTGACTTATACCATAACTGCCGAAGATGGCTCAAGCCAATCTTTTGTAGTACAGCTTTCGGTTGCAAAAAGTACCGCTAAAATTATTAAAACATTTGTCTTTCAATCATTAAACCCAAATATTAGTGCTGATATAGATACTCTAACCCATACTATTCATGCTTCAGTACCATTCAGTATAGCACTTCATTCGCTTACACCCACCATTAGTGTTTCAGAAAACGCTACGATTTCGCCCGCCTCAGGAACAAACCAAGACTTTACAAAGCCTGTGATATATACAGTCATGGCCGAAGATGGCAGCACTCAAAACTATACAGTAACTCTCTCTAAATCCAAACCAACCAAAGAAGATTTTGCGAATTGGGCTAATCAATGGCAAAATAGCCCTCCTCTTCAGCTTTCGCTTCAAGAAGTCACCCAAAATGAAACTTATTGGGGTGACATAAAAAATGGTAGTATTTATTTGAGTAAATACCAGAATGGCAAAGAATATGTAATCACTCACCAAAAAATCCCGACAAGTCAAATTAGTAGTATTGTAGAGTTTAATAATGCCATTTGGGTAGCAACAGCATCTGGATTATTGACAATTACCTCGCAAGATACAACCCTACTACATTCCAAAAACACAAACATTGATTTTGAGAACACTACTAGTCTAGAAGTTTTCGATAATACGCTTTATTGTGCCACCAAGACCACTATTTATAAACTTGTACAAGAAAAATGGCAACATGTACTTAACATACCAGAAGAAAACATTTTAGGTTTTACACTTTACCAAAACCTTATATACGTCAATACAAATCAGTTTTTGTATAAATACGATGGAGTACTACAAAAATTTATCAAGCCGGTATCTTCGTCATTACTCACAAAAACCATTAAAGTAAATGCTAAAGGTGTCGTCTGGATTGGTTTTTGGAGTGGTTTGATAAGATTCGAAAATAATACTTTCCGCACTTTCTCTCTCTCTAACGTACCTAGCTTCCCCCCTAATGGGCTAGAAACTTTTGTGATTGATACGAATGATTATATTTGGATGGCATGGAGCAAACAGGGATTGGTGGTGTTTGAAGAAGGAAAAATAATTCACCATTTTTTGAAATCAAACTCTTCTCTTTTATCGGACAATATCACTAATATCAAACTAAAAGGAGGAAACATGTATATTGGCTTTTTTAATTATGTTTTTGGTTCGAATACCAACTATGGAGTAGCTAAAATCACTTTTAATTAGAGATGTCACCCGTTGTCCTTATTCTTATCTTATTTACAGCTTACACTTCTTATAAAGGTTTCAAAGACCTTTCTTTTTTTCACAAATATGCCCTTAAAACCGACCAAGTATTGGTATTTAAACAATACCAACGCGTAGTATCGGCTGGTTTTTTGCACGCAGATTGGTGGCATTATGGATTCAATATGTACGCGCTCTATGCCTTTGCTAGTTCGTTTGAAATTATTGTAGGAAGCGTTAATTTTAGCATAATTTTCTTTGTAAGCCTTATCGGCGGCAATTTGCTTGCCCTGTTTTTTCATAGGCACGACAGTGCGTATATGGCCGTAGGAGCATCTGGGGCGGTTTGTGGAGTTATTTTTGGGCTTATTGCCCTTTTTCCCGACATAGATATTCGCCCCCTTTTCATTCCTTTTTCATTTCCAGGCTGGATTTACGGTATTATATATATATTTTACTGCATCTATGGCATCAAATCCCTTAACGACAATATCGGCCACGATGCGCACCTAGGTGGAGCGATAGTCGGTCTGCTAACCACTATTGCTTTTTACCCAGAAGTAATCGCCGCCAATGGGATTGTGATAGCACTAATGGTAGTTCCTGCTATCATTTTTTTAATCATCATTCTCAAAAGACCCGGTTGGCTTTATATTCAAGGGTTTTCATTCAGGGTTAAAAACCATCGCAATGTCGATGACCGATATCAGGATGAACGCTATGAAAACCAACAAAAAGTTGATAAAATTTTAGAAAAAATCCACGCTAAGGGCATCGATAGTCTTACAAAAAGAGAGAGAGAAATTTTAGAAAAAAACACTTAAAATAACACCTCACGACGGTAAGCATACACGTCTTTTTTTACTCTAAAATATATTGTATTTTTCTCAGAAATTTTCTCCGCGACAAGCTTTTTAGATGGCTAGAAATATTCACAAAAACTCCCTATTGGAAGTCTAAATTCACTTTTTTTACAATTATATATATTCTGTTTACTCCTTTCCCGAATACCAACTCTTGGTCAAAATGGGCACTGGCGGCAAATGGCTAGCAGCACGCCTCGAACTAATTGACGGGAGTGGGGCGCATCCTTTTGAGGCTATCTCCGACAGTGTGTTTGTGGGAAAAGTGCTTAATGAAAGAGATAAATCAAATTTTAAGAAACGAATAGCACGCCCTCTCATACCAGCACCGCTACAAGCTGTAGGTCTTCAGGCGAAGTATTACTTTATAATCGTAGGAAGCTCACTCTCTAAGCTACGCTTAAGGTTTTGTACTTGTTTTGTTTGCGCTGGTTTATCTCTACAAATCAGAATCAAGGTTGAGTTTTCAGCATGGCCTTACTTTCTGCGCTATTGGTTGTTTTTTATGTGAGTGATTTATTCTAAATTCGCCAAAACTAAACTTTTTTAGCTTGCATGAATTCTTTGCGCACACCCCTCTATTTCGCACTTGCGGCAGTGACTTTTGTAGCTTGTCAAAAAGAAGAAAGCAAAAGTACCCGTACTTCATTTTTGGATATTTCGGGCATGGATACTACCGCCAATCCTGCCGATGATTTTTTTCAATATGCTTCGGGCAATTGGCTCAAAAATACTCAGATTCCAGCCGACCAAACAGGTTGGGGGTCTTTTTATACCTTGTATGAAGAAAACTTACAAAAGCTGCATGGCATCTTAGAAGAAACCAGCAAAACGTCTCATCCAAAGGGAAGTTTGGAACAAAAAGTTGGGGATTTTTACCTTTCAGGAATGGATACCATGACCATTGAGAAAAAGGGGATTGAGCCAATTAAAGGGTATCTAGCCGAAATTGACAACCTCAAAACACCCCAAGACATCCTCGACTACACCGCCAAACTTGAGTCGGTAGGTGGGGTATGGGTGGCTTATTATATAGGAGCCGACGAAAAAAATCCTGGCTATAATGCGCTTCAATTGGCTCAAACGGCGCTTTCACTGCCCGAAAAGGATTATTATACCCGTACCGATGCCGAAACCAAAAAGATAAGAGAAGCTTTTAAAAAATACGTAGCCACACTTTTTGCTTTGTCGGGAGTGGATGAAGCCACGGCTCAGAAAAAAGCCGAAGGTATTTTGAAACTCGAAACCGAAATTGCCAAATCTCACCGCAGTCCTGTAGAACTGAGAGACCCCGAAAAAAACTATAATAAATTTGCCGTTAAAGATCTAAACAAACTTACTCCTACCATTGACTGGGTAAGGTTTGTCCAAAAAATGGGCGCCAAAACCGATACCGTAATTGTAGGCCAACCTGACTATTACAAAGCACTTAGCACTCATCTCAAATCCCAGCCTATAGAAGTACTCAAAGACCGAATGAAGCTATCTGTGTTGTCGGGTGCCGCCTCTTCTCTCACCAAGGCTTTTAGAGATGCTCGCTTTGAGTTTTATGGCAAAACCCTCAATGGACAGCAAGTAGAAGATGCCCGCTGGAAGCAAATCACCAATGAAGTAGACGGTGGTTTGGGGGATTTATTGGGGCAACTATTTGCCAAAAAATATTTTACAGCCGAAGCCAAAACGCGGATGAATGAGCTTGTCAATAACCTCCAAGACGTATACCGTGAACGCATCAATCGCCTCGACTGGATGTCGGATTCGACCAAAGTAGAAGCCGTAAAAAAATTGAATGCTTTCATCAAAAAAATTGGTTATCCTGACAAATGGGAAGAATATAAAGACGTTGAAATTGTAAAAGATAATTTTTTTGGAAACAAAACTTCGATTGCCATTTCACAAGCCAAACGCGACCTAGCCAAAATTGGCAAGCCTGTTGACAAAACAGAATGGGGAATGAGCGCCCCTACTGTCAATGCTTACTACAACCCTACCTTCAACGAAATTGTGTTCCCAGCAGGAATCCTCCAGTTTCCATTTTTTGACAATGCCGCCGACGATGCTATCAACTATGGGGCTATTGGGGCGGTGATTGGTCACGAAATGACTCACGGCTTTGATGACCAAGGGCGACAGTACAACTACATGGGAATGCTCCAAAACTGGTGGAAACCTACCGACAGCGATAAGTTTAAAAGAAAAGCATTGATCGTGGTAAAACAATACGACGGCTACAAAGTATTGGACAACATGAGTGTCAATGGCCAACTAACCTTAGGCGAAAACCTTGCTGATTTGGGAGGACTTTCGATTGCTTATGAAGCATTCTTGAAAACCAAACAAGGGCAAAGCAACGACAAAATCGACGGGTTTACGCCCAAACAACGCTTCTTCCTGAGCTATGGGCAAGTCTGGCGTATCAAAAACCGCGACGAAACGATGCGCCTTCGTATCAATGCTGACCCTCACTCTCCCGAAAGGTTTAGGGTGAATGGTCCTCTTTCTAATATGGACGAATTTTATGAGGTATTCAATGTCAAACCTAAAAATAAAATGTACCGTCCTGATAGTTTGAGAGTTAAAATTTGGTAGTTTCTTAGAAAGCCGCCTTGTAAGCGGCTTTCTGTATAATTATTGCTATTTTTATGTTTCACTCTAACTACCCGTACCTTGACTTTCGACGATTTTGATTTTGACTATGAGCTTCTAGATGGCCTTCATGCCATGGGGTTTGAACACCCCACCCCCATACAAGCACAAGCGATTCCGGTTGTGCTTAGCCATAAAGACCTCATTGCCTGCGCCCAAACGGGGACTGGCAAAACAGCCGCGTATCTATTGCCTATTCTGAATAAGATTATCTCCGCCCACAGTGACCAACGGCATCTTAATACGCTTATTTTATCGCCTACCCGAGAGCTTGCTATCCAAATAGATCAACAAATTGAAGGCTTGGGATACTTTACTGGCATAAGCTCTATTGCGATTTATGGGGGAGGCGACGGTGCGGCTTGGAGCCAACAACGCAAGGCACTTGCCGAAGGAAGTGAAATCATTATTGCTACTCCTGGGCGGCTCATTGCTTTGCTACAAATGGGGGAAATTAATTTTAAAAACCTTCAGCATCTGGTACTCGACGAAGCCGACCGTATGCTCGACATGGGGTTTTATGACGATATCATTCGGATTATTGGGTATTTGCCTCAAAAACGTCAAACCTTGCTTTTCTCGGCAACCATGCCTCCCAAAATAAGAACCTTGGCTAACAATATCCTGCACAAGCCCGAACAAATCAATATAGCCGTGGCTCAACCTGCCGAGGGAATTTTACAGCAAATTTATTTTGTATATGACGAACAAAAAATCGGTCTTCTCAAATATATCCTCAGAGAAGGCGATTTTACGAGTGTTATCATATTTGCTTCGACCAAAGAAAATGTCAAAAAACTCAACGACGAGCTCATTCGTAATCGACTCAATACCAAAGCCTTTCATTCTGATTTACCTCAAAAAGAAAGAGAGGAAATCTTGCGCGAGTTTAAAAACAAAACTTTACCGATTTTAATCGGAACCGATATTTTAGCCCGTGGTATTGATGTAGAAGGCATTAGTTTAGTGATAAATTTCAATGTACCTCATGACCCCGAAGACTATATTCATCGCATAGGCCGCACCGCCCGCGCCGATACTACAGGCACGGCTATCACGTTTGTCAATGATAAAGAGCTTCGAAAACTAAAGGCCATTGAACAAATGATTGGTAAAGAAATTCCCAGGGTGAGTCTACCGGCAGCCTTGGGAGCAGCTCCGGAGTTGAAGCACACAACAATTTCTAGCAAGCCAAAACGTAGAAAAAAACGGCCTTTTCAGCGCAATAAGCCCTCTACAACCTCCGACAATAAATCCAAAAGTTGAATCAAAAATCGTGAGTAGGAATAAAGCCTTTTTTCCCTTTTGGTAGCATTTAGCTAAACATTAATCCTATGCGTGAAACCTTTTCGCTATTTGCAGCACTGATGATTTTGGGGCACTTACTTATCTCTTGTGGTGGCTCAAAACAAGAATCTCAAACTACTTCAACTGACACTATGACTCGTATTGTTAAAACTACTTTTGGGACCCTTCCCGACGGTCAAACAGCCGACTACTACACGCTCCGAAATAAAAACGGAATGGAAATCAAAATCACTAATTATGGAGGCATTATTACTCACTTAATGGCCCCCGATAAAAACGGCACTTTTGAAGATGTAGTTTTGGGCTATGATTCGCTAGGGGGTTATCTCAAAGCATCTCCGTATTTTGGTGCTTTGGTAGGGCGCTATGGCAATCGTATTGGAAAAGCTAAATTTACTTTAGAAGGAAAAACATATTCGCTTTTGGCCAACAATGGCCCCAATAGCCTCCACGGTGGCAAAGTAGGTTTTGACAAAGTAATATGGAAAGCCGAGCTTATCGACAACGATAGCGCCCTCAAACTTTCCTATAGTAGCAAAGATGGCGAAGAGGGTTTTCCGGGCACCTTGAACACAGAAGTGGTGTATCGCCTTACCGACAATAATGAACTTGAAATAGAATACACCGCTACCACCGACAAACCCACTATCGTCAACCTCACTAATCACACTTATTTTAACCTCACCGGTGGAAAGAGAGATATCTTAGGTCATCAAGTGTCTATCAATGCGGACAAATTCGTTCCGGTTGACAATACATTGATTCCTACTGGAACACTTCAAGATGTAAAAGGCACTCCTTTTGATTTCTTGCAACCTACCGAAATAGGAAGCCGTATTGATGACCCTCAAGATGAGCAAATTAAATTTGGAGGAGGTTATGACCACTGCTGGGTACTCAATGAAAGTGGCGACTCGCTCAGATTGGCCTCTACCGCCTACGAGCCTACCTCAGGACGATACATGGAAACTTTTACGACGGAGCCTGGCGTGCAATTTTATACTGGAAACTTCCTCAATGGAAGCATCACTGGCAAAAATGGAGTAGTCTATGGCAAACGTTCAGGCTTCTGCTTTGAAACCGAGCACTTCCCTGACTCACCCAATCAGCCTTCATTCCCAAGTGTAGTACTTCGTCCGGGCGAAACTTATAAAACCAAAACAGTATATAAATTTTCAACAAAATAGGTTCCATCTACCCAAAAACGAAATGACTTCGTAGGCTTACGAAGTCATTTCGTTTTTTAAATTTGGTCATATCGTATTATTGCATTAGTTTAGCGATTATCAATAACCAACCCCACCTTAGAGAATATGGCCATGTTAAGCCGAGTTGCCAATTCGATTTATTGGATGAATCGTTATATCGAACGAGCCGAAAACTATGCCCGTTTCATTGGCGTTAATTTCAACTTAGCCTTTGATCTCCCGCCTAATGTCAGCGAGCAGTGGGAGCCTCTTTTGATTGCAACTGCCGACAATTACCTCTTTTATCAACACTATGATGAGCCAACGCGTGAAAATGTCATTAACTTTATGACATTTGACAAACGCAATCCCAACTCTATCTTTAGCTGCTTGATGGCTGCTCGCGAAAATGGGCGTACCATCAGAGAAAGTATCTCTAAGGAGATGTGGGAAAATCTAAATCAGCTCTACTTGTGGATGAAAGACGTAAAACCGCAAGCAGAATGGGATCTCAACCATATGCAGGATTTTTATGCACAGGTAAGAAGCGGTACTCAATTGTACTACGGGGTCATTGATGCCACTATCACCCGCAACGAAGCTTGGCATTTTGGACGTTTGGGGCGTTTTATGGAGCGTGCCGACAAAACATCCCGTTTCTTGGATGTGTCGTATTTTACGCTCTTACCTGATACCGACATCACAGGCTCTACATCGGAGCTGATGCTATGGACTGCCGTGCTCAAATCTGTAAGTGCTTACAACATGTTTCGTCAACAGTATCAGACAATTACCCCCACTCATATGGTCGAGTTTTTGATACTAGACAAACTTTTTCCTCGGGCAATGGCCCATTGTATCCGTCAAGCTGAATTATCTTTGTACGAAATATCAGGAACCCCAATCACCAATCGCTTCAGCAACCAAGCCGAAAAAATGATGGGCAAACTCCGCTCTGAGATTGAATTTACCGAAGTAGAAGATATTTTTCGGGTAGGTTTACACCAATACCTTGATCAATTTCAAATACGAGGAAACGAGGTAAGTAAATCTATCTTTGAAACCTATTTTGACATCAAACCTGTTGATTTATAAGAAATGACTTACTGTTTAGGAATCAAGGTCGCTTCGGGACTGGTAGCTATCGCAGATACTCGCCTTACGTCTGGCACTGAAGTAACTACCAACAAAAAGATTTCCATCCATCAGTTGGAAAATCATTCGATGTTTATCATGACATCGGGCCTACGCTCGGTACGCGACAAAGCTGTCACTTATTTTAAGGAAGTGATTGAAGACCAAGATCGTAGTTTCAATAAACTTTATAAAGCCGTCAATGCTTTTGGTCAACAAGTACGCCGCGTCGCTAATGAAGATCGAGAAGCCCTCGAAGAAGCAGGACTCAATTTCAACTTGTATGCGATAGTAGGTGGCCAACTAGAAAACGACGACGAACATAAGTTGTTTCTATTGTATCCAGAAGGCAATTGGGTCGAAGTGGGCGAAACTTCTCCCTTCTTTGTCATTGGCAACTCTAATTATGGCAAACCTCTACTTTTTAGAAGTTTAAAATATAATTCTTCAATGGTAGACGCCCTTAAAGTAGGTTTTTTATCTTTTGACTCCACTAGAGTAAGTGCCAACGACGTCGATTATCCCATTGATGTCGTTATGTATGAAAGAGATAGCTTTCATTTGACGGAGCATCGTTTCCAAAAAGATGACCTAGCCCATTTGTCTTTGCAATGGAGTATGCTTTTGCAAAACTCCGTTCAACGACTTCCCAACGACTGGATGGGGCCAGTTCTTGAAAAACTCCGCGAAAAAGTTTAAACACTATATTATGGATTTACATGTAAAGCATACTTTATACTATACTTATTCTGATTTGGTTTTTTTGGAGCCTCATACTCTTTACTTACATCCCAAAGCCAATCCTCACCAGCAAATAATGGGTTTTTCGCTCATAGTTGAGCCGACTCCAAGTATGCTTGTCCATAATATTGACGCAGAAGGCAACCACCAACATATCGCTTATTTTCGAGAAAATACAAATTACCTGACCGTTTCGGTCGATATGACCGTCCGCTCCGATGATTTTAATGTTTTTGAATTCGTTTTGTTTCCCTTCGAAACAGAGCGATTGCCTTTTCAGTATCCCGAAGTCCTCAAAAAATACTTACACCCTTATCTCATCAGAGAAGGGGTCACAACTTATGTAGAGCAATACGCTCGCCAAACTGCGGCGGTAGCCAAATGGCATACGGTTCCATTTCTCACCACTCTCTGCAACAATATCTACCAAGATTTCATGTATGAGCGACGCGACGTAGGTGCACCTCTTCCTCCTGAGCATACGCTCATTGGTCGCAAAGGCTCCTGCCGCGACTTTGCGCAGCTTTTTGTGGCTTGTTGTCGTAGTGTGGGTATTGCGGCGCGTTTTGTGAGTGGCTATCTGTATGGAAATACCCTTCAGCAACACGACTTACACGCTTGGGCTGAGGTATATCTGCCAGGAGCTGGATGGCGCGGTTTTGACCCTACCGAAGGCAAAGCTATCATGAACAATCACGTGTACCTAGCTTCTTCGGCCGACCCCCAACTTATTCCCCCTGTAGCGGGTACTTTTAGAGGCAAAGCACGCTCTTCTCTTCAGGCAGAAGTGTTTGTAGGAGAAAAATCGTAGCTCGCCTATCTTTTATGTTTTGATTTTATTATGCTAAAAACCACCGTTAAAATAAGTAACGTCACCAATCTCTCTGACGCGCGCTATTGTGCTGGAATGGGTGTAGAGCTGCTCGGATTTAATATCGACGACTCATCAGAATATTTTGTAGACTTGAAAAAATTCCAAGAAATCAGAGCTTGGATTGCTGGAGTACCCATTGTAGCCGAAACCACCACCTCAGACCCCGCTGATTTGCTAGAAAAATTAGGGAAGTACCAACCTGATTTTATTCAAATATCTAACCCCGAATTGCTTCCTTGGCTCAAAAGTGAAACCGCTAAGCCTCTTATCTTGAAGGTAGAAGTGGATCAAGATGCCGATGATATAGAAGCGATTCTTACGAAGTATGCACCTTATGTCACTTATTTTTTATTAGAATCTAGCAACAATACTTCTTTAGATGAAGATTGGCCCGATTTCTTGAAATCTTTGGCTCAACGCTTTTCTATTTTACTAGGTTTTGGAATCACGCCTGACAATGCCACCTTTCTGACCGAAGATTACAATATCAGTGGTATCGCTCTCACAGGTAGTGAAGAAATCAGGCCAGGATTCAAAGATTTTGGGGAGCTAATGGATATCTTGGAAGCGTTGGAAGAAGAATAAAAAGGTTAATTTTTTACAAAAAGAGGCCGTCTCAAAAGCAATTTTGGGACGGTCTCTTTGATTTTAAGCAGCAAGCGGCTGATTTTGTCTAAATTTTTGTTGTGGTAAAGATAAAATGGTTGTTTTTTGCAATTTCGACTGTTTCTGCGGTTTATTTTTCACTTTTTCGTTCTTTGGGGCATCTTTATAGGCTTTTTTCCTCAGATTGTGGGCAATACAAGCCAGCCCAACTTCAATTTCTACCTTAGCTAAGCCTTTTAGACGTAGCCTTTTGAAGTTGTGGTTGGATTTTATCTGCCCGAAGGTGGCTTCTACATCTTGGGGTCGTTGTTTTCGATGTTTGATTCCTTCTTCTGAATTTAGTTTTTCTCT
>NZ_KE384046.1:8386-106152 GCF_000423565.1 Runella zeae DSM 19591 | reverse complement strand
CTGATACTGCGATGGATTAATTTTAACATTTGTAAAGCGTGTGAAGGTATTGGCAGCATCTTTGTACACACTCTGTTGAGCCAGATGAAGCATATCCTCTTGAACAAGAGCAGAATAGCCGAACCGGGTGTCTTTCATGGAATAAATAGAATCATGCAAAACATCAATCTCCCCGCTGCGTGTCAGTATCTTTTTTTTTTTCGACGATCATTACACGCACCGGTTTGGCTCTGTAGCAGGGCTTGACCAACCTTCTGCTTGATCATTTCAACCCTTACTTCTAAATCGTACAATGTGTGGCCCAAGGGCATTGATTCAAGTTTATCGTACTCAGAATCTATTAGTTTATGTAACTCTTCTCGTGTCATAATTAAAAGAATGTAAATCACAAAGTTAAACGACAATTTGCAATGCACCCCCATCACTTTTACTTATGTGGCACACCTAAGATTCATCAAAAATTATCTACATATTGAATTTTATTCAAATTTCTTAATTTCGAAATTTAAAAATCTAAGAAACACACTTTATCAAAGACTCTATAGGTTGCTAAACTATCCTCTCTCTATCTTCTAAAGATATCCAATCATTGGGTTGTTAAAAAAACGTTAAACTGTATAAATCCTTCGTTGAATTAGGCGACAAATAGATCCCTAACATCCTCAGATACTTTAGACGGGCAGGTTATAAAAAAGACACAAAAAAAATTAGCAGAAACACTAACACTAATACAAATAAGTACAAATATCTACAAAAAAGAATATTAAAGTTAATATAGGTATATTTCCAAGTATTTAATCAACTTTGAAAATTGGATTTCTATATAAAATTAATCTCAGCAGCACACAGGGTACTACTGAGATCAAGGGGTTTTCAAATTCTCGCTTTTACTGCCCTACAAAAGCCAATTTATTGTTTTGGGGATTGATCGCCAACCGCGTGATTTGTTTGATTCCTAGGCTACTCCAATCGGCTACTTCCTGCCACTCAGCATTATACTTAGGATTCCACTTGTAGAGTTTTGCGCCCTGTGCCATCCATAGCGTCCCGTCGCTTGACCATGCACAATCTTCACTGCCCGAAGGGGTTGTGATGAGTTTTTTAGTCTGTAAAGTTCTCATATCCAATGCCTCCACTTGCCACTCATTAGCCGAAACTTTATGTACAAAACTCACTGCCTCTTGAGCAGGAATCTTTAGTAACGAACGACCTACGTTGGTCGTAATCACCTGGCCTTGTCCTGTGGATACTCGTGCTACTTGAAGGGTATTAGGGTTGCCTAGCACAAACAAAACCAATGAATCGGTACCATACCAACAGTGATAACCCACGGGCTTGATGTCTTTCAAGAGTAGCTCAGGATTGCCTCCTGTCGCCAAATCAAACTTCCAAAGCCGCTGTGTTTGGTCGGCTTCCACTCT
Source organism: Runella zeae DSM 19591 (assembly GCF_000423565.1). Lineage (GTDB taxonomy): Bacteria > Bacteroidota > Bacteroidia > Cytophagales > Spirosomataceae > Runella > Runella zeae. The sequence continues at coordinate 104,731 of NZ_KE384046.1, read as the reverse complement.
TATGGTAGAAATGTGTTTCTTATCAGGCGTCACCGTCGCCGAATACTCACTTTCTTGGGTTTTGGTCAGCGCAGTATTTGTTTTTTTTGACAAGTCATACGCCCAAATATCCGTTTGCCCATTGGCCTGCTGTGTATAGAGTATTTTTTTGCCATCAGTCGTAAAAGAAGGTTGATTATCATAACCCGCCCGTTTTGTCACATTCAGAGGTTTGCCGAGGGTTGCTTTATCGCCTGCTATTTTTAGGTCAGTAAGATAAATTTCAGTATCGGGTACAGAAGGGGTAAAAGCCTCTAATACCCTTTTGACAATGCCATCAAGGGCATTATTTTCAATCCACCGTAGCACCATCACCAGCTCATGCTCTGGGTCTACATACACAATATTGGTTCCATTGCCCACGTGATAGTACACATTGGCAGGCGCGCTCGGCAGAGGCTTACGGTCAGTATTCAGAAACCAATTCATGTAGCCGTAAGTAGGTTGTGCTGCTGTAGGGGTAGTGGCTTGTTTTACCCATTGTTCCGACAAGAGTTGTTTTCCGTTCCAGTTGCCCCGGTGCAGCGTCAACAATCCAAAACGAGCCATGTCAAACGCATTGATAAACATACCACCTCCCCAATGCCCGCCGCCACTGACCGATTGAACAGGCTGTCCGTCGAGTACAATCCACGCATTTCGATAGCCTGTCCAACGCCACGTATTAGAGGCACCGATAGGCTCCATGATATACTCTTTCAATACTTGCGGCAAAGACTTACGCCATACACTCGTAGCGGCCAAAGCCAAAGCATTGACTCGCACGTCATTATATTCATACACCGTACCGGGAGCATTGCGCGGGCGAGAGAGCCACGTAGCGGCATCCTTATCGGGGCGGTCGGCCCAATCAGGCTTGCCCCAGAGTGTTCCTTCCCAATCCGAAGTTTGACGCAGCATATCATCCCAGGTAATACGGCGATTGTGCGGCGTATCAAACAGTCGGAGCATTTCGGGTTTACCCCATTCTTCGGCAGGACGCATCACAGGCTGCCCATACAGCTCAATCGGTGGTACATAAGGCGCTACAGTATCTTTGACACTCCTAATCAGACCTTTGTCTAAGGCCACCCCTACTACACTTGACAAAAAGCTCTTGGTGACACTATTGGTAATATCACAACGCGAAGGCTCGCCCCATTGAGCGATAATGTATCCTTTATAAACAATCAAGCCTGTTTGGTCACCACGGTCGGCAAAAGGCCCAATAGCATACCCATAAGGCTCTTTCCCAAAACTCTGATAATGAGAATATTCAAGATTTCGGGGATTCTTGGATTCGGCGGCTTGCGCAAAAGCAATCGCTTCTTGGATTTTGGTGGAATTAAGCCCCAAGGCAGCGGGTGTTTTGGCCATCCAATCATGGGCTGACGGGAAATAGGAAGTAGCTTTATTTTGAGCGCCTCCCAAAGCAGATATTCCCACCATACACATCGAGAATAGAAGTCTACGCATAAAGATTAGTAGTTTGAAGATGAAGCAAAGTATTTATTTATCAATGATTTTTTTGATTTCTTTCACATTTCCAATAATCAACAATCTATCTCCTGGCTTCAATTCTCTGGAAGGTGCTACATCTACATCCAATTTTTTGACGTTTCGGCTATACCCCCATAAACTCTTTTCAGACTGAATATTGAGATAACCTACTACTTTTAAATCTTTTACGTCGGTTAGGCCCGTTTCGTCCAGTCTTTGATAATAAAACTTAGGCGGAATACTCAGCTCCATCATTGCCGATTGTTCGCATATTTCATAAGAATTTTCCACAAAAGGCAACGTCAAACGTTTGGCTACGCGCTCGGCGGCTTCTTGTTCTGGAAAAAGCAACTCATCTACTCCCAACGCTTCAATCACCGTACGATGCACTTCATTGAAAGCCCTCCCAATGAGCTTTTTTACGTTTTGCTGTTTGAGCAATGCCGTAATCAAGACCGAAGCCGCAAAATCTTCTCCAATAGCTACTATTACTACGTCCATTTCTTTGAGCGGCAAGCTGTGTAGATTGTTGGCATCCGTACAATCCATACACACCGTATGAGTAATACGATTTTTGAGCGATTCCACTTTGTTGAGACTTATGTCAGCTCCAATGACCTCATGCCCTAAAGAGGTGAGATTGATGCTAAGGGTGGCACCAAAATTGCCGAGTCCTACCACAAAAAATTTCATAAAAAGCTTTTTTAATTAAATAATTAGGTAATTGAAAAACTCAACAATTACACTCCACTCACCATCTGTCACCATATCCCTCAATCGGCACATTTTCAAATTATTACATTCCTCAATTAGCACTTCCTAATTGATAAAAATATTTTCGTTGGGGTATTGATAATTCATTGTTTTTACGCGCTTTACAAATGCGACCAACAATGTGAACGTCCCTACCCTTCCAATAAACATAAGAACAATCAAAACCACCTTGGTCCCATCTGTAAAAGTGGGGGTCAGGTTTAGGCTTAAACCCACCGTACAAAATGCCGAAAAACATTCGAACGCTATTCCAATAAGAGATTGATTAGGTTCTAAAATCGTAATAATTAAGATAGCGGGTCCAATCATAAGCAGTGATAAAGTAATGACCGTAAAAGCCCTTCGCACTGATTCGGAAGGAATCCGGCGACCAGCAAACTCTACCCGGTCTTTCCCCTTTGCCAAACTTACGATATTGAGCATTGCTACCGCAAAAGTCGTGGTTTTGATTCCACCACCCGTTGACCCTGGTGAAGCGCCAATCCACATCAACAACAAGAAAATCAGCACAGTAGCAGGCTGTAGCAAACCCATATCGAAGGTATTAAATCCCGCCGTACGAGGCGTAACAGAAGCAAAAAAAGAAGTGGATATTTTGCCCCACCAAGTGGGATGGTGTGCTAAGATACCTTTTTGTTCAATCATCAAAATCGCCACCATACCCACCAAAAGTAAACAGCCTGTAGTCAGCAATACCATCAACGAATTGATACTTACAATACGAGGCAGATGCTGAATAGGTAGCTGGAACCTAACCCAAAAATAAAGCTGCTTTGTATAATGCCTGAGATACGCATAAAAATCAGTAATGATAAAAAAACCAATACCTCCCAGAATGATCAACAACGCCACTATCCATTGAAAGCCATAATTTTGATTGATTTCATGGTTGAACAGCCCATTGGGAGTAATCGAAAAACCGGCATTACAAAAGGATGATACACTATGAAAAATCGCAAACCTCATCTGCTGACCCGATGTCTGAAAAAGGCTGTCGTTGAGGGTTAAATAAATCAAAACCGCTCCTATCAGTTCCAACCCAAAAGTAATCATGATAATTTGGGACAAGGTTTTGAAGACATCGCCTATCCGCTCGGAAGTTGCAAAATCTTTGAGAAACAGTTGATTTTCTATCGAAAAACTACCCTGATACAGATAGCCGAAGAAACTCGTAAACGAAAGCATTCCTAACCCTCCCAACTGCATCAATACCAATAAAACAAGTTTGCCCAAACGCGTAAACTCCACGGCCATATCGACCGTGGCAAGGCCCGTCACACATACCGCACTCACCGACATAAACAAAGCATCCACAAAGCTTATGCCATGGACGGTAGCCCGAGGCAACATCAAAAGTCCCGCGCCTACCAATGCCAATAAAGCAAAACTTAACACAAAACTTAAAGCAGGATTGAAGCGCTTTGAGTACAGCAAGAGGATTTTGCGCGAAACATCAAACAGCAACAATAATCCGCAAATGGCCAAACTTCCATAATAACTCAGTGAATGAAAATCGGGCTGGTATTTGAGCTTACTGTATTTGTACGAACAAAAAAACATTAACCCCACCACTATCACCCATCGGATGGTGTTTTGCCGCTGACTAGGGGAAGGAAAAAGCAACGAACGAAAAGCAAAAGCAACGGTAAAACTTACCAAAAACAGTAAGTAAATAGCAGAAAAATAAAAGTAACTGACCGTATGAGGAAAACCCAAGTCATACACAATCACAAAAAAAACAAACCCTCCTACATAAAAGGATAAGTCCTCAAAAAAATCATGTAAACGATTGATTAGACGATTTTTATAATTAACGTATTTATAATATCTCCGCTTTAGGCCCATTGTACTTGGCTCATTTGTATTCCGTAAAGATAAAAGTCCCCTTGTTAATACATACCTATCGAGGCTGTTTTTTTCGGGGTTCATATTTATGAAATCTACCTAAATCCTTGCCTTCGATTTATTTATAAGCCCAACTTTATAAGCGTTCAAAACCCTCATGAAGTTTTAATAATCCATATATTTGCACACAGTATCAACCGTCGCTTACGCATCAAATTTCAAATTCCTTTTTGCAATACATCATCAACATGAACAGATTTTTCGGGAGTCTCCTCTTAATAATTGTCTCCTTATCCCAAACTTTTGCCCAACAAGTTACTCCGCCTTTTCTACAAAATTCCAATCAGCGTTGGGTAGATTCGGTCTTCAATAGCCTCACACCCGACGAACGTATCGCCCAGCTCATCATGGTGGCCGCTCATGGCTATCCTACCAATCCCAAACGAGTGATTATTGATACTACTTTCACCAACCCTCGCGTGGTGGCTCAGTACATCAAAGACTACAAAGTAGGCGGGGTGATTTTCTTTCAAGGTGGCCCGGTGCAGCAAGCCCAGCTCACCAATTATTATCAATCTATTTCGAAAGTACCGCTTTTGGTAGCCATGGATTCGGAATGGGGCTTGGCTATGAGGCTTGATAGCACAGTGCGCTTTCCTTATCAGATGACTTTGGGAGCTATTCAAGGCAACGACGAGCTGATTTATCAAATGGGCCGCTCTATCGCTGCTCACAAAAAACGCCTAGGCGTTCATATCAACTTTGCCCCTTCGGTCGATGTTAACAACAACGCCAACAATCCCGTCATCAATTTTCGTTCGTTTGGCGAAAATCCCCAAAAAGTGTTTGAAAAATCGTATGCGTACATGAAAGGAATGCAAGATGGCGGCATCTTAAGTTCCATAAAACATTTTCCAGGACATGGCGATACAGGTGTAGATTCCCATTATGACTTGCCGGTCATACCCCACAATCGTGCTCGTTTGGACTCGGTGGAGTTGTATCCTTTCCGTAAGCTCATCGAAAAGGGAGCCGATGGTATCATGATGGCGCACTTGGCTATTCCTTCACTTGATACCGCCAAAAATGTCCCTTCTACGCTATCCAAACCTATTGTAACAGGCGTTTTGAAAGACCAATTACATTTCAACGGGATTATTTATTCGGATGCCATGAACATGAAAGGTCTTACCAAATATTTCCCAAATGGCCTTGGCGATGCCAAAGGCTTAGAAGCCGGGATGGATATTTTAGAGTTTAGTCCCAACGTCCCTGCGGCTATTGCCCAAATCAAAAAATCAGTTGCTGAAGGCCGCATAAGCCAAGCCGAAATAGACGCCCGCGTCAAAAAAGTACTCGCCGCTAAAGCATGGGTAGGACTGGACCATTATCAGCCTGTTGACACTCGAAACTTAACCACCGACCTCAACGATAAGCAAGCCGAGCTTATCAATCGCCGTCTCACCGAAAACGCGCTTACCGTTCTCAAAAACGACAACAACATTATACCCATCCAAAACTTAGACAAAATCACGATTGCCTCTATTTCTTTAACCGACGCACCCGCGATTACTACTACTACCAAAGACGGGGTAGTGGCGCTTGGCACGCGCAATGAAACCCTCAGTACGGGGGATATTACTACTTTTCAAAAAACACTTTCGCTCTATACAAACGTGGAGCATTATGTGGTTCATCCCCTTACCCCCGATAGTATTCAAGACCGCATCCGTACCGCCCTCAAAAGCTACGATATTGTGTTGGTAGGTGCTCACCTCAACAATATCCGTCCAGGAGCTAATTACGGTGTTTCGCCTAATACGGCCGCTTGGGTTAAGGAATTAGCAAATAATCAGAATGCGGTTATCACTGTTTTTGGGAATGCCTATTCGCTCAACAAACTAGACGGCATCGCCAATGCCAAGGGCCTTGTGATGGCATATCAGCTTACCCCTTTTACTGAAGACCTATCGGCACAACTATTGTTTGGGGCGATTGGGGCCAAGGGCAAATTGCCCGTGAGTGTCAACGCACAATTTAAATATGATTCAGGGATTGAAACTCCCGCCATCGGTCGCCTCAAATACACCATTCCCGAAGAGGTAGGCCTTAATAGCCAATGGCTTTCTTTTAAAATAGATTCTTTGGCCTACAATGCCATTGCTCAAAAAGCGACGCCTAGTATCGTAGTACAACTCGCCAAAGACGGGAAAGTATTTTATCGAAAAGCCTACGGCACCCACGTATATCCGATGCCCATCCCGGGTGTATCAGTCGCTCCCCGCCCTACCCAACTTACTGATTTGTATGATTTAGCTTCGGTCACCAAAATCGCTGGTTCTACTTTGGCCTTAGGAAGACTCCACGGCGAAGGCAAGTTTAATCTCGACGCTACCATGAAGGATTACTTACCTGACTTCAAAAAATCTAACAAAGCAGACTTGGTATGGCGGCAAGTACTCACTCATCAAGCTGGCTTGCGGGCATTCATTCCTTTTTGGCGCGATTGTCTCAAACCTGATGGCTCTTGGAAAAAACGTACTTTTCGTTGGGGCAAGGAGTCAAAGGGAGCTTATACAATACAAATAACCGACAGCCTTTGGTTACATAAAAAATACTCCAAAAAAATGTACGAGTCCATCAAAGACTCTCCGCTCAACCCCAAAAAAGAGTACGTTTATTCGGATTTGTCGTTTATCTTATACCCCCTAGTAGTTGAGAATCTGACGGGCGAAAACTTTGAAACATTTCTCAAAAGCCACGTTTATCGCAAAATCGGAGCTAACTCTCTCACATTCAATCCGCTTCGTTCGCATTCATTGACTACAATTTTACCTACCGAACGTGACACTTTTTTCCGTCGTACCCTCGTTCATGGCCGCGTACACGACGAAGCAGCTGGAATGCTCAATGGTCTTAGCGGCCACGCGGGTTTGTTTGGCAATGCCAACGACCTCATGAAAGTAACCCAGTTGTTTCTTCAAAAAGGCCAATATGGTGGCGAACAATTTGTAGCCGAAAAAACCATGAATGAATTTACGAGTTATCAGTTTCCTGAGTCGCGCCGTGGCATTGGATTTGATAAACCTTGTCGCCAATATTGCGGAAATGCCCCACGCAGTGCGAGTCCGTTGAGCTATGGTCATACTGGTTTTACGGGAATTATGATTTGGAACGACCCCGCTTACAACCTCAATTATGTGTTTCTTTCAAATCGGGTTTATCCTACCCGCGACAACAACGGTATTTCTACCCTCAACCTTCGCACCTCTATTCTACAAGTAGTCTATGACGGATTGGGAATAAAATAATATTTATTGCCCCCCGTAGGGGCAGGCCTTGCGTCTGCCCCTTACGTCTGACCCCATTTTGCATATTGGATAGTATTGGGTAGGTGCAAGACCTACCCCTACAAAAACAACATCCCGTAGGGGCAGGCCTTGCGTCTGCCCCTTATGTCTGCCCCCCTTACGTCTGACCCTTGCATATAACCCCATTTCAGTATATAAATACCCAGAGGTGTAAACTCTACGATTATCACAATATCTCAAGCAAGGTATCGACCAAGGCCTGCATATCTTCGGGCGTATTATATAAGTGTGGAGACACTCTAATCCCCTGTCCCCGTGCTGCCACGATTACTTTTCGTTGCTGCAAAGCACGTTGTATCTGAAGGGTATCTGTCGTATGAGGTAATCTTACTCCTACCAAGTGATGCGCTCTTAGAGTATCTGGCTCAAACCTAACGCCTTTTTCAGAAAGTTGCCTAATGGGATTTTCCCACAAGTCTTTACAATGGGCTTGTATGGTTTCACAACCCCATTCTAATTTCTCCTTAAGTGCTACTTCGAGCATAGGCATCTGAATAAAATGAGAATGCTCTCCCACATTATACCGATACGCTTTGGAACGATAACCTGGTTGATATTCCGTCAGTTTATAAAAAAGGTGACTATCTTGCCGTGCCATCCAACTTTCTTCAAGCGGTATACCATCATCAAAAAATGTCCCAAAGTAGGCCAGTCCCATTCCATAAGGACCCATGAGCCATTTGTAAGCCGCACTTACCAGCATGTCGGGTTGAATCCTCTCTACATCAAAATCCAATGCACCTACGGATTGAGTACCATCTACCACCAACAATGCACCCTTTTCTTTGGCTCGTTGTGAAATTTTCTCCAAATCAAATCGAATCCCATACTGCCAATGCACATGAGGTACCACTACCAAGGCGGTGTTTTCATTGATAGCTTCCAGAAAACGAGCATTCCACTCTTCACCAATGACATCCCCCTGAGGCATTGGTACGGTCTTCGTCTCTAGCGATAACTCTTGACACACACGCTCCCATGCGTACACATCGCTCGGAAATTCGTCCTCCATCAACAACACATGCTGTCCTACTTTAAGGCCAGGCTTCCGGTGGAGATTACGTGCTACTATGGCCATGGCATAAGACACCGACGGTACAATCGCTATGCGTTCTTTATCAGCCTTTACCAATGTTCCAAACAACTCGCGTACCCGCCAAGCCCCCTCAAAAAAATCTTCTGGCTTGATTGTATGAATAAACGGTGTAAACTGCTCAATTGAAGTTATACCTGCTTCTACCACGGCCTTTGAAAATGGGCCTCGTGTTGCGCAGTTAATGAAATGTACGCCTTCTGGAAGGTCAAAATGTGAAAAAAAGTTTTTTATTTTCATGTTTTATTAGGAGTAAAAAGCTAGTTCCTTAAACAAAATATCCAAAAAAGAAATACCTGAAAACCAGTATATTTAAAAAAAATATGAAAAAAAAATTTAGAAAAAAATAAGTTTGGCACACCTCTTGCTCAATGTCAAACATAATCCATTAAATAATTGCAAAAAGTATGAATAGTATTCTAGGAATCGGTTCAAGAGTTAGACATGCCACTTTTGGTGACGGGGTGGTTATCAATCTAAAATCTACCGGTTACACTGTCACTTTCATCGAACACGGCACCAAAATTATCAAATTCGATACTGATTTTGATGTCATTGAAGCCGTAGAATTAGACAATGACCTAGTAAGTTTATTCGACGTAGAACATACCCTCACCAAAGTCCTTCAAAAATGGTTGGATGTCACGGAGGTAGTTCCTTTGGGCGATAAATGGAAAGGCGGAAAGCTAATTCTGAAACCTGGACGTTACGATTTGGCGGCCAAAGAGATACCAATCGATACGTTTTTTCACAAAATAGTTATGACACGCGACCGCTTACGGGTTTTGGAGCAGCGTATCAATGCAAGTAATCTCAACGACGAAGAAAAAATTAATATACAGCAATACATCACGAAGGTGTATGGTTCTTTGACTTCTTTCAATTTATTGTTCAAAAACAATGAACATTATTTTATAGGAGAAAAATCAACCACTGAAGCTGTCTAATATAACATTCATAAGTAGCTAAGCCAGCCATTAACTGACCTTAGCACTTAAAAATCTTGAATCACAGTACTTCTAGTGTGATTTGAATAAGGGGTAAAGTAAAGCAGAGTTCGCGGAGGGCACTTCCCCTCCGCGACTTTTTTTTGGGGTAGCTTCAAAAACACCCATGACGCTGCATTTCTTAAATACTAAGTAGCCCTTGGGTGATATTTGGTCACTACCTCTCTCAAATACTCTCGGTCGAGGTGGGTATATATTTCAGTAGTCGTAATCGACTCATGTCCCAGCATCTCTTGCACTGCTCTCAAATCGGCTCCTCCTTCTATTAAATGGGTAGCAAAAGAGTGCCGAAAAGTATGGGGACTTACGTTTTTTTGAAGCCCCGTTTTTTCTACTAAATCTTTGATGATTAAAAACACCATCACGCGCGTAAGCTGCTTGCCACGCCGATTTAGAAACACAATATCCTCATGTTCTTTATGAACTTCTATTCTACTTCTGACATGCTCTACGTACAGCAGCGTATGCTTGATGGCATCTTGGCCTATGGGAACCAATCGCGTTTTACTTCCTTTGCCAATCACTCTGATAAAACCTGCATCGAAATAGCAGTTTGTAATCTGCAAATCGACCAATTCTGACACCCTCAATCCTGAGCTATAAAGTACTTCGAGCATAGCGCGGTTGCGCGCCCCTTCGGCCGTAGAAAGGTCATTGGCTTCTAACAAACTGACGATTTCGGGATAAGTAAGTACATCTGGCAAATGCCGCGACAAATGAGGAGATTCGATGAGCTGAGTAGGATCTACCGAGATGATATTTTCTAATAATAAATATTTAAAAAAAGCCTTGATACCCGACAAAATCCGTGCTTGCGAGTAAGCTGCTAGCCCCAAAGCATGGAGATAGCCCAAAAAACCTAGTATGTCAAACTCAACGACCTCAGGTATCTCTTTTCCTCCAAGTAGCTCTAAGTATTCTGCTAATTTGGAAGCATCTCTTACATACGCCTCCACCGAATTGTCGGCTAGTCCTCTTTCCAATAATAGATAATCCTTGAAATGTTTTAGGTAGATTTCCCACATATTTTGACACACTTAAAACACACGAGTTTTGAGGAGTTTTAGTATACTTAATGAATAAAAGTGTAAAAACAAAAAGCTGCCCGAGAGTTCGAACAGCTTTCCGACGTTATCCACACCATTTCTATAAATTCAACTCTTTAGAGAGATAATTGAATTCAATAGCAATATTAATAAAATTTTATTTTAATGTAGATTAAAATCTGATTAAAACGCAAAAAAAATCTTTTATGAAACTATCCTAAATAGTTTATAGTCTTACAAAAGGGATTTTTAGTAGTTTTATCTACGAACAAAAACTTTGTAAAGTACAAAAGCTACTGCTAAAGTTCCACTATAATATACCGCTAGCATCCCATTTGAAATTACCACAGCTACCAAGGCCAAAACCGCCAAAACAAGGGCACAAAGCGGTACCCAAGGGTATAGTGGTACTAAAAAAGGGCGTTTGAGGTCGGGCTCTACTTGACGTAGTCGCAAAACACTCACTGTACCAAAACAATATAAAGTAAGTGCTCCCAATACAGATAGTACAATAATATCGGCAGCAGTATTGGATAGTAAAATCAATATTCCAAAGACCATGTTAGCGATGAGGGCATTTGCGGGGGTTTTGAAACTAGGATTTACCGCACCCAACCAAGACGGCAAATTGCCAATACGCCCCATCTCAAAAGTAGCACGCCCAGCTGCCATCAGCAACCCATGAAAGGAGGCGGTAAGTCCAAAAAGCCCAAATACAATCACCAACGAATAAAGCGTAGCCGACTCTCCTACTAGCTTACCCAAGGCCAAAGGCAAAGGTGAATCTGAGACCGTACCGTCAGTCTTGAATACGACAGCTTCCCAGCCACCTACTCCTACTGACCCAACAAAAGTCATGATACACAAAATCACTAAAGTAAGCATCGCTGAGCCAAACCCACGAGTCAAATCTTTTTGAGGATTTTGGCTTTCTTCGGCAGCATTAGCCAAACCTTCAATCCCAAGGAAAAACCAAATCGCAAACGGAATAGCTCCCCAAACTCCCGCCCAGCCATTGGGTAGAGAATTACGACTCAAATTTTCGAAGGATATTTCACCTATCGTGATTCCAGCAAAAAGTATCAGGCCAGCCACGGCCAAAAAGGTCACAAAAAACTCAAAAGTTGCAGCCAACTTCACCCCAATGATATTGAGCAAAGTAAACAATATATACACACCTATCGCTACATAAATAGCAGGAATACTCGGAAAAAAAAGATTTACGTGCGCCCCAATCCCCACCGCAATAGCAGGAGGAGCTAATACAAACTCACACACTTGAGCAATCCCCGCAATAAAACCCAAATCCTTACCTAAAGCGCGAGTAGCATAATCCGAAACCCCACCCGCCTTCGGAATAGCACAAGCTAACTCTGCATAGCCCATTGTAAAACATACATACATAATCACTACCAACGCCGTAGCTACGGCCATACCCAATGTACCGCCTTTTTCTAATCCTACATTCCACCCAAAATACATTCCTGAGATAACATACCCAACACCAAGCCCCCATAGCAATGTAGGGGTAAGTGAAGTTTGCAAATGATTTTGTTCTGACATAATCTATATAAAGTTCTTGCACACAGTTAGTTGTGCGGAGTTGTGCCTTAGCACTTAGTTATTAACTATTGTTTAATTTTTAGACTTGAAAGGTTGTAACGGTCACCAGTACATCCAATAAGATAAGTACCAAAGCGGCAATTAGGAAATACCTATACTTATTACTAACAACAGCAACTTTGCGACTATCAATCAAGCGATTTTCTACAGAATTGATTGCATCTACTACATCCGAGATCGCATTTGATTGATTATTGATTTCAAAATATTTACCATTAGTTGCCATTGCGAGTTCTCTTAAATAATTGGAATTTAGCCGCGAGATGACCACCTGCTTGCGATCATCGCGCAGCCATGAATTTCCGTCTTTGATACGTCCGCCATTAGGAGTACCGATCCCAATAACAACCAGCTGTAAATCATATTGCCTTATTGAGGTCAATGTTTTGCGCTCGCAATTCCCGAAATCTTCACCATCCGTAAAAAGCAACAGAATTTTTGAAGTATTGAGAGATTTGTTGTGAATCAGTTTTTGGATACCTAGGTCTATCGCACTACAAATATCAGTACCACCACTACTCATTTGGGAAGTATTCAAAGTTTGGGTAAAAAGCTCAAATGCGTTTAAATCAAAAGTCAAAGGGACTTGTAAAAAAGGAGTGGTAGCAAAAACAACCAGGCCAAAGCGGTTGGTTTGTAAGGAAGCAATGAGCCGCTGCAATTCAAATTTCACTTTTTCGAGGCGAGAAGGTTGTACATCAGTGGCATCCATAGACTTTGAAACATCTACCAACACCATTACGTCTTTGCCCTCCGCAATGATATCCCTTTCAGGCTCTCCAAAAAAAGGCCCAAGCAAGGCTACAATCAGCAGGCCAAAATAAGTAGTTCGGAGAAAAAACTTGATTACTACTGCCCGAGCAGTAGTACCCAATGCTCTAGCCACCCAAAAAGTACGCCCTATATACAAGGCATATAAGAGCAAAAAGGCACCTATAAAAAAATGCTCTATGGCGGTGAGCTCATAGTTAAAATTCATATATAATAAGTATAAAATATCACTATAGCATAAAACAACACTCAAATAAGCAAAAAATCTCCAAACTTTAAAGGGGGATAACTGCAAACTCTAAACTAACTTTGCAGCATGGCAATCATAGGGACTGATATTGTTTGTGTCAAAACCCTCCTCGAAAAGGGTGAAGTGGTGGGGATTCCTACCGAAACTGTGTATGGACTAGCGGGAAACGCCTTCGATGACGACGCTGTTCTAAAAATTTTTAAGGTAAAAAACCGTCCGCAGTTTGACCCACTCATTGTTCATACCGATAGTATCACCAAAATTCCTTCATTTGTCTCTTACTTCCCGGCCAAAGCACAGCAATTAGCCCAAAGATTTTGGCCAGGCCCCCTTACGCTTTTACTTCCTAAAACCGACGCCATCTCTGACTTAGTCACCTCAGGACTGAGTTCTGTAGCGGTGCGTATTCCAAACCACCCTCTCACGCTGGAGCTATTGGCAAGCCTTCCGTTTCCACTAGCTGCACCCAGCGCCAATCCGTTTGGTTATATCAGCCCTACTTCTGCGCTGCATGTGGACAAGCAACTTGGCAAAAAAATCCCCTACATACTCGACGGGGGTGCAAGCCAAATCGGGATTGAATCCACAATTGTGGGTTTTGAGGGTGAAACAACCATAGTATACCGACTTGGTGGTACGGCAGTCGAGGCCATTGAAGAGGTAGTAGGCCCCGTAGAAGTATTGGCTCATTCTACTTCCAACCCTCAAGCACCAGGTATGCTTAAGAGCCATTACTCACCTCGTAAACCTCTTTTTATTGAGCATTTTGATAAAATTAGCGCCCAATATCCTCCAGAAAGCATCGGAGCCTTAACTTTTCAAACCTTTGTGAGTAACATACCTACCGAAAACCAAAGAATTTTGTCAGTCTCAGGGGACTACAGTGAAGCAGCAAAACATCTCTTTGCTTACATGCGTCAGCTCGACAATTTACCTGTAGAGGTTATCTATGCGGAGTTGCTTCCAGAAAAAAACCTAGGCCGCGCCATCAACGACCGCATCCGTAGGGCATCGGTAAGGGAATAGTTATACAATTTTTGTCAAACATTAGCTTTGACAATATAGTTGATAAATAGCTATGGAAACAATTGATTTTAGTGAAGGGCACGTTTTTGCACAAACTACCCTTTTTATGTTTTTAGGGATTTTTGGGCGATATGTGCTGATTGCCGCCCTTTTTCATTATTTGTTTAAAGTCAAATATGCTTCTTTTTTTCAAGAAAGAGAAGTAAATGCCCGCGCTCGCCGACCTCAGCAGCACTGGCGCGAAATCGGATACTCGTTTATTACGTCCGTTATTTTTGCGCTTATCGGAACGGGTATGATAGTCGCTTGGCAAAAAAATTACACAAAAATTTACACTCACTTCGACGACTATCCAAGGTGGTGGTTTGTAGTAAGTATTGTTTTGGTGCTGTTTATTCACGAAACCTACTACTATTGGCTACACCGTTGGATGCACCATCCCAAAGTTTATAAATGGGTCCACAAAGCTCACCACGATAGTATTACCACTTCCGCTTGGACTTCTTTTTCTTTTCATCCCCTTGAAAGTATACTCCAAGCAGTGGTTTTACCGGTGTTGATGTTTATCATTCCGGTACATTATGTAGCTATTGGTATCATTTTATTAGTGATGACTACCACCAGTGTCATCAATCACCTCAATACAGAACTCTATCCTAAGGATTTCCAGCGGCATTGGTTCGGCAAATGGTGGATAGGTGCCACCCATCATAGCTTACACCATTCACAATTTAAATACAACTTTGGGCTTTATTTTACTTTTTGGGATAAATGGGCGGGTACCGAAAGCCCAGATTTTGTGAAGCTGTTTGATAAAAAAACAAATAAAAAAGAGAAGCAATTAAATTAACTTAGGGTTTGACTTCTCCAAAATTCTTTATTTTTTGGACTTGTTAGTCACAAACGCTGTGCCTCTCTATGACGACAAAGTTTTGTAATTTAGGAGAAGTCAAACCTAACTAGCATCTTGATTCCCGTACGCTAGCTAATCTTCGGAATCATTTGTTTTTTTGCTTATCTATTTTTATTCTGCCCACCCGAAAGACCTTTCTACGGCTTTTTGCCAGCCTTTGTAGAGTTTAGCCCTTTGAGTATCTTCCATTTGAGGAGTCCACGTTTGGGCAACGCCCCAATTTTGGCGCAAATCATCAAAGTTTTCCCAATACCCCACCGCTAATCCTGCGGCATAAGCAGCTCCCAAGGCAGTAGTTTCGGTGACGGCAGGGCATACCACAGGTACTTCTAGCATATCTGACTGAAACTGCATAAGGGTTTGATTAGCGACCATTCCACCATCTACTCGTAAAGATTGTAGCTCAATGTTAGCGTCTTTTTCCATGGCATTCATCACGTCCAATGTTTGGTAAGCAGTCGCCTCCAACACCGCACGAGCAATATGCCCTTTGCTGACATAGCGAGTCAATCCCGCAATCACCCCTCGCGCATCAGCTTTCCAATAAGGCGCATACAGCCCCGAAAAGGCTGGTACAAAATAAGCGCCCCCATTGTCGTCAACCGATTTTGCAAGGACCTCTACTTCTTCACTTTTTTTGATAAGTCCTAGATTATCACGTAGCCACTGTACCAAAGCACCCGCAATCGCTACGCTTCCTTCCAGCGCATAATTAACAGGCTGATTACCAAACTTATAAGCCACCGTAGTTAGGAGACCTTGGGTAGATTCTTTCAGCTCGGCCCCCGTATTGAGTAGCATAAAACAGCCTGTTCCATAAGTATTTTTGGCTTGACCAGGTTCAAAGCAAGTTTGCCCTACCAGAGCCGCATGTTGATCACCCAAATCTCCCGCAATAGGTACATTGGGCAATACATCCAACACCACACTACCATACACTTCGCTACTACTTTTGATAAGCGGTAGCATCAAACGGGGAATACCAAATATAGAGAGCAGTTCTTCATCCCAAGCCAAGGTTTTGAGATTCATGAGTTGGGTACGACTTGCGTTAGTAACGTCGGTTACGTGCACACCCCCTTGCGCGCCTCCTGTAAGGTGCCAAATCAGAAAGGTATCCATATTACCAAAAATCGCATCGCCACGTTCGGCATCTTCGCGCAGGCCCGGAACATTGTCGAGCAGCCAGCGGAGTTTCAATCCACTAAAATAAGTAGCCAATGGCAGGCCAGTTTTTGCTCGAAAGCGATCTTGTCCACCTTCTTTCTCAAATTGAGTTACCAACTCACTCGTGCGGGTATCTTGCCATACAAGAGCATTATAATAAGGCTTTCCGGTTCGACGATTCCATACGGCAGTGGTTTCGCGCTGATTCGTAATCCCTACTGCTGCCACATCAGTAGCTGATATAGATGCTTTGATACGAGCTTGGGCAATGACTTCAAAGGTGTTTTTTCGGATTTCTTCAAGATCATGCTCTACCCATCCGGGTTGAGGATAAATTTGCTTATGTTCTTTTTGGCCTACGGAAATAATGTTTCCTTTTCGATCAAAAATAATACAACGGGTACTAGTCGTACCTTGGTCAATAGCAGCTATGTATTTTGACATGAGGTTAAAGGTTATTTTTGGAAAGTGCCAAGTTAAGCGGAGAAATCTTGCCATACAAATTTGAACCAAAGCCAACCTACTGCCTATCACCAGTATTGCAAAAATTAATGTAAGATTTAAGCGTTTCCTTTGGAAAAAACGTTATTTTACTGCAACTTCGCAAGCTTTTTTATCATGTTACACCAAACATTCCTTTTATGCTTTTAAGGCGAAATGAAAAGTACTTACACCAACCTAATTGAGCAGACGTTTGAATTCCCAACGCTGGAGTTTAACGTCCAGAACGACGAGCTGTCGTTCAACAATGTACCCCTCATGGACATTATTCGTCAGTATGGTACGCCTCTAAAAATCACGTATTTACCCAAAATCGGTGAGCACATCAGTAACGCCAAGCAGTTTTTCAAAAACGCATTTAAGCGCTTCAATTACAAAGGCTCTTATACTTATTGTTACTGTACCAAGTCTTCTCATTTTAGCTTTGTCTTAGAAGAAGCCCTCAAGCACAATATTCATATCGAAACTTCTTCGGCGTTTGATATTCCGATTATTCGAAATCTCTACCAAAGCGGCAAAATAACCAAAAGCAACTACATCATTTGCAACGGCTATAAGCTTCCCAATTATCAGCGCGCTATCACCGACCTCATCAACGACGGTTTCAATGTGATGCCTGTATTGGACAACTTGCGTGAGATTGATTATTATGCACAGAATGTAACTGCCGAATCAGTCAATTTTGGTATCCGCATTGCGACCGACGAAGAGCCGAACTTTGCTTTTTATACTTCGCGGTTAGGGGTCAGATATAGCGATATCATTGAGCTTTATAAAGAGAAAATCAAGCCTAATCCGAATTTTAAGCTCAAAATGCTGCACTTTTTTATCAATACCGGTATGAAAGATACAGCATATTATTGGAGTGAGTTGACTCGGTTTATGTTTAAGTACTGTGAATTGAAAAAAATCTGTCCCGATCTTGATTCTATCGATATTGGTGGTGGTTTACCGATTCAAACTTCTTTGCAGTTTAATTATGATTACCAACAGATGATAGACGAAATCGTCGAAAACATCCAATGGATTTGTAATAAAAACAATGTGCCTGTCCCTCATTTATTCACAGAGTTTGGGAGCTATACGGTAGGCGAAAGTGGTGCGGTGATTTATCAGATCATCGACCAAAAACTCCAAAACGACAAAGAAATGTGGTATATGATTGATGGCTCTTTCATTACTCATTTGCCAGATTCGTGGGGCATGAACCAAAAATATATCATGCTCGCTGTCAACAATTGGGACAATCCATACCAAAAAGTCAATATCGGCGGCCTTACTTGTGATTCGCAGGATTTCTACAATACTGAAGCTCACAGCGCCGACTTGTACTTGCCAGTGTTTGATTTGCAAAATGAAGTACAGTATGTAGGATTTTTCCATACGGGAGCCTATCAAGAATCTTTGGGAGGCTACGGTGGAATTCAGCATTGTCTCATTCCAGCGCCACAGCATGTATTAGTAGACCGTGACGAAGACGGCAATATCATCACTCGCCTCTTTGCACCACAGCAAGGCAGTGAAGGTATGTTGGATATTTTGGGATATACCCCAAAACCTCCTGATGATCAGCAGGTCATCGGTGATCAAACAATTGATATTGAGGCCGTAGAAGAATTGGCTCATAGCTGACAATAAAATCGGCACGATTTTCGTAATAAAAAAACTAGAATCTCCCTTGGGTTTCACACGGGGTGCGACCCAAGGGAATATGTCTAATATAGATCATGAAAAAAGTCCTTTCCTTCGCATTGATTTTGGTAGTGCTAGCTGCTTCTAGCTGCAACCGCAAAGGGTATTGCCCTGCCTATGATAGCTCCGTAAAATCAGCAAAAAAAGCTTAAGGAGTCTGTATTACTAACTGAGTTGCGGCCAAGAAATTGGAGGCATGCTTATCTCCTGCCGACTTATTCGGGTCAGGAGTTAGATGTATTGTCTGTACCCCAGCACGTTTTCCGGCTTGCATATCTCTATCACGGTCTCCTACCATCCAAGAAGCCGTAATGTCAATGTCATATTTGGCAATCGCTTTTTCGAGCATAAGCGAACCCGGCTTGCGCATCAACGAACGGCTGTCGTAATCGGGATGATGCGAGCAATAGTACAGGTCATCAAGCAAATACCCACATTGCTCTTGGAAATACTGATGGCATTTCAAAACATCTTCGCGGGTATAAAGCCCCTTTGCAATCCCAGCTTGATTGGTAACTACAATCAGTAGGTAGCCCGCATTCTTCATCTGCTGAAGCCCTTCTACTACCCCCTCTGGGATAATCATCTCCTCTACTTGATACAAATATCCGTCTAGGTCTTGGTTGAGAACCCCGTCACGATCAAGAAAAACACATTTTTGTTTCATAACATACAATCAAATTTTAAAGCCCAATAATAATACTATTTTGTGATTTTTTTGTGATTAAACCAGTTAAATAATTTTTATTTTTTTTTAAAATATTCCTATTTATTTCACAAAAGTTAGTTTTTGTTTGGTTTTATTGAATAAAATTTCGGTTTTAATAAAAAATAATTCCACAATATCATTAGATTTGCAGTATATTATTTGTTTAGTGCCTTTTTTATTAAAATTCATTAATCCCCACATGAAATTAGACCAAATAGACCGCAAGGTTTTGGATATTTTGCAAGCCAATGCCAAAATCACTAATGCACAACTTTCGAAAGAAATTGGTCTTTCTCCCGCCCCTACTCTTGAGCGGGTAAAGAAACTCGAACAGCACGGTATTATCCAAAGTTATCACGCACAGTTGGATCGCGAAAAAGTCGGCCTCGGCGTTACAACTTTCATACAAGTCACATTGGTAGGTCACAAAAGAGACGTAACAGAATCATTTGTTAAAAGAGTCAATGAGATTCCCGAAATCATAGAATGTCATCACATCACTGGGTCGGGTGATTTTTTGTTGAAGGTAATTTCAAAAGACATTGCCTCCTATCAAAAGCTACTATTGGAGTGTATCAATGAAATCGAAGAAGTAGCCAATACCCAAACTATGGTCATTCTCTCTACTTTTAAAGAAAGTAAAGTATTGCCTATCCCTTACTAGTTAAGGTTTAGACACTTTTCAAAAAGCGCATCCATTTTGGGTTGCGCTTTTTGTCATTCTACCTCTTCCTATTACCTTCTATCATCTTTTGGTTGGCATTTTGAAAGGTCTTTTCTAGATTGGTCTCCCCAATAACCTTTCCCTCCAACCATGACTTTCAAAGATTTCAATGTACTACTGATACGTCTCTTTTTGGGATATTTATTTACTTCGTCTGGTCTCTGCAAACTTACAGAAGGACAGTTTGGTCAGTTGATAGGCCCACCGCTCCTTATCCAGCAACTCACGCCTTACGGCCTACGTACTTTTGGCTTTTTTATTGCCATTTCTCAAGTCTTGGTAGGTGCGTTCGTACTGTCGCAGCGCTATTCACTGTTAGGGCTTATCATGCTCATCCCGATGAACTTGGGCATTTTGATGGTGACGATTTCGCAGCAATGGCAAGGAACACCCTACGTGGATACAATATTTACGCTACTCAATATACTTGCGCTTCTTTATGAATGGAATAGTCTAAAGTTTTTGATTTTTCCCGAACAAAAGCCGCTGTTATTTCCTCCTAAAACCCATCATTTTTTTCCAAATGCCTTATTGCCGTTACTAATTATCTTACTTTTTGGGATATGTATCCTTCTGAGCAGGTTTACGATAGTGGCGACGAGTATGGTGGCTATTGTAGGTTATGGATTGGTATATTATCATGTTTTCAAAAGCCAAACTTTCAACACTTTCTATAAAAGCATACTAGTCATGTCATTTTTGGCGATTGTGGGGCTCACCCTGGTCACATTACTACATCAAGCACTCCCTTTCAACCCTATGCTTATAGTAGCGATTCCTATTTTTGGGACTATTGCTTGCTACCTGGTTACGTGTGGTTGGCAGGTATACACCGCTAGAAATTCTTTTAAAGGGTAGAAATTTCTACTCTGATAATGGTTCATGTATAATTTTCAAATGAGTTCGTTTTGATAAAAACTCGGCTACACTATCAATTGGGGCATTTCCAGAAAGCCAGCCATCCATAACCCAAGATGTACCGTTTTTAAAAGTTATTTTATACCTATCTTGCATAACAATGTCTCCATTAGGTGCTTTTGTAGTAGATGAAAAGCTTATTTTTCGAATCTCTTCAAAGGAGTACTTAGCGACACTGAAAGAAAAAAAATGTCTAAACTCAATCGACGTATCATTAACTTTAAAATATGCCCCATCCATTATCAATAATAACATCCCACTAACAATACCCCAAAAAAGTCCAAAGCCTTTAGCAAAGGCAGGCAAGCTGATATTCAGTTCTTGGTAAGTGTAGAAAAGATATAACTCAAAATCTTGAGCGTACTTATTTTTTAAAAAAACAATAATAGCAAGAGGTAACAATCCCAGCCCAAGCAACATACCTATACCTATCGCGAAACTTAACAGGTTATCTTTTCCATAAAGTGCTGATAAGTAGAATCTTGCTTCAGGATAAGAAGGTTCAAAATATACTAGTAAACCCCAAAATATGACACCAAAGATAAAGGTTAGTGCAGGCCACCAAACTAAAATGATTTTAAACCCTAGAACTAAATCATTCTTTTTAAAGATTGGAATCAACTCCTCCAAACGCCTCAGTTGTACTACATTTGGAGGAGAGATTTTAGCAGTAAAAATAAAAGGTAATAATGCTATTATAATAGATGAAATAAAATGTTCCATGCTACCCCAAACGCTTCAAGGCTTCTTGAATAGTGGCGATTTTGGCTTCTGCATCGGCTAGTTTTTGGCGCTCTTTTTCTACGACTTCAGCTTTAGCATTTTGCACAAAACGCTCATTTGAGAGTTTGCCTTCTACCGATTTCTTAAATCCTAAGGTATATTCTAATTCCTTCTGAAGGTTTTCGATTTCGGCAGCTACGTCTAGCTCTCCTGCTAAATTAACAAAAAACTCATCTGCTTTCACCAAAAACGAAAGCCCTTCGGCTTGGTCGCTAGTATATTGAATATCAGATACATTAGCAATCTTTACGAGTAAGCCTTCAAACTTTTGATAAAGTTCTTTATTTTCTGTTTTGATGGTCAGTGGCAGTGACGTCTTAGGGCTGATGTTTTTGGTACTGCGCAAATTTCGGACATTGGTGACGATGTCAAAGAAAATATCAAAATCGGCAATCAATTTTTTATCTGCTGCTTGGGCAATAGGAAAGGAGGCTACACACAAGCTTTCTTTTTCGCCTCTTTGACGAATATCCTGCCAAATTTCTTCCGTAATAAACGGCATAAACGGATGCGTCAACGCCATGAGTCGTTCAAAGAAATCGATAGTGGCATCAAAAGTGATTTTGTCAATAGGTTGACCGTACTCGGGTTTTATCATTTCCAAATACTGCGCACAGAAATCATCCCAAATAAGCTTATAAACGACATTGAGCGCATCTGAGAGGCGGTATTTGTTGAACAAATCGTGTACTTCGGCTACGGTATCATTAAACTTAGCCTCAAACCACTCAACCGCCAAAGCCGAAGAAGCAGGCAAATCGGCTACTGTCCAGCCTTTTACCAAACGAAAAGCGTTCCAGATTTTATTGCAGAAATTACGGCCTTGTTCGCAAAGTTTTTCGTCAAATAGCAAATCATTTCCCGCAGGCGAACTAAAGAGCATACCCGTACGTACACCATCTGCTCCGTATTGGTCTATCAATACAAGTGGGTCGGGAGAGTTTCCGAGAGATTTTGACATTTTACGACCTTTGGCATCGCGTACGATTCCCGTCAGATATACATTGCGGAAAGGAGGTTCGCCTCTAAACTCATAACCAGCAATAATCATCCGCATGACCCAAAAAAACAAGATTTCGGGGGCTGTCACTAAGTCGTTGGTAGGATAATAATAATTGATGTCTTCGTTGTTGGGGTCTTTGAAACCATCAAATACCGAAATAGGCCAAAGCCAAGAGCTAAACCACGTGTCTACTACGTCGGGGTCTTGGGTAAGGTCGGCTTCGGTCAAGGCAAAAAGCTGCATTTCGTGTTGGGCTTTACGCAGGGCCTCGCGTTTGTTTTTGGCCACAATCACCGTACCGTCAGAAAGGTAATAAGCCGGAATCTGCTGTCCCCACCATAGCTGACGACTAATATTCCAATCTCTGATATTTTCAATCCAAATTCGGTATGTATTTTTGAACTTAGGTGGATGTAGCTGAATGGTGTCGTTCATGACATTTTCGAGCGCAGGCTGACATAGCTCTTTCATTCTTACAAACCACTGCAAAGACAAACGTGGCTCAATAACGGCATTGGTACGTTCTGAATGACCTACGTTGCTTTTGTAATCTTCAACTTTTTCTAAATTGCCCGCCTCTTCGAGCAACTTGATGATTTTTTTGCGAGCCACAAAGCGGTCTTCTCCTACCAAAATCTGAGCCTTTTCATTGAGCTTTCCGTCTTCGGTCAAGATATCGATGATTTCGAGCTGATGCTTCAGTCCAAGCTCATAGTCGTTTTGGTCGTGAGCAGGAGTTACTTTCAAAGCACCCGTTCCAAAGTCCATGGTGACATACTCATCAGTAATGATTGGAATCTCACGGTTGATGAGCGGAATGAGGGCTTTTTTGCCATGTAAATGCTTGTAACGTTCATCATCAGGGTGAACACAAATCGCCGAGTCGGCCATGATGGTTTCGGGGCGAACCGTGGCGATGATGATGTATTCATTGTTACTTCCAGCGATTTGATAGCGCAAGTAAGACAACTTCGACATCACTTCTTTCGTAATCACCTCTTCGTCCGACACGGTGGTTTTGGCTTGGGGGTCCCAGTTGACCATCCGATGTCCGCGATAGATATAGCCTTTTTCGTACAAATGAATAAACGTATCTATGACGGCATCATACAGAGGTGGCTCCATCGTAAATCGAGTACGATCCCAATCGCACGATGCTCCTAGTTTTCGTAATTGTTTTAGGATAATCCCGCCGTATTTGTCGGTCCATTCCCAAGCATATTTATAGAATTCTTCGCGAGTCAAATCACTTTTTTGAATGCCCTGTTCTTTGAGCATCGCTACCACTTTGGCTTCTGTAGCAATAGAGGCGTGGTCAGTCCCTGGCACCCAACATGCTTCTTTGCCTTCCATACGCGCTTTACGGGTGAGTATATCCTGAATGGTATTGTTAAGCATATGCCCCATGTGAAGTACCCCCGTTACGTTGGGAGGTGGAATCACCACCGTATAGGGTTCTTTGTCAGGATTGGGTTTTGAGTTGAAATAGCGATTTTCAAGCCAAAAACTATACCATTTGTCTTCAATGTCACGCGGATTGTAGGTCTTCGAAATCATGTGTTGATAAAATATTGACTTTAGACAGCAGCCCACAGGTATTCACAAAACACCACCTGTGGCTAGGCCATGATAAAAATGTGTGCAAAGATAGGGATTTCTATTTGAACCCTGTCAGGGTTTGGGAGGGAATAGGATTGTTGAAGCAAAAGTTGGTTAATTTGGAGGTGTTTATTAATTTTGACAACTGCCATTTGCTACCTCTCTATAATGCCACAATCTATCATTAGACTGTGGTTAAGCCATCGTTACGAAAAGTTATCATCAGAAGCCCACGCTTCGGACAATGAGAGACAATTTACTAGGGTTATTATAATGGGAAAACGCTACACTTATTTTAATAAAATAAGTAAATATTGGATAGTGATGTTTTTGGGTGTTCTACACTCATCGATTTCATATGCCCAAGTTGAGCGAATTTTCACACTTCCTGAAGAAAAACGTATCCCTGAACTCATTTTATACACCGACAAAATAGGTCTTCAAAGCGACACTGTCAAGCTCTTCAAAATGTACGATACGCTACTGGCCGAAGCCAAAGCCCGTAATGAGATGCTTATTTATTGGTATGCCCAAATTTATAAAGCCAATCATCAACAACTTCTTAGGTTTAACAATGATGCAGCCGGGCGCACAGCCTTCTTCAAAAATAAACAAGCTTTTTTTGACCAAAGCCCCTACCCTATCATCAGGGCGGCCTTTTCTATTTATCTTAGTTATGTGTACTTTCAAGCACTCAATTTCAACGAAGCCTTTAAGCTTCTACTAAGTGCCAATCAAACTTTTGAACAGATAGGCTACGAAAATATTCCCGAAATCTCCCTTTACTTAAGCGTTTATTTTGAGTTTTACTATTATTTTGAAGATTATCCTTCGGCTATTAAGTATTCTATACTAGCCCAAAAGTACAACACGCAAAACCTAATGATGAATGAGTTTTTGCTCAATAACCAAGGGATGGCCTATCTCAAAATGAAGGATTATAAGAATGCCGAAAAAGCTTTCTTGGAAACCCTCAAAATAGCTAAGAAAGTAAATTCTAGAGATTATACTGGTATTGCAAGTGGTAATTATGGAAATACCCTAAGGCTCCAAAAGCATTATAAAGCATCGCTCCCTTACCTCTATGCCGACCTTGCGGCCAATGAAAAAGCGCTTCCAGAAAATAGCGCTATCACGTGTTTGTATCTTGCTTATTCCTTACTAAAGTTGGATAGTACAGCCAAAGCCAACACCTTCATCGCCAAATCCCTAAAATTACACCCAAGGTGGATTTGGACCAACTTTGGGGTGATGTATTATGATGTACAAACCCTCTATTACCAAAAAAAAGGAGATTATACTACCGCTTTATTGTACCGCGATTCACTAGCAGTATTGAAAGATTCGCTCCGAAAAGTATTTGATAATAAAATCTTGCTAAAAGCTCACGCCCAAATCGCCGCTGAAAAATACATCAATGATTTAGAAGAAATAGCCTCCGAAAAAGATAAAGCCGTCTGGAAAAGAAACTTTATCATTGCCTTTATTCTGATTGCGTCGGCAGTGTTTATTTTTTACTTGAATCGACGTCGATTGCGCGATAAAGTAGTACAAGAATGCGAAAAAAAGCAAACGGAAGCACTGCTCCTTCAGGCGACCACACAGCTCGCTCATTATATGGAATCCATCAAAAATAAAAATGAGCTTATCGAAAAAATGAGCGCAGAATTGGACTCCCAAAAAGGGTTGCAGTATGACCCTACTCTGCTCGAAACTTTGCACCATCGTACCATCTTGACCGATGATGATTGGAAATACTTCAAACACCTTTTTGAACAAGTCTATCCCAATTTTTTTGACAATCTTCACCTCAAATATCCTGATCTCACCCCAGCCGAAATTCGATTGATAGCCTTGCTTAAACTAGATTTGACCTCCAAAGAGATGGCCTACATGCTAGGGGTTTCTACGGAGTCTCTGCGCAAATCCCGCTACCGACTTCGTAAAAAATTAGAGTTTCATCAAGAAGACACTGATTTCAAACTACTGTTGGAGCATCTTTGAGAGTATTCTCCCTAAAATAGCCATTTTGTCCACGTTTTAGGCCATTTTGTCCACGCCACAAGATGGTTTTTTGGGAATTAAAATGCCTTATTTGTAATAGAATTACTCAACACTCTCTTTACTCAAATGAACACATCATCAGTTACCAACAAAACCAACCCCAAAGCTTGGTTACGTTTTTTAGATGTATTGTTGCCCTTGGTGATGCTTGTAGGGTTTACATGGCTGTATTATAGCTACGTTATGAAAAAATTCGAACCCGAAAAGTCGATTAAGTACCACAAAATGTATCAGGTATCTTTCAAAACCACGCGTTGTTGAGGTTTTGAAAATTCAGTCACCGTGTACGCTCTACCAACAATGAAAGAAGACCGATGGTAAACAATCTAACCATCGGTCTTTTTTGAAACTACCCGATTCAATCTTCACGCCCTTCTTTTCGGTTGGCATCGGCCATTCTCACAATCTTAGGCGTAAATTTTGCCAGCACTTGCACGAGGTCTTTTTGTGCTTCTATCACTGTTTCGATGTTTTTGTACACCATCGGGGCTTCGTCCAAATCCCCTCCAATCAGCTGTACTCCCGCTTCTGTTAGGGCCTTGTTGAGGTCGTGGCGAGTGATACTATTAAGTGCTTTGGTACGCGACATCACGCGCCCTGCCCCATGAGATGCCGACGACAATGCCTCGGCTTTTCCTTTGCCTCTCACCACAAATCCGGGATGAATCATTGACCCCGGAATAATCCCCAAATCATCTACTCCCGCCGGCGTAGCGCCTTTGCGGTGCATAATGACTTCGGTACCATCAACCAAGGTTTCTTTCCACGCAAAATTATGGTGGTTTTCAACCATTTTTAGTGGCTTCTCATGTAAGGCATGAGCTATTTTAGCGTGGATTTCGTGGTGATTGGCGGAAGCATATGCTCCAGCCAAGTTCATCGCAATCCAATATTCTTGCCCTTCTTGCGTGTCCAAATCTAACCACGCCAAATGCGCTGCTTCTTTGGGAAGTTTGGTTTTTTGCATCGCCAATTTTGAGTAATAATTGGCCACATTTCCCCCAAATCCCCGCGACCCTGAGTGCGAAAGCAGCGCCATGTAAGTCCCCACAGGCAATCCTAGCAGCTCATCCTCTTCCAATACTTCTACCACGCCCCACTCCACAAAGTGATTGCCCGTGCCGGAGGTACCGAGTTGGCGATAGGCTTTGTCTCTCAAGTCTTTAATCACCTTGGTGGCATTCCACTCAGGCAAATCCATCACACTTTCGTCAAATTTTTCGCGAGTTTCACCTCCGATTCCAAATTTAGTATGTTCTGCTAAGGTTTTTTTCAACAAATGAGGCTCTCTTTTCAAGAAATCGGCAGGCATCTCAAACACCGACAGGCACATGCGGCAGGCAATATCTACCCCTACTGCAAACGGTATGACGGTGTTGGAAGTAGTGGCCAAAACACCCCCAATCGGCAAGCCGTACCCTTGATGCGCGTCGGGCATCAGCGCCCCCGCCACCGAGATAGGAAGGCTTGCCGCTGTTTGCATTTGGGCCAAGGCACCGTCTTCGATGTAGCTACGCCCAAACACCGCATAAGGTAATGGCCCAGTACGTAAATCGAAGCTTTTAACACCTTGTTTTTCACCTGATTCTAATACGTAAAATTCTTCAGGTGGTGGTAACAAATCTTTCCCAATTTCCGAAAGAACGATGCTTTGTCCTGTGCGGTGCAAATCCCATACAGCCTTGGCTAAGTTGGTTACTTTATTTTTAGAATAAGCATATTTTTTAGGGTTGTCGAGCATCTGCGCCATCAGTCCCAGGACTTTTTCGCGTGGGTATTCGGCGCGATGAAGTAAGCCGTTGGCTACGCGTAAAAACGTAGCGTGGAGGTTTTCGGGAATATCTCCCAATGTTAAGATTTCCTCCAACGTAATTTGTGTTTCCATGTTTTGATTGTGTTCCTCTGTTATGAGTTGTTTTAGTACACCAACTACTCACCATATTTCAACAGAAATTCAGGGTTAATAGCTTTGAAACTAACTCGACCGTTGTCAAAGTTTTCGTTTAGCAAAAGCAAGTCTATCTTTTCGGTGTAAGGACGAATTACAATTCCTTCTGCCCAAACATCTTTTAATATTTGGCTTTTAATTGTTGCCATTTTAACTATTGCATCAATATCGTTTTCCAGTTCGTAATCCAATGCAACAATTGGTACTATTGGTAATTTAAGTTCCCCAATCAATTTATTAAAGTCAAAGAAATTCAGATACTCAAATTTGTCAATGTCAAAAGCATTAAAAAACTTGACTGTTTGTCCTTTCAGTTTCAGCTTATTACCTTGTATACCTTCCCCAATAAGTTCTCCTTGAATGGAAATATTTTTGCCGATTGAACGCAACTTTCTTTCAATATCCATTTGCCTTGCAACTTTCCAAAAGCTATTTTCAGCATCTTCAATTAGTTCAAGGTTTCTGCTACATACACCAAACTCGCCATCCTTCACATAAAATGTTGCCGAACTACCATCAAGTTTTTCAGTTACATAACATTTTTCGCCTTTGTATTTATCTAATACTTTTTGAAGAACTTGAACCCTTGTTTCATCAGTTTTAGGAATAAAAGAAGGGAATTTGCCTTTTGCAATACCACTTAAACAAGCTGGCATAGCAGGTTCGTATTTTGTTATCCCCAAAATATCAGTGCAATCAGCATCTTCAACAACTGCAAAATCGCTTGGTAAAATTGATAAGGGGAAACAAATTCCTTGCGATACTTGACCACGAAGCCTTACGGTTTTTATTCTCATGCCTCGTGGTTTAAGAAATTCAAATTCAGGCTTATCGGGCATTAAACTATCTATTTCACAATAAACAGCCATATCTTCTACATTAAATTCGCCTTTCTTTACAACCAACTGCCAACCTAATACAGTCGCTTTTTCAATTGCATCAGCACCTTCAATTGGTTCTAATGCTTTAATTTTTTGAATACTTGCTAATTTTCTCATTTTATTATTGTTCAAAAGGGTTTGACTTGAAGAAAAACGCCACATAACACTGTATTGCCAAAGGGTAGGCAGAAGTGCTAATTTCCAACTTTATTTCTTTAATCATCGTTTGTGGTTTATTCAACTTTTGTTCCCTGAAACCTGTCCTTCGGCATTACTACAAGGTTATGAGTTATTTCTACTTAATGATTCAGCATCTTGCTAAAGATAGCGCGACAATACGAGCCTTTGACGTACTGCCCACTGATTCAATAGGTCTTTAGCTTTATCGCTGATTTTTTGATTGTAGCGGTATTTGGCCTGCACAATGCGCCGCTGGCGCACATCAATTTCGATAGTAGCGAGGCGTTCTTCGGCACCAAATTGATAGCTTCTCAGTGAAAAAATACGTGTTTTCCCCAAAAAACAATCTTCGGCATAAGACGCCACACAATGGTGCATTCGCTGCCCTTCGTCATGCAACTCCTTGTTGGACAGCAATTCTACCATTTTGTAGGCAATAGCACATTCCTCTTTGCCTTCTACTATTTCAAAAACCGGCCAATTCATTCCTTGCCAAGCTACAAGCTGCTTTAAGCCTTTCACACTTGCCATTTGGTGATGCCATTCGGCACTTTGACGCAAAAGCGACTGCAAAGTGCGACCTTTCAACGAATACCCGGGATTTTGCTGACAGCTTGCCCTCACGTAGTCAATTAGCTCAGTCGTTTTATCCAAATTAAACATCCCACCTTGTATCAAAATCCTAACGAAATCTTCCCAAAGTGCTTCATCACGTTTGGCATCATAACCCAATGACGAATAAGCCAAACGATGGGCTAATTCATAATCACCGCCCATGCCGCATACTTGCGCCCACCGTACCGCCTGCGTAACCCTCAAGCCCTCAGGTGCATGCAAAAAATAATAGTGCATTCGTTTGGTTAATTTCACCGAAAAATGAACCTCTTTCATACTTCCGCCATTGCCCAAAAAAATGAATGTGCCGAGGTAAGCATAATCTTGCGGATGAAAAAAAGCGTGATACAAAAACCGTGGTGCTTCGTATTTCAAAAACAAGTGAGACACCAACTCCATAAACCTGCCATAATCATTTTTGGCTTTGGGTCGCCATGTTTCAAGCGGGTTGAGCCAAGCCTTGCGATAGCGCCCTACCATCAACAACGCAATCAGATAATCCGTATCTCTAAACCACTCAGGACATTTTTTCTCCAAGGCTTCGGTCAATATTTCTAGCCCTTCTAGCAAATTTGCTTTTAGTTTGACCCAATTTTCGTCGTTCAAAAACCCGTTCAACTCACTATAACGACGGTCTTGCTGCCCTAAGGCATGGTTAAATTCTTCTTTTTTGAGTTCTTGTATTACGTACAAAAAATTTCGGTGGCGTTTTGATGATTCTTTTAAAGCCCCCGCCAACGCCGCTTCTTGCTGTTGCTGTTCGTATTTCAACCACATTCGGCGCTGTCTTGATATATGTTTATGATTGCTCATTTCTTTGTTAAAATTATTGACTACCAACAGCCTAAAAACAAAAACCCCCGACTTGCTCATCTGCAGGTCGGGGGTAAGTGAAGGGAGTATCGCTGACACTACCTATCCACTTGTATTCGGACCTCCAGAATCATATTTTTTGCAACCTTGGTTGCCGTATCACACACCAATCCCCACGAGATACACTGCTGCCACGAAGCATACGAATCGGACGGGATAGGGATGTGAATGAATAAATTGTTCATGATTTTGATTGTATTGGGGGTGATTCAGTCAATAAAAAGCCCGACTCAGGGGAGTCGGGCGGTATATTTTGAGGTTTGATAGCTACCTAAAATACGTCACAATCGACTCCTATATGCCCCCTGCACCCACGAGTTCTCGCGGTGGCGGTGGTGCTCAGTATGTCATAGGAAGTAAAAAGCATCGGACGTGTTTTGTTTAGTTTGACGCCACAAAAGTAGAAAAAAGTATTTTTAAAATTCCAATTTTTTGTTGGATTTATTTTTTAAACCATCAACAAGCGCCAAATTCCGCAGATAAGAAAGAGAATCAACGCCACAGGTGTAAGTACTTTCCAGCACAAAAACATGAGCTGATCTACCCTCAAACGGGGGAAGGTCCAACGTACCCACATTTGTATCAAAATGGCAATTCCAGCCTTGAAAATCAGCCAAAAAGCACCCGTGACATTGCCCCAAATGGTACCAGGAGCGCCACTCGTCCAGTCGGCAAGGCGTAGCGGGCCGATGTTGGGTAGGGGTGTATTCCAGCTTCCCAAAAACAAAATAGCTCCCAACAACGACACAAGCAACATCATGGCGTATTCGGACAAAAACAGCAGCGCCCAGCGCATTCCTGAATATTCGGTATGAAACCCTCCTACTAATTCTGACTCACCTTCGGGAATATCAAAAGGGGCACGATTGCATTCGGCCAGCGTGGTGATAAAAAACACAATGTAAGCAATCAACAAAAAAGGACTTTTGATGATATTCCAGCTCAAAAAACCCCCAATCCCCGTGATGTCAATTCCCAAGGACTTGAGACCAAAAAGATAGACCGTTTCTTCTGAGTAAAGCCCTTGTTGATAACTAATCGTCTGTAAGTCGAGGGTTTGGGCGGTCATGACGACGCATAGTATGACCAATCCCAGCGGAATTTCGTAAGATACTATCTGCGCGACCGAACGTACCGCTCCAAAAAGTGCAAATTTGTTGTTAGAACCCCAGCCTGCCATCAAAATACCAATGACATCTACGGAGATAATCGTAAGCAAATAAAAAATCCCCACTGCCGTAGTAGAACCCTGTAAATCAGGACTTAATGGCAAGACTGCATAGCCCGCAAAAATAGCCGTAAAAATCACCAAAGGCGCAATCAAGAAAAGTTTGCGGTCGGCGGCGGCGGGTACTATGTCTTCTTTTTGAAGTAGTTTTAGCAAATCAGCCACGAGTTGTAGTAAGCCCCATTTTCCCACTTCCATAGGGCCAAGTCGGTCTTGGATGAAGGCCGAGATTTTGCGTTCGAGATAGACCCCCACCACCACCGATGAAAGAGCCATGACCAAAAATATAGGAAGCGTGAAAGGCATGGACTAATCCAATTTGTTTTCTAAAAATGATTGTATTTGTTTATGAAAATGACGAAAACTTTTCGAGCGGCTATCTAACCAGTCAATGTCAAAATGCCGAGTAAGATGATCCACAGTAGGATTAGAAATGGCATTGACAGCTTCGGGGATTCCATAAACGGCGGTTTTTGCGTCGTATCTTGGCTTTGTTTCAAGCGTCTCATTCTTTGTAGAATGCGGATTATCCTGCTTTACTTTAAGATACCATAACCAATGCTCTATACACTGAACGGGAATCATAAAGAGTATTTTGGGAGAATGGGATGAACGCTGCCTAAACCACTCAAACTTAAGCTCATAGTCATTGCTTGAATGACTGTCTAAATCTCTACCTACAAAAAAGACATCATGCTGATACCAAAGAAGACCTTGCTCACTCACTTCTCTAAATTTTTCATCCACTTGTTTTTTATTACGCGCTCTAAACCTATTACAGAACTCTTCGTCTAGCTCAAATTTTACCTGTGAAAGCTGCTTCAAATAATTTGTAAGAAATATCTTTTGAGCATCATCTTCTCCATAAAACCCATATTTTAATGTCTTCATTTTGGAACCCCTCCTAAAAACCCTATCGTCCAATTGTCGCCCAAAGCATCTGTATAATTATGAGGCACAATCCCTTTTTCTGAGCATTTTTGATAATAAGGCTCAATGACATCTTTTTGCAAATTATTGACAGTACTAGCTCCTTCTGCATCCTTATCAAAAACAAAAACGCTTTCAGGTGTCTCCGCAAATTCGTCCAAAACAAGGGGGCTGTGAGTTGTTAAAATAATTTGAATATCGCGTTGATAGGCCAATTGCTTCAAAAAACCGATAACTTCTTTGATTCGTCGTGGATGAATGCCTCTTTCAGGTTCTTCCAACAACAACAATCTAGGAGGATGAGGCTGATGGATAATACACAATAACGCTAAAAGGTATAATATTCCTTCTGATAGCTCCTCTGACCAAAATATTTGTTGCGTATCTTGGCTGAAAAGACCAATCTTCTTAAAAGTTTTATCACCAAATTTTCTTATTTCTTCTTCGGTCGGGTTGACGTTGTCAAACCTAATCTGGGTAATTTCGGGGATACAGTTTGTCAAATCCCGTTGAATATTTTGGAATACGTCAGGATGATGGTCTCGTAAAAAATCTAGGAAAGCGACCAAATTAGCCGCATCGCTATGCACAAGCTCATTACCGGGTAAAAGGGGATAAGATTTGGTGAGGTAATGCGTATTGATTGAATAAACCCTCGCGCTCTTGTAATGCTTTTCAAAGCTAGACTGTATCAAGGGACGGTTTGTATTAAACTTAATTTGGGGTATTTTTAAAGGAAAGATAGTAACTTCTAGCTGAAGAGTATCGCCCAAATCAGGAAGACTAAAATCGATGATTATTTTGGGAATATTGTTATGCCCAAATTTATATAATAATCGAGATTTTTCATTTTGACCCAATTGCTTCACCTTCTCATGGTTCAAAGAAAGTTCGATAGCATTCAATACGTTCGTTTTTCCTGAATTATTAGGGCCAATCAAAACATTTACTCTTTGTAGATCAAGGGTAATATTTTTAAGGCTCTTAAAATTTTCAATGTCAATACGCCGTATCATTCGTCAGATGTTGTGCTTATCACTAGCCCAAAACTACGCAAAAATCTCTTTTGCATAACCAATATTCGCCCAAGAGATACTATCTGTTTAAGAAATAGGTTCTAAACTGCTGCATTTCTTACAATTCGGCATCTACGTACTTTTCAAAAATTTTCAAACCTACTTGTGAGCGCAGTGCCGAAATCCCCACGTCGATGAGGCGCAAGCCCTGTTCGGTAAGTAAGATATTGTCAAACAATAAACCGCCTATATCAGAGGGGCGCTTGAGGTCGCGATGCACAAACCCTGCTTGATGAAGAGCCCGGAGTCCATCTTCAAATACATCTAACCAGAGTTCGCGTATTTCGACTTCATAAGCACGATAATCTATCGGACGAATGCGCTCCATTACGAGCATTTCGGCCTGTAAACTTTCGTCATAATCCAACCTTACAAATCTGACCACCAATCCATTAATACCATTAGCATATTTCATCTTCTCAGCCTCCGACCCAATATCAGAGCGCGTATCTTTCAGATACAGTTTGGCTACCTCAGTGTCTGACAAAACAATGACGGTATTGTTGACTCCTGAAGAAAGTTTACGCGGATATTTCATAGTTAGTGGCTTAAAAATAAGAAACTACGGCACAGGGTCATGCCCATGCCCACCCCAAGGATGACAGCGGCCAATGCGCTTGAGACCCATCCAGCCCCCTTTGAATGCCCCGTGTTTTTGTACCGCCTCAATCATATACTGCGAGCACGTAGGCGTATAACGGCAAGAGTTAGGCAAATAAGGCGACAACATCACCTGATAGGCTCTTACTAAAAAGACGAGGATGGTTTTCATAACAATGAATAGTTACTTTGTCATGCCGTAGGCATCTAAAGTCAGCATAAATTAGGTTGATTGTAGATGCCTACGGCATGACAAGACGGCATAACAAGGCGGCATAACAACTGTGTGTTCTTACCACAACCGATCGGGATATTTGCCAGCTTCGTGTAGTTTTTGGAGGGCTGCCTGTACGGTAGGCTTGTCTTCGGGATAAGTCACCCCAAACCACTCCGAAGCATTCGGAATCACTTTCAAACGTCCGGCGCCACTTTTGATAAGGTGCGTAGCCACTACTGGGATATAAAATTCGGCTTTGGGAGCATTGTAGTTTTGGTGGGCGTATTCGGTAAACAATGCCTCCGTAATCGGAAATACCGAAGGCTTAAAGCCCCAAAAATTCATCGAAACGGGCGTTTCGGGCGTAAGTTCGGTCAGGTCGCCGTTTTCTTCAAAGAAGATTTTGTCTTCTTGCGGAAATATCTTGGTACGCTCCGTCACTACGTCGAGATAGCCACTGTCATTCACTTCACACACCCCTCTTGATACGGTTCCATTTTCGGACAAGGTCTTTTTGACTTCGTACGCAATCAAGGTATGCTCAGTATCGTCGGTGCTATTTTTTAAGAAATCAGCCACTAATTCAAAAGCTTCCAACCCATAAAAGTCATCGGCATTGATAATCGCAAAAGGCGTATCGGTCTGCTGCCAAGCGCATAGCATGGCGTGGCCTGTTCCCCACGGCTTGGCACGTTCGATTTGGCCCAATGCCTCAGGCACATAGCTCTGAAAACCTTGGATGGCGTAGTCGTAGTCTATTTTTCCTTGGAGTTTGGGGCCAAACACTTCTTCAAAATCATTGCGTAGTTCTTCGCGGATGATAAACACTACTTTGCCAAAACCAGCACGGATGGCATCATAAAGAGAATAATCAATGATGGTTTCGCCGTTGGGGCCAAACTGATCGAGCTGTTTGATACCGCCATAGCGGCTGCCCATTCCTGCGGCAAGGATTAAAAGGGTGGGTTTCATTAATCAGTATTTGATTAGTTAAAATATAAATTCCTTTATTTCTTTTTTAAAAGTTGCTTAGCAGATATGCGGCTAACACCACCTTTTTCATCAGCAACTACAAACGACTGACCAAAAAATGCTTTTTTTCGTACCAGTAAGTTCAGTGACTTTTCGGTACCTGTCAAGATTTTTTCAGACAACTCCTTACTATTCATTTTTATTGATTTGGTTAATGATTTGTTCCCAGATTAGCTTATTAAGCACCTCTACACTCCCATTTTTATCCCCATTTGCAATTATTTGTGGAGTCAAATTTGAGTTATCAATAAGAACCCAATGATCACATACTGGAATAAACAAATGAAATAGATTCTCAAGTCCTCTTTGATAACGCCGTTTTACTACATCAGATGGAATATGGTGCCCACCTTCTATAACTCGCTGCTTTACCCGTTCAACAGCCATAGCAAAAGAAGGTAACCAGAAAAACGCCAAAACAACCCTATACCCTAGTAATTGCGCTTCTCTTAACAAAGAGATGTAAGTCTTGCTAGCCAAAGTTGTTTCAAATGCAAATTCTTCGTGTATTGATAGTAAATAACGTATTCGTTGGAGCATAATTCTCCCCGCCTCAAACGCTACTCCTTCTGGATTGAATGGAGAAAGTCCTGCGGCTATATTATCTGCATTAACAAACTCCTTACAATTAAGCATTTCTGGCAAAATAGTTGAAGCCGCCGTAGTCTTTCCTGCTCCATTGGGGCCTGCAATGATATACAAGCTAGGCATTCTACAAATTTTTGCTCATTTCTAGCATTCGCATTACCGAATCATAGGCTTTGAGACGGATGTCTTCAGGAACCGTGATTTCGGGTTGCTCGTACAAGAGTGAATTATAAAGCTTTTCGACCGTGTTCATTTTCATGTATGGACACTCGCTACAAGCACAAGTATTGTTTTCGGTAGCGGGTGCTGGGATGATTTTTTTGCCCGTACCCGCTGCTGCTTGTTTCATTTTATGCAAAATCCCCGCTTCGGTCGCCACGATAAATTCGTCGTGGTGACTTTCGCTCACAAACTTCAAAATAGCCGTGGTAGAGCCCACAAAATCTGCTTGAAGCAAAATATTGTCTTTACATTCGGGGTGGGCTACGAGCAAAGCATTGGGGTATTTTTCGCGCAAAGCTTTCAATTTTGCTTCCGAAATATCCACGTGTACGATACAGGCACCGTCCCAAAGCACCATATCACGGCCCGTTTTTTTGGCTACATAGCGCCCCAAATTGGCATCAGGTGCAAAGATAAGCTTCTGGTCTTTAGGGATTTGTTCTACTATTTTTACGGCATTCGACGAAGTCACGATAATGTCCGAAAGCGCTTTGATTTCGGCCGAGCAGTTGATGTACGAAAGCACGAGGTGGTCGGGGTATTGGGCTTTGAAAGCCGCAAACTTATCGGCTGGTGCCGAATCGGCCAGTGAGCAGCCTGCGTTGAGGTCAGGAATCACCACCTTTTTTTCAGGGCTGAGGATTTTGGCAGTCTCTCCCATGAAGTGAACCCCGCAAAATACAATCATATCGGCAGGCGTACTTGCGGCTTGCTGCGAAAGCCCCAAGCTATCGCCAATATAATCTGCAAGGTCTTGAATGGCGCCATCTACGTAGTAGTGAGCCAATATGACGGCGTTTTTTTCTTTCCGCAGGCGGTTGATTTCGGCAACGAGGTCAATCTCGGGTGCGACAGTTTCGCGCACATAGCCGTATTTTTGTACTTGTTCAAGGATTTCCATTAGCTTCTGATATTTGGCTCAAACTTACACAAATTGTTTTTTGAATTTAAGTGTATCTTTGGGATTTTAGATGGTATCTACCATACAAACATCTATTTCAAGCGTTCGTTTCACAAAATACCACATCTTCTAATGCCTTGGGCCAAATACAGTTCGGTGATTATTGCGAGTATGTTGAAGTTTTTTGCCGGCCCCGTTACGGGAGTAGCCCTAGGACTCGAATGGTGGGAAACCGTCCTTTGTACCATCATTGGCATGATGCTGAGCGTGGTTTTGTTTGTATTTTTAGGGACTGCTATTCAGAACCTAATCGCACGCTATCGTTCTCAAAAACCCCGTCTTTTTAGTAAGCGTACCCGTATGGCTGTCAAAGTCTGGAAAAAGGCGGGTATCACAGGGATTGCCTTGCTGACTCCTCTGCTTTTTACGCCCATTGGTGGTACGTTGATTGCCGTTTCGTTCAAGGTATCCCGTTTTTTAATCATCAGCCATATGCTACTTTGGGGGGTGATATGGGGCGTACTATTTACCGTAGGGGTGTATTGGCTACGCAGTTTAGCCTAAAACATAAGATTGGTAGGATGCGCAAGGTAAAAACACAAGGTTTTTGTAGCTAACCACATATAATTAACTTCTCCGAAGCTATTTTTAGAACAAGAGATATGTACTAAAAATAGCTTCGAAGAGGCTCCATATCTTTAGAAAGCTTTGCTTTTATTTTAAGCTATTTCTTTTTCTAAAACGGGCGTCGGTTCTTTTTCTTTCAAAATCTTGGGCTTGATAATCAGGCGCAAAGACTGGTCATAGGTGATATAATTCCAAAGCCAGTTGATAAAAATCAGTAATCGATTTTTGACCCCGACGATTGAAATCAAGTGGACAAACATCCACGTCATCCACGCAAAAAAGCCCTGAAACTTCCAGAAAGGTAAATCTACCACGGCCAAGTTTCGACCTACGGTAGCCATAGATCCTAAGTCGTTGTACACAAAAGGTCTGAGCTCTTCACCTTTGATGATTCGGACTAAATTTTTGGCCAACAATTCACCCTGTTGCATGGCAGGTTGGGCTAGTTGGGGGTGACCATTGGGAAATTTTTCTTCGGTCATCAAGGCTACATCTCCTACGGCAAATACATTGGGCAAACCTTCGACTTGATTAAAACGATTGACTTTGATGCGTCCCCCTCGGCCATATACTTCCGCCGGGATTCCTTCAAGTCCGTTGGCCTTCACTCCTGCCGCCCAAATCAAGTTGTTGGTACGAATACGGTCACCCGTATTGGTGGTAGCATACTTACCGTCAAAATCGATGATTCTTACGCCTAAGCGCAAGTTTACGCCCAAATCTGTCAGATACTGTTTGGCTTTTTTAGAAGATTGGTCAGACATTACTTCCAGCACTTCGGGCGAAGATTCGTAAAGATATATCTGCATGGAGTCGAAGTTGAGTTCAGGATAATCCTTGGGGAGAATGTGGCGTTTCATTTCGGCCAAGGTCCCCGCTACTTCCACACCCGTAGGGCCACCACCTACAATGACCACATTCATCAATCCATGTCGCTCTTCGACGGTTTCGACACTGAGGGCATCTTCAAAATTTTGGAGCATCCGATTTCTAATGGCCAAAGCCTCCGACACTGATTTCATCGGAAGGGCATTTTCCATCATGTTTTTCATTCCAAAAAAATTGGTATCTGCCCCCGTGGCCAATACTAAGTAGTCGTATTCGACAGGCCCTAGTTTAGTTTCAATGACATTGGCAGTTGTATCAATGTTCACCACCTCTGTGACTCGGATGTGAACATTTTTTTTGGATTGAAACACCTTTCGGAGCGGAAAAGAAATAGAGCTAGGCTCTAACCCTGCCATTGCCACTTGATAAAAAAGCGGCTGAAATTGGTGATAATTATTTTTGTCGATTAGTACAACCTGTAAATCAGAACGTTGCGACAGCTTACGAGCAAGCGTAAGCCCACCAAACCCCGCGCCTATAATCACAACGCGTTTGAGTTCGGTTTTGGGGAGATTGGGTGTCATATCAATGGCTAATGGTGATATTTCTTTAGCTAATAAACGAAACTTTCCAAGTTTTAGCTTCAATCAATATTGTAAACTCAGAAAGTCTCTGTTTATCTAACGTTACGTTCTCCCTATTGGTTCGTTATTTTGAGATTACTCTCAAGGCATTTTTAACCCAATCCGCCTTCTGTTTTAAACCCTCCAAGGTGCTGTCAGTGACGGTAATATGTCCCATTTTCCGGAAAGGCTTGGTAATTTTTTTACCGTATAAAAAAGGGTAAACACCATGTACGCCCAATACTTCTTCCATGCCTTCGTAATGGGCGACACCCGTATGTCCTTCTTCACCCAGTAGATTGACCATGGCAGCGGGTGTGTAAGCGGCGGTATCGCCCAAGGGCAAATTGAGAATAGCACGCCAATGCTGCTCAAATTGAGACGTAAAATTAGCTCTTATGGTATGATGACCGCTGTTGTGAGGGCGAGGTGCTACTTCATTGATAAACACTTGTCCATCTTTGGTCAAAAACATCTCGACGGCCAAAAGCCCTACAATACCAATAGCTTGCGCTGTACGGATAGCCAGGTCTTTGGCTTGTGTTTCAATCGCCTCCGAAATTTCGGCGGGGGCAAATAAGTACTCCACCAAATTGGCTTCGGGATGAAACACCATCTCCACAGTAGGGAAAGTAGCTACTTCGCCGCGTTCGTTTCGTGCTACAATCACCGCTAGTTCTTTTTCAAAATCTACGGCCTTTTCTAACAAACCTGGCGCATCAAATGCTTTAGATACATCTTCGGCGGAGGCGATACGTTGCACACCTTTGCCATCGTACCCGTCCTTACCTAATTTGTGAAAAGCGGGTAAAAAATCAAGGTAGTTTTTGACATCCTCACGGTTTTGAGTCAATACAAAATCGGCAGTAGGCAGGCCATGCTCACGATAAAATTGCTTTTGGGTACGCTTGTCCTGAATCAGTCGGATCACATGGGGCTGTGGAAAAACTTTTTTACCTTCTTTTTCCAGTGCTTCGAGCGCTTCCACGTTTACTTTTTCAATCTCAATCGTCAAAACTTCTACGTCTTGCCCAAAATGATACACGGCCTCGTAATCTTGTAAAGAACCCTCAACAAATTCGGGCGCAATAGCAGCGCATGGTGCGTCGGCAGCGTCTAGGATTTTGACGTGCAAGTTCCAGTCGACCGCCGCTTGCAGGAGCATCAGCCCAAGTTGCCCTCCTCCCAAAACACCTACTTTTTGTTTAATATCAAACACGTTATTATTGATTTGTTAATACTTTATTTTTCGCCCTTTTTAATCATCCAATTCGTCGGGGTCGTTGATTTCAAACCACTCATAAATGGCATCTTCGGCCATTTTGAGCGCGGCATCAAGGTCTTTGACTTTTTTGGGAGATTCAAAAACAGTCCCCCCTTCGTCGATGCAGACTACCAATCCATCCCCATTTTCCAATTGTCCAAACTCTACTCTTCCGTATGTCTCCGCCCAGCGGTAGAGATAAGGGTATGATTTCTCTAAGCTCATTGTTGTTTCTGATTTTTGGTTTGGATACAAAGATAAACTAAAACCCATTTCATTTCATTGTAATCCCATTTCCTAATCTTGTGGCGGGGCTATCTTACCCGAATAATAAAATATAAACCGCCCCCTATATGGTTTTTAGACGAATAGGCGTTAGAAGGAAGATTTAAAATAATTTGTTCAATTACAATCCACTCATATCTTTGTCAATGAGCCTCTCAGATATGATTCACTTTTAAATTTATTCTTCGTAGAGGCCGAAGAATTCTCTAACAATACTATGAAAATCTTAAGTTATCTATCACTTGCATTGGTCGTTTTGGTATCAGCTTGCACAGGCCCCCAAGGGGATCCTGGGCCCCAAGGCCCACAAGGGGTACAAGGACCTAAGGGCGACCCCGGTAGCAGTGGGGCGGCGTTTTATTCGACCAATTGGGTCTCTATTCCTAAACAATCTTTTGTGACCAATTATGACCAAAATGAACTGTACACTTCAATAGGATTACAAGGAGGAGCTATTCAGACCTATCTGACTCAAAAAACGCTTGATGGTGGGATGGTATTACTTTACAACCGCGTGGCTTCCAACAAAAGTTTTGTCAATGCAGTACCTTGGGATACTTACTTTGATGGAGCGCATGTGACTTACTCATTTGCTGCCGAACCTGGCAAAATTTCGGCTTTTATCTCTTTCTCTAAAGCCGTGAACGTGAGCAACTTTTTTACGGATGAAGAGTATCGCGCTGTTATCATTCCGCCTGCTACCGGAGCACGTTTGGGCAATGTCAACTGGAAAGATTATAATGAGGTAAAAAGAGTCTTGAATCTCGAAGATTAATTTTTCAATACTAATTAAATCCTCAGAGCACTTGGGGTAGAAAGTTGCCTTGCTATCTTTGTAAAACCAACAAACGCGTTTTGAAGACAGCAATGCAACTTTTTTTTCGTCAAATAGGCGCAGGTCGCCCCATTATTATTCTTCACGGCCTCTTTGGCTCTGCCGACAACTGGCTCACTATCAGCAAAGTGATAGCCGACAACGGTTTTTCGGTTTATACTGTTGACCAACGCAACCACGGGCGGTCGCCCCAAGTCCCTACTCATTCTTATCCCGAATTAGCGGATGATTTGTACGATTTTATCCAACAGCAAGATTTAGAAAAACCTATTTTAATAGGGCATTCGATGGGTGGAAAAACAGTGATGCAATACGCCATGCAATACCCCGGTACTTTTAGTCATTTGGTGGTAGTAGATATTGCACCTAGATTGTACAAAGTACATCATGGGGATATATTGGCAGGCCTGAAAGCTATTCCGCTCGATACCCTCCAAAACCGCAATGAAGCTGACCAAATACTGAGTCAGTATGAGCCTAGTCCGTCGGTGCGTCAGTTTTTACTTAAAAATCTCTACCGCAACGAAGAAGGGAATTTTGCGTGGCGCATCAATTTGCCCGTTTTAGACGAAAACATCGAAATCATTAGTCAGGACATTATCAATCAGCGAGTAGTAGAAGAACCTACGCTTTTTATGAGAGGTGAAAAATCAGGCTATGTACGTGACAAAGATTTACCCAAAATAAAAGAGTTGTTTCCCAATTCGACAGTAGATACTATCGAGGGGGCGAGTCATTGGGTACAAGCCGAGCAACCCGAGGCTTTTGTCAAATCGCTTGTCAGCTTTTTACAATGAAATTATACTTAATTCCGACACCACTTGCACCCGATACTACGGAGGGAGTTTTGCCGATACAAGTTCCCGAAGTAGTTAAAAAATTGGATGTTTTTTTTGTTGAAAACCTACGAACCGCACGGCGTTTTATTAGTTCTCTCAAAACTGGCAAAATCATAGACGAGCTTTCTTTTTTTGAGCTGCACAAAGACACACCCGAAACCGACACGTTGAACCAGCTAAAACAATTGTTGAAAGAAGGCAAAGATGCCGGAGTGATGTCGGAAGCAGGGTGTCCGGGAGTGGCTGACCCTGGCGCGGTTGCCGTCAAAATTGCCCATCAGTTAGGCATAGAAGTCATTCCCTTGATTGGGCCTTCTTCGCTGCTACTTGCACTTATGGCTTCAGGGATGAGTGGACAGTCATTTGTTTTTCATGGGTATTTGCCCATCGAAAAGGCTTCAAAAATCAAAGCTATCAAGCAATTAGAAAAAGAAGCAATTACCAAAAAACAAACCCAGCTCTTTATTGAGACGCCTTACCGAAACAATCAGCTTCTCGAAGATTTGGTACTACACTGTGACCCCACCACCCGTATCTGTGTGGCTTGTCATCTAACGGCGCCAGACGGATTTGTCAAAACATTCACAGCCAAAGACTGGAAAAAACATCAGGTGGACTTACACAAAAAGCCAACCGTTTTTTTAATTGGTTAACTAACTACAAAATTAGCCCGCTCAGTGGAGCGGGCTAATTTTGTAATCTTTATAAATAAAAAACGTTTAGCGATTCATCGATACCAAAAACTCTTCGTTGGTACGAGTTCCTTTCATGCGGTCGAGCAAGAAATCCATTGCTTCGTTGGGATTCATATCCGACAAATGTTTACGGAGAATCCACATACGTTGGAGGGTTTCTTTATCAAGCAGCAAATCTTCACGACGCGTACCTGACGACATCACATCGATAGCTGGATAAATACGTTTGTTGGCCAAACGGCGATCTAGCTGCAACTCCATGTTACCAGTACCTTTGAATTCTTCAAAAATCACCTCGTCCATTTTAGAGCCGGTATCAATCAATGCCGTAGCAATAATCGTAAGTGAGCCTCCATTTTCTACGTTACGAGCTGCGCCAAAAAATCTTTTGGGTTTGTGTAAAGCATTGGCATCTACCCCACCCGAAAGGATTTTGCCAGAGGCAGGGGTAACGGTATTGTGTGCACGGGCAAGGCGTGTAATAGAATCCAACAAAATCACAACATCGTGTCCGCACTCGACCATTCGTTTGGCTTTTTCGAGTACAATTCCAGCCACTTTTACGTGACGGTCGGCTTGCTCATCAAAGGTAGAAGAGATAACTTCCGCCCTTACGCTACGCTGCATATCGGTTACTTCTTCGGGGCGTTCGTCAATGAGTAGTATAATGAGGTAAATTTCGGGGTGATTGCGCGTAATGGCATTGGCTATTTCTTTCAGCAATACTGTTTTACCAGTTTTGGGCTGGGCCACAATCATCCCACGTTGTCCTTTTCCGATAGGGGCAAATAAGTCTAAAACACGAGTCGAATAATTGTCGGCTTTTCCACTGAGCTTGATATGTTCTTCAGGAAAAAGGGGAGTTAAATACTCAAACGGAATACGGTCACGAATTTCTTCGGTTGTTTTTCCGTTGACGGTTTCAACTCTAAGCAACGCGAAATATTTTTCACCTTCTTTGGGAGGTCTTACAGAACCCCGAATACTATCACC
Source organism: Runella zeae DSM 19591 (assembly GCF_000423565.1). Lineage (GTDB taxonomy): Bacteria > Bacteroidota > Bacteroidia > Cytophagales > Spirosomataceae > Runella > Runella zeae. The sequence continues at coordinate 60,054 of NZ_KE384046.1, read as the reverse complement.
GGTTTTAAGGCCAAACAATTTAATTTGTGAAGGCGAGACGTATATATCGTCGGGGCTAGCAAGGTAATTGTAGTCAGCCGACCGTAAGAAGCCATATCCTCCATCAGACATAATTTCCAGCACGCCTTCGTTGATGATTAAACCATCAAATTCTTTGACGTAATTGTTATACTGACGTTTGATTTTATTGTAGTATTCGTCTTTATATTCGCGTGGTTTTTCTTCTGGCTTGGGCGGTTCGATATCAACAGGCGCCTCAGTATCAAGATTTTCAGTAATAAAAGAGGTATCCAAAAATTCATCTTCGGGCAAATCTTCTATTTTTAAATCTTCAAATCCATCCTCCTCTACAAACGCATTAGGTACAACTACTTCCTCCAATACCGGTGCTTCCACTACTGAAGGTGGCATTTCCTCCAAAGCGCCTTGCGCTTCAAGCGCTGGTGTAGTGAATAATATAGGTACTTGAGGATCAGCTTTTTCTTTTTGGATTCGTTGACGCTTCGAACGTTTTTCGCTATGGTCAGAATGAGTATATTCACGAACGGGGGGAATTTGGGCTAAAGGCTGTATTTTTTTCTCAACAGCGGCCGTATCATTCCCCTTACGAGGTCGTTTGGCAGGAGGATTCGCTTCTGGCTGCTCAGCAGTCAGTTGGCGTTCTAAAATCCTGTTTATAAGATCTTTTTTTGCTAATTTATTGTAGTCTTTGAGGCCGATTTGTTCGGCAAGAACTCTTAACTCCGACAGGAGTTTGTTGTTAAGATCGTCAGTACTGAGCATAAAATAGGGAAAGGTAAAGAGAGACTTTACACAAGGAATTCTTTTACTATTAGGTGTTTAACAATTTGAGAGCTAACCAAGAAATTAAATAGGATTGAAAGCTTGAACTGAACAAGGGAGGCGGTTTTTGGGTCTATCAGTATCAGAGGTTACCGCGGTGTTGTCAGAAATGTTTTGCAATGTTAACTCTAAAACGTGATTGTGTCAAGAAAAATTTTCACCAATTATTCTTTTTTTAAGCATTTACGTTAAATTTTCACTAAAATATTACCACTCATCCCTTCTCCAAGTACTATTTCTTGAAAACTCACTAACTTTGCACCCGCTTTTTGAAAAAAATGTTGAAGGAATCTATATCTGCAAAAACAACTATGACGCATCGACCTACCGCAGAATAGGGCTCAACGAATAAAGATAACGTTAAAACCAAAATAATGGAGAGAAATCAAATTATTGGATTAGTGCTTATTTTAGGTATGCTGGTGGGGTATCAGCTTTTGGTACCAAACCCCGAACCTGCCAAGCCTAATCCCACTAGTCAAGCCAAAACTACCCCCAGCACTTCAACCGCTACCGCTCCAGCACAAAGACAGTTGGATTCAGTAGCTGCTAAGGCCATTTATGGAGATTTTTCGAGCGCTGCTCAAGGAACCGCCAAAGATATTGTGGTTGAAAACGAAGACCTGCGTATCACTTTTAGTACCAAAGGCGGAAATGTCAAAGAAGTTTTACTCAAAAAATACAAAACGTATGAGCAACAGCCTCTTTACCTTATCGACGACAAAAGCAGTAAGTTCAGTTTAGAACTTCCTACCACTAAAGGCAATATCAATCTTTCAGATTTATATTTCACCACCACTGCCGCCAATACCACCCTCACAGCAGGACAATCCATCAAGGTTTCGTTTAGATTAGCTCTCGGTGCCAATCAATACATCGACCAAACCTACACCATTCAAGGCAGTGGCTATCTGATAGATTATGATGTACAATTGGTGGGTCTAGATGCTTTAGTTAAAAATGACCCTACGCGTTTTGTATGGCAAGACAAACTAAAACAATTTGAAAACGACATGGCCGAAAACCGTAAAGTAGTAACCACCAACTACTACTCCGACGGGAGCCTTTCTGATATAGGAAGAGGGCAAGGCGAAAATGTAGAAGAAAAAATTGAGCAACCTGTTTCGTGGTTTTCGCACAAAAACAAATATTTCTTGACGGCTTTTATTGCTAAAACCTCTCTACTCAACAATGTCACGCTAAAATCTCTCGTAGACGCCACCAACAATGACTACATCAAAACGATGCAAAGTGAAGGGGCAATTGCTACCACTGATTTGAAAGCGGGTAAAGGCAATTTTCAGTTTTTCTTTGGCCCTAACGACTATCAAGTAGTAAAAGAAGTAAAAGCGGCACCTGATTTTGGGGATAATGTAGACTTGGGATATGCGTTTTTGAAACCCCTCAACAAGTTCTTCTTTGTACCGATGTTTAACTTTTTAGAGAATTTTATTTCTAATTACGGTTTGCTCATCATTGTACTAGTATTGATTGTAAAACTTCTCATGACACCGCTCGTTTATAAGTCGTATGTAAGTATGGCTAAAATGCGCATGCTTGCTCCAGAGCTGGCTATTATCAGAGAAAAAGTAGGCGACGACCCTACCAAAATGCAGCAAGAACAAATGAAGCTCTACCAGCAAGTGGGGGTCAGCCCATTGAGTGGATGTATTCCGGTACTGGCTACGATGCCTATTTTGATGTCTTTGTTTTTCTTATTTCCGAATCTAATTGAGCTTCGTCAGCAGTCTTTTCTATGGGCTAGCGACTTGTCTACTTACGATGCGCCTATTAAGCTGCCATTTTCGATTCCTTTTTATGGAGCACACGTAAGTATTTTTACACTCGCCATGACCGTGTCGCAGCTTGTGTATGCGTGGTACAACAATCAAATCACCCCTACTCAAGTACAGCAGCCTGGCATGCCAGATATGCGTATGTTGACGTATTTTATGCCAGTGATGTTTATGTTTATCATGAATACATTCCCCGCAGGATTGAGCTTCTATTATCTGGTCTCAAACGTAGTGACTATCATTCAACAGCAAGTGATTCGCCGTTTTGTAAATGACGACAAAATCAGGTCTATTTTGGAAGATAACCGTAAGAAAATCGCTTCGGGAGAGAAAAAGAAATCTAAGTTTTCGGATATGCTTGAGCGCTCTATGAAAGCCGCAGAAGAAGCCAAAAAACAGGCTGAAGATGCTAAAAAGCAAACAGACGCAAAACGCCAACAGTTGAAGAAGAAAAACTAAAACGTTTTTAATCAATCATCAAAAAAGGCTTGGGAACTATTGTCCCAAGCCTTTTTTGATGATTATGTCGCTTGAAAATGCAGATTGCTTCAAGAGACAGTCACTTTTCTACAATAAAGTACTGGAAATCTTTGAGATAATATCAGTAAGAATAAGTTTTTCTTGTTCTCCTGTTTTCATGTTTTTAAGGGATAAAACACCAGTTTGAATTTCGTCTGAGCCTACAATCAACACGTAAGGAATACGCTTACGGTCGGCGTAGTCAAATTGTTTTTTGAGCTTGGCGGCATCAGGATATAGCTCTGCATTGATTCCTGCTTCACGAAGCGCCCGTAATACCCCAAGGCCATATGCTTCAGCTTCGGCATCGAAATTGGTAATCATGATTTGGGTAGAAATCGACTGATTTTCTGGAAAAAGTCCCAACTCTTCCAAAACATCATAAATACGATCTACCCCAAAAGAAATACCTACTCCCGACAACCCCGGCATTCCGAAAGTACCCGTGAGATTGTCGTAGCGACCGCCTCCTGAGATACTTCCCATTTGGACGGGTTCGCCGGTGGGCTTATTGGCTTTTACCTCAAAAATAGCCCCTGTATAATAGCTTAAGCCACGTGCGAGCGTGACGTCGAGTTGCATTAATGGAGAATCAAGCCCAAAATTTGAGACCTTTTTCCATACCTCTTCGAGCTCCGAAATGCCTTTCATTCCAATTTCAGAAGTAGCCAACCACTCACGTAGTTTACCAAAAATATCCGTTTGCTCCTCAGCTAATCCGTAAATAGGCTGTAATTTCTGAATAGCCTCTGCTGAAAACCCTCTTTCTGCCAGTTCTTCTTCTACTTTTTCTTTGCCAATCTTATCCAATTTATCAATCGCCACGCACATAGGGCCTTCTTGACCCGGCGCACCTATTACTTCTGCGATACCGCTTAATATTTTACGGTTGTTGATTTTGACGGCAAAGCTTGTAAGCCCCAAGGCGCGAAGCACTTCGTGAATCATCAGTACAATCTCAGCTTCGCAAAGCAGTGAGTCGGTACCCACCACATCGGCATCGCACTGATAAAACTCCCGATAGCGTCCGCGTTGTGGTCGGTCGGCACGCCACACAGGCTGAATCTGATAGCGTTTGAAGGGCATCACAAGCTCTCCGCGATTCATGACTACATAGCGCGCAAAAGGTACCGTAAGGTCATAACGAAGCCCTTTTTCGGAGATTTTGAGCGTTAATTTTTTATAGCCTTCTTGAAGATGCTCTTCTTTGAGGCCGTCGGCGAAGTTGCCAGAATTGAGTATTTTGAACAAAAGCTGATCGCCTTCATCCCCGTATTTTCCCATCAATACCGACAAGTTTTCGAAAGCAGGAGTTTCCAAAGGTTGAAATCCATATTTTTGAAATACACGTCGAATAGTATCAAAGATGTAGTTGCGTTTGGTCATTTGCGCGGGGCCAAAATCACGCGTCCCACGCGCCAAAGAAGGTTTACTCATTATTTTAGGAGTTAATAAGAATCGAAGAGCCACCGTTTGAGTACCTGTAGCCTGTTCAAAGAAACCACAAAAGTAGCACCTCCCCCGAAAAAAAAGCACAGAGCACTTACTTTTTTAAAAAGAAGTCCGTATTTTTGCGGCTCATTTTTTCAGAATCATCATTTAAAGATAATACTACAATGGGTGTGACTAAACTTTTGCGTAAAAGCAAGCGCAACGTAATGATACCACAAAACGAGCAAAAACTAATGAAGCAACGTTTGTGGAAGCCAGAAATCAAAAAAGTTGATGTAGAGGCTATCAAGGCTGAATTCGCCGCTAAAGCTTAACCAAATTTGCCGCCTTGAGCGGCATTTTTCTTTTTAAGGGCAGTCTCCCACTCTTTCTGCATTTTTTTCAATTTTCGGCGCATTTCTTGGCGATATTTATACTGAATGCGAAAAATGACGGCTTGCCCAAACATCACAAGGGCACCATTGATTACGATCAAGCTATACGTACCCATCAAAAACCATTGACGAAAAGGAGCATTGGTGTGCTTGAGGTGCCCTGCTTCGCTAAATACGCACAATCCATACCCCAAAACTATGGTACTCAGCGGGCCAAGTATCATCCATTTGGTACGTGAACTCATGCGTTTGACCAATTTTTGGCCGGGTGGTTTTGAGGTTTTTGGAATCATATTTGTAGTTGGTGTCTTTAGGTTTTGCTTTTAAGTCGAAAAGTAAAAACTTTGCAGGAATTGTTGAAAAAAATCTCATAAAATTAGCGAATGAAAGAAATCATTAGTTGGGTACTGAGACACGTACCGCGCAAATACTTACAACTTGTGAGTCATTTTGGGGCACGTGCGTTATCTATTCTTTATTTAGGAAAAGGGGTCAAGTGTAGCGTATGCGGTAGCGAATTTCGTAAATTTCTACCCTATGGACGTTCAGGACGCGACAACGCCCTCTGTCCTCACTGCTTATCACTTGAACGGCACCGCCTGATGTATCTGTATCTACAGCGTAAAACAAATTTTTTTAAAGATAATCTCAAACTCCTACACGTAGCTCCCGAATATTGTTTTATCGACCGTTTTGAGCGGATGAAAAACTTGGATTATATCACCGCCGATATCGAATCGCCTTTGGCGAAAGTCAAAATGGATATTCACCAAATTCCTTTTCCTGACAATACCTTCGATGTCACTTTCTGTAACCACGTCATGGAACACGTCGACGATGATATAAAGGCTATGTCGGAACTATATCGAGTACTCAAACCAGGGGGATGGGCGATTATCCAATCTCCCCAAGACTTGTCGAAAGCTACGACTTATGAAGACGCCTCTATCACCGATCCCAAAGAAAGAGAAAAGCATTTTTGGCAGGATGATCACTTGCGTCTTTTTGGAAGAGACTATGGCAAACGCCTCGAAAAAGGTGGATTTAAAGTAACTGAAGACCGTTTTGTAATGGACCAACTGACGCCAGAGGAAGTAAAGCTTTTTGCCCTTCCTGCCAACGAAATTATTTATTTTTGTCAGAAATAAGCGATCCCCCAACAAGACGATAAAAAAGCGCCCCGGAGAAAAATCTTCGGGGCTTTTTGTGTTTCAAACCAGTTCTCTAATCTAAACAATAATAGTAATGGTATGGAAGGAAAAGAATCGTTACTCTCAATTTGGTTTGGGGCAATTGCAACCAACTACCCCCTGAGCAAAATTATTTGCTCGATGTATCTTTTTGCTGAGAAGGAGTAGTTTCAACTCTACGAGCAACTCTTTCTTCTACAGACATTGGTTTCTGAATCTTGTAGTGATTGGGCGACAAAAAAGGATTTTGGGGAGCAGGTCCTATCACAGGCGTGTTCAATACGAGCGTTGCCTCTTGCGCTACATTGGCACCGCCTTGTCGCTTATAGTTGTGCGCCGAAGCTACGTTGTTTTGTAAGTTCAACGGTACTGAACGCTCCTCGGTCGATACAACAAGAGAACTCTCACTTTTAGCTGCCTTCTGGCTTACTGGACGCTTGTAGTTGTGTGGCGAACTCAGACTGCTTTGGGCTACAGCTACCGCCGAACCTAGAAATACAAATGCTATAAGGGTATGAACGAACGTTTTCATAATAATCTCTGATTTTTAAAATGGAATACTTCTCTGTTTTTTGGAATACACAGGGTAGCTTTTCTGCTACTATCTGTTTGTCTTTTGACATTACAAAACTACGGCGACGGTATTAGAAGCAACTTAGGGTAATGTTAGAAAAGTATTAGAATTTCTAAGGTGTGCCGCCGAGCTGTTGCAATTTAGCCTTCATCTCATAGAGTTGATAATCGGCGTGTTGTTTGGCCGAATGAAGCGAGTCATAGCTCACTTTCAGTCTATTATGAGCTTTCACTAACGATAAATGGGAGTTTCGGAAATGAAATGCGGTTCCGATTCCTCCGAAAAACAAAAACGCAAACAACAACATACCTATCCCCCACACCAAGCCGTAATTACGCTTCTGAGGCGGGCTAGGAAATGTGTTTTTGAATGAATAATCAAGAGAATAGCGTGCCATGATTTTGAAAATTAAATGTGACAAATTTATCTAGCCATCATTAGATTCAACTTAGACCTACATTAGAATATCCTTAGAAGTTTTTTTAGGCAACCTTCAGATAGTCGAAGACGATTTTGAAAGCATGACTGCCAAAAAACAGCCCCGAAGAAAACTCTTCGAGGCTGTTTGTCTTTAAACCAGTTTTCTAATCTAAACTAAATAACAATGGTATGAATGGAAAAGAATCGTGCTTTCAATTTGGTTTGGGGGCAATTTCTCATTATCACCCCCAGGAGCAATTTACTTGCTCAAACTATCTTTAGGAGCCTCCGGCAATACTACCTTCCGTGCTACCCTTTCTTCTACTTTCATCGGCTTTTGGCTCTTGTAGTGATTAGGCAACAACAACGGATTTTGTGGCACAGGGCCTATCACCGGACTCGACAATACGAGTGTTGCCTCTTGTTCTACACTAGCTCCACCTTGACGCTTATAATTGTGGGCCGAAGCTACGTTGTTTTTTAACTTCAACGGAACTGCTCGCTCCTCGGCTGAAACTACTAGCGCATTTTCGCTTTTAGAAGATTTCTGACTCACAGGACGCTTGTAGTTATGAGGGGAGTTGAGGTTGCTCTGAGCTACGGCTACTGTACTACCTACTAATAAAAATGCCATAAAAGCATGAACGAACGTTTTCATAGTAATCTCTGATTTATATATATGGAATACTTATTGTTTTTGGAATACACAGTGTAATTTTTTACTACTGTCTGTTTGTCTTTTGACATTGCAAAACTAAGGCCTCAACATTAGAACCAACTTAGCGCAGTATTAGAATCACATTAGAATCCATTTACTTACCAAAACTTAAGTAATAGCCAGTTAACCGTCATCAGTTAACTAACTCTTATAAAACACAGATTATCAACAGATTAAACCTACTGAAAGAACAAAAAATAATAGAAATTAATTTTGGGCAATTACTTATCTAAAATACCTATAAACATAAGTTACCTTAATAGACTTGAGCTTCATAGTCAAAAACTAGTTAGGTTTGACTTCTCCAAAGTCTTCTGTTTTTTGCGGACTTGTTTGATAGAAATTCTTTACCTCTCCGAGGCAGAAAGGTCTTATAGCTTCGCAGAAGTCAAACATCAAGCGAAGGCAATGAACCTAGCTAGCATCAAATCACCTAGATTCGGGATGTTCAATGTTAGGAGATACTAAAACTTGTGGGGAAGAACCAAGGTAAAAGTGGTGCCTTTGGGCTCTTCTGACTCTACCACCACTCTGCCTCGGTGTAGCCTTACAATACGCTCCGTAAGCGATAGCCCGATGCCGTGTCCTGCTACTTGGCGGGCATTGGTAGCTCGCCGAAAAGGTTTGAAGATATGCGGTAGCTCATCGGCCGGAATCACTGGCCCTGTATTATGAAACTGAATTTCTAAAGTATTAGGAAGATTATTAAACTTTATATTGACGGTGTGGTTGGGCGAAAACTTACAGCCATTTTCCATAAAATTAGTCAATGCCACTCGCAATAAAGGTTCGTTGCCCATCACTTCAAAGCGCGGCGTATCGTTAGAAAACCCCTCTAAATCAACCTTTATACTAAATTTGGGATGCGCTTTCATGATTTCGCTTCTCACTTGCCAAAATATTTCGTCAATAGCCACAGACGTGAATTTGACTGCCGATTCGTCCATACTTACCTTTGCCAAAGACAATAAACCATTAGAAAGGCGATTGAGTTGGCGAGCATCCTCTAATACCGAGCGCAGGGTATCTTGCCATTCTTGGGGATCATTGTCCATGAGTGCTACCTCTATTTGGCCAGTGATAGCCGTAAGCGGCGTACGAAGCTCATGGGAGGCATTCGAAACAAAGGCCCTCTGCATTCGAAAAGCATCTTCCAAACGGTCAAGCATTTGATTGAAACGCTCGGCAAGTTGCCCTATTTCATCCTGACTATTAGACACTTCTACGCGCAAATCTAGTCGTGTGGCAGTGATATCGTCTACTCGTGCGATGAGTTTTTTGAGAGGTGCCAAAGCGCGATAAGCATATATCCATCCTACCACAGCTACTACCATAGTAGCCAAAAACCACCCAATTGCCATCACAAGCGCCAAGTTTTGAACCTCCCTAAAACCGTATTTGTCTATCCCTGAGCCAAAAACCACAAAGCGATTTTGGCGATCTACCACATAAATTCCCACAATTTCCCGCTGCCCTTCGCGCCATCGTACTTCTTTTTCTACCCTGACCCGGTCGAGGATAGCTTTATCAATATTTATATAATCGGTTCCGCTCTCATAGCGGAGCTTATTTTGATAATCATAAACAATGATTTCTTCCTGATGAAGTACCGTCATTTGATTGCGATCCAGCAATTTGAGCAATTCGGGACTAATGGTTTCTTTATCAAAAAGCAACTCTACCGTAGTACGCGCCTCTTCTCGCAAGCGTTTAAAAAACTCCTCTTGCCGGTGATATTCGGCAAAAAAGTAAATGACAACACAAAACAACAGTAGCAACACCGACACTACTGCCGTAAAAAGTACCGTAAGACGATTTCGAATTGTCATTTTTCTTTGAGGGTATAGCCCATGCCCACTACCGTATGAATCAATTTGGAAGAAGCATCTTTATCGATTTTTTTTCGTAAATAATTGATATAAACTTCTATAAAATTGGTACCAGTATCAAAATCAATATCCCATACTTTCTCGGCAATATCAATCTTAGATACGACTCTCCCCCGATTGCGCATCAGATATTCTAAAAGCGCAAATTCTTTGGCCGTCAGCTCGAAGGCTTGCCCGCCTCGTCGCGCTATTTTCTGATCTAAATCCAGTTCCAAATCGGCTACTTTCAAAAGATTCGTAGATTCATTGGTTTTGACTACCCGTTTGAGCAATGCTTTGAGGCGGGCAATCAACTCCATGAAGTCGAAAGGCTTCACCAAATAATCGTCCACCCCCGCATCAAAACCAGCTAGTTTGTCGGCAGTGGTATCCAATGCCGTCAACATCAAAATGGGAATTTGGGTATTTTTGGTGCGCACATAAGCAGCTAGCTCCACCCCATCCATGTAAGGGAGATTGACATCAAAAATAAGTAAGTCGTAGGTACGTTCGTCAAAAAACTGTTTTCCAAGCCGACCATCTTCCGCAATATCTACTTTGAACCCCTGCCTTTCGAGACCTTTTTTTATGAATGCTGCAACTTTGGATTCGTCCTCTACTAATAACAACTGCGCCGTATTTTCCATTTTGAATGCGTTTGTGATTTTTGAAAGTCGTTTTTAAGGTTTAGACGTAGGCAAGCTAGTATATTTTAATGAGTAGTTTGGAGGATAACTAATCGCCACTTTACTATCTTCTTTTCGGGAGCTTACACTTTTGACATGCGCCGGCCCATATACTCTTTGCAACGCTCGGCTATGGGTTTCAAAAATATACACATTTGCCAAATCAGTCAACCAAAGTTTGTCAACACCCTTTAATTGTCTACATCTACTACCAAAAGTCGGTGCTGGGATTGCTCAGCCAAAAGTAACCAACGTTGGCTGGTGTTTAAAGTCGTAACCTGCCCATAGACTGCGAGGCTCATGCTACTCCCCCAAATCATCAAAAGCACCCTTAGTTTGTTTATATGCTTCATTTTTAAAAGATTTTTCTATCCGCTTTTTCTTTTTTAAGGAAAAAGAAGGTAAGTCATACCCATTTTTTTGTGGCTTGATTGTAAACTAAGACTTAGGTAATTATGCAATGTTAATTAGGATTTTGTTGCGCAATACCTCGAACCTCTTCAAACCCCATGTCGTATCGGCGGTCTGACTTTAGGCTGGGGTGGGTAAAAAAGACCACAACGTAGGGCTTTAGCCCTGATTTTTTTTGACAAAAGCGTAAAAATCAGGGCTAAAGCCCACGTAAAGCTCTCACATTGTATCCCCAGCCTAAAGGCGTGGGGTTAGAGGAGTCGCATATTGTTGATAATATCCAGTTTAATTTTGCTTAGTTGCTTATATGATAAAAAGCATTGATTGGTTTAAAAATAGTGCATTTTTGGAAAAAGCAAACCCAATGTCACCAATCATAGTGAACTTCTAAGTCGCAAATTCTCCTTACATATATATGAAAGACATTAAACTAATAGCTACCGACATGGACGGAACTTTGCTCAATTCCAAAGGGGAACTGAGTGATACATTTTATCCAATTTTTGATCAACTCAAATCTCGTGGCTTGTATTTTGCGGCTGCTAGTGGCCGCCAATATTACAATCTCCGCAAGCGCTTTGAGCCTATCCAAGACGACGTTATTTTTGTAGCCGAAAATGGTAGTTATGTAGTATTTCAAGACCAAGAATTGTATGTGCAATCGCTTGATAATCTTACTACCAGAGAGTTGATTCAGGTAGCTCGTCAAATCCCCAATGCTTACCCTATCTTGTGTGGAAAAAAGAAAGCTTACGTCGAAAATACGGAAGACGCCTTCTGGGCCCAGTTTACGAAGTATTTTGAACGCTACGAATTAGTAGATGATTTACTCAAAATCGACGATGATTCGTGCTTGAAAGTAAGCCTCTGCGATTTGGCAGGCTCTGCCACCAACAGTTATCCGCATTTCAAACCTTGGGAGACATCGCTACAAGTAAAAGTGTCGGCGGGGATTTGGCTAGATATATCCCACAAACTTGCCAACAAAGGCCAAGCTCTTTCGGTGTTACAAAAAACCTATGGAGTGAGTATCGATGAGACTATGGTCTTTGGCGATTATCTCAACGACCTCGAAATGATGCATCAGGCCTACTACTCCTACGCCATGGAAAATGCCCATGAACATGTAAAGAAAGCGGCCCGTTTTAGAGCCAAAACCAACGATGAAAATGGTGTTTTAGAGATACTTAACGATGTACTCAAGGCACAGTCGGGAAATATACACGAATGATTGTCCCGACATTTTTCTCACTTTGAGCTTCTATAAAACCCTGGTGATTTTCCATGATTTTTTTACAAATCGACAGGCCAATTCCTGACCCACGGTATTGGCTTGGACTGTGAATTCGTTTGAAAACCTCAAATATTTGGTGCGCATATTCATTGTCAAACCCTACGCCATTGTCGATAAAAGAAACTTGGTAGAAAGACTTTACTTGTCCTTCTACGGTTTTTTCGACAATGGTACACCTGATTTGGATAGACAAGGGTATCTGGGTTTTGCTAAATTTCAGCGCGTTGCCTATCACATTGAGCCATAGCTGTTTCAATAAAAACGAAACGCCTTTGACGGAAGGCAATGTATCGGATTCTACAACCGCATTTTTTTCGTTGATTTCGCTCGCCAACTCCGCCAATACCTCTTCATTTATCTTGTTAAGGTCGGTATCTACAAGCTGATTTTCGCTTTTACTCACCTGCGAATAAGATACCAAATCTTGAATGAGCGTCTGCATCCTTACGGCAGCATCTTTCATCCTAGTGACCGACTGAATCACCATAGACGAGTAAGTGTTGTGCTCATCTTCCAAAATACGCGACGCAAAAGTCTGTATCTTCCGCAATGGTTCTTTTAAATCATGCGTACTTATCCAGTTGATATTTTCGAGTTCGGATACTGCTTTTTGGAGTTTATCGCTAAGCTGAGCCAATTTGACTTTATCCTGTGTAAGCTGGTTGAGATGTATTTGTGTTTGAAGCGCGTAAGACACCGTAGCAGCGGCTGTCAATTCGGGCTTTTCCCACAAACGACTTTCAAATCTTTTGATCTGCTTCCACAAATCAAAAGATTTTCGCGGTGAAAGACCCTTTGGATTATACTCAATCGATTTTGAGGGATCGCCCGCCCAATTTACTTCTTGAGGCGTCTCTGGTCTAAACCAAAGTATACAATCCTGCGAATATCCCCCAAAAGGATAATATATTACTCCTGCCGCAGTAGACGTAAGTTCCTCAGCTTTAGGGTATACATCTACCAATTTGTTGGTATAAAATACGTTTCCTTCCGAGATTTGGGACAATTGACCTATCAATTGATACACTTCACCTTCGGTGGGTGTTGTACCACTTAGATGTAGTTTGTTGTCGTACAAAATCGCCATTCCTCGAGCGTTTACGACTTTTAAGCTATGTTCATTTGTCAGAAACCTTGCAATAAAATCCTGATGAACGTGAGAGGTCATATTTAAAATTACTTCCAAGCTCTGTTCCACATTTTTGGCCAGAGCATACTCTTCGGCCTGTTGACGGACATTGATTTGCGAAGCTAAAAAATGCCCCTGTAGCAGCGCCGAAAGGCGCGTATAGTGAGGGAGATTTTTGGGACTATAATGATGACACGAAATAAGCCCCCACAATCGATGATTGTTGATAATCGAAATCGTGAGCGTCGCAGCTACACCCATGTTTTTGAGATATTCGATATGAATCGGCGACACGCTTCTCAATACCGACAAACTCAAATCCAAATCGCGGTGAGTACTGAGCTGGGTAGTTAGGATAGGCACTGGCTCATAATGTACATCGGCTATCATACGCATAAGATTGCGCAAATAAAGCTCTCTCGCTTGAGGAGGAATATCAGTATGAGGATAATGAAGCCCCAAAAACGGCTCCAAATCCCCACGCTTGCTTTCGGCAATCACCTCACCATTATATGCCTCATCAAACTTATAAATCATCACGCGGTCGTAGCCCGTAATGTCGCGCGTTTCGGCCGCAATCAACTGACAAAGAGACCGTAACGAAGCTGTCTCTTGAAGATAATGGACAAACTTCCGAGTTTGATTATACAAATCTGGAGTCCGTAAATGACCATCAGGGAAGGGCTCTGCTTCAAACAAATACCACTGTCCAGAAGGTTGTAGGGTACAGTTGTATTTCTCATTTTGATATTCGAGCACAAAAGGCTCAGCCACCTGCGAGCCATATTGTTTGAGATGGGCTTCGAGAGCCACCTCTATGGCAGGAGAAAAAATTGCCCCAAAACGGTTGTTTAAGATTTTCTCAATAGGAATTCCTATAAAAACAGAGCAATTGTCGCTGGCATAAACGACCTTAAACGCTGCATCAAAAGCCAAAAGAAATCCATGCGGCTGAATACTTCCTGGTACATGGATTGGTTCACTTTCACAATCCTTTAAATTGGCTATATCGCGATTGACAATGGTGTTGATAATCATCGAGATACTAATAATTGGTGTCGAAAAATGTTTGTATAGCTACAAACTGCTCCGCTGCGCCTTTTAGTATATTTGGCTCGGCATTTTCTACTAATGCTTGCGTAGTCAGCACTTCCAAAAAAGCTTTCCACATGCTTGCTGTTTGGCTCCCATAGCCATAAAAATAACGCCCTCCCTCCTCAGGCGAAAATCCTAGTTTGGGTTGTAATTGTTTATAAATAACAGCACCTCCCAGTACAGAGCCTTCCATAACGTACATTTTGCCCAACAAATAAGCAGGGGCTGGAGAAGACTCTAAAAAGGTAGGTGCGGCTATCGAAAAAGGTATATCGCTTTTGAGTAGTTGTAAATCCTGTGTAAGCCAAGGGGTTTTTCGACGACGTTCAATAGCCGGTACCCAATCTTTCAAAATTGGGTAATATGCTTCTTCAAAACCAGCTACGACCCCATACATTGCCTTCAAATATCGTAGATAGTCATCTAAATTTACATCTTCTTTAAAAAGAGAAACCGACAATGGGTGCGCTTCGAGCGCTGTATGTTGAGACTGCGTATAGATACGAAGTCTTTTCAGAAATTCTTTTTTTCTATTTTGGGTATCATCAATCGTTGCGTCGTGCATACGTAATTAGTCAAATTATAGTGGTGCAAAAAGATTTTGTTCCCTCCATTTTTTCACTCTGCTTATACTATAACATACGTATTTTATGCACACAAAGATTACATGCGCCTACATCACTCCAATTGCCGTGAATTAGTTGGCACCAATCACAAAACCCTGAGGGCTGGCGATATTCCAGTCCAAAGTCAGGCATTTGTTAAGGATAGCTTTTAGAGACGCAAAATTGCTAGGCTTCGTAATAAAAGCGTTGGCTCCCAGTAAGCGAGCATTTTCGATAGCTTCTTCTTCAGCTGAAGTCGTCAAAATCAACACTGGAAACCTCCGAAATGATTGATTTGATTTAATTTCTTTTAGTAGCTGATAACCGTTTTTACGCGGCATGTTCAAATCTACAAAGATAAGATGCGGGACGGGTGGAGGATTGTCCAAAATGTGTAGCAATTCATCTGCATCTTCTAAAGCAGTGAGCGCGATGCTCTTGTCTACTTCCGCCAATGCTTCTTCAAACAGCATACGGTCGTCGGCATCATCATCAATATAAAAAATATTAACCTTTTCGTTTTTCATATATTAGCAAATATAAGGTCGGAGGTCGGAAAATCCTAACCACCTTCCTGAGACGTCTCTCTTCTCTTCTTGCCAAAACACTCCTAGCGCTTTGCTATTAGATATAAGATTGAAACCACAAAAGGAAATGACATACCAAAACTACCTCAAGTATTTTTTTTTAGCCTCCTTTAACTCTTCAAATATACCATTTCTTTGATTTATCAAACTTTTCATCAAAGAAGGTTTATGACGAAATAATCGGAGAGCTTGCCAAGTATGCCTTAATCTCACTACCACATCCCAATACCACAACACAAAATAACCACTCAAAGGAAGCAAAACCGCAAACCCCAAAGTAAGCCAAACATCTTGAAAAAATGAATGTATCACCCCTATCTGAAAAGCATAGACTACTGGAAAAACAACCACCCCAAGACTCATCATAAGAGGGGCACGATAAGTGATGTCGGACGTAATCAGACGAGCGATTTTGGAAGGAAGTATATAGGGTATATAATTGAAAATCAACCCAAATACATATACAGGAAACCCTATCACTAAAGACAATACCGTCTGCCAAAGGTAGGGATAGATGCGCCGTGTTTGGGCAAATACTTCGTCCGAAAGATGCAACTGCTTAAGATTGTCAAAGTAGTTAGTGAGTTGAGTTTGAAGTGATTTGTAAAGTTGAGGACGTTGCTCTTCAAAATGTCTGACGGCAGTTATGATTTGTTTAATCAAAAAAAATTCATCTTTTTTCAAACGACGATTCAGCAACAAATCTTCAAACAACTGGTTTTTGTACAATGTCTCAATCTGCGCTACCAAGGTATCTTCTTCGTCATCTTCGGTAATAATCACCGTATCACTGAGTCTTTTTTGAATCAAATCCGTCAATTCCTCCACTGTTTCAAAATCATCGGGTCGGTATTTTTCCTTAAAATCTGAAACGGTAATCGGTTGCCCTACGTTTACAAACACCTCACTTCTGAAATGAATAGGGTCGGAATAATTGAGACCAATTGGCAAAATAGTGAGACCTAGCCGAAAGTCGTTTTCGTACTCTGCCCCTAGTGCAATTCTGGCCGTGCCGGTTTTGAGTTCACGCAGACGCCGCTCAATCTCACTTGTTCCTTCTGGAAAAATCAGAATTGTTCCTCGCGCTTCCAAATAATCATAGCACCGTTGGAAAGTTTGTTTGTTGAGTTCGGCAGGCGAAAGTGGCACATCTGAAGTATCTTTTTTGCGATAAACAGGTATGACGTGCAAGTACTTAAAAATCGGTCGCGTAAAACGGTTGAAAATACTGCCATTGGCAATGAAAGCTACCCGCTGTGGCATCAATGTAGCCACGATAAGCGGGTCCATAAAGGTATTGGGGTGATTGACAGCCAATATCAATGGTCCTTTGACCACCTTTAGTTTTTCGAGACCATGTACCTGAAAACGCCTAAAAAATACCCTTAAAGCAACCCGAATTATCCATTTGAGGAGAATATAAAAAAGCATAAATGAAGTTTAGTTAGACCTTAAACAAAAACCTTCTCTCTTCACTTATCAAAAAGAGAGGCTGCATTTCGCGACTCTAATTAAAGCTTAAATGCGCAAAGTCTACTAAAACTTTTATTATGAGGTCATTGAGTAGCTTCCTAGCTTCTAATTCCATCCCAAAGTACACTAAATGTCAGCTCCCATTCGGAGGGGGTTATTTCCTGTTGAGCATAGATAAGTTTTTTGGCTACCTCGTTGAGCATTCCACAAATAAGCGTGACGAGTAGCACAGGATCGGCTTCTTTGATAAGACTCTGATACTGACCTTCTACCACCAAACTATGCAAAGGCTGCGTCAAAAGCTCCCTTTCAACCCGCATGGCATCGTTGACTTCGGCATAAGGTGAGCGAAAATACTGCTCCAAAAAAGCGCCATATTCAGGATGACTTACTTGGTCGAGGAGGTAGTTACGGCTCATTTTTTTGATTTTTATTTTGAGGGGTTCACTCTCTCCAATGTCCCGCACAAGGTCGCGGGCGTGTGCATGATGCAAATACATATACAACTCCCGAATCAAGTGATTTTTGTCCTCAAAATAGATATAAACTGTGCCAGTAGCGACTCCTGCTTCTTTGGCCAAATCCGACATTTTAAGCCCCGCCAACCCCACCCTAGCAATCATTTTGAGCGCAGTGTTTAGAATCAGCTTTACTTTAGTTTCGTCTTTGGTTCTCATATGGCAAGTTCGCTGCTTTACTTATTTTTGACCAATTCATATACTTTCTCAATATCTAAATCCCGATTTTTTGCCACATCTTCATATGTATATTCTACCGGATAATCAGGCATAACGCCGTGCCCTTGGTCACGCCCTGGGAGACGTAGTACTATCTTAAACATCGGAATTCGTACTTTGGCTTTGGTCTGAGGTAAGGTCAAATAAGGCGAAATAAAAGCATTGCAACCATAGCGCCCGCCGCCCGTTTCGCGTCCAATTACTACCGCCCGTGGATTGTACTGCTGGATAATTGAAGGAAAAATCGCCGCCGCCGAAAAAGACCCACCATTGGTAAGTAAGTATACATTGCCCTTGAATCCCCATTTTTTCTTAGGATGATGGACTTTAGCCGTAGAGCGGTTGCTGAGAGTCCCCGCAGGTGTCTTTTTTGACCAAAAATTTCGCGCAAAAAACCGTAATAACTTACCGCCATAATGACGATTAAACGAAGGACGCCGCTTGATGGCTTGAATGGTATCATACACCACATAATCAGCATCCAACAAATACGACATCAGATTGACACTAGCATCCGACCGCCCACCTCCATTCGCCCTCAAATCAATCACCAAGTTTTTGATATTGTTTTCTTGAATACTCCTAAAGGCTTTTTTATAAAACTTACGATGGCCATTGTCCCTAAATGTATTAATATCCAAAATCGCAACAGTACTATCCCTATTCGAAATCTTCAAATTATGACGCCGATCTCCTTTGGGCAGTTTGGGTCGTGGCAAAGGAGAAGCCGTGGGTACGGTGTTAGGTTTGGGAGAAGCTAAGGGCTTGGGCGTATTTTTTCTTTTGGGAGGCTTTGGGGGAATCGTGTACGTTAGGGTCAAATGACGAATTTTGCCAATACTATCCTTTACACTTACTTTAAAAGTATCGTTGTTGCCATACAGATAGCGATAAAACGACCCGAAATTACCGTTGATAAGATTAATCTTAAAAGTTTGATTATAGCCATCCGACGGAATAAGGTCGCGCATTTCGTTCATTATCTTATCAATCGGGCGATTGTCAACCATTATTATTTCTACACCCGGTACGAGTGTAGTGTCGTCGGTACGATTTTGGGTGATTTTGAGTTTGTCTTTGGCCCAAAATACAGAAAGAGGAAACTCTCTGGGTTTGTTTTTTTTGATGTAGCGGGTATACTGTTTGGAAGGATAAATATCCGTATGGCCGCAGCGTATATACGAAAAAACAGGGTTTACGACCCTTCTAAACTCTCGCTCAGTCATGGGATGGTCAAGTTTTTGTTCGGTTTTATCAAAAATCCACCGAATGCTGTCTGGCGAAGTATAGCGATAAATTCCGGGATGAGATTCCAACAATGCTGCTCGCATCAATCTAAAATCACTGCGGGTTTGTTCTACTGAATAAGTCCGTTGAGGGTCAAATTTGGGGCTACAGGCTGTCAAAAAAAAGAAACACAATACACTTAAGATACTATAATATTTCATTGAGTCGAAAATTTCGGATGAGGCTTCATAAGGTCTTTTTGTAGGCTCCCAAACTATATATTTGAATCCTATTTTTGCAAAAAAATACATAAATTGCTTGAAAACAAAAACTCTTAACAAGACGTTTTGCCAACAAGACACAACTTAATGCTTCAACCAACTTAAACATTTAAGGGTATGGCTCGTCCCAATCTTGATCTTATCGCTGCACTCCGCCGCACCGCCAAGAAAATCGAACAAGGCTCTCCTTATCAGTGGGGCCATATGGGTAGCTGCAACTGCGGCAACTTAGCCCAAGAAATCACCCAACTCACCAAAGCCGAAATCCACGCCCATGCGCTCGCCAATGGACGCGGCGACTGGAACGAGCAACTCAACGACTACTGCCCCACTAGCGGCTTGCCGATGGATTTGCTCCTGAATGAAATGATGGCCGCTGGCCTTGCCCCCGACGACCTTAAGCACCTCGAACGCTTATCTGATCCGCGTATCTTGATTCGTCTCCCTGAAAGTAAACGACATCTGCGTCATAATTTTAGGGATGATGTGGTTTTGTATATCAACGAATGGGCCAATCTACTCGAAGAGCAATTGTTGGCTCCTATTCAATTACCTTCTTTTGAGTGGAAACCAGAACTAGCTCATTTTTAACACAATAAGGGAGTTACTTTTTTTTAAGTAGACTTATCGAAGGTTCGGAAGGGCTTATCGGTTGGTACTGGCATAAGTTTTTTAAAGATATAATTTTAGACACACCAGTATCAATCGATTCCAAAATGAGCAATAAAATCACCAAATGGGCCATCATCGTAGGAGGGGCAGTAGTCACCTTGGTGATAGGAGTGCGCCTGATTCGTCAATATTATTTGGAGCCTTTGCTCGCTAAAACCCTCAAAAGCGCCGTAGTAGAAAGCTCCGATGGTATCTATCAAATCAACTTTGACCGCCTTCAATATGCGCCTTTGGCGGGAAATGCAGTACTTACAAAAATTAAACTTACCCTCGATACGGCTCTTTACCAACAACAAATCCATAAACAATCTACCTCGCATTTTACCTACAAAGGCACCATCCCAGAAGTAATCCTGCGCGATATTAAACTACTGAAACTGGTTTTTAGTCGAAAACTCGAAATTGACTTAATCAAAATCAGTCAACCCACTGTAGAAATTATTCAACAAAAACCAGCTCCTCTTACCACTCGGACCAAGCCTTCGCCTTACCGAGTGATTTCAAAATTTGTAAAATCTTTTAGGGTAAAAAAAATCGACTTTGAAGACATTAAATTTACTTTTTCTGACAAAACTAAGCCTCATCCGCAGCGGATCGTTCTCGAAAAGCTCAATGTCAATATCACTGATTTTTTGATTGATTCATTATCTCATCAAGATTCTACACGTTTTTATTATTCCAAAAATACCGCTTTTCAACTCTCCAACCTATCGATTCCGTCGATAGGGGCATTGCACGATTTTCGGCTTGATAGCATTTCATTTTCCTCGCAAAAAAGACGAATTAGTGTCAAAGGAATTCATTACACACCTCGATTTAAGGGGCGAGCCTTCACCACCCGCGCAGACGGCAATGATCGAATCGGCTTTGTATTTCACGACATTGAGGTCACTCAAGTTAACCTCGATGCGTTGGTTTTTGAAAAAAAGTTGATAGCTGACCAAGCCATCATCAAACGCGGCAACATTGATATTTTTGGGGATGGTACCTACCCTGCGCGTGGGTCGAAAGTGGGAAAGTACCCTCAGCAGCAATTTCGCCGCTTACCTTTCAAAATGAAACTTGATACTGTGCAAGTAGAAAACTTTTTGATTTCTTATTCAGAATTCAATCCCGACACCGAAGCTAGCGGGGGCGTTAATTTCAATCTTACCCACGGCAAGCTCTACAACCTCACCAACGATACCCTCGCGCTTCTCCAAAATCCTATCTGTGAAGCTCACATCCAAAGCGAATTTATGGGAGTAGCACCACTTCATACGCTCTTTAAGTTCAATATCGCCTCACCAACAGGCACTTTTAGTTGCGACGGCGAACTAGGCGAAATAGATTTAAAGCGCCTTAATCCAGTCACTCAGCCGCTTGCTTTAACCAAAATTGAGTCGGGAGTGGTCAGAAGTTTTAAGTTTTCGATGAAAGGTGACGAATATGGTGTCAAAGGACAAGGTACGTTGCTTTATAACGACCTCAAAACTTCAATTCTGAAAATAGACGAAGAAGGCAATTTGAGCAAGCGAAAACTTATTACTGGAATCGCGGATGTGATTTTTATTCAAGACAACAACCCTTCGCCCAATGCACCCATCCGAAGCGGTGCTATCGACTATACCCGCGATCCTAAAAAGTCTTATTTTGCTACCTTATGGCGAAGCCTAAGGCAAGCCATGGCCAAATGCGTTCTGAAACGTAAAGGCTTGAAAAAAATTAAAAACCTGAATGCTAGCGTAGCAGGAAAATAATCATTGGTAAATATTTTATCTAAACCGGTATTGGGCAGTATACATTCCCTTGGCTCTAAACTGCTGTAATTTTTGGAAATGAGTATCAAAAAAGTAAATAAAAGCTTGCTTATGGGTCAAAGGAGTCGCGGTTTTATCCATTTCTGAATCTCCCGCTACCACTATCCAAAAAGTATCGGACTGTTGTTTGTTGAGATAAATTTGCCTTAAAATCCCCCGCTCATTCACAGGAGGAACTACATCAATCGTAAACATCTGATAAGTCCAATTGAGGCCTTGTACTTGGTTATAATAGGGAAGTGCTGAAGCTATATGATTGATATACAACGTTTCCTGATTTTTTTTGTGCATTTTCAAAAAAGAAATCGCTTCTTTTATTTCTCTTCGTTTCCATCCTCCAAATTCTTTTTCGTAAGCAACATCTTTTACCGCCGAAATCATCGGTGCCATCACCATCAGCAATAGCCCCAACCATACAGCTTTGGGCCATTTTTGGGCAAGCGCTTGGTATAATTGCTGCGCACCGATAGCCATCAAAACAAAAAAATAAGGTACTGCAAACAACATAAGCCTTTCAGAAAATGGATATTTCCCGAAAGCAGATGCAAGGTAAGTCAATCCTACGGGTAAAAGCAGCAAAAGTAGTTCGGCTCTCGAACGATTGTACAGTACCCAAGCGCCTACTATCATTGCCCCCAAAGCAAAAACGGCAAAGGTAAAATAATAAGGAACGTAGGGTGGCAAAAACGACCAATTAAGCCCCAACGGATAATCGAAAAGAGAAAATAGAGTAATAAAATGCCATTTCAAATCTGCTACTGACGTAGGCGGAAAAGGTGCAAAAGCATCGAGCCACATACTTTGTATTTCGCCTGATTGAAGGCTATTAGGAGCAATAATAAATAGGTAGTTTAACAAAAAGCTAATTCCCCAACTTGCATAAATTACCACAAAAATCCGCAATTGCACCCATTGTTTATGGCGCAAAAGCTGCCAACAATGTACCATTCCGATACTCACTAAACCAAACAAAGACGAATATGAAAACCACAGCATCACTACTCCTGCGGCGGCATATACTAAGTAATCGCGCCATGAAGTAGTATTTCTAAAACGGAAATACATCAAAAGCCCTAAAATAGTACACAGCACCTCCACAATGTATTGCTTCGACTCTGACGAATAATATACCAAAGGATGAGCAAAAGCAAAAGCAGCAAAACCCACCATACCGCCGACTATACCTACTCGAAAAGCTTTTAATAGGCTTCCAAACATAATCAATCCGACCAGACCCACTACCAGTGGAAAAAGACGCAATGCAAGCTCACTATTTCCCGCCCATAAAAGGTTGAATTTTTGTACCCATAAAAAAAAGAGTGGTGCATGTTGAGCTGTATCAAGGGGCTGCGTCAACTCGCCAAAACTGCGCACAAGCAAGTTGTTGGCTAAATACGCTTCATCAGTATAAAGAGACCGATTGCTGAAATAATGAAAAAGCCTAAAGAAGGCACCCAAGCCCATACAAACCCATATAAAACGCTTGTAGTGCTGCTCAGAAGGCTGCCAGAAAGACGAAGTTTGACTCATATAATTAAAAACTAAGCCCGCAAGAAAATTTGGATTTTTAAAATAAGGGGCGACAACCAACTCATCTCTGGCCCGTATACGTAGTAAGTAGGCACCAACATACAAATAACCGCTAGCGACAGAAGCACCCGCTCCATTGGTACCGCACTACGAGGCGAGTAAAGATAGACCAAGCCAAAGAGTATCAGCAAAAAGCCATAGCTAAAACTACGAGTAAGGTCAATAACAATCATGCCTCCCCCAAAAACCACCAATAAAGTAGTGATAAATACAACCGCAAAAGGCCAATCCCGGCGATAAAAAAGAGCGGCAATAGCCATCAAAATCACAGTCCAAGCTCCTTCGAAAGTCATAAATAAGGCAATAGGCCATGTATTCATGTTTTGGAGAATAGGATTCTTACCTATCAGCGAAGTATCGACCTCAAGCGTCGTAAAACGTAGCACCATGATTCGAAGACTTATCACAAGCAATACTCCAAATATAGTAGCCCAAGTTGCCCTATATTTTTTAAAATCTGCTAGGTCTGAAAGGTAAAGTTTACCTTTACTCTCTTGCCATAGCCACCACAGTAGTATCCCGCCACTTCCAATCACAGATCGCTCATCTACAAAACCTGATACCACAACACTCCCAATAGTGAGAAGTGGATTTCGAGACATAACAGCCACAAACATGAGTAAAAAAGCCGTAGAGTCGTAATAAAAAAAGTCGTAATAAAACCACTTAACCACAAACAAATTGGCCATCATGAAAGCTGATATCATGGCTATCCGCACATTTGTATATAATGTAAGCCACCTTATAAGTCCCCATAAAAACAAACACCCTAACAAATGCTGTATCCAAATATAATGCTGAGCATTCAGCCCTAAAAACCTACAAAATAGCGGTACAGCAACACGTCCTGGACGCTTGGCAAAATGGGATTTCATACCACTACCTAACTCTTCAGAATTGAGATAATGGGCGGGGAAGTTTTGAAATGGGTGAGCCCCTATCCAATCTACTAGTTTTAGGATATAGACTGTTTTTTTGCTATCGTTTCGATTTCCACCTAGTAAGTAATAGTTGGGACAAGAAGTGATTAGAATATAAGCAGTCAAAAAAGCAACATACTTCCATTGCCAATATTTTGTAGCTGTAAATCTATCAATCCAATGTACAATCGCTAAGTATGCTTTGTCGTATATCTCAAAAAACATTGAAAAAATGGTAGTGAATAAGTTTTTAACTTACAAGCCTTGAAAAGTACTCAAAATACTTCCCAAGGCTTTATTGAATATTATAACTGAGCAAAGATTATTTTTTACCTAATGAAATCATATTGGCAAAAAGCCGATACGCCCCAGGAACGCCAGCGGGTAATTCCCTAAAAAACACAATACCTGTATAAATAAAGTGCCCTTTGCCGTAAGGCGCATAAATAAGACTACCTTCTTTGGCCGCTTCTCCCGTATCATTGGCCGAGAAGAGTGTCACGTAATTTTTATCCCATTCTACCGCAAAATAAATCCCTCTTTCCTGAATCCAGCCCTCAAAATCTTTGGTGGTAATCTTGTTAGGAGTATTCAAAATCGGATGTGCAGGTTGCAAAATTCTCATTTCGGCATCTTCTTCCGTCACGCGGTCGCGACCTACTTTGAAAGGATACGGTCCCATTTCTTTGACTTTGAGGGTATTCCCAAATCCCCCCGCCGTCACGTATTGTACCACCATAGTGCCGCCATTTTTGACGTAATCCATGAGTTTTTCTTGAAAATACTTTATGCGTTCTTCGGTATTGTAAGCCCTCACTCCCACTACAATAGCGTCATACACGGCGAGATTTTTGCTCAATGCACCCTCATCAAGCAAAGTCACTTGGCAGCCCATCTGACGCAACGCCGCCGGCACTTCATCTCCTGCCCCGGCGATGTACCCAATATTTTTTGCTTTGTTTTTGATGTCAAGTTTTACCAAAGCGGTAGTTGCGGTAGGAAAAATCGTTTGGGTAGGAATATGCTTATAATCCACCGTTTTGAGACTATAGGCATTTTCTCCGTTTTCGGTTTTTGTGATAACTTTTAGCTTCACTTCACTTTGTTGAGCCGACGGAAACACCTTCACTGTCACGATTTTTTCTTGGTATTTTTCCGGTAATTCAAACGGAATTTGCGCTGGTTCGACACGCCAGCCAGAAGGCACCTCAAAAGCCATCGTACCTTTTACATTGGGGCGATGCGCTTTTACCAATACTTCTACTGTTTTGGGCTGATTGTCGGCAAAGACATATACTTTTTCAGTAACGTTGGCGGTCACTTCGGGGCGTATTTCATAAGGGCGATACACTTCTCCATCCACGGGGTCGGTAGATTTATACACCCAAGGTTTGCTAAATGTAAAAGCCTGTCCGTCTATTACAAAGGTAAAAGCCGTTTGGAGAGTTGGGATATTTTCGGGTGTACTTAGCTTGGATTGGTCATCTATCTGAAAAGCCCCATTTTTGATGGGTTTTTCGAGCCAATACGGTTGTGAAATAGGCGTTGACTTAGGTATTTGAAAAGTAAAAGTGAGGTTGGTCAACTCATTGTTTTTAAGGTCTAAACTCAAGGTCGAATCTCTATTGACTCCCAAAAACTGCAACTTTGTAAGTTTTAAAGGATAATTACCTCTTTTCACTACGCTCACTTTGACCTCAGCGCGGTCGCCTTGCGCCACAGCATAGTCGGTAGGATTGGTTTCAAACCAAAGCCCCAAACAATTTTGAAGCAATACTTCTACTTCGGCTTTTTTCTGCTGAACATAGGTGTTTTGAGCGTCTAATTTCCCTAGTTCTTGGTATATTTTTACCAACACAGGCACTGACGAAGCAGGATAGTTGACATTGTAATTTCGAATTGCTTGATCCACTAGCAACGCTACTTGTTCGCTTCCTTTGACCCGACTCCACGACAAATCAACGCCATCAAAAAGGTCTTTTTCGGCAGGAGAACCGTCTTTATGCATCATAAAATCCACCCTTGCGTTGCGATTGGCACCTGAGCCAAACCCTTGGCTTTTGTGAGAACTACGGCTTTCGGCGGCGATTTCGGCATAAGATTTACCCAAATAGGTATTGTACCCACCAATATCTACCGTTATGAAGCTCCCTTTGTCGGTGGGTTTTTGGTTAGAAAAACCCGGCGAAAATGTATTCCACACGATGCGTTTAGGCTGCCACGGTTTTACTTCTTTGAGTTGTTCGGGAAATTGGGTAGGGTCACCTGCCATCTTAAAGGCCAATTCAGCCAAAAAAGCGGATGAATTATGATGACCATGTCCTGCGCGTGCATCTGGCGGAAAGCGCGTAATAAGCACATCAGGCTGGTTTTTACGTATATGATACACTACATCCGACAGGATATTGTTTTCTCCCCAAAACTTTAGGGTTTCTTCGCGAGTTTTGGAAAAACCAAAATCATAGGCTCTCGAAAACAACTGCTCAGCACCATCGATACGACGAGCGGCTAGGAGTTCTTGCGTACGAATGATACCGATGTACTCGCCTTGCTCAGGCCCGATGAGATTTTGGCCGCCATCACCTCGGGTCAAGGCCAAGTATTGCGTTTTAACGAGCCGTTCTTTCGACAAATAAGTAAGAAGCAGCGTGTTTTCGTCGTCGGGGTGAGCGGCAATGTGCATCGCGCTACCCAACACGTTCAATTTTTTTAGATTTAACAAAATCTCGCTCGAAGTGAGCGGCTTTACTTGGGCTTGAAGAATAAGGGTGGAAAAGAGAAAAGTAAAAAGGGGGTAAAACTTGGTTCTTCTCATAGTTTGGCAAAATTTGCGAGTGATTTGACAAAACTACAAAAGTTTGCATAAGAATAAATTTCTTCTATTTTTGATTATAAATTCTTCCACCATTTTTTAATCTCAAGCACTCAAAAAATACCGTTACGCTGATGTAATGATAGAAATTTTCAATTTCTTAATAGCGCTTTGTTTTACTCACGGCCTCCATCAGCCCACGCATATACCCGATAGCATAGAGCGTTCCGATTGTGCTGTAGCCAGGGTACTGATTACTATCTCCTGCCATCGTAGGAACATGGTCGGGACGAATCGCGCCTCGAAATCCAATTTCATGATAGGCTTTCATCGCTTCATACATATCAATGATTCCTTCATCGTGAAAGGTTTCTTCAAAATTGTATTTATCGCCGCGCACATTTCTAAAATGCACAAAGTGAATACTTTTGCTAAATTCTTTGATAAGCTGTGGGATGTTGATGTTTTTGTCCATCAATGCAAAATTCCCCTGGCACATCGTAATCCCATTGCTCGGACTCGGATACATTTTCAATAGTTTCTTGAACGAATCCACCGTATTCATGATACGCCCTATCCCCCTTACGCTATCTACTTGCGGGTCGTCGGGATGCATCGCTAGGTTTATGCCCACTTTTTCGGCTTCGGGCACTACGGCCTTCAAGAAATAGTCTAGGTTTTTCCACAAGCTTTCTTTCGAAACTTCCCCGTATGAGGTGAGTGGAAGTGATTTGATAGCTTCATTGTCAAAAGCCGTTACCAATGCCCCTCCACGCCCGGGGCGGTCGTTTTGGGTGCGGTACCAGCCTATTACGGGCATCCAGTTGTAGCATATGGTATCTATTCCCACTTGGGAAAGATTTTTCATGAACGTAATAAAATTGGCGATTTCTTCGTCACGCCCTTCCAAGCCTAGTTTTGTTTTTTCGCCCAAGGAAGGCGGCCCTTCGATTACCTTGAGTTGAAGCCCCACTTTATTCCATGCTTCTTTCACGGCTTTGACGGCGGCCATTTCCCAAGGCTTTACCTCTTTCAATCCCACCATCGCGGGGCTGATTCCTCCTACTGCGCCTAATACATCAAGCTGCTTAGTGAGGGCTATTTTTTGTTCGTTCATTCCAAAAAAATACGCCTCACAAAGCTGCATTCCTGCATCTTTTGTAAAAATACGTAAGTCTTCATTGGAAACTGCCGAAGCACCACCCATAGTGAGGGTCGCAAAAGAAGCACTTTTTTTGATGAAAGTACGGCGAGAGTGTGACATGAATCGTGGACTTTAAGTTACATTGTTTTCAAAGTCCAAGACTGTCAGATACCTACTGTTTTTGAGATTCAGTTTTATCTTAGATTGACGTTATTACATCCATCCACGCCTCTTGAAATACACCAACAGCCCCATTGCTAGTATCAGCATTCCGCCCAAAGTATAAAAATAGCCATCAGGGTGACGAAGCTCGGGCATGTTGTCGAAATTCATCCCATAAATCCCCACTATAAAAGTCAAAGGCATAAAAACCGCCGAATAAATCGTGAGCGTTTTCATGACAGTATTCATACGCGAGCTGAGAGTCGAATAGTGAATATCTATCAAGCCTGTTAATAATTCCCGATTGGAATCAATAGAATCGATGACATTGGTGACGTGGTCGTGTACATCTCTAAAATACGGAAACACACTCTTGCTGATAAGTTTAGAGTTTTCGCGAAGCCCCTGACTGAGCATATCACGCAAGGGCCACACATGCTTACGCATCAAAGTAAGCTGACGTTTTAGGTTATAAAGCTGCCCGATGGGGTCTTTGTGTTTGCCTGCCAAAATCTTTCCTTCAAGCTCCTCCAACTCTTCACTTACTTTTTCGAGGATTTCGAGGTAATTGTCCACAATCAAATCTACCAACGAAAACAGCAGATAATCCGCGCCATTGCGGCGGGTTTTGCCCACGGAGGCTTTGATACGCTCTAGTACGGGCGTGAAAATATCGCCTGTTCTTTTTTCCTGAAAAGAAATGAGGTAATTGGCTCCTAACAAAAAACTGATATGCTCCGCATCTATTTCTCCCTCAGCATCGTCCCAGTAAAACATCTTCAAAGTCACAAACACATAACTGTCGCCATAAAACTCAATTTTGGGCTTCTGCTTGGTATTCATAATATCCTCTAATATCAGCGGGTGAATATTATGCAGCTTACCCACGGTTTCGATAACCTGTGGCTCATGAATCCCGTCCACATCAAGCCAACTGATATAGGGCTTATCTCCCGATACTTGGCAGTCTTTCAGGTGTTTGAGAGAACGGTGTTCGTAGTATTGCTCATTGTATTCAACCAAAGTAATGGTAGTATCATGTGCTACTTCGGGTCCTACGTACACGAGCGTTCCGGGCGAAAGACCAAAATTAGAAGACGAGGGAGGTGTCATATCAGCGATTGTACTTATAATAAAACAGGCTTAAAGATGCATCATTCGCAGCACTTTTTCTACGTCTTCGGGCGTATCAATGCAATGACTTTCGTAAGAAGTAAGCACCATTTTTATTTTGTAACCGTTTTGTAGCCACCGCAATTGCTCCAACGATTCAGCTTTTTCTAAATCCGAAACAGGCAATTGAGTGATTTTTTCTAAAATATCCGCCCGATAGGCATACATTCCCACCTGACGATAGTAGGTATGATGTTTGTGCCATTCTTGTGGGTCAATGCCTTTCAAAAATGGTATCACCTGACGGCTAAAATAGATAGCTTCCAAATCTTGATTTACAATCACCTTTGCTTCGCCCATATCAAACAGCAACTCGTGGTCGCTCACTGGAATCATCTGCGAGGCCAATTCTACATTGCCATCAAGCACGGCCCCCAATTCATCAATTTGCTCAGGTGCGACAAAAGGCTCATCGCCTTGAATATTAATGACATACAGCCCTTCTTTTCCGTGAGTCGATACCGCTTGAATTGCTTCCCAACATCTATCGGTTCCGCTAGGATGGTCGGGATGAGTCATAATGGCTTTACCGCCAAACGATTCAACATGTTCGAGAATACGTAGGTCGTCGGTGGCAACAACAACCTCTGAAAGGCATTTAGCTTTAGCGGCTTGCTCATATACCCGTTGAATCATGGTTTTCCCCTGAATATCAATGAGGGGTTTTCCTGGGTAGCGCGTCGAACCATAACGTGCAGGTATAATTCCGATGATCATTAATTAACTATTTTGTTCCTTTTATAAAATGTTCTGTCGAAAACTAACAATGTTTTTGGTCAAAAATTTCAAAAAAATTACTCAAAAACGCTCAAATCTAACTCAAAATCCAATAATACATCCTCACCAGAGATTTTTGGAGCAGTAAAAGCTACGCGTGAAATCGTCCCATTTTGGCGATATACCCATACTTCTTTGCCCGCAAGGTCGATAAGCCAGCCCAATCGAACACCATTCTCAATGTACGATTCCATTTTAAGCTGTAGTTTTTTAAGGCTATCTGTTTTGGAACGCAGCTCCGCCACAAAATCAGGAGCAATGTGTGCAAACTGATTTTTTTCACTATCGGGTAAGGCGTCGAACCGTTCTTTGAGGATAAATGACGCATCTGGCGCGCGCATCGAGCCGTCTTTGAATGTAAAGCCTGCGGAGGAGCTAAAGGTGTATCCTAAATTGGACTGAATGGCCCAATTTCCCAAAAGAATAAGCAATTTATTCTCGTAAAATCCTGATAACGTATTGGTAGGTGACATAACAATAATGTTTCCTTGGGCGTCTCTTTCGATATTGAGTTCGTCGTTCATGCGGCAAAAGGCCAAAAACGCGGCATCATCCCAACGAATTTCGTCAGGCAACTTCAATACATATTCATTCAAGGCAACCATAATTCTAATTGCGTTTTTTTACCAAAAATAACAATTTCAGTCTCAAACCCCAAAAGTCATCAAAAACCTGTAATTTTGCGGCCTAATTTTTCATTTGTAAAACAATAACTATTTCCCCATTGGGGATTAGAGGGTTTATGGAATACAATCACCGCGAAATTGAAAAAAAATGGCAGAAGTTTTGGGAGGAAAACCAAACCTTCAAGACCGAAATCGACCAAAGTAAGCCTAAGTACTATGTCCTCGACATGTTTCCGTATCCTTCGGGGGCAGGGCTGCACGTAGGACACCCGCTGGGTTACATTGCTTCTGACATTATTTCGCGTTACAAAAGACTCAAAGGGTTCAATGTCTTGCACCCAATGGGCTTTGATAGTTTTGGATTGCCTGCCGAGCAGTATGCGATTCAAACGGGTCAACACCCAGCCATTACGACCGAGCAAAATATCAATACATTCATTTCTCAGCTAAAAAACATTGGTTTTAGCTACGATTGGAGCCGCGAGATTCGTACATCCGACCCCAATTACTATAAGTGGACGCAGTGGATTTTCATGCAGTTGTTTAACCACTACTACGACCGTACGGCTGATAAGGCATTGCCAATCAGTCATTTGGTAAAGCAATTTGCACAAGGTGGTTCGGCAGCGGTGAATGCCGTTTGTGACGAAGACGTGACAGAGTTTAGCGCAGACGAGTGGAATGCGATGAGCGAAAAAGAACAACAATTGGTGTTGTTGAAATACCGCTTCACGTTCCCCGAAGAATCGTACGTCAACTGGTGCCCAGGATTAGGTACTGTACTTTCAAACGACGAAGTGAAAGACGGCGTATCGGAGCGGGGTGGCTTTCCAGTGGAGCGTAAGTTGATGAAACAATGGTCGATGCGGATTACTGCGTATGCCGACCGTTTGATCAATGGTCTAGATACGATTGACTGGCCAGAGCCTCTGAAAGAACAACAACGCAACTGGATTGGTCGCTCACAAGGGGCTTCTGTAAAGTTTGCCATTGACACTACCCTAAATCCCTCTCCTGTAGGGGGAGGCAAGGTGGGGGTTATCGAAGTATTTACCACCCGCGTTGATACTATCTACGGGGTGAGTTTCATGGTGTTAGCCCCTGAGCACGAGTGGGCTGCTGAACTTACCACTACTGACCAAAAGGCGGATGTAGAAGCTTATATTAAGTGGGCAGCGAGCCGCAGCGAGGTGGATCGTATGGCCGAGAAAAAAGTCTCTGGGGTATTTACGGGAAGCTATTGCATCAATCCATTCAACGGAGAAAAAGTACCTATCTATTTGGCCGATTACGTATTGGCGGGTTACGGTACGGGTGCCGTTATGGGGGTTCCTTCGGGCGATCAGCGCGATTGGAACTTTGCGACGCATTTCGGTTTACCCATTATCCCGATTTTAGATACACAAAAAGACACTGACCAACAGGCCGATAATACCAAAGAAGGGCACTATATCAATTCGGGTATTATTAATGGAATGACGTACCAAGAAGCTACTGACACACTTATCAAGTGGTTGGAAGAACGTAAATTGGGTAAAGGAAAAGTGCAGTATCGTTTGCGTAATGCGGTGTTTAGCCGTCAACGTTATTGGGGAGAGCCTGTGCCTGCGTATTTCAAAGACGGTGTGCCGTACTTGATTGATGAGGCTGATTTACCATTAGAATTACCTAAAATTGACAAATACCTTCCCACCGAAACGGGTGAACCGCCATTAGGTCGCGCCGAAGGTTGGAAATACAAAGGAGAGTACGATTACGAGTTGAGCACGATGCCAGGTTGGGCGGGCTCGTCGTGGTATTGGTACCGCTACATGGATCCTCAAAACAACGAGGCATTTGCTTCTAAAGAAGCCATCGACTACTGGCAGCGCATCGACTTCTACTTGGGTGGTTCAGAACACGCTACGGGACACTTGTTGTACAGTCGTTTTTGGAATAAATTCTTGAAAGACTTGGGCTTAGTTCCGCACGAAGAGTTTGCCGCTAAGTTGGTGAATCAGGGCATGATTCAGGGACGAAGTAATTTTGTATATCGCTTAAAATCAAGTGATAACGCAAAACCTGTTTTTGTAAGTTATGGCTTGAAAGACCAGTACGAGACGACCAAATTACACGTTGATGTAAACATGGTAGAAAATGACGTGTTGGATACTGAAGCTTTCAAAAATTGGCGTGAAGACTTTGCCAATGCTGAATTTATCTTGGAAGATGGCAAATACATCTGCGGTTGGGAAGTCGAAAAAATGTCAAAATCGAAGTACAACGTCGTAAACCCTGATACTATCGTTGATAAATACGGTGCTGATACGTTGCGGATGTACGAAATGTTTTTGGGGCCATTGACCGATGCTAAACCTTGGAACACCAACGGTATCAGCGGAACGTCTAACTTTTTGCGTAAGTTTTGGCGGTTGTTTTTTGAGGACCAAACGGGCAAATCGAAATTAGTAGATGCCGAGCCGACGGCCGACGAATTGAAGGTATTGCACCGTACCATCAAGCGCGTGGAGGAAGACATTGAGCGTTATTCCTTCAACACAGTTGTTTCGACCTTCATGATTGGGGTCAACGAATTGAGCGATTTGAAGTGCCACAAAAAAGCGATTTTGAAAGAAATGGTGATATTGTTGTCGCCGTACGCACCGCACATTACCGAAGAACTTTGGGTGGCTTTGGGCAACGAAGCGGGTACACTTACGACGGCTCCGTTCCCAGTATTTGAGCCTAAGTATTTGGTAGAAAGCTCGTTTGAGTATCCTATTCAAATCAATGGTAAAGTGCGCGCCAACCTCGCTTTCCCTGTCGATATGTCAAAAGAAGACATTGAACAAGGCGTATTAAGCAACGAAACCGTTCAAAAATGGTTGGAGGGCAAACCCCCTAAAAAGGTAGTAGTGGTTCCGAAACGGATTGTAAACGTAGTTTTGTAACGAAAATATCAAAAACTCAACGTTGGCAAGGTTTTGGACCTTGCCAACGTTTTTTAGGGTTAAACTTGTACGGAGTTTTCCTTAAACCATTCTTTACATTCTTCCAGATTTGACTGACCAGAAGCCAC
The DNA here is from genome assembly GCF_000423565.1 of Runella zeae DSM 19591. Lineage (GTDB taxonomy): Bacteria > Bacteroidota > Bacteroidia > Cytophagales > Spirosomataceae > Runella > Runella zeae. Next base: position 26,042 of record NZ_KE384046.1, on the reverse strand, counting down.
TTTTAGGATAAAATCTGTCAAAATTGTGTTCGTGACTTCAAGTCTTAATTCGTAGTGATTAAGATTCATGAAAATCAAAGAAGATGCTAATCCTGTTCGTTTATTGCCATCGCTAAAAATATGGTTGCAGATAATGTTGTAGCAATACAAGGCAGCTTTATCAGATATAGTGGTTCTCCAAACATTTCTGCTTGAACAGCCTCCAACAAATAATCTAAATTTTCTTCGTGCAAAAAGTTGTTGGGAGGCATAAAATTTCCCCCGTGTGCTTCAATTGTCGCTATATTTAACCGAATAATCTGTTGTTTTGTAAGATAAATCATTACGCAAGTGCCTTAAACGTCTCTTCGTAACGGGCAAAATTTTTGCGAATTAATGCCTCAAAATCAGCATCTTGTGAAGATTTTACTTCTTCAATAAATGTTTCTATTAGCATTTTTTTAAATAATGCGGGTTCTTCTTGAATCAACTCACGAAGGGCTTGTTTCACGATACTTTTGTCCAATACTACTGTCATAGTGGTAGTTATTAAAATGCCTGAACTCGATTTCTAAACAAAGATGCAATTTATTTCATTCCAATCGGTTGCAGTTTTACCCCAGTCTCACCAATTCCCGTAAATCACTGTTAGACAAATCTCCTAGCCACGTTTCGCCATCCGTGACGGTGAGGTTGGCGAGTTCACGTTTGTTTTGGATGAGTTTGTTGATTTTTTCTTCAAAACTGCCCTGCGTGATAAATCTGTGAACCAACACATTTTTGGTTTGGCCAATCCGAAAAGCGCGGTCGGTAGCTTGGGCTTCCACGGCGGGGTTCCACCACAAATCGTAGTGAATCACGTTGTTGGCAGCCGTTAAGTTTAGCCCTGTTCCTCCCGCTTTGAGCGACAAAATCAGGATACGCGTCGAACGATTGTGCTGAAAATCCTCTACCATTTCGTCGCGGTTTTTACGGCTGATACCTCCGTGAAGGAACGGCACTTCCAACTGCATTTGCTCCTGAAACATCGTTTGTAACAGCGTCCCCATTTCTTCGTATTGGGTGAAAATGAGCGTTTTTTCGCCATTTTCGAGAATTTGACGAATCAAATCCAACAGCAATTGCGTCTTGCCTGATGCTTCAGGTTGAGCGCCGCCTTTTTTGAGGTAGTGCGTGGGGTGGTTACAAATTTGTTTGAGGGCGGTCATCATTTTAAAAATCAACCCACTGCGTTTGAATCCATCTTTTTGACCTTCAATCCCGCGTAGTGCTTGGTCCACTACACTTTGATACAAGGCCGCTTGCTCGCCCGTGAGCGTACAAGTTTGGTCGATTTCAATTTTGTCGGGCAAATCTTGGATGATTTTTTTGTCCGTTTTTACCCGTCTTAAAATAAACGGCTCAGTCACCCGCTTAAACTTGTCCAAAGCGTGTTGGTCGCGGTCAATCTCAATCGGAATGGCGTAATCACTCACAAATTTTTTCAGATTACCAAGATAGCCTTTGTTAGCAAAATCAAAAATAGACCAGTATTCGGCCATGCGGTTTTCGACGGGCGTACCACTCATGGCGATTTTGATGCCCGACTTCATCTTTTTAACGGCTTTGGTTTGGGCCGTATTGGGATTTTTAATGTTTTGTGCCTCGTCAATGACTATCACTGCCCACTTTAGCTTGCTCAAACCCTCTTCCTCACTGCGGACCACGCCGTAGGTGGTGAGCAAAATATCAGCTTCCTTGAGAGGTGCCAAGCTACGCCCCGAACCATGATACAGGTGCAGACGAAGTTCGGGAGCAAATTTGCTGATTTCCTTCGACCAGTTGGTGAGCAACGTCGTGGGCACTACGACCAGCCCTTTCAATTTATTGAAAGCCCCTTCTTGCTTCATTTTCAGGAGGGTAGTAATGACTTGCAGGGTTTTTCCCAATCCCATGTCGTCGGCAATCAGGCTACCCATTCCCAAACGAGCATTTTTGTAAAGCCATTCGTAGCCACGCTGTTGATAGGGGCGTAAGTTGGCAGAAAGGCGCTCGGGGAGTGCAACGGTTTCGTTTTTCAACAACGATTTCATCCACTTTTGCGCCGACTTGGTGAGGGTCACGCCCGTACCGTTGAATTCTTCAGTAAGGGCCGTTTGGAGTAATTCATTGCTATCCAGCGAAGGCGGATTTTTGAGCTTTTCGAGTAAGGTTTTGATTTCTTTTTCGTCAAAATACGCGTATTGGTCTTTGATTTTTACCAAACCTCGGTAGTTCTCAATCATCCGTACAAAGCTTTGGGTATCAATGTGTTCGTCGCCCACGGCTACTTCCCAGCGAAACTTGAGCATATTTTCCAAACTGATAATCGACGAAGCCGCAACTTTGCCATCTTCCTCGCTGTCGAGTGTCATGGTAAGCTGCGGACGAAGCAATTTTTGGAGCGATTTTGGCAACTGAATTTTGATGCCAAACAGTTGAATCGTTGGCAAAATCTTTAGAAGAATATCGGCAAATACCTCGGAATCGAACTGCAATGTCTCTGCTCCTTTGCTGGAAATCAGGCGATTGAGTTGTGGAAAATGCTCCGCCATCATCGACAAATCGCGCATGACTCCTATCCGCACTGGCGCGTAGTTACGCTCTTCCATGAAAGTTTGGAGCGGAATCGGAATACCGAGTTCGGACTTTTTATGTTCGACAAACATATTGACTTTAAATCCGTCTTCCACTTCTTCCACTTGCACCAACGGCACGTAATCACGCTGGGCAATAAAAAACTTATTCAGCCATAACTGGATGTTATTAGGGATTTCGCGGGCTTCAAATCGGGAAAAAGAAATCATTGCGCTCCTAAAAAACATTTCGTCGGTTTCGGTGGCTTTGTAGTTGTACTCATCATTAAATTGGCGTACACGTTCGGTCAAAATGAGCGAACACATGGCATTTACAAAGTCATTATCGTTTGGCACATAAATATCGCGCTTACCGATTTTGTAATACAGGATTTCGGGAGGCAATACCGCCCGCAACTGCGTGGATAAAGTGGCGACTTGCTCATTCAATACCGCTGGAATCCACCGAACCAAATGGTATTCATGTTTAAGTTTTGCGCGCAACAATTGCGGAATAATAGCCCCTCGCTCCATTAGCTTTAAGGCTAAACGATTGAGAAAATAAAGGCCTTTGAGCGTGGGAGAAAGCTGGGGCAACTGCGACGAGGGCAAATGATGAATCCAATCAATAAACTTGGGGAGTTCGTTGAATTGAAACACAATCCGCTCGCGGGTATCTCTAAAATTGGCCTGTAAAAAGCCCAGAGCTTCGTCCATGATGATTTCGGCACTTTCTACAGCATCAATATCTTTGTCATATTCTTGCTCTTGGGGTTCTTCAGAAACGGCAAGTTCACGCGCTTTTTTGGCAGTATTAACGTAAAATTTTTGTAAAATCTGCTTAAAATTTCCCGTTCTGTAAAACAACGGATTATCACTCAATAGCGACAGCAAATTATCAGAAATATCGGGAAGCGTCGAAAAATCCAGCGCTGTATAGAGAGCTTCATCGGGCTGAAAAACGGTTTCTTCTGAGCCCTCAAATGGCTGACGAATATCGGCTACGTCGAGCATTTCTACGTCTTTTTGGTCAGAGGAAGCAAAGCCCAACGTTTCGAGGTTTTTGAACAAATCGAAATCACGCAGTTCAAAAATTAAAAACGGGTTTTTATCAATTTCGTTGGCAACCAGATATAATACTGCCGCGCGGTGTTTGCAAGGGTCGCCCCAGTCGGGACACGAACAGTCGGAATGAAATGCCTCCCACGAACGGGGAAACAATGAAATACCTTGCTGGAGGCAATCGTTGTAAAGTTCTGACGGAAGTTGGCGATTCAACAACTGCGTCAGGTACAGGGGATTATCGGCGATTAAACTCAAAAGCCGAGCTTTGTCCGAAGGCGAAAGCGGGTCAATTTTAAACGAAATCTTGTAGGGCCTAGGCGACGTTCCTTTCACCCGTGCGGCAATCTTATTTGTCTCAAATGCAATACTTTGCACGGAGCCATTGTTGGCGTAGGTACGCCCCCTAGCTAGTCTGCCACTTTCATCAAGCCCTTCCAATATTTTTATCCACTGCTGTCCCCACCACGTTTGCCCAAAGGTACTACCTTTACTTTTCCGTCCTCGTTTCATTCATTTGTATGTTTTCGGCAAAAATAATAAAGCCAGAAACAATACAGATAGATACAGAGAAGTCATTTATTATAAAAAACTTTTTCGCTCCATTTCAACGAATCTGGAAAAGGGAGACGATATTTGGAGAAATCTGACCAAAAAATCAAAATTTTATGGGTAGAAACGTCTTTTGAAGAAAGAATGACGGGAAATTGTTTGTGCTCTACCAATCTCCATTTGTTTTTAGTAAAATCGACAAAGTAGCGTTGATATTTATAATCGACATGGTCTTTGATAAGCTGATTTTTGTAGGCATAATGATAATGAAACCTCAAATAAGGAGTGTAGGTACGAGAAAGGCGTTTTTCTTCAATAGCATCTATCGTGGCTACTGCAAATGTTTGATTTTCAATAATTTGTTTCTTGTCACGGGCACTTGTGATGCTCATATAAAGTGCAGGAAGAGCGATGAGTACAAAGCCCCAAATTGAAAAAAACAGCGCCCATTCAAAATCTGACTTTTTAGGTATTCCTTCCATAACAGCTGCTAATAGTAGTTTTTAAAGTTACGGAAATACCTGTTTTAACACAAAAATCCTCTTACTTGTGTAGAGGATTTTTTGTGTTCACGATATTTACTTATCTATTATTATTTTTTCTTCGCTTCATTTTCTTTTCTAAATTTCTCAAAATTAGGTCCAAGACGATAACGTTTGTCGGCTAACCATTCAGCACGGTGCTTTTCATAATGAGCCGTGGTCATCAAGTCAAGTTGATACTTGTATTTATAGCCAATCGTAGCTTGGGCATTTTTGTAAAGTTTACTGATAAATACCTGCGAAAAATCCGAGGCTTTATAGTTGTTCAAGGCCGAATTAGGTACTTTCTTATTGTCAATCCACACGCCATATACTTGAGGATTTTTGTACGATTCAAATTCTTTTTCTGTAGGTGTAATCCGTGGAAAAGGCTTTAAAGGAGGATTCATCGCCAATTCTTGCTCCAACTGCTGCTCCTTGCTCATAGCTCTGAATATCACCTCCATCCGAGCGCGGTCTGTCTCAGTGGGTTGGTGAATTGTGCTCCATTCTCTACCGTCTTTACCTATTCCTTTTTTAATATGCTTATTCATCAGCTGCTGATACTCTTTTATCAACTCAGCCGACACTCCTTCTTCGGTAGCACTTGCTGCTGATTTGGGAGATTTTAGGGTGTTAGGGGGCGTTTGTTGCGCAAAACTCACTTCGCCAAATACTGCTATCAACGACGTGCAAAGTAAGGCTACTGCACCTTGGAGTGCATATTTTTTTGGTAAAGAAGTGATTTTGTGCATCATTTTCAAACGTTTTTTGGTGATAAGATAATTGAATGAACTCGTCAGTACGATGCCATTACTTTGACATACTTTATTTAACAATAAATACTGATAGCTGCTTACACTTTGGATTTGATGAATGACCCAATCATCCGCCAAAAATTCATGATTGAGCCTCATTGCTTTTCGATATATCCACAAAACAGGATTCCACCATGCTACCACCAAAAACACTTCCATAAACACCACATCCCATGAATGTCGCTGCTGTATATGAGCCTGCTCATGCAGCAAAATCTCTGGCTCGATTTTATTCTTTTCAAAATCGTCTTGATTCACAAACACATACCGTCCAAAACTATACGTAACAGTAAGCTGCGGCACTAGCACAAAGTGTAGTTGTTCTTTTTTGACCTTATTATTAGACCTAATCTGATGCCAGAGTAAGCCTATATTTTTGCTAAAACGAAACAGCAATCCCAACGAAACCAAGCCATAGATACCCCAAATGAGGTGGTTGATTTCTATCTTTTCCTGAGCCGTTATAGTTGCTGCAACAGGCGCAGCAATTTCTTCACGTACAGGATAAACGTTTTGTGTTCGCTCAATCACCGTCGCGATTCGCTCCGCATCACTCATTGTTAGTTCAAAAGAAAAAAGTGGTACTAAGGCAGAAAACACAAGGCTAAAAATCAGATAAAACCGATTGAATTTCAGCATTTTTTCTTTTTCCAACACCACCCCATACAGCAGTAGCAGCAAGGCCGAGCAAGCCGCAAATTTGAAAACGTAAAGTATCATGACTGTTTATTTTTGATTTGTTCTTCAATGATTCCTTTCAGTTCTTCTAGTTCGTCGGCGGTCAAATCGGTAGCATTGGTAAAAAACGATGCAAATTGCGCTACCGAGTTTCCAAAGAAGTTTTTGATGATTCCCCGCATGTGTTTTGAAAAATAATCTTCTTTTGAAACCAAGGCGTGGTATTGACGAGAATTGCCGAAAATTTGGTAGCCCACAAACCCTTTTTCTTGCATGCGCTTGAGCAAAGTTGCCAAGGTGGTAGGGGCAGGTTTGGGGTCGGGATGAGCCTCTAAAAGGTCTTTCATAAATATACCGTCTTGTTGCCAAATCAACTCCATGACTTGTTCTTCCGTTTTTGAAAGCTGCATCTTCTACATTTTTAGATTTGATTCTACAAATGTAGAATCAAAATAAGAGAAAGCAAATTTTTAGTTGATTTTATTTTCTACTTTTTTTACAAACCCAAATTCCACATTATACTCCTAACCCTTTTTATCATGCCCAATTACCTTCTCCGTTTTTGTTCAAATACGGTTCTTTTTTCATTCGTAGTCATTATTTTATCCGCAACTTTTCTCGGTGCTCAGTCGCCCGACACGATTCAGATTCGCTATCCTGCCTACTTAACTCCTATTATCAAGCCCCAACACGCCTATCATCAAACATTGACGATGAAGTTGTTTATGGCGCAGGCTTTGTTTGACGGGAAGTTGAAACGCAAAGACAACGGCCAAAGCGAAGTCTTTGTCAACTTTGCACAAGCATTGGAAATCATCAAAAAAATAGATAATCTCACCCTAGGTATTCCCAAAATCATCTATCTCGTAGGCTGGCAATACAACGGTCATGACTCTAAATATCCCGCTTGGTCTGAAGTAAACGAACGCCTCAAACGCCCCGAAGACAAAACAGGTTTGGAAAGCATGATTTGGCTCATGAAAGAAGCCCAGAAATACCACACTACCGTGAGCGTACACATCAATATGTTTGACGCCTATGAAGACAGTCCTTTATGGGAAACCTACGTTCAAAACAATATCATCGCCCGCAATGCCGACGGCTCGCTAAGGGCCTGCGAGTGGGGCTATCCGATTAGCTATGCGCGCGAATGGGAAACAGGTTTTGCCCAAAAGCGCATCGACCAACTTTGCCAACTCCTTCCATTAAGCAATGCCAAAACGGTGCACATTGATGCTTTTCATACGTGGCCACCAGTCCCGAAAACCGTAGACGGAAAAACCACCCTTGATTTTTCTCCCACCCCTACGAGCCCTTATTTGCGCAATACCATAGCCGACGAAGCCAATGCACAGCGCAAAATTTATCAATATTGGGCCTCGAAGGGCGTCGATGTCACTTGCGAAGGGGTAGATTTTTTGAGGGCTTCTACTTTTGAAGGCTATCAGCCTATGGCTTGGTGGTTTAGCGGTTTAGACAAATACCTCAAATGGCCCGCTAGTTATTATTGTGGTGGCCAAGACAACGACCAATGGGGACGCCTTTTCGGAACAAGTATGCACGGAGAAGATGTCATAAAAAAATCGCCTGAACAGCTTACGGGTTTTATGCAGCAGTTTTGTAACAAGACCCTTATTTGGTATTATCTCAACCGACTTGAGCGCAAATATGTAGTCTCGACCCAACAAGAAAAATCAGTGCATTTTTCAAACCAAACCGTGAGTAGTCGTACCAATAACCTATTTACGGTAAAAAACCAAGAGATGATTTTGACCGAAAATGAAGATGTATTTGTACCTGCACTCTGGCGTAAAACCCCGTCGGTCATTGCTTATAGTAAAAAAGGCTATCAAAATCGTAGTTGGAAACTGCCTCTTTCGCTTCGTCAAAAACGCCAAGTCAAAGTTTCTAGCATCACGATTGAAGGTCTGAAATCTACTAAAACGCTATCCGTAAAAGCTGGAAACATTACACTGTCAGTCAATGCCGACGAAGCACTGCTGATTGAATAGTGGATTTTTAATTATTAAAATTTGTAAATATTGTTTTTGAACAAAAATCATCACAGTCAACGGTACTTTATGATTTTACTTGCAAAATTCAATCTCACCCCACCCTCACGGTACGCTGTCGCGGCCTTTCTGGAGAGGGCTTTGAATTCCCTTCTCCTTCCAGGACAGGGCCGCCTGAGCGGAAGGGTTAGGGATGAGGTTAAAATTCAAAGTGCAAGTAAAATCATAAAGAGCCCAGTCACCTCATTTTCAATCAATTCTCCGCCGCAATTTACACATTTAGCTATGCCTTTACGCTTTGCCTTTTTTCTAGGATTTTACTTGCTATTGTCCATCACCGTTTACACTCAGAATGACTTTAGTAGTCATTATTTCAAGATTCATGTCAATTCCAAAGGCTGGATTACGAGCATGAAAAACATTACGGTGAAGCCGCATCGTGAATTTAGCCCTGCTACCAAGCCTTCCCCTCTCCTTTCTCTTTATGACAGCAAAAAAAATCAATATTATCAACCCCAAAAAGCTACATACAACAAGCTCAAAAAAACTTTTACGCTAAACTACTCCAACGGTTCGGTAGCGACGGTTTCGTTGGTACCCCAACCCAAATATTTGAAGTTGACATTGGTATCATTAAGCCCGCGCAATGGTATTGATGCGATTCAATGGGGAAGCTATCATACCAATATCACTAACCTTTTTGGTGAAATCATCGGCGTAGCACGCGACACGAGCGAGACCGTCAACTATGCTATCGGAATGCTTGCTCTCAATGACAATACCCTAGGAGGCACCTCTGAAACCGTGGCCGATGCCGCACCTTTTCAGTATATTATTCACAGTCCCGACAAACAGCGCTTTCCCCTTCCGGCGCATCTGCGCGAAGGACAAGTGTTTCCTATCGGGGGCGACGGTATCAATGATGTCGCTTTTTATGCCCACAAAGAGCCATATTATCGAATTTTGTATGGTAATGCCGCTTTTGTAGATGACCAAGGTCGGGTTTCGATTGCTTATTCGTCCAGAGACCGGGCGCCCAAAAGAGAGGTATATTTTTCATTGATTCCTCATATGGCCGTCAATAGCCCCAATCATCAAGAAGTACAGCCCTTGCCGGGGATTGATTACGTTGGTTCGTCGGTGGCACTCTGGGGAAGCCCCGATAGTACCGCTCTTCTGGATGTGATTCAAAATATTGTGCTGGCAGAAGGACTACCTTATCCTACTTTCAATGGTAAATGGGTCAAAGACCCCGCCGCTTTTATACCCGATGCCCTCACAAGCGGCGGGCTATACGATAGTATTGTACCTTATACGCATCAGCTGGGTTTCAAAACCATCAGTTTGTATGACCAAGGTTTTATCAGGCCCGACCGCTCAAACGGGGGCTACATTGACGGAAAAAACTTTGAGAAAAAGCCCCTCAAAATGACGGCTGGCAACAAATCTCACAAAGAATTTTCTGAGTTGGCCGCCCGCTACGGCCTTATCATTGGCCGAACGCCCATTACTACCTCGTTGGCTCCTGGCACCAAAGATGCCAGTCCACTGCCTAGCGATAGCCTATGTTATCAGCAAAAAAGATTGTTGACAAACAATCTCGCCCCCAACGACACTATCATTCAGGTCAACGACCCACAATATTTGGAAGAAATCGCAAGCTGGGAAGGGCATTGTACCAATCTCAATATGATAAAAATCGGAAAAGAACTGATTCATTATCTGGGTGTTTCTAAAACAGCCCCCTATCGATTGCTCAACGTAAAACGTGGTTACTGGAATACCACTGCCGCTAGTCATTTGGCAGGCGATACGATTTATAAGCTCCAAGTCACCATCAACTATGGCTATGATGGCTTGATTCCCAATATTCAATTGCAGGACAAAATTGCTCAGTACTACGCCGATGTATGCCACCTCAACGGTTTGGCTTATTATGATTTCGACGGACAAGAGTTTTTGTTTAACAGTGGTCACGGGTATTATTCGGTGAAGCGTTTTTTTCGTCAAATGTTTGAGCGAGCCAAAACCCTCGGCGTGCCTTATATTCGTTTTACGGGTTCTACCCTTTCGGAGGGTTCGTGGCATTATCAGAGTATTTGGAATGTGGGCGGGGGCAAAAACCTATACGATGTCGAAACCAGAGAATGGGGAAGTACCACTAGCCAAGGGAAAGACCTTAGGGATGTTACTTATTCTAACTTTTTTCCTGTGGGTATGGGAAGCAACTTCCCAATCAAAGCCTCTTCGACAGTACCTCAGTACGAACACATTCAGGCTATTTCGGTAGGTATAGGTAGCACTTATAGTTTACAACTCAACCAAAAAGACGTGGAAAGTTGCCCGCAGAAATACGCTATTTTCAAAGCTATCCGCACTTGGGAAAACGCCCGTGCTGCCAATGCTTTCCCGCGTTGGGTAAAAAAAGAATTGGTCAACCCCTCCAATCAATTTCATTTAGAAGAAGTCAATCCCAATACGTGGCAACTTTACAAAACTGACTTAGACGGAAAAAATCCTAAGCTGTTTTGTGTGCTAAAAAGAGATTCTAACTATCCTTAATTGTCTACTTGCGTCGGAGACGCAGCACCGTTTTGCCCCAAATCATAGTTTGGGGCGAGCAATGACATTAACTTCTATTTTTTACGTAATGGGAGCTTTAGCCGAACGCCAAAATAACTTTAACACTTTTGAATTTTCTGTATCGAAAGGAGGTGAGGAGTGAATGAGCTTCCTCGCAATACGTCACTAAATCCTATCAGCATCAAGCTCTATCGCAGAGAAGCCCATTTGTTACGTGATTACCTGCTCAAAATCTTGGCTGATGTATATGAGCTTCAGGGAGCAGCTCCCACCTCTCATCTTATATTGTCAGAGTGGCTCTGTACTAAATTCATGGCACGTAGCTTCCGCATAGAACAAGGTTCGCCCGCCCTCCCAAAGTCAGTTATCATCCTCCTGAGCATAGCTCGAATCTTAGTGACGGAAATGACCAATACACCCATACCCGCTCACCTCAACATGGTGCTTGGGCAAATCCATCGACAGCTTACTAATCGTAATTTTTTACCACAATAAAATCCAACAACTATGGAAGGAATCAAATAGCCCCTTCACTCGTGGTCGAAAAGTTTTATTTAGCTCATTAGTTTATAATGAAATGGCTAAAATTCATAAAATTTGGTCATTTTATTATAAACTTTAGCTTACCATGATTATGAGCACTTTTTTCTTACACCAGTAGCCACTGCGCTGACTTCAGGCTGATCTCCTCTATAAACACTAGATTTATTGTAACCCATTTGATGTAAACGTTCTCTAAATTCCGCCTTTAGCAATTGGGGAATTATCACTTTTGTCAAATATGGATTCTTCGGGTCATTTTCGTTAACAATAAATTCCTCCAAATCTTCCAATGGCGTTAAAAGTTTATCATTGCCAAATACAAAAAATTTGCCTTTTTGAGCAAAGCGATTTTGATAACCACTTGCACTCTCGAATGAGATTTGATTGTTCCAATGCATAGGGGGATTGGCATAACCACTTTCATTGAATCTTTCCAATGGAATGTGGTAAAATGTATCATCCTTTAAAGTTAAATCCCAATCTACATACTGTACCCAAAAAGCACCATCTTTATCATCATGCTGAGGTGCATCTTTATCTCCTTCAACTGCAAAAAATAAAGCAGTCTTAAAATCATTCGTCCAATCTAAAAGCCTGGTCGGTAATCCAATATGTTGGCATTGAAAGAGCCAATGCCAGTCTTTCTCTTCACAGCCTAATCCCGGACGAAAATTAAAATGAGAATTTAAGCCAGCACTATCAACTTCCTCTTTAAATGAGGTTAAAAGAGTTTTTTCTTTTTTGAGAACCTTACTTAAATCAGTTTCATTACGGCAAAGGGTCGGTGAAAGTTTCCATGTTTCATCGGCATGTCCTCTATAGAAGTGCTGACCTGGTTCCGAAAAAAAGGCCTCAAATTCTTGCCAATTGTATAATGTCTGAGTTTTATATTTCATATTTTCTGCTATAGTTGTTTACTATTTATAATTGTTGCGGCAAAAAAATTTCCCGCAACAATCAAAATCAATCACACCATTTTATATCTCCTTTTGTCAAAAAGAAGTGGCTTTTACAGCCTTTAGTAAGCCAAACAGAAGGTTTCAAGCTTAAAGTTCCTTTTTTATGAATTGTCAAATGCCAACATGGCCTTTCTTCTGGTAGAAGTATCAATTCAATTTTTTTCTTACATCCACATGGACATAGAAGGCCTGCCAACCACTCATTGTTCGGCTTACCAAGTAGGTAAACCGTCTTTTCTTTCCATACATCTGGAAAATCCTGAACATAAAGGTATTGATAGAGTGGTTTCCGTATGCCCAACCATACCAGTAACTTATACCATAATTCGACGATTTTCATGACGAGTGTGGTTTAACAATTAACATAGGTGACAACAAAAGCGGCGAAACAGTCCCTCTTCCAATGTGTTTTGCCAAAGCTAAGTCAGGTTCTCCCTCAGATTGATTCTCCAGAAAGAATCCCGCGATACTAAAAGTTATTTCAGCGAATTGTTTATTGGGCTCAGTTCTAAAAGGATGTAATCGAGCTAATAATTCGTTAACTGCCTGAGCGGAAAAATATGTATTAACGCTAATAACTGCTGGGCTGTCAACCTTCGCAGCTCTGATGTAGCTTTCCTTTACTTGTCTATCGTACTCCTTAGGATCAGTACGCGCTAAATCAGCTGCTCGAAGTCTTTCTAAACTATATCGCTCTCTTGAAAATAATGACGACCTGCCTGGTTGTATATAATCAACACGCCCCAGCACTTCATCGATCCCCCCCTTTCCGTCGGCATCTAATCGGATACCAATATCAAAGTAAGGCAGGATAAAGAATGTAGCGATTCGATTTAGTAGATGCCTTCCATCAACAGAATCCATACAGCCAAAAACAATATCACAACCTGCGGCTTCTTGATAAGCTTCATAGCTGTGTAGCCCTAATGGAACGGCCTTCACGGTTATCCCAGTCCCTTGTTTTTCGATTGCACTTTTTAGTACATCGACTTTGTATCTGCCTTTTTCAGCATCCTCATATGTAGTATTTGGAATCCTATTCAAATTCTTAAACTCTACTCTGTCGGGATCAATTAAGACCAAACATCCTACCCCGAGTCTACTTAGCAATTCCACTACAATACTTCCTGTTCCCGAACATCCTATCACTCCAATACGTAATTTACGTAGAATATTCACTGTCCCTTCTCCAAACAACTGACGTGTTCTTAGTTGTATATCATCAAGGTCAATGGAAGTAATGTAGTTTGAAGGGGAAAAAAACTTTATTTCATCGCCCGCTACCATTACAGAGTCGACTGTAAGGAATTCACAACTAGGTAGTACCAATCGGGCTATAATGTCGCCTTCTGGAAGCATTATGGCACTAATTATTGGAATATCATTATCAAGCCAGCCCGTCACTGTTTCAGAAAGTTGCCAATCTGACTCATTGTCATACTCCGAAAATTCGGCTCCACCACCTGGATGACAGTGAATTTTTAGTAGATACAGCCCTTCATTTTTACATTCTTCAAATAAATCAACAATCTCGACTGGAGACCAGATTACTTTATCTGGATAGCGTGCAATACATTGTTCGTTTGGAAATAATTCAAGTTTGTGAACGAGAAAAATTTCCTGTTCCTCATCAAAGTAGCGTCCGCATAAGGCAAAAGCAATGGATTCCTTACCGTCTCCTGAAAGTAAGTGATGATAGAGGGCTTCGTAATGAAGCCCCCCTATTCTTAGTTTAATTTTCATGGCCAATTATTTTTGTAGTTCTTGATTTAGCCATTCTGTAATTGCCAAAACATGAGTCTCCAGATTATCAATACTCGGCCGCCACATACCGGGAGGGCGATGGCGTGACCATCGTTGAAAATTTTTACCATCAACATTATGACTCGCTAACGCACGAATCCCCCTGCCATCTGACCGGCTTAATTCAGGGTAAAAGTACATCATATCGATTTCCGTTGAAGGGTAAGACGCCGGAAGCATTAATGCAAGGCATGTTTTTTTTGTATTGTATCCATCAGGAATCGGGAAATCGTAAACCAATATCCATCCTACATTTCCAACCATAAGAGCCTCCCATCGGAGGCCCTCATTTTTTAAAAATTTCAAATCGTCTGGTAACAAGTCAAATTGAATACGTTGCTGAACTTGTGGATTGTTGCCCTCCGTTGCCTCTTTAGCAACTGATTTAAAGCGCTCCAGTCCAGGAATACGCAGGTCGATACTTTCATCCGGAGCAATTGCTTTTTGCTTTCCAGTTCCCAAAAGGAACAGCTTATACTTGTCGGGAGAGAGTCCTACTAAGGCTAACAACTCACGGCCTGTAATTAAAGGCTTCTTCCTTTCAAATATTGACTTGTCAACTCGAAATCGGTAGTGAATAACAATACCTGGATCATAAGTCGGAAGCGTTTTTCCGTCACGGGCAAATTGTTCAAGATCGATTACTACTGCTTCAGGTGCAACCACAGAGGCTCCCTCGTGGTCTTGCTTTTGTTGGAAATTTTCCATTGTTTTGTGATTATTAATACTAAAAAATAATTTTACTTTTTGTGAATTGTTTATATATAGTTGTTGGAGCAACTACATATATTTTTTGTTTGTACTATTAACTAACATTTTCCTACATTGCTCTTCCTCCTTTCTGTTTTGGATGAACAAATGTATGATAAAAAATTTACAATTTGGTGAATATTTTTAAAAAAAATCTTCACCAAAGCATGGTTATTCGTTAAATTGTAGTTAACTTTGAGCCTAAATAGTTGAATATCATATATTTTACCGAGAAAAAATTAGAAGGTCTTTACGATCATAATAGCACCTCATCTAAGCGCTTTAAGTGTTCAACGCGCTTTAGGAAGCGATTTATTTTTATAATTAGTGCTCTAAGGGCATGTATGACCCCAACCGAATTCCTCAAAATTCCGTATATAGAAGGGAGGATACTTGATCATGAATGTTCTTTATATTCTGTGAAAGTTGACGATACCTACTGTCTTGAGTTTACTTGTCAAGCAAATGAAGACGGTGGGATAACTATTATTATCTATGGCCTAAGTGGATAACAAATTTTAAAACCTGCTATTTATGCATTCAAACACCTCACTCGTTCCAAATCAAGCAATTCACCCTGGGCTTCATTTGAAGGAGGCTCTTTTACAAAAAGGGATAAAACAAAATGAAATTGCCGCTGAAACAGGAATCCAAGCATCCCAGTTAAATGAAATATTAAAGGGGAAACGCTCAATTACGCCTGATTTTGCTATTCTATTGGGAGCAGTACTAAATATGGATCCAGAATTTTGGAACAATTTACAGGCCCAGTACAACTTAGATATAGCCAAAATTGAGAAAAATGTACAAGAGAAAGTCGAAGCAATTAATAATTGGAAACTGATCAAGCCACTAATACCTGTATCATATTTTCGAAAGCGACAAGTACTATCTGGGGAGCTAAAAGAAGATGTACCTACCATACTGAAGGTGCTAGGTTTTCATTCCCCCATAGAATTACAAAAGGAACTTTCAAGTAAATCCTTGGGAGGAGTACATTTTAAGAAATCAAGTAAATTACTGGAATATACTTCGTATGTCAATTCGTGGATCAGATATGTGAAGTTTTTATCCACAAATGTTAAAGTTGAAGAGTTCGACTTTTCATCTCAAGAGCTTCTTTTAAAAGAGCTAAAAAAATTGTTTCTTAAACAAAATGTGCTGGAGAATCTACATAAATTAATGTCTAAATATGGCATTAAGCTAGTTATTTGCGAAAAGCCAGACCATGTGCCATTAGACGGAGCCGCTTTTTGGTATGAGTCTAGTCCAATTCTAGCACTAACGTTAAGGCATCATCGCTACGATAACCTCATTTTTACAGTATATCATGAAGTAGCGCATATTTTTTTGCACCTAAAAAACAATAAAGAAATCTCATTTGTAGATAGTTTAGAAGATTCTAAAATGGATATTTCTCAAACTGAAGAGGAAGCTAATGATTTTGCCCGTAACTCCATGATTTCTAAAACTGATTGGAAAGAATTTACATTTGGTAAGTCGAATTTTACAGATGTAGATATAACTTCCTTTGCCGCTGAACAACAAGTCCCTCCACCTTCAGTTTGGGGAAGGTTATGCTTTGAAGGTAGAGTTAAGTACTCCACACCTTCTATTTTTCAACGGCAGAATCAAATTCCTTAAAAAGCGAAAGCCTCCCAATCGGAGGCTTTTGCTTTTTCAATAGTCCCAAGTCAAACATTCAATCTTCGTCTTATTCTCTTTCCTGCGCCCGTCTACGGCAAGTGTTTTTACGTTGTCTTCAGTTTTCCACTTGTGCTTCTTTCGGTACTCAGTCAAGAATCAATCTCAACTTGGTTTTAAAGTTCAGAGAGAAGGAAACGTAAAAATAGACCTAATGAGTCTTCAAGGTAAAATCATCCGCACGTTGAGTAATAAAAAATATTCGAGTGGAGTTTATTACTTAACGCATGATTGTACCACAGAACCGACAGGGGTTTACTTATGTAAAATGGAATTGGATGGTGCTTTTGTAAAAACTGAGAAACTAATCATAGAAAAATGAAAAGGTTACAGATAACCCCAACATTTGTGTTAGGATGGGTATGTGTTATTTTGGTGTTGGGATGCCGTAAAGACACCAAAGAAGAACCGCTTCCCTCCCCTCGCAATTCTGCTCAAATAGTAATGAATGGCGAACCTTGGAATAAAGTCTTGCCCAATGGTGTCGCTGTTGCCACTCGAACTTCGTGTGGTTCTTGCTGGGCTGAACGTTTAGATCCTCTCTATAAAGATTTCTTTACGTTGGCTATGCATCGTTATTATGACTTTGAAGATTATAAAAAGTATCCTTTTGAGAGTATAACTTTTGGGGCAATTCCTCTAAAAGTAGGTGAGTATGTATTTGAAGAAGGATATAGACCCGCCTGTCGTCCTGACACGATTCCACAAGCTATATTTTTTACACATGAATTTGATGCAGGTAAAGACCAGTATACTGTGTTACCCAGTGAAAAGCAATATTTTAGGGTAACAAAGCTTGATAAAAGTACAGGCTATATAGAAGGGGAATTTATGATGACTTTTATTCGAACTCGAAAAGGGAGTACCTCTACTTATCCTGATACTTTGCGTATTCAACCCTCTCAATTTTCTGCTTTTATTGGGGCAAATAATTGAGGAAAGATTTAAGCAAAAGCCTCCGATTGGGAGGCTTTCGCTTTTTCAATAGTTCCAAGTCAAACACTCAATCTTCGTCTTATTCTCTTTCCTGCGCCCGTCTACGGCAAGTGTTTTTACGTTGTCTTCAGTTTTCCACTTGTGCTTCTTTCGGTACTCAGT
>NZ_KE384046.1:0-8371 GCF_000423565.1 Runella zeae DSM 19591 | reverse complement strand
TCAATCCCAATACGTGGCAACTTTACAAAACTGACTTAGACGGAAAAAATCCTAAGCTGTTTTGTGTGCTAAAAAGAGATTCTAACTATCCTTAAATTGTCTGTTTTACGTCGGAGACGCAGTACCGGTTTTTACCCCAAATGATAGTTTGGGGCGAGCTATGCTGTCTTTTGCGTCGGAGACGCAGCACCGTTTTTTGCCCCAAATGATGGTTTGAGGCGAGCTATGGAACTTTATTTAAAGTTTTTATAAAAAAAATCATAATCTAAAGGTTAGGTTTATTGGTTTGATGTCTCGTGTCATTAAAGGTCCTATTTGAACGCATGAAACCCCGACCCAAAGACGAACTCACCCAACAGCTCTGGCAAGATTACCGCGCAGGTGCTCCCTCTGCGTTGGCACAGTTGATGCAATTACACTACACTGATTTATTTCATTGGGGTATGCGTCTTTGCCCTGAGCGCGAAATAGTGAAGGATTGCATTCAGGAGCTTTTTTTGAGTCTCTGGCAAATTCACGCTACCATTGGCGAAGTCGAAAATGTGAGGGCTTATTTACTAAAATCCCTCAAAACCAAACTATTAAGAGAGCTCTCTAAACAACACAACCATTTGTATGAGCTTAACGACGAATACGACTTCGACGTACTGTTTTCGCCAGATATGCGGATGATTGAAGACGAGTATGAAGTATATCAACTCAAAAGACTAGAGCAAGTGCTGGACCAACTTCCGCAGCGTCAAAAGGAACTCATCTATCTACGATTTTACCAAGACCTAAGCTACGACCAAATTGCCGAAACCATGCAAATCGGCCGACAATCGCTGTATAATTTACTTCAAAAGGCTCTCTCAAGCTTAAGAAAGCACTGGCAAGTGGGCCTCAACTTATTATTATTAGCAATGTGGGTTAGATAATCGGCCTTTTGGTATCTTATTGACAAGCATTACACCACTCAAATGAAAAAATACGAAGAATATACCGCCTTAGATTTCGTCAAAGACGACTCTTTCCGAGATTGGGTTCGGGGCAAAGGGCGTGATGAAAGTTTTTGGATGCACTTTTTACAACAGCATCCCGAAAAAAAGGCGGACATTCGCCAAGCGGAGTTGCTCATTAGAGCCATGAATGTGGCTCCCGAATCACTTTCTGAAAAAGAAGTTCGTCAGGAAGTCAGCCAATTTTTAGAGAAAATCACTAAATCTTCTGACCAAAACGTAGCGGTATCTACTCGTTTTTGGTGGCAACGCCCTTGGTATCGATTGGCGGCAATGATAGCGTTAGTCATTGTGGCCTCAGGTACTTGGTGGATTATGAATAAGAATCAAAAAACTGAATTGAATAGTTCGTTTCTCCCTCTCAGCAATTCGCTAGCCGAAACCGTAAATGAAACCGAAGGCTCCTTAATGTTGACTCTAGATGATGGTTCCACGGTAAAACTCAGCCCGCACAGTCGGTTGAAATACGCCCCCAAATTCACCGGCGAAATCCGCGAAGTGTTTCTGACGGGCGAGGCGCTTTTTGAGGTAGTGAAAAAAAAGGAGCCTTTTTTGGTACAAACTGGAAAGCTAACTACCAAAGTACTAGGTACAATCTTCACCGTAAGAGCCTATGAGTCAGACAATCGCGTCACGGTTCAAGTACGCTCTGGCAAAGTCTCGGTCTATTCGAATGATAAGAAGACTCCTACCACAATGACCACTACCAAAGGCGTGATTTTGACGGCTAATCAAGCGGCGGTTTTTGAAGAAAAAGAAAAACAACTTAGCAAAACATTGGTGGTAGAGCCTATTGTGCTGCGACCTGAGGTAATTATCAATCACTTTTCTTATGACGAAACCCCACTTTCGCAAGTTCTGAAACAATTAGAGCAAGCCTATGGTATTCATTTTCAGTTTGACAACGAAAGCCTTAAAAACTGTAAAATCACGGCAACACTTTCCAATGAATCTCTATATGATAAACTTCATTTACTCTGCAAAATCACGGGGGCAACCTACGAGATTGTGGACGGGCAAATCATCTTTGACGCCCAAGGATGTATCTAAAAGAAAAATCGGCAGTGGTACCAGCACCGCCGATTTGGATTTAACTTTTTTCAAATGTGTGTCTAAGCTATCTAAAAAAAGATGGTAGTGAAGATTAATGTCTCAAAACCAATGTTATAAACCCAGACAAATTTATGCAAAACCTTTTTACTGGTCAATTTTGGCTTCGAATTATGAGGTTTACTTTGACGCAACTGATAGTTGCTGTGCTATTTTTGAGTATATCCCATGCCCACAAAATGCACGCTCAGGAACTCCTGAACCAACGACTGACGCTAAGTTTTGAAAGCGCTGAAATCAAAAAAGTACTACAGCGGATCGAAAAAACGACCAATGTACAGTTTATGTACAGTTCCAATGTATTACAAAACACTCGACGAGTATCCCTAGCGGCCCACAATGAACGCTTGGCAGATGTTCTTGAGAGCTTACTCACACCGCTAGAAGTGGCCTATGAAGTAGCAGGAAATCGCATCTTACTCAAAAAAGTAAAAGCCGAAAAAACCACCAACTCCGCCCAAACATCTATCCACCCAAACGTCTTCGCCCCCATCGACCGGCAAATATCCGGAAAAGTAATCGATGAAAACGGGGGAGGATTGCCCGGAGTAAGTGTGGTGGTAAAAGGCACCTCTAAAGGCGCCATCACCGACGGCGACGGCAAATATTCCCTCAGTATTCCAGAAGGGAGCGTCACCTTGGTGTATAGTTTTGTTGGGTACGAAGCGCAAGAAGTTGCAGTGGGAAGTCGCACTACCGTAGATGTTACTTTAAAAGTGGACGTAAAAGCCCTGAGCGAAGTCGTGGTGGTGGGGTATGGTACCCAAAATCGGAAAGACGTAACAGGCTCCATCGCTTCTATCAGCTCACAAGACATCAAAGATATGCCCGTCACCAACGTCGCTGAAGGAATGGCAGGAAAATTGCCCGGGGTATTGATTCAACAAACCACTGGCGCGCCTGGCAATAGCCCCTCGGTCAAAATCAGAGGGTTTGGGTCAATCAGTGCAGGAAATGGCCCTTTGATTGTGGTAGATGGTCAACCTCTCAACTCAGGCGACCTTACCAATGGTAGCGGCCTCAACCTCATGAACCCCAACGACATCGAAAGCGTAGATGTATTGAAAGATGCCTCCGCGACTGCTATCTTTGGTTCGAGAGGAGCCAACGGTGTAATGATGATTACGACCAAGCGCGGTAAAGCTGGCCGCAGCCGTATCAACTTTGATTATTATACGGGTATCCAAGAAATCAGCAAAAAAATGGATATGCTAAATGCCCAGCAATTTGCGGAATTTAGCAAAGAAGCCTCCAACAACGCTTATTTAGAGCGCGTAGCAGGTGCGCAAGCTTCCGATCCCAACAGCGCCCGCCCAGCGGGAAACCGCTATCGCTATCCACGTGGCGAATTTCCCGGCATCAATTTTGACAACCCTGCCGCTTTGACATCCTACGACTACCAAAGCCTGATTTTTAGACAAGCCCCTATCAGTAGCTATCAGCTTTCGGGTTCGGGGGGAACCGATAAAATCCAATACATGATTTCGGGAAACTATCTAAAACAAGATGGTATCATCAATACTTCGGGTCTGAAACGCTATACATTCCGTTCTAATATCGACGCCCAATTGTCGCCTAAATTGAAAATCGGAATGAGCGTGAGTCCTTCTTTCACCACCGAGCGCCGCGTCAATTCGGACGGACACTGGGCAAGCAATGGTGTTATCAACGCCGCTTTATCGCAAGCGCCTATCATTCCTATTTACCAAGCGGATGGCGTCACTTACAACTCCCAAGCTTCTATTGCAGGGGCTTATGACTGGGCAGGCGTTACCAATCCCGTGGCCAACATCACCGAACTCGACAATACGGCAAGTACGTTGCGTTTGTTGGGTAATACTTACGCAGATTTGACCATTTGGAAAACCCTCAAATACCGCGCTACGTTTGGTGCTGACTTAAATTATTTCCGTCAAAATCAGTTCCAAACTTCGGCTATTCCGTTGAACCAATTGTTGCCCCCCAACGCCAACGCCGGGTCTTCAACTACCCGTCAATCAATCAACTGGGTCACTAGCCATACTTTAGGTTATAATGTCAGCTTTATGGCAGACCACTATCTCGATGCTTTGGTAGGTTTTGAAGCACAAAAAAATGATTTTGAATCTAATAGCGTCAACGCTAACCGTTTCCCTAATGATATTGTACGTACTGTCAACGCAGGCGTTATCATCGGTGGTAGTTCTTTGCGCGATCAATGGTCGTTGGCGTCTTATTTTGCCCGGGTAGGTTATACTTACAAAGACCGCTATTTGGTCAATGCCTCCATTCGTCGCGATGGTTCATCGCGTTTTGGCGCCAATCAACGCTACGGTATTTTCCCTTCGGCCTCTATTGGTTGGCGCGTTACGGAAGAGCCATTCATGAAAAACATCCCAGCCATCTCCGAAATGAAACTTAAAGTAAGCTATGGCTTGGCAGGAAATAATGCTTTCTCCAATTATGGCTCTATCGGGATTTTGGGAGCTGATAACTATGTATTTGGCAATGCCCTCGTCAACGGTTTGGCTACTTCTACCATCGGTAATGACAACCTAACTTGGGAAAAAAGCCGTCAAACTGACATTGGTCTGGAGTTGGGTTTATGGAAAAATCGAATCTTTTTCACCGCCGATTATTATTCAAGAATCACCACCGACTTGTTGCTTTCGGTACAAGTCCCCACCCTTACAGGTTTCTCAACCGCCAGTCGTAATATTGGTAAAGTCGAAAACAAAGGAATGGAGTTTGGGCTCGTAACTCGCAACACCACGGGCAACTTGAAATGGACGACGGATTTGAATATTTCGTTTAATCGCAACAAAGTATTGGCACTCGGGCCCACAGGCGACGCCATCAGAAGTGGTACGGGTGTAGGCGAAACCAACATTACGGTCATTGGCAAACCTCTTGGTAATTTCTACGGCTATCAGCAATTGGGCGTCTTTAAAGACCAGGCCGATTTGGACAGCTACCCACACGACGCCACCGCTCGTCCGGGTGATGTGAAGTTTGCGGATATCAACAACGACGGCAAAATCAACGCTGACGACCGTACTATCATCGGAAACAATCAGCCTGACTTTATTTATGGTATGACCAACACCCTATCTTTCAAAGGGTTTGACCTTGGTATCACGGTTCAAGGCGTGCAAGGTGGTCAGATTTTAAATTTGAGCCGCCGTTTTATCGAAAACTTAGAAGGAAATCAAAACCAATTATCGACCATACTCAATCGCTGGCGTTCACCGCAAGACCCTGGCGATGGGATTGTACCTCGCGCCAATCAACGTACTACTGGCAACAACAACGCCATTTCGAGTCGTTGGGTAGAAAGTGCAAGCTACTTCCGGGTTCGTAACATCACCCTAGGTTACAACTTACCTAAAGCAGCGATTGATCGCATCAAAATCCAGAGTCTTCGGCTATATGGTGGTATCCAAAACGCCTTTACTTCCACCAAATACCTAGGCTTCAATCCTGAAGTGAGTGGCTACGAAAACGCCCTTACGGGTGGAGTTGATTATGGCTCATATCCCTTGGCACGTACTTACACTGTAGGTTTGAATATCGGTTTCTAATCCCCAAAACGGTAACACAATGAAAAGAAGATACATATACCTTACCGCCGTCGTACTAAGCCTGAGCGGTTGTAAAGAGAGTTTTTTGGCGCTTGCCCCTATCTCCAATACCAGTACTGCTACTTTTTATAAGACCGGCAACGACATGGTGATTGCCCTCAACGCCACCTATGGTTCACTTCAATCATCGGGGCAATATGGCAGTTACTACGTAGTTTCGGAAATCCCTTCCGACGACACCACGCCTGTATTGTCTGGCTCGGTGACCGACCAAGATGAATTTGATAAATTTTACCTTCGTACGACCAATCCTTTCTTAGCTACTCGCTGGAACGACGGCTATCGTGGCATTTACCGCGCCAATGCAATCCTCGACCGGATTGGAGCGGTCACAATGGACGAAAACCTCAAAAAGCGGGTCATTGGCGAAACCAAGTTTTTGCGGGCATTGATGTACTTCAACTTGGTAAGGGTATTTGGTGATGTGCCTTTGGTATTGAAAGAAACAACCGACCCCGCCGAAGGATATAACTATGACCGAGCGGCGGTAGCAGATGTATATGCCCAAATCATCAAAGACTTGACCGAAGCCGAAGCAAACCTTCCCGACCGATATACGGGAGCAGATATAGGCCGCGCTACCAAAGGAGCCGCCAAATCACTGCTCGGCAAAGTGTATTTGACTCGTAAACAATATGCCGAAGCTGCCACAAAGCTCAAAGAAGTGATTGACAGTGGTGTGTA
Organism: Runella zeae DSM 19591; assembly: GCF_000423565.1. Taxonomy (GTDB): domain Bacteria; phylum Bacteroidota; class Bacteroidia; order Cytophagales; family Spirosomataceae; genus Runella; species Runella zeae. The sequence continues at coordinate 1,959 of NZ_KE384046.1, read as the reverse complement.
TGATTTGTTGCCCAACTATGCCGATGTATTCAAAGCGGCCAACAAAAACCATAAAGAATCGATTTTTGATATTCAATACAAAAAAGGTTCAATCGGAGAAGGCAACGGTCTTCCCAACACCTATGCCCCCGAAAACTCAGGCAATTCGGTAGTACAGTTTGGCGGCGGTGGTAACAATCGCCCCACAGCCGATTTTGTAAACGCCTATGAAGCAGGCGATTTGCGTCAAAATGCGTCTATGGCTACGGGCTATACCAATGCCCAAGGGGTACGGGTTGAGTACAACTATGTTCGTAAATATTCGGATACTCCTACCGTCAGTGGCGATTCAGAAGACAATTTTCCGGTGCTACGTTATGCCGATGTGTTGTTGATGTATGCAGAAGCACTCAACGAAACCGCCAAACCTGCGGAAGCACTGCCCTACCTCAACCGCATTCGTCAAAGAGCAGGTTTAGCCGCAAAAGGCACTTTAACCCAAGCTGAAATGCGCCTTGCAATCGAACAAGAACGACGTATGGAATTGGCATTTGAAGGGCATCGTTGGTTTGATTTGGTACGTACAGGCCGCGCTATTCCTGTCCTTACGGCCAAAGCACAGGCAATTGGCATTAAAACCAGTTTAACGGAGAACAACCTTGTTTTTGCCGTTCCACAAAGCCAAATAGATATTAATCCTTCGAAAATTAAGCAAAATCCGGGGTATTAATGTTGGCAAGCAAAGCCTATTACTCGGCCATTTAGACTATATCCATCATTATTAGAAATACGCCAATAGCAGTCCTACGACATGGGGCTGCTATTGGTTTTTATGGCAAATAAGGCTCTCTTGGTAAAAAAATACAAAAATCAGCGTAATATAAAAAATATGCAAAAATTTATGACAATATTTGTTATTTTGTAATAAAAATTGACATAAAAAACACTTAATACTTTAATTTATTTCACAAATATGCTCAGTAAATCATGCCTCCAAATGTTAACAGAAAAAGACAAATATGGTCTTTTTCAAAAATTATTAACTAAAAATATTCCACCTCTATATCAGCATTTTATATCCAATTATAAACTAGGAGCAAAAGGAATTCAAAAACAAAAATTTTTTATGACAATCATTTGATGTCTCTAACTTCTATTGTATTTTTTACAACCATTGCTGATAAGATATATAAAAATTCTATTTATTATTTTTTCAGAAGAGGAAATTTTAGAAGAGTTGTATAAATATTTAAACAATCCCTTAGATTATCATTTAGAAGGTTTATTCTAATTGGTAGATTTGATATAGCTGACTCTATTTTATTGAGCATAGAAGGAGAACATCTTAATGAAACATGGTCTCTCAATAGCGACTTAGGATATGACAGGCCTGAAATTCAAATGATTAGTGAAGATATTTTTAGTTTTTTTCGTTTGTGCAAAGAGGTAATCATTGAAATGAATTTAAAAATGAGAGAGATTATCACATCACAACTCTACCGTAACTGGGGAGAAGATTTTTGGCGGGTACGGGAAGAGGGAGATTAAATACGTATGAAATCATAATAAAAAGTAACAAACTATAATTTATTTTTCTACTAAGTTCATAATAAGGGCTTTTGTAAGGCACATGCAAATACTAGTGGAGCAGCGATTATTAATCATCAATTGCAAGCTTTTTGTTTGTCTTAATTCCCTAAACTATCAACAAATATGAAAAAAACCGGATTTGAAATGTTTAAAACACGAAGTTTAGAAGACAAAATCGATATTTTTGAATTCGAAACAGCTAACCATCTAAAACTTCCTCCTTTATATAAAACATTTATAGAATCTTTTCAAGTTACTAGAAAAGGGACTATAGACACCAAAGACTTTAGATATTATAGAGTTGTTCTTTTGCTGATAATCAATATTTTATGATATATTTGCGGTAATTAACATTTTAATAAGTTATTATGAAATCACAAAGAATTAGTA
>NZ_AUIF01000038.1 GCF_000423565.1 Runella zeae DSM 19591 | reverse complement strand
ATGTATATGTTGATTTAGGTTATCTTGGTATTCAGAAAGAATACAAATTTTTGTCTTTAAAGATTCCATTTAAAAAGCCCAAAAAAAGCAAAAAAAATCCTTATCCAAGCTTAACATTAGAGCAAAAAAACTACAACAAGTCTATTAGTAAAAAGCGAGTTTTTGTAGAAAATGCAATTGCAGGAATAAAACGTTATCATATTTTAATTAACAAGTATAGAGGAAAATCTAAGGAAAAATTTGATGAAAGTATTGAATTATGCGCAGGCCTTTGGAACTTCAAAATCGACTTTAAGAAAAAGATAACTTGTTAGTAATCAACAAGAAAACAACTCTAATTTTTATTTGTACACCTTGAATACTAAGGTTTGAGAAAATATTTGATATAAGTTTTGCAACCCCAAAAGCTTCTAATGTCTCAGAGTAAGTGCCAGATTCTTTTTTAATTGAAAAGTTTTGATACATGTTAGTTTTCGTTAAAATATTTTTTGAAATTATCTGTCGCTTTCTGGTCACAAAGTCTAAGAATCCTTACAAAAAACAAATAAATGACATACTGTTTAAAATCACTATCATCTAATATAAACCCTTCCAATCTTCCCTCTGTATCATTTTTTTCTAGGTCAAAGTCTAACTCGAACTGTGCCAACAGCTTTCGTATAACGTTATAATTAGATTCTGAAATCTTAAAAGTTGGATACTCTGCTTTTGATAAATCTGGGCTATGATGTTTTGCTATCGCCATGGAGATACCACTTTTTAAATAGGCATTATCATAATATTCATCTAGTACTTCTTGGATAGCATAAGCTCCAACGCCTGCGTGTGGAGGTCTTTGGTTAAGTCCTGCCTGTTTTGCTAAGGCTAAGTCATTTTCATCTTTTGAATCAAAATCTGAATGTCCCAATACTTCAAGTTTCCAGTTGGGGTCTTTCAATGCTTGGTATTTTTGCATGGGCACTTGCCATTTTTCATTGAGCTTTCCGTAGTCGTGTAAAACAATCATCCACTTTATCAGTTCAATAAAATTATCCTTTTCTAGCTCTGACATATCAATGTAGTCAGCCAATTGCTTAAATACAAAGTCCAATTTATTTCTTTTATCTCCCAGAAATTCTTGTTCAAAAGCTCCAATTAAGCCCATATTGTGCTGATAGAAAGTATCTTTTTCAAGTGGTTTGAAATCATCTTTCTTTTCTTTATACACGCTTCTTGGCGACGAATTATCAAATGTAGATTCATATTGCCAGTTTAACCCTATACCTTCATCATAGCCTAAATAATAGGAATTTACGAATAAACGGTTTGGGATTTTATCAAGAGTAGTGAGCTTTTGAAGAGTAAATTTAACATCTTCATCATTTTCAAAATTCATTTCGCCTAAGAAGGTATTTTCTTCCAAAGTCCATGCAAGCGTATTCGATTCAATATCATAGTTTCTTACACCTTCTCCTTTCATAATTTTGTTTAGCCATGAAACTAAGCTCCATTTATACATACCAATTGATTGGAAGCGAAATGGATATTTGACAACTTCATTTTTTTGATTCTCGTGGATTAAAATAACTTCTACACTCTGAATATCTCTAATTGTATGTCGGTAGTTATTCTTTTTACAATCCTTCCAGCTTTGTTTAATCTTATCTTGATTAAATCCACCACCCTGTCCAGCAGACATATTTTTTATCAAGTCTTTTTCTGTTTCTCCTAAGATTACTTCAATTAATTTTTTAGGAATATTACCATCAAGAGTTTGATATTTTTTAAGTTCGGAAAATGTTTTTTCACATAAATCTTTATCATAAGGCAAATACTTATTATTCAATTTCGTTATCTCAGTCTTATCTTCTTTGCTTTCTGGTTCTAACTTTATTCGTTCTTTCTCTTCAACCTCCAAAAGTGAATAAATAAATACTTTCCCAATTTCATCTGCAAAGCGAGCATTACGCCCAACTCTTTGTAAAAAGGAGCTTATTGGTGATATTTCTGTGTGCATGACTGAACATGAAATATCCATTCCTGCCTCAATTACTTGCGTTGCTATTAATATAGCATTGGTATCGGTAGCATTTTTCCCGAATAAGGTTTTCAACTTATTCTCTTTTGCTTTTCTATCACTATCAAAAAAACGAGAATGTAAACAAATAATTTCGGCATTTTTGAACTTCAAATTATCGGTTATCTCTTTTTGATCAATTAATTCATAATATATTTTTTGAGCATTTTCAACCCGATTACAAATGATTATTGTTTTATCCTTATGGTTTTCAATAACATTTTCTGGGTTCAAAGTTTTATCTAAAACGCAAACGGTTTTCTTATTTTCGGTAGGAAGTAAAGACCTTATTCTACTTTTATCCACCTCAAAATCATCTAATGTGATAATTTCGTAATTATCCAACGTACTTTTGAGAGAGTACATAAAATCTTCACTAAGTGTCGCAGTCATTATACAACATCTACAAAGGTTCCCGAGCATTTTCAATGTACCAATAGTGGTTGCCATAGAAAGACCGCTATCTAACAAATGAAATTCATCAAAAACTAAATAACTTCCAACCAATGCCCCTGCATTAATATTGGCTTGACGGGGTGATAACGGCAACGGAAAGCAGAGAAAATTACTAAGAGTCTGGTCAATTGTTGAAAAAATAATATCTTTCTCAAAATATGGGTCATCTGAATATTCTCCTGTTTGTCTTTTTATTTCGTCTTCATCGTACCCATTCTTTTTAAGAATATCAAAAACATCTTCATAAATAGAGTTTGCCAAAGTCCTCAAAGGAAGACTATAAATCATTTTTTCAGGGAATGAGTCAAGCTCTAATTCTCTTGCATACAAAAAAGGCATTATAGATGCCCACGTTTTTCCTGCTCCTGTTGGGACTTGTAATATTACATTTTTACCTTCCAATAGTTTTTTAGCTACAGCAAGCTGATAACTGTATGGAACAATGCCATCAGAAAATGTTTTTTTGTAGTATTCTTCTATGTTCATATTTTCGTAAATCAATTTTCTGATTCAAATATTCACCCCTCCCCCCCTCATTATCTGCCCTACCCCTCAAAATTTCTAAAAATTTATTTTTGCAATGTGCCTTCGGATATGCTCAATGAGCGATTCTGGTTCTACTATTTCTATGATATGCTCGTGATATCCCAATATAAAATTGGTTAGTCCGAAAAACCTTTCATTCACATTACACTCAAAATCATACACGCCAGGTTCCTCCGCCGAGGGTTGTAGATAGGCTTGTGTCAACGGAAAACGCTCAATCAGCTCATTGTATCCTCCTACCTTCAATCGAATGTGCACCCTTACTTTATGGTCGTTTACAATCCTAAATGGGTCGGTAGCGGTCACATAGTGTAGCGTTTCGTGCTGCCACGTCATTTCTTGTAATTCTACGCGCTCAATCCTCGAAATCCTGTAATGTCGAATATCCATACGGTCTAGGGCAAAGGCGTGAAGAATATCTTCTTTGACATTCACCGAAAAGGGTTCAACCAACTTATTGGAAACTTCACTGCTATTCGTCGAACGATAATGGACAAGTTTCACAACCCTTTTCTGTTGCTTAGCTTGTTGGAGCAAGTTGACTTTTGAGAGAAAAGTCCGCGAAAACAAACTACTCCCTAGCTTCGACACATCATAAATCATATTGAGCTTTTCCTGCATTCGCTTAGATCTTTTCTCGGAAGCTTTTGGATTGACTGAAAGCGCCTCCATTAAAATTTCTTTTTCGGCTTCGGTAAAAAATAGCATATCCTCTAAGTGTTCTAAAGGTTTATTGGGCACAATAGCATACCTATATTTATTATCATAATCAACATTAAAATCAGCATCTCGAAGCTCCTCAAAGTCTTTTTTAATTGTATCAGGGTCAACGTTGTACTTAGTAGCCAATGTCTTTTTAGTATATTGATACGTACTCTCAATCAATAGCTTAAGAATCGCTAACAAACGGTATTTGGGGCTATTATCATTAAATTTATTCATAATTCAAACCAATAAAACAATCTATTTTGGGTGATTATATATATCTTTTTACGAACCTTTATCCTTTCACCTTAAAAATGAAAACAAAAGCTGTAATTTAAAACGATGAGTTAGCAAACGGTCTTTCGCAAACCTCCACACACCCACATCCCATCGCGCTATAGCGGCCAAACCCTCCCCAATACCCCACTTCAATAAGTTCGGGTGGAGCCGTGAGCGAAAATGTAAAATCCTGATAACCAATCACTTTCGTCTGTAGCCTTTCTTTCCCTTCTTTGGTCAAAATACCTCGTTTTTTGATACGTTCGGGGTCGCTCAAGAGTTCAAACTTCACGAGTCGCTCGGCAACAGTTGCGTCCATGTGCATAGAAGGCTGTATCGAACGAAATTTATCGACCAAATTGACCGCAAAAAATCGACCAAATTCCGCATTCGTCGGGGCTAAATACTGATCCAAACTGTCTGTTTTTTTGGCCACTACCATCGGCGATAAGGTGCGAAAGGTCATTGTGGCATCTAAGGCCACCACGGGTAGCGTCTCTACCCGCTCTACCACAAAATCGGCGCGATACTCGCGATTGTAAATACTAAGCTGCTGCTCTTGAAACAATCCTATGATAAAACCCTCGGCGGCTTTGTCTACATAAAACGAAATGACAAGGCTCAACATATCCGAACGGAGCGTCATATACGTATCGCCTTTTCGAATGGGTTCAGTGCGTGGAATCACCAAACTCGAAAATGTGAAATGCTTAAATGTTTTTCGGGTAGCTGCCAACTCATAGCCGCGCTGATGCAAAAACGTAGCATAATCCGCATCTGCCCGCGCCAACAACCCATAAATCCAAGCCTGTAGAGGGTATTGATAATTAAACAAAAGTTTTTGTCGGTCACGTAGAGGTTTTAGGTATATCTTAAAGCGCATAATAAAGCTGTATGTATTTTGGAACACTGTAGGGTTTAAAATCTCAAGTTACAGAATCTTCCGCTTATAAAGACTGATAGTTATCATAAATTTATCAAGTGGTATCAATGACTGCAACAAAATCCCCTAGTACTTTTCAAAAACTTAAATTTGGCCCTAATCAACCATAAAATCAGCTTTAGTCACCACTCTTTATAATAAGTTTTGAGTAGGTGAGAAACTTATTTTTCTTTTCAGTTTAAGACCTTAATCTTCGTTGTAATGCGCCAGACATTTTTCATATTAGGCACTTGTGCTAGCTTGGTAGCTGCCCTTTCTTTTACCGGAACCAACACCCTCCAAAAAGCGTATCAAACAGTAACCCAAGGAGATTCCAATCAAGTATATGTACCCGAAGACCTCGAAGCAACGCTCTGGGCTACCACACCTTTGTTTCATAATCCTACCAATATGGACATCGACGCCAAGGGTCGAGTGTGGATTACGGAGGCGGTCAACTACCGAAATTTCAATAACAAACCTGACCAAAAACTCAGCTTTGCCGAAGGCGACCGGGTGGTCATTTTGGAAGATACCGACGGCGATGGCAAAGCCGATAAATCGAAAGTGTTTGTACAAGACAAAGATTTGGTGGCACCATTGGGCATTGGGGTCATTGGCAATAAAGTAATCGTAAGCTGTGCGCCTAACTTGATTGTGTACACCGACGAAAACGGCGACGATATTCCCGACAAAAAAGAAATCATTTTGACGGGTTTTGGCGGGCTCGACCACGACCACTCGCTGCATTCGCTTACGGCAGGGCCTGATGGACTTTGGCATTTCAATACAGGCAACGCTGGCTCCCACCTCGTCAAAGACAAAAGCGGCTGGACGCTTCGCTCAGGAAGTATTTATATTGGCGGTACTCCCTACAACAAAAACAACCAAGGCAATCAAAAAAGCGATGACGGACGCGTATGGGTGGGCGGCTTGGCACTCCGTATGAACCCCGATGCAACGGGACTCAAAGTAATGGCGCACAATTTCAGGAATAGCTACGAAACCGCTATCGATAGCTATGGCAATTATTGGCAAAACGACAACGACGACCAAGTCGTGACTTGCCGCACGAGTTGGGTCATGGAAGGCTCTAATGCGGGCTATTTTAGCGCCGACGGTACACGCTACTGGCAAGCCGACCGCCGCCCCGATCAAGATATGTTTACGGCCCATTGGCACCAAGAAGACCCTGGTGTACTCATCGCTAGCGACAACACCGGCGCAGGCTCTCCTACGGGTATGCTTGTGTATGAAGGAGATGCGCTTGGCCCCAAATACCGTGGTACGGTACTGAGCTGTGAAGCAGGCCGAAATGTGGTATGGATGTATTGGCCCAAACCCAAGGGCGCAGGCTACGACCTCAGTCAGCGCATTGATTTGATAAGTTCGTTTCCTAAAGTGGACGAACATTACATTTGGCACGAAACAGGTCAAGACAAACGGAAATGGTTTCGTCCAAGCGATGCCGCTACGGGGCCTGATGGTGCTATTTATGTGGCCGATTGGTACGATGCTGTCGTGGGAGGCCACCAAATGCACGATAAAATCGGCTATGGACGCATCTATCGGATTACGCCCAAAGGCAAAAAACTTACCACGCCCAAACTTGACTTGAACACTACCGCTGGGCAAATAGAAGCCCTCAAAAATCCCGCTATCAACGTAAGAAACCTTGGTTTTGTGGCACTGAAAGCAGAAGGAGAAAAAGTAATACCGGAGGTAAAAGCCTTGCTTAAAGCACCCAATCCTTTTGTACAAGCAAGAGCGGTGTGGCTATTGGCACAATTGGGTCCTAAAGGAAAGGCCGAAGTAGCTACAATCCTCAAAAACAACCCTGATAATCAACTCAAAATCACCGCATTCAGAGCGCTGAGACAACTTTATCCCATGAACGACCTTTCGTGGATTCCCGCCATAAATAGCATTACAGATGTAGCTTTGCTACGCGAAATCGCCATTGCATTGCGGGATGTTCCTTACGAAACTTCTAAAAATCTACTCAAAGCGCTCATTGCTAAATTTGACGGTAAAGACCGCTATTACCTCGAAGCCCTGGGAATTGGATTGGACGGTAAAGAAGAAAATATCTACCGTGACCTTCGCCCTTCTTGGCCTAAAAATCCAGTTCAATGGACACCTCAGCAAGCTTGGCTCACGTGGAGAATTCACCCCAAAACCGCTCTTTCTGATTTAAAAACAAGAGCAACCACGGCTACCCTACCCGCCGATGAGCGTAAAAGAGCTATTACGGCCTTGGCTTTTATCAAAGACAAAGAGGCGGCACTCACGATGCTTGAGCTTTCTAAAAATCAGCTCAAAGATGTAGCCGAGCAAGCGTTTTATTGGGTCAATTTCCGCAAAACCAACGATTGGCAAGACCTCCTCAACTGGCAAGAGGCCGCTGCTGCACAGCTTACTCCTGAACAGAAAAAAATGCTTGAATGGCAAAAAATAATGCTTGATACCCTAGCCTCCAAACCTGACCGTGAAAATGCGGCCAAGAGCCTTGCCGCTGATGTGTTTGGGGGGCAGTTGATTTTGGCGACTGCAAGCGAATACAAAATACCCAAAGAAGTACGTCCCGTCATTGCGGAGCATATTTTCAACAACCCCGACCGTAGTATTCGTATGATGGCGGGCGATTATTTCCCACGTCCAAGCGGCAAGGGACTCTCAATCAATTTGGCAGCAAGCTTTCCGAGTGATGCCTCCAAAGGACAGAAGATTTTCCAAACCAATTGCGCCATTTGCCACCGTTTTGGTAAAGACGGCAAAGACATCGGCCCCGATTTGTCGTTGATTGGCAAGAAGTTTGACAAACCCGGCCTGCTTGATGCCATCATCAATCCAAGCGCTAGCATGGCTTTTGGCTATGAACCGTGGATTATCCAAACCAAAGATCAAAATACTTACTATGGTTTTATCGTAGGTGACGGAGCCACAGTGGTACTCAAAGATGCTGGCGGTCAAACTACCGCTATCAAAGCTACCAATATCGCCTCCCGCAAACAACTCACCAATAGCCTTATGCCAGAGCCGTCGTCGCTAGGACTCAAAGAGAAAGACCTTGCTGATTTGGCAGGTTATTTATTGAAACTACCAGCTACCAAATAAGCTGGGCATTCATCTATTTGTATAATTTTCAACAATTACAAATTAAATACACCCTTAAAAAATCAATATAGTTCAAATTTTGGCAATTTGAAGGCTAGAAATTGGCTTTAAGGTTCCATTATCTTTGTATTATTATTTCAATCAAAAATATTACAAAACATGGAAGCGCAAACAATGACCCCTACCATGATTCCGAATCAGAATCACAAAGAAATACCCGGTAACCCTTCTACCGCTACAAGTAGTCATATCAAACTCAGCGACCGCTCCAATGGACAATCACTAAGAGTTTTGAGCGAAGAGGATTGGGCATTTTGGGTACATAATGGTTACGTAGTTGTCAAAAATGCAGTACCACGCGAGCAAGCCCTAAAAACCGCCGAATTTTTGTGGGAATTTGAAGAAAAAGACCCCAACAATCCCGAAACATGGTATGCTCCACCACGCGCCGAAATGAAAATGAAGGAGCTGACAGGTACAGGCATGGTAGAAGTATATAACCATCAACATCTCTGGAACAATCGCCAAATGCAACGGGTCTACGACGCCTTTGTGGATATTTGGGGTACGGAAAAACTATGGGTCACTATCGACCGTGCCAACCTCAACTTCCCGATTCGTCCGGGTTTTGAATACAAAGGGTTTATTCACTGGGATTATGACCCCGAAACCAAACCCCAAAACGTACAGGGTGTACTCGCCCTTGCCGACCAAACCGACGAAAACATGGGCGGGTTTCAATGTATTCCTGAGCTTTTCAGAACTTACGATACGTGGAAACTTACCCAACCCGCCGACCGCAATCGCTTCCAACCCGACATCAGTGGTTTTGAAGACAAACTCATAAAAGTAAAACTCGAAGCGGGTGATTTACTGATATTTAATAGCAGTCAGCCGCACGGTATCCGTCCCAACCTCTCAGGAGATAAGGTCAGAATCGCTCAGTACATCTCAATGATGCCCGCCGAAGAAGACAATGATGCCATGCGCGAATGGCGCATCAATTCTTGGAAAAACCGCATTGCCCCTGAAGGTTATGCTTTTCCGGGTGACCCTCGCCGTTGGGAACAAATCAAATATGATCGTGCCGAACTCAATGAACTAGGCAAGACATTGTTAGGACTTGAAAAATGGTAAAAAATAGACAAGCCTGCCGGGAGAAATCCTCAGCAGGCTTGTCTATTTTCAATGGTAGTACTAATTGCTTATTCAGAAGTTTTAAACTGCCCTTGCCCTACGCCCATTTTTCCTACACTCGTCATACCTTCTATTTTTAGTTGAATCGTAGATTTGGCATCGGAGGTAAAAAAGGTCACTTTGGCCTTTCCTTCTTGGTTGGTTTGGATGAGAGGTGCCCAAAATACAGTAGGGCGAAAATCAGGCCGAACGTGCTCAGGGGCGGGCTTATCGTACTTAGGAGCGTAAAACTCTATTTCTGGGCTATATCCTAAGATTTTGGTGACTAAGGTACCCGGAACCGCCTCTTTTGACCAATCGTAGTTGCTACCACCACGTTTTGTCAATATCGCAATCACTCCTCCTCCCCCACGGCTCCCATAGATAGCCGCCGAAGCACCTTTCAAAATATCGACGGCCTCTACGTCCGACGGTGGAAGATTCATGATCGCTTGTTTGTCAACGGGCATTCCGTCCAACACAAAAAGCGGTTCTACTACTCCACTAAAATTAGCCGCTCCCCGAATCTGAACGGTTCGGTCCATGCCACTTCCCGTGATAGTAACTCCCGCCACTCTCCCCTGAATCACATCAAAAATACTCATAGCGCCTGCCGTATTGATTTGGTCAAATTTCACAGTGGCATCAGGATTACCATACAGTGCCCTTCTTCCATCATCTTTTAGCGGGTCGGCTTTTTTTGCTTTCACTACCACTTCTTGCAGCAGTTGCTCCCGGCTTGCTCTTATCTGCCGTTCTATGCGCAAGTATTCTTCGGTTCGTCTGAGATACTCTGCCAATTCGTTGGCGTCAAATTCTATAGGGTTATAAGGCACTTTAGTTACCGTCATTTTGGCTGGCTGAAAGGGCGTAAGACTAAGAACGAGGTTTCGATTGCCTCTTTCCGTGACGGCCTGTACCAGCAGATTGGTGGTATCGCGCAAATCCACGTCATAAACTGCAAACTCCCCCGTTTCGGTGCTTTCGCCCGTCAAAAACGACTGAGCACTGTCTTTTTGCATCATCATGAAAGTCAGTTTTACTTTACCGGCTTGCTTTTTGTTGAGGCGGGTCACTTTGCCTTGAAAACTAATGCCCTGCTCCAAATAAAAAGGATGAGCACTCACAGAATCACTCAAAACCGCAGCCCAATTGAACCGTCGCCACCCTTGGGTCATCATCAACAAATCAAGTTGCGCATTTGAATTGGTATTTTGGGCACTAAAATACCTTGCCGGTTCCTCAATATTTCCTTTCAAATCAGAAGTCAGCAAAAAATACGAACGGATGTTGTCAGCATAAAGTTCTTTGTCAATGATTTGGCCAGCATCAACGGCTGCCAACGAAAAATTACCGCTCACAGGCTGCCCGTTGGCATCTTTGGCCGTGATTTCCACCTCTACTTTTTCACGCGATTTATAGACTTGTTTATCAGTCGCAACCTGAATATTTAATTGTTGGTTTTTATTGATAAAAGCCAAGCGCTCAGCTACGGGCTTGGCTTGGTCATCAAACAGCGTAAAATGAAGGACACCTTCGGGCAATTCAGCTCGCGGCACGTTAAAAAGCAGCGTTTTTTTGGCCATTGCCCCTTTTGCTCCGTATACTACTAGTCCCCGTGTATGTACAAGAAGTGCTAATTCGCCTTGTGTCACGTTTTTATTGTGCCTCACAATCACCCTTATGTTATCTTTATTGGATAGATTATCGACGGTCAGTACAAAGCCTTCAGCCAATATCTCTGGCATCGGATATTTGGTGTATTGTCCGTTGGGTTTCCTGACTTCTATTCTGTATTGTTGTCCAGATTCAGGTTTTAGATTAAAAAAGCCCATCCCCAAATGTCCTGTATTAAAACCTGCCACGGTATCATTGGCTTGGTTTAATACTGCCCCTGTGATATCGGTTCCTTTTCCCAAGGTATTGAGTGCTTTAAAAGCAACTCGACTTTCTAAATTGGCTACAAGATGCCCCCCTTCTGGCATAAACTGCACGTCAATATCATCAGGATTAGGCGGCAACGACGAGGCTTTGAAATCTGGGCGAAGAATTTTTATATCTCGTTGAAAAAAGAAAGAATCGTCATAATTACGCATCCAATTGGTGTATGCTCTTAAACGATACTCCCCTACTGCTAGCGAGTCTCCAAGAGCCAACTCTCCCCTTCCTATACCACTCGACATAGCTACTTTTTTCATCAAAATGATTTTTCCATTTTGCTTATTTACCAAATCCACATAAAGCACTCGGCTGATTGAATCGGCTTCGTGAAGCATGGCCGTCACCAAATAGGCTTTAAACCAAATCCGTTCTCCTGCCGAATAATAGGGCCTATCTAGGTGTAAATAGACTTTTTCTTGAGGATAGGTACGCTGGTAGTTTTGAAATTTACTCACAATTTTGTCAAACCAAGCATCGTCCATTTGGAAGGAACTCAACAAACAACTGAGTACAATAGTAAAGGTTAAGAGGCTGTAACGGGTCATAACTTTTGTTTTTTAAATTATATGAAATGCTAATAAACAAAAAATGAGCTTACAAAAAGCTCATTTAATACAAAATAACTAATTTCTTAAGTATACCTTTTTTTGTATCTTATTACTTTGGTATATAGAAAGCGTTTTTTTTGTTTGTTTCCTAAAAAAATCTACGTTTTTTCTTCCCAAATCTGGCACAAATTCACAATCACTTCCACGGCCTTCTGCATGTCTTGTACCGATACCCATTCTAGTTTGGAATGAAAGGCATGTTCACCCGCAAAAATATTAGGGCAGGGCAATCCCATAAAAGACAAACGTGAGCCGTCGGTTCCTCCTCGGATACTTCTTCTAAGGGGAGTCAAGGCTGAACGTTTGATGGCTTCTAGGGCGTATTCACTTACTTGGGGATGTTGGTCTAACACTTCTTTCATATTACGGTACTGCTCAATCACCTCAAAATCAGCCCTAGAATTAGGGTAGTTGACGAGTACACTGTCCAAAATATTTTTTAAAAAAGTCTCCTTTTCGTGCAAACCTTCTACCGAAAAATCGCGAATGATAAACTCCAACACTACTTTTTCGAGGATGCCTTCCATGTGTGTCGGGTGAATAAACCCTTCTTTTTCTTCGGTAGTTTCGGGCGAAAGGCGGTCTTTGGGCAACGCCGCCAATACATCGCCCGCTATTTTGAGGGCATTTTCCAATTTTCCTTTGGCAAACCCAGGGTGGGTACTTACGCCATAAATTGTGATTTTGACCGCATCGGCACTAAAAGTCTCATCTTCGAGTGTTCCGAGGCTTTCGCCATCAATCGTATAGGCAAAATCCGCCCCCAATTTCTCCAAATCGACCTTGGCGGTTCCTCGCCCTATTTCTTCATCGGGCGTAAATAGGATTTTGATAGTGCCGTGTTTGATCTCAGGATGATTGACAAGCTGATAAACGGCATCCATGATTTCGGCGACACCTGCCTTATTGTCAGCCCCCAAAAGCGTAGTCCCACTTGCGGTCACGATATCATTGCCGATTTGGCCCCTTAAATCTGGATGGTCGGCTATTCGCAAAACTTGCGATGTATCATCGGGCAAAACAATATCTGAGCCGTCCCATTGCTGATGCACAAGCGGCTTTACACCTTTTCCCGAACAATCTGGCGCCGTATCTACGTGCGAGCAAAAACAAATCACCGGAACATTGAGCTTGGGGGTATTGGCGTGTAAAGTAGCATATACGTAGCCATACTCGTCCAAATGAGCATCTACAAGGCCCATTTCAAAAAGCTCATTTACCAAAACCCGACTTAAATCTTTTTGTTTTTCGGTAGAAGGTTGAGTAGAAGAATGAGGATCTGACTGAGTATCAATTTGCACATAGCGTAGAAAACGCTCCAAAACAGTAGAAGACATGGCTATCGGTTAAGAGGTGAAAAAACAAAAACCGCTTAGTGTGTACTAAGCGGTTGCTAAGTTACCAAAGTGGTTTATTTTGGCAAAATTCTAGCCTAAATCGTTGAAGATTTTCAACTAGCACTAATAGGAGCCTTTTGGTATCTTCCCCAAGCCACAAACAACGCCAAAGCTCCCAGTACGAAATTGAAACCAATAGCCGCAAATTCGCCTTTAAGCGCATGATAAACCGCCGCTGCAATCATCACTGTAGTCAATCCTAAGGCAGCAAGGGGAGTCAGAATAGGCTTAATTCTTAAAAGCGAAGGCAAAATAAGGCCGATTGCCCCAAGCAGCTCCACTGCTCCAACAAATCGGACTATACCTTCCGAAAAATCCTTAACCCAAGGCAACTGAGTCGCCAACTCGGCGATTGGAGTCGTGAGTTTCATGAAACCAGCCATCAAAAACATGGCCGCAAGCAATACTTGAACAATCCAAAGCGTAATTTTCATGAGATTGGGTTGATTAAAGATGTGGTTATAACAATTCTATAAAAGACTTTAGCGGAGTAGTTTTACGACCTAAAATATTTTCCAAAGCAGCATCTGTCGTACTTAGTTCGCCATCTTTGATAGCTTCTGCTATCCCTACAATCATCGCTATTACGGGTTCGGGAAGATTTGCTTGTTGCAATCCACCCACAAAAGCTTCGGTCGGAATACTAGTATAAGTAATCGTCTTGCCCTTCGCTTCGGTCAAAAGAGCGGCAATTTGGGTAAACGATAACGACTCACCCGACGTGATTTCATACACTTGATTGAGGTGCTTTTCGGGGGCTACGAGTACCTTTGCCAATCCTTCAGCTATATCAAACCGTGCCACTAAATTGATTTTGGCATCTCCCACAGGATAATACCAATCCCCTGTTTCGAGGGCATTACCCAACAACATCGGCAATACTTCGGCATAAAAAGTGTTTCTAAAAACAACATAATTTAGCCCTGACGCTTTGAGGTATTCTTCGGTTTTGATGTGATCAAGACCGGGCAAAAACTTGGTTTCGTAAGAGGGCTTGACCACACTTGTATATACAATGTATTTTACGCCTGCTTTTTTGGCGGCTTCTATGGCATTGGTATGCTGCAAAAGTCGGTTTTCCATTGAACTCGACGAAATCAACAACAAAGTATCTATTCCTTCAAAAGCTTTTGATAGCGAATCGGCATCCGAATAATCTCCTTGACGAACTTCAACCCCTTTTTCTGCGAGGTTGCCTGCTTTAGCTACATCTCTCACCAATGCTACTATTTGAGTACTAGGCGTTGTTTCTAATAAAAAATCAATCGTAGCTGAACCTAAATGACCCGTTGCTCCTGTTACTAATATCATCTTTGTAATTTATTTTATGGATAATCTTTTTACCAACAGCAAATGTAGCTACCTTTACTATACAAAAGTAACTACTATACCAAAGTATATCGGTATACTTCATGATAGCAACTAAACGATTTGTATACAAATGATAAAAGAAGACTTGCCCAATTGTGCAGACTATGTAGTACCCGTCCGCGACTGTCTTGACATCATCAGTGGCAAATGGAAACTACCCATTTTAGGAGCCTTAATACAAGGAAAAAAACGTTTTAAAGAATTGGAAAGGTCGATTATCAACATTACCCCTCGGATGTTGTCGAAAGAATTGCGTGAATTAGAAATCAATCAAATGGTCAAACGTACCGTGTACGACACTGTTCCTGTCACCGTAGAATATGAATTAACTCCCTACGGACATTCGTTGCGGAATGTTCTTAACGAAATGAGGGCTTGGGGCATACAGCACCGCAAGCGTATTATGGGTACAGCTATACCTAATGAAGTAGTCCCGACTGAAGATTTAGATTTAGTGGAAGAAGAGATCAAATCCTAAAAGCTCCTATGCAGAGCTTTTAGGATTGACATGAAGTCTATTTTATTTTTTTCAAATCTTTGACACTTACCGTACCTCCAGGATAGCTAAAAGTAAGATTCTGGACACTGTTGGATTGTGATTGCTGCACTCCCGAAAGCTCATAACCTTTGGTACTATACTTTGTAATTTTACCCTCGTGTTCAATCTCTAATTTGTTCTCTGAGGAAAAATAAGCATAATGATACCCATTTTGACTTCCCCGAAATGAGGCCGAAGGTTTGGTATTTTTACTTTCGATTTTTGGCGGTGCTTTGGTTTTAGAAGTGGCTTTAGTAGGTGTTTTAGGCGTTTCTTCCTCTGCCCGAACTAGCTCCGATAGCTCAGTGCATAAGCCATCTACTTTGTACTTCAAGCCTATGTCAAACATATCGCCTACCATTATCATTCCGGGTTGCCATTGCCCCATGCCGCCCAGTTCACCTATGTTAAACTGTACTTGTCTTCCACCAGTGACTTTCAGCCCCATCAGCAGAGCTTGGGCAGTTTCTTCACTTACTTGGTATTTTTCGGCAATTTTTTTAATTGTTTTCATGTGTTAAGTATTTAATTGGTTATCAAAAACTCAACTCCAAACATTCGGTGAGAACAATGGCACAACTTTTAGCTCCTACTCATTTTGTTTGTATTGAGTACTTCTCATTATGGTAACTCAAAAAACCATGCCACGACCTTACAATTTTGCCATCAACTCCCAATCGCCGATAGCCTTTAGATACAAAAAGTCAAGCAAAATACCATTGACATTGTTGATAAGTCGATGACCTTCCACAAAAGGCAGCACACAAGTCACGATACGCTCATGCTCAGAAGCTTCCCCCATAAATTGCTCATCGTAAGCTTTGATTTGTTCTAAGGGAAGTTCGATTTCACAATAAAAATAGTGCATTGCTTCGTCGCTCGTACCCGTAGAAGGGTAAGCAGGAAAGTCTAACAGGCGTACTAGTTGGCTTCTTTCCAACTGAATCCCCGTTTCTTCCCACACTTCTTTGGCGGCTACTTTATAGGCATCCGATTCGCTGTCGAGCATACCGGCGGGATGTTCGTAAGTCATCGAACCATCGCAGATGCGGCGCTGTTTTACCAGCAAGAGGTATTTATCTTTGGTTTGCTCATCAATAAGACATACCAAAACGCACAGTACTTCGCCTTTTAAAAAGCAAATAGGAGGAATTTTGTCGCCTTCGGGAGTGGTAGCATCGAGCATCAAAAGTGAAAAAAGTGCCTCTCCGTTGCTATTGTGACGGGTAAACTTTTCGTCGATGTGGTGAATCTGGAGGCCATTACTTAACAAATGCCGCTTCCAAAGTTTAAATTTGTGGGAATCAAAAACGTTTTCTTTCATTGTCAAAATTTTGGACAAAGTTAGTTCTAATCTGGCTTTAAAGGGGATACATTTTACATTTAAAGATTAAGTAGTTTGAGAATTATCTTATCTTGGTATATTTGATTGACCTTTAAAAATCAAATAGATAAACAATAGCGACTTATCTTTACTAAATTACAACTTTAACAAACACATGGAACTTTCCATAAGTACCCCAGCCATTTTGTTTTCGACGGTATCGTTGATGATGATTGCTTTCACGAATCGTTATTTAGCGATTGCGAGTCTCATCCGCGAACTGCACGATAAGTTTAGAGTTACGCCCGATGTCAACTATGTCGAACAAATCAAACACCTCCACCGACGTGTGCATATCATTAGAAATATACAGTTTATCATCGTGACGAGCTTGCTGTTGAGCGCAATTTCCATGCTTTTCATCTATTTACATTACCAATCTGCCGCACAAATGTTATTTTTCGTTGCTTTATTGCTCCAGATAGCAGCTTTGGGTCTTTCGGTTTGGGAAATTTCGCTTTCCATTCATGCGCTCAAAATCGAACTCAGCGATATGGAAGAACAACTCGGAAAACGCTCAGGCTTCTTTGGACGCTTTAGAGTAGATGAATAGTAAAAGTAGATTTTTTGTGCCGCATTTACGTAATTTGTTGAATACAAAGCTATCTTATGACTAGTCTCAATGACATACATCGCCACGTTTTCGACCTATTACTCGAACACCATTTTAGTGAAAAACAAGCAGGGAGAGAGTTCTATTTTCTGACAGAAATAAGTCACTCTGAACCTCTTTCGTACTCTATCAATCCAGAAAATCAATATGAAGAAGTCGTAGTCGTCAGGCTTTTGGGGAGAGATTCCTACAATACGCGCCTCTCTCTCTTAATCAATAGCAAGGAAGATTTGTATGTGTTTGGTAATAATCCGCAATCTTTCTACGATAAATACATGGATTCTATTGTTTCGATACTGTCTTCCAATACTCCCTTAAAGTACGGTGAGCAAGAGTATACTTTTAAAATTAACAATAATCTCCAAGATTTTTTGGCTAGAGATTGGCCTCCTATCAAAGCCTTGTTTCAGGCTGAAAAAACAGATTTAGACTTTATTATTACCCAACAAGAATTTGAAAACTACCTTGCTAAATCACCTTTTTATAGTCCTCCCACCAATTTTGTAAAAAAGAAACTTGCGCTTACGTCCTTAGAAGTTCGGAATTTTCGAGGAATCAAACATACCAGTATTACAAATCTACCTAATAATGCTCGTTGGATATTTTTGACCGGAGAAAACGGATTTGGCAAAACCTCGGTTTTACAAGCTATCGCAGCAGGACTTCATGGCAGATATGATGCTATGGGTAACGAGCTCATACCATCTTCGGCAACGATTGAAGTTACTTATTACATTGATGACATTTCAACAGTGACCAATCGCTCAAGTTCCAGCCCTACTTATGCTGAGCAACATCGGGTGACGGATCATCTAGCAACTTATGGCTCATCAAGGCTCCAAATTTCAGCCTATACGACCAAAGAAAGTTTGGAAAAACAGAGTGCTCCTACTTATAGTTTATTTAATACCAATGCCGTTTTGTTGGACATAGAACAACTACTTAAGGATACCAATGCCTATCGCCCTGATGAGTTCAGACAAATCGTAAATATCTTTAAATCCTTATTACCCAATTTAGAAAAAATTGAAATAGATAGTACTACCAAAGCTATTCAAGTTAAGTATTTTGAAAAAGACGATGAGGGTAAGTTAGTCAACGATGGAGTTACTTTTACTCAGTTGGCAGCGGGTTATCGCAACATTATCGCGATGATAGGTGATATGATTTATCGCTTATCTACCAAACAAGGAGTAACGAACTTGTCTGATTTGGTGGGGGTTGTTATCATTGATGAGCTTGAGCTACACCTTCATCCTAAATTTCAAAAGTTGTTTGTTCATAAGCTTACTGAATTATTTCCCAGTATTCAATTTATTGCTTCTACCCACAGCCCTATTCCATTGCTGGGAGCGCCTTGTGATACTGTATTATTGCACGTAAAACGCAGTGAACAACAAGGAATTGAAATTGAAAAACTGGATATAGATTTTAGCATATTGACCCCAAACGCTATTTTAACATCACCCATTTTTGGATTTCAGGAGTTAATTCCTGAAAGTAAACCCAACAATGAAATGATTAGAAGTGAGCAAACCTATCAAGAGGTACTTTTTAATGACCAACTTGAAAAACAAATTGATCAATACCTCACTGAGGAAAACAAACAAGAATTGCTTAGTCTACTCAAAAAGTGATGAGAAAAGTAAACAAAAACCTCACACAAAAACCTTCGTCTTTATCTCGTCCCGACTTGTTGGACTTATTAAAGAAGATTGAAGCAGACAAAAATTTAATTAATACTGACATCTATCGAGGCAAATACAAAGACGAACACACCCAAATCATCCGTGAAGAAGTAGTAGAAGCGCTCGAAGAGATTTATCATGGAAAATGTGCTTACTGTGAACAACATACCTATACTTATATAGAACATTATCGACCTAAAAAAAGAATAATCAATACCCATCATGGAGGTTATTTTTGGCTATGTTATGAATGGTCTAACTTGGTGCCTACTTGCCATGAATGCAATAAAATAGGGGGTGGAAAAGGAGATAAATTCCCAATTAAAAATAAACGCAGTACCTACGAAGATTGTCTTTGGGAGGGCAAACTAGATTTACAAAAATGTATTGCGAATCAACCCCCTCTTATAGATGAAAACCCCTATCTACTTCATCCAGAAATAGATAACCCGATTGATTTTTTAACTTTTGAGATTGATTCTCAATACCAAGGCATTGCCCTTAAAGGCTTAGATGGTCATAATGAAAGAGGTGAACAAACAATCGAAATTTGTAATCTTAACAGAAAAGAATTACTTAGAAAAAGACAAGGAAGTGTAATCTATCCCATTTTGCAGAATATTAAGTTGGCTTTTGGTTTGTTAAGCAATCAAAAAATAGATACCACCCAATTCAAAGATTTTTTGTTTGCCGAATTTGAGCAACTATTTCAACAAGCTACAGAGTTCAAGCGATCTTTTACTCTTTTGAGAAGGACACTTATAGTTAGTCCATCGATTTTCAAAAGCCTTGTTACAGCTCAATTGTCTGATAACCAACAAGAAATTACTCAAGCTTTTTTTGAGTCATATTTTAATTCAATTCACACATAACTTCAAAAACAACTAAAACTCATGAGAAAACCACTATTGTATTTGCTGTGCTTAGGCGGATTTACGGCCTTTGCCCAAGACAATGTCGGGTACCAAACTCCTCCCAAACCCCTAGCAGATTTGGTACTTGCCCCTCCCACACCTACCGTGAGCGTCGATAGCAAAGGCCAGTGGCTATTGATTTCAGAACGCAACACCGCTACTACAACCATTGCGGAGCTTTCTGAACCCGAACTGCGATTGGCTGGCTTACGCCTCAACCCCGCCACAAGTGGCCCAAGTCGCGCCGTGTATGTCAACAACCTGAAATTGAGAAAAGTATCGGCAAGTGCTTCCGATATCCAAATCACGGGACTACCCGCCAATGCCAAACTGTCGAGCATTCAGTGGTCGCCCGATAACAGCAAAATCGCCTTTACAAACACTACTGACTCTAAAATCGAGCTATATGTAGCCGATGTAGCTACCGCAGCAGCTGCCAAACTCACCGACCTAGCTCTCAATGGTACTCTAGGAACGCCTTATCAGTGGGTTTCGGACAATCAAAGCTTGATTGCCAAAATCATCCCTGCCGAGCGTGGTGGTGCCCCCGAAATCAGTCGCGTACCTTCCGGACCGACCGTACAAGAAAACTTGGGCAAAAAAGCGCAAGCGGCCACGTATCAAGATTTGCTCAAAAACCCTACCGACGAAAAGCTTTTTGAGTACTATGGTACGTCTCAGGTAGCCAAAATCAGCTTAACCGGTACGATTCAAAAAATAGGTAGTATGGGTATCATTGCAGCGGCTGTCCCCTCGCCCGACGGCAGCTATGTAATGGTAGAAACCATTCATCGCCCTTTTTCTTATTTGGTAACCGTCAATCGCTTTCCTTCCAAAATTGACATTTATGGCAGTACAGGAAGTTTTGTAAAAACCCTTACTGACACTCCTTTACACGAAAACGTACCTTGGGGACCAGATGCAGCGCCCATGGGACAACGCAACCACAACTGGCGCAACGACGCCCCCGCCACTGTCTATTGGGTAGAAGCCAAAGACGGCGGCGATCCTAAACGCAAAGCCGAGATTCGCGATGTGGTATATTCTTTAGAAGCGCCTTTTTCAGGTACTCCTAAAGAATTGTACAACGCGGCCTATCGTTTTGCGGGTGTTACTTGGGGAAATGACCAAGTGGCTTTGTTTTCAGAACGCTGGTACAGTACCCGTAAAACCTTGACAAAATGGGTCAATCCAAGCAACCCAGCCAATCCAGTGGTACTATTTGACCGCTCTTCGGAAGACCGCTACAACAACCCTGGCTCGCCCGAATTGAAAAAAAATGCGTATGGTGAATATGTTTTGGACCTCACCCCCAACAACGAAATTTACCTGACGGGTCAGGGAGCTTCGCCCGAAGGTGACCGTCCGTTTGTAGATATTTTTAATCTTACCACCAAACAAAGCACCCGCTTGTGGCGTTCGGAAGCGCCTTATTTTGAGCGCCCTATCAGCATTCTTGATGCCCAAAAGGGATTGATTCTTACCTCTCGCGAATCCCAAGAAGAGCAACCCAACTATTTTATTCGTAACCTCAAACCTGCTCCCAAAAAAGGTAAAAAGCCTGCCGAGCCTGCCTTGACTCAGATTACGTTTTTCCCGCACCCTTACCCACAATTCAAAGGAATTCAAAAACAACAACTCCGCTACAAACGCCCCGACGGCGTAGATTTGACCGCCACCCTTTTGTTGCCTCCTGGCTACAAAAAAGAAGACGGTCCGCTGCCTACGTTTTTGTGGGCTTACCCTGCGGAGTTCAAAAGCGCAGCAGCGGCTAGCCAAGTCAATGGTTCGCCTTATCAATTCAACCGTATTAGCTACTGGACTGGCGCGGCCTTTGTCACTATGGGATACGCCGTACTCGAAAATGCCTCTATTCCGATTGTGGGTGAAGGCGACAAAGAACCCAACGATACTTACGTAGAACAACTCGTAGCCAGTGCC
Organism: Runella zeae DSM 19591; assembly: GCF_000423565.1. GTDB lineage: Bacteria > Bacteroidota > Bacteroidia > Cytophagales > Spirosomataceae > Runella > Runella zeae. Next base: position 89,526 of record NZ_AUIF01000038.1, on the reverse strand, counting down.
AAAGCCGCTATCGACGAAGGGGTAAGACTTGGAGTGGTGGATGCTAGTCGTGTAGGGGTAGGTGGACACTCTTACGGGGCATTTATGACCGCCAACCTACTCTCTCACAGCAACTTATTTCGCGGAGGAATTGCCCGCTCAGGAGCTTACAACCGGACTTTGACGCCTTTTGGTTTCCAAAATGAGCAGCGTACCTACTGGCAAGCACCTGATGTGTACAACAAGATGTCGCCTTTTATGAATGCAGAAAAGATGAAAACACCGCTTCTCATGATTCACGGCGAAGCCGACAACAACACCGGTACTTTCCCGATTCAATCAGAACGCTATTACAATGCCCTCAAAGGCATGGGTGCAACGGCAAAATTGGTATTTTTACCTTACGAAAGCCACGGCTATACCGCCAAAGAATCGCTTTTGCATATGCTATTTGAAATGAACGGCTGGCTCGACAAGTATGTCAAAAATGCCCCGCCTAAAACATCTAATAGTAAAACAGGACAGATGTCAGGCGAAAAATAAAACCACTTTGTATTTAAAAACCAAAAAACGCCAGCTCATGAGCTGGCGTTTTTTGGTTTTTAAATACTTATATTCCTTTTAATACGGGAAGTCCTCAGGATTACCCTTAATGGCCTTTCCATGTTCAGCTGTATTTTGTACAACTCCTATAACATCTTTTTGATAGATTGAGCACAATACTTATACTGAGCATCTAACTCTTGCGAAGCATTCACTTGATCCATATAAAAAGCCCCTTTCTTAGCCTCAGGATAATCCTTCAAAGCAAGCTGCATTTTTTGGGTATTTTCTTTATTTTGCAGTATTGCTTCATCAATGGCTTTTAATGAATGGGTGGCTATTTTCGTCAACTGTTCTGATTTATCCAGTACTTTTAGTTTTTGAAAACTATAATAATAAACCGCTGGACTCAGATTTTTTTCGGTTGCCAGTACATAAGTATAATACTTCAATGCTTCAAGTACTTCGGGTGAATTGTCTTCCAGCAACTGCGTTTTTAGAATCATTTGCAATGCGCAATATTGTTTAATACAGGAAGTAGCCACGTCAGTTTGGCTAAGTCCACTCAAAAACCCTCTTAATTTTTCGTCCTCATTTTTCCAAGAGAGTTTTGCGGCGGAGTCATACTTACCTTGGTCATTTCTCACAGGTTGCAAAGCTCCAATGTCACGGAGTCTGGCAAATAAAGGCCCTAAAGATACTGTTTCAGGTGCGGCTCCATGATAGTTGATTTTACTCAGACTCACTAGCTCTCTATTTTCAAAAGCTGTTTTGATTGCCTTAACACTTCTACTTGATGTTACATCATTGTGCACAGAAGTTTTTTCCAAATTACCATTAGGTTGGCATGAAGCACAAAAAAATAATATTACATACAAACAAGCTAAATTTTTCATATTATTCAATATTTAAGTGACAAAAACTTTGTTATTTACGAATATATAAATGCTAACGTTTAAAATAATATTGAGTCATTTTCTTCATTCATTTTAAGAAGCTGCAGGAATACATTTTAGGCAATATTGATCCAATATTGAACTTCTAGCATAACATCTACACTTTACACCCCACCCATAAACCATTGCATTATAGACTATTACACAAAAATACTTATACTAAACCAGGTCTGATTGAAGGTAAAATATGCTAATCTATTACCGCAGCAAAATCATTTTTACACCCACACGCAATCCAAAACACCCTATCTACACCTCAACTCAATTAAAGATTAGAAACAAAAAACTTAGTAAATAGTAAATTAGTTTTTACTTGAAAATGTACACTCACAAAAACAAGAAAATTCAACGCAAAACATCTACTACAAAGGTTTTTATTTTTTTCTAAAATAGAAATACCGGAAATCCAGTATTTTTATTTAAAACGACAAATCACCATAAAATTATTGAAAAAGATACAGTAAATTTCGTTGACTCCTATAGCGTGGTAAGCGGTGACTTTCCAAGTTTAGCGACATTTTATGCAATTACCATAGCATCTTTCGGAACTGCAATCACCTAAAAGCAGTTACCCTTTTGGTACATCTTATACTTTATTCAAATGACTTCTTTAGACATCGTAAAACAGTACTACGCTTATTTTAATCAAAAAAACTGGGAGGGAATGCTATCTTTGCTAGACCCCGAAGTGCGCCACGAGCCCAATCAAGGCGAAGTCAGAATCGGCAACGAAAAGTTCACCGAGTTTATGCAACACATGGACGAATCGTACGAAGAGACTTTGAGCGATATGGTATTTTTTAGCGCTTCAGACGATAGCCGCATCGCTGCCGAATTTGTGGTCAATGGTACTTACAAAAAAGCCGAAGAAGGTCTGCCTCCCGCTCACGGACAGCAGTATGTGTTGCCAGCAGGGGCGTTTTTGGAAGTAAAAAATGGCAAAATCACCCGCGTCACCACTTACTACAACCTACCTCTTTGGATTAAATTAGTTTCGTAACTACTAGCATGAATCTATCTTTTATCAGCAAGCACGGTGGCAAAATCGCTACTGTGTTTGAAGACCTAGGTCAGCTCCGTATCGCTGTTTTTCGAGATTTCCCCTATCTATACGAAGGCACACTTTCTCACGAAAAAGAATACTTACAAACCTACGCCGCTGCCGAAAGAGGGTTTTTATTTGCGGTTTATGATGGTCTCCAAATGGTAGGAGCTACCACCTGTATTCCCCTTCTCAACGAAACCCCCGAAGTGCGTTTGCCTTTTGAAGAGGCAGGTTATGATTTAAGTAAAATATTTTACTTCGGCGAAAGCATTTTACTTCCCGCTTATCGAGGGCTAGGACTAGGGCACCGTTTTTTTGACGAACGCGAAGCTCATACGCGAAGTTTTGGTACTTATACCACTACCTGTTTTTGTGCCGTAGTAAGAGAAGACAACCACCCTGCTCAACCCCAAAACTACCGCCCCAATGATGCCTTTTGGCTCAAAAGAGGCTATCAAAAAGACCCAAGCTTACAAAGCAGTTTTGAATGGCTCGATGTAGGCGATACTTCTCCCACTGTAAAACCGATGGTTTATTGGAAAAAAGAACTATAAAATGAACGTTACCATAGCCTCCGCCCAATACCCTATCAGTCATCATACAGATTTTGAAGCATGGCAACAGCACACCTCTGAATGGGTCGCCCAGGCTGTGAAGCAACAAGCGCAGCTTTTGGTATTTCCTGAGTATGGCTCGATGGAATTGGTGAGTATCTTTTCCGACGAAATTCGCCTTGATATTAGGCGACAAGTACTAGAACTTGACACCCTCAAACACAACTTTTGCGCAGTTTTTGCGGATTTGGCGCGTTTGTATCAAGTCGTGATTGTGGCTCCGAGCATTCCTGTCATCGAAAATGAGAAAGCCCACAATCGCGCCTTTGTGTTTTCGCCCAAAGGATTGGTAGGCTATCAGGACAAATTTTTTATGACTCGTTTTGAAGATGAAGAATGGGGTATCCAAACCTCCCCTAAAGTGTTGACGCTTTTTGAAGCCGAATGGGGTAGTTTTGGGATACAGATATGCTATGATGTAGAGTTTAGTATTGGAAGTCAAAAACTTAGCGAAGCAGGCGCGTCACTGATTTTGGTGCCAAGTTGTACAGAAACCATCCGAGGATCTACGCGTGTACACGTAGGTGCTCGCGCTCGTGCCCTCGAAAATCAAGCCTATATGGTAGTCTCCCAAACCATTGGCGAGGCTACGTGGTCACCTGCCGTGGATGTCAACTATGGCTTTGCGGCTTGTTATTGTACTCCCGACAAAAATCTCCCTGAAGAAGGTATTATAAGCTATATGACTCCTCAAAAAGTAGGTTGGCTGGTAGAAACCCTTGATTTTACCAAAATCGACCAAGTACGTACTGATGGTCAAGTCTTCAATTTTAAAGATCACGCACGACTACAAGCAAATTTTCGTAACGAAGAAATTACCATCAATAGAATAAAACTTTAATTATCTACATATCAACGCAGGTAGCGTTTTGAACGCTGCCTGCGTTAAGTAGGCAGTAGGCATTAACATCTACCTCTGTAGCATCACGAGAATATTTGACTAAAGAACGTTTCAACGCAGGTAGCGTTTTGAACGCTACCTGCGTTAAGTAGGCATTAACATCTATCTCTGTAGTATCACGAGAATATTTGACTAAAGACGTTTCAACACAACGTTTAAACGCAGGCAGCGTTTTGAACGCTGCCTGCGTTAAACCTAAACCTACACCAAATCAATCTACTTCTCTGTAACATCACTAGAATATCTAAAAAAAAGCAAATGGCGTACTAACGCGAGCAGCGTTTTGAACCCTGCCCGCGTTAAGCAGGCATTAAACCAAACTACTTAATCATTTTTTAATTTAAAAATAAACAAACATTCATTTATCTTTGTAACCATCATGAGAACACGTGACGAAAGCAAAGAAATACAAGTACAGCAAAAAGCCATCGAGCTTATCGTAGCTCACGGATTAGAGGGCTTTAGTATGCAAAAACTGGCAAAAGCAGCGGAGGTCTCCCCCGCTACTTTGTATATTTACTATAAAGACAAAGAAGACCTCATTACGAGCATTGGGCTAATCATCGGCAAAAAATTCAGTGAAAGTGTTTTGAAAGATTTCCACGCAGATTTGCCCTTTGCTGAAGGGCTTCGCATTCAGTGGCGAAACCGCGCTCAATATGCCATCGAAAATCGCTTAGAATCAGAATTTTACGAACAGATTAGAAGTTCTTCTTTCAAAGAAAAAATTATGGAAAACTTTGTAGAAGATTTCAAAATCTCGATGGGAATGTTTGTAAAAAATGCCATCAGACGCGGCGAACTCAGTCCAATGCCCATAGAAGTGTTTTGGTCGATAGCATACGCCCCTCTTTATAATTTGATTCGGTTTCATCACGAAGGACGCAGTATCGGAGGACAGCCATTTAAAATTTCTAATGACATCATAGAGCAAACCCTAGCGCTTACCATCAAAGCTTTAACTCCCTCTTGATTATCTATCTTTTAACGTATGAATCGCCTTCACTACAAAAATCATGGAAAGCTCATTCGAAATACTCATCTTCAAAACCGACATCAAAACCGAGGCCGACAAGTACAACATAGGGCTAATATTGGATGCCGTAGCTGACATTAGACGCTGGACGGTCGATTGTGAAGATTGCGACTGTGTGCTACGCATCGAAACGACGGAGAGCATAGTTACTCAAATTCAAGAATTGGTATCCAACGCTGGTTTTATTTGTGAAGAGCTTACCTATTGACATATGCAGCCTATCAATATTGCCACTCATCGGCTTCTGTCCCAAAAAATTTTCAATAGCGATTTGCTGACTCCTGCCGAGGTAGTATCACACTTGGGAGCGGTGCAAGCGCAAGATTATACCATGTCCAAATGGGGCATTGGGCTTCGTATTCCACAAGCTACCGACTCGCAAGTGGAGCAGGCTATCAAAGAAGGGCAAATCGTACGCACACACATCATGCGCCCCACGTGGCATTGGGTAGCAGCGCAAGACCTCCGATGGATAATGGCGCTTACGGCTCCTCATGTCCAACAACTTGTAGCATCTATGAATCGTAAACTAGCGCTAGATGATCAAACACTCCAAAAAGCTAGTGAGGTGATGGCCACGGCTTTAGCGGGTCACAACTATCTTACGAGAAGTGAGCTGATGGCTCAAATTGAACAAGCAGGCATCATTACATCCGATTTGAGAGCGGCGCATCTGACGGCATATGCCGAACTCAATTGCTTGATTTGCAATGGTCCTACGCGCGACAAACAAATCACCTACGCGCTAGTCGATGAGCGTATTCCTGCTACGCAGCCTTTGTCTCGCGAAGAAGCACTAGGCAAACTAGCCCTCAAATATTTTACAAGTCACGGCCCTGCTACGGTGCAAGATTTTGCGTGGTGGTCGGGACTCAAAATCACGGACGCACGTAAGGCTGTCGCATTGGTGCAATCTAATTTTATCAATGAAAAAATAAACGACCAACTTTATTATTTCCTCAACTCTCCTTCTATATCCACTCATAGCGTACATCTGCTCCCTGCTTTTGATGAGTTTATGGTCAGCTACAAAGACCGTACGGCATCACTTTCCCCCAACAAACACCAAGAGGCGATTACAGGAAATGGTATCTTCAAACCTATCATCGTAGTAGATGGAAAAGTAACAGGGATATGGAAAAAAGTCATTTCCCAAAAACAAACAAAGGTTCAAACCTCTTTCTTCGACACGCACTTTGAATCAGGCTTACTCGAAAAAGCCCTCAAAGAATATATCCACTTTTTAGAGAATTAAACCTTTTTTCTCTGACAAATAAAAATTGATAACAACCATGATGCAAGACAAAAAACCGCTTTTTTCGAACTATCAAAAATGGGTAGTTGCCCTACTCGCACTTACCCAATTTACCGTCGTGCTAGATTTTATGGTGATGTCTCCTTTGGGCGACCAACTGATGAAATCCATGAAAATCACTCCTTCTCAGTTTGGCTTTGTGGTATCGAGCTATGCCTTTAGCGCGGGGGTATCTGGGCTACTTACTGCTGGCTTTGCTGATAAGTATGATCGCAAAAAATTACTCCTCTTTTTTTACATGGGGTTTATTGTAGGGACGCTCTTTTGTGGCCTCGCTCCCACCTACGAAACCATCGTAGCCGCTCGTATCCTAACGGGTTTATTTGGGGGTGTTATTGGCTCAATTAGCATGGCGATTATCACCGACCTTTTTAGCCTCGAACAACGCGGCCGCGTCATGGGTTTTGTGCAAATGGGCTTTGGCGCAAGTCAGGTATTAGGGATTCCTATTAGTCTTTATTTGGCTAATATTTGGGGGTGGCAATCTCCCTTTTTAATGATCGTAGGATTAAGCATTATTTTGACCATCGTCATCATTCAAATGATGCGCCCCGTAGATCAGCACCTCCACCATCAAAGCGAACGCAAGGCTGTGGCTCATCTTTGGCATACTCTCTCCAAACGCGATTATCGAATAGGCTTTTTGGCCACAGCACTTATGTCTATTGGGGGATTTATGATGATGCCTTTTGGAAGTGTATATGCTATCAACAACCTTAAAGTAACTCCCCAACAACTCCCCCTAATCTTCATGGTGGCGGGAGTAAGTTCGCTGATTGTAATGCCGTTTATTGGTCGTCTTAGCGACAAAATCGACAAATATAAACTCTTCACTGGCGCCTCACTTTGGATGGTGGTCATGATTTTGATTTATACCAATTTGGGTATAGTTCCCCTTGGCATTATCATCTTTTTCAACGTATTGATGATGGCCGGTATCATGAGTCGAATGGTTCCGGCTACTACGATGATTTCTGCTCTTCCTGTACTTCAAGATAGAGGCGCATTTATGAGTATCAATTCTTCGCTGCAACAAATAGCGGGTGGAATTGCCTCTTTTGTAGCAGGTTTGATTGTGGTTCAAAAAGACAATTTCAGCCCTTTAGAACACTATAACACCCTCGGAGGAGTCGCAGCAGTGATTACGCTTCTGTGTATATTGATGATGTATCGCGTAAATCGCTTAATTAAAAAACAGCAGAACCAAAACCCTGAAATTCAATCAGTTTAAATTTACCACCGTCAATACGCAGAAAAAAAATGGTAAAACTTAACAAGTGTTAAATTTTATAACATCTGTCAATTTTTACCATTTTTCAAAGATATTCCTGTATTGGGTGTCCGAATGAAGACTGACGTTTTTTTTATGCTCTCACCAATTCCAGAATCGTAATCTCAGGTAAAATCCCTACTCTACCAGGATAGCCAATGTAACCAAAACCTCTATTTACATACAAGTGCTGCTCACCTTGCGTGTACAATCCCCCCCATTGTTTGTAACGATACTGAACCGGGCTCCACTGAAAACCGCCTACCTCTATCCCAAATTGCATGCCATGCGTGTGCCCCGCAAAAGCCACATCAATATCCTTAAATTTATCTGTAGTTACTTGAGCATTCCAGTGGCTTGGGTCGTGCGACAACAGAAGTTTGACAGGAAAGTCTTCGGTATTTTGAGCAGCTTTTTCTAGACTACCATATTGGGCAAAACCACCCATACCCCAGTTTTGAATTCCCAACAAACCAATCTGCTCATTACCTACTTTGATTGCGCGATGTTCGTCAACCAACAAGTCCCAACCCAATAGCCGATGGGCTTCTTTCAAATCTAGTAAATTTCGTCGCTTAGCTTCGGCGCTTGGCCATTGATAATAATCCCCATAATCGTGATTGCCCAGCACCGAAAAGGTACCGAGGGGTGCTTTAATTTTCTTAAAAATATCAATGTAGTCTTTTACTTCATCGGCAGTATTGTTCACCAAATCGCCCGTAAAGAAAAACAAATCTGGCTTCTGTGCCATCAACATTTCTACACCTCCTTTTACTGCTGTTTTGTTAAAAAAACTACCAGAATGTATGTCTGATAATTGCGCAATTTTTATCCCTTCAAAAGCCTTAGGCAAGTTTTTTAAAGGTACTTTTACCCGGCGAATTCGGTAATCATGCGCCCCAGAAATAATCCCATAAGTAAAACCAGCCACGGTAGTTCCGGCAACGGCCAAAGCCGATTTCATCAAAAACTCTGAACGTGGAATCGTAGGCTCTCCTACCGCCGGACTTGGTGCAGTGGCTTGGTCGCCAAACAAACTTACAACCCACTTCCCAAAGCGTACCACATCATCTAGCAACACAAAAAACAAAGCAAATACCTTGGCAAAATAAGGAATCAGCAACCCCGTCCAAATGAATTGGCGTGTCATACGGCTGAGCGAGTCGGCAGGTATCAAAAACTGCGTAACAATCCAAACCCCTAAACTGACGATAGGAATAGCCCAATAAATAGTGTGAATAAGGCGGCGAGCATCCAGAGATAGTCCGCGAGTCAGGGTACGAACGGCTTGAAAAACGTAGAAGTCCAACAAAAAAAAGACGCCTATAGTTATCAGAATAGAAGGCAGACGATTCATGGTTAAATGATTAGAATGGATTTGGAGGTACAACAAAATACATCATCAAAAAGTGTATTATCTGACAGAGATTTGTGGGAAACGGAAGATTTTTAGGATGAACCTGCTATTTTTGGCTTTTATCCTTTTTGATTCGACATGATTGACATACAACTTTCTGATAAACCCCTCAATCCACAAACTTGTTTTGAATCCGTAGTTTCAGACGCTGCTGGAGGAATTGTCACCTTTGTAGGCACAGTGCGCAATCAGACCAAAGGTAAAACAGTACTACGGCTCGAATTTGAAGCCTATGCGCCAATGGCAATCAAAGAAATGCAAAAAATTGCCGAAGAAGCAGCCCAACAATGGTCCGTGCTCAATATAGCAATTTATCACCGCGTAGGAATTTTGGAAGTGGGCGAAATACCCGTGGTTATTGCCGTGTCCTGCGCACACCGCCGCGCCGCCTTTGAAGCTTGTCAATTTGCTATTGATACCCTTAAAGAAACTGTACCTATTTGGAAAAAAGAATTTTTTGAAGATGGCGAAGTATGGGTAGCAGCTCACCCTTAGGGCTTACATCTCATTCTAAAATTCAAAGTTTGGTACCCTTAAACAATACCGAAGATTTGATAGACTGTTCTTTTAGATTTAAAAACTTTTTCCGCTCTTCATCTTTCATGAAATCTTCAAAATCTTGCTGAGTCCCAAATTCAACAAGATGAATCTCATAGGGATTCTCTATTTGGGATACAATATAAGACTCATCTGAAGGACGCAACCGAAACAAAAGCTTCCCGTTGTATTTAGCAATGAGGGGAATTGCCACGCTCTCAAATTCATCAAAAACCTTTTCTTGCCCTGGCTTGATATAAATAAGTTGGGTGATATAAATCATTGTATCTATTGTATAAACAGTGTTATTATTAATTATCCTCTAGGAAGAGTCTCATCATTATCTTTGTAAGTAATTGACTCGCAATCATATAACCTTACAATTGTGTTTATGACTTCAAAAACAAACATAGTTATAGACAAAAACTATATGGTTATAAAAACAATCAATTTGATTTATCAAAAAGCTTATTGTAATTTTGAAAACCAATCACGGAAAAATCCAGATACAAGTTGGCAAAATTTGATGTAAAATACACATTTTCACCCTACTCTTCTTTCATCAAATCAACAAAAACAGAGTTTTTTAAATAATTAACCAAATTTTAAAATGGAACAACATACCCCCTCAAACCCCTCCGTTTATGATGTCAACAGTGAAGGTGGCAAATGCCCATTTTCGGGTGCTTCTTTAAGTAAAGGTGCTGGTGGCGGCACACGCAACCGAGATTGGTGGCCCAATCAATTGAGATTGAATATCCTTCGTCAGCATTCCTCATTGTCCAATCCAATGGGCAGTGACTTCAACTATGCAGAAGAGTTCAAATCGCTTGACTTAGCTACCGTAAAAAAAGAAATTGTGGAGTTGATGACTACTTCACAAGACTGGTGGCCTGCCGATTATGGTCACTACGGCCCTTTCTTTATTCGTATGGCGTGGCACAGCGCAGGTACTTACCGTATTGCTGATGGCCGTGGTGGTGGTGGTTCGGGAAGCCAACGTTTTGCACCCCTCAACAGCTGGCCCGACAACGGTAACCTCGACAAAGCACGTCTTTTGCTTTGGCCTATCAAACAAAAATATGGCAAGAAAATCTCATGGGCCGATTTGATGATTTTGGCAGGCAACTGCGCTCTTGAATCTATGGGTTTCAAAACTTTTGGATTTGGCGGTGGTCGCGAAGATATTTGGGAACCTGAAGAAGACATCTATTGGGGTTCAGAAGGCAAATGGCTCGACGATAAAAGATATTCTGGCGACCGCAACCTCGAAAATCCCCTAGCAGCGGTTCAGATGGGGCTTATTTACGTAAACCCAGAAGGCCCTAATGGCAACCCTGACCCTATTGCTGCTGCTCGCGACATCCGCGATACGTTTGGACGTATGGCCATGAACGACGAAGAAACAGTAGCGCTCATTGCGGGTGGACACACTTTTGGTAAAGCGCACGGCGCCGCCGACCCTAGCAAATATGTAGGCCCTGAGCCGGCTGGTGCAAGCATCGAAGAACAAAGCCTTGGCTGGAAAAACACTTTTGGTACCGGCAACGCTGGCGATACTATCACGAGTGGTCTGGAAGGTGCTTGGACTACCACACCTACCAAATGGAGCAACAATTATTTCTGGAATCTATTTGGCTATGAGTGGGAATTGACCAAAAGCCCTGCGGGTGCGCATCAGTGGAAACCCAAACATGGCATGGGAGCCAATACCGTACCCGATGCCCACAATCCTGAGAAGCGCCACCACCCCATCATGTTTACGACAGACTTGGCCTTGAGAATGGATCCCGCTTATGAAAAAATCTCAAGACGTTTCTTCGAAAACCCTGATGAATTTGCCGATGCTTTTGCGCGGGCATGGTTCAAACTTACCCACCGCGACATGGGTCCTATCGCTCGTTATCTCGGACCAGAAGTACCTAGCGAAGAGCTTATCTGGCAAGACCCCGTGCCAGCCGTAGATCATGAACTCATCGATGACAATGATGTAGCAGCCTTAAAAGCCAACATCCTTGCGTCGGGTCTTTCGGTGTCTGAGTTGGTATCTACTGCTTGGGCTTCCGCTTCTACCTTCCGTGGCTCCGACAAGCGCGGTGGTGCCAATGGTGCCCGTATTCGTCTGTCTCCGCAGAAGTATTGGGAGGTCAACAACCCATCTCAACTTTCTAAAGTACTCGGGATACTTGAAAGCATCCAAGAAGAATTTAATGCTATCCAAACAGGTGGCAAAAAAGTATCCCTCGCCGACCTCATCGTTTTGGCGGGAGGCGCTGGTATTGAGCAGGCTGCCAGAAATGCGGGTGTAGAAGTAAGTGTGCCGTTTACCCCTGGCCGTACTGATGCCTCACAAGAGCAAACCGACGTAGAATCTTTTGCCGTACTTGAGCCAATCGCCGACGGTTTCCGCAATTACCAAAAGAAACACTACACTACCAGTGCCGAGGAGATGCTAGTAGATAAAGCACAATTGCTCACCCTCACTCCTCCCGAAATGACTGTGCTTGTGGGTGGATTGCGTGTACTCAACACCAACTTCAACCAATCACAACACGGGGTGTTTACGACTCGTCCAGAAGCACTTACCAACGATTTCTTCGTCAATCTCCTAGATTTGAGTACAACATGGAAATCAACCTCTCCGCATCAAGATGTGTTTGAAGGTCGCAACCGTGCCACTGGCGAACTCAAATGGACAGGGACACGCGTGGATCTTATCTTTGGCTCAAACTCGGAGCTTCGCGCCCTTGCTGAGGTATATGGCTGTGGCGATTCGCAAGAAAAGTTCTTAAAGGATTTCGTAGCGGCTTGGACCAAGGTTATGAATCTTGATCGTTTTGATTTGGCTTAATTGCTCACTATCAAGGCTTACTAATAAAAAGCGGTGGTTTGACAAAAACCACCGCTTTTACTTTTTTAGCCTAAGTCCCACAGCATTTTTTGTATTTTTTACCGCTTCCGCAAGGGCAACTATCGTTGCGATTAATCGGAATTATTTTTCCCGAATGATAAAACCACTCATTTTGTTGCTTCACAAAAAACGAGTGTTCATAATGCACGCGGCTTTTTTTCTGCTCATCGTTATAAAAAGCCTGAAAACTTACTTCTCCTTGCTCATCTAGGGCTGTCCCTTTGTGAGTTGAGATGATTTTCAGTCCCTTCCATTCTGATTCTCTCGCCCAAGCTTCTATTGATTCTTGGTGATACTGAAATCGTGTAGCAGGATGCGTAGTAGCCATCAGATAGGCTCCCGCCACTGTACAATAGGCCGAGTAGCGCGACTTCATGAGTTCTAAAGCTGTTTCAGCTTTGCGTTTTCCATTGATAATACTCCCACAGCAATCTTCGAATTCCTGCCCCGACCCACAATGACAAACTGATGACATACGCGATAAGAATATTTTAAAAGAAGAAGAAAATGCCCAAATATCTTGATTACTTTTTGTTAATAAAAATTCCGGCAGAGGCGACGTTCCACACAGCGTCTCTACTAATATTTTTCTTAACTCAGTTTCAGTCTTTTCTCAATCTATCTCTCACTTTCATCAAAGCAAATCCTAGCAGGTTGAGTCCCTTCCAGAGTTTAGGATTTTCCACTTTTTCGTCATTTGCTGCTAGCCCTATGCCCCAGATTTTGTCAACTGGGCTTGCTTCTACCAAAATTCTGTCTTTGGTATTCAACAAAAAAGCTTTTAAATCTTCATTTTGGGAAAATTTGTGCCACGACCCTTCTACCACAATGCGTTCCCTCTCCCTAAGCCATATTTTTTCATCAAAATGACTCACTTTACGCCCTAACGCTTTAGCTTCCGCTGGAGATTGAGTATTTATAATCTTGTGATATACCTCAATGTCATCAAAGAGTAGAGCCTTTTGAGCCATCATCCAGTGCTCGGCTGTATTATATTTCACACTATTTACGACGAAAGTAGAAAACCACCATTGGCTCAAACACGATTGGGTAATGTCTCCGTTCTTACTTGGTTGGTGTCCCCAGAAAAACAAATATTTTAACCGCTGTCCTTTCTCAAACTGAGAAATTAACTCTTCAATATTATAATCAATTAATTTTTCTTCCATACTTCATTTGAATTCTTTTGATTTCTGCTTTAGAAGTTCTAATGGGTTAAATCCGTTGAGAGAAGCTGCTTTAATACAGAAAATACCCTCGGCTGATTCTGAAGCCGAGGGTAAAAAAGTTTTGATATAAGCCCTTACAAAAGCGAGCTATCAAATCCTGTTTTTACTAAAAAAGTTTTTCATTTGGGGGTTTGATACCTTTCAAGCGAAGGTAAATTGTGGTTTGACCACGGTGGTGGGTTTGGTGTTCAAAACACTTGGCAAAGGCCACTTCGCGGGTCATATCCCGCCCAAAAAGCTTGATAGTTTCTCCCAATTGGGCATCGCTCATTCCTTTCAAGCCATTGATCGCAAAGTCATAGCTATCCATTACGGTTTTGATTACTTGTTCTTTAGAGCTTGTAGCAGCCGCTTTTTCGGCAGCTCCTCGCTCCATAGGGCTTGCTTTGCCAGTAGTCGCAGCCGTAAATCCAAAATTTGCATCCGCAAGGTGCATCATTTGCTCCGCAAAAGAGCGAATCTCTGGCGTAGGTTTGAGTTTGTAGCCATCTTCGGGCATCGCATCCAAATACTCTTTGGTGTACTCCTTGGCACGTTCCCAATCTTTCACGGCTTGCGCCACATTGGCTACGGGCTTGTGAGTAGCGTTTGCCAAAATCAGCAAAGTAACCAAGCCCAATACGATACTTAGTTGTTTCATGAGATGAAAAGTTTAAGTGAATAATGAATACAAAACAAATTTTTTAGTTGACTCGATAAGGGTAAATACTTTTTTGGATGTCTTTAAACCGAAAACTAATAAAAAAACGTTATATATTTACATACCAAACTCTGACATGCTATGAAATCACGAATCACCCTTTTAGCTACCTTCATTGCATTAACTACTTTTTTGAGTAGTTGTTTTTACGGAGGTTATCGTGGCCGTCCTGATTATTACGGGTCGCGCTATTATGCTCCAAGGCCCTATGTACGTGTGGTACCGCCTCCTATGGTAGTCCGTCCGAGGGTGTATGTAGCTCCTCCACGTTATAATTATCGCCCCCGATATGAAAGTAGACATCGTCATCGCGACTATCGTTCGGGACGTAGACGTTGGTAAAAAAGCATCTTAACTTTTTGAATTAGACATAAAATATCATGAAACGTAGCGTTTGGCTCATTCTGACCATTGCTCTTTTGCAAGTAGAAGCCCCTGAGGTAGAGGCGAAAGTCAATACAAATCAAAAAGCGACCGTAGAGGCCGCTTCTGAGAAATCTTTGCTTCGAAAACGTAAACGTAATCGTCAGCGCAAAGGATTTATGTGGGGACTATTTCGTAAACGCAATGCTTGTGATTGCCCCAAACATTAGGAGTCTCACAGCTATTATCTGTTAGCTTTATTGTGGGTTTTCAGGGGATTAAACTGAAATAAGCCTCCTAAAAATTTTGCAGAAAGACCGCTTGAATTAGGCTGTATTTATACAAAAAATCCCCCTTTTGATGATCAAAAGGGGGATTTTTTATAAAGTAAAAAAGCCTAAGCCATTTCCAAATCTTTTGAATAACGCTTACGCTCATTTTCGTCAAGATAAATCTTACGAATGCGAAGCGTAAGAGGAGTTACCTCTAGGTATTCGTCTTTTTGGATATATTCCATTGATTCTTCCAATGAGAAATTGATTTTGGGTGCAATCCGAACGTTGTCGTCAGAGCCAGACGCACGCATGTTGGTCAATTTTTTGGTTTCTTGCAGGTTTACCACAATATCGCCGGGACGGCTATGTTCACCTACTACCATACCCATGTAAAGTTCTTCGCTTGGATCGACAAAAAACTTACCACGCTCTTGCAAACGGTCGAGGGCATAAGGAGTAGCAGGGCCAGTTCCTTTAGATATAATAGAACCATTGATACGGCCCGGAATCGCGCCTTTGTGTGGCTCATAAGATTTGAAACGGTGAGAAATTACCGCTTCTCCCTGCGTAGCTGTCAATACATTAGAACGAAGCCCAATCAACCCGCGCGACGGAATATCGAATTCTAAGTGTTGCAAATCGCCACGTGGCTCCATCACGAGCAAATCTCCTTTGCGCTGAGTTACGAGTTCGATTACTTTACCCGCCGATTCTTCGGGTACATCTACCACCAGCATCTCAATAGGCTCTAGACGCTGCCCACGCTCATCTTGTTTGAAAATCACCTGTGGCTGCCCTACTTGCAATTCGTAACCTTCACGACGCATGGTTTCAATCAATACCGACAAGTGAAGAATTCCGCGTCCAAACACCAAAAATTTATCTTCGGTATCAGTAGGCTCTACCCGCAAGGCAAGGTTTTTCTCCATTTCTTTAAACAAGCGGTCGCGCAAGTGACGCGAAGTCACAAACTTACCTTCTTTACCAAAGAAAGGTGAATTGTTGATGGTAAACAGCATGTTCATCGTAGGCTCATCTACTGAGATACGAGGAAGCGGCTCTGGGTTTTCGTAAAGCGTGATGGTATCTCCGATTTCAAAATCTTCCAAACCTGTCACGGCACAAATATCACCCGAAGACACTTCGCTTACTTTCTGACGGCCTAGCCCTTCAAAAGTCTGTAATTCTTTGATACGAGCGCGTTTTACACTTCCGTCTGATTTGCAAAGGCCAAGTTGAGCACCTTCTTTCAAAGTACCACGATGCACGCGACCAATAGCGATACGCCCCACAAAAGAGCTATAATCTAAAGATGTAATTTGCATTTGAGGCTCACCTTCATTGATAGGCGCCGCCGGGATATGCTCCACAATGACATCCAAAAGATAAGAAATATCATCGGTAGGTTTTTGCCAATCAGGCCCCATCCAACCTTGTTTTGAAGACCCAAAAACGGTTGGGAAGTCAAGCTGATCTTCATTGGCCTCCAAGTTAAACATCAAATCGAAAACCGATTCGTGTACTTCGTCGGGGCGGCAGTTGGGTTTATCTACTTTATTTACGACCAATACCACTTTAAGTCCTAATTGTAAAGCCTTGCCCAATACGAAGCGAGTTTGAGGCATAGGTCCTTCGAAAGCATCTACTAAAAGCACAACGCCATCGGCCATCTTGAGTACACGCTCTACCTCACCCCCAAAGTCGGCGTGGCCTGGCGTATCTATAATGTTGATTTTTACGTCTTTGTAGCGTACTGATACGTTTTTAGAGACAATAGTAATACCCCGTTCGCGTTCGAGGTCGTTGTTGTCCAAAATGAGGTCGTCAAACTGTTGGTTTTCACGGAACAGTTTTGAAAAGTGGATAAACTTATCCACAAGGGTAGTTTTACCGTGGTCAACGTGCGCAATGATGGCAATGTTGCGGATGCTTTGCATTTGAGTTGTTTTGTTAACTGTGTTATTGTCAATTGTGAAAGATTCGCTTTAGGTTAGCTAAACGATTAATTTTCAACAATTAACTTGTCTTCAAAAAGACCCGCAAAGTTACAACTATTTTATCAAAAACACAGATGAGTACAATATTAAGTATATATAATAGAAGAAAAGGGTAGTTTTTTATCGGAATAGTTCAATTTTGTAAATAGCTTTTTACTTTCTTCAACATTGCTTCTACTTTTGTCTTAGGGTCACCGGGGCCGAGGGTTTCGATGGGGACATACCCTTGATAATCCGATTGCTTTATCATTTTGATGATTCGTTCTAGGTCGGTATCCACTTCCTGTCCCTCTATAAAGATTTTTTCTTTCAATTGCCAGTTTACTGCGTATTGTATGGTTTGTTGGATTTGTTGGTAAGGGTCTCCGATACGGTAGCTACCTGTATCCAAAATCAGCCCAAACCATTCGGACTCAATCGCCTCAAAAACAGACACTACGTGCGCTGCCGTTTGGATAAAATCGGCATGGTTTTGTAGGCCGATGATGACGCCGTTTTGTTTGCCATAAGCTACACAAGCGTCAATACATTCCAGCATCCACTCGTGTACTTGCTCGCGGGGTACACCTTCGTTTTTTTGGACTCCCGAAAAAATCCTCAATACAGGGGCACCTAGTTTGGCGGCTACTTCTACCCACGCTTTCACGAGTTGTACTTCTTTTTGTCTTTTTTCTTTGTCAGCAAGGGTAAAGTCATTTCTCACGCCCGCGCCGCTTATTTCTAATCCTTGCCGAAACGCCCTTCTTTTGACATGATATACGTAGTCGTTGCTCGGTACTTGGGGATAACCTCTAAAATAATACCCCGTAATGTCTACCGCATCGAAGCCAACTTGGGCACAAAAATCAATGAGGTCATCAAGATTCATGCTGCCATTCATGAGAGGCGCATTGAAAGAATACGCATTGAGGCTTGTCTTAAGACGTGTCGGCGTAGCCACAGTATGAGCTTTGACCGCTTCACTCCCAAGCGAACCTAATGCACCTATTGCCAACGATTTGATGAAATTTCTACGAGGCGATTGTGTGTCCATTTTTTGAGGGGGAATTGGTGTGTAACTCATGTTTTATCCTACTTTTGTCAAAACATCAATTGTATTCAAAAATACTCTATGAAAACCCTTTTATCCGCTTTCTTCTTTTTTATTTTGTTGGCAAACAGCCGTGGCCAATCTTCTAATTTTGTAAAGGATAATTATACCAAATGGGATCGACAAATCACGATGCGTGATGGCGTGAAGTTGTACACCGTCATTTACATTCCCAAAGATAATAGTCAAAAATACCCCATTTTGATGGAGCGTACACCTTATTCGGCAGGGCCTTATGGCGAAACTAACTACACCACAAATGGCCCCGGCCCAAGTCAATTGCTTTCGGAAGAGAAGTATATTTTTGTGACCCAAGATGTGAGAGGACGCTACATGAGCGAAGGAAAGTTTGAGGAAATGACGCCTCATCAGTTTTCCAAAAAAACACCCAAAGACACCGATGAAAGCACTGATACCTATGATACTATCGAGTGGCTGCTCAAAAACATCCCTCAACACAACGGGCGCGTAGGGATTACGGGGATTTCTTATCCGGGTTTTTATGCTTCTGCTTCTTTGCCCGATGCTCACCCTGCTATCAAGGCGGTATCGCCGCAAGCGCCCGTTACGGATGAGTTTGTGGGGGATGATGCCCGTCACAATGGTGCTTTTTTTCTCATGGATAACTTTAGTTTTTTGAGCTATTTCGACACCCAACCTAGTCAACCCGTTGCCAATTATAGTCCTCTGTTTAGTGCCAAAATTAAAGATGCTTATGATTTTTTCTTGAAACTTGGCCCGCTCAAGAATGCCAATAGTGCCGCGTATTTCAACAATAAAGGGCGGATTTGGAACGAATACCTCCAACACGAAACCTATGACGAGTATTGGAAATCCCGCAATATTCGTACAGCTCTCAAAAACGTCAAACCCGCTACGTTGGTAGTAGGAGGCTGGTTTGACGCCGAGGATTTGTTTGGTGCTTTACGGACATATGAAGCCATTGAAAAGCAAACTCCTTCCAACAAAAATCAACTCGTTATGGGGCCGTGGACACACGGTGCTTGGTCGCGGCCAGATTGGTCTAGTTTTGGCAACCTCAACTTTGGTTCCAACACCGCTAAGTACTTTCAGGAAGAATTGGAATTGAAGTTTTTTAATTTTTATCTAAAAGACAAGGGACAATGGAACGCCGCTGAAGCCACGGTTTTTGATACAGGTACCAACGAATGGAAGACTTTTGAGACGTGGCCGCCCAAAAACCGCGAAGCCAAAGAATTACATTTTCAGGCCAATGGCAAACTTACTTGGGAGGAAGTTGCCAATGCGGAGGGATTTGATGAATACATCAGCGACCCACGCAGACCTGTTCCTTATACCGACGGAGTTTTTGCGCGTCGCAACAATCAATATATGATAGAAGACCAGCGCTTTGCCGCTCGTCGTCCCGATGTGCTTACCTATGAGACCGAACCACTCGCCGCAGACGTGACATTGGCAGGCCCGCTGACGGCTCATTTTTTTGCATCCACTACGGGTACTGATGCGGATTTTATCGTAAAATTGATTGACGTACTTCCCGACGACACTCCCGCCCCAAGTCCCAACCCTAAAAACATCACCTTGGCTGGTTATCAGCAACTTGTAAGAGCAGAAGTACTAAGAGGAAAATTTAGAAATAGTTTTGAAAAGCCCGAAGCTTTTGTCCCGAATCAAATCACTGACGTAAAAGTGCGTATGCCAGATGTGTTACATACTTTTAAGAAAGGACACAAAATCATGGTACAGATTCAGAGTTCTTGGTTTCCGTTGGTAGATAGAAATCCCCAAAAATTCATGAATATCAGCGAGGCCGATGAAAAAGATTTTCAGAAATCAACTATCCGAATCTACCATGCCCCCAAAAACGATTCTCACTTGCACGTCTCGGCGATTAAACCATAAATAATTATGTCATTAACCATGATGAATTTCCTCAACGTATCCCAAATCAGTCATTTAGAAAATACCGTTTTTCCTGCTTATTTTAACACTTGCCGATGGTTTGCGGGCAAAGCACGCGCTCAGGATGGTTTTCATATCCGTCAACAGTTGCCTTTGGGCAATGCGCTCATTCTGATTGTTGAAACCACCTATCATGACGGCCCTTCGGAGTTTTATCAACTGCCATTGAGTCAAGTAAGTGTGGCGATTGAGATACCAGAAAAAGGTGTTCTCGAAAAATCGGAGGAGACCCAATTTATTGATGCCATTTATGATGCACAATTTCGGCACCATATTTTTAGCAATATCTATCGTAACCACACCCTTCCTTCGTCAGAGGAAGCCAATAGCTTGTTTTTTGAGCGCGGGAAAGGGCTATCAGATGCAGACTCTCATGAGGTAGAGAGCAGAGTACTGCCCGTAGATTCGAGCAATTCTGCGATGCTTTTTGACGGCAAATACTTTATGAAGTTATACAGAAAACTATTTGACCAAACCAACCCCGAAGTAGAAATGGTGAGTTTTCTGACCCAACATTCAGATTTCAAACACATTCCGGCCTACGCAGGTAGTGTCACTTGGAAACGCCACGGCCTACCCGACATCACCTTGGGCATGATGCAACAAGCCATCAATACCAACAAAGACAACTGGGCTTTGACGGGCGATTTCCTCAATGACTTTATGTATGGCGTGCCTCAGGGGCTTTTTGGAATCAAAGAAGAGGTGTTTGATGAAGTCGTTTTGCTAGGAAAGCGTACGGGCGAAATGCACAAAGGGCTTTTTGCGCCCGAAGCTTCAGCGGATTTTGCACCTGAGCCTTTTGATGAATTTTATCGGCATTTTTTGGTCAATCGCCTTATCGATTTGCTTGATCGCCGTTATGCATTATTGATTGAAAACTACCAAAAACTCGACGAATCTACGCAACAACTTGCGTGGATATTCATGGAAGCGCGTGAGTTGATTGACGAATTTGCCCATGAAATGCTCACCCGTCCGCTTGAGTCGCTGCGCATCCGCATTCATGGTGATTATCATTTAGGGCAAGTCTTGACCCAAGACGGTGATTTTATTTTGATTGATTTTGAGGGTGAACCCGAAGCAAGCATTGCAGACCGCAAAATCAAACACAGCCCCCTCAAAGACGTCGCGGGGATGATTAGGAGTTATCATTATGCCGTAAGTGCCAAACTCTTTGAAAGTAGAGAAACGCAGGGCATCTCGTCCGAAAAGCTTCAAATTGTATCCGACCGTTGGTATAAGCTCATGCGCGATACCTACATCGAATCTTATTTAGAAACTTTTGGCTGGCCTCATCCGCTTTTTAAAAGTCAAATTGAAATCAACTTTTTGTTGCTCTTTTTCTTGCTCGAAAAAGCCGTTTACGAACTTGGATACGAAATCAGCTACCGACCGTCGTGGGTCAAAATCCCGATGCGCGGTATCGTAGAAGTGATTCGAGAAATCGAAAAATTAAAAGAATCTTCGGTAAGAATTAGCCGATTAGGCGCGGCTCGCAAGTTTTAATCTTTCGGAGAGTTCGCAATTTTGCTATTTTTGCCCCCTGATTAAACAACGTATTTTAATGACCAACATCCAAGCTATCGTTCAAGCCTCTATTGATACCAAAACCCGAGTTTTGGCCGATGAAACCCTCCTCGGTACCGTTGCACAAGTAGCAGAAGCCATGACTACTGCCTTCCAAAACGGTAAAAAAGTCCTTTTTTGTGGTAATGGTGGAAGTGCCGCCGATGCCCAGCACCTCGCTGCTGAGTTTAGTGGGAGATTCTATTACGACCGTCCGCCTTTGTTTTCGGAGGCCCTTCATGTCAATTCTTCTTATGTGACGGCTGTAGGCAACGACTATAGCTATGATGTGATTTATTCGCGCCTTGTACAAGCCATGGGACGCGAAGGCGATGTATTGGTAGGAATCTCGACTTCGGGCAATTCTACCAACGTAGTCAAAGCCTTGGAAGTAGCCAACGAGCTAGGAATGATTACGGTCGCGATGACGGGCGAAACAGGCGGAAAAATGAAAGACGTAAGTAAGTTTTTGATTAATATTCCTTCCAAAGATACCCCCCGTATCCAAGAATGCCATATCTTGCTCGGGCACGTCATGTGTGAGATTGTGGAGGCCAATGTATTTCCGAAATAAAGGGTAAAACCTTCGCCAAAAATGTCAATGAGAATAGAGCAGATAGCGGTTGAGAACTTTAGAACCTTCCGAAATACGTCAATAAAAAATATCCCTAAAATGGCGGTGTTTCTTGGCGCAAACGGTTCTGGGAAATCTACTTTTTTTGACATTTTTGGGTTTTTAAGCGATACACTACAAAGCAATGCGACTATTGCGCTGAACAAAAGAGGTGGTTTTCAGGAAGTTATATCTAGAAATTGTAATATTCACACAGATTTAATAAAATTCGAAATCAAATTCAGGAATCAACACCCTGACAATGAACATACCCCTCTTATCACCTACTCCCTAGAAATAGGCTTTGAAAAAGGGAGGGTGTATATCAACCGTGAAACATTGAAATACCGGAGAGGGCAAAAGGGGAAACCTTGGCACTTCCTAGATTTCAAAAGGGGTATTGGATATGCCATTACGAATGAATCCGAATATGGAATTTTAGGGGTACAAGAAAAGCGAATTGAACAAAAAGTAACAAGTCCTGATATTTTGGCAATCAAAGGATTAGGGCAGTTTGAGCAATTCAAAGCCATAAGCACTTTTCGAGAGCTTCTTGAAAAATGGTACATTTCTAATTTTATGATTGAAAATGGTCGAAAAATTTCCGACACTGGAATTTCAAATCATTTGTCAGTCTCGGGGGATAATTTGGCACAGGTCACCAAATATATCTACGATTATCATCGCGATGTGTTTGCTAGTATCTTAGAAAAACTGCCACGTAGGATACCCGGCATCAACAAAGTAGAAGCTAGAGAAACCGAAGACGGGCGGATTATTTTGCGTTTTCAAGACGAAAACTTTAAAGACCCATTCGTGGCCAGGTATGTTTCTGATGGTACTATCAAAATGTTTGCATATATGATTTTACTTCATGATCCAGAGCCACATCCATTGCTTTGTATTGAAGAACCTGAAAATTTTCTACATCCCGATTTGTTGCTTCAACTCTGTGAAGAAATAAGAGAATATGCCGAAAAAGGAGGGCAAGTATTTGTGTCGACTCACTCTCCCGACTTTGTCAATGGCCTCCATATCGATGAATTGTTTTTTCTTGTTAAAGAAAAAGGAATTACGCATATCAATGCCGCCGCTGACGACTCTGTAGTGGCGGCATTAGCCGAAGACAATCAATTGGGATGGCTTTGGCGAAATCATTACATTAAAGGAGCAAATCTATGACAGTATTACACATTTTTACAGAAGAACCTTCTGCAAAGATTCTATTTGATACTATATTGCCCTCAGTTTTATCCAATCAAAACGTTACATACCGAATTTATCCCCATCAAGGAAAACAAGATTTAGAAAGAGCTTTAAAGACAACTTTGCCGCATATCAGTAAAATTCCTTATTCTAAAATACTTATTACTAGAGATCAGGATAGTTCAGATTGTATTGAGCTAAAACAAAAACTTGAAAGTCTTATTAAAAATACTTGCCAATGTGAATATCGTATCAGAATAGTTTGTAAAGAACTTGAAGCGTGGTTTTTAGGCGACCTCAAAGCAATCCAATTAGCTTTCTCGAGATTTAAACCTGAACAATATCAGTCAAAAGCAGATTTTAAAAATGTGGATGCGATTATTAATCCAAATCATTATCTTTTAAAAATAATTCCAGAATACAAAGGCAAAAGTAATTTACCTAAATTAGAAACAGCCGAACGAATTTCGCCGTTTCTTGATTTAGAACAAAATCAGTCATCAAGTTTCAATCACACCCTAAATGCCATAAAAGAACTATTAAGTATCTTGTAATTTTAAATATCACAACCCGTAAAAATAAATAAATGTCTCTATTACAAAACAAAGTAGCTATCGTTACAGGTGCCTCTCGGGGTATCGGCAAAGCCATTGCTACTCGATTTGCCCAAGAAGGCGCACAAGTAGCTTTTACTTATTTATCAAGTGTAGAAAAAGGCTTGGCCCTTGAAGAAGAGCTACAACAATTTGGCACCAAAGTAAAAGGATATCGATCTGATGCCTCTGATTTCAAGGCCGCCGAAGAACTCATCGCCCAAGTGGTGGCCGACTTTGGCACAGTAGATGTAGTGGTCAACAATGCGGGCATTACGCGCGATGGTTTATTGATGAGAATGACCGAAGAACAATGGGATGAGGTAATTCGCGTTAATCTAAAATCAATCTTTAATTTAACAAAAGCCGTAACGAGGGTGATGATGAAAGCCAAAAGCGGATCAATCATCAATATCACATCCGTAGTAGGACTTACCGGAAATGCCGGACAAGCCAACTACGCAGCCTCCAAAGCGGGTATCATCGGATTTACAAAATCGGTTGCCAAAGAACTAGGCTCGCGCAATATTCGTTCCAATGCCATAGCTCCGGGCTTTATCGAAACCGAAATGACGGGCGAACTCAATGATAAGGCCGTAGAAGAATGGAAACAAAGTATTCCGCTCAAACGCGGTGGTCAGCCCGAAGAAGTAGCCAATTGCGCCGTATTTTTGGCATCAGATTTGTCTAAATATATTACTGGACAAGTATTGCAGGTAGATGGTGGAATGGTAATGTAAACTTATTGACCTTTAACGCTGGACATTGGACAGCCGAAGCGGTATTTGCTCCGTGTGTCCAATGTCTAATGCCATTATAAAAAATGCTCTTAAACGAAATTATCTTTCAGACTTCACCTTGGTACGTAGGGCTTTGCTTGTTATTGGGAGCAGCTTATGCATATTTCCTTTACCAACCCAAACCCATTTGGAGCAAAAACCTCAATATCCTTTTGGCGGTTTTTCGGGGGGCATTGGTAAGTATCATTGCTTTTTTGCTGCTCAATCCTCTCTTGCGAAGTATCCAAACCCTCACCGATAGCCCCAAGGTCGTATTGGCGATTGATAATTCTGAGTCTGTCAAAAATTATGCTCCTAAGTTTTTAGACGCTTTAGATAAACTTCGAGAAACCCTAACCGACGAGGGAATAGAGGTAGCCATCCAAACCCTCAATAGCGAAAATTACCAAGAAGACATCACCAAACTCCCTTTTGACCGTCCCACTACCAATCTTTCGGGCTTATTTAGTGGGGCAAAAAGCAACTACGAAGGACGCAACCTTACTGACGTGATTTTGCTCACTGATGGTATTAGCAACCAAGGTCTTTCACCTACTTATGGACAATACCCTTTTCGAATTCATAGTGTGGGCGTGGGTGATACCCTTCCCAAACGCGACTTGAGCATTAAAGCTATTTCGGCCAATAAAATCGCCTACCTAGGCAATCAATTCCCGATTCAGGCCGACATCGTAGCAAGTGGTTTTCAAGGCCAAACCGCTACCGTGGCTTTACGTCAAAATGGAAATACCATTTCGAGTCAACGAGTAACTTTTGGACAAAAAGAAGATTTTAAACAAGTCACTTTCCAAACTACTTCTACCCAAAAAGGCGTTCAGCACTATGTAATTGAGATTGAGATCCTTAAAGGCGAATTCACGCCTCGCAACAATCGTCGCGATGTGTATATCGACATCATCGATGGCAAAGAAAAAGTGCTTTTACTAGCCCTTGCGACTCACCCCGACATTAAGGCGGTTCGTACGATTTTGGAAAAAAACCTTAATTATGAGGTAGATGTGAAAATATTTGGGCTGAATCCTTCTTCGGAAACCTACCCTGAAAAAAAATACGATCTAATCGTTTTACACCAACTACCCGATTTGTTTAATGTAGGGGGCGATATATTACAGCGCTATCTTCAGCGCGACAATACTCCCGTATTTTTTATTTTAGGAACTCAATCCAATACCTCAAAAACAAGTCAGCTTAATTCAGCCTTGAGCATCAGTGCCAATCCTGGCCAAATCGACAAAGTTTCGGGAAGGTTTAATCCCAATTTTCGATTGTTGAATTTGGACCCCGAAAAACTGACTATTTTAGAAAAAATGCCGCCCCTTACGGTGCCTTTTGGCGAATATCGCCTTATGCCAGGAAGTGAGGTGGTACTGTACCAAAATGTAGGAAACCTCAAAACCAACAAACCTCTTTTGGTGATTAACACAGGGGGAGCTCGCAAATCGGCGGTGTTGGCGGGAGAAGGTATTTGGCAATGGCGCTTAGAAGAATATGCCCTTACCGACAAACAAGAAGCAGTTGACGAATTACTGCAAAAAATCATTCAATTGATTTCGATCAAAGATGACAAACGTAAATTTAGGGTTTACCCACTTGCCAACGAATACAATGTAGGCGACAAAGTGACTTTTGAGACTGAAGTGTACAACGATATTTATGAAAAAACGTACGGGCAAAGTATCCGCCTCGAAATCACCGACGAGCGCGGCAAAGCACAAGCCTATACTTATACCAATGCAGAGGGCAATTCGAGATTTGAGTTAAGTGGGCTTGCCGAAGGAGTGTATCAATACAAAGCCACTACGAGTATTAACAATAAAATCGAAAACGTAACAGGGCAATTTATTGTAAGAGATTTAGCCCTCGAATCGCTCAATCTCACCGCTGATTTTGGACTACTGCGGTCGCTATCGCAGCAGTCGGGAGGGCAGTTTGTGAGAGGAGAGCAAATCGAAAGTTTGAAGGATTATTTAATAAAAAACAAAGCCCCTGATCGCTTAGATAGTACCGAAGACCTCTCTGAGCTGATTCAGAACAAATGGTTGTTTTTCTTACTCTTGCTTTTAGCGACGTTGGAATGGGGAATAAGAAAGTATCAGGGCAGTTATTGACCGTGAGAAATATCCACTATTTTTTTTGTTTTCTTCTGTTTTTTCTAGTTTGTAACAGCAGTATTAAAGCACAATCCGACAGTCTTCCGCCTCCCAATTACCGTGCTTTGCGGTGGATATTGGCCGGAGAATCGTTGGCTTATAGTGCTTCTATTTATGGCTTAAGTCAAGCATGGTACAAACCCCCTTTTACTCGCTTTAGCATCAACGACGACTCCCATGAATGGCTACAGCTCGACAAAGTCGGACATTTTTTTACGGCCTATCAGATTTGTCGTCATACGGCGGCGATTTATAAAAAAACTGGAATCACCAACCGCCAAGCAGCCTTCTATGGCGCATTGTCTGGT
Organism: Runella zeae DSM 19591; assembly: GCF_000423565.1. Classification (GTDB taxonomy): domain Bacteria; phylum Bacteroidota; class Bacteroidia; order Cytophagales; family Spirosomataceae; genus Runella; species Runella zeae. The sequence goes on along the minus strand of NZ_AUIF01000038.1, from coordinate 62,165 downwards.
TTTTTGTTTTTGACCCCTATCGAAATCCTCGATGGCTTTCAATATCCTACTTACGGGTTTTCGCCAAGCGATATGGTCGCCAATATCGTAGGCCCTTCTTTGTATTTGGCCCAGTATGCCCTTTGGGGAGAAGAGCGTATTCAACCCAAATTCTCTTTTTATCCCACCAATCTCGCCAAAGTCCGCCCCGAACTGCTAGGACGAAACTTCAGTGAGCAGTGGCTCAAAGACTACAACGGCCAAACGTATTGGTTTTCAGTAAATATATCGTCGTTTGCACCAAATACCCGACTACCCAAATGGCTAAGTGTTTCGCTAGGCTATGGCATCCACGACATGGTAGGAGCCAAAATAGAAAAAAGCCAATCACTAGGCTACAATCCATATCGGCAGTTTTATTTGTCGTTGGATGTGGATTTTCGTCGAATTCCGACACGTCACAAGGCCCTGAAGACATTGTTTTTTATGCTCAATACCCTCAAAGTACCCGCCCCCACCCTTGAATTTAATCAAAGACAAGGCTGGAAAGGTCATTGGTTGTATTTCTAAAAAGTCAACAATTTTTAGCTCCTTGCTGCTTTGAAAGATTTGTACCAATTTTTCAATCATTTTTCACCGCTGTCCGACAATACGTGGAGAGCGGTGAAACCTTTATTTGAAGAAACATCCCGCAAAAAAGGGGCTTTTTTTCTGCAAGAAGGGCAAATAGCTACCCAAATTGGTTTTCTCCGAAAAGGGGTAGTTCGGGCTTTTTATCGGACAAGTGAGGGGATAGAATACAACAAACATTTTTTCGTTACACCTTCTTTTATAGGGGGTTATGCTTCTCTTATCACCCACAAACCTACCACTATTGTATTACAAGCGCTGACAGATTGTGAAGTATTGACAAGCGATTTTCGGCAACTCACCGCTCTATACGACAATCATGCCGACTTGGAGCGAATCGCCCGCAAACTTGCAGAAGCTTATTTTGTACAAAAAGAAGAAAGAGAAATAGACCTTGTATTGCTAGATGCGGAAAAGCGATACGAAATTTTCCAAAATCAATATCCGGGCTTAGAACAAATGATTCCTCAATATCACATTGCTTCTTACTTGGGAGTCAGCCCCACCCAACTAAGTCGTATTCGTAAAAAAATATCGGGTAGATGATTTCTTTACCTATGTAAATGCTTTTAGCGACGCAGGTTGATAGTTTTGTGATGATATCATAACTCACCCAAAATCAATCTCTTATGCAAACCCACGGCAACACAATCTTACTCACAGGTGGTACTTCGGGTATCGGTCTTGAGCTTCTTACTCGTTTTTATGAATTAGACAATATCATCATTGTAGCGGCCCGCAACCAAACTCAACTAGAAGAAACCAAACAACGTTTTCCCAAAATCGAAACCATTGTATGCGATTTAGCATCGGAACGTTCTGTTCAGCAACTCATTGATTACTGTAGTGGGCAATATCCTTCGCTCAACCTGATGATCAACAACGCCGCCGTTCAGTATAATTATTCCTTTGTCACCGAAAAGATAGGGTATGACAAAATCGCTTCTGAAATCCATACCAATTTTACGAGTGTATTTCAGTTGATTGATGGGCTTTTGCCATTGTTGCTTAAACAGCCTACGGCGGCGATTGTCAATGTATCTTCGGGTTTAGCCTTTGCACCCAAAAAATCGGCGCCGATTTATTGTGCGACCAAGGCCGCAATTCATATCGGTACCAAAGCGCTTCGGTATCAGCTTGAAGAGACTTCGGTTAAGGTTTTTGAAATCATTCCGGCCTTGGTCGAAACGCCCATGACCGCAGGGAGAGGCAAAGGAAAAATAACGCCACAACAACTAGTGGAGGAGTTTATGAAAAGCTTCCAAAAAGACCAGTTCGAAATCAATATAGGCAAAACGAAACTGCTACGATTCTTGCAAAGAATCGCCCCATCAATAGCCGATAAAATATTAAAGAATGGCTAGAGCAGTTTTTTCAACGCCATAATGTACCCAAAATGAATTCCTTCATGAAATAGTATATATTGGAGCGCGTCGTCGATGCTAGCCATTTCACCATAACGAATGGATGAAACTGGGTAATTGTCAAAAACGCCATTGGCATAATCTACTTTGAGCGTATCAAGAGTAGTCAACATCATATCCTTGATTTTTTCAATTTCGTAGGCATCTACCAACCCTTCAGGTTTAGTACCAGGCTTATAAAGAGGCATATATCTTTCGTCAATGACGACTGATTGCCCTGCCCTTACATAACAAAGTGACTGCTGCGCCACTACAAGATGTGCCAAATTCCAGATAACATTGTTGTTGAATCCTTTCGGAATTTCATTGAGTTGTTCGGGAGACAGATCACTAATTTGATTCAATAGAAAACGACGTACATTGCCAATTTTTTCAATAATAGCTATCATAAGGTGTATGTTGAATATATGGGTTTGTTAGGTTTTAGAAAGATAAAAGAGATTTTCCCACAAAAGTTCAAATCTAACCAAAATGAAAGGATTATGAGCAATGTTGGTAGCCACTAAAATTAGTCTTATCAATAAGCAACTAAAGCTTTTTACTAAAAAAGCTTATCGCCTACCGCTTGAAGTATATAGCTAATTAGTGCGCTTTTTTTGTTTCTATTCAAAGAAAAAACATAACTTTACCCAAACAACAAATCTTTAACCAATCCATGATTCAGACCAGAATTGTTCCTCGTACGCCCTCGGCCTACGACCCGCCATTGATTATAAAAATGCTTTTTGAGCAAGTAACTAGGTACAATCCGCAGAGAGAGATTGTTTATCGTGATTTGTATCGAATGGATTACCTTACTTTCGATAAACGTGTGCGTCAACTGGCCAATGTACTTACCGAAGCAGGGGTAAAAGCCGGTGACACCGTAGCCGTCATGGACTGGGATAGTCACCGTTATTTGGAGTGTTTTTTTGCGATTCCGTGCCTTGGAGCAGTACTTCATACCATCAATGTACGTCTCTCTCCGGCTCAGATTCTTTATACCATGAATCACGCCGAAGATAGATTCGTGATAGTACACGAAGATTTTTTCCCGATTGTGGAAGCAGTAAAAGATCAATTGACCACTGTTGAGAAGTTTATTGTGGTGAGCGACAAAGTGTACCAAAACCCGGATGCTTCACTTACACCTACTTCTTTTGCGACGATTGGCGAATACGAAAACTTGCTTTCAAAAGCATCAGGTCAATATGATTTTCCTGATTTTGACGAAAATAGCCTAGCTACTACTTTCTATACCACTGGTACAACGGGCAATCCAAAAGGTGTGTATTTTTCGCACCGTCAGTTGGTGATGCACACCTTCTGCCTGATGTCGTATTTTCCTGGTTATCGGGCTTTACCGCTTGATAACCGTGATGTATATATGCCGATTACACCTTTGTTTCACGTACATGGTTGGGGATTCCCGTTGTTGGCTACGATGCTCAATTTCAAGCAAGTATTTCCGGGAAGATACGAACCCGAGATGCTGCTGAAACTTTTGCTCAAAGAAAAAGTAACTTTCTCACACTGTGTACCCACGATTTTGACCATGCTTGTCAACAGCCCTGTGGCCAAGCAAGTCGATTTGAGTCAATGGAAAGTCTTGATTGGAGGTTCAGCTCTCACCAAAGGGCTTGCCAAAGCTGCTTTAGAATTAGGTATCAATATCACCCAAGGCTACGGTATGTCCGAAACAGCCCCTATCATGTCGGTGGTGCACCTTAACGATGAACAGCTTCAATTGAGTATTGAGGAGCAATTGCCTTTCAGAACCAAAGCGGGGAAAGTGGCCCCCTTTGTAGAATTAAGAATCATGGATGATGAAGGCAATTTTCTGCCTCATGACGGCGAAGCCGTAGGCGAGTTGGTAGCTCGTGGCCCCTGGATGACCCAAGGGTATTTCAAAGACGTAGTTGCATCCGAAACCCTTTGGAGCCAAGGATGGCTACATACTGGAGATGTGGCTTCGATCGGCCCCGACTATTACGTAACGATTTCGGACCGCGTAAAAGATGTCATCAAAACAGGGGGCGAGTGGGTATCGTCGCTTGATATTGAAAATCTTTTGTCACAAATAGAAGGGGTAGCAGAGTCGGCGGTGATTGGTTTTGCGGATGCAAAATGGGGCGAGCGTCCACACGCCATCGTCGTTATCAAACCAGACTATGCCGACAAAGTAACGCCTGAGACTATCAAAGCAAACTTGCAAGCCAAAGTAGAGGCGGGCGAAATCAACAAATGGTATGTGCCTGACCACATCAAACTTGTAACAGAGATTCCCAAAACTTCAGTCGGAAAGATTGACAAAAAACGCATTCGAGCCGAAATGAAAGAAATGATTTTGGGATAAAGAAGAAACGGCATGTTCACTGTAAAGCCTATTCATAACGAAGAAGAATATAAAACTGCTTTTAAAGAGCTTGATAAGGTTTGGGACGCAAAGCCCAATACGCCTGAAGGAGTATCGGAAGTTTTAAACCGAAAAAGAAATCTCACCCTAAAAATGATTAAAAATCTATATCACGGGCTGGGAATTCCTGCAAATGTTTTACTTTCTGTTTAATATTCATTCTGGCAGCCACTGATTGGCTGCCATTTTTTCTACGTAGGCATCAATCTGAGCCTTAAGCTTACTGGATGCTTTAGAAAAATCAGGCATACCATCCGTGAGCTTAGGCAGCATTTGAATTTTTTTCTTTAAGGTCTCACCCTGACGTAATAGTTTTTTTCGGGTCAATGGTTTGAGGGTTGATTTTGGCTGCATAACGTGTATTTTTCTTCTTCAATGTTAGACAAACAAACCGATAGAGCCATTTCGATGCTATCATAACTCCCGTAAATTGTATTAATAGACCTATTTTGATACCATCCAGTGCATTTTCTTTTGTAAGAAAATTTCCTTCTAAATGAACTGTCACTATCGTTACAATACAGCCTATGCCCACAAAAAGGAAAGAATACTTCATCTTTTTCTGACTCCCATACAATAGACGATAGAAGAAATAAAGAGTCACAAAAAGCCATAAGAAAAAGACTTTCTTCAAAAGCCCTTTCGTTACTTTTTAGTTGTTTAACCGCTTAATAGCTTGATAAAGCCACCCCCACCAACGACTTTCTCCATTTTGATGCTTAAATCTGGTGAGGTGAATCCTTTTTTCTGCTAGTTTTAGGGGAGATTCTGATACACCTAAACCGTCGTCCATGTCATCTTCCAACAAAATCACTTCATCATCACAGCAAAATACCATTTGGGGAGCGGCTTTTTTGATGGCTACTTCTGCCGTAGGTCCTGGATTTTTGACTCAAACTACGGTTTTTACCCAACAACTCGCGGCTAACTTTGGATTTGTAATTTTACTTTCTATTCTTCTTGACTTAGGTGCGCAGCTCAATATCTGGCGCATCATTGCGATTACCGAAAAACGCGCCCAAGACATCGCCAACGACCTGCTTTTTGGACTTGGGTATTTCTTATCGTTTCTAATCGTGATTGGGGGATTTGCCTTCAACATCGGCAACGTGGCAGGTGCAGGACTAGGGATTGAGGTGATGAGTGGACTCGGTGTGAAAACAGGCGCTATATTGAGTGCATTACTGGCCGTATTTATTTTTTTGCTACCTCAAGCCGGCCACATCATGGATAGCGTTGCCAAATGGCTTGGGCTATTGATGCTCGGTATGATTGCCTACGTAGTATTGTCGGCTCATCCTCCGGTAAGTGAAGCAATCACAAGAACGCTTTTGCCCCAACAATTTGACCCTATTGCTACTATCACCCTCGTAGGTGGGACGGTGGGCGGATATATCACTTTTGCCGGAGGGCATCGTTTGCTAGAAGCAGGTGTCAAGGGAGCAAATGCGCTACCTCAAGTCAATCGCAGTGCCACTACGGGTATATTGGTAACTTCTATAATCCGCTATTTTTTATTTTTAGCCACTTTGGGAGTCATTGCGATGGGGTTGAGTTTAAGTAAAGAAAATCCGCCCGCCTCCGTATTTGAACTTGCTGCTGGGCCTATTGGGTATCGTCTTTTTGGGGTACTGATGTGGAGTGCCGCCATTACTTCTGTGATTGGTTCGGCTTATACTTCTGTGTCTTTTTTACGTACGTTTCACCCCATTTTAGAAAAAAATCATCGTTATCTAACGGTCATTTTTATTAGCATCTCCACCATTTTATTTATTTGGATTGGGAAGCCTGTCCAAGTATTGGTATTTGTTGGTACCATCAATGGGTTTATTCTCCCCATAGCCCTAGCAGTGATGCTCGTGGCTGTCCGTCAAAAAAGACTGGTCGGTAATTATCAACACCCCTTTTGGCTCCAAGCAGCGGGCTGGCTAGTGGTTTTTATCATGACAGCTATGGCAATACGCAGTTTAATAGCATAGTTTTTAACAAAAGCGTTTTCTTTATATGACTCATATTGGCCTTTTATCTGATACCCATTATTATTTGGACGAAGCTATTTTTGATTACTTCAAAAACTGCGATGAAATCTGGCATGCTGGTGACGTAGGTAATGTAGAGATTTTAGAAAAACTTGCAAAATTCAAGCCTTTACGAGCGGTTTATGGCAATATCGACGCCAAAGAAGTACGTTGGCAAGCACCTGAACACCAGCGATTTGAGCTTGAAGGTTTTCGTATCTGGATGACTCACATCGGCGGAGCACCTCCCAAATACAATCCGCAAGTAAGACCCGAACTCAAAAGCCAAACTCCTGATATATTTGTATGCGGGCATTCGCACATCTTGCGGGTAATGCGCGACCCACAGCTTCAGAATATGCTCTATCTCAACCCTGGTGCAGCCGGCAAAGAAGGTTTTCATAAAATACGCACAGTGCTGAGATTTAGCCTCGATCAGCGCAAAATCTCCAATCTTGAAGTAATTGAACTAGGGAAAAGAGGGGCTTTGTCGTAATTTGTTTATACTCAATGCTAAAAAATGATTCAAGAAATCAAAAAAGAACTGCTTCGCCTCGAACAACAGCACGACATCAAGATTCTGTACGCAGTAGAAAGTGGAAGCCGTGCTTGGGGATTTGCCTCTATCAATAGTGATTGGGATGTGAGATACATTTACATTCATCGCCTCGAATGGTATCTAAAAATAGACTTACCTAAAGATCATCAAGAAGAAATCTTAGCGAATGACATCGATTTGGCAGGTTGGGAATTAAAAAAAGCATTGCGACTTTTTAGAAAATCCAACCCTCCCCTCATGGAGTGGTTAAGAAGCCCGATTGTTTATGCAGAGCCGTTTTCTACTGCTCAAAAGCTCCGTGATTTGGGCAACGAATACTTCAATCCGCGCTCGTGTTTGCATCACTATTTACACATGGCAGAAGGCAACTACCGTGATTATTTGCAGAAAGAGGTCGTTAAAGTAAAAAAATACTTTTATGTGCTGCGACCTATCTTGGCTTGTGATTGGATTAGGCAACACAACACTATGCCTCCGATTGTGTTTCAGCAGTTACTTGATAGCCAATTAACCGATGCAGGTTTGCAAGCCATAATTCAAGCATTATTAGATAGAAAAACCAAGGGAGAAGAATTTAACGAATCCCCTAAAATCCAAGCACTTAATAACTTTTTAGAAGATAAAATTTCTTTTTATAATCATTACCTCAAAACTTCGACCAACATTCATCCGCCTGAGTACTCTAAACTCGACGCTCTTTTTAAACAAACGTTGGAAGAAGCATGGAACAACTAACGACATAACCACTAATACAAGAAGCCCGCTGAGTGAGCGGGCTTCTTGTATTAGTGAAGGATGATAAACGCCTATTCTTTCTCTCCATTCAAATCATCCGTAATCATCTTTCTAATCATCTGATGAGGACGCAATCCGTTGGAACGGCGGGCGTTTCCGTAGTTGATACTACGGTCAGAAGATGATGAAGCTTTTACGGCCAAATTGTGCGTATTGAGCATGGAGTTTCTGAATTGAGTAAACTCTTCTTCGTTCATCATCTCGCGTGCAATTTCCCCTTTGGCATAACCATCATTGAAAGAAGCAATGCGGCTATCCGTTTGGGCCAAACGCGTATCTTCGATAAGTTGATCTAACTCGTCTCGCTTCTTAGTACGGTCTGCTCTTAACTCATCCAGATTGGGCAAAATGGCTATTTCATTCTCCAAAATATCACGCTGTGTGGTATCTTCGGCCAATTCTTTTTCTATACCTTCTATTTGTTTGACGACTTTTTTGCGACGGCGGCTTAATCGCCACAAACGAGGGTCAATCTGTAGCCAACGATACCAGAAATTTTGCAACACGGGCAAAGCCATTCCCAACGATACAGCCCCCGCTAAGGCAAACAAAATACCGCTCAATACAAACGAAGCTAAAGCCCACGGACTATTGACAAGCCCTAAATTCAACTCATCTGAACGCAATAGTTGCTGTTCGATTTTTTGCAACAAAGCTTGCTGTTCCTGAGGAGAGATAGTGCTTGTAGGGTCGAGAGGAGTAGCCCCAAGTTGTAAGTTTTTGACCGACTTGTTAATGGCTTCTTTGAGTTTATCGGTACGATATGCCTCATAACGAAACCACCCCAAAATCCCCAAAGTCACAATGGCAAAACCGGCCAAACCTACTTTAAACCAAGCATAGCGTGTACGCGATTGCTGGGTATGCTGATCTACGTAAGGCTTTTCGATAAGACGATCGTAGGCAGGTTTTAACAAAATCGAAATCATCGCCAAGCCGACCGCAAAAGCCCAAGCTTCGTTTGAATTGCGGATGTTGAGGGCATAAGCCACGATTTCGTGGGAGATAATGAGGTCACCAAATACAAACGCTAAACCCGCCGCAAAAAAGAACAAACCCGCCAAAAGCGAATATTCAGATTGGGTCTGTTTGCGGCGTGAGCGTAGATTGTCAGTTTCGGCATCGATGGCATCTCGTTGCTGAGTAAGTTCGGTGAGTCTTTTGGTGGTTTTAGCTACTTTTTGTACAAACTCTTGTAATCGGTCAAATGCCGTTTTTCGTTTTACCACCGTCTCATCTATCTCACGCTCAATGCGCTGAATTTCATTGCGACGATCGATAATACGTTGCGATAGCCAATTATAGTGAATTTGGCTTGACAAATAGCTCTCGTAGGGATTTCGGTTTTCCGACCCCTCGATACCACTATGATAGCCATGATCATAGTCTTGTTGGTTGGTATGCTGATTTTCTTCTTGCATGTTTTCAATGACTAAATTATGATATTAAAAAGCATCCTTTATTGTCCTTGATTGAGGGACGAATGTATATCTTTCATTTGACGGTCAGTCAAACGTCCACGAAATTGACGGGCAAGATTAAATTCACTTTCAAACATTTTGATAAGAGCATCTCTGCGTGCATTGACCCGTGCTAGCTCTGCTTCAGCGCGATTGAGGTGAGGTAAAATCTGCCATTTTTGTATTCTTACCTCATCAATTTCGGTAGTAAGGCGCGCTATTTCTGTGTCCCAATTTTCTGTTTTGCTTATTTTTTCTTTTTTCAAGCTAGAACCAGTCAACCAAATCCGTAAATCATTGCGCAGTACGGTCATGTTGCTTAAAAGGAGTTTTCCAGCAAACAAAAACAAGAAAAACACAAAAACAAACAAAGCACTAGCCCGCACTAAGTTTTGGTTTTGGAGTGCCTGTACAAACACAAATAAAGCTGCCGCGAAAGGCATTCCAACTTCCTCAAGCCCCCGACGCCACGAAACTGGGCTGTCAGTATCATGAAAGAACGACACCCTGCCAAACAAATTGAACATTCCGGCCAAAAACACCCCAATCGCAATCCATTGACTATTTGGATACAATGGGCGTAGGGTGTCATCAATCAGGAAATAATTGCCGACACACATTGCGACCGAAAAAATCGTACCAACGACCGTACGAAGCAAATAATGTTCCTCTTCTGGCCTACGATTTTCGAGCTGATACGTTTTTTCTTTTAATTCATTAATGCGATTTTCTTTTTGTTCAATAAACAAATTCAATTCCTGAATCTTTTCGCCATGACGCTCTACTTCTCGTTCTAAACCAGCGGTTTGATGCACAAAATAGCTTTTGATAATGGCAACTTTTTCCTCTGGTTTGGACTCCGACAGTCCAAATATCACCCCTTCATCGCGCAAAAGCGTCTCATCTTCAAGCCATGCGGGCCACTCTACAGGTGTGGCAGGTGGCGTAAAAACCCACGATTTGGTTTCGGCGGGAGTTTCGTCTAAATATTCGCTACGCTCAGGAGGCATAGAAGAAATGGGCGAAGGAGTCACGGTAGAATCCATAGGCGTAGCAACAACCGTAGGAGGGGAAAAAGACGCCACAGGTTTTACCTCCGATGCCCTCACGGGCGACTGAGACGGCTCCAAATCAGAAAATGACACCAATTCGGGGTCAGATTTGAAGTTTTCACGACTGAAATAGTTTTTGATACGATCAATGAGGTTCATAGACTATAAATGAGGGGCTGTTAGGTTATCCGCGAAGACGGTTATTTGTTTTTCGTAAACTGCCATAAGATTGGTTACTAAATGATTGGTGACCCAATTATTTTCTTGCAACAACTTCCAAACAATTGCTACTAAAACTGGAAGTTGGTTAAAATTATTGTACATACGATTGAAAATGGGACGAAAGGTGCAATTTAGGATGTAGAATTAAAAAAAACGATTTATAACTTAAAACTATATCAGAAGTGAGGCGTTTTTTCCACAAACACTACCATTTATCAGTCATCTTTCCGTTTTGATACTGAATGTATCCCATTAAAAAGCAAAAACTCCCCATCAAAATGAGGAGTTTTTTTAAATGATTATAAAATTACGATTGCATTTTAAGCTTTTGTCGCAATCTTGAGTTCGTCCAATTGTTTTTGGTCAATCTGCGATGGAGAATCAATCATTACATCCCGTCCTGAGTTGTTTTTAGGGAAAGCAATAAAATCACGAATCGAATCGGCTCCGCCAAATATTGAACACAAACGGTCGAATCCAAAAGCAATACCTGCGTGCGGCGGTGCACCAAACTCAAAAGCTTCCATCAAGAATCCAAACTGTGCCTTGGCTTCTTCGGGACTAAAGCCCAACAGTTCGAACATTTGCATTTGCAAAGGACGCTGGAATATCCGTACCGACCCCCCTCCTACTTCGGTACCATTGATGACCATATCGTAGGCGTTGGCACGTACTTGACCAGGGTTGGTAGTGAGTAGTTCGATGTCTTCGGGTTTGGGGCTTGTGAAGGGGTGGTGCATCGCAAACCAGCGGTTTTCTTCTTCGCCATATTCTAACAACGGAAAATCCAACACCCACAAGACTTTATACTCATCGGGATTACGAAGTCCCAAACGGCTTCCCATTTCGAGACGAAGTTCGTTGAGTTGTTTACGAGTTTTGTTGGCTTCTCCGGCCAAAATCAACATCAAATCCCCCGGCTGCGCGCCAAAGGCTTCGGCCCATTTTTTCAAATCTTCTTCGCTATAAAATTTATCTACGGACGATTTGATGGTACCATCAGCGTTATAACGAGCATATACCAAACCTTTGGCACCGATTTGAGGGCGTTTTACCCATTCTGTCAGCTCATCTATTTGTTTGCGTGTATATTCGGCACAGCCTTTGGCACAGATACCCACCACTAGTTCGGCAGCATCAAATACCCCAAAGTTTTTACCAGATATGAGGTCAATATCACCTTTCAATTCTACAAACTCCATTCCAAAACGCACATCAGGCTTATCAGAGCCGTATTTTTTCATGGCCGTGGCATAAGTCATGCGCGGAACTTCGGGAAGGTCAACATTTTTGACAGTCTTAAACAAATGACGAATCAACCCTTCAAACATTTGCAGGACGTCTTCTTGGGTGACAAACGACATTTCACAGTCGATCTGGGTAAACTCAGGTTGACGGTCGGCGCGAAGGTCTTCATCACGAAAACACTTTACAATCTGAAAATAACGATCAAAACCCGATACCATCAACAATTGTTTGAAAGTTTGGGGTGACTGCGGCAAGGCATAAAACTCCCCCGGATTCATACGGCTAGGCACCACAAAATCGCGCGCTCCTTCGGGCGTTGACTTAATCAACACGGGAGTTTCGACCTCAATAAAATTTTGGGCATCCATATAAATACGCGTCTGCTGCGCTACACGGTGGCGTAGTTCGAGGTTTTTGCGAACCGTATTCCGACGCAAATCCAAATAACGATATTTCATACGGAGGTCGTCGCCGCCGTCGGTTTCGTCTTCTATCAAGAAAGGAGGAAGCTTGGCGGGGTTCAACACCGTTAAGCCCGTCAATTTGATTTCAATATCTCCCGTTGCGATTTTATCATTTTTGGCAATACGCTCCGCTACCACACCCGTAGCTTGTACCACAAACTCCCTTCCTAAGCTTCTGGCTTGGGCGAGGATATCGGCACTGGTTTTTCCTTCTTCTAGCATCAACTGCGTAATTCCGTAGCGGTCGCGCAAGTCAATCCATATCATCCCTCCTTTGTCACGAATCCGCTGTACCCATCCACTGAGGGTTACTTCTTTGTTAACATCTGAAATTCGGAGTTCTCCGCAAGTGTGCGTTCTGAGCATTTTTAAATCGTTTTTTGGATTCTCGTTAGGTTTTAGTAAATCAAGCATCGCTTCAGGAAAGCCCTCTCTCCCTACGCTCCTTTATTTTATTTTGATTCCTCTTTGAAAAGTGCCGCAAAAGTAAGGAATAAATAGCAGTTAGTCATTCTTTTCGCGGCCTTACTTACAGAAAATTCGCTTTGCATACTATCGTTTTGCCTAGTGCGGTTCGGGATGTTCGATACTCAAAGGAGCAATCTCGGCGCTTTGTCTTAGGTTTTTGGCTTGGAGGGCTTTGGTATAAGCATTATATACAAAGGTCAAAATGCTACCGCTATTGAAAGGAAATCCCAAAGTACCATTCTGATACCTTAAGGCATTGACAAACAATACACAGGTGATATTTTGAGGAAACTTCATCCAAATAGTACGCAATCCTCGCCCATTTTGACCAAGATACTCATACCACCAGCCATCATGATAATAATAAGTACCAGCACTAGAGGTAGCCTTATAGCATCCCAGATTTTTGATCAAAAGAGAATCTGCCAAGGCTGGACTCAAAACTGTATTATCGGCCGATGACAAAGCCGACGCATATACACTTCCTGCTTCAGTGGCGGTCAGATACCATCCATAGCCTCCCATAGTAGCGCTAAAATTACCTGGATTCCAGCCCGATTGAGACGCCGTGATGGGGTAATTGTAGGTGTACGTTATCTCTCCTGTTGGAAAAGGAGAAACGTTTTGAACGTTTATTTTCTCAAACAATTCTTTTTGTAAAAAACTTAGATAAAGTTTCTGGGTTTCGGTATCATCGACGTTGTCATTGCCCGTAAATTGATAACCCATTATGCTCGGAATCAATACTCTAAACAGGCCGAAGTTCGCATTTTGGTAGCAATAGCTACCTCTGCTAGCTCCTTTTCCAATCAATTGTTTAAGACCCGAATAGACATTTTCGCTAAAAGCTCCATTTTGACAATTACTCCCCAAACCCCGTATTCCACTTTGGTGCGTCAACAAATCTCCAAAAGTAATTTGGTCAATTCCCGCCCCTTTGGGCCAATTTGCTGGCAAATAAGGGGTTATTTTGTTTGTAGTACGTAGTCCTTTCTGCTGAGCAGCTTTCAAAAAAGCCATTGCCGTCAAGGTTTTGCTCATACTTGCTATATGGAGTTTGGTATCGACCGTAAATGCTTTTTGCCCACCCGCATCATTGACAGTGGACTTCAAACCCCCGCTACCTTGCGCCATGATTTTAGTACCTTCATATATGGTAAAAGCATAGCCAATTCCGCTGTTTTTGAGGGTATCTTCTAGTTGTTTAGCCATCAAGGCGGGCAGCGTTTGTTTTGGTTCTGTCACAGCGTTTTCTTCTCCACATCCCCAAAAAATCATGGCTGCACACAGCCCGCCGATGATTGATTTGATAGCCCATTGATGTTTCTTCATAATCATATCGTTTATTTTAAATGTTTTCATCACTGTACTACTCCACTTTTCTTTGTCAAATCATCAAAAAGGCTCTTTGTTGGAAAGCCTCTCCCACAAAATTTTCACCTCTTCTACCAATTCATCAATAGGCCGCAGTGCATCTAACCAATGAATCGCTAATCCGTCACGTTCCATTTTTCTAAAAAAAGTCATTTGACGCTTTGCAAACTGATGAATAGCCACATTGAGTCGCTCAACCATCGTGCCATAGTCGAGATTACCGAGGAGGTGTTCGGTGATAAATTTGTATTCTAATCCATAGTAAATCAATTTTTCGGCCGGAATGCCTTTATTGAGCAACCCTGCTACCTCTTCTACCATCCCTTCTTCCAAACGTTGGTGCAAACGCTGCGTGATTCTCTCCCGACGTTGTTCTACCGGAATATCTAGCCCTATGATTTGGTAGTTCCATTGTTTTGGGGGCGAGGCAGGCAAAGGATTTGCCTGTAAAAAAGTGGCAATTTCAATTGCACGAATCAAGCGCTTACGCGTGGATGTATCGGCAAAAGGCGCATAAGCCGAAGGCAAAGACGCAAATCTATGTTGCAATTCGTCGTCAGTCAGGGCAAAGAGTTGTTGTCTCAAATGCTCGTCAATAGGTACACTTGTAAATTGATGTTGGTTCAATACCGCATCGATGTACAGGCCCGTTCCGCCACACAAAATAGGAACCTTATGCCGCGCCAGAATGTCGGTAATCGCAGCCTCACAGTCTTGTTGGAAACGATGTACATGATAGGCGTCGCCGGCCTCTACAATATCAATGAGATGATACCGAATCGGCTGCCCTTGTACTTCATACTCAGCCAAGTCTTTGCCGGTACCGATGTTCATATCACGATATACTTGCCTCGAATCAGCACTGATGATTTCGCCGCCCAAAGCATAAGCCACGTGCGTCGCCAAGCGAGTTTTGCCGCAAGCCGTCGGGCCAAGTATCACTAGCAAGTTATTTTCTGTTTTTTTTGACATCCAACAAATACTTCAAATTCCCTGAGTTATATACCTTTATATCATTCTCTTTCTTATCATAATGCCGCTCGAAAGTGAGTGAATCAACCCAAAAGTCTTGGGGAGGCGTAGCATTTTGAAACAAAAACCCAAGACGTTCATAGCTTTCTCCGTTTGACCAATCGCGGTCGGCATACGTCATAATATCGTCAGGATTCATTTCTTTGATAAAAGCTTTCAGCAATTTGTCCACTCCACCCACAACGGTATAATTGAGCAAATTGACAAATCGTATCAATTCAAAAGAACGATAAACTTCATGGTTTCTGGTGATTTTTTTTGCCCCGCTAAACGACGCCACCGCCACCAATAGCTCTTCATCTGTACGAATCTTATCTTGGGCGGCTAGTACTCTATAGTAACGATTCGGTAAAAACAACCCATATTTGAATTTCCCAAAAGTAGGTACTTGTAAGTGATTTGCTTCTAAAAAAGCCGTAAGTGTCGGTTGGTCAATACGCCGAACTTGGGTCAAGCGTGCAGGAATGCGGTGCGTTTTCCCGAGTAAGGCACGCAAACGAGATTTGACAATATCGGTTTTGGTACGCCACACATCTTCCCACACAAAAACGTGCTTCATACCTGAGGGATTGGTTAATATTTCTGTTTGAAAAGGCAAAAAGATATTTTCCAACCAATCAGAAGAAAGCCCGCTTAAAGATACGCTATGGATGAGAAGCGAATGAGAAGCCAACTTCCAAGTCTTTATCATAAGCAGCGAAGCAATCTCTGTAAATCCTTCATTTAGCTCCCATAAAAAATGCTCTAAGTCGCGCTCCCAATCTATCATTGATGTATATTATTAGAAAATATTCTTAAGAACTAGTCTCCCGCACCAAAACAATTAAACCATTTATTATCAACGCATTAAACACAATGCAAGTTTATTAAAATCTCTTCCCTCCTTACCACAAAATCATTTTAACCCAAATCTTCTGTACGATATTTAATAATTTAGGTTAGAAAAAATGATTTTCAACTTTTTATAATAAGTTTAAAAAACTCTCCATTTTTTTACCAAAAATAGTGATGAATCCTGACAAATGGCTCGACAACAAAACAATTGTAATCATGGGTGGAACCACGGGGTTGGGATTGTCGGCGGCCAAAGCTTTTGTAGCGCAAGGCGCTAAAGTAGTGGCAGTAGGTCGAAATGCCGAAAGCTGTCTACAAGCGCAAAGCTCATTGGGCAATGCCGCATACGTATTGGAAGGAGACGCCACCGAAAGCCACACAGCCGACAAAGCCATCCAAATAGCCCTCGAAAAATTTGGGAGCTTTGAGGGGCTTTATCACGTAGCGGGTGGAAGTGGTCGTAAATACGGCGACGGGCCCTTGCACGAATTGAGTTTAGAAGGCTGGAACAAAACTTTTGAGCTTAATCTTAGCTCGCTGATGCTCTCCAATCAAGCAGCAGTCAAGCAGTTTTTAGCCCAAAATACGTCGGGGACGATTCTCAACATGAGCTCGGTTTTGGGATATTCGCCTTCGCCTCGCTATTTTGTGACGCACGCCTACGCCGCCGCCAAATCAGCCATAGTAGGATTTAGCAAATCAATTGCGGCCTATTATGCTTCTCACAATATCCGCATCAACGTGCTTGCTCCCGCTCTCGTCGAAACTCCGATGAGTCAGCGGGCCTCCCAAGACGAAGTCATCATGAAATTTGTAAAAACCAAACAACCGCTCGACGGCGGACGCAACGGACAAGCAAGTGATTTGGACGGCGCAGCAGTGTATTTTATGTCAGATTATTCCAAATTTACCACTGGGCAAGTGCTTTCGATAGATGGTGGTTGGGAGCTTTCAGAAGGTCAGTATGAAATTTAAATTAACCTGTGCTTTAGCACTTAAATGTAAAGTGTCAAACCTATGAAAATCGCAATGGGCATCGACCTAGGAGGAACCAACGTAAAGGGCATCTTGGTCAATGACGAAGGAGAAATCTTAAAACAACACTACATCGCGACACAAGATGACTCCGAAGGCAAATGGCGCGCCAATGTGCTCGAAATGGTCAATTATTTGAGAAACTACTGGCAGCAACCTATCCATGGTATCGGTCTTTCATCGCCTGGTCTTCCCGACGCTCACAATAGATGTATTTCATTTTTACCCAATCGCCTTGCTGGCCTTGAAAATTTTGATTGGGGCGAATATTTTCAGCAAACCACCCACGTTATCAACGATGCTCACTCGGCGCTTATGGCCGAAGCTACTTTTGGCGTCGCCAAAGGCTACCGTCATGTGGTGCTACTTACATTGGGGACAGGCGTCGGTGGTGGGTTATTGATAAACGGTCAACTCTACCAAGGACTTAGCCAAATGGCAGGGCATTTGGGTCATCTATCGCTCCATGCCACCGACGATGAAGTCAGTATTGTGGGCACACCGGGTAGTCTGGAATATGCAATTGGGAACTACTCGGTAGCCAAACGCTCCAAAAATCGTTTTCGATCTACTTGGGAATTGGTAGAAGCCTATCGCCAAGGAGACGCTTGGGCTACGCTAGTATGGCTCACTTCTATCCAAAAACTTGCGGTAGCGCTTTCATCGATCACCAATGCTCTTTCGCCTGAGTTAATTGTATTGGCGGGTGGTATTACCTTGGCCGACGATGCTCTTTTTGGCCCTTTAAAACAATATCTGAACCTTTATGAGTGGCGTCCTGGCGGTAAGCAAACGCCTATCGTTCAAGCTCATTTTGGTGACATGGCTGGGGCAATTGGCGCGGCAGGTTTTGCTCTTACTCGTACGTTATAAATCCTCTTTATTTAATCAAAATAGCTTTCAAAACTACCTATTTCATCACCTCTATTCGTTATTATGAGTGTTATTCAGGAGTATCTCGAAAAATGTAAGTCCATCTTAGAAACCGTCCAAGCCCAAGAATCACAGATAGCCATCGCCGCTAGTTGGTTTGCTCAAAGTATTTTGGCCGGACGCATGGTGCACGTGTTTGGAAGCGGTCATAGCCGTATTATGGTCGAAGAAATGTGGCCTCGATACGGGTCTTTTGCGGGTTTCAATCCTATTGTGGAGCTTTCGTTGACTTTTCATAACCTTGTCGTAGGAGCCAACGGTCAGCGGCAAGCGATGTTTTTGGAAAATGTACCCGGTTTTGCCGATAGAATTTTACGAAACTTCGATCTTTCGGCGCAAGACACCGCCTTGGTAATTTCGTCTTCGGGTACCAACATTGTTCCCGTAGAAATGGCCGAAATTTTTCAGAAAAAAGGCATCAAAGTAGTAGCACTCGTTACCAGTTTGCACTCAGAAGCAAGTACCTCAAAACGAGCCGATGGCAAAAAATTGACCGATTTTGCTGATCTCATTTTGGATACAGGGGCGCCTGTGGGCGATGCAATGGTACACATTCCGGCGCTTGATACACCCGTAGCACCGGGTTCGACGGTAGGCGGTGCTACCGTCATCAATTGCCTTAAAGCCGAAACCGCTCGCTTGCTTACCGAAGCAGGACAGCCACCGAAGGTATTGAGTGCTACCGCCGTGGTAGGTCCCCAACGTGCCGTAGAGCTATTTGAGGGTGCCTACGACGAACACGCTCATCGTATCGCCAAAATGTACCAAAAAGTGGGAATTCCGAGCTATGTAAGTGACTACGCAGAATAGACTTTCTAAGTTTATGAATACAAACAACTCATAGTCAACTCATCAAAAACTTAGAAAGTCTTAAAAGCTATATAAGTGACTACACAAAAGAGACTTTCTAAGTTTATGGATACAAACAACTCATAGTCAGCTCATTAAAAACTTAGAAAGTCTGTATAACTGATTCTTTAAAACAACCCCATATGGATTTACAAATTCGTTTGGCCAATCACTCCGACAGTGATTTTCTTTGGGAAATCATTCAACCCGTCATCCACTCTGGCGACACTTACGTATTTGCGCCTGATTCCTCACAACAGCAGATGCTGAACATCTGGCTTGCGCCCGAAAAATATACCTATATAGCTGAAATAGAAGGAAAAATGGTGGGTACATTTTTCTTAAAAGCCAATCAGCCCGACTTGGGCAATCATGTTGTCAATGCAGGTTATATGGTACATCCAGCGTATCGGGGAAAAGGCATTGCCGAAAAACTGTGTCGATTTTCAATGGAAGAAGCCCAAAGACTTGGTTTCAAAGCGATGCAGTTTAATTGTGTCGTTTCGACCAACGAAGTTGCCGTCCGACTTTGGCAAAAATGCGGTTTCCAAATCGTCGGTGCGCTACCCAAAGCCTTCCGTCATCAGCAGCTAGGGCTGGTAGACGCTTATGTGATGTATCAATGGCTCGGCTAATTTTCTCCTCACAATATACCTATTCATCAATGAAATTTAATTTATTTTTCTTCATCAACCTTGTTTTCGCAACCACTCTTTTCGGCCAAAATATAGACTTCGAAAAGCACTTCAAAGCCTGTAATCAAACTGGGAGCTTTGTGCTTTATGATTACCAAAAAAAGAGTTATGTCTATCATAACAAAGCCGATTTTATGCACCAAACCACCCCTGCTAGTACTTTCAAAATCCCCAATTCTTTGATAGCATTGGAACTAGGTGTGGTAAAAGATGAAAATGAAGTCCTCAAATGGGACGGCAAAAAAAGAAGCATTGACAATTGGAATGCCAACCACGACCTAAAAACTGCTTTTAAAAACTCAACGGTGTGGTTTTATCAAGAAATGGCACGTCGTATTGGAAAAGACAACTATAAAAAATACCTCTCCCAAATCAACTACGGCAACCAAGACATAAGCGCCCGTGTAGATGATTTTTGGCTAGGTCAAAGCATCAAAATAAGCCCTAAACAACAAATCGAACTGCTGGTAAAACTCTACGAAAACAAACTCCCTTTTTCACCCAGCACCCTTCAAAAAGTGAAAGAAATCATGGTTCGTGAAAAAGGAGAAAACTACGTAATCAGGGCTAAAACGGGTTGGGCCAACGAAATCAACCCTCAATGGAACACTGATTTGCGCCATGTAGGCTGGTACGTAGGATACGTAGAAAAAGGCAAAAATGTGTATTTTTTTGCAACGAGGCTCTACAGCGAAGATTCTAACAACAACAAAACTTTTGGACCTTGCCGTATTCAAATCACCCATGATATTTTGAAAGCAATGGGTATTATTTAAAAAAAATCAGAAACCTTCCAAAACACTACTTTGCTATGCAACCTGTCCCTATTAAAACCACCGTTGTGGGTTCGATGCCTTTTCCGGGATGGCTCGAATTTGCGAGCATGAATCTCGACCAATTTGGCCCTGCCGATATTTCCGAAATGATTGATGACGCCGTCGTCGCTGCCATCCACGACCAAGTGAGTGCAGGGCTAGATGTCATCACCGACGGCGAACAAACCCGCCTTGATTTCAATTTATCTTTTTATGGGTTTATCAAAGGGATTGTCAATGATGGTACCGAAACCCGCAAATACGGCCCACCCGCCCACGACCAACGCGGCAAAAACAGCATTGTAGAACCTCTCACCGCCCCCAAAGGGCTGGGTGTGGTCGAAGAATACAAACGTCTGAAACGGCTTGCTCCCGCTGGTCAAATGATTAAAATGTCGATTCCGGGGCCTTATACGCTCTCAGGACGGCTCAATCCTGGCGGGCATTACAAAGACCGTTGGGAAGTAACCGAAGCACTACTTCCCCTTGTTCGGAAAGAAATCGAAGATTTGGTCGCTCTTGGTGTACCTGAGATTTGTGTGGATGAGCCTTCGATGAGTTGCTATGCCTATCGGGAAGATACCAAACGTTTTGTGGATATATTCAATCGCACCGTAGCGCCGGGTGTGGGCAAAACGCGCCTGTCGATGCACCTTTGCTTTGGCAACTACAAAGGTCGGTCGGTAGGCAAAAAGACCATTGCCCCTATGCTTCCTGATTTTTTGGACATGACAGTCGACGAAATTCATTCTGAAATGACCGTCCTCAATTTTACGGATGTGCATTTGTTGGAGCGTTTTGCCGAAAAAGTGGACGTAGCTGTGGGAGTGATTGATGTCAAGAGTTATTATATCGAAACTCCCGAAGATGTAGCCGAGCGCATTCGCAAAATTTTGCCTTATGTACCCGCCGAAAAACTGGCCGTTGCGCCCGACTGTGGTATGAGCCAAACGGCTCGCTGGGCCACCAAACAAAAACTCAAAGCCATGTGCGAGGGAGCTAAGTTGGTGAGAAAGGAATTGTAGAAAATTAGGACATATACCACTTGATAACTTTTTTATCCCTAATTGTTCCCTCATGAAACAGTTCATCACCCCTTTAGCATTGTGTTTAAGTTTTGGACATTACCCATACTCATCTCAATCAGAGCAAATTAGAATGCATAACAAATCTGAGAATAGTATCCTCAACAAAACACAAGACCGCGATTCTTCTTCTTACAACTTATTAAATTTTCGCATTGCCCGACCCAAAGATTTTCCTACGCCGACAGCAGAGGAACACAAAAACGAAACCATTCAAATATTAATGGCTCCTGAATTTGTTAAAATTAGAAACGAGGCAGGTGAAAAAAAATGGCAAGAATTAGACAAGGAAATTAGAGAATTATTGACCCAATATGAAAATAGCAAATATAGTTGGGCTATCATTCAAAGAGCGAGTCATTTTATGCTTTGCGAAGAAGAGCTTCTTAAAATCAATTCTCAGGAAGCTCAAGAAAGTATCAGCTACTACACTACTCAACTCCTCAAAACAGAAAACTGTGATATTGGAATTTATTATCATTGTTTAGCCCGCTTACAGGGATATTGGAGCGTCGACAAATTGGCTGACGCAGGCATGCTTATTCTCCAAAAAGCAGAAGCTCGTTATCTGAAGGATAAAGAAACTATTGAGCAAGAAAATTTACAAATTATCAAAGATAACACCCCCCACAAAGCCAAACTTCTTGAATTAAATGAACGCTTCTGGAAAGGTTTGAGCGCCGAATATGAGCTTTATCATCCTAAATTACGCCGTTTATGCAATGAGTTAAACCGCCAACGCTCTTAATTTCTATATCAAGGTCACGGGATTCAAATCGTGACCTTGATGTGACATTTACTTCTTCCCTGCTCTTTTGAGCAGCTCATCCCTTTTGAGAATGATCATCCTACCGATAGGCTTACCTTCGCGGTACGTAATCACACGCAAAGTGACAGGGCCTTCGGGAATTTCGATAGGATTGGCATAGGTTGGCGAATAACGCCCCGGTACGGAGTCATCTATCGAATAAAAAATATCCAAATAAGGAACCTCTGTTTCGAGAGCTACCGTTAGCTTGCCGTCTTTCAGCTGCGGTTTGATGACAGCATCATAAGCACCACGGGCATAATTTATCCCTGCCAAATCGGCACGTTCCATTTGGGTTTCCATTCGGCGGACAAAATTCTCCCAATTTTTGCTGCCTTTGGGCGACCAATACACCTCCGACAACGCCCAACTCCGTGGGTACAGCATATACTCCGCATGACTCAGGGTATTGACACCCTCGGTCCAGAGGTTGCCTTGGCCGCCCAAAATAAACTTAGTATCTACGCCATCGGGCACGGGTTCAAAATCATAGCAGGTTTTGAGGCGCAGCGTGCTGTATACATAAGGCTCAAGGGTAGCGTCGCTTTGCATATAGTCGAGGTAGCAATACTGCACGGGCGTCATGATGACATTGTGCCCCATGTGAGCCGCTTCGATACCTCCTTTTAGGCTCCGCCAACTCATCACGGTGGCATCTGGAGCAATTCCCCCTTCCAAAATTTCATCCCAACCCAAGAGCTTTTTCCCTTTCGATTTCAAGATTTTGTCAACACGTTTCATGAAATACGCCTGCAACTCCTCCACGTGCTTCATGTTCATTTGTTTCATCAACGCTTGGCAGCCCGCGTCTTTTTCCCAATAGCCTTTATAGCATTCGTCGCCCCCCACGTGGATGTAAGGACTCGGAAATAAAGGCGCGACTTCGGCAAATACTTTGTCCAAAAACTCATACACTTTTTCATCCGAAGGATTGAGGGTATTATCGACCAGCATCTTAAACGTACCATCGCTGTACCATTCCGAAAACTTACTACCAGGATTTACTTTGGTGTTGGGGTCTTTGGTACAAGAAAGCTCAGGATAAGCCGCCAAAGCCGCCATGCTATGGCCGGGCACGTCTATTTCGGGCACGATTGTTACGTTTCTTTCTTGAGCATAGCGCACGAGTTCCCTAATATCGTCTTGGGTATAAAAACCACCCTCCGTAGCTGCTTCTCCGTCTTTGGGGGGAGCCAACTCGCCAAAATCGCCGATACGAGGTACACGCCATGCACCCACAGAGGTAAGTTTGGGCAAAGATTTGATTTCGATACGCCAGCCTTCATCGTCGGTCAAGTGCCAATGCAATACATTAAATTTCATGCGAGCCATGTAGTCGATATGGCGCTTCAGGTCTTCTTTTTTGAAAAAATGACGACTTACATCAAGCATCAATCCACGCCACGCAAAACGCGGATAGTCAAGCACGCGAACGCTCGGAATCGGCCAACGACGCTGTACTACGTTCTGACTTTCGATGTCGGTCGGTAGCAGTTGCAACAAAGATTGCACGCCATAATACAAGCCTGCGGGCTGATTAGCCGCTATTTTTACACTTTTGCCTAACACCTCCAACTCATAGCCTTCACTACCCAAAGTGGCTTTGGGAGTGGCATTTAGGTGCAAAGTGATGGCGTTGGAAAGTGTCGATTTGGAATTGACAACTTTCAACGAAAAACCAGTAGCCACGGCTAGTTTTTGAGCCAATTGATGGGCTATATCTTTGGCGTCCTGTTGTCCATACACAATCGTCGAAGCAGCAGTAAGCAGATATTCGCCGTTGAGTTGGTTCAATTCTACGGGTTGGGGAATAAGGTGAATCGCCTTTTTTTGGGCGTAAGTGGCAAGGCAACACCACAAAATACAAAAAGCCAAGGTGTACTTCATAAAAAGGATTTTAGTTCAAAGTAATGAATGTCCACAAAAATACGCGGAGTTTTTACATTTTTTTAAAATATAAAACTCCGCGTTAAAATAGAAGAATAGAGCGTAAAGAAGTGTATTTTTAGGTACTTTTCCCAACAAAAAAGCCCCAAATCAGCGAAATTTGGGGCTTTTTGTAGGATGTAAGGGACTAAAACAAACACCATACCACATTGATTATCAACTATTTAAAACACTTAATACCCAATATTTTGACTTAAATTTCTTCTTTTGTAGATACACTTAATTAGATATAATGCTGTATATCAATCTATTACAAGATAGGATAGATAAAAAAATATATATAGATTCTATTGTAATGTATGTGATTATTGAAACATTGGGCGTACCCAAAATGGTCAAACAATTGTTGGTTAGATAGTTGGTTGAGTGTTATTGAGTGTCCCTTTGCTTATCTTGAATATACTTTATTAGGTCTTCTCCCCATTCTTGCCAAATAGCAATAGCAGTTTGGCAATATTCTTCTGCTATAGGTACTTTTGTAGAATAAGGTAAGGCGTTTATATAACTTTCATGAGAAAAGGATAAGGATTTAGATTTATCGGGTGATGAATATAGATGCAAAATAGCTATGTTAATTAAAGTTTCGGCAAGAGAAGTTTGAAAAACGTCTGGATTTACCTCCGTTAATACTCTTCGAATAGTTAATGCTTCATTAAACTGCTTTTGAGCAGAATCCAATTGATTGAGTTTTCGATTCACATTGGCTAGATTATTGAGTGTCATTGCCACATCTGGCCTGAATATTTGTGGGTTATCCTCGGCCAAGGCTCGGTAAATGTCTAATGCCTGTTCAAACTCCTTTTCAGCGGTTTCAAACTGATTGAGGGCACTATGCAAATTCGCCAGATTATTCAGGGTGGTGGCCACATTGGGCCTGAATATTTGTGGATTGACTTCGGTCAATGCTCTATAAATTTCTAAAGCCTTCTCATACTGATTTTGAGCAGTATCAAATTGCTCCAAACTTCTATTGAAATTGGCTAGATTATTGAGCGTCATAGCCAAATCGGGCATAAATTTTTTTGGATTGACTTCAGTCAATGTTCTGTAAATTGCTAATGCTTCCTTGTACTGATTTTGAGCAGTATCAAATTGATTCAGTATACTATTTAAACTGGCCAGATTATTAAGCGTCATAGCCAAATTGGGCATGAATGTTTGTGGGTTGCTTTCGGTCAATGCTCTGTAAATTTCTAAAGCTTCCTCATACGGCTTTTGAGCGGTATGAAGTTGATTACGTTTTTTATTCAAATTTGCTAGATTATTCAGTGTCATAGCCATATCTGGCATGAATGTTTGTGGGTTGCTTTCGGTCAATACTCTGTAAATTTCTAAAGCTTCCTCGTACTGCTTTTGAGCGGTATGAATTTGGTTGTATTTTTGATTCAGACTGGCTAGATTGTTAAGCGTCATAGCTACATCGGACATGAGTTTTTGTGGGTTGTCTATAACCAATGCTCTGTAAATTTTTAAAGCTTCCTCGTACTGATTTTGAGCAGTATCAAATTGATTTAGGATACTATTAACATTGGCTAGATTGTTAAGCGTCATAGCCACATCAGACATGAATGTTTGTGGGTTGCTTTCGGTCAATGCTCTGTAAATTTCTAAAGCTCCATAGTACTGATTTTGAGCAGCATCAAATTGATTTAAAATACTATTAACATTGGCTAGATTATTGAGCGTCATTGCCACATCTGGCATGTAGGTTTGGGGATTGACCTCGGCCAAGGCTCGGTAAATGTCTAATGCCTTTGCATAGAAAGAAACTGCATGCTCATGACAATTATGTTCTTGTAAAAAATAGGCAAATGAGAAAAAGGTATCTTGATTTCCATCTATTTCTACCGCCGTTTCAAAATAAGAATAGGCATCATTAAACCAATGTTTATTCGTCTTATCAGTTTGAACTAATTGGGCTTTGGTAATGTATTCCTGAGCCAAAACCTCACGTTTTTGAGCTAATGATTTGCTATCTCTTTCTATTTCTTCCCTATCCTTTTGTAAATCTTTAGGGTCTAATATTGCATTTGCACCTTCCAAATCTCCTTGTTCAAACAATGTTCTTGCCTGTTTCAGTCGAGAACTATCCACATGTTCTGATTTATTAAGTGTCTCAGCCAGTCGTTTTACATTCTCCTCAAAGAGCGTTAATTCCTGCTTTTTTTGGTTTATTTGATTACTTAGGTCTAATTGTTTAATTGATAAATTTTGGACGTGTTCATCTAATGTATCACGAATATCTTCATCATCAGTTCGCTGAATTTGTTGCTCAATGCGACTTTTTTTATTGGTTACTTGCTCAAGTTCATGTTCATTGATATGTATCTGTTCGGTCAGATTTCGATGGGTGGAGAATAAATCATAGCTAGGAACTATGTTATCTTTGCTTTCATGTAGTGCTTGTACATTTTTGTCTATCTTTTCTAGCAATAATAAATCAGTTATTTTAAATAATCGGTTATAAATACCGTATTCTTTTAATAAGCTGATAATTTCATTACCATTCTTTAAGGAAATAAATCCCTCAGTTTTATGAAGTTCATCCAACTGCTTTTTTTTCCATGAAGCCCACCATATATTTTGGTCGATATCTAAGACCAAAGGAACACAAAGAATCCACTTTTCTAGTTCAAATTCTTGGGAGTTTACGGCGGTTTTAAAAGAGTCTCTTATTTGAGATTGTTGCGAAGAGCCAAATTTATCTAAAAAGAACTTGCATTGAATAACTATTATAGGACTAATGCCAATCTCTCCAACATAGATGTCAATTCCTCCATCCCCTTGCCGTACTTTAACTCTTTGCACAGTTGAATCTTTATGAATTTCTCGAAATAATTCTTCACAAGCATCTTCAAAAGCTGCTCTTGCACCCTCTAAACTTCCATACAAAGCTTTAAAGTCACGCCAATCTCTGTCCATTAATCAAAACTATGAGTTGTTAGGAGACTATTTTTATTGTCATAAAAACATACTGAAGGCTAAATTCATAATTCGTGTAACAAAAACCCCTCAAATTTTACGTTTTGAGGGGTTTTTGTCTTTTGGTTACTTTACTAGGCTTCGATTTCTTTACTCTAAACAATTGGCTTAGGTATAAGGAAAAAATCTACCTAAGCTAGATGAAGCATAACTCATTAATTTTTAGCGAGTTAAGATATAATGTAGGACGTAGGGGATTCGAACCCATGACCTCCGCCCTGTCAAGGCGGCGCTCTAAACCAACTGAGCTAACATCCTAGGTCTGCCGTCTGAAAAGTGTTTTTGAGGTCATTTCTCAAACGGGAGCGCAAATATACAAACTTTACGAAGTCCGCAAAGGCGTACGATAAATTTTTTGTGAAGGAATACGGCGCAAAATCAACAATCCAATCACAAAGATTACTGCCAAAAACAAAATACTATTGCGCATCCCGGATAGCTGCGTAATTACCCCAAAAATGGTAGTCCCCAAAAACGTAGAAAACTTATCGCAAACATCATAAAAGCTGAAATAAGAAGCTGTATCGGGGGTATTTTCGGGTAAAAACTTGGCGTAAGTAGAACGAGAAAGCGATTGTACGCCCCCCATTACAAAACCGATTCCGGCAGCCAATCCGTAAAATTGCACCTCGGTATATACAAAATACGCACTGACACATACCCCAATCCAAATCACCAAAATAGCGCATAAAGTGGCGGTATTGCCCCACTTGCCCGATAATAAAGCGGCACAATACGCCCCCACTATTGCTAAGATTTGAAGCAGTAAAATAGTCACAATCAGGGCATTGTCGGGGAGTTTTAGCTCATTGCTACCAAAAAGCGTCCCGATGTACATAACAGTCTGAACACCCATATTGTAAAAGAAAAAAGCAACTAAAAAACGCTTGGTCAAGGGAAGATGATTTAGCTCACCCAGCACCTTTTTGAGTTCGCGAAAACCATTCCAAATCCATCCACCTTCGCGTTTTTTGGTCGAAGGTTTGCCATTGGGTAGATAATAAAAAGGAATTTGGGCAAACCCTACCCACCAAATCGCCACCGTCACAAACGAAATACGGCAAGCAGTGCCTGAGTCGATGTTGCCGTACCATTCGGGTTTGATAAGCATCGTAAGGTTAAAAATCAACAACAATACACTTCCGATGTAACCCATCGTAAAACCACGCGCCGATAGTTTATCAAAACGGTCTTCAGTAGCGATTTCGGGCAAATAGGCGTTGTAAAATACGATACTCCCCGACCATCCAATCAACGAAAGCGTAAAAGCAATCACGCCCAAAACAAGATTTTCGCGGTTGAAAAAGTACAGCAACAAACAAGTAGCCGCCCCGAGATAGACAAAAAACTGCATGAATCTCTTTTTCCGCCCACTAAAGTCAGCAATCGCCCCCAAAATAGGATTGACAATCGCGATAAACAAAAACGCAAAAGAAACAGCAAAAGAAAAGAGAGCCGAATTGTTGACGGTGATTCCCAAAAACTCAACATCGGGTCCGCCTTGTGCATTGACGGCGGTATTGCTAAAGTAAATCGGAAAAATTGCCGATACGATTACCAGTGAATGCACCGAATTGGCCCAGTCGTACATACACCAAGCATTCAGGATTGAGGGTTTGTTCTTTTCCATATATAGAATTTTTGCGAGAATAGCGGAGGGTTAGGTACTTAGTCACGTTGCCTAAATTAGGCTGATTTACGTTTTGTAAAATAATACACGGGTACACCTAGCGCTACAATCAAAAGTCCCATTCCCGTATCAAAACGCGTGTTGGCATCGCTCAACAAAATCAAACAAATGCCCAACGTAACTATAATGTAAAATAAAGGTACAAAGGGATAGCCTACGGCTTTGTAAGGGCGGTCGGCATTAGGCTCACGACGACGTAACACAAAAATACCCGCAATCGTCACCATATAAAAGAGCAATGAGCCGAAGGTACAATAATTCAACAATTGATTATAACTTCCTGACAAACAAAGCAATGAAGCCCATACACACTGTACCCAAAGGGCTTTGGCCGGTACCGCTTTGGTATTGAGCGTAGAGGCTTGCTTCAAAAACAGCCCATCTTGTGCCATAGCATAGTAGAGCCTAGCCCCCGCCAATATCAACCCATTGATACATCCAAAAGTAGAAATCATGATGAGTACCGCCATGATACCCGCCGATGAACCCCCAAAAATCACCGACATAGCTGCCGTAGCTACGCGGTCGGTGGGATATTCGGCAAATTGAATCCCCTGCGCCATCACGTCGGTACCGCTAGCTGTACCTTTCAAAGGCAAAATACAGAGATAGGCGATGTTGGCCAATACGTACAAAACCGTTACGATGAGAGTTCCTAAAAACAAACTTCTCGGAATATTTTTCTTCGGGTCTTTGATTTCGGAAGCGATAAAAGTGACATTGTTCCAAGCATCGGACGAAAACAACGAACCAATCATCGCCACGCCCAAAGCCGTAAGCAATGCCATCCCCGAAATCATTGTCACGGTACCTGTTTCTTTGCTTGTTCGGCTCGCTTCCCAAGCATTGTCTAGGTTTTGTTGCAATACCCCGCTTTGTAGTCCATATCCTATTCCAATCAAAATCAGACCAAACAAAGCGATGAGCTTGGTAGAAGTAAAGATATTTTGAATCAATTTACCCGCATTGACCCCACGGGTATTGACATAAGTAAGCAAGATGATACAGGCAATAGCGTAGAGCGTACCCCAATAAACGTTGACCGGCCCGAGACTCACCAATACGTTGTTGGCATCTTGAAGATTGAGTTTTGGCAAAAATACGGCCGAATATTTGGTAAATGCCACCGCTACTGCGGCGATAGTGCCCGTTTGAATCACCGTAAATACAGTCCAACCATAAACAAAACTGGTGAGTGGCCCAAAAGACCTTTGGATATAGATGTACTGTCCGCCTGCTTTGGGCATCATACCTGCTAGTTCGCCGTAGCTAAGAGCAGCTGCCACCGTGACTACGCCCGTAAGCAGCCATGCCACTAATAGCCAACCCGTCGAACCAAGCATACGGGCCATGTCGGCGCTTACAATAAAAATGCCCGAGCCAATCATCGCTCCCGAAACGAGCATAGTGGCATCGAGCAAACCAAGTGATTGTTTGAATTGCGTAGATGAAGTGTCAGACATAAGTCGAATAAAAAGTTAAGTTAGGTTTAAGAACAAAGATATTAGAATCAATCGAAAAAACTTGGCAAGTTTAAGATACGTCAAAACATTATTCTGCAAAAGCAACAATTTGCTTTATAAGTGCTTCATTGATTTTGTAATAGCTCTCTTGGGTCCAGCCTGCTACGTGAGGTGTCAATATGACCCGCGGCGAATTGCGTAAATAATCAAACGCCTCTTGCTGCGAAGGTGTAAGTTTAGCCAATTTTTCATTTTCTAAAACATCTAAACAAGCTCCTCTTATCTTCCCACTTTCTAGTGCTTCTACCACCGCGGCCAAACTCACGATTTCACCACGGGCGATATTGATCAAGAAAAAGGGCTTGGCTACTTCTTGGATAAATGTCTCATCAAGCATCAGGCGTGTATCTTCTGTCAGCGGGATGTGCAAGCTAATCACGTCTGCTTGAGCTTTGATTTGCTCCAAAGTCGCCTCTTGGGCATATTCATTGCCGTAGTTTTTTAGGTACTTATCGTAGGCCAACACTTTGCAGCCAAACCCACTGAGACGTTTTGCAGTAGCACTTCCATTGAACCCAAACCCGATGATTCCCACGGTTTTACCCATTAGCTCTATCCCACGGTTTCCTTCACGGTCCCAGATGCCCTGACGTACTTCCTTATCGGCTTTCACAATGTTGGTCAACAATCCTAGCAGCATTCCCACCACGTGTTCGGCCACCGCGTCGCTATTACCTTCATTGGCGGCAAAAACTTGAATATTTCGTTTTTGGGTTTCGTCCAAATCAATCAAATCTAAACCTGCCCCCGCCCTCGCCACAAACTTCAAGCGAGTGGCACAGTTGAGTAGTTCTACGTCAACGGGCGTTTTACTTCGGATGATAAGCCCTTCAAAATCAACAATATATTCTAAAATCTGAGCCCTTTTAAACAAAGGCTCATAGCGATACGCCAATCCTGCTTGGTCGAGCATTTCGAAAAGCGAAGGATGTACTTCATCTACGATTAAAATATTCACAATTGTGTCAAGTTATTAAGAGGCACAAAAATAGTACGGTTTATTTGTAAATTGCACCCTCAATTATGAAACGATTTTATTGATTTTGGAGATTGAAAAGGTAATTCCATTTGGAAAGCAAAGCCTCTAATTTATAAAATCGGCTTACATTTTAATTTTTTTATTTATCATGAGTGAACCAGTTCATCATAAACCCATTATAGGAATTACCTTGGGCGATTATAACGGCATCGGGCCAGAAGTAATCCTTAAAGCACTGTACAACAACCAATTGAACCGTATCTGCACCCCTGTCATCTATGGTTCTATGCGTATTTTGAATCGTTATCGTAACCAACTAGAGATGAAAGATTGGAACTTGTTTGGCGCTCCTAAAATCGACCAAATCAATCCTAAGCTTACCAATGTGATCACGTGTTGGCAAGACCCTCAAGAAGAAATACAACCTGGAAAAATTACTCCAGAAGCAGGGAAAGGGGCTTTTGAAAGCCTCAAAAGAGCTCTTGAAGATTTAAAAGCGGGGAGATTAGACGGCTTAGTAACTGCCCCTATCAACAAAAGCAACATTCAAAACGACGAATTTAAGTTTCCGGGTCATACTGAATACCTCGCCGAAGCTTTTGAAGTAAGCGAACCTCTTATGTTTATGGTCAGCGATACGCTACGTGTAGGAGTCGTATCGGGTCATATGTCGCTACGCGAAGTAGCTGATTATATTACAAAAGACAAGATTGTGGTCAAATTGCAAGCCATGCTCAAGTCACTTCGGGAAGACTTTGGTACTCAAAAACCCAAAATAGCTGTGTTGGGATTGAATCCCCACGCTGGCGAAAATGGTTTGTTGGGTAAAGAAGAAGAAGAAATTATTTCGCCTGCTATTCAGGAGCTTAAAAGCAAAGGGCAGCTAATATATGGCCCATTTCCGGCTGACGGCTTCTTTGCGGCACAATCCTATCGCAAATACGATGCCGTATTGGCGATGTACCATGATCAAGGGCTCACACCTTTCAAAACGATTGCCTTCAACGACGGCGTAAATTTCACGGCAGGGCTTCCTATCGTACGTACTTCGCCCGACCACGGCACCGCCTACGATATCGCTGGCAAAAACTTAGCCGACGAAACTTCCATGCGGCAAGCTATTTATACCGCTTGTGATGTGATAAAAAATAGATACGAACAAGCTGAATTGGTTAAAAATGCGCTTAAAAAGAACCCTGTAGTAGAAAAAATGACCGCCCAAGAGGAAAAATAAGATGTTGAAATCAATGACCGGCTTCGGAAAAGCCACTATCGAATCCGCAACACTCTCGGTAACTGCCGAAGTAAAATCTCTCAATTCAAAGTTTTTGGATATTTTTTGCCGGATTCCGCGCAATTACTCCGAGCGTGAAATTGAAATTCGAAACCTTATCACTCAAAATCTCGAACGCGGCAAAGTAGAGTTTACCCTCACGGTCACTCCTTTGGGCGACGGCAGCGCGGGGACTGTCGTAAATCGGGCGCTGGTAAAAGCCTATTTTAAAGACTTACACCAAACTGCCGAAGAGCTTAGTTTTTCGCCCAACCCAACAGATGTATTGCGAATGGCCTTACAAATGCCTAACGCTTACTTGGCCGATGCCCCTACCGAAGAGCAACAGTTGGCCGAAATAGCCCAAATTCACCAAACTGTATTAGAAGCTCTCAAAAAATGTACTGAGTTTAGAATACAAGAAGGCCGCGCGCTGGACAGAGCTTTTAAAGAAGCGATCAAAAAAATCGGGGCACTATTGGCGGAGATTGAAGTTCTTGACCAAAATCGCATTCCTGCTGTACGCGAACGCCTGCGCAAAAATGCAAGGGATTTGTTACAAGACGAATCTTTTGACCAAAATCGTTTCGAACAAGAGTTGGTATATTATGTCGAAAAATTCGATATTTCAGAAGAAAAGGTAAGGCTCAAAAACCACCTTGTTTATTTTCTGGAAACCATAAAAAGCAAAGATAGCAACGGCAAAAAACTTAATTTTATCGCTCAGGAAATTGGACGTGAGATCAACACCATCGGTTCCAAAGCCAACGACGCGCCTATTCAGCACTTGGTGGTTCAGATGAAAGATGAATTGGAAAAAATCAAAGAGCAGACGGCTAATATTATTTAGGTACTGATGCGAAAACAGACTTTCCAAGTTTACAATCCACTTGATTATCAAAATGTTAAAAATAAAGCTTGGAAAGTCTAATTTTGCCTAAATACTTAGCTAATTTGAAAATGTATCGATTTAAACTTGCCAAAGCTTGTATCTCATTTTCAAATTGAGAAATTATTTCATTCCTATCACCGCGAGCATCCGTCCCGTTTTTCCTTTTTCTAAGCGATAAGAAAAATAATCTTCGTTGTGAGTGACCGTCGAATAGGGCGAAACTTCAATTTGGGCTAGAGGAACTCCACAAGATACTAGTTGAGCCGCATTTGCTTTTTTTAAATCTACCAAAAACTTTCCCGAAGACGAATCAAAACGTTTGAAGTCTTTATCGAAATGCACAGCTACTTCCTCTCCTACCTCAAAAGCGCACTCGTCGATACACGTACCCACATAAGCATAGCAATCCGACGGCTGCGTCCCGTAAGTTTGTTGCATCGTTTCTAGGGTTTTGACGACTATCTCCGCCACTGTACCACGCCATCCCGCATGTGCCGCGCCTACGGCCTGTTGTCTGGCATCATATATTAAAATAGGAGTACAATCGGCCACGGTCACTCCCACAAACACCCCAGGTACATTGGTTACTAAAGCATCGTAGCCTTCGGTTCGTTCGGCTTGGGTTACTATCCGTACTTCGTTGCCATGAACTTGGTGTGAAGCGGCAAACTGTTCAGAAAGAATACCTAAACTTTCGAAAAACACGCGGCGATTTTCGTGAACAGCCTCCCTCTCATCTCCCGATGACAGGCCCAAATTGAGAGAGGCATAAGGAAATTGGCTTACGCCCCCATGTCGGGTGCTTTCAGCCGCAATCAATCTCGGAAACGCCCCAAAAATAGAGGGCGCGCGAAAACAAACGCTTTGTTTTAATATCTTCAATTAATTTAAAATTTAAGTCTACAACTATACTCCCCAAACACTTGGATCTTCGCGCCACTTACTGAGGGTGTTAAGTTGACTGCTTTCAATAAAATCTAACTTAAGAGCTTCTGATATTAGGCAATCGTAGTCGCTGAGGCAGACTAATTTTACGTTTTTTTCCGAAAAATTATCGGCTGCCAATTGAAAACCATAGGTAAAAATGGCCGCCATTCCCAACACCTCTGCTCCTGCTTCGCGCAATACATCTACTACCTTAAGTGAACTTCCTCCCGTCGAAATCAAATCTTCCAATACTACTACTTTTTGTCCCTTCAAAATACGCCCTTCAATCTGATTTCCCATTCCATGTTTTTTGGGTTCAGGACGGACATAAGAATAAGGCAAGCGAAGTACGTCAGCCACTAACGCACCTTGCGCAATGCCCGCAGTAGCTACGCCAGCTACAATTTCTGCCCCTGGGAATTCGGATTTGATGGCTTCTGCCAAGGCATTTTTAATGTAAGTTCTGACCTCTGGAAATGACAAAGAGACGCGATTGTCGCAATAAATAGGTGATTTCCACCCCGAACTCCACTGAAAGGGTTGATCTGGACGAAGACGAATGGCTTCAATGTTGAGTAGAGAAGCTGCTATTTGCCGCGATACCACTTCTTTCTGCGTTAAAGCTGTTTGATTTTGCATGAAAATGATTGAATTTTTTACCGGGGCAAAATTACGTAGAAAAACGCATGTACTAACTATTTGCCCTCATTAACAAGTTTTAATATCAAATATCTGAGAAACCCGTAAATTTACGGACGCTGAGGCACACTTTCTGAGCACTTATCCTACTTTAATAATGAATTTACTAGTTTTACTCATCATAGGTATTTTGGTCTATTTTGGGTTTGCCTATTTTGTCTCTGGAAAAAACCTACGAAATAGTTGGCCTTGGTGGGTCATCATTTTGGTGGCCAGTGGCCTACTGCTTACCATTGTTAGAGGGGTTTATTTGTGGCTATCTTAGCCGTTTTTTTCCAGATAGACTTTGGATATTTGTGGTAGTATTGGCAATTATTAGACTCTAGTGTCGTTTAGTAACCACAAACGACAGAAACATTTATTAAACTTCGATTAACATATGGCAAATATTCTTTGGGCAGATGATGAAATAGATTTATTAAAACCTCATATTTTATTTTTAACTAGTAAAGGCTACACTATTACGCCAGTAAATAGCGGTGCTGATGCACTCGAAAAAGTAGAGCAAGAGCGCTTTGATGTTGTTTTTCTTGACGAAAATATGCCTGGTATCTCAGGATTAGAGACCTTAGCTCAAATCAAGCAAAGCCGCCCCAACCTGCCGGTGGTGATGATTACCAAAAGCGAAGAAGAAAAAATTATGGAGGAGGCGATTGGCTCCAAAATCGCCGATTATCTCATCAAACCCCTGAATCCTAATCAGATACTCCTATCGGTCAAAAAAATATTGGATAACAAACGATTGGTAAGCGAAAAAACCAACCTGAGTTATATGCAGGAGTTTCGGCAATTGGCCATGCAATACCAAGATCGAATCGGGCATTCGGAGTGGGTTGAATTGTATAAAAAACTCATTTACTGGGAATTAGAGCTTGAGAGTACCCAAGATAAAAGTATGGAGGAGGTATTTTCGACCCAAAAAGAAGAGGCCAACAACAACTTTTGTAAGTTTATCTTGGATCATTATGAAGATTGGCTCAACGACCCCAACGCCGACAAGCCTATTTTGTCTCATCAATTGATGAAACGCAAGGTGTTTCCACTTATGAAACCCTCCGAACCCCTATTTTTTATTTTGATTGACAACTTCCGCTATGACCAATGGAAAGTTGTAGAACCCATTTTAAATGAGTTTTTTACAATCGAAGAAGAATCCTCTTACTATTCTATTTTACCTACTACAACGGGCTTTGCCCGTAATTCTATCTTTGCGGGTATCATGCCTAGCGAGATAGAACGCCAATATCCCAATTGGTGGGTCAATGACGAAAACACTCCTGAAGGTGAAGAAGGTCTCAACAAACACGAAGAGGATTTGTTGCGAAAACAATTTGAACGAAATCGGATGCAAGTGCGCTTTTCGTACAACAAAATCATCAATCAAAACCAAGGGAAGTCGCTGATTGACAATCTTCCTAATCTTTGGAAAAACCACCTCAACGTAATCGTCTACAACTTTGTAGATATGCTTTCTCACGCCCGCACCGACATGATGATGATCAAAGAGCTAGCGCCTGATGAGGCCGCCTACCGCTCGATTACCCGTTCGTGGTTTTTACACTCGCCTATCATGGATTTGTTGCAAAAAATTGCGGAGAAAAAAGGGCGTATCATCATCACAACCGACCACGGCATGACGCGCGTCAAAAAGCCCGTGAAAATTGTAGGCTACCGCGAAACCAATACCAATCTTCGGTATAAGCAGGGGAAAAACTTAGGTTTTGATGATAACAATCACATTTATGTTTGTCGTCGTCCAGAGCGTTTATTTTTGCCTAAGCTCAATGTATCAACGGCTTATGTATTTACGTTAGGGGATTACTTTTTTGCATATCCCAACAATTTCAACCAATACGTCAATATGTACCGCGATACTTTTCAGCACGGTGGGATTTCGATTGAAGAAATGATTATTCCTTTTGTTTTCTTAAAAGCCAAATAAAAACCACCATTGTTGTAGAGACGTTGCATGCAACGTCTCTACCTCCTCTCCTGCAACGTCTCCACTGCATGCAACGTCTCTACAACACAACATTTGAATGAACGTCCCAACAAAAACGGTGTTTTTTTGATACAATATCAAAACTCTACTCGATAGTTAATCACTGGCACCATTCCTAATTGATATTGTTTCACAATCTGTGCCTGAAAAACATCATAGTAGCTATAAGCTTCGTTTTGGATACCTGCGATATTTTGAATATCAATCGACCATGTACGGGTATAATTAGGCTTGTTTCGCTTCCAGAAAACCCGCACATCTGGTCTGAAATAATCTTTCATTTTAAGCGTATAAAGTTCCCCTATTTTATAAACGGTTTTGCCAGCTTGCCGCGAAGCCGCTACATCAATTGGCGAATCACGATAGCCTCCCAGCCACAATACGCGTAGGTTTACCCCAAAAGTCCGATTGGGACGACGATGAAACTCTTTGCCACCCGCCAAGCTAAAGGTATGATTTCCGTTAAAACGTGTGCTACGCTCTACACCATCTCTACCTTTGTAGGTAGAATTGTACAAAGAACCCGAAATGAGCGTATAAAAATGGTTGCGCAAAAACTGCTGATAAGTCACTTCCATACCGTAGTTGCGCCCAGTCCCCCGATTGACAAGCCATAAATCACTCACGCCTTCGATCAAATTAAGGGCTGAAAAAGTGCCATTGTTCGTAACATCCGAACGTATATCGTCACTTGCAATAGGCACATTGAAAAGGGATTGATAATATAGCTCTGCTTTGATTGTAGCTTGCTTTTGGAGATTGCGTTCGTAGCCCACTACAAAGTGGTGCGCTTTGGTAAAACCCAAGTTTTTGTTGCGCTGTTGGGGCCATCCGCCCGACATGCTCCCTATCGAAAGATATACTTGTGGTAATTGAATTTGGCTATGCAAACCATAAGACACACTTACTGCGGCTTTTTCGGAAGCTGCCCATCTCACCGATGCCCTTGGTTCGAGCGACTGGGTTTGATTATAAGTGTATGCTAAATAATGAAGCCCCGCTTGAAGCTGCAAACGCGGAGCCAAACGCCCTGAAATTGAAACAAATGGCTGAATTAAAAAGCCTTGCGTAGTTCCTTGAGCCTGCTCTTGCCCACTGTTAACCTGTACAGAATCGCGTTGATGAGTGATGTATAGACCTTCTTGCAATTGCCAGTGTGCGTTGAGCTTATGAGCCAAAGAAGTAGAGAAAGAATAGCGCGTTTTTTGGAAAGCATCCACTTGAGTCAATGTTCGCCCAAAATTCTGTTTGTTCAACCTATATCCTTCTCGACGATTTTCTAGGGCCGAAGCTGCCACTACGGTTCGCCAAGTGGTATTAGGTCCCACATTGATGGTGTGGGTAAAACCCAACGCCCCCATGCGATTACGAAATTCTATGTCAAAATTATCTTTCTGATATTTCCATTCGAGGGTATCGCGCGAGGCTTCAAAAACATTGCTGCTCATACCTCCCATCCCAAACACCGTAAAAGTGCCCGCTTTACGCGTAGGAAAGGTAAGATTGAAGGAAATATCCTGAAAACGAATGTCTTCGCCCCCAAATTTCACTCCCATAGCCGCCAACAATCCCGTAAACGAATAACGGTAATTGACCAAATAAGACGATTTGTTTTTGGGGGAAATGGGCCCTTCTGCGGCAAAATCAAGACCTATCAAACCTGCTTGTCCCGTAAATTCATGCTTTTGGTCGTTGCCTCGGCGTAGATGCACATCCATTACTCCCGCAAGTACATTGCCATAAGTGGCCGGAAATGCGCCCGTTAGAAAATCGGCGCGTTCCATCAACTGCGCACTCAAGATATTGGTTCCTCCACCTGTTTGGGTAGGTCTATCGCTAAAAGTCCCAGCATTGCTGAGGTGATTAGGATTGACTATCTCCACTCCCTCCAGTCGCCATTGAGTACCCGTTGGCGAATTTCCCCTGATTACCAATCCATTGGCTTGGTCGTTGGCAGCAGCTACTCCCGGAAAAGAAGTTGCTAGTCGGGCAGGGTCAAAAAACGTACCTGCGTAGCGAAGCGTTTGTTCGATAGTGATTGTTTGAAGGCTATTTTGAGAAACAGGTCGCGCAGTCCGCACCACTGTCTCTGAAAGCTGCTGTGTGGTTTCTTTGAGGGAAATAGTGAGTACTTTTTCTTTACCCGATTCTACCAATACCTCTGGAAGGATAAATGTTTGGTAGCCTACGCTACTGACCTGTATCGAATATCGCCCAATCGCCACCCCATTAAAATAAAACCTGCCACTAGAGTCTGTTACAGTGCCACTCGAAGTGCCTACGATTTGTACACTTACGCCCATGAGGGGTTGATTGTTGTCACTGTCCAACACACGCCCCCTGACCGTCTGCGTAAGAGGGGTCTGACTCCTCAAAAGGGAGTTCACAAAAAATATTAATAAAAAAAACAAAGAACTTGACCTAAATAAGCGGTTCATAATGGAAAAGGATATATATTTCATCAAGATATTTACGTTGTTGCGGATATAGTTAGGCTTGACGTTTGCAGGTTGAGCAAAACACTTTGATTAATTATAAAACATACCTTTTCACAAAAAGGTTAATTTCCCTCCCACTATGAGTATCAAGACCACCGAGGCAAAACTATACTACACCTTATATGATTTTTTTGAAGCAGAGGGCTTTCAATTGCTCATGCAAAAAAAACAATTTCGTAAAAGTACAACAACCGGCTTTACAAACATCATTTTTTCGGTGTCAGAATACGATGACGAAGCTTGGGTAGAGGTACATATAGGCTGCCGCAATAATCAGGTTGAGCAAATGGCTCAGCAGTTTATTCCTTCTCTCCCGATTGATTTTAGAGAAGATGCCAATACGCTTATCATCTCCACAGGAAGATACAACGACGTGAAGTATTTTCGATATAAAATCCAAAATGACGACGACTTGAAAAACACCTGCGATGCTATCATGGATTTTATGAACTTGTCGGGATGGGCATTTTTTAAATCAATCACCAAAGTAGCTGACATTGACCGGATTCTGAATAGTCAGCCTCATAAGCCTTCCAAATACCTCTACAATCAAGAAGACCGCTGTTTCAAAGGCCTGATTGCAGCGAAACTCAGTCATAATCCAAACTTTGACCGCCTTATTGAGATTTACCGAGTGCATTTACAAAAACAAGTCAGGGGTGAAACAGAACTCCATAATTATGAAAGACTAGTTTCCTTTTTGCAGTACTACAACGACAACTAGTTCAGTGGCCTTCCTCCCAAAAACTGACCAACATCAGTTTTTGAGTATGACAATTCTCATGTCATTTTGGTATACAGGGGCGCATTTTTGGGGAAATACCAACACCCCAACTGTATGTCGCAAGCTACACTCTCAACAACCGAAGTAAAATGTTATCACTGTGGTGCCGACTGCGATGATAGTATTATTGTCCACGATGATAAACCCTTTTGCTGCGAAGGATGTAAATTGGTGTACGAATTGCTCCAAGAAAACGAACTATGCAGCTATTATGATTTTACCCAAAATCCTGGAGTATCGCCCGACAAGACTTACTATGCTGGCAAATACGCATATTTAGATATGCCAGAAGTACAGCAGCGCATCATTGAGTTTACGGACGGACGGCAAACGCACGTCAATTGGTACCTACCTCAAATGCACTGTAGCTCGTGCGTCTACCTACTCGAAAACCTTCACCGTCTTCACGAAGGCGTGATTTCGTCTTTGGTCAACTTCCCCGAGAAAAAAGTGCGGGTAGTCATCGATACCCAAAAAATCAAGCTTAGCAAACTTGCCGAACTTCTCACGTACATTGGATACGAACCCTATATAAGCCTCCAAGATGTAGAAGGCAATGCCCAACAAAAAAACAATCGTAGTAGATTGTACAAAATCGGGATTGCGGGCTTTGCCTTTGGCAATGTGATGATGATGAGTTTTCCCGATTATTTTGGCTTAGGAGATACCCAAAGCGATCATCAACTCCAAACCATGTTTAGTTTGTTTAGTGTTGTGTTGGCATTGCCAGTCTTCTTTTATTCGGCCTCCGAATTTTTTGTGTCGGCGTGGAAGTCAATTCGCAAGCAATATCTCAATATCGATGCACCCATTGCCTTGGCTATTTTGGTAACTTTTTTACGTAGTTTATACGAAATTGGTACCCAAACAGGCGTTGGCTACCTCGATTCCATGACGGGCATTGTATTCTTCATGTTGTTGGGGCGTTATTTTCAAGACAAAACTTACTCAGCGATTTCGTTTGACCGAGATTACAAATCTTATTTCCCAGTAGCGGTTACATTATTGAAAAAAGCCACTTCCAAAGACACAGAGGCACCCACTACTTCAAATGAACAAATCTTAGTAACAAACTTACAGCCTGGCGATCAGATTTTGATTCGTAACAAAGAATTGATTCCTGCCGATGTGCGCTTAATCAGCGAACGAGCCATGATTGATTATAGTTTTGTTTCGGGCGAATCGGTACCCGTCGAAAAAACCCGTAATGAAATCATCTACGCAGGCGGACGACAAATGGGAGGAGCTATCGAACTTGAAGTAACCAAAAAAGTATCTCAAAGCTACCTCACTCAGTTATGGAACAATGATTCTTTGAGTCAACAACAGCAATCCCAAAAACGTGACTTGGTAGGCCAAATCAACCGTTATTTTACTTGGACAGTGTTAGGGCTGGGCTTGGCGGCATTGGCATATTGGTATCTTGTAGGAGACCTTCCACGGGGTATCAACGCCATCACTACGATTTTGATTGTGGCTTGTCCTTGTGCCTTATTGCTATCAGATACGTTCACCAATGGCAATATGCTAGGGATGTTTGGTTCAAATAAGTTTTATCTCAAAAATGCCCAAGTCATTGAAAACTTATCCGAAATCGATACGGTGGTTTTTGACAAAACAGGAACACTTACCTTGCCTGACGCGGCTCAAATTGAGTTTGTAGGAAAACCACTTTCAGCCCTTCAAAAAAGTATTGTCAAAACCATGTCTGAGCAATCTTCTCACCCTTTGAGTAGGCTCATTGCCAAATCTCTGGCAGCATCTCCTAAAGAAAAAACACTGACTCATTTCAAAGAAGTAGAAGGGCAAGGACTTCAGGCTCAATTGGGCGATAATTTTATTATCAAAATGGGTTCAGCTCGCTTTATGGGCATCGCTCCCGCCTCCGAAGACCAAGAAACAAGTCATGTGTATTTTAGTTTTGGAGGACAGATTTTGGGATATTTCAATATTTTTAGTCTTTATCGGGACAATCTCTCCGAAACGCTTCAAGCCCTCAAACAACGCCACTATCAAACCTACCTTTTGTCGGGTGACAAACCGACTGATGTAGGTTTTTTGGGTCATCTATTTGGTTCAGAAAAACAACTATACTTCCTTCAAAAACCTGACGACAAACTTCGTTTTATTGAGGATTTACAACAAAAAGGCCGTAAAGTGCTCATGGTAGGCGATGGACTCAACGACGCCGGTGCTCTTCTTAAAAGCAACGTAGGGATTGCCGTTTCTGACAACATCAACAACTTCACTCCGGCTTGTGACGGTATTTTGGAAGGAAGCCAACTTTCGTTTCTTCCCTACTACGTAAAACTAGCCAAAGCGGGGCGACGTATTGTGATTCAGAGCTTTATCATTTCGGTGGTATACAATATTATCGGGTTAAGTTTTGCCCTAACGGGCACTTTATCGCCCGTGATTGCGGCTATTTTGATGCCGGCCAGCTCTATCTCTATTGTGCTTTTTACGACATTAAGCAGCCGCCTAGCTACGCGACTACTCTTGAAAAAAGCTGATTAAAGTCAGTTTTGAGACCTGACATCGCTCATCTTTATTGCAGCCCTGCGCTTTTACTTTTGAGCAAAACCAATCGATTGTTGACGATTTCAATAATCAAAAACCTCCAATCCTATGAGTGCTCTCATTCTCCTTTTATCTCTTAGTCTGCTAGTGGCTGGGGCTTTCTTAGTAGCCTTTATCTGGTCAGTCAAACGCGGGCAGTTCGACGACGATTACACACCTTCTATTAGGATTCTTTTTGAAGACAAAGAAAATAGTTCATCACCTCAATCATAAACCTCCTCAATTTTTGTATGGAACCAATTTCCAAAACGACCTCTACAGTTGACATGGAAGAGTTTCAGTATGACAACACTATCGTACGTAACTTTGCCATTGCCTCCATTGTATTTGGGATAGTGGGTATGCTGGTGGGCGTACTCATTGCTTTCCAGCTCGCTTTTCCGGCGCTTAATTTTGATCTTTCCTATACTACCTTTGGGAGATTGCGCCCCCTTCACACCAATGCCGTCATTTTCGCTTTTGTCGGAAACGGCTTTTTCATGGGGCTGTATTATTCGGCACCTCGGGTACTCAAAACCCCTATGTGGAGTCCCCTTTTGAGTAAAATCAATTTTTGGGGCTGGCAATTGATTATCGTAGGTGCGGCTATTACCTTGCCTTTGGGTATCACTACTGGTAAAGAATACGCCGAATTAGAATGGCCCCTCGACATCGCCATCGCAGTGGTATGGGTAGCAGGTTTGCTCAACTTAGTGATGACCATGATCAATCGCCGCGTTGAGCATGTGTATGCCGCTATTTGGTTTTATCTAGCTTCTTTTGTGACGGTAGCGATGCTGCACGTAGTCAATAGTGTAGAGCTGCCTATTTCTCTCACCAAAAGCTACTCATGGTATGCTGGTGTGCAAGATGCACTTGTCCAATGGTGGTATGGACACAATGCCGTGGCATTCTTCCTTACTACTCCTTATTTGGGTTTGATGTATTATTTCTTACCAAAAGCCGCCAATCGCCCTATTTATTCTTATCGCTTATCGATTGTGCACTTTTGGTCTTTGATATTCCTTTATATATGGGCGGGTCCTCACCACTTGTTGTACACTGCTCTTCCTGACTGGGCGCAGTCGCTGGGGGTTGTATTTTCTGTGATGTTGATTGCCCCTTCTTGGGGTGGGATGATCAACGGTCTCTTTACCCTCCGTGGTGCATGGGACAAAGTTCGGGAAGATGTAGTACTCAAATTTATGGTGGTGGCCGTTACAGCCTATGGTATGGCTACGTTTGAGGGGCCAATGCTTTCGCTCAAAAACGTCAACGCTATCGCTCACTATACCGACTGGATAGTAGCGCACGTACACGTAGGGGCGTTGGGTTGGAATGGATTCATGACTTTTGCGATTATGTACTGGCTATTCCCTCGTTTGTATGGACGGCCACTTTATTCGCTCAAACTCGCCAACTTCCACTTCTGGATTGGTACCCTCGGCATTATCTTCTACGCAGTACCGATGTACTGGGCGGGCTGGACTCAGTCGTCGATGTGGAAAGAATTTACGGAAGAAGGCTTCTTGAAATACCCTAACTTCCTCGAAACCGTAACCCAGTTGATTCCTTTCTATGTATTCCGGGGTATTGGCGGTACGTTGTATTTGTTAGGTTTTGTAGTAGGTTCTTACAACCTTCTTATGACCGCCCTTAGTGGCAAACTCATCAAAGTCGAAAACGCCCGTGCTGCTTCTCTGGCTTCTATTTGGCATCAGCCAGCCAATGAGTTTTGGCACAGCCGTATTTTCGAACGCAAACCTGTCATGCTTACTTTCTTTGCATTGATAGCGGTTATCATCGGCGGAATTATTGAAATGGTACCTACTTTTATGGTAGAGTCCAATGTCCCAACTATCGAAAGTGTCAAACCTTATACTCCTCTTGAACTGCAAGGTCGTGATA
Source organism: Runella zeae DSM 19591 (assembly GCF_000423565.1). Classification (GTDB taxonomy): domain Bacteria; phylum Bacteroidota; class Bacteroidia; order Cytophagales; family Spirosomataceae; genus Runella; species Runella zeae. Next base: position 17,328 of record NZ_AUIF01000038.1, on the reverse strand, counting down.
TTTATGTTCGGGAAGGTTGCTATACTTGCCACTCTCAAATGGTAAGACCTTTCCGTAGCGAAACCGAACGCTACGGCGAATATTCAAAAGCGGGTGAATATGTGTACGACCACCCCTTCCAGTGGGGCTCAAAACGAACCGGCCCAGACTTGCACCGCGTAGGTGCCAAATATCCCGATTCTTGGCACTACAACCACATGGAAGATCCTACGAGTATGTCGCCAGGTTCTATCATGCCGAAGTATCCCTTTTTGTTGGAAAGTACACTTGACTTAAGCACTACCCCGGCCAAAATCAGTGCCATGCGTACGCTAGGTGTGCCTTATAGCGAAGGCTATGAAGACAAGGCGATTGCCGATGCGCAGGCCCAAGCCGACCAGATAGTGACTAGTCTGAAAAAAGATGGTATCAAAACCAAAGCAGACAAGGAAATCATCGCCCTGATAGCTTATCTGCAACGTCTAGGCACCGACATTAAGGCTCAATAATGACAAAAAATAGACTTTCCAAGCGGCAAGCGGACTTAGCTCTAGCTTGGAAAGTCTCCTCTACAAACCCAATATTATACAACCAATGAAATTCAGAAATTATCTCCAAACCATCGAAGGCGTGGGTATTTACCCGCTCATCGGTCTGCTGATTTTCACCGTACTTTGCGTAGGGCTGATTTGGTATGTTATTCGAATGGATAAACAGACCGTCAAAGCCATCAGCCGCTTACCACTTGAAGACGGCACCATTCAAAAAGGTATCTCTACCTTTCTACTTTTCTTCATCACCAGCATTGCTTTTGCCCAAGCAGAGCCCAAAAAAGCCGGAGATCAAGAGTTAATAACTTATTTGATATTGATGCTCTTGGTTTTGGTGATTTTGGCCGTAGTAGTGGTACTAGTGCAAGTGTTGATGTTGCTCCAAAAATTAACCAAAGGCACTTCCACTTCTGCCGAAGCCCCCGAAGATTTACGCGGCGAATCAGCTCCTTTGTTTAGCGACCGTTGGTGGCAGCGTTGGACTGGATTTGGCGTAAAACTTCAAGACGAACAACGCATCCTTATCAAAGGACATGACTATGACGGTATCCACGAACTCGACAATCGTATGCCGCCTTGGTTAGCTTTCTTGTTTCAGGGTACTATTGTCTTCGCCATTTTTTATTTGATTCACTATCACTTTACCAAAACAGGTGATTTACAGTTGACTGAGCTAGAAAAAGAGTCGAAAGTCATTGAAACCAAAAAAGCTGCCTTCTTAGAAAAAGCAGCCGCCAAAATCAACGAAAACTCTGTTACGTTTGCGACCGATGCCAAATCGATTGAAGAAGGGAAGGCTATTTTTGTGGCCAACTGCGCCGCTTGCCATGCCGCCGACGGCGGTGGCTCCGTAGGCCCCAACCTGACCGACGAATATTGGCTACACGGTGGAGGTATCAAAAATGTATTCAAGACCATTAAGTATGGAGTTCCTGAAAAAGGGATGATTGCGTGGGAAAAACAATTGAACCCTCTCAAAATGCAGCAAGTAGCGAGTTATATCATTTCGATAAAAGGCGCCAAAACCGCCGCTCCTAAAGCACCGCAAGGTGAGATTTATGTAGAAACCAAAGCAGCCGCCGATAGTACCGTGGCTTTAGAATCCAAATAAACCAAAGAGGGAGGGTTCTAATCCTCCCTCTTCTTTTTGCAACCCAAATGCTATGCAACCCCTCGATACACATCCCGATTTTGATGAATCCTTCCGCGATAGTTTTGCGGCGGTAGATGATACCACAGGAAAAAGAAACTGGTTTTTTCCTCAAAAACCAACGGGAAAGTGGCACAACCGCCGCGTGTGGTTTACTATTTTTCAATTGACCGTTATGTTTGGCCTTCCTTTCATCAAAGTGAATGGTCAACCTTTGTTTTTGTTTAACGTACTAGAAAGAAAATTTATCGTATTTGGCATCTTCATTGGCCCCCAAGATTATTGGCTTTTTGGCCTTATGATGATTTCCTTCTTCGTTTTTATCGTACTTTTTACGACTGTTTTTGGGAGAGTATGGTGCGGATGGGCCTGTCCCCAAACTGTATTTATGGAGATGGTTTTTCGTAAAATCGAATATTGGATAGAAGGCGATTGGAAAGCACAACGCGCCTTGGAAAAAGCCCCTTGGAATCAAGAAAAAATTATTAAAAGAACTTCTAAAGCGATCCTATTTTTAGCTCTTTCATTCCTCATTGCCAATCTCCTTCTGAGCTATTTTGTGGGGATTGACGAATTATACAAGATTATCGCCGAACCTATCTCTGAGCATCTTACTTTATTTTTAGGCATTTCTGCTTTTACGCTTATTTTCTTTTTCAACTTTGCTTGGCTTCGCGACCAAGCTTGCACGGTTGTTTGTCCTTATGGTCGTTTGCAAGGAGTGTTGCTTGACAAAAACTCAGTGGTGATTGCCTACGATTATAAAAGAGGAGAACCCCGCGAAAAACTTCGCAAAGGTGCCGAACGTACCGCCGGCGATTGTATCAACTGCTTCCAATGTGTGAATGTATGCCCTACGGGTATCGATATTCGGAATGGTACCCAAATGGAATGTGTCAACTGTACAGCTTGTATTGATGCTTGCGACAATATCATGGACAAAGTAGGACTTCCTAAAGGATTGATTCGCTATGATTCTGAAAACAACATCGCAAGCGGAAAAAGCAAACTCATCACTACTCGTACCATTGCTTATGCCGTAGTGCTATCGGCCTTGTGGATAGGACTTGGATACGCTATCTTGACCCGTGACGATACCGAGACTACGTTATTAAGAGCGCCGGGGTCACGTTTTATCGAAAACCCCGACAAAAGTATCAGCAACCTCTATACTTTTAAACTTTTCAATAAAACCAATCACCCTATTGCACCAGAGATGCGAATCATCTCACCCAATGGCACTTTAAAATTTGCGGGGATTCCCAATCTGTATCTTAATGCCGCCGGAATGGTAGAAGGCTCGGTGATTATCACTTTACCAAAATCCGAAATCACCAAACGACGCACAGAGGTAACGCTGGGTATTTTTGCCAATGGCGAAAAATTAGAAGAATTCAAAACCTCGTTTATTGCACCCGAAGAATAAATTCACTCATTTCTCACATTTTACTTTATTATTCATATGAAACTCTCTTGGGGAAAAGGCATTTGGGCATTTTATGGCCTGTTTGTCGCCATGATACTCACTATGGTTGGTATGAGTGTGGTTCAAAAAATCGACCTCGTCACCGATAGTTATTACGAAGAAGAATTACGTTTTCAGGGTAAAATTGATAAAATCAAACAAGCCCAAAAACTCACCACTCCGCTTACTTGGGAAGTGACCGAGCACAGTATTCAGGTCAAATACCCCGAAAATCTTAAAAATATCAGCGGACACATCAATTTTTATTGTCCTTCCGACAATCGGAAAGACTTTAAATTACCCATTCAAATCGATGCACAGTCAAGTCAATCGATTCCTTTAGAAAAGATACCCGACGGGCGTTATCAGATTCAGTTTGATTGGCAAGCCAACGGTACTCAATATTGGAACGAAGGTATTATTAATCTATAAAGACTTTTTGGATAAGTTGTTGTTCCAGATTAGCCCATTTCACCTAAGATGTTTTATCTAGCTTTTTCGTTGGGATTGATGAGTAGCCTGCATTGCATCGGTATGTGTGGCCCTATTGCGCTTGCCTTGCCAGTGCATCATCGTTCTTTTTATGGCAAGACATTAGGTATCTTGAGCTATAATTTGGGTCGGGCTTTTACCTATAGTCTACTTGGTTTTTTACTGGGCAGTCTCGGAACTGCCCTCAATTTTGCGGGTTTGCAGCGATTTCTTTCAGTAGGGTCTGGCTTGGTGATGTTAGGCGCAGTAGCCTACTCTTCTCACTGGCTCGACCAACTTTCTACACCTCTCCCACTTCAAAAAAGCGTCGCTTGGCTCAAAAAGAAACTAGGTGTATTGCTTTCTCGGCGAAGTTTCGGCGCATTGTTTACCTTGGGAGTACTCAATGGCTTTTTACCCTGTGGATTGGTATACATGGCTCTCATTAGCTCATTTGCCGTAGGCAATGCCGCCGAAGGTGCTTTGTTTATGGGATTGTTTGGATTAGGGACGCTACCTGCGATGAGCGCAGTAGGATTTGTAAAAAATATTTTTTCGGTAAGTTTTAGAAACAAAGCCCGCCAACTCATGCCCGCTATTGTAGCGGCCACGGCTCTTTTACTCATTATAAGAGGTTTTCAGTTTTCGGGAGACTCATTTTTTCATAAATCTTCCCCCGAAATTCCGATTTGTCATGGAAAATAACACCAACGATGACCTTTGTCATATTTTACTCCCACAAACAATTTCATTTTTGGTAAATGTAGTTTTTATCGGACATTATCATGAATACCCATCTCTTACAAAAATACAATGTTCCTGGCCCAAGATACACTAGTTATCCCACGGTGCCTTATTGGGACAAAGTCCCGATGACCGAGACTAAATGGCAAGATTTAGTGAAAGATATGTTTGCGGTCAGCAACGACACCGAAGGAATCAGCCTTTATATTCATTTACCTTTTTGTGAAAGCTTATGTACTTACTGTGGATGTAATACCCGCATTACGGTCAATCATAAAGTAGAAAATCCTTATATAGAAGCAGTGCTCAAAGAATGGCAACTTTATCTAGATTTTTTGCCTTCACGACCACTGATTCGAGAAATTCATTTAGGTGGTGGCACTCCCACTTTTTTTAGCCCTGATCATTTACAAAATCTTATCAAAGGATTACTAGCAAAAGCAGATGTACACCCGCAAGCAGCGTTTGGATTTGAAGCCCATCCTGCAAGTACTACCGATGCACACCTAGAAGCTTTGTATGAAGTCGGCTTTCGACGTATCAGCATTGGAGTTCAAGATTTTAACCCTGTCGTTCTTCATCTTATCAACCGCCCCCAAACCTATCAACAAGTAAAACACGTTACCGAAAAAGCCCGTGAGATTGGTTATACTTCCGTCAATTTTGACCTAGTGTATGGCCTTCCTCAGCAGCGCGTATGTACCATGACACAAACTATCGGCGAAGTCATCGCGCTACGTCCCGATAGAATCGCTTTGTATAGCTATGCGCATGTACCGTGGGTCAAACCCGGTCAACGCAAGTTTACGGAAGATGACCTACCCGATGCCTCCAAAAAACTGGCTATTTATGAAACTTGCCGTGGGGTATTAGAAATGGCAGGTTATGCAGATATTGGCATGGACCACTTTGCACTCAAAACCGATGAACTTTACAAAGCATTAGAACAAAAACGCCTGCATCGTAATTTTATGGGCTATACCACAAGCAATACCCGTCTTTTGGTAGGTTTGGGGGTATCGGCTATTGGAGATTGCTGGTGGGGATATGCCCAAAACGAAAAAACGGTAGAAGCTTATTACGAACGCCTCAAGCAAAATCAGTTACCTATTTTTAGAGGACACGTATTGACCCGCGAAGACCTTATCCTACGCCGGCATATTCAACAATTGATGTGTCATTTCGAAACAAGTTGGTACGATACCAAAGATCAATGTAAAGCACTTTATGAAGCTCTCGAAAGACTCGACGAACCCGAAAGAGACGAGCTAGTGAGCATTGAGCCTTTCCACTTGACAGTGACACCTTTAGGTCGTTCGTTTATTCGTAATATCAGCATGGCCTTCGATGCACGACTCTGGGGAGACGTACCGCAAACGACGATTTTTAGTCAAGTCTTCTGAAATACTAGGCTATAAATACAATTTAATAAAGTTTTAATTTTTTTGGAAAAACCGTAATAACCTCCGTATTTGGTATGTTAGAAATATTTATTCAACAAACCCAAGCGATGAGAAGACACGTCGAAATGCTAGATGCGCTTTTCAAAAGTGCAACAGAGGGAATTATTGTCGTGGATTCGTGGGGCGCTATCCAGTTAGTTAACCCAAAAGCACAGGAGTTATTTGGTTATGAAGAAGGGGAATTGATTGATAAAAAAATTGAGACTCTGATTCCGCAACGTTATGCTAACAAGCATGTTTCCCACCGAATGAACTATGCTCAAGCCCCTAAGGCAAGGAGTATGGGCGGCAATTTTGATTTATGGGCTCGAAGAAAAGACAATAGCGAGTTTCCGGTAGAAGTAAGCCTGAGTCCATTTAGTACAAGTGAAGGCGATTATGTTGTGAGTTTTATCATCGACATCACATCCCGCAAAAAACAAGCGGAAGCGCTTATCGAAGCCAATCGTCAAATCCAACATCTTAACGCAGATTTGGAAGAACGAGTGAGGATGCGAACTCGCGAACTCGCGCAAGCTCTTGAAGAAATCGAGCAATCGAAACAGGAAGTAATGCGTGCCCTCGAAAAAGAACGCCAACTCAATGACATGAAGACCAAATTTGTGACCATAGCGTCGCATGAGTTTCGCACGCCATTGGCTACGATTTTGTCATCAGCTTCGTTGATTGGGCGCTATATCCATACCGAAGAAGACGAAAAACGCCAAAAGCACGTACAGCGTATCAAATCGACGGTCAATAACCTGACTGAGATTCTCAATGATTTTCTATCATTGGGCAAGCTTGAAGAAGGTCAAATCCGAAACGTACCTGTCTTGTTTAATGTGGCCGATTTTTGTACCGAACTCGTCGAAGAGCTGCGCCCTGTATGCAAAGAAAATCAGGTAATGAAATACACACATGAAGGCGAAAAGGAAGTATGCATAGATCGTCATCTTTTCAAGAATATCCTTATCAATCTGCTCTCTAATGCTACCAAGTATTCGGGCGAAGGCAAAGATGTGTTGCTCAATACTCAGCTTAAAGAAAAAACCCTGTTGATAGAAGTGATTGACCAAGGAATCGGAATTCCCGAAAAAGATATTCCTTATGTTTTTGACCGTTTTTTCCGAGCCCACAATTCTGGAACTATTCAGGGAACGGGCCTAGGACTTAACATAGTAAAAAAATACATTCAATTGATGGAAGGGACGGTTGATATAGAAAGTCAAATCAACTTAGGAACTACCATTCGAATTCAACTCCCCAATTGCTGTTGATGCTTGTAATGGGGCAAGCATTCCTCTTATGTCGATGAAAACAATCTTACTCATAGAAGATAATCCCGAAATGCGGGATAATACGGCCGAAATTCTAGAATTGGCTCGTTATAACGTAATTACGGCCGAAAATGGCAAACAAGGGATCAAGTTGGCCCAAGAAAATGAGCCTGACCTTATTATCTGTGATATAATGATGCCCGAACTCGACGGCTACGGGGTATTACATTTATTGAGTAGAGAACCCAGTACGGCGAGTATTCCTTTTATTTTTTTGACAGCTAAAGCCGAAAAAACAGATTACCGCAAAGGCATGACCCTGGGTGCGGATGATTATCTGACAAAGCCCTATGATGATGTAGAATTGTTGAGTGCGGTTGAAACGCGACTACGAAAAAATGATTTGCTCAAAACCGAATATTCAAGAACCGAAGAAGGACTTTATGAGTTTTTGGACGAAGTAAAATCCTTTGAATCGCTTAAAAAGCTTTCTGAAAATAAGAAGACCAAAACCTATAAAAAACGAGAGATTATTTACTCAGAAGGGAGCTATCCTAATGCGGTTTATTTCCTTAAAAATGGAAAAATTAAAAACCTAAAATCTAACGAATTTGGGAAAGAATACATCATAGAACTCCATAAACCGGGCGATTTTTTTGGCTATCTGGATTTACTAGAAAATACCACCTATCAAGATTCGGCGGTAGCGCTACAAGATAGCGAGGTAGTGATTATCCCCAAAGATGAATTTAATGCACTGCTTTACAACAACCGCGATGTAGCCACCAAATTCATCAAAATGCTTTCTAATGAAGTTCGCGAACGAGAAGAAAGACTCCTCAAATTGGCCTACAATTCGGTCAGAAAACGCGTGGCCGAATCGCTCATCATGCTTGCCAATCGCTACCAAGAAGACAAATCAAAACCCTTTGCGATTTCAATCACAAGGGAAGATTTGGCGAGTATCGTCGGTACCGCCACCGAAACAGTCATTCGTACTCTTTCTGATTTCAAAGACGAGCACCTCATCGAAATGAAAGGGAGCTTGATTACAGTGCTTGATTATGAAAAATTGGCGAGAATGAGGAACTAGTCCTCATTCTCTAGCCCAATGCTTCTACTTCGAGCATGGCCTGCTCCCACTCTTCGGTGGCTTCGTCAATTTTTTGCTTAATATCTGCATAGAAACGATTCAACTCTGCCAACTTGGCGGGATCGTTGTAAATGTTTGAGTCGGATAGTTTAGCTTCGGCATCCTCTTTTCGTTTTTCCAAATCACTGATTTTCTGCTCGATTTGGGATACTTTATTCTGAAGCTGTTTGAGCGTAGTTCCGTTAGTGTTTTTTGCTGATTGCCCATTGGACTTTGTAGCAGTCATAACGGGAGCGGTCGGAATTTCCACCGGCTTTACGGCCTGCTCTTCAACTCTTTCCTCTTGCCACCATTCGTACTCTTCATAAGTACCGGGGTATACTTTCACTTCTTTGTCTTCGATGTACCAAATTTTGTTGGCAATGGCTTCCACAAAAAAGCGGTCGTGCGAGACTACCACATACGACCCTTCGTACTGACGAAGCGCCTGAATCAGGATATTGACCGATTGCATATCCAAGTGGTTGGTAGGCTCATCAAGCAGCAAGAAGTTAGCCTCTGAAACCAGCACCTTTGCCAGCGCCACCCGCGATTTTTCCCCTCCCGACAACACCTTGATTTTTTTGAATACATCGTCGCCCGTAAATAGAAAACAGCCCAAAATCGTGCGGCATTCGGTTTCGGTTTTGGTCGGATTGGCATATTTGAGTTCTTCCAATATAGTATGCTCTACATTGAGAGATTCGAGCTGGTGCTGGGCATAAAACGTAAAGAGTACATTGTGTCCTAATCTTCTCACGCCATCGACAGGCTCTGTACCTGCAATGATACGCAGAAGGGTAGATTTTCCTTTGCCATTGGCACCAATCAATGCCACTTTGTCCCCGCGTTCCATGGCCACATTGGTATGTCTCAAAATTTCCTTTTCGCCGTATGCTTTTGATACATCCTCTAGCTGAAGCACATGCCGACCGGGCTGAGTCGTAAACTGAAACTTAAAATACACCTTGGCATTGGCATCTACTACCGCTTCTACTCTCTCTAGCTTGTCCAACATTTTGGCACGGCTTTGGGCTTGTTTGGCCTTGGTAGCTTTGGCCTTAAAGCGTTCGATGAAGCGTTCGGTTTGACGAATTTTGGCTTGTTGGTTTTCGTAAGCGCCTTTTTGTATCTCGTCACGCAGGGCTTTTTCTTCTATATAATAAGAATAATTTCCGGCATAATAATTCAGTTTTTGTCCGCTTACTTCTACCGTAGTGTTACAGACATTATCCAAAAATTCGCGGTCGTGCGATACCACTATTACCGCATTTTCATAACTCTGCACGTACTTTTCTACCCACTGAATCGACGGCAAATCTAAGTGGTTGGTAGGTTCATCAAGCATCAAAAGGGCAGGTTTTTGAAGAAGTAGTTTGGCGAGCATCACCCGCATACGCCATCCTCCCGAAAACTGCCGCAACGGTTTTTGCAAGTCAGTGGTCGAAAAGCCCAATCCTTCCAATATTTCTTCGGCCTTTGATTGAATAGAATAGCCATCCAGCGCTTCAAACTCTTCTTGTACCCGCGCCAATTTATCGACGAGTTCGTCGCGATAATTGGTTTCCATTTCGTGCAAAACCTTATCTATTTGACGCTGAAGCTCATTTTGCCGCTCAAAGGCTTGCATCGCTACCGACAAAATCGAATCTTCGGTTTGGTACGATAGTAAATCTTGATTCAAAAAGCCGATAGTGCATCCTCCTGCTTTTGAAATAGTACCAGCATCGGGCTGATAATTCCCCACTATCAAATGCAACAAGGTAGATTTACCCGTTCCGTTTAGCCCAATCAAGCCAATTTTATCTTTGGGCTTGATATGCAACGATGCATTTTCGTACAAGGCTCGGTCGCCTAAGTAATATGATAAGTTAGTTATTGAAATCATGCCGCAAAGTTAGCGGATTTTGTATCTTTGTCCGACAAGTAATCACAGAATGACGTCCATAATCCCACAGAAAAGGGCAAAATCTCCCAAGCCACGACGTTATACGGCACGTGTGTTTAGGAACGAGCCTGAAATTCTACACCATTTTCGCATCCGATGGACCCCTTGGCTGTTCAATACCCCTCTGCATGTCAGGTATCAAGCAGCCGAAGAAGTTTATACTTTTGTCTTGACAAACGCCGATACCCAGTCCGAGGCTTATGGATTTTTTCATTTGTTTGTACAAACTCCTAAAGGCATTAGTCCTTTTAGAGCGTCTTTCGGCTCTTTCGAAATCGCCGAGCATTTGAGTCATGAAGACTTTGACGAATGGCTCCATTTTATTGAGAACTTCAGCAAAACGCTCGGGATTAGGTCTATCACACTCAAATATTACCCCGCGTGTTATAATCCAAACCGTACGGCTTTTATTAAAAGAGGATTGTTACGGAATTCGTTTGGTATACTCCAATCTACTTCCAATCAGCACCTTGCTGTTACGTCCTGTTGTTTTGAGGAAGGATTACATGCTTCCGAAAAAAGACGCCTACGCAAATGTACCAAAGCAGGTTTTCGCTTTGAAGAATGGCAAAAGCCCATTCCTGAGGATGTTTATCAATTTATCCAGCACAATCGTCGGTCACTTGGCTATTCGTTGTCGTTCAGTCTTGAGCAATTCAAAATGTGGCTCCGTGTTTTTCCCGAATATTTCCGTATCTACTGTGTCAAAGACGGCGATACCATCGCCTCGCTTACCATTGCGGTACAAGTGGGAGAACAGGTCTTGTACAATTTTTGTCCTGCCGACAACCTCAGCTATCGTACTTTCAGCCCAGCCGTAATGCTCAACAAAGGGCTTTATGATTACTGTCAAAAACACGATATCAGCCTTTTAGACTTGGGGGTGTCGGTAGATGAGCATGGTCTCGAAAAACCCAGTTTACGCAGATTTAAACAAAATTTAGGAGCAAAAAACTGTGATAAACTCCAATTTCACAAAATCATTGTTTGAAATAGTACCTTGTTGCTTCTATTCGCTATGAATCCTCGCAAAACGCTTGCCTTATTTTTTCTTGCTTTTTCTTTTTTTAATTCCCTCCTTGCCCAGCCCCCTCTTTCACCCGACCAAATCAAGTTTGTAAGACAAGGAGTGCGTAGGTTTGTCTTTGACGAACAGCAATCTATTCCGTTGGCGGCATTGAGCCCTCGCGAAATCATCGGGCTATCGGCCATGTACCCGATTACTCATATGGGCCATGAAAAAGCAGATGTCAAGATTCATGAGGCGCAACTTTCGATTCAATCTAAGACCGATACACGCACGGCCATTTGGTTTGGCGGATTCAATCCATTTGCTACCTATACTATTGATTTGGCCTCTTGCCAAGGCCAAGGCGAATTAGGGTTTATGTTTGCAGATGCGGCTAAAAATGAGCAATTTTTTATCAAAATCAAGTACAACGACCTACAAATCACCGGAATAACCCAAACCCTACTCCAAGGCTCCAAGGTCATAAAAGATAGCACAATCGCCACTAAAAACGCCCTAAAAAGCCGTATTTCTGGAAAAATTATTCTACAAATGCTTGGTAGTGGTCTTACTTTATATGTCCAGAAAGATAGTTTGCCTGTACCTATCGGTCAGTCTGATTTTGGTCGGTATATTGATTTACGCAAAAAACAATACCTCAATTCTTTTCAATCGCATTTATATGTATCACAACAAACGGGACACATCTCTATCAATAAAATAACCTCAACCCTTAGCAGCGGTATGGGACTAGCCGATATTAGGGCCATAACCTACGAAGACGGCGAACCTATGCTTGACCGTGGGCGACTTTGGTACACCATGTCCATTCGGGGCAGGGCTTTGCCACACCATATCCAAGGGGTTTTTAGTATGGATCCTTCCGTGTTTGATGTTCGCTTAGAAGGGGTTATCTTGTTTGACCGCGCCGACGGCCTTCTTCGCAACGAAATCGCTTCTCATATTTTTTTCGACCGACAGCACAAGCTATGGCGGGGTATCACGACAGGTTTTAGTGCTTATGCACATCCAAATGAGAAAAAGCAACTGTTAACTGTTGAGAGTCAAAAAGACCCGCGTTTTGGTTTTTCGGTGATGAGTGCAAGTCCTTTTGGAGTAGTGGGAGACATTGAAGATCCCCATATCTTATTTGACGACATCGCAAAAAAATGGCGCATACTCACCTGTGAGAATATCAACGGCTACAAGGCTATCATGCTGGAGTCGGAAGAGTGGAACAAAGGTTATCGCCGCATTGCAGGCCCCGTCACTTTTAATTCTACGGGTACCTCTATCCAAAAAATAGGGGACAAACGCTACTGTTTTTCGGGTAGCCAAGAGCGCAAAATTTTCATTTACTCTTATCCTGACCTCAAGTCAGTAGGCACTTTAGGAATGGATTTACCTCCTTGGGATGCCAGCTCAGGTACCAGAGTATGGCCCAATGTAGTACAACTCCCCGACGATTATCCCTTCCGATACGTGGCATTGATGATGGACCGATTCAATTATCCTGGGTTAGAAGGCCCCAACTGGACCTACGGTGCCCTGTATTTGTATCATGGTTATGAATAATCAAAGGCAAAAACTGATCTATGTTATTTATTTTACCATCTTACTGAGGTAGATTTATTGGCTCATTATTACCAAACGCCCAATGATTCACCTCCGAAAATGGAAAAGTTTTTAAGAATCCTCTCCATTGCTTCCCTCCTTTTGACAGCTCTCAATGCCATCATAGCAGGACTCCTATTTATGATAGACCCTTCTGGCTCTAAAATGGGAATGACCGTCGATTATTTACAATTTTCACCATTCCGTTCTTTTCTAATCCCCGGCCTAGTTTTGTTTTCTGTAAACGGCATTTTGAGTTTACTGACGGCATTTTCTACCATAAAACACCAAGCAAATGCCCCTGTGCTTATTATCATTCAGGGTATTTTGCTGAGTGGCTGGATACTGATTCAAATCATCATGGTGAGAGATATTAACCCACTTCATATTATTATGTTTACTATAGGGGCTATTCTAGTAAGCTGCGGCACTATGCTTAGAAAAATCGCCAAAGCATAAGTTTGTGGTAGCTCATCTACCTGTCCCCCAAAAAATACTCCTGACATAGGGCTGTCAACCATAAGTATTAAATTTGTCATAAAATACCTGACGTAATCAGCACTTATGGAAAAGGAGACCTTTTATCCCCAAAGCCGCCAAGCATGGCGCGAATGGTTACATGAAAATCATCATTCTAAGTCATCTATTTGGCTGGTTTGTTATAAAAAACACACCAATATTCCCACCATTAGCTGGAGTGAGGCCGTCGACGAGGCGTTATGTTTTGGGTGGATAGACAGCACTCGCGTCTCGGTAGATAACGACGCCTTTATCCAGTTTTTTTGTCCACGAAAACCCCGCAGTGGATGGTCTAAAATAAACAAAGAAAAAATAGCACGGCTCACTGAAGAAGGTTTAATGACCTCAGCGGGATTAAAGAGTATTGAAATTGCAAAGCAAAACGGTTCTTGGGATATGTTGGACGAGATTGAAGCACTCATTATCCCTCAAGATTTGACGGAGGCTTTTGAAAACTATCCTTCCTCGTTAAGTTATTTTTTGGGATTAAGTAAATCCGTCCGAAAGTCCTTATTGCACTGGCTCGTACTCGCCAAACGCCCCGAAACGAGGCAAAAAAGAATCCAGGAAGTAGCATCCTTAGCAAGTCAAAAGCAATTACCTAAACAATTCCGTTAAAGCTTCGGGCTATTGAAAATACACCGCTATTTTTGACAAATGATAAGTACTATTCCCAATAAAATGGGTTTAGGGTTAAATAATATTCAATTTTTTGGGAGAAATAAAAGCTTAATTACTAACATTGCGTTGTTCATCAACTTGAAAAAGTTCTATCATTTGAATCAAAACCCTATGTTTAGAATAGTAGCCGCCTTTTTAGGTTTTGTACTTTTGACCACCACCCTACCCGCCCAACAACCCGTAGAAGTCACCGAGCAAACCCTCAAAATAGGGGGACTCAAAGAAGAGGAGTTTTATTTTGGATTTGCCGCTGGCGACAAAATCGTTCTTAATTTCAAAGAAGTTGACACCAAAGAGTTGAAAGAAATCGAAATTGTAGAATATCCCAACAACCCTCGGTATGCGGATTACAAAGTCACTTTTTTGGAAAATAAAACCATCGAGGTACCCAAGCAAGGAGTTTATATCTTTAGATTTAAAAATACGGCTCTTACTGGCCGAATCTGTAAAATCAAGGTTCAACGCATCCCGGCTAGTGCAGAAACGGCTCGTTTCAATACTTCGGTGACGTGGGAAGACCGAGACGAAACCACCTACAAAACGTATACCAAAGAGGTCATTGCAGGCTATGATACTACATATATTCAAAAGACCAAGAAAGTACTCGTCAAGACTGAGCAGAAAGAAGAGTTGATTTTTGATAAACCACAAAGGGTGCACTCAAACGCCAACCTCAGCAATCACAACAAAACTTCTCTATCATTCAAACTTCCACTCCACCAAATCAGTCCTTACAAAACCACCAAAGTAATCGCTTGGGCTTACTGGGTGGGCGTAGGAAAAGAAGCCAATCTAGCTTGGAAACAAAATGCACAAATCATCAAAAACATAGTAAAAGGTGCGGTGGCTTACTTTACTACACCACTAGGGGCATTGGCAGCGGGTGTGGTCACTGATTTAGCCACCCCCAAAGCTGGAGAAGATGTGTATTATGCCATTGCTAATCAGACCAATAAAGATCTTTTTGTGGCGGGTCAAAAATATACTGTTTATGACCAAGGCAAAGGCGTAGCGGGCTATCGAAAATTCACGGAACCAAGCTTATGCCAAGGGACTTATTATGTACTTCTCTCCAACGACAACCTAGTACAGGCCATAGATGCTACCGTGAAGGTCGTTGCTATTCTCGAAACCAACGTCTACGAAGAACAAACCTACTCGGACATAATCCTCAAGCCTCGTTATGAAACAAAGACATTTTCGGAGCCTGTCATCAAAACCTCACGAGTCCCTGTCACTGGAAAATAGCGGCTTCATTTGAATTAATATGATGTTTGAACAGATTTTCAAAGAACAACTTGCGACCTTAACAAAGGACCTACCCCTCATCGAAAAGCTTTGGAGTGAAATCCAACATCAGTATTCAAAACCTGAACGCCATTATCACAACCTCTCACATCTCAACGCTTTAGTGGCTTCTTTGTCAAACGTCTTTGACAAAATTAATAATTGGCAATCTCTCATGATGGCCGTAGCTTATCATGACATCGTGTATAATGTCCTAAAAAACAATAACGAAGAGCAAAGTGCCAAACTTGCCGCCGAAAGACTTGAGCAGCTAGGCTTGCCCCAAAACAGTATAGCGCATTGTTGTGCTCAAATAATAGCCACCAAAGGCCACATAGAATCAAATAATCAAGATACCAACTATTTCATTGACGCTGATTTGGCTATTTTTGGTAGTACTCCTGAAGCGTACAAACACTATACACATCTGATACGGAAAGAGTATCGATACTATCCAGACTTGATTTACAAGCCAGGTCGACGAAAAGTTTTACAACATTTTGTGGCTATGCCTCGCATATACAAAACCGACTATTTTTATGAACGCTTTGAGTATCAGGCTCGCATCAACCTTCATCACGAACTTAAGAGCTTATCTTAGTAGAAAATAGATATATCCCATAAAGACATGATGAGTCTAAAAAACCAACTAACCAGCATTTTTTGACTTACATCAAAGTTTGAAGAAAATAAGCGTTGCATTTTTGCACCATTATTCATCTTCTTAACAATTCAAATAAATGAAAAAGAAACACTTTAAGTACATCAACACCCTATTTGTGGTAATTCCGATGACGTTGATTATGGCATTTGTAGGTCTTATGCGCAACTATGGATTCGGCGAAGACTGGTTTGTCAAATTTATGAAAGCGTGGAGCGTCATGTTGCCCGTAGCGTATGCGGCAGCATTTCTCATTATTCCCAATGCCCGAAAACTGGCAGAAAAGTTAACCGTAAAAGAGTAATTTAAGAGCCAACTAATTTTGAATGTACGAACAACTCACACATTACCTCAATACCCAAATCAAAGTAAGTGAAGACGAATTAAAAATCATTCTTTCTTTCTTCAAACCATTGAAATTAAAGAAGAATGAGCTTTTGGTTACCCACGGACAAACTAGCCAACGAACCTTCTTCGTTGGCAAAGGTTGTTTACGGATATTTTTCATCAACGAGGAAGGGCAGGATGCCACCCGATATTTTGCTTTTGAAGACCAGTTTGCGACGGCTCTAGCAAGTTTCATCACAGGTGAGCCTTCTGAAGAATTTATGCAAGCAGTCGAGCATTCGGAATTGCTTTATATCACGCACAAGGATTTTTATCATTTGCTCGAAATCATTCCGCAATGGGAAAAATTTTATCGCCATTACCTCGAAAAAGCCTACGTAAACAATACCAAACGTCTCATGTCTTTTCTTACACAAGATGCTACCGAAAAATATCGCCAATTGCTTAACGAAAATCCAATCATCGTAAGGCGTTTGCCGAATAAAATGGTCGCTTCTTATCTCAATATTTCGCAGGAAACGCTGAGCCGTTTAAAATCAAAAGTTTGACTTTCTTTTTTTGATCTACATCAAAGCGTATCACATTGCATGTCAATAATTTTACAAAAAAAAATTGACAGAAATGAGCTACCAAAAAGAATCAACGGTATACAGCGGAACCGTTTTACAAAACAAAAAAATCGCCGCTCACACGTTCCATTTACAAATCCAAAGCAATAGAGTTGTTTTCTTGTTGATTACTAACAAGTTATCTTTTTCTTAAAGTCGATTTTGAAGTTCCAAAGGCCTGCGCATAATTCAATACTTTCATCAAATTTTTCCTTAGATTTTCCTCTATACTTGTTAATTAAAATATGATAACGTTTTATTCCTGCAATTGCATTTTCTACAAAAACTCGCTTTTTACTAATAGACTTGTTGTAGTTTTTTTGCTCTAATGTTAAGCTTGGATAAGGATTTTTTTTGCTTTTTTTGGGCTTTTTAAATGGAATCTTTAAAGACAAAAATTTGTATTCTTTCTGAATACCAAGATAACCTAAATCAACAT
>NZ_AUIF01000037.1 GCF_000423565.1 Runella zeae DSM 19591 | reverse complement strand
ATACAAATTTTTGTCTTTAAAGATTCCATTTAAAAAGCCCAAAAAAAGCAAAAAAAATCCTTATCCAAGCTTAACATTAGAGCAAAAAAACTACAACAAGTCTATTAGTAAAAAGCGAGTTTTTGTAGAAAATGCAATTGCAGGAATAAAACGTTATCATATTTTAATTAACAAGTATAGAGGAAAATCTAAGGAAAAATTTGATGAAAGTATTGAATTATGCGCAGGCCTTTGGAACTTCAAAATCGACTTTAAGAAAAAGATAACTTGTTAGTAATCAACAAGAAAACAACTCTAATGCAGATATTGTTGTATTATCTGTTTGGTTTAATACCATCCAAGAATTGTTCGAACAATATAAAACCGAATTCCAAGGAAAAATAATCATTGACCCCTCAAACCCAATTGCCCCAGATGAAAACGGTGGCTTCAAAAAAATTATTGGTGAAAAACAATCAGCAGGACAGCTTAATGCTGCTATCCTACCAATGGAAGCCAAACTAGTCAAAGCATTCGGTACTTTAGGTGCAGCGTCATTAGCAAGTGCAGCTTTTCAAGTGCCCGAACAATCGGTTTTATTTTATGCTACAAGCGACACAACTATAGATAACGACATGGAGCAATTAATAAAAGATAATGGCTTTGATGCAGTAAAGGTAGGTAGTTTAGAACAATCTATCCGCATTGAAGTATTTGGAGATTTACATGAATTTGGTGCGTTAGGGAGAGTTGTCACGAAAACTGAGGCCGTTACTAAATTGTAAGGAAATAAGTGATTAACTAAAAAAATAAAACAAGGAAGATGTTTAAATTATTCACATACCTAAGCTTGATTTTCGGGATTTACAATAACATTTTAGCCCAGGGTTCTAAAAATTGGCAGACTTTGAAGCTAGGCAAACAAACCTTTGAGCTTCATAATGTCACTGGTGAGATTGCCAAATTTCAGGGCAAAGAAGTATTAAAAATTGAGCGGGATTTAAAAGCTCTTCCTTTCGATGCCAATCGATTGGAAGAAACTGTTGACGAAACCCACTATGCTCGGCTTTTGGGCTTAGATGACTTTGAAAACGGAACGATAGAAGTAAAAATGTATAGCAAACTTCAAGACCCTTCGCCTTATCAACCAGCAGCAGGTTTTATTGGAGTATATTTTAGAATAAAAGAAGATGATTCTACATTTGAATCTATTTATTTGCGGCCTAAAGTAGGAAGAATAAATAACCAATATGCTAGAAATCATACTGTTCAATATTTTTCATACCCTGATTATAAATTTCAAACTTTAAGGAATAATTTCCCAGCAGGTACATATGAAGGCTCTGCCCCAGTAGCATTGGAAGAGTGGATTACCATGCGGATTGAAGTGAATGGTGAAACTGCCGAAATGTTTATCAATAACATGAAATATTCTTCTTTTATCGTGAATAAGATGTTAGGGAAAAATCGGAAAGGATATGTTGGACTCTATGTTGATATTGCGACTATCGGTTATTTCAAAGATTTGAAAGTGACCAAACGAGCCTTTAAAGATAAAAAGGAAGCTGGGCAGAAAATAGATGATATTTAATAGTTACTCATTCTGAATTAACAACTTTTTTGACTTTGTAGCGGATTAAAAGTATTTTACGTTTAATCCGCTACTGCTTTTATACTTGATCGTTAGTTTCTATTTTTAAAATCACCATAACTTACAATGGGACTGTCTGATAGCAAATTCCAAGCTCGACTTGCAAAGCTTGCATTCCTGAGCAACGATTTTGCTATCAACTTAAAGTGGCCATTGAATGCATCACAACAGGAACCGCAAAAGCACAACTTTAAAATGATAGCAAAATGGCATTATAAATGGTATTAGTAGCATTACCGATTTTCTTCAGATGCCGTGGGTAGGATTTGATAAGATTATCATCCAGTTCTGGAAAAGCAAATCTTCCTGTTTCAAAAACTCCTTAAACTTGCTTGAGCGTAGATTGCAAGTTGCTTTTAGAAGATCTGAATTTGGCTACGCAAGGCTTCCTGTTGCGCTTCTAGCACCTTCATTGGCCGCATTGGAATGCATACTCCAACGCAATGCGCTTTAATTTACGATTGTGGGTAATGCGTATTTGAATGCAATCCATCCTTGATTAGGGCGGTTATTGAGTTCAGGAGTGACCGTCATTACTGAAACATTTTTGGGTTTACCGTGGTGCGTGGTGCTACGAAATCATACAAAAAATGCCTTAGATTCGTTTCTAAGGCATTTTTTGTATGTTATATTTCTTTTTGTGCACCCGAAGGGACTCGAACATTTTAATCTCCCTTACTTCACTAAAATAAAAAACCACTGATTATCAGTTATTTAGCTATTTATCTTACTGATATTAACACTAAATAGTAAGTATAAATCAAATAAATTCGTCACCTAATGCGTCACCTGAAAGAATTTACACTATCTTTGTTCCTGTTCGATTAACGCAGGAAATCATGGGAAAAGTCATTACAAATTCAGCACGTTTTGTGCTCAAAGAGGCCGTTTCTAAGAACTCAACGCTCGTTCTCCTTATTTGCCGAAGCTGCACCCCCCGTTTGGTTTACTCTACGGGTCAATTCCTTTCACCTGAACATTGGGACGCAAAGACCCAACGCCCAACAACCTCAACTAAAAATTTCAGCCGAGACCGTAAAAACGAACTGAAAGAAATTGAAACGCACCTCAACCGCATGGCCGACACTATTGAGCGTATCAATTCACGGGTAAAGGCCGAAAACATTGAACCGACACAGGCATTTTACCGCGCTGAACTCGACAAAGTATTTAACCGTGATAAACCGCGCAAAGTGGCCAAACAGCCCGAAAAACTTTCCTTCATCCCGTGGATAGAGAAGTTTATTGAAGAGTGTGCCAACGGAGAAAGAACCATTCCGCGATCAGGCAAACGCTACTCAGAAAGTTCGACCAAAAACTACCGTAAGGCACTCAATCACCTTAAGGCGTTCGAGAAAGAAACCAAGTTTACAGTGGACTTTGATAAAATAGACCTCCACTTTCACAAAAAGTTTATTTCCTACCTCAACAAAAAAGGCAAGGCTACCAATACCACCGGGGATATTATCAAAAACATTAAGGTCTTTATGCGTCAGTCCATGAAAGACGGGATGCACACCAACACAATTTTTCAGGATGAAGATTTTGTAAAACCACTGGAAGAAGTGGAAAACATTTACCTCACGCTCGACGAAATCCAACGCATTTACAATCTTGACCTTTCCGACCGTACCGGCCTTGACCGCGTTCGTGACGTGTTCGTTATCGGCTGTTACACAGGTTTACGTTTTTCTGACCTCAACCTGCTACGGCCCGAAAACATCATCAATGAAGGGCAATTTGTGCGTATCAATATGCAGAAGACAGACAAACCCGTGTTCGTTCCCCTAAATCCCCAAATACGGTCCATACTGACCAAATACAACGGCATACCGCCGCGCGTTCTGACCAATCAAAGGATGAATGATTATTTGAAGCAAATAGCGCAATTGGCCGAACTCACCGAAAAAGTAACCATGAGCCAAACCAAAGGAGGATTGAAAGTAACCAAGACGCTACACAAATGGGAACTGGTTACAACCCACACCGCCCGACGCTCATTTGCCACTAATGCCTACTTACAAGGGGTGCCTACCCTTGATATTATGCGTTTGACAGGCCATCGTACCGAAACATCATTTATGAAATACATCAGGGTATCAAACGAGGAAGTTGCCTATCGAATGGCCGAACATCCATTTTTTACACAGGAAAAACAAAGCGTATTTAAAATTGCTAACTGATGCCGCAATCCTACGAGCAATACCTTTTAGAACTAAAAAGATACATTGAAACCGCATTAGAAGCCACTGACCAACAAATTGTTGAATACCTGCCAACGTCCAATGACGAACAATTTGTATTTCTGATTAAAAAGGCAATCCAGTACCGAGAAACACTAAAGAAAATCAACGAAGAACTTTCAAAACTATAAACCATGGAAACTTTTGTAAATGAGTACTATACCCAAATTGAGAAGGCTACAAATGAGACAGAACGCGCTCAAATAAAGGCCGAATTTGCGGCTAAACTCCAAACCTTTAATGAAGAACAACGTCAGCAGGTAAAAGTATTAGTAGGTGAAAGACTCAATACATTTTTGGAGACACTGACCCCTGTTGATGCTGCTATTGAAGAATTTAATCAATATCTAAAACAACGAAATAACAGTTCTAACATATCAACCCAAAACGCGGCATAGCTATCAATAACACAAAACCATGTTATTATGCTATCCATTTTGTGTAAATGCTCCCTTTGACACATTTATTTCAGCTACACGCGCACGTATAAGGGTGAAACAAAATGACCTAAAACCCCTTTTGTAATATTCACTATTATCATTCAATACCCAATCAAACGTAATATTTCATATTAAACTTTTAGACCACATGGACGCAATGTTAATCAATCTATCAACAAATATGTTGCATCAATTCACAAGAACAGAATATTTAGACTACCGCAAAGAGCATGGCAACAATGATTCTCAATGGTGGCCTAACTTTATCAGTCATTTAAAGTCTTCACTTTTTCATAAAGAAGATTACAACGAAGCTATTGTATACACAAGAAGTGTCGAATTTCTCCTTTTTCGAGAGAATATTGGCAATCAACCTTAAAGGCTCATGCACCTTTTTATACTCAATCGGGTCAAAACTAAGAAATAGAGAGAGGTACTTACCTCTCTTTGATTGATAACAACAATTGTTCGACTAACATCTGGTGAAATGACACAAGAATCAATCAATGATTTGGTTAGGGATGCAGCTAATAAAATCCGATCTGTCTTTGGTGATATTGTTAAGGCTCATGCATTCCCTAGTGCAATTAGGATAAATATCGAAACAGGCGAAATTTCAGTATTGCCTCCAAAAAAAGACAAGTATAAGACACCCTATGAATCATTTTTGTATTTATACTCAGGGGTATTGTATCAACAGTATCTGTTTGATATAGAGGCACGAATCAATGCCGGACACAACAAAGACCTAGTACTTATAGATATTAAAAATAAATGGATTGAACATCAAAGAAATGCTGACAATCTTTTGACAGAACAGGAGGAATTGAGGTATATTATAGAATATAACCCCGATAACTTAATCACAATAGAACATTATGAAAAGGAACTAATGTCATGTGAGTTTGACCAAATTAGAGAACAACTGTATGCCGACTATTACAAACTAGCTATCAATAGCTTAACAACTAAGGAAACGCAAAAACACCCCCAACTTCAAACGTGCGCGGCCTTTTTTCTGGCAATTTTTGTTTTGGGACGTTTGGGTAAAGTAAAAGAATTTCCCTTCAATGGCACCTCTACTAATGAGGCAAAAGACAGTGTTACGATGGCCGCACAATGGGCAATGGATAGATTTGGCGGAAAACACAACATTGAAACCCTTCATTCATATTTAAAGACAACAAACGTAAAGTTTGCAAAACACATAGATATAGCGGAAGTATTTCTATTGCATCATTACCCTAATGAAGAACTAAAAATCAAGTCAGAATTTACCAAACTTCGTCTACAATATAGAGAATGAGAAAAGGATATTTTCTCCTTTTTATCCCTACTACCTTTCTTACTCCTTTGCATTCAAATCGGGCAGAACATTCCCCGAATGATGCAAAATGATAGCTACACAAACATTACTGATGCCTTTCGATGCAGAGGCACGAGCCGAATTAAAATCTATTTTCCGAGAGGCCGTTAAGGAAGAACTGGCCAACTTCACCCCTCCCACCCCCAAGCACGATCTACCCGAGTACCTAACCCGCAAAGAAACGGCCAAACTGTACCGCATTTCGTTGGTCACCCTTCACGAATGGGATAAGGCAGGTATCATCCCTAAAAAAGTTATTGTAAACAGTAGGGTGCGGTACCGCCGCGATGAAATACTGGCTACGATCGAAACAGCAAAACAGATCAAACACAAAAAACGGGTGGCCTGATGAATCACAAGAAACTGATCTACACGCTCGACCGCGCTACGGGCTGGTATAAACTCACATCGGCACCGCCAACCGCATCTAAGTTGCCCAACGAATTGAAAGTAGAGGAACGCCAATCAGATCACATCAAAGCCTCAATGATTATCCACGGCCGCGACCGCCTACCCAAAGAACAGGATTTAAAACGCGGTTGGCGGTGGTTTACAGGTCTCCGTGAAACCAACCGTTCCAACATCTATACAGGTAGTTTCCGGACATTTGGCCGTTTTCGCGGCTCATTCGTAGAAAACTTTAGTCTGTTTCGGTTTTCGGACAATTCGGAGATTTTAACCCTATGGTTTTTCGATGGACTGACCAGGCGATACGGTGGCATTGATGATTTGATGTATTTACTCTAACCCGTTTACCAACATGAACCCGAAAGAGCCAACACAAAACGAAGATTTTAAGACAGAGCAAATGAAGTTTGCCGATGATATTGAGTTCACGCTACTACCTGACATGGAAGCTGTTGAAGATCCCGAATTTACACTGAGCGAACTTTATACATGGCCTGACGAAAACGAACCGGGATAACTCAAAGATGATTTTAAACTACAAAAAAGGCCGTACGGATCCACCGCGCGGCCTTTGTGTTCAATCATGTTCGACTAACGCGAATAAATCCGTGTAGTGAACACAAAGATATAAAAAACCCTATGTTTGACGGAATCAAGATACTTAATGCCCTGACCGACGTTGAAGCATTGAAACAAAATCCTTTGCTATACTGGCAATTACACGTCCCCGAAAGAACAGGAGCCATTGAAAGCCAAACGGCCGAATACGCCAATTTGCGATTTACCATCAAAGGCAACTTTGTAAACATTCAGGGAAGTTTGCACAAATACGCCAACAAAGGAGCCCACAACTATAACGACTTTGGAGTCGACCAATTAGCAGTCACAATCAACGAACTACGGGAACGGTTCCGAATCAGCGAAAACAGCCATTTAAACAATATTGAGTTTGGGGTAAATGTCTGTACACCCTTTGCGCCAAAAAAGTTCTTAGAACGGCTCATTTGCCACAAAGGAAGGCCATTTATAAAAATCGTCGATGAAGGTATCAATTATTACCAATGTCAGCACGAGCATTTTATCTTAAAAATCTACGACAAAGGCACCCAATACCGCCAAACTAAAAACCTCCTACGGTTTGAGATAAAAGTATTAAAAATGCAGTTCTTAGACACTAAGGGCGTTTCAATCAAAACGTTGGGAAACTTGACTAACACATCAAACTATGAGCGTTTAGGAGCGATTCTAAAGGGGTATTTTGACGAAATACTTTTTGACGAACCCCAAATAACAGCCCAAACGCTGAAACAGACCCAAAGAGAACTTTTAAACACTGGACGCAATCCTAAAACATGGGTAAGACCGCAACGAGAAGATTTTACGGGCAAAACCGAATATGACCGCGCTCGAACTGAATATGACAGGCGTTTGTCTGCCTTTCGTTCCTTGATTGAAAATCATCCCAATGCGGAACATTGGCAACAAACAGTTTCCCTACTTATTGCTGATAAATGGGTCAAATTAACGAACGGAAAGTGTAGCAAATTTACCGACTTGCAGAACCCAAAAGATACAGGCTCAAAAACTGAAAGTGTAGCAAATTTACCCTTTACCTTAAATGTAAATTTGCTACAAACGGGGCAAACCCAAACAGCCATTTGTAAAGTCAGCATGGCCGATATTTCAGGCCAAAGGAGAGGCAGTGTTTTTTTAGGGGAAACGGCATTGAGAAACGATGCCGAACTACTGGCAGCTGTAACTAATCAGCACCGAACCAACAAACGCAAACGAACCAAACACGATGCTGCCTACTACGCAGCGCACAATGTCAGAAATAAACATACCAACCCCGCTAATAACCTACGAAATCGTTTAATCAAACTTCAAAACGAAAATAGTTTGTTTGCTCCTAGTGATGTAATTAGATTATCAGACGAAAAAAAGGAGCTATTGAAACGTTGGGAGGGAACACCTTATGAGGTAAAATTGGACAATAACCACAGTGAAGAAACAAAAAACGTCACCTGAGGCGTCACCTACAAATGACCACATTCGACAACTGACTCAAAATCAATAACTTAAATTAATATAGTGTGCACCCGAAGGGACTCGAACCCCTATCGATGGTACCGGAAACCATAATTCTATCCATTGAACTACGGGTGCATTTTGAGCGAATTGGGCTGCAAATATACAGATTTGTACTAAATTGCAAACACCATTCTGGCTTTAATCGTTACTATTGTTAGTTCTACTTTATCATCAACCTAAAAATCAATGAGAAAACTTTTACTTTCTTTGGGGGTTCTTTGTGTTTGTGCTGCCAGCTTTTTGCTCGGAACCGCCTACCGCCCCGCCGAAAACCCCATCACTGCCGACATTGTTAATTATGCTTCTAAGGTGTTTGGAATAGAATTTTCGGCTGCCGAACGAGATTCTATGCTCGACAACCTCAACGACCAACTCAAAGGTTTTGAGCGAGTTCGCAAAATATCCCTTACCAACGACATTGCCCCCGCTCTGCTTTTTGACCCCGTTCCGGTTGGTTTTGAGTTTGAAAAAACAAAAAAACCTTTTCAAGCCAGCACTTTAGGAAAAGTAACTTTACCCCCCAATCGCGACAGTTTGGCTTTTTATACAGTTGCCGAATTGGGAGCGCTGATTCGAACCAAACAAATTTCCTCGGTCCAATTGGCCCAATTTTTTATTAGCAGGCTCAAAAAATATAGCCCTACGTTGCTCAATGTCGTCACTTTGACCGAAGACCTTGCCATGCAGCAAGCCGCCCAAGCTGACGCCGAAATCAAAGCGGGGAAATATCGAGGTCCCTTGCATGGGATTCCGTACGGTGCCAAAGATTTGCTGGCAAAAAAAGGATATCCTACCACTTGGGGTTCTAATATTTACAAAAACCAACAATTGCCCTACGACGCCACGGTGATTCAGCGGCTCGAAAAAGCAGGAGCGGTGTTAGTGGCCAAAATGTCGGTTGGGGAATTTGCATGGGGCGATGTATGGTTTGGAGGAATGACTCGCAACCCTTGGAATACCCAAACAGGGGCAAGTGGTTCTTCGGCGGGGTCGGGTTCGGCAGTGGCAGCGGGCTGTTTGCCCTTTGCCATCGGGACCGAAACATTAGGGTCGATTGTCTCTCCTTCTACCGTCAATGGCGTCACCGGATTGCGCCCTACTTTTGGACGCGTAAGTCGCTACGGAGCAATGGCCCTGAGCTGGAGTATGGACAAAATTGGCCCAATGACGCGCTCGGTCGAAGACTGTGCTTTGGTTTTTGATGCCATCAAAGGGCCAGATGGATATGATGCTACGGTGAGGGATTTGCCCTTTAACTATGAACCTCTCAAAACCCTCAAAGGAATGCGGATTGGCTATCTCAAAAAAGCGTTTGAGTCAAATTACCCCAACCGTGCCAATGATTCCCTAACTCTCTCGAAACTCCGCGAATTGGGTGCCGAATTGGTAGCTTTTGAGCTTCCCTCCTATCCTTTGGGAGACTTGACAATTGCCATTGGCGTAGAAGGAGGCGCAGCTTTTGACGAACTTACCCTCACCAACAAAGATGATCAAATGGTACGTCAAATCAAAAATGCCTGGCCCAATGAGTTTCGGTCGGCGCGGTTTATTCCGGCCGTAGAGTATGTACAGGCCCAACGCGTCCGAACCAAGATGATTCAAGATTTATACCAAATTTTGAAGAAAGAAAAATTGGAAGTGTATATCACTCCTACGTATGCAGGAGGCAACTTGACCTATACCAATCTATCGGGCCATCCAAGTGTATGTCTGCCCAATGGATTCAACAAAAACGGAATGCCCACTAGTATTACGTTTACTTCTCAACTCTACGCCGAAGCCAAGCTTTTGGGCGTAGCCAAGGTATATCAAGATGCTACCACTTGGCATAAAAAACACCCCAAGTTGCCTTAAATACCTATTTAGGTTGATACCAATACCTTCTGAGGAGAAATCTCTTCCTGAGAAGGTGTTGGTGGGGGCAGTTCGTTGTGTATCGTTTTATGCCAATGCATAGGGGCAAAAAAGTACTCCACATACGATTTAAAACCAGCCGCAAAATGCAAAAACAAATACCGAATAGCATCAAAAAACACCCCAAAATTTGATTTTTGAATACTTAATTGACTATACGATTTCAAATTAATAATCCAAGAACAACCCAAGCTAAACGCCAACAAAATCCACAAACTCACATTCATCAAAATAAGCAATGGATAAGGTATATCGCTTAGCCCTAAGTACAAAGGAATGTAAATATTAAAAAATGGCACCATAGCGGCACTCATCATAGGTACCCAAAAACTCAACCAGCCTTCTAGTCCAAAACCGCCCTGACGCCAACTACTTTTTAGATGTACCAACTGAGTGATAAAGAGTCCCTTGTTCCAGCGTGTACGTTGATTAATCCAGTCGTTTATTTTATCAGGACATGACTCTGTGGTGACACTCTCCAAAAGCGTGATTTTTACGTTGTTTTGTACAAGTCTAACACTCAATTCTGCATCTTCTGTGACATTGAAAGGATCCCAAGCACCTGCTTTTTCGAGATTGGTTTTTGAAACAAAAAAAGAATTCCCACCTAATCCAAACGGCAGCTTTTGCGATGACAACTCTTGCATGTGGCGCTCATACCATTCGTAGTATTCTCCTGCAAACTGACGACTTACCCAACTTGTATTAGGATTTGATATATGGATTTTAGCTTGTAAACATAGTTCTTCTTGGGTATTAGCAAAAGCAAATGCCGCTTTTTGAAGTTGGGAAGGTTCGGGGCGGCTTTCGGCATCATAGACCGTCACATACTCGCCCGTAGCTATTTTCAACGCATGTACCAAAGCCCTCCCTTTGGTATAAGGCGGTAGCTCTGGGATATACAAAACATGGAAATAAGACGGCAAAGTGAGTTTACGTAGGCTTTCTTGAGTGACAGCGTCCGTCTCTTCCACCACTACAATGACTTCTTTGAGGTGGGTGGGATATGTCAAGGCATGAATCGCCCGAAAAGTCCCCTCAATTACTGCGGATTCGTTTTTTAAAGGAACTATAATCGAAAAACTCGGCCATTCAATAAGAGAAGTTTCGTAGATATTGGAAGTCGTTTTCGTTTTAGCTAAAAAATTATTGTTTATCCTAAAACTTAACAGCAATACATAGTTGATAAAACCAATACTAAAAAGTAGCATTCCTACCGTAAAAGGATATAAAATCCCTAAGCAAGTCGCCAATACCCAACAAACCAATACCCCAAAACGAGTAGGCCATTGTATCTTGACAAAAGCAGATTTTGTTCCTAAAATCGAAAGTTGTAGCTGTGCGTATCTATCCATGCTTGAGTTAAATAAGTTATTCAAAAAAAACACGTACTCATTGAGAATCTAAGAAAGAAAATGGAGGATATGAACATCCTCCATTTTGCTTACATCATGGTTCTCAAGCATATTATTCTATCTTAAGTACTTTAAGATTGGCTTTCTGTGTTTCGGTCTCTACCTTCAACACATAAGTTCCTACGCTATAAGTACTGACATTGATTTCCTGACGGTGTAAGTTAGACGGCACTTGCATTTGGTGCTGTTTGAGAACATTCCCTTGCAGACTCACCAATTGCCATTTCACCAACTGACCTGCTACCCCTCTTAGCTCTAGCATGAGGTTTTGATTTGCAACAGGATTGGGAGACACCACTGCCCAATTTTTCCCCTCAAAAAAGCTATCTTGATTTGACCAATCGGCTATGCCTTCTCGTCCTGCACAATTGGAAACAATCACACTCTTAGAGCCGCTCATATTACGGGTACAGCCTGAGCTCACTTGCGTTGCTACCACGGTATAAGTCCCAGCCAAGGTTTGATTACCGAAAGAAATGGCACTGCCACTACCTGCTACAGGACTCCCAATATTGGCATTGCTACGTCGCAGCTGATAGTTGACACCCGCTTGCGAGTTGCTCATACCTATTGCTACGCCTGCTCCACCTGCACAATAGCTCCCGCCTCCTGTTAAGGTGTAAGTAGTAGGTGTAGTACCTGTAGATATAGTTACGGAATTGTTCATGGTTTCCATACATTCTCCTCCTGGGCTCATCGCTACTACCGAGTACTCTCCTGCAACGGTCTGATTTGAAAACACCAATATATTACCCGTCCCTGCTACAGCATTTCCTACATTGGTAGCGCCCCGCTTTAGTTGATAGTTGACTCCCACTTGCGAGCCACTAAGTACCACCGCTGCGCCCGGAGCATTACCTCCACTTCCAGCACATATTATTCCTCCGCCTGTGACATTAAAAATGCTCAAACTACCACTATTTTGAAGGACTACTGGATTGCTAACATAGCTTACAATACATACCTCTTCTCCAACAAACCTTGCTTTGACCTGATAACTTCCTCCGCTGAGATTGCTAAAAGTTGAAGAAGCTTGCCAATTCGCTCCGTTGTCTTTGCTATATTCGATAGTACCCGTACCAGTGGCCGTGACCACAATACTACCCGTAGTGCCACAATTGGGCTGTGTCACTGCTACATTGGTGATGATGGGCAAAGCGGGGACTTCTATTGTTTGCTGTATAGGCGGAAACTGACATCCTTCGGCACTTACAAAGGTGTAGGTGATTTGGATAGTTCCTGCACCTGTGGCCGTCAGTTGATTGTCCACCAAAGTACCAGGCCCTGTGATGCTAAAGCTACCTCCTGATGGAGTGGCCGTAAGTGTTCGACTGCTATTGATACACAGTGCATCATCGCTACTGCTGATAGATACTAGGAGTGGCGCATTGCTTCCCGCAAATGTAAAAGTATCAGAATCTTCGTTGACGACGTTCCCCGTATTGGTGCCGATGCTACTAGCCTGTACGATGGCGTCATTGAGTTTGCGAATGATTCCACCATTGGTGAAAGTACCAGAGGTGTTGACGATTGCCTGTTCTGATTCTATATACGCACAGGCTTGATTGTCGAAAGCGCCACCTTGATTTTCTATTCCCAAACCCGTTGCGCTTTTTAGATAAAGACTACTTTGGGCTTTGTTGTTGAAAGTACCCAAGTTTTTGATGCCCATTCCTATTTTACCAGTTCCTCCGATACGTATCAGTTTATTGTTTTCAAAAGTCCCACTGTTTTCGACTCCTGCCAAAGCAACTGTATCTGATTGAGCTACGTAGATTTCGCCATTGTTGACAAAAGAACCAGCGTCATTTTTGATACCATTTTGGAATACAAAATCAATGTAAATTTTACCCGTAGTGGTATTGGTAAAAGTGCTGTTTGCCCCTTGTTGGGAAATAGCATTCTCAAAAACCGAATCTATTTCCATCACGTTTTGGTTTTCGATGATTCCGCCGTCGTTGAAGATACCTTTAGTAGAATTGCCCGTTTCGAAATGACCTTTATTCGTAAAAGTTCCGGTATTATTTAATGAATAACTTCCAAATCGATTAACGTTGATATGGCCTTCATTGGTGAAAGTACCCGTATTGGAAAAACCTGTCATGGCCTTATCCAACAAAATGGTCCCTTGATTTAGAAGTTCGCCGCCATTAGTGATAGGTGCTCCGAGAGCAACAGTTTTGATGTGAGATGAAGCAGCCAAAATCATCTTACCGTCATTTTGGATAGCTGTATTCATCTGATCAAACACTTCTATCCGCGCCTCACTATATACATAGCCCGTAGAGTAATTATTTAATATTCGCAATGTTCTTGCTGAGTTTGTAAAATTTATGTACGTATCTGGGCCTAGAATCAGGGAGTCAGTATTAGCTATAACAGTACTCATCCCACTCCCATCGGGATTATTAATTTCTATATTCAAATAGCAATAGCCCTCATTGCGAAGCAGCGAGCTCAACGCACTCTCTATTGTTACACTACCTTTTGTATGCTTCATACGCCCATAATTTTCAAAAACAGGTCCTGATAGGGAACCAACCGTTGTGCTACATTCATTACAAAAAGTAGCACCTTCATAATTTATGATTGATGAAGACCCCATACCAGACATAGTTAAATGACATCCTGCTTCGCTCAAAAATGTACCATAGTTACGAATAGATTGATTAGTTGACATATCACTCAAAGACAGACTAGAAGAGGGTCCATTTGAAATTTTCCCCTCATTTCTAACACTATTTCCACTAGTATTTGAAACGACCCAACTACCCTCGTTGCGAATTTCGCCTTGGCTTGTATTTTTTAAAAGTTGAGCCGACCCTCCCATATCCCTAAGTGTCCACGTACCTTCATTTTTGATATAACCACTGTTTTCAAAACCCGCTTGAGTAAAAGAACTATTTGTCAATGTGGCACTTAGGGTATTGTAGATACTAGCCCCTTCACGGTTGATAATAGCATACACATTAGCATCCGTATTTCCTGTTCTACTAATATTCATCGTCCCCTCATTTTTGATATATTTCCCATTATCAAGAAGGCTTTGCCTTCCTCCATTTATCGAAAAAGTTCCTCCAGTATGGTTATATAATGTGTCCAAATTAATACATACGGTACCCAAATACCCCCCTACTAAGCTGAATTGCTCATAATTATCAATTTTTCCCGAATTTTCAAGGGCACCATTTGCTCCGCCCCTTGACGTAAAGCTTTGGGTATTGATAAGCCTCGCATTGGGGTGATTTATAAAAGAAGCTTCGATTCCACCTGCTACCTCAAAAGTGCCGCTGTTGGTGATATATCCATAATTTTCGAGGCGATTGCCCAACCCATTGTTAATGGTGAAAGTAGCGGTATTGACAATCGACGCCCCTGCATAGTTGAGTACTCCATCGTTGTAAGCCGAATCTACTTCCATGCTTCCGTTGTTGGTAATAAGGCCATAGTTCTGCACACCATCCGTAGCGCTGCCTACTACTTTTAGTGTCCCACCGCTAAGGATAGTGACTTTGGCATCCTCCTCTATGAGCAAAGCGCGCGCCCCAGATGAGCTATTGATTTCGGGATAGTTGTTGTTGCTCAAGGCTGGAATCTTAGTGTATTTTCCTTGAGTCGAACCAAATGTAGGAGGCGCGGCGGGGACGCTACCATCTACGAGCCAGTTGTTTTGGTTGTTCCAGTCGGTATTGACTGCTCCTGTCCATATATATAGCGTATCAGCAGCGGAAGCGGCAACATGTTTTTTGTTAGTTACACGCTTTGTATTGTAGGGAGAGGCATACAGTAAATTTACTGCAAACAGCAACCCCCACAAGCAAAATATTCTTGTAGAAGAAAAGATCATTTTCTGAAAAAGTTAAAAGGTCAATGTATTTTACCGACCCCCACTAAGTTTCAAAACTTAGGACTTGGGGGGATTCCTCAGTCTCCTGAGGTACTCTTCTGGAGCATACATTTCTTTGTTGGGACTTTTGGCGGTAGCAACCCAATAGCCAATTCCAACTAGGGTGATTGGTATCAATAAATACATCATTGCTAGAAGATAGCGAAAAGGGTTTAAAAAGAATTTATAACGTTGAGTAAAGCTCTGTGTTTAGTGTTTGGAGTGCTTGCACAAAACCTACCCAAAAGTACAGTCACCACAAAAAAAGTGTTAGCAAGCATGTCCCATTCTTTTACTCTAATGTGCCAAACACCAAAAAACATTAACTCTAATGTGTCATTTCTTTACTCAAATGTTCCAAATCTCAACTATGTTATATTCCCAACTAGAAATAATACAATATTCTTATTCCTTGAAGGGAGAACTTTTAAAACTCACTGGTACTACTACGCGTAAGGAGGTGGCCATGTTGAACCCCAAAGGTTTTATGATATCTTGGGGAATGTGGGCAATAGCCTCTCTAATCGCCTCCTCAAAATCTTCCCCCAAAGAGTTCAAAAAACCTACTACTTTGACTCCCCCTTGCGGCGTAATACCGATTTTGACATACATCTTCCCGCTGATGTCATAAGCGCGTCCGCGGCTAGGATAAACCATATACTTGGCCATGTGTTCCGAAAAATCTCGTAGCCAAGGAGTATATCCTGCGGCTTGGGACGACAAGTCGGGATTTGAATGGGCAGGAGACACTACAGGAGTGTAGTGAGCTACACTTGCTTGTTTGGTGGGTTTGTTCACCAAAGCAAGTTCTTGCGCTTGAGTAGGCGACGGTGCGAGCCAACTCATAATAACTGCTGAGATTAAACTTTTCATAACATTTTCAACTAAAGTTAAAATTATGATACAAACCTACGTCTCAAGCAGTGCTCTCGTTAACGCCCATGTTGCATTCTTTAACCCCAATGTTCCATTTCCCAAAATCAGGCCGCAGCCAAACTCCTTTTAGTGTGTATTGTACTATGGAAATGAAGAGACGACTTTGAAAGCCGTCTCATTTACGGTAGTGGTTTAGATAATAATTTTCATAACGTTGAGCAATGCTCTTATTGAGCAGGGCAAAATTGTCAAATGTGGCGTTGAATTCTACCCGCTTAAATACCTATTTTTAAAATCACGCACTTATGCGTATGCTTTGCCCGTATTTTTACCTGTATCCAAAAACAGGCATTTTTACCTATTAAAATCCTATCTAAGCCCTTTAGCTTTGTGTATTTATATATAAATTACAGCTCGATAGAGCTGCCCCAAAAGCTGCGATGGGAAACACTTTATCCTATTTTATATTTAATATATTAGTTTTCAACACTTTAAAAAACTCTAATCTTTTATTGAAATTATGGCACAAGAAAACACACCTTCAAATCTAGTAGATGAGTGGAAATCAGTAGTAGTAGATTTGGCAGACGCTCAAGATTGGGTAAGTGCGTGGATCAACCTTCCAGAAGACCAAAAAAAGCAATTTAAACCAGCCGAAATGAGAGGGTTTGTAGTACGTCGCGCCGATTTTGTGGAGTTGCTTGCCCAGACCGATACAGAATTTGCGAGGGTGTACATAGGCGTAAAACCAAACCCCGAATCTCCAACCGGCCAAGAAGCTTGCTTGGTATTTGCAAGTGCTGCTCGTAAGGGTACGATTGACCCTCATGCCAAAGAAGACGAAAAACATATAATCGTGGATTTGATTGGCGAGCAAGAGGTATATAATTGGAAGGAAGAACGCATGGAAAAATATAATTTCGAACTATTTGACGTAACTCGCCCCTGCCCTCCCATTTGCGACCCTAAAAGTCCACTTTTCATTGAAGGCGATAGCGACATTCCTTGCCAATAACTACACAAAAACTTTGAATATCAGTTGATTGAATAGAATTCAACAACAAATCAGTTAACTAAAAATCTGCAGATTACCGCGAAAAACAAAGCTATGATAGAAGGGTTCTTGATGTGGATGTTGTATTACAGTCCTTTTTTCTTAGCGCTGCCTATTACCATTGCCCTTGTACGGTTTCGTTTCCTTAAACAAGCCCTTTGGTATATCGTTGCGTTTTTAGGGCTGAGTGTGTTGGCGCAGATTTTGGCTTATTTTTTGACAAAAGCCCTTGGCAACAACCTCATCTTGATACATTTCTATACCGTTTTTGAACTCAATATCATTGCTTTGTTTTATCATGCACTATTTGGGAGGTTTTATCCACGCTGGCTAGTACCTTCGCTGATGGTATTTTTTACGGTTTTTGCGGTTGTCAGTTCTACTTTTTTTCAAAAACTCACCGAGTTCAATACATACGCTAGAGGGCTTGAATGTGTTTTGGTTATTGTTTTTTCGATGATGTATTTCTACAAGATGCTCATCGAATTAAATACTAAACGACCAGAAAAATGTCCCATTTTTTGGATAAATACCGGATTTCTGTTCTATTTTGCAGGAAGTCTCGTGCTGTTTATTCTAAGCAATGCCATTCTCAACGAAAACAAAGCTTTTAATTACATGTCTTGGGGCTTACATGCTTGTGTTTTTGCCCTTTTACATATTTTTATTGGAATTGGTTTATGGTACAGTCCTCGTCTGAAATAGATTTATACCTTGCTATTTTCGGTGGGACTTTCGTGATGTTGCTGTTGGTGGGGTGCGTAGTGGTTTTCATGATTTTGTACCAAAAACGATTGTTTAGACAAGAACTAACCTTTAAAAAAATGGAATTGAAATACCAGCAAGAACTCATCAACAGTACGATAGAGGGCATAGAGTCCGAAAGAAAAAGACTCGCGCGTGACCTACACGACGAAATCGGGGCGGCACTTTCGGCGATGCGGCTTTTGGTAGGCCAAATGCACCTCAAATCCAAGTCAGCGCCCGAAATATCAGACCTAGCCGATAAATACAAAAGCCTCATCGACAATACCATCGATAGCGTCAGAAGAATCTCCAACGATCTTCTGCCGAGTGGACTAGAAGAATTTGGACTTAGCTATGCCATCGAAGGTCTGTGCGAAAAAAGCCTAGAACTCACTGAGGCAGACATCAACTGGAGCGTCAAAGATATTCCTCAAGCGCACTCTACCCTCAACCTAATGATGTATAGACTGGTACAAGAGCTTCTCAACAATAGCATCAAATACGCCGAAGCTACCCAAATCGAGATTGTAATAGAACCCGTAGACAATGAGCTCTGCCTGCACTATACCGACAACGGCCGGGGCTTTGACTACGAAGAAGCCTATCAGAAAAAAAGTTTGGGGTTGAAAAATATCGAAACCCGAACCCGCATGTTTGATGGTACCCTACAATACATCACTCAACCCAACCAAGGTACTAGCGTAACAGTACGAGTACCTTTGGCCTCCTCTTAAATCCGCATTTTTTTATGTCTTCTATCCGAGTTGCCATCGCCGACGACCAAGTGCTCTTTCGAAAAGGGATGGCTTCGATTGTGAATACCTTCGAAAACATTAGCGTGGTATTGGAAGCCGACAATGGCAAAATTTTAATCGATGCCTTTGCTACCTGCACTCCTTTGCCCGATGTGGTTTTGCTCGACTTATCGATGCCCGAACTCAATGGCATTGAGACTACCAAAATTTTACATACGGACTACCCTTCCGTCAAAATCATTATCTTATCGGTTTATGGCGAAGACCGCTTCGTGACTCACTTGATGGAGTTGGGCGTCAATGCCTATCTTTTTAAAAATGTAGAACCCGAAGAAGTAGAACGCGCCATTCATACTGTCATTGAAAAAGACTTTTATTTCAACGAAGCTTTTCTCAATGCCATGAAAAATCGGATGAATAGCAAAAGACAAAAGATATTGCTAACCGATAATCTTCCCTCCACACTGACCTCGCGCGAAACCGAAGTTTTGACCTTAATCTGTAAACAGAAAACAGCGCAAGAGATTGCAGATGAATTGTTTATAAGTGTCAGAACAGTAGATGGTCACCGCAACAACTTACTTGAAAAAACAGGAGCGCGCAATTCGGCAGGCTTGGTGCTATTTGCCATCAAGCATCGTTTGATTGACCCGACGGAGCTGCTTTAAATCCGCGAACCCCGGCAACGTTCAAAACGTTGCCGGGGTTTAAACGTTGCCGGGGTTAGGGGTTTCACGAATGATGTTGAATAATATACTCAGAAGGAGATATTCCAAACTGCTCCTGAAACGACTTAGAGAAATAAGACAGGCTTTCAAATCCCACCAACATCGCCACATCCGATACTCGTCCTCCACTTTCACGAAAAATCTGTGCCGCTTTTTTAAGTCTTATTAGTCTGATAAATTCCGTCGTGGATTGCTGAGTGAGGGCCTTCATTTTACGGTGCATGTTGGTTCGGCTCATCCCCATCTCTCTACAAAACTGCTCCACATCAAATTTACTATCCCCTAGATGACGTTCTACGACTTCGACGGCTTTTTGTAAAAACAATGATTCTACCGTTGCTTTTGACGTAAGGTCAGCCATAGCTGTCTCGCTACCTAACTGAAGACTATACTTTTGCTGCAACAAATCTCTTTGTTTTACCAAATTTTCGACTCTTTTCTCCAGTTCTTCCCGATTAAATGGTTTGGTGAGGTATTCGTCAGCGCCCGATTCAAATCCTTCCAAGCGGTCTTCGAGGGTGGCTTTGGCAGTAAGCATCACTACGGGTATGTGATTGGTTCTCGTATCTGCTTTAAGCTCTTTACAAAAGCTAATTCCGTCAAGATAAGGCATCATCAGATCACAAATCACCAGATCAGGTATCATTTCAAAGGCTTTTTCGAGTCCTTCTTTGCCGTTGAGGACACCCTCTATCTGAAATTTCTTTTCAAAAATCAAGGAAATATATAGTTGCAAATCAGGATTATCTTCTACTACCAGCAACAACGGCAGGGTGCTACTTTTGGATTTGGGTTGATTGAATGTTTCTTCTCTATCTTCTACCAAACGCGAGCGAAGTATCAGTTCAGGACGTATTTCTGAATCTATGACGTTGTTTTTCCAAGTTTCAAAATCTATCGGTATAGTTATTTTAAAAGAAGTGCCTTTTCCGAGTTCGCTCACCACCGAGATATTGCCCTTGAGTACTTCTACCTGCTCCTTCACCAAGGCCAGCCCTACACCCGAGCCTTCATATTTCCTGCCTGCTCCTTCATCTGCCTGATAAAACCTTTCAAAAATTCGCGGAATTTGGGATTGCTCTATTCCAATACCGCTATCCGAAATTTGTAAAACAAAATGCTGATTGTCAAACATTACAAAAGCCTCAATTCGACCTCCCGTAGGAGTAAATTTAAAGGCATTGGAAAGTAAGTTGGTGACAATTTTTTCGACTTTATCAGCATCAAAATACCCTTCAAAACTAGCGTGCGACTGTTGGTAACTATAAATAATTTGGCGATTGTGGGCCAAGGATTCAAAAGAAGAAAAAAGATACCGAAAAAAGAAGCTTATGTCACCCTGCTGCATTTCTACTTTCAATTGTTTTGATTCAAGCTTGGCCAAATCTAGCAGTTGGCTGATGAGGGTTTGGAGCCTTTCTACATTGCGAAGCATAGAAGGGATAATGCGTTCGGAGGGGTATTTTTTACGAAAATCATTGAGAGGACCTACCAAAAGCGTCAGAGGGGTTCGGAATTCGTGAGAAATATTGGTAAAAAATCGACTCTTCAAAACATCTAATTCGTGCAATTTTTCAGCCTCTAATTTCTCGGCCAAAAGTGCTTTTTCGGTTTTGAGTTTTTCGCGGTCTGTAGCCTCAATGATTTTTCCCAATACCAAAGCCAAAGCCAATATTTCGAGAAAATTGGTGATGTATATCATAGGGTAAATCCAATCATAATGAATCACCCCCAAAGCGCGCAGATTGAGAAATATAAACGGTACCAGCGTAAAAAAACAAGGTATCAAAAGGTAAAAATTTACCGGCAAACGCTTAGCCAGTGAATACAACGAAATACCAATCAGAAAAAATTCGGTCAATAAAAACAAGTAATTGTTGAAAATCAGTAAGTACATCCGTGGTACTATCAAATGCGCCGCCACTTGCAAAATACTACAACTGACGAGTAAGAAAAAGGCACCTTTTAGTCGTGGATAGTTTTGGGGGACATTGAGCAGTGAATAAATAAAAAGAGTGTAAGTAGCAGGCATCAGTTGATAAAATGCCGAATTTAGAAAAGCTGCCAACTGAGGCATTTCACTAAAAATACTAGCCGTCACCCCAAAAGACCCTAATACAGAAAGTGTTACGATAATCGTATGGAAACTATACCACCTAAAAGAAGTATTACGGATATAACGAGCCAGAATGATATTGTACAAAACACGCAACAGTTGAATCCCTATCACTAACCATACCATAGCTAGCGTAGTAGGCATACGATCAATAAAAGCCTGATGCGTAAGCAAAGTCAACTGACTATTGATAGGCTCGCTTGCTTGGAGTCTTAAATAGTAAACTTGGGTGCTATCTTGAGGCAAAACGCCTAAATTAAATAAAGGAAAAAGCCCTTTGTATGCTTTATCGGAAGGAAGTGCGAGCATTCCTCCTCTCAAAACTCGGTAAGTCCCTTTGGCAGTCGGAACATACACATCTACGTGGTCATTGAGGGCATCGCTCCACAAAAAATACCAGTGGTCAAGGCTACTTTTGTTGTTTATCCGAAACCGAAACCAAAAAACATTTGACGAAAAAGAATATTGATATAACTTATGATGATGAGGTACAAAATTTTGTTTGACAACTTCCTCAAAAGACATTCTTTTACTTACATCCTGAAATACTTCTGAGTTTTCAGAGATATTCACTTGGGAAATTTGGTCACTCACGACATTGCTCGACTGCGCAGCAGCCTCAAGAGTAATCCCCAAAAAAACCAAAACCCAGTAGAAATATATTTTCATAAACACCTATCAAAAGTTGTCTATAATGAACATTAAGTGATTCATTACACATTATCTGTACTCAGAAGGTGGTATTCCGAACTGTTCTTGAAAGCTCTTTGAAAAGTAAGGCAAACTTTCAAAACCCACCTGAAAAGCAATATCGGAGACGGTTCCGGTGCGGCGTTTGAGAAGCTCGGCAGCTCGCTCTAACCGGATCCAACGGATAAACTCCGTTGCTGATTGACTGGTCAAAGCACGGAGTTTGCGGTGCATATTGCTGCGACTCATATTCATAGCTTTACAAAAAAGCTCAACATCAAAATTACTATCGCTCAGGTGTTCTTCCACTACTGCCACCGCTTTTTGCAAAAACTGCTCATTGAGAGACAATACGGGC
Source organism: Runella zeae DSM 19591 (assembly GCF_000423565.1). Lineage (GTDB taxonomy): Bacteria > Bacteroidota > Bacteroidia > Cytophagales > Spirosomataceae > Runella > Runella zeae. The sequence goes on along the minus strand of NZ_AUIF01000037.1, from coordinate 94,562 downwards.
TTTTCTCTTACCTGAGCCATGCTTTCGACTATTTGTTGTCCATACTTTTGGCGCAGTACTTCGCGTTGGCGGATAAGATTTTGTACCCTAACTTCCATCTCGTCACGATTAAAAGGCTTGGTCAGATAATCGTCCGCCCCTAGCTCTAGCCCTTCTAGCCGATCTTGCATGGTAGATTTGGCCGTAAGCATGATGATCGGGACATGACTAGTGCGAATATCAGAGCGTAGTGCTTTACAAAGCCCTAGGCCATCGAGGCGCGGCATCATCAAGTCACAAATCACCAAATCTGGAATATACTCGAGGGCTTTTTCGAGTCCTTGTTGTCCGTCAATAGCTTCGATGATTTGATATTGATTTTCGAAAATGGCACGCATATAAACTCGCAAATCAGGATTGTCTTCTACCAAAAGCACAATCGGCAACTGCCCCTCAGTGACACTTTCTACTTCATTGCTATTGTGTACTACTGCTGGCAGAGGGGGTATTATTTCTAGATAATCATGGTCAATGATTTGGCTCTCCCAAGTCATTCTGCCAATAGGGATATTGACGGTAAAGATCGTTTCTTTGCCTACTACACTTTCTACATTTACGTTTCCTTTCAGCACTTCGATGAGCTCTTTGACCAAAGCCAACCCAATGCCTGTTCCTTCATAATGACGCCCCGCCGAATTGTCGACCTGATAAAAACGATCAAAAATATGAGGAAGTCTTTCGGGCGCAATTCCAATTCCAAAATCATGCACCACGATTTTGAGTTCTTCTAAGGTAGTTTGTACTCTTACATGAACACGACCATTTTGGGGCGTAAACTTAAAAGCATTGGAAAGTAAATTGGTTACGATTTTTTCGATTTTGTCTGCATCAAAATACGCCTCTTCGTGGGTATAGGTTTGTTCGTAATGAAAAATAATATTCCGACTTTGAGCCAATGATTCAAAAGACCCAAACAAGTGCCGTAGATGAAGTGCTAAATCTCCTTTTTGTATTTCAGCTTGCAGTTTGCCTGCTTCTAATTTTGACAAATCGAGCAGTTGATTTATCAATGACTGCAAACGCATAATATTACGCTGCATTATTTCCACCAACTTCTCGCCGGGGTATTTTTTCTGAAAATCAGCAAGCGGCCCGATCAATAGCGTAAGAGGCGTCCTAAACTCGTGAGATATATTGGTAAAAAAATTGGTCTTGAGCTCATCGAGTTCTTTGAGTCGTGAGGCTTGCTCTTGATTGAAGCGCAATTCTTTTTGGGATATCAAACACTCCTTTTCATAATTTTGAATAATCCGACTCAAAAACACGCCAAACACAAAGATCTCGGAGATAAAACAGAAGTTGGCAAAAGCAAAAATCCACCCAAAATTGACCCAACTTACGAGCCGCATCTGGATAAAAATGTAGCTTCCAATTCCCAACAAAAACGGTACCGAATAGTACCAATTAAGGGGGTATTTTCGCCATACGGCCACAATATATAAACCGAAAATACTTAATTGAGTACTGATGATTAAGTAAGTACTTGCTTTGAGCCAATACCACCGATAATCAAATATGATACCCAACGCCAACACAAGCGTAACCGCCACCACTATTTTGAAAGCATGACTTACAAACGAAGGAAAACGAGCTATCGGTAAAATAGCCGTAGCCGCCAAAACCTGACCAATGGGCAAGACATGATAACTAAGGAAATTGATGGTCAGAGACGTAGTGACATTGTCGGTAAAAAAGCCCCCAAGAACGCCCACAAACCCCCAATAGGCAAACGACTTCATGATAAGCAGGATAGAATAACGCCTGAAAGCCAACTCTTTGACCACAAATGCCGCCAAGAGCAGTACATAGACGAGTCTCAAAACAATGAGGCCATTCATAAAACTTCCTGACTTGGCATCATCAATCTGCTCTGCTGCCATGGATGCGGGCGTCAGCATCGTAAATCTTCCATACAACCCCCTTTGACTCAATATTTTAACATAAAAAACCTTTTCTTCTCTATATCCAATTTTGAAGGTTATGTAAGGGTTATCTCTCTGAGCATTGCCACGAGGTACCAGCGCTCCTTTTTTTATTTCCCGAAAAGAGCCGTCTTTTTGTTGCACAAAAAACGAAACATATTCGGCAAAAAAATTGCTCCAATCCAATATCCAATCGTCTTGGGCGGGATGCGTATTTTTAACCTTAAACTTTACCCAAAAGGCTTCATCAGAAAAGGGGATAAGAATAGATCTTTGGGAAAAAGGCGTGAATACCTGCTGCTGGACTTGCGGAAACGAAAGAGAGGCATTTTTATCTTCAAACACCGCAATTTGGTCAGTAATATTTAAAGATTTTGTAGTGGGAGTGAGAACAACCTCTTGGCTAAGTGCAATGAAAGAACAAAAACAGCAAACAACAAAGAAGAGTATTTTCATTACAATAGGGTAAGAGTTTTTTAACGTTGGGTACTATAAAACAGTCATTTCAAAAGAGTTAGTTTCCTAAAAACTAACCCTTTTAACAACAAAAGGGTACCATATAGGATTCCAAAGATAATTAATAACAAAAAAGGAAGTCAAGTAACTCGCTATTTTACATCAATAAAAATGGTCAAGGAGTAAGTGAAGGTATATCACTATCTTCAGGGAAAGCTTTTGGGATGAACAAAAAGTATTTTGAATAAGCCCCTAAAAAAACACCGCACCAAGCAGCAAATACTACTTGGTGCGGCAGCGAGGTTAAACTAAGATAGCGCTAGAAATTAGCTACGGAATAAAGTTGATTAAAGAGTAGTTTAAACGTTCCTTGCGCTTGGGTTCGGAACGTAATCTCGGGTCCAAAAGCATAGAGCTTGCCAGCGCCTACGGGTGCTTCAAAGGCCGCTACGCCATCCTGAATGTAGGCCTGCCCCCACGCCCAACCACTACGAAGGGGTTTGGCAGTCGAAAACCACGCTAAAGGCTTTACTTGCCCTTTGGCTACTGCCGCTGGTGCAAGCTTGAAGACGGGACTCGAATCGAAGTAAACATCCGTTTGCGCAGACATTCCCCAAGTAGCTGCTTGCGTAGAATCAAGAGTGACCCGCAAAACACTTCCAGGAATATAATATTTTTCGGCTGGCAGTGGACGCTCTACGCCTGCGTTGGTCATTTCGTTGAGAGCACTTTTTACGGGTAAGCCCAAATGATATGCCAAATTGGTGCTACTTCCGATGGTCACTACTTTACCGCCTTCCTCTAAAAATTTCTTTATCTGCGGAATAGATTTGTTGGCAGTAATACGTCCTAACCAACGATGATACTCAGCTGGAATATCTTCTGTCTTGGGTTCCCGACTAGAATAAATGCTGTAGATATCGTTGTCGCGGCCACCTCCGGCGGCAGGAATTGCGCGCGTTACAAAAATGATTACATCAAATTTTTTGCGTAAATCACCCGCATCAATATCTTGGGCGTACACTACTTGCATCGGAAACTTATACTGCTCCATCAGCCAACGTACCCAACCCGACGGCATAGAGCCTCCGTAGTTGTCCCAAAGGGCAATTTTTAGCGGTGCCACTTTGGCCAATCCGCTCGTTGGGCGTTTAGCAACCCCACTTACTTCGAGACCCAATTCTTTGGCGGCTTTTTCTAAAATAGGCTTGGCTTTGGCTGAAGCAGCTACGTAAAATGCCCCTGCTTCTACCGACGACTTGCCGGCCAATCCTTGCGGTAAGCGGTATACTTCTACTCCCGCACTCAACAACTCGTTGACCACAATGAAAGAATTGTTCGCTTGGGCACTCAAAGTATATCCACCCGGCGCCGCACTCTCTATTTTTCCAGCAGGTGATTGTACTTCTCCGTACGGAACGGCTTGGAAAGGCCCATCAAACCCGTCTAAAACACGGTCAAATTCTACACCCATTTGATAGGCAAGAGTCCATCCAGCAGCATCATATGGACGCGTAGGAGGCCCACCCGGATAAGGAAAATCGTTGGGGTGATCTTGCGGTTCAAACATATCCAATACATGTGGACGAAACGCCTGTGCGGTTTTGACGATATACGAACCCGCAGGGTAAGTTTTGCCACCTACACTAAACTCAGCCGTAGCTTTATGTACTAAGATACCTGTTTTAATCAAAGCATTCACAAACTTAACCGCCGTAGGAAAGTCACGTTGAGTAGAAGGAATAATATACCCACGTGCATCACGAAGGTTTTTGTCTTTCAATACCGCATCATAGTATTTTACGGGTATACCTCCTCTAAATCCAAGTGGGTCGTTGGCGGCATTGGCCGAATCGGGCTTAGAACTTCTATCACTTTTTTGAGCAGCTGTGATAGCATCTACTTTTTTGGGAGAAAGCGTCCAGTAATCTGTACTACCACGTTCAATCGAATTTCTACCCATGTGATAAATATTGTATAGCAACTCGTCGCTGTGGCGAGCAGCATAGTCCAATACAGCATAGTTGAGCGACAACGAATAGTCGATTGATTGCTTGAAGTGCCATTTTTGGGGGGTTACGGGAAAAGGGGTGGCTCCATTTGGAATCAAGCGGTTGGGGACAAGCGGCACATTTTCGGGAGTAGGGCCGCCGATGATTTCGGTCAAAAGCCCAATCATGTTGTGGAAGTGCGTAGTGGTACGCAAACCACCATTGTACCAAGTAGAAAAAACCGAACCATTAAGGCGAGTAAAACCTGGCTTATCTTCGGAAATGAGGCGATTGACCATCGCTGCCCCTACCGCGTCAATGCCCGTAATCATCAATGGATGAAATACATAATTGAAAGGGTCGCGGTAAGGTGGCCCAGCCAAAATCGAACCCGCAGGCCCACGTTGGTGGTGGTTGTACATAATCTGCGGAATCCATTCTACAAACAACTGACGACCAATATTTTGTGACTCTTTCATATGCAACATAAAAAAGTCGCGGTTGTTGTCGTGGCCTACGTATTTTTGATACAAACGAGGCAGCTGATCAAGCGAACGCTTTTCGGGTGTAGGGTTGCGCATATACCAATTCCCCACCAATTCGTGTCCGTCGGGGTTGGCATGGGTAAGTAGCACCACTACATTGTCAAGAATCCGCATATTTTCGGGGTCTTTGCGGCTTATGAGTTGCCATGCCGTTTCGATGAGCTGCATTGTAGCTACGGTCTCTGTGGAGTGAAGCCCTCCGTCAATCCATACGACTGCCTTACCTTCGTTGGCCAAAGCCCGTGCTTGCGCTTCGCTGATACCTTCGGCACGTGCCATCTTGGTCGAAATTTCTTGATAGCGAGCCAATTTTTTGAGATTTTCGGGCGATGACACGATCAACATATATTGGTGACGACCTTCTTCGGTCATTCCAATATCAACTAATTTTGCCCTATCCGAAGCCGCCAATTTTTTAAAATAAGCTTCTGTTTGAGTGTAATTAGAAAGTTGATAATCGTCACCAATGTTAAACCCAAAATGTTCTTTGGGAGAAGGTATCGTTTGGGACCATGCCACCGTAATACCCAACAGCAACATGATAAGAAGTGATTGAAGAAAGTTTTTAAGCATAGTTGAAATAAAGAAGTGTATGAAAAAAAATTAAAGATGATTCCAATTGATAATTGCATTCCAAAGTAGCGGCGCATCGTGGTGATTTAGAAAACGATGCAGAGGGTCAAACGTAAAGGCAATCACACGGCCTTGTCCGACGGGTACGTTAAAAATTCCCCCATGACCGATAATCGTTTGTTCGTTGCGCACCATACCCGATAGTACATAGGGGTCTTCTTTTTTAGGAGTCTGATTGTCGGGTGTTTTCACTACTTTTTTGTCGGGCATCCCCATGATAGGCCCTTTATACTCTTCATCTTCTTTGAGGAGCTTAGTCCCATATTGAAGGAGCATCATGTCGCGGTCTCTTTTTTCGGTTTGCAACAAAGGCCCCATACCTTTAAAAAGATAAAATACCTCAGGATAGCCGTACAGAATCGGATGCTCTTTTTGACGGGCCTTGACCTGCACCACCGACCCCGGATGAAAAAGCGTAGGCGCGTTATAGACTTTCAAATCGCGCGCTATTCCTGCTTCGGCTATCATCATAGAGGTATTGTCGAGAGTAATCAGAACACCTCCTGCTTCCACAAATTTTTTGAGCTGCTCTACCCCCTCAAAACCTGGCCCACCAGTCATATCCGGTGTTGAGTCAGGCGTGCCATGTGAAGGAAATTCGTTGGTTTTGGTGTAAGCAAGAGGGCCAAATTTGGGGTCAATTTCGTGGATAAAATCACTCACTCCGCCACGCATTCGAGGCATTAAAATAACGTCAAATTTTTTCCTCAAATCCCCAGCTTTCAACATGTCTTTGTGAATAGACGTATAAGGAATACCCCGCTGCTCAAAGGTATAACGCGCCCAGCCTTCATCTTGGGTATTGTACCAGCTATGATAAATAGCCACGCGAGGGGCGACGATTTCGTGCTGTTTGACAGTAGGGAGCGTTTTGGACAATTGTAAATCAAACCCAAACTGAGCCGTCAGTTGCTTGGCTTGCTCAGCCGTGATTCCTTTGAATACGATACTTCCCGCCGCGAGGGTATCTTTCAATCCTTCGACGGTAGCTTTGGCGTCTAACACTACCGCTTTGGCGTCTTTATTTTGAGAATAAAGCCAATAAATCGCAGGTAATACCGTATTTTGAGCTTTGTAAGGAAGCACATAATTACCTCCTTCTCCTTTGATTTCGCCCACGTATTTCACGTCGTTGGCTACCATTTTAAGGTCACTTAGTTGGTATTTTATGGTATCTTGCGGAGTCACCGTAACCCCATACAAGTACCCCAGCATCCAAGCAATATCGTCGTAAGGTGGAAACTTCGCTTCTTTAGGATAGTTTTGTTTGGTCAACAACGACACCGCCAAATTGCGGTAAGGTTGGTTTAACAAAACCACATAATCACCCTGATTAGCTCCTGATTCAGCTTTGTGAATTTCGATGCCTTGCCCCCGAAGCTGATTTACCAAATAAGCTGCCATTGCAGGGTCGCGTTGGTTTTTAGGGATTACAAAAGCCCGTGGCGTTTCTTCTATGCCTTTTTTGATATTGTTAAGACTTTTTTGATAAAAGTTTTTCAACAACAACTGACCGTTGGTAGCCGCATAAGACAAAGAGGCTATCACCCCCGCCTGCATATAGTTGATGTTGTTACGAAAAGACCAATTCACTTTTTCGGTAGCTGGATAGGGCCGATACCATTCTTTGCTCGTGACCGCATCGCCCGCGTATTTTTGGTTTGACAAATCGCGCAAATAAGTATTGGCACCTGCATTGCCAAAAGTCTCATAAAAACGCCCGATAGAGTTGTGATTGTTGGCCACCCAAATACCGTATCCTGGATACCATCCATCATAAAATGCCCAATTGAACGCCCCTGGCAAACCTTGAGTCGCAAGGGAAGTCATATCATGGTCGGCCATGACTTGCCATTCGCCGATAGTGATAGGGTCGATGGTTTCGTTGTACGGCCCTGTACCAGTAGATATATACAGCAAAGGCACCGATTCGTGCAAGTCGAGCATTGCAATCGGGTGCCAATCGTAGTAGATTTTATAAATGGTTTTGGTAATAGCTTGCGATATCTGAAGACCATCGCGGTTGTTGTCGTGGTAGGTATATTTACCCCAATACGGTGGCGATTTTGGGAAGCCATCATCATAAGACTTACGAGCTTTAGAATAGCGATAATACCACTCTACTTGCTTGTCCCAGCCGTCGGGTTCGGAGACGGGATTGATGAGTACGATGATATTTTCACGAATGGCCTTGATATCAGGTGCTTGGCTTGTTACCAACCGATAGGCCAGTTCCATCAGCATTTCGGGAGAGCCCATCTCAGGAGAGTGCATACCTCCGTTGAGATAATAAACCACCTTCGAATCCACCAAAATTTTACTCACATCTTGCCCTACTAGCTTGCGTGGGTCGGCTAGGAGAGCTAGTTGTTTTTTATAATGTTCAAGTTTTTTGAGGGTTTCTTTGCTACCAATCGCTATCAGATTCATCGGGCGTCCTTCTTCACTTATACCTGCTTGTTGCATGGTAATATGCGGCGAGGTTTCGGTCAATTTTTGGAAATACCCATAAATTTCGGAAGTACGATGCAGTACCCCTTCTGCTCCAATGATAGCACCGAAGTGCTTGAGCGGCGAAGGCACTTTTGCATCAATAGGAAGATTCAATACCGACGAAGGCAAGAATTTGGTATCGGTCGTAAACTCTTTTATTTTTTGGTTGTAGGCTTCGTCAATCACCTGAGCTTGCAGCGACAAAGCCCACAATCCCAATGAAAGAGTATAGTAGATTTTTTTCATAGGTATACGATTTTATAAATGAAGCCTCCATTGATTAGCAACAAGCGATAACCAATGGAGGCGTTTTATCTTATTTTTCGGTAGCACCCATTCCCAAATGATTCCAGTGCATCAACACGTTCCATACCATAGGGGCATCGTGATGATTGATATAGCGGTGTAGCGGATTGAAAGTAAAAGCCACGATTCGCCCTGCTCCTACTGGCACGTTGAAAATTCCGCCATGACCAATAATGGTCTGCTCATTTTTTACCATTCCCGACAATACATAAGGCTCTTCTTTTTTGGGAGTGGCTTTTTTTGTTTCTTTTTCTACCTTTTTATCAGGAAGCCCCATGATAGGGCCTTTGTATTCTTCTTCATCTTTGAGCGGCTTGGTGCCATACTGAAGCACCATCATATTACGATTATGCTTTTTGGTCTGTAAAATGGGCGCAATACCTCTAAAAATCGGAAACACCTCTGGGTAGCCGTACAAAATCGGGCTATCGGTTTGGCGGGCTTTGGCCTGTACAATCGACCCTGGATGAAACAATCCCGCCGCTTCTGTTTTTTCCAAATCACGCGTAATACCCGTTTCGGCTATCATAGTTGCCGAATTTTCCAAAGGTACTAATACGCCTCCTGCTTCCACAAATTGTTTGAGCTTATCAAGGCCATCAAAGCCCGGGCCACCCGTCATGTCGTCGGTAGCATAAGGGATACCATGCGAAGGATATTCAGCGGTTTTTGTGTAAGGAAGCGGGCCAAATTTTTTATCAATTTCGTGAATAAAATCACTTGCCGAGCCTCTCATCTTAGGCACGACAATCACGTCAAATTTTTGTTTCAAATTACCCGCCTTGAGGTCGTCTTTGTGAATAGAAGTGTAAGGAATGCCACGTTGCTCAAAAGTAAATCTTACCCATCCTTCGTCTTGGGTATTGAACCAGCTATGATAAATCGCTACCTTGGGTAAGGTCAATTCATGCTGTTTGGTAGAGGGGAGTGTGGTGACGGGCCATAAATCTATCCCAAACTGCGACGCTATTTTTTTTGCATCTTCGGCAGCAAGTCCTTGCAATACAATAGAGCCTGCGCCCAACGTATCTTTGACTCCAGCCACTGCTGTTTTGGTTTCCAAAACACTGATTTTAGTAGACTTACCTTGATTCTTCAGCCAATAAAGTGCTGGCAAAACTGTATTCTGAGCTTTATAATTGATGACATAGTTGGTGGCTTCTCCGTCCACTTTTCCTATGTATTTGGCATCTTCGGTAAGGAGCTTAAGGTCTGAAACCGAGAAAGTAAGCGTATCCTGCGCTTTTACGTCTACGCCATTGAGGTAGCCCAAAGTCCATGCAATATCATCATAAGGCGGAAATTTAGCTTCTTTAGGGTAGTTTTGTTTGGTCAACAACGATACCGCCAAATTGCGATAAGGCTGTTCCAACATTACCACATAATCTCCTTGGTTTTTACCGCTTTCGGCTTTGTGGACTTCAATACCTTGGCCGCGCAATTGATTCACCAAATAAGCCGCCATCGCAGGGTCGCTTTGTTTTTGGGGAATCACAAAGGCCTTGGGCGATTCTTCTTTGCCTTTTTTGATAGCATTGAGTCCTTTTTGGTAAAAGTTGGTCAACAACACTCTTTTGTTGTTTGCCGCATACGACAATCCTGCCAATACCCCCGCTTGCATATAATTGATGTTGTTGCGATACGACCAATTTACTTTTTCGGTCGCAGGATCAGGGCGGTACCATTCTTTGCTCGTAACGGGATCGCCCGAATACTTCTGAGTCGATAAATCACGCACATAAGTAGTAGCCCCTGCGTTGCCGAATGTTTCATAAAAACGGCCTACGGAATTGTGGTTGTTGGCAATCCAAAAAGCATAGCCGGGATTCCATCCGTCATAAAATGCCCACGTAAATACTCCCGGCAATCCTTGCGAAGCAAGGGCGGTCATTTCGTGATTGGCCATGACTTGCCATTCGCCGATAGTAATGGGGTCGATAGATTCGTTGTAAGGTCCTGTACCCGTTGAAATATACAACAACGGCACGGACTCGTGTAAGTCCAACATAACCGTAGGATGCCAGTCAAAATAAATCTTGTACATGGCTTTGGTCAGGGCTTGCGACATCTGCAACCCGTCGCGGTTGTTGTCGTGGTAGGTGTATTTGCCCCAGTACGGCACTCTCGGAAACCCGTCTTCAAAGTTTGTGCGATTTTTGGTGTATCGATTATACCAATCCACTTGTTTGTCCCAGCCATCTGGCTCCGATACGGGATTGATAATGAGAATGATATTGTTACGAATCGCTTTGATTTCGTCAGATTGCCCGGTGATGAGTCGGTAGGCCAATTCCATCACCATTTCGGGAGAGCCCATTTCGGGAGAGTGAAGCCCACAATTGATATAATACACCGGCTTACTGTCACCCAAAATTTTCTCCAAATCTTGAGCAGTTGTTTTGCGAGGGTCGGCTAGTAAAGCCAATTGCTTTTGATAGTGCGCCACTCGTTTGATAGCATCTTCATTGCCAATAGTCACTAGCTGAATCGGGCGGCCTTCTTCGCTCGTGCCTACTTGGCTGATTTTGAGGAAGGGCGAAACCTGCGATAATTTCTGAAAATAGCCGTAAATCTCCGTAGTGTGATGCAATACCCCCGGTGCGCCAATGATACTACCAAAATGTTTGAGAGGAGAAGACACCTTGGGGTCATCGGCAAGATTGAGCACCGAAGAAGGCAAAAAACGGGTGTCGGTAGTGTACTCTTTGATTTTTTGATTATAGGTCTCATCGATTTTTTGCGCCTGCAAAGAAGAAGCTACCGACAACGCAACACATGAGACTAACAAAGGTTTAAATAGATGTTGGAAGTGCATATAAGTTAGGTTAAGAAAAGTATAAGCTGATGAAGCGAACAATAGTTAAAGATTACATTATATCCTTCTTATTTCAAGTGTCGCCAAAATTTAATTTTCAATATTTCCCAATAAACCGCATCAAATATAAAAATAATACCAACTTTTTAACGACTAATGGGCACTCAGTTAAGCAATTATATTAAGTATTCCCCCTAGTTTTCATTTTCTGTTCATTCGTTGATTGCACTATTGGGAGTGTGTGGGTGTCCAAAATTAAAACCATTGGGTATATGAAATAGGCATCTCACCCCAAGATGCGACGAACAGGCATAAATTGCACCTGAAAATTGTCGAAAGCACGGCTTTGGAGGGCTGATAGCTCTTCTCGAAAGCAAGTAAATGACCGTGAAAGGAGAAATAACCCAATACTCATTTTCAGCAACTCTCCTACTCATTCGATTATTTTGGAAGCTCTCGCTCCAAAATTCCTCTATCTTTGCAAGACCCTTTTGAGTCAGAAAACAAGCTCTATTTTCAAAAAGATTACGTCACCCAATCCATCTATCAAAATGCCAAGCTGGTACTTAGGAAAAATCAAATATCAACAAGAACAAGAAAACGGCGCCCTCAAAACCATTTCGGAGGCTTATTTAATCGACGCCGTATCATATACCGATGCGGAGGCTCGCCTATATCGAATCGTAGCCGACAATACCCCCGACTTTCAAATCAGTAGCCTTACTCGCATGAAACTCTCCGATGTATTTCACTTTGAAGAAGAAGGCGGAGAAAAATGGTTTAAATGCAAGATGTTTTATGTATCTATCGACGAAACCAAAGGCAAAGAGAAAAAAATTGTTAGCTACATGCTTATCAATGCCGATAGCCCCAAACAAGCCATCGAACGCATCGAAAAAAGCCTAGCTACGATGCTTGTACCGTATGAACTTACGGATGTAAATCTTACGCCTATCTTGGATGTATATCCTTATTCACCAGAAGAAGAAGTACAAAAAGTACCCGAAGGATTTCGTCCTTTAGCTGAGGTATTGGCCGAGCGCGCCGAATCATAGGAGTATTGATATGAAAGGGGCTGTCTCAAAAGTCTTTGTTACCAAATTTTCTTTTGTGCCTATTCAACCTCACGGCAGCGGCCGACCGTCCCCTAAATCCCCCTCTCCTTTCTGGAGATGGGGACTTTAAAAGCCCTTCTCCTGGCAGGAGAAGGGTTGGGATGAGGTTAAAACCAAAGAATATTTTGTGCCCTGTTACTTTTGAGACAGCCCCTTTTTTATCGGCGTCGACCCGGAATAGGTGGACTGCTTGAGGGCACTTCTGGTGCGTGGAATTTTTTACGATAAACCCCACCCAAATCAGGTAGTATATTGGCTATGTAAACACTACCATTACGAAAAACCAAATTGACCGAGTATGTTTTGTCGTGCGGCACTTCGTCAAAGTACGCAGGACTCCACTTGGGCATATCTCGAATCAGCTCCGTCAGGTGCCTCACTGAGAGCAGTTGAGTACTTCCAAACCGGTTGAGTACCGCTACACTATCGGCTTGAATCAATAAATCCAAGGCATAAAACTCATTTTGGGTACCAATGTTCACTCCTTTTAGCTTCTTACGAATGTAGGATTGCAAAGCATAGTCCCCCCCCGGAAACTGAGGTTCGCGAAAAAACTCAAAAAACGGTATTTCTTCTCCTGAACGGTCATAGCAATACCCCGCTTTTCGCATCCCTGAGCGATGAATCTCTCGACGTTTGAGGCTTCCGTCTTCATAGTATACCCTAAACTCTCCAAATAGCTCATTGTTGCGATAATCGGCAATCCAGTAAAGCTGCCCATTTGAATAAAACCCTTTCGAAAACCCTTGCCTTATGCCTTCTGGGTAATCTTTGAAATTGGTTTCGGTCATCAGCATCCCCGACTTATCGAAAGTCCTGAAGGTGGCAAAACGCCTTTTTTTATCATGAAATATCAGTTCTTCGTCATAAGTAGGAAAACTTTTGCGGTAGATTTTTGTCCACAATGAATCGCGAGGTGAAGCTATTGCAATATCTGCTAATAATACAAATACAAGGAGACAAGTTGTTCTGATTTTCATAGCTTTTTGAGATTTAAACTTCGTCAGTTTACTAAAAACAACTAGACCCTATCGGCTGAAAAAACCGCTCAAGCTAGTAAACTGCTTTTTGGTGGAACGTTGACACTAAAAGATGGTAGTGGTGATTATGAATTTTTGGAATATATCAATAGCCATTATTCAAAGATAAACAATCTCGGATGGCAAACAAAATCATCGACGCTGATACTTTGTAAGTACCGCCGATGGTGATTTATTACTACGTACTAAATTATTAAAAATAGGAACAACAGTAGTAATTTTCACCACCTTTTCCTCCCACGAGAATGAGGGAACCTCCAGTAAATCAGCCACAGAGGGGCCCAACAAAAAGCGCATTTGTGCTACAGGCAAGTTTCGCAAAACTTCTGTAGGCGCTTGCTGACGCAACACTTCCATCAATGCCTTGGTCAGTCCCGTGCCTGCTTCCGAAGCTCTAAACTGCCGCTTGGCGATGGCGCGGTCGAGATGGTAGGCTTCTCTCAAATGCTGTGGTAATAATTGCGCCTCCAATCCTAACAAACACCCCACTACATTCCAAAAATGAAGATACGCTTCTTCGTCTGCCACAGAGATTAAAATCCCTAGTTTGCGCAGACCTTTGATGACAATGTACGAAAACGCCAGATTTGTACCTGCCATATCTTCTTGATTCACAGGCATACCCCAAGCATTATCCCATTGTCCAGAATGAAACGTAAAATAACGTACTACGGCGTGCATCAAGCGAATCTTGAGGATTTTGGTAAGATTACGGGCATTGGGCCAATCACGCTCTTGCATGATACCAAATACAAACTCACCCGTTTCTTCAAGACGCTTAAAAGTGTCGTTTTTGATACGCTGTGAAAGCCAAAGCACTTGCGCCCCTTCTGCCGCTGCATAACAATACGGCAGCGAATAGCAACCTAATAGGAGGGCAATTTGTTGATCGTATTTCCAGAAAAAAGCTAACGCCTGCTGCATTTGCCTACTGTCGGCAAACGCCGGGAGTTTTTGGTGTTCCTCAAAAAACTGCTTTACATAAGCCGGCCATTGGCTAGTCGATAAGTCCTGAAAATCGCCCAAATAACGCATAAAACGCCCCAATCCTTCCCGGCCTTGGTCTTGTGCTAATTGGGCAATCACCCTATCGGCCGCAGGGTCGCCTTGTTGGCGATAAGGTGATAAAAAATTGTCGTCAAAAATACGAGAAGTGGGGATGCTAGTCATCGGAAAAACTATAAGTGTCTGTCTTCTTACAAACAACTTTTTCCCCCCAACAGTTTAAACAATAAATGGCTTTATGACGCGCGCGTTTTGTTTTTTGAGTTCTACAAAAAGACGATTGAGCATTTCTTCGTCGCGGTATGTGCCGATAATCGACCCCCCAGAGCCTGTAAATGAAGCCGACGCACCACAAGCACGTGCAGTATCAATCATGGCCTGATTGCGCTCCGTAATCGTCATGATGTGGCCTCTAAAGTTGAAGTTTTGATTTACCAAATCATGCAATTTTTCATAATCTTGGTTTTTGATAACCTCGCGCCCTTCACCTGCTACATTGGCGATGCTTTGCAGCGTACCTACTACATGAGGGTCACCTTGCTCCCACCGCTGACGAATGGTATTAAGAACTTTTCCCGATACTTTACTCAAATCGGTTTTATAAGCAATATACAACTTAGGCAACAAACGAGGATCAATGGATTCATAATACCCATACCCTTGGCTTTCTATCAAATCCCTTGAAAAATCCATGTACACACAGCCTTCATAACACTGAATGACTCTGTCTTGCAGCCCAGCCGTGATTCCTAGCTCCTCTACTTCGGCTTTCAAGGCCAACGTCGGCAAAATCGGCAAAGGAATTTCCACTTTATAAAATTGCATCAGCGCTCGCAAAGTAGCTACCACAATGGCACTTGACCCCGCCAAACCCACCTGCCGTGGAATAGTAGTACGATAGCGCACCGTGAAGTTTTGGTTGGAAAGCCGAATGCCTTCTTTTTCGCAATACTCCACAAATTTTTTGATAGCCGCTTTTATGAGAGGAATTCCACCGTGGTACCCTAACGTGCTGATGGTAT
The DNA here is from genome assembly GCF_000423565.1 of Runella zeae DSM 19591. Classification (GTDB taxonomy): domain Bacteria; phylum Bacteroidota; class Bacteroidia; order Cytophagales; family Spirosomataceae; genus Runella; species Runella zeae. The sequence goes on along the minus strand of NZ_AUIF01000037.1, from coordinate 79,180 downwards.
CGCGCAGATGAAATATATTTTTGAAAATGTGTGAATCTTGGACTTGCGGCTCAATCTGTAGCTCGGGCGATTCGTGTAAAGTAATCGAAGCTCCAAAGTTACGAACAGAAATAGAGATGGTCTTTCCAAAATAACCGTCGGAAGGGTTTCCTAGTAGCCCTGCACGGGCGTAAGCGCGGGTTTCAATCATTTTATGGTCAAACAAAATTAGATTGCGAAACTTGACAAGTGTTAGGCCAATACCCCTAAGGCTTGTCAAGTTTTAACAGACGTTGAAAATCTTTATCTCGCAAAATAAAACAAAAAACCCGTCAGATATTGAAAATCTCTCGGGTTTCGTCTCAAGCTAACAATTAATTTATGTTTTCAGGCTTTTACTTCTTGGTTTTTATCTCCAAAACACCATTTTTACCTTTATCACCGTATTTTTTTATTGCCCCTTCTCCTTTTAGTACATTGATACTTTCTATTTTGTTAGGCCCCATTTTGCGAACCTCTTCTTGCGAAGATTCTTTATCATCTACCAAAAAATAGGGTAAATCATCGGTATGAAGACCTAAAAAATTTGAAGCAGAAGGGTCTGTAAGTCTAAGAGTAAGATTCTTGTCGTCATTTTTGGCAGCCGCTTTTTTAGAAATGATTCTTACAACCCCATATTTTGCCTCTGCCCCATAGATACGAACCGCCGCGTCGTTTTTCACTACCTCAATCGATTCTATATCATCTGGATTCAAGGCTTCTACTCCTTTTTTAAAAGGTACCCCATCTAGCAACATCAAAGGTTCTTCATTAGGATTGGATGCATGTGCCAATTGTATTTTTACTTCCTTGCCACGGAGGTTTGCCTCGTCGTTTGTTTCATTTTGTGCCGATTTCTTATCCAATTCAAAATGAATGGGCAAATTGTATCTTACATTGACAGGCTTGCCGTCTTGCATTCCAGGCTTCCAAGCCGGCATGGTTTTTACCAAACGTAGCGCCTCTTCATCACATCCAAATCCAATCCCTTTTATCACCCTTATATCGGTAAATGACCCATCTTTGAGCACTACAAAACTGATAAATACTTTTCCACTTACATAGGCACGCTTTGCGGGTGCAGGGTATTTCATGTTAGCTTGGATGTATGGGCCTAGGGCTTTCATGCCCCCTACAAACTCTGGACTTTGCTGTACTACACTATACACCTTGTCTCCATTTTTTAAAAGTTCAGGTGGCGGCGGAAGAGTAGCCTCTTTTTTGGTGACAGGCATATTTTTTAAATTGGGGCCTTCATAAAGTGCTATCTTCATTATCTTGGTGGTATTGGCTTTGCCCGCCACCGGAATCACTCGCGTTTTAAATCCAATAAACTCCACCAAAAGCTCGGCATTAGTAGGTATATCACTAAACACAAAGGCTCCTTTGCTATCGGTGCTAGTGCCTCTTTCGCTTCCATTCAATATGACACTCGCGCCGGGTATGCCTTTGCCATCTCTAGCATCCACAACGGTCCCTTTGACCGTCATCACCCCTTGGTTAGAAATTTCGACTACATCTGGCTTAATCTCAATCACTTCTACCGAGCGAGCGGCAACCATCGAAATCAACACTCCTGCTACTGGTACTGCCAGAAGATATCTTCCTAGTACCCATCTCGAACTACGATTTTTGGTCAACATGGCTATTCTATTTTTAAGTTGTGATACATCAAAAAAGTTGTTGGTCAATACTTGAGGCGGCACACCTAGCGCATAACTCGCCAGCCTCCTTGCATAGCCAAAGCGGTCGCCTTCGGTAGCAAGCTCATCCGCAATAAACTCGTGAATTTCTTTGAGCGAACGTTTGTAGTAAATCAATATCGGATTAAACCAACACAATGCCTGTACGACTTCTATCAAAAGTAAATCCCAGCTATGTCGTTGTTTGATATGTACTAGCTCATGTCTCAAAATCACATCAGCATAGGCCGACGAATCCTTTTCGGCAATGACCAAGTAATTGAGGAACGAAAAAGAGGAAACATCAGCCGCTGTATTTTTGACGAGTACATAGCCCCCTATACGTTGTTTATACCCCTCATTGATGAGCCTGCTCAAATGCCACAATCGGTATCCTAGTCTCCCCAACATCACTAATAACCCTATCACATACAGGCCTAACAGCACTGCTTCGGTCGATATAACAGGCTCTGCCTGAGGAACTACCTCGGTCATTAGCTCAGGATCTAAATAGATAGGTGTACTACTGGATTTTATTTTTACTTCTTCGGTGAAAGTCACCCAAGGTGCTCCAAACGACAACAACAAGGCTGCTAATAGATAAAATCGATTGAAACTAAAATAAGTATGCTTGCGCAATACAAGCCAATACACTGTATAGAGGGCAATCATGCCTCCACTTACTTTTAAAAGATAGGTTAAGTGTTCCATGGATATTAGTCGGGAGGTTTAGGGAGTATAGAGAGCTGTGGGTATGAGCCCACAGCTCTTTTTTGCTAATCTTTATTTTGTAACATTTTTATAATCTCGTCGGCATCTTTAAGGCTCAAATTGTTGTCTTGTACAAAAAACGAAACCAATTCCTTCAAAGAACCTGAGAAATAATTGTTAACGAGCTTGTTGGCTTCGTACGCACGATAATCCTCCTTGGTCACAATTGGGAAATATTCGTAGGTTTTACCACTGATAGCTCGGTGATCAATAAACCCTTTTTGCTCCAGTATCCTGATGAATGTAGAGACTGTATTGTAAGCAGGCTTAGGTTCGGGCAAATGCTCAATGACATCCCATACTACGCCTTTTCCCAAATCCCACAGGATTTGCATGATTTCTTCTTCGGCTTTTGTTAATTCTCTCATAGTGGTTTGTGATAGGTAGTAATACGATTCAAAGTAAAAACTAAAATATTAGTTTTCCAAATTATTTAACTAAATTTTTAGTAAAAACTCAAAAAAAGGAAAATTGGAGAAAGACATCATTGACAACCAACCACATTACGAATTGATTATCAACACTTTACAATCAACAATTTTAATACTAGATTTGTTTGTTATTTTTTGCGGGGGCCTCTTACGGCCACCACCGCAATTTCGAGGGCAGCCCCTCCTGGCAGATTATCAACCCCAATGGTAGCACGAGCAGGAAAATTACCTTCAAAGTACTTTCCATAAATTTCGTTGATTTTGGAAAAGTGAGCTAAATCTTTGACATAGATAGTCGTATTTACAATATCGGCTAAGCTAAGGTTAGCAGCCTTCAAAATGGCTTTGATATTGTCCATTATTTGGGCAGCTTCTGCCTCTACTCCACCCGCTACTAGCTGTCGAGTTTGGGGATTGAGGCCAATTTGCCCCGCCACAAAAACCATCCCGTTGGCCTCTACCGCTTGGCTATAAGGCCCAATCGGAGCAGGTGCTTGGTCTGTTTGGATGACTTTCTTTTGAGCGATGCAGAAGACGGTACTAAAAAGGAAAAATAAAGTAAAGATGTTTTTTTTCATAAAAATAGGTTTGGTTTTTAATTATTGACAAATAAGACTCCTAACTTGCCTCCCAAATTCGTATTTTTCAATCTAAAAACCAACTTTCAGCATGAGCTTCCAATCCCTCACTGAAAAAATCACAACCCTTGTCGGCTCGGATAGTGGCCTCGACGCCTCCATCAAATTTGTTACTGAAGATGGTGTTATTTTAGTAGATGCTAAGCAAGTGCCCAATGTGGTAAGTACCCAAGACGGGGAAGCCGATTGCACTTTCGATATTTCTACAGCCGATGCTTTGGCTCTTTTAAGCGGCGAGCTTCATCCCATGACCGCCTTTATGTCGGGTCAATTGAAGATAGAAGGAGATATGGCAGTAGCTATGAAAATCGCCCAAACGTTTAGTGCTTAAACCAAGAGAGGGGACTTAACTAGCTGTTAGGTCCCCTCTTTGTTGATGTTCGGTGTTTTCAGTGAGCCGATTCCTTATTCTTTAGTGTTTTTGGTATTTTGTATTTCTGCACGAATCGCTTGAGCCAAATTTTTAAGGTCTTGCATTCCTTTACGAACACGAGTGCCGGCTGCTTGATTGCCTTTGTTATAAAACTTATCAAAGTCCCCTTCTAGACTCATTATCAAGTTTTTGACTTCATCAAATTTTGCCATAATAATTTACAAATTTTGGTTTTTAAAATGTTTCCAAAAACGCCAAAAATAGCGTCATTTAGCCGAAATTTAGTAATTCTACTTTTAAACGCAACAGAAAAAAGTAAAAAATTAATGAAAATAGTGCAATTTTATAAAAGACAAATATACCAAAAAGTCCAATTCACTGATAATCAGACAATTAACAAAGAATTAGAATTCAAAAAAAAATCTAACATTTTTCAAAAAAAAGGGCATAACAGCCTAAAAATGGGCTTTTTGGGGCTATTATAACACCTTTGCAAAGGCAGGCTCTTGCATGACTTTTAGAGCTTGATTGAGGTGCCGTTGAAGATGAGCCGTAACAAAAATCAAAACGTCTCCTAGGCGAAATTTTAGCCACGTACTAAAAGGAGAAAGCACCCTAAGATTCCAATCTATACGATCCGATTTTTCGATAAAATTTGAAAAATCTTCCAGAACCTCAACAAATGTCTGTTTCACTTTGGGCACATCCAAATGATAAGGTTTGGGCTTAAACATGCTTGGAGCAGGAATCTTTACGCTAGATTTAGGGTCCAAAAAACGCAAAATCAACTTTCCATTTATGCTCATCTCAAACTCACTAGTTTGGGTACCAGCAGTTGAATTTTGTTCCCATTTTAGTTGAAGCTGTCTTACATAATACTGACTAGCCATATTGAGATGAGCCAAACATTCCAGAATCCCCCATCGGTCAGGTGAGGGTTTCCAAAGGAGCTGTTGCTCGCTCAAAGGAGCCAACTTTTCATCGTAAGTTTGGCGTATTTGGGCTAGTTGCGAAAGCAGTGAATCGCGGGTCGTTTTGATATTCATATCATCCTAAAAGAGAAGGGGATTTCGGGGGTATCAGCTGATGCCTTCTACTTTTGTTTTATCAACTCTTCACGTATTTTTTTGGGAAGCGATAGCACCACTAACTCGTAAGAATGGTCAATCCATTCGGCAATGACGCCTGATTTTACGGAGCCATCCACGATGATCGTATTCCAATGTTTTTTGTTCATATGATACCCCGGTCTCACACAGTCATATTCTTCACGAAGAAGCAAAGCCTTCTCAGGATCACATTTCAGATTGATACTAAACGGACTAGTATCAAGTGAAGTGAGCGCAAATATTTTGCCCATTACCTTATAGACCATTGTCTCTTCCCCAAAAGGAAACTCCTCGGTCACTCCTGCTTTGGCCAAACAATACGCCTGAAAAGTTTCAATGTTCATTTTTATCGGGTAAAAAATCGGTATAACATCACCCCAATACAAAACAAAAACATGATGATAGAGATACGGTTGATACCGTGCATCATTCTCAAATAGGATGTATTGGGCCGCGAAGGGTCGGGTTTTTGAAATACCCGGACAAAATATCCGAAGACTTCACTAAGTTGAAAAAATTGAATCAAGCGTTTCATCACAAAAATTGTTTTGTTGTTTAAGTTTTTGCCCAAAAATCGACTTCCCAAGTTGATAATCTTCCACTTAAAGCTTACGACAACGGCAGACGGCAAAGTCTTATGTTGTACTACTACTTATTCAAAACTCTCTATCATTTATCAGAAAGCCTCTATTTCTTCGGGCTCAAACCACTTATCGTCTTCTTTGATAAGGGCTATGAGTTCATCTACGGCTTTGTCGGCAGTTACCGATTTTTTGACCACTTGTTGACCTCGGTACAGTGAAATTTTATCTTTCCCAATACCTACATAGCCATAATCAGCGTCGGCCATTTCGCCAGGGCCATTCACGATACAGCCCATGATTCCAATTTTTACGCCTTTGAGGTGGTCGGTACGCTTCCGAATCATGGCGGTCGTTTCCTGCAAATCAAACAAGGTACGTCCACACGAAGGACACGAAATGTATTCGGTTTTTGACATACGCGTACGAGCCGCCTGTAAGATACCGAAGCCAATGCTGTTTTGCTGGGACGCCATTTGGAGTTTTGATTCCGTATCAAGCGAGGCTTCTACCTGAGCCGATAGCATGATACCATCCCCAAAACCATCGACCAACAATCCTCCACAATCGGTAGCCGCAAAAAGAGAAAGTTCGTCAGCTTGAGCGGTATCGTAGGAACGATGAATCACCACAGGACAATCGACGCCTTTCGTAGTCAATTCAAACATAAACCGTCTCAACGCTGGCATAGCGTGGGCATTGTCGGTACGAAGAAGTACCACTACATTTTCTGCCTTCAAATCCTGTATGTCGTCCAATTGAGTAGCATTTAGCGCCACAAAATTGAGTTTAGAACTTACCGTGGTTTTGTTTTGCCATTGTGCCCAAGTCAACAAAGGAAATTTATTGTCTTGGTCTTTCAAAGAGAGCCACACTTCATAATCCACGATTTCTTTGAGGCCCATTGGGAGCATAAAAGGCGCGGGTTGCTGGGCAGTATAAATAAAATCAACCCCCAAGTCATTCATTTTCCACTTGTCGGGTACGGGCAAATAATAATGCCCTATACTCCGCAAATCTTCGTACTTGTCAATGTTGATTTGGGAAAAATCTGCAATAACTCTTGGTACATTGCTACCGCCCAAATTATATACTTCCTGGGTTTTGCGGCGGCTATATTGAAAAGGATTGATAGGCGAGCCACTCACTGCTTGAATCGGTGTTGATTGTTCCGAACGGTGCGTATAGCGGTCGATGAGTGCCCTAGCCACAGGCGCTTCAAATTCGGGATCTTCGGTAAGGGATACACGCACTGTATCGCCCAAGCCATCTTCGAGCAAGGTCCCGATTCCTACTGCCGACTTGATACGGCCATCTTCGCCTTCTCCGGCCTCGGTTACGCCCAAATGCAGAGGATAGGGTTGAAGCCCTTCGGCATCGAGCCTATTGACCAGCAATCGATAAGCTTCCACCATCACTACGGGATTGCTTGATTTCATCGAAAGCACCACTTCATGATAGTTAAATTCTTCACAAATTCGTAAAAATTCCAGTGCCGACTCCACCATCCCAAGCGGTGAATCGCCGTAGCGGCTCATGATACGATCTGAAAGCGAACCATGATTGGTACCAATCCGCATGGCAGTGCCGTATTCTTTACATATTTTGATAAGAGGAATGAATTTTTCGCGGATTCTTTCTAATTCCCGTTGGTATTCGTCCTCGGTGTATTCTATCAATTCAAAACGTTTTTTATCAGCATAATTCCCTGGATTGATACGTACTTTTTCTACAATTCGCGCGGCCAATTCGGCAGCATTGGGCGTAAAGTGAATATCAGCCACCAAAGGTACGGTGTAGCCTCTCACGCGCAGTTCTTTACGGATATTTTCTAAATTTTGGGCTTCTTTGACACTCGGTGCCGTGATACGTACATATTCGCAGCCCGATTCTACCATCCGAATCACCTGCTCTACGGAGCCTTCCGTATTCATCGTATCGACGGTAGTCATGGATTGTACTCGTATAGGATAATCAGACCCCATAGGCACTCCCCCAATGTTGACGGTGATGGTTTTACGACGCGAATACTCGGTAAGCGAGTTGGCATATTGATACGACTTTATCGCGTCTTGGAGCGATACGGTGTCGTTGAGCGTTAGCATGAATCAGATGATGGTTTACAGTTTCAGAATTTCCTTGGCAAAATTACTCATAAAACGCCAAAAAAGCGGTGATTGTTTTAGGTTTCGGCCAATACCGACAGCATGGTATGGCATTTGAGTTCGGTCTCTTGCCATTCTTTTTGGGGGTCGGAGTCTTCCGTAATTCCTCCGCCCGCATACAGAGTGGCAATCCCTTGCTGTATTTTCATACAACGCAAATTGACAAACAAATTTGTTTCTTTTTCGACATTTACCGGCCCCAAAAAACCACTGTAAAAAGCTCTATCGTAGTTTTCGTGCTTTTGAATAAAGTCCAAGGCCGCCTGTTTGGGCATTCCACACACGGCTGACGTGGGATGCAACAATTCAAGCATGACGGTGCCTATTTCGGGAAAGTTGATTTCTTTGGTATCTACGGCGTACTCACTACACAAGTGCATCAAATTGCCCGCTATTATCGTTTTGGGGCCTTCTTCTACGTATTCTCGAACCCTGATTTTTTTAAAACAAGAGATAATGTACCGACTCACCAGGGCTTGTTCTTCGATTTCTTTTTGGGTCCAAGGTGCTTTTTTAGGCGACATCAACTGCCCATTTCCATCAAAAGCAGACTGAGTTCCGGCCAAAGCCACCGTTCGGAAAATACCCTCTTTGTCTACACTAACGAGTGTTTCGGGCGTAGCGCCGAGCCATACTTGGTCGAGGTGAGGTAAATATACCAACGACACAAAAGCGTTGGGATATTTTTGGTTTAAGCGTTCAAACAACTGCACATACGAAAGCCCTGTGGGTAGTTCTATTTCTTTGGTACGAGAAAGAACCACTTTTTTAAGACTTCCTGCTTCGATAGCCGCTACGGCCTCTTGTACCGACTGAATATATGAAGATGAGGCCACATCGCTGTGGGTACGATGCACCAAAGGGTGAACTTCATGATGAGGAGTCAAATCAACCAAATGAGCGCGGTTTTCCCAAGTTGCCCTTTGGGGGTCGGTAAGGGGGCGGCTGCTTTGCTCCGCTAATACTTCATCGGAAACCCCAAAACGAAAATACAAATCGGCTTCTATAAAAAACGAATCATTGCCTTCTAAATTCAGAAAAGGACTTACCGCAAAACCCGCCGGTAAATCCTCTAGCACAATCTTAGTTTGGGTCAACTCTGGGTTAAAATTGATGATGAGCTGTTTTTCTTTGGCTCGGGGCAACCGCCACAAAACCGCCGCCCACCCCAACTCTTGTGCCGCCTGCCAGCCCGCTTCGGGCCTTAAAGCTACTTGAGTGAGTTTATTTTCAATCGTCATCTTTTAATATGCGTGTCCAACATTACTTATTCACAACATTCTTTTTACAAAAAAGGTGTCATTCTTTCTGTCAGCCTCTCCCCTTTCTTCGGCTCCCTCAGAAAGGAGGCAAGCTACTTTGTTTTTTTTATAAAAGAACAGATTCAATGCTTTTGTTTTAAAGACGTCACCTAATTTTTTATCATTTCAATAGGGGGAGCCGTGGCGTGGGTTGTCATTAAGACATAAGTATCAATAAAAACCATACTTTGTACAGCCATGAAAACCATTTTTTTAACAGTCCTCACAAGTTTTGTCTTTTTTGGGTTTAACACTCGTTCGCCCAAAACCAACTTTCCCGAACCGCCTACGTCGGCCAATCGCCTTTTTTATATTCAGCGCAGCAACAACGCCAATACGGTGATTTATGATGCCAACCTGATCGCCGACAAAAAGCTCAATCTCCAAAAACCTATTGACGTATATTGGATAAGGTACGCCGAAAAAGGCCAAAAAGAAGACCTTTCCAATCTCCAATGGCAACTTGCTTATGGTTATAAAACCCATACTGCCAATTCTACCTCTAACACCGTAGAGATTACCCTCAATGCCTTCAAAAATCGCCCTATTACCCTTGATTATCATCAAGGCAAATTGGCTGCATTTACCCAAATCAAAGGTTGTAGGGCTTCTTTACAAAAGGTATTTGTACAACTTGCCTCCACCGCCTTGATTCCGAAAGTAGCTTATATCGAACTATTTGGCTTCGATTCTGTCAAAAACCAAGCCGTTTATGAACGCATTTATGTCTGATATTTTGGGTTCGATTTTATGATTTTCTAACAGCCCTCCAAAACCATTTTTTTTCAAAATTTTTGTTTTTCTTAGTATGACTCCTCAGCAATTTGAACAAGATTTGCAGCCGATATTGCTGTATGCGGCTCCGTTGATTTTTTTATGTGTAGGGATTGAATATTGGCTCCTGAAGCACGATGACCACCACCACTACGATACCGAAGACCTAAAAGCCTCGGTTGGCATCGGGATTGGAAGTTTAGTTATCAATGGTCTCCTCAAAGCCTTCATTGTGGGATTGAGTTTATTTTGTTACGAAATCACCCCTTGGCGTATTCCAAATACGTGGTGGGCGTGGGTATTGGCCTATTTAGGGATTGACGTTTGCAATTATTTTGCGCATTTTATTGCTCACAAGCAGCGGATTTGGTGGGCTACGCACGTCACGCATCATTCGTCAGAGCATCTCAATCTAGCGACCTCTTTCCGTAATTCATGGACACAGCACATAAAAATCATTTTTTTCTTACCCGTTTGGCTTTCTGGTATTCATCCTGTCATTACGTTTACTTGCTATCAGCTCGATTTGCTGTATCAATTTTGGATACATACCGAAGTGATTCACAAACTACCCCGTTGGTTTGAATATATTTTTGTGACTCCCTCGCATCACCGCGTACATCATGGCAAGAACGAAGCTTATCTTGATAAAAACTTCGGAACAACCTTCATCATTTGGGATCGACTTTTTGGGACATTTCAAGAAGAAACCGAAAAGCCCGTGTATGGTCTTACAAAACCTGTGACCTCTAAGAATGTGGTTTATCTCAATTTTCATGAATGGCGCGACATCGCTAGGGATGTGCGAAAAGCCAAAAACTGGCGCGAAGTAACGGGGATTTTATTTGGTCCGCCTTAATTTTTTGGTGAATACGCGTCCCAACAAGGCCCAAATTGATTTTCTTTGTAGTGCCTTTGAAGAAGGCGTTTTCACCACAATATTCTAAAAATGACGAATTTACTCAAAACTCAAATTGGACGGCTACGCATTATTGGTTTTATAGAAGGGGTTTCATTTTTGTTAATCCTTTTTGTGACAATGCCGTTGAAATACTACGCTGCTATGCCACAGCCCAACAAAATCATCGGAATGGCACATGGCGTCTTGTTTGTATTGTATGTATTGGCCGTGATACAATGTAAAATTGAGTACCAATGGTCAACCAAAAAAACAGGATTAGCGCTTTTGGCCTCTGTGATTCCTTTTGGTACCTTTTGGGCCGATGCAAAGCTCTTCAAAAAGGAGGCATGATTTCGACCCCTGGGTTGATATATACATGCGTTTTCTTGGAAAATTTAACCACTAGCATACAAGACGTCTCAGATAGAAGCTCAAGATTTGTAGTCACAAAGGTTTATGTTTGACTTCTCCGAAGTCCTTATTATAAAGATGAAAACCTTATACTACAAAGATTGAGCTTCTCCGAAGCTATTCTGGCATAACAACATCCTTATTTGCTGCCTCAGAGAGGCTGAAAGTTTGTAGATAACCAATTCCAAAAAACAAAAGACTTGGGAGAAGTTAAACAAAAGCGCAGAAGTGAATCAAAGGAAATTTGTAAAAAGATAGTTACAATAACCTCCATGATACGTGATTAAGAACAGAAAAACCTTCTGTTTACATTCGAGAGTTTGAGCCTACTCAAATACAAATCAGAAGGTTTTTTTAGGAATCATCTAAATTCGGGGTAACTCATGTTTATTCTATGAGTAGCCTGATTACAAGCCAAACGCAGCTTTTACGGCGTCAACATAATCAAGTTTTTCCCAAGTGAAAAGCTCTACTTCCACTTCAGCCCGTTGTCCGGCGTTTTCAAATACTTTGGTTACCACTTTTGGCTCGCGGCCCATGTGACCATAAGCGGCGGTTTCTGAATAAATTGGGTTACGAAGTTTAAGACGCTGCTCAATCGCGTAAGGACGTAAGTCAAATACATTTTCTACGATTTTTGCGATTTCGCCATCGCTCAATTTCTTACCATTTTCGCCTTTTACTTTGGCAGTTCCGTAAGTATTTACGTACAAACCACAAGGCTTAGCCACCCCAATAGCGTATGATACTTGTACCAACACCTCATCACATACACCCGCTGCTACCAAGTTTTTGGCGATGTGGCGCGTAGCATAAGCCGCCGAGCGGTCTACTTTTGAAGGATCTTTACCTGAGAAAGCACCACCACCGTGAGCGCCTTTGCCACCGTAAGTATCTACGATGATTTTACGGCCTGTCAAACCCGTATCTCCGTGAGGGCCACCGATAACAAATTTGCCAGTTGGGTTGATATGGTAAGTGATTTGGTCATTAAACAATTTGCGCAATGAAGGCTTCAACTTTGCTTTTACGCGGGGAATTACGTAGCTGATGATGTCTTTGCGAATCGTAGCAAGCATAGCTTCGTCTTCTGCAAAATCATCGTGCTGCGTCGATACTACGATAGTATCAATACGAATAGGCTTATTGGTGTCAGAGTATTCGATAGTTACCTGCGACTTAGCGTCGGGGCGGAGGTATTTGATGCGCTTATTTTCGCGACGAATAGCCGCAAGTTCTTCCAAAATCTTGTGCGACAAATCGAGCGCCAAAGGCATGAAGTTGTCGGTTTCGCGCGTGGCATACCCAAACATCATCCCTTGGTCACCAGCCCCTTGGGCATTGGCTTTGCTTTCAAAATCGTCATTGGTTTTACGGTCAACCCCCTGATTGATATCGGCTGATTGCTCATGGATAGCCGAAAGAACACCACAAGAGTGTGCTTCAAACATATACTCAGCTTTGGTATAACCAATCTTAGCCACTACTTCGCGGGCTATCTGCTGAACATCAAGATATGTTTTGGTATTTACTTCACCTGCCAATACAACCTGCCCGGTCGTTACAAGGGTTTCACATGCTACTTTTGAGGTGGGATCAAACGCCATGAAGTGATCAATGAGAGCGTCTGAGATTTGGTCAGCTACTTTGTCGGGATGGCCTTCCGATACAGATTCTGAAGTGAATAAATAAGACATTCTATTTTGTGATTTACAAAGTATAATTATTTGAAGTATTCTCCGAAGGATGAATTTTAGGGAACAAATTTAGGTTATTTTCACAGATAAAGAAAAAAGAGCGAAATTTGTAATTGATTACAGAGATTAGTTATCTGTTAAATGTTATCCATTAACCGTTATTTTTTTGACTAAATAACTAGCTACTATACACATAGCCGCTAAATAACTGACAACATATGGTAAAGATAGGAAATATAGAACTGAGTGAGTTTCCATTGCTTCTTGCTCCCATGGAGGATGTATCCGACCCTCCGTTTCGGGCAGTATGTAAAGAAGGCGGGGCCGATTTGATGTATACCGAGTTTGTATCATCTGAAGGGCTGATTCGAGATGCGGCTAAGAGTGTACAAAAATTAGACATTTTTGAGTACGAGCGCCCCATTGGGATTCAGCTTTTTGGGAGTGACATCGAAACCATGGGCGAATGCACCAAAATTGCGACCAAAGCTAGTCCTGATTTGATTGATATCAACTACGGCTGTCCGGTCAAGCAAGTCGCTTGCAAAGGGGCTGGGGCGGCTTTGTTACAAGATATTCCGAAAATGGTCAGAATGACCGAAGCCGTAGTAAAAGCAACTCACCTGCCCGTGACGGTCAAAACACGCTTGGGCTGGGATGAGTCCACCAAAAATATTCAAGAAGTAGCCGAACGCCTACAAGACATTGGTATCAAGGCACTTACTGTTCATGGGCGCACCCGTGTACAGATGTACAAAGGAGAGGCTGATTGGACATTGATTGGCAAAATCAAGGAAAATCCACGCATTCAAATCCCGATTTTTGGCAATGGCGACATCGATAGCCCCGAAAAAGCCTTAGAATATCGCAATCGCTTTGGTATAGATGGTATTATGATTGGAAGAGCGAGTATTGGATACCCGTGGATTTTCAACGAAATCAAGCATTTTATGAAAACAGGGGAGCATTTGGCCCCTCCTACCACGGCCGAGCGCGTACGTGTCTGTCGCAAACACCTTGATTTTTCAATCCGCTGGAAAGGCGATAAAACGGGTATTTTTGAGATGCGCCGTCACTACGCTACTTATTTCAAAGGACTCACTAATTTCAAACCCTACCGTATGCGGTTGGTAGAAGCTCCTACCTACGAAAAAATCGTGGCCATCTTGGAAGAAGTGGCGGAGGTGTATGCTTTGGAGATGGTATAATCTTCGTTGTAAGTTTTCGTTAATATCAGACATTATCCTCGCCCAAGCGAGGATTTTTTCTAAAATCTTGTTCCAATGCAGTTATTCCTTCTAAATACGCTCACTGTTGTTACGAGCAAAATTTGTTTGTTACTTATGGTAGCCTTTCTTGCCATAGATATAGAGGCTTCTGCCCAAAAGAAAAGCTTCAAACAAGGTATAAAAGGAAAAGTAATTTGGAAAGCCGGCAATCTCATGCCTTCTCCCGACGCACCAAGCCGTTTGGTTACAGGCACACCCGTGGTGCGAGAGGTGTATATCTATGAACTCACGTCTTCAAAACAAGCCGAGACAGACGAAGGAGGGGTATTTTATAAAAATATTCAGACAAAACTCATCAAAAAAGTGAAGTCTGATAAAAAGGGAAATTTTTGTGTTGGCTTAGCTCCAGGTTATTATTCGGTGTTTGTCAAAGAAGACAAAGGATTGTACGCCAATCTTTTTGACGATGCCATGAACCTCAACCCCATTCACATCTCCCAAGGCAAGTGGGAGAAGCAAGATTTGGTGATAGACCATGAAGCTGTGTATTAGCGCTACTTAGGGGTTTTACTCAAAGCATAAACCGCAAACGAACCTAGCCAATGCTCTCCGCCGTATTCGCCACTGGCAATTTGGGGTAAAGTGAGATTGATAAAATTTTGGGCGCTTTTGAGCAACTGTGCTCTACGCGGGTCGTTTTTGGGCAATGCCTTAGCAATTCCCTTCATACACCACGCCCTACTCAGCGACAAACCGTCGAGGTGAATAATCTGCATATCGCTGCGGTCGCTCACCACGGGCGGTTGAGCAATATTTTTGAGACCTGCCGCTGGCATAAATCCATTGAACCATTTCAGAAAATCGGCTTGGGGCAAAATACGCCGCATCAAATCGGCCACTTCCAAACTTGGCGACAAGAAATCTGAGCCATCAGGTTCTTGAATAGCGGGGGCGTTGGTATTGTTAAGATAAAAGTACTTGGCTTTCTCTACTATTTGTTTTTCAAAATTTGTGTTTTTGACGGTACGAGCATAATCCAACGCAAACACCAGCCCAAAAGCCGTATTGGGATGCACACCGGTACGATTAGGGTAGGTTTGTTTGGGCAAAAATGCCGTCCAGAGATTTACGATTTGCTCCGTCAGAGGGCGTAAATTTTGGTGCCATTCACGCGCTTGGGGATCATCCCAAGTATAGAGTTCTTCGTCCAATTTCAACAGCCATGCCCAGCCATACGTACGCTCGAAAGTACGAGAGAGCTTGAATTTAGTAAAATAAGCGGCTTCGGCTTTCATTTTGTCGGCCCCAAAACTTTCGGCCAATACCTTCCGAATTTCAGCTTCTTCGGGCAAATTCTTAAAATTCTTCAACAACTTCACCAACATCCAATGCCCGTGTACCGACGAGTGCCAATCCAAACACCCATAAAAAGCAGGATGCAATTCTTTGGGCGTCATTTTTGCGTCTGCTTCGGCTTCTATCGAATGCCCTGTTTTGTTAGGATATTCTACATGAATACAATGCAGGGGGAGTTTAGCCAAAAACGAAGCCCCTTGAGGAGTGAGGCTTAGTTGGTCGTTTTGAAGAGATAAGTAGGGGTTTTGTGCCACAGAAACAAAAGATAGCAATCCAAGTAAGTAGGAGAGATATTTCATTTTATTGATAGTCAACAAATTACGAATCAAAATTGAACAATTACGGCGACTAATACCAAGAAACGCCCACTAACTTACTAATTTTAGCGGTCAGAAACTTAATATATGGCTTATTTTGAACGTCTCTTCCAAAACCGCTACTTTGTCATAGCTCTTTGTTTATTGCCTTTGGTGCTGTATGCTTTGTTTTTTGGGGCGATTGCCCTCAACGTCAATTACGTGGCATATGACGACATCCACGTACTCCAAATCGTAGAGCAATGGCAACACGCTGCCACTTGGCACGAAAAGCTCGATTGGCTTACGGTGGGCTTTCCCGAGCACCGGATTGTATTTACGCGTATGGTAGTTTTGCTGTCTTACTTTCTGACGGGTACTGTCAATTTCAAGTCTTTGATGATGATTAGCAATCTACTTTGGATAAGCCAATTAGTGTTTGTGTATCAAATTTTCAAAAAAATCACCTTACCACTTTTTTATTTTATCCCAGTCTGTTGGATTGTATTAAACGTACATTCATTCGAAAATATATTTTGGGGAACAAGCTCGCTTGGCAATTTTGGATTGTTGTTTTTTGTGATGGCAGCGGGCTATTTCTATGCTAAATCATCTATACGGTCTCTCTCTTGGGCGTTACTTTTTTCGTTGTTGGCAACATTCACTTATGGCAATGGCCTTCTTACGTTTCTGATTGGCATATTGCTTTTTTTAGTTACTCAGCGCTGGCGCGAAGCGGTTTATACCCTAGGCGGTTTTGTATTTACGATGCTCCTTTATGCGCTTACGCGCGCACATGCTTCGCCTAGTGGTCTGGACCTCACCCAACCCTCCAATTACCTCCATGCTCTGAGTTGCTTTTTGGCTTTTATTGGGTCGTCTGTCAACTTTGATGCTTATGCTCCTACTTCACTTACGATGTGGCTGTCGGTAGGCTGGGGGGCCGTCTTAATAGCTACGATGCTGTGGTTTATCACGCCCAAAATTGTAGGCTCATTCAAAAAAAACAAGTCCCTGTCATTCAATCAAATAGAGCTATTTGCTTTGTTTTTATTTCTGTTTGTCTGCTTGTCTGCCTTGGGAGTAGTCTACAAGCGAGCGGAAGGCGACGGACTTGTTGGGATGTTTAAAGGACGCTATCGAATGTATCCTACTTGGGGTATCTTATCAGCTTATCTTTTGGTAATTAGTCATTTGTCCAAACCCAAAAAGTGGGTATTCCCGAGCTTAGTGGCCACGAGCATTTTTTTCAACTTGTTGGTTTTGTATTATGCTATTGCTCCTGCGGTCAATAACCGACGTGCGGCCGTAGCTCAAGAATTCAATTCTATGTACAACGAGGATTTGCTGGGTCTGAAAATGTTTGATTTGACGGGTCAGGATTTTTTACGTTTACAAAAACTATATCAACCTAATTTGTTTTTCCAGCGTGAGCTTACCTTTCCCCTTGTACCTACCCAAGGCCAAACTTTTGCGCTTGATTCGGTCTATTTTGTGGGAAACAATCTACAGATACTTTATACCAAAGATTTCATCAGACCTACCCACAGCTTTGACGACGGTGCGTATGTCATCTTATCATCATTGGCTCATACTTATATGTGTGCGGGGACTCAGCAAGCGTTACCACTCAAAACTTTCATCAGAAGAGGGTGGTATTGGGAAAAAGGCTTTAGCGCCGGTTTCAATCGGGCATCGGTAGCCACAGGAGAATATAGTATCTATGTGTTGCTACGAAAAAATGGCAAAAGTCAACTGCTAGACACTCAGCGCAAAGTAAATTTTTAGGGATATATGTTTCAGAAAATCATGGAGTATTTATATCCTGAAGTATTTCTAACAAATCGGCACTTTCGAGCAAATTTTTGACGGGATAGAAAGCACTTTTTTCGGGAGTAGCTTTCATCCCAAAAAGCGGCTCACCGTGGCGGCTCAATACCCCCACCCACTCCCCTTCCTTGGAGTTGTCGGCAAAATGCTGCCACATATAATCATTGGCACGCTGCCAATGTTTGAGAAGTGTTCGGTCATTGAGTACTTGATAAGCGCGCAGTAGAGCCGTAGTGGCTTCCAACTGCACCCAAGCATATTTATAATATGCCTCGGGTTGAGTAGGGGGCAGGCTTTTTACATCCAACCAACCAAAATACCCCCCATAGGCTTCGTCCCAAGTGGTCTCGGCAAGGTAGGCTACATGCTGAGCTAGTTGTTGTCGGATGCGTCTTTTATTGGTTATTTTGGTCAATTCATAAAAGGCATTAAAAGCCTCAAACACTCGTCCGGGGTGAATATGCCGCCCTTCTAAGCAGTCCGAATATCCCCCTTCCGAAAATACATTTTCAAGAAGAATATCGGCACGAGGCTCCCAGAAATGCTTCATCAATTCCTGAAATAATTGCTCGGCCTTTTCTTTAAATATTTTTTCACCGATGATTTGCTTAGCACTTACCAATGCTTTCGCCAAAGCACTCAACTCACTGATATTTTTCAGATACCTACCCGACATCAAATCATCGGCTCGTTTTTGGAGTCTTTTTTCACGTTTACGAAACGCTTTGGTCAACGTTTTCTTGGCACTCTCGGCATATATCTCCTCTTGAGTGATTTGGTACAATACACTCCAACACGACACCGCTGCTGCTTCTGCTTTGGTATCTATAACTTCACTCACGCCATGCCCCATACAATCAACTACTGCCCACCAGTTTTCTTTGGCATCCATACCATATTGCAACAAAAAATCTGCCCCTTGCGAAGCACACTTTAAGTACTGAGCATCCGAAGATTGTTGATATAGTTTGCCAAAAGCCCAAGCTTGTTTAGCATGCCACTCTATCCATTTGTCAGAAGTACACACTTCTCCTTTGGATGAGATTACACAAAAATACCCTCCATAAACAGGGTCTATTCCAAACTCCAACCAAAACGGAATCAAGCGCTGATAAAGGTCTTGACGATATTGAAGAGCGTAAGCTGATAGATTCATAGCCACAAAAATAATAAAAGCTCAGAAGACTAAGCTTCCGAGCTTTGAAAGGAGGTACTTATTGAGGTCTGAAAAAGGGGGTTATTGTGCTTTTGGTCTCATCTCCATTTATTAATATTCAAGGCCAATCCTATATTTTTTCAAAAGTGAGAATGGTGTTCACTTTCTGATTTCCGCCCCACTCTACTGGAATCGGCAATTCTCGTTTTTCGGTCCAAGTCATTTTTGTGCCTTCTACCACAAAATCATATTCATTTTTTTGCCCAGTATCATCACTCGAAATAATAAGTTTTTTGTCTTTGATTTCCCATTTCGAAATCCCTTGTTTATCCAAATCAATACCTACCAAATCAGCTTCGCAATCGGCGGGTACATTGAGTAAGGTAGTAGTACCATCTTCCCGAAAATGAAACGTAACTTTCAGAATACATGGATTAAGTACGCCCGTCAAATCCGATATAATCCCCAACACAGGAGGGTCTACTTTGTAGCTTTTCATTTTCCATTGCCCTACGATTGGCGGTGGCGCAGGCTTTGGGATTGGTTCTGCACCTTCTTTTTGGACATCACAAGAACTAACGAAAAAAATCAAAGCCAGAAGATATGCTACTTGCTTCATATTTTATTAGGTATATTTTTCAGACCCTCTAATATACTGAAAAGATTTTTATAGATATTGCAACTCCCTACAATTCTTATCCAACACATGCTATGAGCCAAGTCACCCTTACCCAGCTTTTGGCCTCCATTAGAGAGGGCTATGTGGCCTCAAAAAAATTCAAATCTTTACAAAAAGAAATTGTCTTATCTTACGCTGAGGCACACAATCTCCCTATCAAAACAACCAAAGCAGCTACTCGTGACACTTTAGCTGCCCTAGTATTAAGGACCCAAAAAGATCCTTATTTCAATGAAGACATGCTAGAGGATGCCATTAAAGAATATACCCTAGACCAAGCTTTGCTAAGAAGGTTTCGGAAGCTTCAAGAAGTGCCCCCCATAGAGGTCATAGAGGAACATTTGAGTACAACTATCAGGTATATATATAACGCTTGTGAAATACACGCTCAGCTCGAAAAAGCTTACGGTCATTCACCAGGCGACTTCGCTAGTTGGGACGACCTGATAGACGATGCAAAAAGACAAGTGTTTAATATTTTTTTGTACAATATTAAAAAACGGCAATTTAGGCTCTATTCTACGCTCAGAACTTACATCGATGGTATTGCTAAAATTGTTGTCAAACAATTGATTCGGAAGCCTAACACTCATCACAAGAAAATATCACATGATATTGCATTTCGTTGGGACTTAATTGTAAACGCTACAGACCTTAGTCGTTTTTTTTCTTTTTTGTACGCTTCCCTAAAAAACACCAAAGGTGAACAATGCGAGGATTTTTTACGTGACAGCTTCAAACTTTTTAATATTATTGTTGCAAACGAACCGATTCATAGCCAAGATTTATTACATTTAAAAACCAGTATTATCCATAAAGTAGGAGAAAACTTAAGTTATCAAAATCCTAAATCCTCAGAAAATAAATTCAGAAAATGTTACCGAGATTTTGTAGCACACCATTTAGAAAAACTCTCCAAAAATAGCCAATGGTTTCAAAATCCATTATTCACAAAAGAATACATAAAAAAAGAGGTCGCCAGAAGGAAAGCAGAAATTGAGCTTGCTAGAATTCAAAAAAAACAATCTAACGATAAAAGGAATCTCAATGAAACCAAATAATATCGACCTAATCGAAGCTTACCTAGACGGCACACTTTCTGACGATGAAAATGCTCAAATTGAACATCGAATGGCAGTGGACGATAATTTTTATCAACAAGTACAGTATCAATTAGGAATTAAGAATTTTTATGAACATCGCTTTCAAGAAATAGAAATGCGGGCGGAAATGCTATCTTTTATTAATAACCATCAAACAGTTATTACTAAGGTTAAAGCCATAGAAAGAGTTCGATATTTCGTCACCAAATACGCCGCTCAAATCGCAGTGGTTATTATGGTAGGTATTGGTACATGGATATGGTGGAATGCCTACAATACCGAAACGCTTCTTTTGACTAAAAACATTGAAAAGGCCATTATACCTGACCCAAACAATGCCTTTGACGAGGGCGAAGAATCTATCTCTGAGAACATTACCTTACAATTGTTTGAATATCCTCGCTCCGAACCTAATAGTTATACTTATAAAAGCAAGGTCCTCAGCATCTACAATCCCGATCCAGAAATAGTGAGTGCTAAAAAAATCAAATTAGTATCTCTAGCCACGAGCTATCGGCTCGATTGCGATTCTATTTCCTATAAGTTGATTGAAAAAGAACCTGATCGTGGTCAACTCAAACGCATTTCCCCCTGAAATCAACCTCCACCTTCAAACTCTAACCTATGAAAATCTCATTTTTTGAAAAACCTTATTCTTTATTTTTGGGAGGGTTATTTTTAACAATTAACGGATGGTGCCAAAACCCTGATCCCCTTTTACTAGCTCGAATCCAAGAAGATTGTAAATGTATCAGTATTTCAAATTCATTTGGAAGTTCGCAGGAAGCCACTAAAGTAGTTACAGAATTAGCGCAGTTGGTTGGCGAAAAAATTCAGAATGTGATTGAAGTAGGGTGTACAGCCAATGCCAAAGCCCTAATGTGCGACAACAACAAATACATCCTCTATCGCAATAGTTTCATGAAAAAAATGGGCAAGGGGTCGCCTTGGGCGGAGCGGTTTATCATGGCTCACGAAATAAGCCATCATTTTCATCAGCACACTGCCAACAAAAATTATATCAACGACCGACGTTTTCCCCAAATATTGGTTGAAAAAATAAATGATCGAGAAGTATTCTATACCTATCGTGTCAAAACCCTTCGCGGTGGAATGCTAGATACCATTAAAGTCTATAAATCTAAGTATGTAAACTTAGCGGCCTTTTATCAATACCTCAAAGAGTTTCAGGCCGACGCCACCGCAACTTGGATGGTTTATCAAAAAAAAATCACTCTCGACGAACTCAATCAAATATGGAAACAGTATACCAATGTCACCCAAAAAAATCCCTACGCATGGACTAGCCAACATCCCAGTATTTATACACGTCAGAAACAAGCAACAATGCTCTGGAAATCTTTTAAGAAGGGAGAAGCCCTGCTCCCTCCCTCGCGAGGTTCAATCAAAGAAAGCCGTAAAATTAGTACATCACTTACGCACCAATTCATAGCAAGTCAGGCTCAAAATACCTTTGGAGATTCATTAAGTCCCGAGGAGCAGCATTTTTGGGAATACATCAAAAAGACACATAAATATACCATTCAGCCTACATTTACTGCTTTTTTGTACAAATTTCCAGGTCTCAACCTACCTACTCCTACTCTGGAAAATGCCCCCAATGCCCTCCCGGCACAATTTACCCGTCTCAACTACACGGCAGGTATCAAAATAACGAGTCTCAATTGGTATAGACCCATTTGGTTTGAAGGTCTTATTCAATACAAATCATTGGATTTTTCGACCTATGAAATACAAGAAAATTTAAAGACAGCCGTCGAAGATTTTAAATGGAAAGGCCTACAAATCCTCCCCCAAGTCCACTTCAACACTGTAGCAGGGCGTTTCAATTATGACCAACTCCGCCGTGGAGCCTATGCTACTGTTGGGTTTGCGGCAGATATTCCCTTCCAAATGACCTATAGCAACTACCTTACCAATCATCTGCATCAAAAGCTTGATTCTGGTATTTCAAGAAGTTTGGTCTGGGGAATCGGATTCATCCAGCTCAGTCGAGATCCCAAAATTCCAAACATACGACTAGGTGTAAGCTTTCAATCTCAAAAAATTGTTACAAGTTCTGCTACTATCAAGGTTCCTCAGGTAGGTATTCATTCTTCGGTTAGTCTTTGGTAAATTTACTTTAGGTACATCATGAAACAATACACCCTTTTTCTCCTCCTTCTATGCTTAAGCCTACTAATGGGTTGTTATGAAAAAATCGAAAATACCCGCCCACGTATTCGAGGACTAAGCGCTTTTCAAAATCAATCTCTCACCCGAAATATTGATGCCTGTTGTCTCACCTATAGCTTTGCCAATTACACTAACCGCCTTCCTATCTTGACACAAGAGGTACTCCTCGAACAAGGCATCATTGGGTGGGCCTTCAACATGGGTAATTTTGCTTTTTCAAAAGGAAAAACAGGCGAAAAAACCGACCTCACAATTCAGTTTGTGAGTCCAGAAATGGTAGAATTCAAAATAGACACTGTACGCAGAGGATGGATTGCATCGCCGGTAGAATCACTTGGATTAGTGCACCGAAAAGAAGATGGCACTTATATATTGTATCTCAATCAAGCGCATGATTGGACAGAAAATAGATTAGGGGCTATTTTATTTCATCAGTTAGGAGTGGTTTTGGGTTTGCCAGTTTCTGATGACCCTCGCTCCATTATGTATCCTTATATGGTAGATTTACCTGTACCCATTATTGATATACAAAGTGGTTATAAAATCGATAGCCTTTACAACAGCACCCACTGTGACAGTTGGCAAGAAATAGGAAAAATTCCCTTTCAGCCTAGTTCCAATCATTCTTATCAAACTTTCAGTACCTACGAAAAAGCCTTTGTGATTGTAAACGGTAGCGAAATGTGGGCATTTGATCCTTTTGCTACACCTCAGTGGAGTTCAAAAACTCCTCCCAATTTTAAGGGAATACCCTTCACAATTTTTGGGGTCAACAATAAAGCTTATGCCATCACTACTCCTAATACAAATCAGCATGAATGGTGGGAATATGACTTAACGTCCGATACCTGGAATCGCCTTAATACCCCCCTTCCCTTTTTTAGTTCCCAACCCTTGATAAGTCATTCGGTCAACGATAAAGGCTATGTTTTGTATACCGACCAAGGTCGTATAAATATTTGGGAGTTTTCGCCTACTACTAAAAATTGGGTTTCAAAAAAATCGTATCCCGTTTTACCAAATACTAGCTTAAAACAAAACCTTTTAGCTACCCATACCCAAAAACTTCTTTTAGTACTTCCACTAGACAATGAAGTAATCCGCTATGACCCCACCACCAATAATTGGATTCAGGACCCTCCTTTTCCGGGGTTTAAAAACAAAGATATACCAAGCATTTTGCTGAGTACCAAGTTTCGTACTTATGCCTACACCCCCTCTCATCAACTGTGGGAGTATGCCCTTCAATGGACTGCATTGACACCGCCTTCCTCCCCTCCCAATTCCGTTTTGTTTGGGCTGTCATTAAAATGTAGGGGTTATCTAATTACCAACGACGGTCGGCAATGGTACTACCGACCCTAAAACAAATTTTGCTAACACTGCCCAACTCTTAAGGTTGGGCATTTTTTTTTGAAAAATAGTCGATTTTTTTTTCGGCTGAGTGATGGAAAATTTAAAGACCAGCATGGTGAAGCGAACCTCAAAACATTCGCAATCATGCTTACCACTAAAATCCTTAAAACCACCGAAGAACTCAATCGCTTCATCACTATGCAACTCGAAAATGGCGGTGCCGAAGTTACCCTCGATTATCTCCTACAAGCCCAAGTCAGAGTACTTTGTCGAAAATCAAATCCCGATATTTGGATAGGCGGCTATGTAATAAGTATCAATCAAAAAAGATACCTTGATGTACTTCCTCAGGATACGCGTCAAGCTATTGAAGATAAGTACCTCCCACCCCACAAAACAGCGGAGATTAGCTGTATTTGGAAAAATCGCGCTCCGCACCAAAAACCCAAGGGTTTCGAGGTAGCCCAACTTTATTGGTTTGCCCTACAAGACGGCATACTCACAGGCCGCCCTATACTTTTAGGCGGAACAGCCCACGAAAAGATTCGCCGCATTCAAATGATTGTGTTCCGGCATTTGGCCTTTTCGGGAGAAGTCAATTTTTATGGCACCTCCCATCATGTATGGATTTACTATTGTACTCGTCTTGAGGTCTTACCTGGCTTTTTAAACTATATTCGGATGTTTCTTTTCTAATTTTTTTAGGCCCTTAACACCCCCTATTTTTGATTAAAACACTGTTTAGCAACGATTTTTCTACCCCAATGTTTTTTGTAGAAAAATCGTTGCTAAACACTTCACTAATCCTAGCAAATTATACTATCTAGATATTTTTTAAAAGTTTTGGTATATCTTCTCAAAAGATGTTATTTTGTTTTCTCCAAACCTTTCCCTACCGATGACCCACTTCAACACCATTCCTGATACATTGCAGGTTCTCATTGTGGAGGACCACTTTGCCACTTCCAACGGTATCGGCCTCTCACTAAGCCAAAATAAAAACATTGAAGTCATTGCGCAGCGAGATACTGTAGAAGAAGCTCTGCTTTTTATCAATAAGTATACTGTCGATATAGTCATCACAGATTTACACCTTGCTACTCAAAAAACGGGCATCGAACTCGCCATGAAACTCAAACAAATCAAGCCTAGCATCAAAATAGTTGTTTATACTTTTGACGAAAACCCCACTCTCATCAACGATGCTATAGCCGCCGGAGTCGATGGTTATATTTTTAAAAGCGACGACGAAGAAGTATTCATGATTGGAATTAAAGAAGTGATACGAGGCAAAAAATTTTTTAGTTCTAGTATACCTCAACTCCTACTCAACTTAGAGCGCCATACCAATCTTCCCCAAGACGAAGAAATCAATCCCGAATCATTCAACCTGACCAAAAAAGAAAAAGAAATCATGGTGTTGATTGCTAAACTAAATTCTAGTGCGACTATCATGAAAGAATTAAATATTGCCCCTACTACTCTTACCACACACAAGCAGAATATTTATCGCAAAATCAACCTTGAAGGCGACGCTGGTATTACTTTTTTTGCGTATAAATATGGTCTTGTGGATATGAGTGAAGTAGGTTCATCTTGATAAGAATCGCCGTACCGCTGTCTTGAGAAGACACAATCTCATAGATCCCCCCAATACTCTCTAGCCGACGACGCAAATTTTGCAGCCCTTGTCCTGTAGAGTGAGCTATATTTTGTGGTATTCCTTTACCATTGTCCCTAATTTGTAATACATAAAAATTGCTTTCGCGGTAGGAAATCAAGGCTGACTCGGTAGCTTCGGCATGTTTGATGATATTGGAGGTTATTTCAAAAACAATATAGTACAATTGCTCTTGCACTCTTGGAAGTAGCTCTTCTTCTTTTCCTCCTAAATGCATCAAAAAATGCACATTGGAAGAACTATTCAGTCGCTGCAATAGCTCTTCCAGCACCCATTTAAGCCCTTTTTCTTCAAACTGCGGGGGACGATAATGATGGGCTATCGTGCGGATTCCTTCTAAAATATTTTTGATAATACTCAGCGCGTCTTTAAAACGCTCCTCGCTCAAAGTTCCGATATATTCTTTATAGAGCTTTTGGATATTTTGGCGCAACATCAGCACCTCATTGGCAAATTGATCATGAAGTAGCATAGCCAATTGCTTACGTTCTTCCTCTTGCGCCTGCCAATAGGAGTTTTCGATCATCGTAATCTGTTCGCGCTGAATGTCTTTAATTTGCTGTTTATTCTTCTGCCTTTCCCACTGAATCTGCATACCTAACCCTATTGAAAGCATGATATATTCCATGAGAGAACCGAGATTGAGAGAATTCATGGCATAGAAA
The DNA here is from genome assembly GCF_000423565.1 of Runella zeae DSM 19591. GTDB lineage: Bacteria > Bacteroidota > Bacteroidia > Cytophagales > Spirosomataceae > Runella > Runella zeae. The sequence continues at coordinate 52,781 of NZ_AUIF01000037.1, read as the reverse complement.
CTTCCAGACGGTAGCAGTCCTGAACGTGTCAATAGCAACACTACCCCTCCTGAATAAAGCATAGTAGCGGCCAAAAAATAATAAAGCCCCGGCTTATACCCTTTTTGCGCTCGCCAACTGACGTAAGAAGCCACGATAATCAACCCTCCTACCACCGCCCCAAAGATGAGGGTTAAGGCATTTTTGGAGATTTCGACCCATCCTCCATAAATACTCAACACAACCCCAATCCATGCTATAAATAATACGTTGATGACTTTCATTAGCTTAGGAGTATAGCGAGGTAGATTGAGCATAATGCCATAAAAAGCATAAAACAGTAAAAGCATGATTAAAAAAAGCGTAAGAAAACCGTTGTTGACCATCCAACGGTTTTCGGACCAAAAATACCTCACCCCTATACAACTTCCCCGAGTAAGCTCAAAAATGAGATATAATACCAGATACAAAGCCAAATAAAGATATCCAAGATAGCCGACACTCTTTCGATTTACAAACCACAAAATAGCATGATAGAGAAGTACAATCAGCATCATTCCCATATAAATCCCCCAAAATAAATTGTAAACTTCGGCGTATCGCGTAAAAGTCTTCCCTTCCCAGATAGTCAATGGTAGCAGTACCTGCCCCGCGAGTGGTCGCACTCGTAGGTATATTTCATACGATTGAGCCGGCAAAATAGGCAAGCCAAATACATAATTGTGATACGATAAAGGTCTGCTGTAGCGGCCTCGCCAATCTCCCGCTGCTTGATGTACTACTTTACCTTGTCGATTTATTACGTACAAATCCACCTCAGCATAGGCCGAATACCCCACTTCTAAGAGCCAATTTTTGAAAATATCTTCAGACGTATTCACAACCGACCATTTGAGCCAATAAGAGGAATTAGTAAAACCAAAATTGGGATTGATTGATGAAACCTGACGAAACCCTTTGCCTTGCTTATATACCTGCTCAAACGTTAGTGAGTGTTTGGCATCTTCTAAATAAAACACTTCTCTTCCCAAGGCGTACTCATTAATATTATTTACTAATGATACTTGACCCCAAGCACAACGACCCCACATCATCATACTTAATAAAACAATAACATAAACAAAACGAAAGGGCATAATTGATAAGAGTTGAAAATGATTACAAATATCTAGGGGTTTGAGTTGTCATACTATCGAAATAACAATCAACACTCACAATTTTACCTAGAATAACTTCGACAAAAAATAGGCATTTATAGAATTTATTCGATTTCAAAGGAGGCATTCTTTAGGGACATTTGCATTAAGGAATTCATGATTCCTTACCCAAACCTTTCTGATTGATATTACAGTAAATCCTAAAAAGAAGAATACTGGTCATGGACCAGTTGCTGTAACAAATATGAAGGGTTGCTGCTTGAATTTTGCACAAACCAATCAATATTTTCAATCATGACAATCACTTGCAGTAACTGCGGCTTTGACAACTTATCAAGCGCGCATTTATGTATCAAATGCCACACTCCTTTAGAAGATTCGCATTCCCAAAAGCTATCCGGAAAAATAGAGGTCAAAAAGACCGAACATTCTGCTCCGTCGGTAGCGTCTTCTGCGCCCAATTTTTCAAAAACGATTCTTGGTAAACAAGCTTTTGATAAAGAAGCTTCGCCACTACCTACTCCTGTAGCCGTATCTCCGCCTACGGTTGTGGATGATTTACCAAAAACACCCACCTCTCCCACCTTGGAAGACGACCCTAAAACAATCACCTGTCCTGACGTTGATTGTGGATTTGTCAATATTGCCACTCGTACTACCTGTATTCGATGTCAGCGTGAACTTATCACTCATAAAAACGACACTTCTCTCCCTCAACCTCCAGATTTTGTCATGAACAAACCGCAAACACCCAATTCTACTGAGGAGTCATTCTCTCCAAAACCTCTCATAGGAGGCACCATTGATCCTTACCGAATGAGAATGAGCAGTACAGAAAGATGTTATTTACAACGTATCCCCAAAATAGGAGAAACTATTGACATTCACAGGTCTGAATTTAAGCTCTCTAACGACGAAAGTGTTGTACTCAATCGAGACAACCTTGACTCTACCAACCAGAGCATTACTAGCAAAGCCCAAGCCGAGTTGAGCTTTGAGAATGGCAAATGGTTTTTGATAAATCGTAGCGAACAGCAAACCACCTTTATTCAAGTATCCGAAAAAACAGAAATCAAAGACGGAGATATACTACTGATGGGCGACCGAAAACTCATTTTCAAAACAGAATCGGAAGAAAAAATCCGCCAAATGCAACGAACCTAGTCCATGCATACAAATAACAACCCACGCAACAAACCTTACAAACACCAATGAATGAGATACTTAACAAAAAGTTTACTACTTACCAAACCCCTCATCGGGTAATACCTAAAATAGGAGAATGGATAGACGGTTATCAAATCATTGACTTACTGGGCGAGGGGACATTTGGCATTGTTTACAAAGTAATCAATCGCAAAGAGGAGGCATTTGCCCTCAAAATGATTAAACTTTGGGAGGTAGCCTACGAAAAAGAGCGTTTGCTTATTTTTCAGCGATTCATGCGAGAATTTGAAATTGGCTATCAGAAATCTACGCATTTAGTTCAATCTTTTGATTGTGGAAATGTAGAAGGGAATCCTTACTTTACCATGGAACTCTGTCCCAAAGGCGACTTAACTCAATTTACTGGCAGAGTCATAGAACCACAAAAAATCAATAAAATAGCGTATCAGACGCTCTGTGGGCTACAAGAGCTTCATCAAAGAGGTTTTTTTCATCGCGATCTCAAGCCTAGCAATGTACTAATAGATACCAACGGGAATGCCAAATTAGCCGACTTTGGAATTGCAGGACATAAAAACTCCCGCATGACGGCTCGTAATATCTTTGGCCATGCTCATCAAATTTTTGGTACATGGGCTTACATTGCCCCTGAGCAAGCAAACAATAAAACTGCCTTCAAAGCACTAGATGCCGTAGCCGATATTTACTCTTTCGGCGTGATGATGTACGAAATATTTACGGGTCAGTACCCTTTTGCTCCTTTTCAACTCACAAGCGAAGGCGATGTAGTGGAGTACATAAAAAATGCCGCTAAAGGAGATGCCGAAGGTTTGCGCCAACACTGGAACAAGTTACCCAACAATTGGGGCACAATCATCAAAACCTGCATCGAAGTAGATTACCAACATAAGCGTTATCAGTCGATTGGGCACATCATCAATGCCTTAGGGTATCAGTCTCTTGATATTCATTATCCTAAGCATGATTCCCTCAAAAATGAACTGATATTACAAATCACTTATGGTGAGGAAATGGGTAAAATCTATAATATCTCCCAACTCATGGGCAATAAAAGCGAAGGGATCCTGACCCTAGGCCGTAAAGATGCCTCTATCAAAAATGATGTGGAGATTGTAGAAGTAAGTACCACTTATATCTCCCGCAAGCACGCCACGCTCGAAAAATGGCAAAACCCTAAACAATGGCTTATCCGAGATGGGCAGTTTTGGGATAGTAAGTGGCAACTATCAGTCAATCAAACTTACGTCAATTCCCAATTGGTAGGAGCAGGAGGTAAGGTCATTCATCCTGGCGATATCATCACCTTGGGCGACACGATTCTTAGGGTCGCTGTTCGATAAGTTACTAACCAGTTAGCAACTAGTACCTATACCATATACCTCCTTGTCTACCTCTACTTTTGACTCATCAAAACCCAACCCCAGCCCTATGTCAACGACCGTTTCTCAACCCCGCGCAACCGAAAAGTTTTCCAAATCATTGGGAGGCTCTCTTAAATCCTTGGTAGGTGCTTCAGGAAGAACTTATTTTGTTCTGGAACACAAAACAACTACCCAAAAATACCGCACTGGTCAAACCACCGAATTTATTGGTGATTATATAGAGCTAGGACGGGGTAGCAACTTTGCCGTTGGATTTGGTGACGATTGTACCACCGTCAGCAGACCTCATGCCGCCATTATTCGTAAAGGAGGAGGCTGGGTCATCAAAAGCCTCTCTAAAACCAACCCCACCCTCGTCAACGGCCAATCGCTCAGAGATGAAGTATTGCTCCACAACGGGGACGATATTCAGCTCTCCTACGAAGGCCCTAGGGTAGCATTTCTGACTCCTCCCAACAACTCGGTAAAGAGTATGGGCATGACGATACGCCTCAAAGCAATGGCCAATGAAGCTATTAAACCCTACAAAACAGCGGTGGCAACTTTGGCAGTACTATTGGTGGCAGCGGTGAGTGGAGGGTATTACTTCTTCAACAAAGCCAACAATTTTGAAGACCTCTATGCAAACAGCCAAATTATCAATGAGCAACAAAAACAAGAACTTATCATAAGTAATGAGAAAAGTCAAAAGGCTCAAAAAGAACTTAAAAACACAATTACGTCCTTAGAACGCCGCATTAAAGTAATTTCGGGCTCAACTCCTATCGCTCCTCATAACGATTCCAATGATCAACCAGTCACTACCGAAAACCTCCATCTATCGCAGTTATATCCAAACGTTTATTATATCCGAACAAGCAAAATCATAGTTGAAATTGGTGGGACCCAAAAACAGGTCGAATTTGGAGGGTCGGGTACTGGCTTTTTACTAAGCGATGGGCGTTTTGTGACTGCAAGACACGTGCTAGAGCCTTGGCACTTCATCGCCAATGCGCCCAAAGAATCACAAGAAGAGCTCATAAAGCTCAATATCTTGGCCAACAATGGCGGTAAGATAACTCACTTTTTAGAAGCCTACTCTCCTTCTGGAACTGCGATGCAGATGAGCAGTCAGGATTTCATGCTCAATCAATCGGGCGATGAAACAAAACAAATCACCGCCGACGACGGAACGTCCTTCATTTTACGAATCGCCTCCCTCAACAACGGTACCGACTGGGCCGTCAGTCGTACTTCTCGCAATGGAGGGCTAGACTTCGCCCCAAGCCTCTCTGCTTCCCTCTCAGCCTCTACTCCTTTGTATATTTTGGGCTATTCGTTTGGAATGGGCGTTAACAACCCCAATGACATCAAGCCTCTCTATAATGAGTGTAATGTAGCCAGAGATGGCCTTTCCAACGGCGTAATTTATATCTCTAATCGTGGTTTTGACCAAGGCAATTCGGGCGGGCCAGTTTTTACCAAAACCAACAATCGCTATGTGGTAGTAGGGATTGTATCAGGTGGCGCAGGAGCGCAAGGGTTAGTCGTTCCTATCACCGCTATCAGATAAGTTCACCCTTAAATCAATCATCACTATGTTACGATGTATTTTTTTGTTGCTGCTCACCTCTTTGGCAGCGCAATCCCAAAATGAATTGGATTTAGAAAATCTTTTTTCAAATGATAAAAAACTTTTCCGAATGGCAGTGGATAGCTCTATCTGTATCGTGCGGCAAGACTATGTAATGAAAAGCACCCGTGGCAATGAATACGGACGCGCCGGCAAAAGTTACTTTGGACGGCGCTATACGCTGGGAGTTGTAGCTGATCATAAAATATGGGCACTGACCAGTATAGCTACTCCTTGGATAGGAGACAAGGCGTTTGAGCAATACAAAAAGAATGATACCATTCGCCCTCATTTAGCTTCTATGGCCTTACGCCCTATTTTTTCTACTGAATATCAACCAGAGGAAATATCCCCTATCGAAACCTACGACAGCAGCGGGATCATCAGCTATCATAGAGAAAGCCCCCTGTCGGTGGGTAGTTTTCTCAACACCCAAGAAGGAAATGGATGGCTTGTGGTAGTATCGGCGCGTGACGACCTAAATGTCAATGAAAAAAGTCCCCTTAACGTGGCCGTTTATACCCCAAATCTTAACTTTCAAAATAACGAAAACGAGACTTTGCTGAAACGTATCTCTCTCAAAGACAATGTCATTGGAGGAATTTACTTTGTAGCTACGATTAAGTCAGGCATAATAAGGTACCATGCCGCAGGTATCCTCAAAAACAAAGGCAATGAGTGGTACATCGTTCGGTTACCACAGACTACGCGCCCACAAACCCCTCTTACAGATGAATTGACACCTCTCAAAGGAAAACTGCCTCCGGCTGCCCCGCCTAAAGGTACCGAAGCCTCGCCACCCTCGCCTACCAACGACATCTCAACCGACAAAGAGCCTATAAACAAAAAAAGGGAGAGTAAGAAAAAAGAAACAAAACAAAATGGAAACTCAACTCTACCTCCAAATAACTACTGACATGACGCAAAACGTATTGCAACTACAAATGGTAGCCAAAACCAATGTAGGTAAAGTAAGAGAACACAACGAGGATAATTTTATCGTAACCAGCGATGTAGAGGCCAATTGGGTAGTGCCTGCTCACGCCTACTACAATCCTCCAAATGGCTCTATTATGGTAGTAGCCGATGGCATGGGAGGAACCAACGCGGGCGAAATAGCCTCCAAAATCACCATAGATAGTATTTGTGCTTTTTTTCGAGAAAATATCGCCAAAGAGCGCCCCACCTCCGAACGTCTGGTCAGAGCCATTCAATATGCTCATCAACAGATTTTGGAATATGCCAGCCTCAACCCCGAAACAGAAGGCATGGGTACTACGGTAGTAATAGCGCACATTCTCAACGACCAACTCTACGTGGCTTGGAGCGGCGACAGCCGTTGCTATCTGCTACGAGAAGGAAAATTGTTGCAACTTACCAAGGATCATTCCTACGTACAAACCCTCTTAGACGAAGGTAAACTTACCAAAAATCAAGCATTTTATCACCCTCAGAGCAACGTCATTTTGCAAAGCCTTGGCGATAGTGAACGCCCCCCAGCTCCTGATATTGTGGCCGAAACCCTCTACCAAGACGATGTAGTAATGCTATGTAGTGATGGGCTCAATGCAATGATTGAAGACCATACCATAGAGAATATACTACAAAACCATAATAAAGAGTTAGCGCTCTGCATTGACAAACTCATCAAAGAGGCCAACGATGCCGGTGGTAACGACAACATCACTGTAGTAGTAAATCGAGTAGTAAAAGGGAATACTTCCCCATCAAACGACAACGGTGGCAACAACACGCTGCCCAACCCGCGTTTTCCTGCAAAAAAAAAAATAAGCACTGCCATGTGGATAGCTTTAGGAATGACCTTCGCCTCGGCCGGATTAGCGGTGTGGTATTATCCCGAGCTACAAAAAAAATGGGAAACCAAACCAATAAACACTCCCCCACCCTCCCCCGCGAAAAGAACTGATACTGTAGTAACGCCTACTGATATACCAGAAGTGCCTATACCTATCAGGTCTGAAAACAAAAAACCAGCTGTCAGCGGCAAAGAAACCCGTAGCAAAAATAAAGGCTCAGACACCAACACTGACACAGAACCCGATGATAATTCTACATCTATTGGTTCTCCTGCTCTAGAACCCACCAAAAATAATGACAAAGAAAACTCTACTAAACATAAAAACTCAAAATCTGACGAAAAATCCAATGACAATCGCAAACCCACTCCTACTGAAGCTGCCATCATAAATGAGGTGACAAGCCCAAATACGGATAAGAGCCAATCATTGCCTCCAAAAAAATCTAGCAATAAACCCAATCCCAATAACCTACCATGACAATGCTCAAACCTGGCCAACTCTTTGATAAACGCTATGACCTTGTCAAGCTCATAGACAATGGAGGCTTTGCCGATGTATGGGAAGCCCGCGACAAAGAAACGAGAAACCATACGGTGGCTCTCAAAATATATCCAATGCTTGATGTAGAAGGCATCAAAAATATCGAAGAAGAATACGATGTGCAAAAAGACCTTTCACACTCCAATTTGCTCACGGTTAGGCATTTTGGCAAGGATGAAGAAGGACGCCCCTATTTAGTGATGCGTTATTGTTCGGGCGGTAATGCTGCCTCTAGCAAATATTTAGGCAAATATACCGAACTCGAAATCGCCAAGGTAATGCAAAATGTAGGTGCGGCGCTGGCTTACTTACACAAAGAAAAATTGGTTCACCAAGACATCAAGCCCAACAATATCCTGATTGATTTGCGAGATGGTGAAGAATATATCTTTTTGGCCGACTTGGGATTGAGCCTCAAACTACGTGCTACCATTCGGAAATTTACGGAGGCCAAAAAATCCAACACTAATTCTATCCAATCTGGAATGACTCCGCCCCCCTACCGCGCACCAGAGTTATGGGGAAAAGACAACGTCAATAAACCTCCTATCAAAGCCACTGATATTTGGGCTTTGGGAGCTACACTCTTCGAACTCATCACTGGGGATGTCCCATTTGGGGAGTTTGGAGGACTAAACCAGCTTAGCGACCCTACTCCACCTAGCTTACCGACAGATTTTAAATGTAGCAATGACCTCAACGAAATCATCAAACGTTGTTTGGCAAAAGACCCTTGGGATCGTCCTAAGGCCACCGAACTGGTACAATGGGCTACTAACTTTATCGAAACAGGCCAATGGAACATTCAAGAAAAGCTCATTGTTCCTCCACTCATCACCCCCGAGCCTATTCCTACTCCTATCCCTTCTCAACCTTTCCACGCGAAGGAATGGGCCAAATGGGCCGCCATTATTGGGTTAGGAATATTGGGGGCTTATGGAGTAGATACATTTTGGTTTGGAAAAGAAGCACAACAGGAGGAAGTTGTAGAAAACAAAATACCCGAAGAAAAGGAGAATAAATCTTCTGATAACAACCAAACACTAACACCTCTACCAACAGATACCGCTAAAGTGACTGAAAATAAAAATGCCGCTTTTGTGACAGCAGATTTATCTACAAAAAAAAGAGAAACCGTGGCTCCTCCGCCCCCGAAACCTGCTTCTTCAGCCCCCCAAGTAGATAATCCTCCTCAAAATGCCAACATTCGCATCACCTCTATAAAACGCAGCACCAAGGCCCTGACTGTCAATTTTTTAATGACTCGTACTAAAGATATGACCGCCAACTCCTCCTACGCCATCTACGGCACCGAAAACCCTCAGTATGCTTTTTATTTGAGAGATGCCGCAAGAAATATCTACAAATTAAAAAGCTTAGAGGGAGGCACCAATGGTCAGTCGGTCAGTTGGGGAAGTCGAAAAAACCACGCATTTACCGCCACATTTGAACCAGTACCTAGCCATATCAAAATAGTAGATATCAGAGAAGCCGAAGAGCGTATTCCGGGACAATCCTACTGGAATTTTGGAGGCGTACACTTACCATAAACCATCTATCCCTCATTACCATGCGACACCTACTTTTGGGGCTTTTGCTACTACTAGGTAGTGGCTTAGCTTTCGGTCAAAGAAAATTCAGTTCGATGACTCCCATGATTACTTTGCTGGATACTAAAACAAAAGCATTGGAAAAAAAAGACCGCTACGTGGTCAAATCGCTGCTCGATATCCTACAACGCGACATGAGTGACGCCCGCAATAGCACTACCCATTTCTTTTCCAAAAGCGAGCTATCCAACATTATTGTTTTAGGAGACCCTGAAAAAATATCGGCTTTACAACTACGGCTATACCAACTCAAAAACGACACTTGGTCTTTTGTACGCACTTATAGTGGCAATTCAGAAATCAATACCGCTTTCTCTGCGCCTGAATCTGCTTTTTATAAGCTCGAAGCAATGGCCACTTTCCGTGCAGGTCAAAGCTATACTCATTTTGGCCTTCTCATTGACCAAGAACAATAACCCTAAATCACCACAAAGATGAAATTCCCCGTTCTTTTTTTCTTGCTCGCAGTAGCTACGAGTAGCTGGGGGCAAAAAAATTCAATGAATACCATGAACTCACTCGCCTTGAGTCTTTCCAAAGAATTGGACGGCCCATCAAATGCCGATTTGATACGCTATGAGTCTGGCTTTATGACCGAGCGCTCCGAATCTATCTATGATATTTTGTATCGACCTTTCAAGGCCAACACACACTATGTGATTATTGCGTATGCAGATGCACGTATTGAAGATTTTACATTGCACCTCCAAAAACAAAAACCCGACGGGCAGTGGGAAACCCTCAAAAGTGTGAATGAAAACAAACGCAAACAAGTTTCCAACGACCCTACCAATGCACTGGGAGACTATGAAATACTGAAAGATTTTACCATAGCATCAGACGGTGAATACCGATTGGTATTGATAAGCGACAAAAAAAATAGCCGCTCAGGAAGGTATAGTATATTGATTTATGCTAAAGAAGGAGAGAGTACCGCTACTACCAGCGCCAGCTCTAGCTCTACTGCCCATGTAAATCTTAAAGAAAAAATAGAAGCTACCGGACTGTCCTATAAAGTCACCGAAAAAGGAGATTATCATTTGACGGTAAAGAGAGACGATGGCCGAACACAATTGATAATCATAACTGGAAAAACCCAAACTTATAAAGATATGGAACTGCTTGATATTTGGTCACCTATCAAAAAAATTACTTCTAAAAGCGAGCTGGGCTTTACCAATGGTCTATTCCTTATGGAGCGTAACGAGAGCCTTAAGTTTGGTGCTTGGCAAATTGCCGGCGAAAAATCTCCCTACTTGGTCAATATTTCAATCACGACTTCCACTTCTATCGCTTCGCACGATTTGAAAAAAATAATAGAATTTCTGGCCGAAGAAGCTGATTTACGGGAAAAAGAACTCACCCAAAAAGACGACTACTAATCCTCTAAAATTAATTTTCGCATGAAAAAAGTATTGTTTTTTTTGCTCATAACCTATGCTGGCTATGGGCAAATAGGCGGTAGCCCTGCCGTAGAGTGCGACCCTTTTGTCAAAAAAGAACTTGATACACAAGGAATTGAATACAGCATCACCAAAAATGGCGACTTCAAGATTGTGAGAAAGGTAGACAATGACCGCATTCAAGCGGTATATATCCAATCCAAATCTATGAACTATAAGGGAATCGAAGTGCGAGAAGTTTGGTCTTATGCACGCATCTATGACCGCAAATCAGACCTCAAAGAAAGTGATATCTATATGGCATTGAGCAAAAATGCTACCTACAAGTTTGGTGCGTGGCAAATAGGAAAAGATAATACGAACGCCTATTTCCTAAATTTTTCGGTAAAAACCGCCAGCGATGCGAAAGGTACCACCCTCAAAGACATAATTGATGTAGTAGCTATGCGGGGCGACGAAATCGAAAAAGAACTCACCAACGCTGATAAATACTAAATTTTTAACCCTTTAATAAGACCCAACAATTATGCAATCCAAATTCACTCCCATTGCCAAAATTCTATTTGGCATCACCCTTGGGGTTGGCCTATTTTTTGGCGGTAAATATCTCTTTGGCAAAAAGTCTTCCTCTATGGTGGAAGATACCCCAGCCAATGTAGTAGAGCCTATCTCTCCCTCTGGTTTTAGTTATGCTCCTCCTGAGCCCATCAACGGTACCCTCAAAGGGGTCGTCGAGTTAGGTGCTTCTGGATTTAACTCTTTCATAGTCAATATAGATGCCAACAAAAACTGGAAGTTACAAAAAGCAGATTTTGGCAATAGCTTGGTACTTGAAAATATGGCCACTGATACCGACATACGCGACGGCCTCAAGAAATACATCAGCACGATGCTCGATTTTGGGGTACAAGCTGCTCATATTCACTTTGTAGTAAGCTCGGGAGCAGCCAAAGAAGCCGTTACTCAGAAAATTATCGGAGGTCTAAAAAATTTAAAATATGTAGTCAATATCGTAACCCCCGAACAAGAAGGAGCCTTAGCCTTGGCCTGTGTATTGCCCAAAGCCTACGAAAATGACGCATTTGTAGTGGATATGGGCTCAAGTAACACTAAAGTTTCTTGGAAAAAAGACAACAATATAAATGCTTTTGAAACCTATGGTTCAAAGTATTTTCAAGATAAAACCGACGACGGTAAAGTCTATCAGGAAGTAAAGGACAAATGCGGTGCCATCCCTACCTTCAACCGTAAAACTTGTTTTATCATCGGGGGTGTTCCGTTTAAACTAGCCAAAAAAATCCGTCAAAACAACGAGCGTTTTACCATACTAAATACTCCTGATAAATACACCCTTGAGGAGGCTAAAGATAAAGCGGGACTCAACCTCTACAAAGCGATCAAAGACGCTACGAATACTCCCCAATTTATCTTTGATTGGGACGCCAATTTTTCAATAGGTTATTTATTAAGCCTTAAATAATCCCTAAAAACTATGAAAACCTTCTCTGTTTCTGTGATTGTGGTATCACTACTGGCTTGCGCCAGTAGTGCCTATGCAGCAAAGCCAATCTTCTTCTCTTTTGGTGGAGAAACCATCGCCAAAATCGCTGATTTTCCTGATACGCCCGAATTTCAAAATCAAGAGGGGCATTATGTAGATGCTGGCATGAGATACAAGCAAATCTCGATTTTCTTTATTCCTGTTTGGAACTACGACCAAGAATGGTGTGGCTACATTTCTGATAAAATGTACCTTGACCTTTCAAAAGAAAAACTAGACGAATTAGCCACTGCAGCCCATATTTCTCTTCCCTCCGAGTTTCAAGTTTCGTTTTGGGATAAAATAGGCGGCAAGCTCCTTTTAGGAGCCCTACTAATAGCTTATTTTTTATACCTCAAAACACAACCTAAAGATGTAAAGGCCTCTTAAAAGCAAGAATTTGGCGACTCTCAAAATAGGGATTAGTAGCTAGTCTTCAAACAAAAAACGTTGATTCCCAAACACAACAATATCTCCTTTTTTGATTTTGGTAGGGCCATTGACTTGAATGAAAGTAGTCCGCAGCTTACTCTCATTCTTTAGTATCCACTCTCCATTTTCTAAGGTTATTTCGGCCTGGATTTTACTGGTAATGGTAGTATTATTTCTATCAAGATTCTCGCGATTGAGCAGTATTTTATTGCCTTTAAAAACCATCACAGCCTTCCCCTCCGCTATCGAGTCTTCGGTAGATTTTAGAGGGGTTAGAGAGAAAGAAGATGCTTTTTGAAAAACAGGAACGGTACCATTGCTTGAGGGCTTTGAAGCATACCCAAAAGGAGGTATAGTACCGTCTTGTTTTTCTATTTGAGCATCATTGACAAGAAACTCGCTCCTCTCTTTTTCAATATACAGATAGCAGGTTTGTATAAAATTATCTTTATAGCCTTGAGAAGTTTCGTTTTGTCCCTCAAAAATAAGTTTACGTAACACTGACCCTGAAACAGAATTAATATGCTTACGCAAAAAGAGTTTTTGTTCAGCCTCCGTTGCTCCTATTTGTTTTTTTAGACTGTTCTGAAGTGCCTTATTTTGGATTAAAGCTAAATATCTCCTCAACTTTTCATATTGATTTACTTCCTCTTGCATTACTTCACAAATGTGCTCGTAGTGCTTTAAGGTCCCTGTGAGCCTTTGGCAATAGCTATCAAATTCATAGCCAAATGTGTCACAATAACGAGTTAATATTTGGGCTCTCAAAAAAAGGATTTCAGGTTGGTAAATTGTCAAGTTTGCCATATAATCAATAAAGTATAATTGAATAAAAAATAGATTTTTGTTTGCTCAGTTTGGATACCGTTTATCTCCAACATACATCATTCGCTCTAAAGCCTTCAGAAAACAACTAGTTAGCAACCAGTTGCTACTCCAACATTTTTTTAGTGAGCCACTACTTTTGAATCGTCAATTCAATGACCAACTAATGCGGCCTTGCCGAAAACCGTAGTTTCAAGAGTAGGCGTTCATCTTTAATTGACCTAAAATCATGAAAAAGCTCACTTTTTTACTGTTAGTAGCACTATTGCCTGTGATTGCCAAAGCGCAAGATGTTTATGAAATCACCTTTACGGCGGGTATCACTCGCTACCGTGCCGCACTCGTGCTTTGGAGCAATGGAAGCGGCCAAATGCGAGTACGCTATTATGCCAACAATCAAACCAACTTGATTGAGCAAACCATCCGGTTAGAAAATACCCAGTATGGTTACCGCCTCACTGGCTACAATGCACGCTACGCTGACACCCAACGGCGCCATCCTAATTATCAACCCGACAATTTTTATCTCTCACAAGATGACTATGGCAATTTGACTTGCCTCAATATAGATGATAACGGCACTACTTCCCGCTGCTCCATCCGATTGGTACAAGGCTACTCTTCCAAAAATACGGTGTTGAGTAGCTTCAATTGGAGGCTAGATTGAGCTAACATGCGCTTTTGCACCCCGAATTTCGGGGTGCTCCCTCACTACAACACTTTGTTTCAAAGCGCATTATACCATTACTCGCCACTGCTGATTATTAAATATTTCCCATAAAACCATTACGAAGGTCTCATTTAAAATCGAACACTTAAATCGAAATTTGTAGGATTTTGCTGTTAACATCTAACTATTTTCTCCTCTTTTTTTCGAGCTAAAAAGAAGGCTTCTCCTTTAATATTCTATTTCAAGCCCCGTCTCATTCGTCCAATTTTGTAATGCTAATCGAATCATTACATCCATTCAATAGACGACATTTTTTATGAAAAAGCTCTTCGTTTTTATTCTCATTTTGATGGCTCAGGAGGTTTGTAAGATGCACCATGCAACCATCAGCAAGACCTACTATCAGGGTCGAGTATCCTAAGTGTTAGACTTTACTTGCCCTACTTTTTCATTTTTTCAAACAACTTTCCTTATGCCCCCCTGTCAAGAACTCCTCCGCCCACCTCGTCACTGGGCTTGCCCTACACGATACGTTCAAAGCGATTGTGATAGGATGCAAAAAATAAAAACACATTACCAACCTCTTAACTTACATCAAACCATGCAAAAACAAGGCTCTCCAAATCAGCTATTTTTACATATCAAAAACCATAAAGAAGCGGTGTCTTGGATGCAAATCATTCACTTAGAATCGACCCGCAACTACACCATTATCTATTTGGTAGATGGCCGTCAAATACTCACGGCGAAGAACTTAGGGCATTTTGAGCAAATTTTGCCCTCAGATTTTATCCGTATCAATCGCTCCTTTATCATCAATCAAGAATATATCAAGCATTCTGACAAACGTAATCATGTCTGTGTCTTATTGAATGATAAAAAAATCAAAGTATCTACCAGTAGGTGGACTAAAGTGAGAGATTTGCTCACCAAACCCTCTCACTAAGCTTTCAATTTTTTTAAAAATGTACTCATCTTAAAACTCGTCTATCCATATAAATTTCTTATCATGAAAAAACCCAGCTTATCCCTTCTTGTAGTTTGCTTAAGTATAACTACCTTTTTTTCCTGCAACAAAATCATTGACAAAGCAAATCAGCTCGAACGAGTCGATTTGACGATTGAAGTAAGCGGTAAAAAAACGGAGATGACCTCCAATGGATTTGTTCTTTTCCAACCCAGCAACAACAAACAAGAACTCCAACTTTCATTTTTCAATGCGGCATCGCTATTGACTATCAATGCAATCAATGTTACTATTCTTGATTTTAAGGAAAGTAAAACCTCCTACTCGGTCGAAAAAGGAGAAGTCAGTGTTACTTTTAATGGCGATGTTGAGATATATGAAGATGACTCAATCGAATGGAAATCACAGCAGGGTACGGTTGAAATCACAAAATTTGATGGTAAATCTATGGAAGGAAAAATAAACGCTACACTAGCCACTCCTAAGGTTCTGAACAAAACGCTTAGCCTAAAAAATGGGGTATTTAAGCTACCCAAATTTGAGTAGCATTCCTCTTTAGGCTCCTCAAGCATACTTTAATGCAAGTATGACCTCCTTCTATCTCCCTACAACTAGAGATTTACATTTTTGTGACGTTTGATAAGTTTTGGCCCTATTATTATCCACACCATTGGCCAAAACTATCAAATGTTCTAATTTTAGCAATGCTATTCACATTACTACTATGAACAAAACTCTACTTGGTATTCGTCTCGCTATTTTCTTTTTTCTTTCTATTGCTTTTTTTCTTCTTTCTAAGAAAGCGCATGCACAAATACCAGTAGATTTCACTTTTTGTACTGGCACAGGTGATTTATGTGTTGCTCCCAGTGATTCTAATTACAAACTCTGTCTTAAATTCAAGCCAGGCTACTGTGCTACGAAAGAATACAGAATTAGATGGGGTGATGGCGCGGAGCAAATAATTATGATGACAAAAGATACTACTTTAGAGCATACTTATAAGTTGCGAGAATTTATAGAGTCTTGCTCTACTCCTGAAAAAAGCTTTCCTTTTTCGATTAGAAATCTTAGTTGTAGCAGTGATAATAAATCATATGAGTTGGTATTCAATAAAACCCCTCAACCTAATCCTATAGCAACTTTTGCATGCGAAGGTTCTCCAGTTCGTTTTGGCAACAATTCATGTCCAATCTCAGACATAAAATTCCTATGGGACTTTGGAAATGGTCAAACAAGTGAAAATACATCTCCTTCCATCACTTACGCTGACCCTACAAGAACTTATAAAGTTAAACTTACCGCTACTTCGGCAACTTGCGGCTCAAAAACAGCCGAAATAGATGTTAAATTAAAAAAACGACCCGAAGCCAAATACAACATGACGGGCTATTCGGTCATCAATACCGATACGGTTGTTTGTTTGTCAAATGGAGGTACACTTACTTTAGATGGCACTATTTCGCTTGATGCTACACGGTACGAATGGAGCATTAGCCCGAGTGACTATAAATACCTCAACAATACCAACGCCAACTCCCCTAAGCCTGTTATTCAGTTTACCAAATCAGGTACTTACAACATCACCCTCATTGCGGTCAATGATTGTGGACGCTCTGTCCCCAACATCTGTCCTCACAAAGTGATTGATTCTCCTACACTTACCTTGCCTACACAAGACGATGTATGTCAACTGCCTTTTACGTATCAATTTACACCTCAGCAGGGGGCTAGTTATACCTTAAATGGAATGGCTTTTAATCCAGCAGTGGGCCAAAGCTTATCTTTCCAAACTACACCTTATATCGTAGAAGCTACCCTGCCCAACCCCTGCGGCGGTACATTGGTCAAACGCGACACCTTCTTTGTCAATGCACTAGCTCAGGTTAGAGTTACGTCTCCTTTGCGCGATACTACTTTGTGCGTTGGCACCAACGCATTGCCCTTAGTAGCGTCGATTCCAAATGGCACCTGGTCGGGTTCTGATTTAATTGAAAAACAAGGCAACAACTACGTATTTAATCCCAAAAACACGGGTACCGCCACCATCAAATATAGCATTGGCACGGGTTCGTGCGCAGTCAGAGATAGTATCAAGGTCAATATTGAAGGCATCAAGCCCCAAGCCCAAGACTTGGCCTCATGTGAAGGCACTGCCTTCCTTAAACTTCAAGCCACTCCGGGCGGTGGGCGGTGGAGTGGGTGCAACAATTGCTTAAAAGGCGACACGTTACTAGTCAGCACGCTTAATACGCCACAAATCAGGCTGACATATGAAATAACATCCCCCAAAGGCTGCCGTGCTACTGATGAGGCTGTCATCACCATCGGAAGCCCCAAAGCCGATTTTTCATTAGGAAGCGGATGCGTAGGCGGTGTCCTCAAACCTACCAATAACTCTCTAGGTGCGGCAAGCTATGTATGGCTTGTCAATGGAACCAATACCTCTACCGAGCGTACCCCGTCACTGTCGCTAGTTCAAGGCGTCAACCAAGTGACTCTTATTGCCAAATCGGGCGATTGTGCCGATACCCTTACCCAAGACATCACAATCACCGCTCCACCTGCTTCGGCCAATTTCACCGCCGACAAGCCCCAAGGATGCGCCCCTCTCAACGTGCGTTTTACGCCTGAAGGCTCAGCCGCCAACGGCACTGAATATACTTGGACATTTGGCAGCGAAGCACCCTTTACAGGATTTCAGCCTAGCCCTAAAATCTTTGATAATCGAGGCAAAACCGACCTCACGGTCAAAGTCACTTTTAAAGTAAAAAATAGCTGTGGAGAGCAGTCTAGCAGCCGCGATATTGTGGTACGCCCCCTCGCCCAAGCAGAGATAGGCGTCGATTCTACTTTGGTAAGATGTACTCCCGCTACTTTGTTTTTTTCTAATCGCTCCGCTGGTCACAACAAGCCCGAGTCGCGCTGGGATTTTGGAGATGGTACCTTCCGAACCACGGGAGCTGATACCGTCGGTCATTTTTTTGCGTCGCCCGATAGCGCGCGCACGTATCGCGTGCGGCTGTCGGTATTTAGTGCTTGTGGAAGCGATAGCGCAGAAGTGCCGATTCAGATTTTTCCGACTACGGTAAAAGCACTTTTTAGTATGTCAAAATCGGTAGTTTGCCCCGGCGAACCTATCCTCTTCAAAGATGCCACCGTACCTAAACCCACTAGTTGGAAATGGACTTTTGGGGATAACACCACCAAGACCGAAGCTAACCCTTCACATACCTACAATACCCCCAACAAAGAATATGAAGTAACCCTCACCGCCAAAACTCCCTGCGGCGAAGGCTCTACTACCAATATCGTCAGGGTGACGAGTATTCCTACGGGTGACTTCCGAATTGAATCTCCACTCGCTTGCCAAGGCAACCCTGTCCAAATCACCAATCTCTCTGACCCTTCGCTCCAATTTGAATGGAACTTTGGTGATGGCTCTCCTATCGACTCCACCAATTATTCACCCCTTCATATTTACAGCAGTCCAAATGGGGGCGTTTCTATTACCCTCACGGTATTTCGGGATAGCAAAAACTGCAAAAGTGCCCCTGTCCGCAAAACTGTTCCGATTGTGGCTCGCCCGATTCCTGATTTCAGAATAGAAGGCGACTCTATCATTTGCTCGCCTGGGCCTGTGCGTCTTATCGACCGCTCCCAAAATGCGGATTCGTGGAAATGGTACTTTAGCAATGGGCAAACTTCAACTGCTCAAAACCCTGCCTTACCTTTTCCCAAAGGACAATATGACGTAAAGCTCGTGGTAAGCAATAGAGGGGCTTGCGTCGATTCGGCCTTTAGAGTAACTGCTTTTGTGGTAGATAGTTGTGCCGTTTTGATACCGCAAGCATTCACCCCCAACGCCGATGGCATTGGCGATTTTTATACACTCTTTGGTAGCGGAATCAAAGAAATTATCCACCTCAAAGTAAGAGACCGATGGGGAGAAGTGGTTTTTGAGAAAAACAATATCCCTGCTAGTCGTCAAAGTATAGAACATGCTTGGGATGGCAAGTTCAATGGTCAGGATATGCCTGCCGATATGTACATCATCGAAGCTGAGGTGCTATTTGTAGAAACCACCAAACGGGAACGTATTCGTAAAAACTTCTATCTCATTCGCTAAACCTGAATCTTTATGAAACAATTTTTATGGGTCTGTCTCTTGGGTTTAGCTGCTTCTTGGGATACTTTGGCACAATCTCCCCAATTTTCACAGTTTTATACCAATCCTCTTTTCCAAAATCCCGCTTTGGTTGGCGACGCAGGTACTCATCGGTTTATTGCCAATTATCGCAACCAATGGGCCGGTGTCGGTATTCCTTTTCAAACAGCGGCTTTTTCTTATGATACCTATGCCGAAGATGCCCAAGTAGGCCTAGGACTACAACTTTTACACGACCGTCGCGGTTCTACCCTCAACAGCAACCAAATAGCAGGGCAGGTTTCGAGATCGTTTTACTTAGACGACAAACAAAACCTTAGGCTTACGCCCGGCTTGCAAGCCGCGTGGGTTTCGGATCGATTCAACACCAACAATCTCAACTTTGTAGCTCAATATTTAGGTACAACCGACCCCCTATCACATATGGGTATCACCCAAAATAAAGTGGTATTTTCGAGTGGAGTACGTTTTGATTATGACCCTCAAGACAGCGATGAGCCATTTTACTGGGCGGGTATAAGTTGGCACAATATGCGCATTCGCAACAACGATTGGCTTCGTGAGCGCTTTGGGCTACAATTAGGTGCGCAATTTCCGGTAAAATTTGCCCTTTTTGGCCATGGATATGGCCACGACCTCGATCGCGAAAGCGCCATCAGCGTCGGTATGCAATTACGAAAACAGGGAGTAAATCAACAACTAGATTTGGGCACCAATTTTATATTTTCACCGCTATTGGTAGGAGTTTGGTATCGTGGACTGGTAATTGGCGACAAACGTCGCGATGCTATCATCCCTACCCTCGGCTGGGCCCGCGACAATGTGCTTTTTCAAGTAAGTTATGATGTACCGGTATCATCACTAGGAGCTGACACTGGCTCTTTTGAGCTATCGATGTGGTACGGTCTCGACAGTCTCTTCAAATTTGCGGGAAAAAACACCCGTGAACGACGTAGTACGCGTTGTCTGAAATATTAGCGACCAAAGGGGGCTTTGCTTGATTTTTCAGCAAAAACAAGAAGGGGATAACTCCGAAAAGCTACCCCCTTCTTGTTTCATTTTTCCACTCTCCTACTTGTTAGGCTGAGGGGTATATCTCAAATATGGTTTTACGATATTGAGTCCTTTTGTAAATTTCTTTTGAGCATCCTCGGTCGATACGGCTGGCACCACAATCACATCATCTCCTTCTTTCCAGTCAGCAGGAGTTGCTACCTGATAATTGGCAGTAAGCTGAAGCGAATCTATCACCCTTAAGATTTCGTTGAAATTACGACCAGTAGAAGCTGGATAAGTAAGGGTAAGTTTGATTTTCTTGTCAGGGCCAATCACAAACACCGAACGAACGGTCGCTTTCTCACTGGCATTGGGGTGAATCATATCATAAAGCGTAGCTACATTGCGGTCGCCATCTGCGATGATAGGAAAATTGACTTCGGTATTGTTGACTTCGTTGATATCGGGTACCCAACGATTATGAGAATCCAAATCATCAACACTTACCGCAATCACTTTCACATTACGTTTTTCAAATTCTCCTTTCAACAAAGCCGTTTTGCCTAATT
Organism: Runella zeae DSM 19591; assembly: GCF_000423565.1. GTDB lineage: Bacteria > Bacteroidota > Bacteroidia > Cytophagales > Spirosomataceae > Runella > Runella zeae. The sequence goes on along the minus strand of NZ_AUIF01000037.1, from coordinate 31,923 downwards.
CTGTCGTACATACAGGTGTAAAATCGGCAGGGTGTGAAAACAACAAACCCCATGAATCTCCTAACCATTCGTGGAAATTGAGCGTACCTTGGGTAGTTTCGGCATCGAAATTGGGGGCAATATCTCCTAATCTAAGTGACATAATATTGGGACGATTTTTGGTGAAACAAAATACTTATTTATACTCTATCGAATATATATTTTAATTTCGATAATTGAAGGCCTCTTCTCAGAGGCCGCTTGTAGAAGTAATACAATCGGGCACAAAAAATTGTTCCAAGTTTTTCATTTTTAAACGAAACTTTTGATAAAAAACGTTTTTATACAAATTTTGTGGTTATTATTCCAAAATGCCTCTAAAAGCCAGCTTTTTTCGCCTATTCTCTCTGCTCTGTCTTATTTTTGTCAAGAGTGCTTATGGCTTTGATTGTCTTGAAAAGGATAGTTTGTCGGCTATTTTACTGTCCAATTCCCCAAATATTATCGCTTCTGACTCTAGTGCGGTGTTCAAATCACTTCCTGCCGATTCGAGTTCAAAATTTAAGCAATACCTTCGTCAGATTACCAAAATCTTTAATCCTCGCCGAGATACGGTCAAGGTGCGCCCTAGACTTACCTATACCGTCAATTGGGACGCCCGCAGCTCCTTTGTCAACAAAAAACTCGTCAATATCTGGGGAGTCAACACAGGCATTGCTTTTGGCAAAAATCGTCACGAAGTCACTTTTGGCTATTATTGGCTTTCTTTCAACTCTTTTTTAAGGCTCATTGATTTTCGTAAAGATGCTTCTCGCCTTATCAATCTTAATTATTATACCAAAACAGACCTCTATTATTTTAGCTTGATGTATTGGCCCAATGTCATCGAAAATCATCGCTGGCGTTTGAGTGTGCCCGTCGAGCTAGGTATTGGGGCGACTCAAAGTACGAGCAACAAACTCTTTAGCGACTTGATGATTTGGAAACGCAACGACTTCTTTATGCCTGCTCAGGCGGGCGTTTACCTCAAATGGAAAGCCACTAGGTGGGTAGGGCTCAGTATACAAGGCGGCTATCGCTACGCGATTTATCAACAAAATCTACCCACCAATTACAACGGTGCCTATTATAGTTTAGGATTTACGCTCGAAAGTGCGTTGTTTATGGATGGTTATCGCTGGGCGAATGATTATCTAAAAAAACGTAAACAACGACGGGGAAAAGCAGCGCCCGCCCGTCTTTAAGAGGATATGAAAAAAATTGTTACTTTCGGTCAAATCATGATGCGGCTATCGCCGCCGGGTTTTGCGCGTTTTAGCCAAGCCCACAGTTTCGATATTACCTATGCAGGTGGAGAAGCCAATGTCAGCATTGCCGCCGCTCAGTGGGGTATCGATGCCGTACACGTTACCCGTTTTCCTGATAGCGACCTCGGTCGGGCGGCTGTCATGTACTTACGCAAATATGGTCTCAACACCTCACAAATTCAGTTTGGAGGTGATCGCCTCGGGGTATATTACGTCGAAAATGGCGCTACAGCTCGCGCAAGCCAAGTGATTTACGACCGTCTCAATGATTCTTTTTGTACCCTATCACCCTCTGATTTTGACTGGCCCAAAATCCTTGAAGGAGCCGATTGGTTTCACTTTACGGGTATTACGCCTGCTTTATCAGAAAGCGCCGCCCAAGCCTGCTTAGAAGCCGTCAAAACCGCCCGACAGCTTGGGGTCAAAATATCGGCTGACGTCAATTATCGTAAAGGTCTGTGGCAATGGGGCAAAACTCCCCAAGAAATCATGCCCGAACTAGTTTCATACTGTGACCTGATTGTATGCGGTAACAGCAACGCCGAAGACTTATTTGGGATTTTTCCTGTCGAAGGAGAAAAAAATAAATGGGTATCGTCGATGAAGCAAGTCATGGAACGCTACCCAAGTCTTAAGCTCATCGTAGATACCAAACGTGAATCTATCAGCGCTTCCCACAATCGCCTCAAAGGCAAAACATGGGACGGGCAGAAATATTACAAAACCGTAGAGCACGATATTCATCATATCGTCGACCGTATCGGTAGTGGCGATGCCTTCATTGCAGGCTTTTTGTATGGATATGATTATTTCAAACAAGATATACAACGTACACTCGACTTTGCCACCGCTGCCGCTGCTCTTAAACATACCGTAGAAGGCGATTTCAATCTCGTAAGTGTAGAAGAAGTAGAACGCCTGGCTTCAGGCGATACTTCAGGCAAGCTCTCTCGATAAATCCTTAAACTTGGCAAGTTGCTCTTAATTGTGCTTTCAAACTTGCCAAGTTGCTCTTAATTGTGCTTTCAAACTTGGCAAGTTGCTCTTAATTATGCTTTCAAACTTGCCAAGTTGCTCTTAATTGTGCTTTCAAACTTGCCAAGTTGCTCTTAATTATGCTTTCAAACTTGGCAAGTTGCTCTTAATTGTGCTCTCAAACTTGCCAAGTTGCTCTTAATTATGCTTTCAAACTTGGTAAGTTTAAAGTTCTCCTCTCTGATTGTCAATCATCAGTATTCAACAAACCCAGAAAAATACATCTTCAAACATATATATATAATTTTATTTTATAAAACACTTTGATATATATAGTTTTTAACCTAAGATTGTAGTTAACAAATCAAAACTTATTAACTCATGAAAGCCATTTTTTTAGTTTTAGGTGTCTTGTGTACTACGTGGGTAAGCGCGCAAGTGACAATTTTGTCGACTCAAGAAGCCGAACAGCAAGGACTCACGAGGGCATATTGGGATAGCTTAGTGCAATCAAAAGCCAAAAAAGTAGCCCGCAATCCTCCCACTATCCGCAAAGGAGATGATGCTTTTTTGAAGAATCAAATGATTATTGGTCAGAAAATCTTTGGGATACGCGAAAACGCTCTCATGGGCTATCAAATGTACGTCAGTGAAGACAAAAAGATTAATTATCTGATTTACAACATCGAAGGCACTGTGTCGGAAGCCAACAAAAACCGCTTTTTGGATTCATTAAAAGTGCTTACCGATGCTTATGTAGCTGAACTCAAACTTTCAAACTTTTTTGTTTCTCATCATTTTATCCGATTAGGTATATTCCGCAGTATTACGAAAGGAAAGGGGGTGATTTCGACCCTAGAGCTTGCCGAGGCTACCACTCGCCCCGACACCGTCAAAATCTTAGCCCTCAATCAGCTACAGCTCCAACAAGTCCCGGAGTGTATTTACCGATTTACCCAACTACAAGAACTCAACCTAAGCGGCAATGAGCTTACAGCAGCTTCTATCGACTTGGCTCGCCTACCCAAGCTTCGACAAATATGGCTTAATCAAAATCAGCTGACCAACAACAGCTTACAACTTACTTCTAATAAAACCCTCCGAATTCTCAATATTCAAAACAATCGTTTTACGGATATTCCAGAAGCAGTGAGCCACTGTCGGCGTTTGACAAGTCTATGGCTTGGTTACAACAAACTTGAGGGACTTAATCCCGATGTTTTAAAAAAATTGAGACGTCTGCAAGACCTCAATCTCTACTCGTGTGAGCTCAAAAGCCTCCCCGACGGCATCTCCAAATTGCGTCGTTTGGAAGTACTGGATTTGTATTATAATGAACTCACGAGTTTACCGGCTTCACTCTCACGCATGAGGCGACTACAACAATTAGCGATTTCGCACAATCAGTTTTCCGAATTACCCACCCACGTTGGTCGTTTGAGGCGTTTACGGGCGCTGTATGCTCACCACAACCGCCTTCACACTTTACCCACTAGTATCAAAAAGCTGCGTCGAACCAAAATTTTTGACATAGGCTACAATCAATTTAGTACACTTCCTAAGCAAATCGGGCGATTGAGAAAAGTAGAGGAACTTGACCTCAGCTACAACAACCTGAGCGAAGTCCCCAACGAAACCCTTCAACTCCGTCAACTCAAAAAGCTTTATCTAAGAAACAATCCTTTTGCCAATGACAGCATGTTACTGAGTCGTTCAAAATCTACCATAGAGTCATTAGAAGAGAATCGTATTCAAGTGGCGTATTAATTCTCCTTGGCAAGGGGCTTGCCGACAAGCCCCTTGCCAAAGTTGCTTTAAAAATCTTTTTTAGAATCCATTTGCAAAAGTCATGATTGAATTTCATCTTTGCACTCCCAAATCAAGGGACATCCAACGGGGATGTAGCTCATCGGACTGGCGTTCCATCGGACTTGCGTTCCAGCTGACTAGAGCACTTGTAAATTTGAAATCATGGGGATGTAGCTCAGCTGGCTAGAGCGCTTGCATGGCATGCAAGAGGCCGTGGGTTCGAATCCCATCTTCTCCACCCTCATTATCAAAGAGTTACGACTACAATCGTAACTCTTTTTTGTTTTTGCTCAAAGATTGCTCAAACAATTTTGATTTGCCTGAGTGGCTTAGGAATAATGAAAATTTAATTTTTGTGGCCGTGTATTTATTGATTCTTTAATTTCTTTTGTGTTTTCACCACCTTCTCTCCAATTCAATAACATATTTTACAAGGAACATAACCCATTGCCCTCGCTTGTGAGATGTTAACTTCTCCTCTACTCGCCTTACATCTTTTAAAACCAGAGCACATATAGGCATGATAAGCATACGCATTTTTGCTATAACATACATATACTCTCGCTTCTTGAACACGGGTTCGGGTTTTCTCTACTCTTTTATACGAAGTAGATGATTGTATAGGAGAAACTTGCTGAAAAGTATCACAAAATAGAAAAATCGATACAAAAACCAACAAAAGAACGTTCTTCATAACAAAATAATATAATCACAAAGAGCCCCATCTATAATAGACAGGGTCCGATTCAGCTTACTCTACACTTTCCTTCTATTACGTATTTCTATCACCAAAATCTAAAACCCAGCCGTACACCCGCACGATGTATATTAGCACTTATTGAACTGTTTAGGGTTATGGATGGATTGGTGGCATTGGCGTTATAAATTCCGGTAAAATTATAACTGCCGAACAATTCCAAAAAGCAACCGACGTGCTTGCGTTGAAGCTCAATCCCAATTCCTCCAATGCCTGAAAAAGATTGAGAATTTAACTGTTCCCTGTTATCAATGACTTTACCCGTTGCATAATGCTCATAACGATAGGAAAGCGGCACCATCGCTTCTACTCCAAGTTTTACATAAGGTCTCCACCGATTAGGGTCGGTAATTCCCTTGTGAAGTTTCATCACAGCAAATCCATTAACTCCTTTCAAAGAAAAGTCTTCCAGCACATATTTGGTCTCCTTGATCGTTCCCAACGATTGAAATTGGGTTTGGAAATATTCCGCCCCAATAGAGAAATCAACGGGAGACGAATGACTGATCAGGCTTAATTGAAGCCCCCCACTTATATGATACCAAATGGTCATTTCCTGCGTTTTGTCTCCAATGGTATAGGTAGGCTTGATTAACGAATAGGCCCCGATTATTTCGGGACGGAAATAAGTGGTTTCACTCTTACAACGTTCAGGAAAGGCCTCGCATTCTATCAGCTTCATTTTCACTATAACCTCTTCTTTATCAGCTTCAGAAGCACAACTTAGGGCTTGTTGATAATTAGAATAAGCGTCTTTCCATAGCGAATTAGCCTCTAATTTTTCAGCTGCCTGCCTATTGGTTATATAGCATTTTTTTCGGGTACATTCTTCACAGGCAATTAATCCTTCAGAGATTATTTTCTTTAATTCATTTTGATTGCATGTCTTTAAACTTGACAACCTTTTATAGATACTTTCAGCTTCCTTACATTCAAGCTTTGAAAGAAGCTCTTTTGCTGCTTTCTCATTGTGACTCATAATACTATCAGCAACTAAAACCACTAAAATAGAGTCTTTTAAACCCATATAGAGCTTCAAAATTCCTCCATTTGCTTCACATCCTGACAACTTTGCAAGAGCTTGTTGCCAATTTTGTTGAGCTTCTTTTACACGACAGTTTGATAATGACCGACGTACCGATACTATAGACCTCTTGAAATCTCTAACAAAAGTATCGCACCCTAATCGCTCTGATATTCGTCTTTGCGATTGTTTCAGTGTCTGCTCATACTCTGGCACCTTTTGATTGAGGGCTATTGTTAAATTTCGTAGCGCATCTTCATATAAGGACTTATAGTTATTATTCTGGTCGGCAGCTTTTTCAGACTTTGCAGCAATTTCAATTAAGTACTCACAGTAAGCTTTACGTGCACAGATATTTAGAGCTGATCCGACCGATTTTTCATGAATTGTATTAGTTATCTCTTTTAGTTTCTCATAAGCAGCCTTAGCAAATTCTCTTTTGCCAGGATCTTGCTTAAATTGAATAATATCTAATTCAGTCTGGTGATACATGGTCAAAGATGAACTCAATTGTGACGCTACTGGAATCTTTGCATCATTATCTTTGATATAAGCAACTAATAATTCTGTTTTGCAATTCTGAGCAAAATACAACATCTTTTGTGAGGGAGTGATTGGAGCTATAGCAGTATCGGGCTGTGATAAGGTTTTTAGATATTCAATTTTTTCTTCAAGACTTTTCACACTTACTTCATTACTTGTAGCTTTTCTATAGTCTTCAAGCAGGGAAATACGCTCTTCTGGAGATAATGGCTTTGATTGTAGCTCTCTTAAACGTCTTCCCCACAATTTTAATCCTTCTACTTGCTTTAAGCCTTTCTGTGTTTCAATGGCTACTTGTTGATCATACTTAGCAGCCCTGTCACGGGCGCTACGAAATGAAATTTCAGCACGGCTTGTATCAAGGGCGTTCAGTTGATTTCGCCCCTCTATTACCTTGCCTAAGCCATAAATTCTTCTTTCAGCAACGGTAATTTGAGTATCTTTTATCTTCCCAATACCTTCTAACGACTTTTGAATCGCTAAGTCAAATATCCTCAAGCTGTTACCCGAATATTTTCGATAAGTATTAAATAACTCATAGGAACGGGTATAGTCTTTATTTCTTAATAACTCTGTTCCTTTTATATAAAGGTTTTTTAATATCTTAGCATTTTGAGCCAAGTCATTAAATACCCGCTCTTTAGGGTATATCTGACAAAGTTTGATGGCGTCGTCAAATTTACCTTGATTCAATTTTGCTTCAACTTCACGAAGCACCTCATATAAATTACGATCTGTAAATAACTGTCCCCAGGAAGTATATGAAAATGTCGAAATAATCATATATATCAATAACCTTTTTATTTGCAAGTTTGGCATGGCTCTCCGGTTAAAATTTCAACAAATTTGTAGGATTGATTAGGGATATAAAATAAGCTAGGGCTTTGTACAGCTTTAAATTGAGCGCATTTCTCATTAGCTTCCTTTTTGAGTGAAAGTACCAAGCTATCCAGCCTTGGAGGCGCAGGTCTTATTGATTTAGCATACTCAGCCGCTTCTCTAAAATAGGCTTCTGCCTGCTTATCTTGATTGTTTTTGTAAGCCCTTATTCCATTGTCAAGAGCTAAATTAAAGTTGACAGAAGGGTCTGGTGGTGGGGTGCTACCCCATTTCCTCAGCAAAAAGCCTGCAAGCAAAACACCAGAAATTACAAGTAGCCATTTTAATACTGGCGGCGGCGGAGGTGGTGGTGGTGGTGGTAGTGGTGGCGGAGGAGGTAGTGGATTTACAACTTTTGGGGAGTAAAGGTCAATCCACCCCTGCATGATTTTTTGGTTGATTTTTTCATCGTTTTGGACAGTGAGTTCTTTTTGGTAAAAGATTACTAAATGCGAATCATTGAATAGGTAAGGTTTAGGGGCTTCCTTTCCCCACTGTTCATTCAGAGTTAAGGGTATTTGATTAAGCGATTCAACCACCTGTAATGCGGTTTCTATTGATACGCCCCCAGTTCTAACTTCTTCTACTTGCGCTTTATCCTTGTCTTTCCAAACCCAAAAAAAACACCCAAGTACCTGATCGTATCCCATTTCAGCGATCTCGGCTGGCATAGACGTACTAAACCAATTAGATTCCGGCTTCTGTTCAACAATATCCAGAATAACAGTTTTACCTGATTGGGTGTCATTTGCTTCCCACCTAGATAGATCGCTATCTGCCAATCCTGTACCCCTATTTATTTTGTTGACTAAACTGAACTTACCGAAGAAATCACCTACTTGAAATGGCATATCTAAGTACTTAAAAGAAGCATGAATGTTGAAATGTAAAAATCAGAAAAATAATTTTAATAAAAACTATTTTTATATCTTTTAAAGAACTTTATTGTGTACTTAATTTATTCCTTCCCTAAATTTCCTAAGTTTAGTTTGTAATGAAAAATAGATTATCTATTACCTTTTCCTTATTATGGCTTTGCATTTTTACGTTGGCAGCCTGCTATTCACGCCCATCTGGAGAAAGTACCAGCACCGACGTACCTAAATCTACTCCTCCTAAAAAGGTTGAGACCGCACCACCAGTTTCCAGCAAAGTAAAACTCTACCTTGAGAATTCAGGCAGCATGGATGGGTATATTCATGATGGAAATACAAGATATAAGAAGGCACTTACCCAATTACTTTGGGGGGTTGATGCATCATTTAACAGTTCTAACTTAAATGTTAGCCTTATTAATGACCAAATATTTCCCAAAACTTTCTCTGGAGTCCTTCCATTCATTAATCAATTAGACCCAAAGATTCCTTTTTGGAAAGTAGGAAATAGAAGTGGTACAAACTTAAACGTTATGTTAGAGACGATTTTGAGTGAACATCAGAACAATGATGTTTCGATATTTTTATCAGATTGTATTTATTCTGGGAAAAATCTGTCTCTACAAGTAGAAAATGTACGAGGCTTATTTAACAACAAAAAGAAGAAACTATCTGATTTAACGGTTGTTATGGTTGCCTTACATTCAGATTTTAAAGGGTTGTTTTACCCTCCAGACGGTGGAATTAAAATCAACAACGACCGTCCTTACTATGCTATTTTTATCGGGAAAAAAGGTTTAGTAGAAAAGTTGATGGCTGAAGTGAGGCCAACTACGTTACCTGGTTATGGAGAAATGCTGGTTTTGACAGCAAAACCAGCAGTGACCTCGATTTATACAGCATCAAACTTGTATTCTTCCGGGCGTTTTAGCGTAAAGCACCGTAATGCGCTTCCTGAAATTGAAGTAGATGGCAACCAATCCATTCTATTTACGATTCCTGCTACGATTACTAAAGGTTTGATTCCTGATGCCTACATGCGAGATATTAATAATTATAAGGTGGAGGGAGGGCCGTTTAACGTAGTGAAGGTGGAGCCTTACAACGAGGCCAATGCAAAAGCAGCTAACTCAGGGGCCGTAATTGAATTGAAATCTAAAGTGGCTAATCCAAACTATGTGATTCACATACAATCTCTCAAACCCTTTGGTAATGGTGAATTAACCATAAATTTACTATATCGAAAACCAACATGGGTAGAAAGCTACAATACGGATGATGCAGCTAACTCAAGTCAATCAGGGAAGACATACGCAATTAAGTACTTAATCAATGGTCTTACCAGTGCCTTTTTACCTGATGGAGATGCTATAATGACAAGTTTTAAAGTTAATATTCACCATTAAAAATTAAAAAACGCAATGATTTTTAGAGATTTTTTTGCGCCAATTTATGAGCTTTGGGGGCTTGCATATGTAAGTAATTTTTCTTCAATACTTTATAACGAATTTTATTCAGAGATAGGAATATACACGGTAGTTCTTACTTTAGTTGGTGTATGTATATACTATTATGGTATTTGCTTGATTAATACTCGTTGTAACAGATGGTTTCATTGGGCTGGAGTAATGCTGGTTTGTGCAGTTATCGGGTATTTTATGATGACTATTCAAGCTGACTCTTACTTTAATAGTCTCAATCCTCCCGTAATATACAGTACTGCCGCCCTCACTCAACTATCCTTCATCAACGCTATTTTTATCATGGTTTTATTTTATTTATTTTCTTTTGTGAGAAAAATACCTAAAAAAGGCGCAGGAGGGAACACACCACACTAAATATTATTTTATGCCACGCTTATTTGTTTTTGCTATTGGTGGAACTGGGGCTCGCGTTTTACGTTCCCTTACAATGCTATTGGCGGCTGGGGTTCAGCCTAATGACAGCCAAGGTAACCGCTATGAAATTATACCTTTAATCATTGACCCTGATGGTGCGAACGGAAACGTGGCACAAACCATGAATTTGTTAGATCACTATCGTTCAGTGAGACAAGAATTGGATGTTAATCTAACTAATGATTGTTTTTTTAACGGAGTTATAAGTGAACTTTCATCTTTATCTGGAACAGCCAAATCGCAAGGACTCGAAGGATATAAATTACTTATTCCAAACGTTGACGGGAGTACTTTTGGGCAGTTTATTGGCTACAACCAACTATCAGTCAAAGCGCATGGAGGGGATGGTACAAAAGAGCTTTTAGAAGTTCTTTATACAAAAAAGAATTTGGAAACAAATCTGGAGATTGGTTTTCAAGGTTACCCTAATATGGGGGCAGTTGTCTTGAATCAGTTTGCCTCAATGCCAGCTTTCCAGTCATTTGCAAACGCTTTCAATCAAGGAGATCGTATTTTTATTGTAAGTTCAATCTTTGGTGGAACGGGTGCGGCAGGTTTCCCCCTACTTGTTAAAAACCTAAGGAGTGCAAACCCTAACTTGCCTAATTTTAATTACATTAATCAGGCAACATTAGGAGCTGTTGCTGTCCAACCCTATTTTAACTTACCAAACAATGCCCAAAGTCCAATAGATTCAAAGCAATTTATTACTAAAACTAAAGCCGCATTAAGTTATTATGAATCTAATTTAAGAGGCCTAAACTCTCTCTATTACATAGGCGACGAGCCTCAATCCGTTTTTGAAAATAATCCTGGAGGTGCTTTTCAAAAAAATCAGGCTCATTTTGTAGAACTGGTTAGTGCAATATCCATATTTGATTTTCTACAAAACAGTAATGGCGATGTACTTGATAAAGACCATCGCGAATTTGGCATCGAACATGTAGCCCCAACGCTCCACCTTACACACCTCTCTCGTCAAACTCAAGATATTATCAACAAACCACTTACTAAGTTTTGGTTATTGAACCAGTACTTAGAAAATGAATTGAAGAGAGATGATGCTTTCAGCCAAGTATTTTTTACAACAGTACCCAAAATATCTAAAATTGATTATTCACAAATGCCCTTTTTCAAAGTATTGAAAGAACTAACCAGTGAATACGGTATTTGGCTTGATGAAATGAAAAAGAGTCAAATTGCTTTTGAGCCATTCAAAGGAGTTGTATTTGATAAAATTTTCGATAGTATAGAGGGATTTAAAGGAAGACGTGGATTTTTATCTGGAAAGGATGATAACCATATTGTTAAAGCAATTAACAATCAAACGAGTAATTACCGAGCAGACTCAATTCCGAATAAATTCATTAAAGGAGTTTCATCCGCTTTGAATGAAATCATTAAGGAAAAAATATTTTGAAATCTATCGACATGGGGAAGAGTTTCAGATTAAGTACGAATTTACCACCCGTCAAACATTGGGAAAAAATACAAGGGCGTTACGGCAGTAATCAAATTGATTCTATTGAAGATCCTCAAGCGGGGCAAATTACGGGCGTTGTCACTTCCATTCCAAGTCCTTTTGCAGCTTTTGAAATGGTAAGAGCAGCCTTTGCTAAATTAGGAGTCAATGGAATGCCATTAGCAGGGTCAACGATGTACCATCGGTTGGTTTCTCATGCTTTGGATATTGCTGAGTTGGTATTTAATAATAGTACTTATGGAGACCAATTAGAATTTATACCTTGGCACCCTGAAAACTCATTTAATAATTTACAACTTGGAGGTCAAAAGGTATTATCGGATACATTAAGGCTCTACTGGAATCAAGATGCAGAAACTTTTAATTTCCATAAAGTTAAGAATATCTGGATTATCAAATATAACTATCAGGTAATAGGCAGTACATCGCCGGTTACATTATTTATGGCGACTAACAATGAGGTAAGTTTTAGGTTTAAGCTGAGTGGTAATAATGAGCCGTTGAGTAAAAGCCATTTTGTTCCATTATTTGGTCGCGATAGTGAATTTGTTGAATATCTATTTGCTTTAAAGGATGAGTACAATATTAAACAAAATGGACAGTTTTCCACTCACTTTGCAGAATTTGACAGTTATCTTACCCAAACATTAATTTATTTACAAACAGGCAATAACGTCTTGTGGAATAAGATCATGAGTAATAGCCATCAGAGAAGCTATTACTCACAGCAATACACTTCACAGGTTAATGGGTTGGAGGTTTTAGGATTTTCTATTTTAAACCGCCACCCTATTGTTAATGTTAATAGTGATTTTGCTATCATTTCCACTAAATGGGAAGGCAATAAGCCCTTGGTTTTGGCGGAGGGATTTCCATTGTCATTAAACTATACAGGAACAACTTCAAAGTGGAACCCAAGTATTTCAGTCCCCGCACACGATCCAATACCGCTTGATACCCGTTTACTTCCGGGAACGGCAATAAAATATCCTTACCTTACAGTTAACGATTTTTTACAGCCTTACCTTTTCAGGTTACCTTTCAAAACAAATGATATCCAGTTTAAGGTATTAAAAGGTAGGAAGCAAGATTACTTATTGCCTCTCACTGAATTGTTTTTTGAGTTTTTTGAGCCTCAAGAACTTGATGCTGCTCAAAAACCTTTATTAAGTATAAAAGAAGAAGGGGATATTGTAGAAGTAATTCTTTCGATTCCTATTAGCAATGTTGCCAATAGGATTGAATTAAAGAGAACTTACCAACTTAATTCACAACCTTCAAATGATTACCGTAAAGGAGGAATGATGGAGGTGCCAATGAGTTTGGCCGTTGCACCTTTGCTTGATACAGGCGAAGACAAGTCTTCTTTTTATCGAGCAGCTCTTGTTTGTAAATCGAGTAGCCATCCGTTACGTATCAATTTTGCAAACAATGACGCAAAAATAATACAGAGCCCCAATGATTTAATTCGTGTCGATGCCGCCGCACCAGTGGAGTTTAAGCTCCTTGAAAACAAGCGCTTCGGATTATTTGAAATATCTCTTGAGGGGTTAACAGAAGGCAAAGCATTTGTTATCCCGATTTTTAAGAAGGTCAACGTTACGGGAGGGGTTCATTATACTTTTGCTGTAGATTTTGGTACCACTAACACACATATTGAGTATATAACCAATCTGCAACCAAATCCTCACGCTTTCGATATTGGTGACTATGATACCCAAATTGCCTATTTGCACGCAAAAGGGACCAATTTCAGTGGAATGTCATTACTTGAAATACCGAACAGTTTTGGCTGGACTTTTTTACCTGAGAAATTAGGGGTGGATAAACATTATCAGCTGCCCCAACGCACTGTTGTTGCAAGGCCAATCAGCACACATATCAACCAACTTCGCTCTCTGGGAAACTGTAGCATTCCTTTTGCCTATGGACGGGAGGTAACGTTAGCACTGCCTATCCATACCGTCATTGAAAGTGACTTAAAATGGAACAGTAATCAGGATACCCAAGCAGAGATGTTTTTGGAAGAATTAGTTTTCATGCTTCGCAACAAAGTCTTACTTAATAGCGGGACATTAGCTGCGGCCTCGTTACGGTGGTCATACCCTACTAGTATGTCCATTTATCAGCAGGGGCAGTTGGAAGGTTTTTGGAAGAAACGCTGGTCAAAATATTTTGGAAATTCTCAGATACAAGCTTGTACAGAATCTATAGCACCTTTCTATTACTTACAGCGCTTTGAACATTTGATGGGAAAGGTACTTTCAGTCGATATAGGCGGAGGGACGACAGATGTTGTTTATTTTGACAATTCAAAGCCTACTCATTCAACTTCGTTTCGATTTGCAGCATCTGCTCTTTTTGGAGATGGGTTTGCAGGAAATCCTAACAACAATGGCTTCGTATTACGTTACCGGCAAAAGATCAAGAAAGCTTTTGAAGATTTAAAATTGAATACGGCCTTTATAATGACCGATAAAGCAAAGAGTTCCTCTGAAATTTTGAATATTCTCTTTGCAATTGAAAATTCAGAAGAATTAACTCAGAGAGACCCTAATAAAACAGCATTTATTTCTGAAGCAATTAAAAAAGATGAACTGAGGTATGTAATCGTCCTTCATATAACTGCTTTAATTTATCATTTAGCTCAATTTTTGAAAGCCAACCAATTAGATGCACCCAGATATATCTCTTTCAGCGGAAACGGATCTCTAATCCTCAAGCTTATTGGAAGTGATAGCATCATCCAGCGGATAGTTCGAGAAATATTTACTAAATGTGCATTTCAAAACACTTCAAATAACTTTGAAATTAAGCATCAAGATAATCCAAAATTACTTACAGCTAAAGGAATTTTGTTTGCTAACGCGACCGAAGTGCCCATTAATAACTTGCTAGGCATTGATACAGATTTAATTACAGAGATAACCTATCAAGATATTGTCAGTAAACAAAAAGAGGGTGTAATTCAGGCAGTATCAAAATTTGCTAACTTTTTTGATGATTTTATTAGAAAGGTTGGACGGGAGTGGTTAGGGTTAGACAACCCTGTTATTCTAGCTTTAATTAAAGAAGAATTCAATAAAACCAATGACTTATCAAATTTTCTCGAAATGGGTATAGATAAAAATCGCCCTGATGAAGAAATAAAGGAAACCCTTTTTTTCTACCCATTATTAGGAATGATTAATCGTATTGCTTATCGAATTGTCAACGAAACAAACCCTTAAATCTGATGCGCGTATTATTCATAATATTGGGAATATACTTTGGGAACATATATCTGTATGGACAAAATAACTTAAAAACAGCAAAGCCAGACTCCAATAGTAAACTACAAAGGCCCTTGTCATCAAGTGATAACTTTAGAAGTGATATTAATAAATTAGATACTGCTATAAATTCTCTTCAAAATGACAAAGCTGACCTCAAAGTAGTAGACCTGGTAAAGGAAGACTTTGAAAAAAGGTTAGAAAAAATGTATTTTATTTTTGCCGGAGCTATAATCATTGCAATAATTATATCCATTTTATTTACTTATTTATCTTTTACTCCCAAAATCAATCATTTACGGAAACGCATCCGTAAATTGGAAGAAGAAAATTCTCTTTTAAGCAATCAGATAAACAATGACACTGAATCAGGTATATCGAATAATACTTCAACAAGTAATTTACCTTTGAAAATTACTGATGAAGTTCCATTGGAAAGGATTAGTGCAGTGAAAGCATCTATACCAACACCATCACTATCCAGAACATATTATGCCGGTCCGGATGGAGATTTTTTTCATTCAGAATTTGAACATCAAGAAAATACACTTAATAAGTCATTGTTTGAATTTATAGTTAATACCGATATGCCCCATGAAGCTAAATTCAGTGTTTTAATGACTCCATATTCACTAAATACTATACTTAATAACAGTCCTGTTTTCGAAGCAGTTTGTGAATTTTCTGAGCTTAATTTTGAGGCTAATTATATAGACTCACAGAAGCCCGGTAAGGCTAAAAAAACCACAAATGGATGGCAGGTGACAGAAAAAACAAAGGTTCGGCTGGGTAAAACATAACACTTAATGCTCCGATTATTAATTTATTTACTCTTACTGATAGGTATTAGCAGTTGTAAGAACTGCTCAGGCTCTGGTCGACGTGCATCTTTACAAAATTCTAATATCAATCAAGCAGAAGCACCTGATACACAACAAAAAAATACTAAAAATCAAGAACCTGAATCCAACCTAATATCAGAAAGATTTAGTATTCCTTTAAATAGCGAAGGAGGCGTAAATACAATTCCTGTTGAAATTAATGGCGTTAAAATGGATTTTATCTTTGACACAGGGGCGTCTGATATTACCATCTCCACTATTGAAGCAGCATTTTTAATTAAACAAGGAAGCATTGCGAGAGAGGATATTATTGGGGAACAATCCTATCAAACTGCTGATGGTAGCATAAATGTGGGTTTGAAAATCAGACTCCGTACGGTCAAAATTGGTCCATCTGAACTAAAAAATGTTGAAGCTTCAATTATAGATAATGAAAGGGCACCTCTTTTATTAGGTCAATCTGCGTTACAAAGGTTTGGTTCTTTCTCAATTGACAATACAAATCATCAGGTTATTTTCAATCCATAAAATTCTTACGGATTATACTCCCACCAATCCCTCAAATTAGTAAGGCCACCGCCTTGGGTGGTGTGCTGCCCGCCGAGTATATAAATTTTTTCACCCAGAGAGAAGGTGATACAGTTATGACGATTGTCAATCGTTGAACCCGGCAATTGTGTCCATGTATTATTTAACATGGAATATTGCCACCATTTCTTCAAATACGATGGATTGGCATTGTTGATAAATGCAGATAATCCAAAAAAGCCATTCGTATTGATGGCTACGGCATCAGAAGTACCGGCGGTAATTGCGACTGGCTGAGTTTGGTTAATGACTATGTCAGTTGGAAAACTTGCCAAACTATTCCAAGATGCAGATTGAAGATCCAATCGCCAAAATTCACGATTGGTTAATAATATAAATCCGGCTCCCTTTAGTCGAAAACTTCCGATGGGAAAGGCTACATTGATGGGCGAATCCCCTACATAGCTCCATGTGTCATTGCCGGCAGTATACCGGTAGGTCGTTCGATTATAGGAACCGAATAAACTGTTACTCCCCGACGGTGTCCAGGTAATGCCCAAGGTAACCAAGCCGTTGCTTTGATACGAAAAAGCACTGGCCATCGAACGTAACGTACCGGGATAGTCTTTTTTCTGTGTCCATAGATCCGTTGAAGTATCATATTCCCACCAATCGCGCAATTGGGAAGCAAGTAAATTGGGTGCATTCCCCAATCCATAGTACAGCTTAGTTCCTATTGCAAACCCTACCGCTCCGGTTCGGACAGCTCCGGGAAATGCTTTGCGGATTTGCCAACTGTTTGTTTGAGCCGAAAATTGCCACATTTCATTGGTCGTTTGTCCACCGGCCAACTCTCCTCCGATTATATAGGCACTTCCCCATAGTTCAGGGGTTGTAATGACAGTACTCCCTTTACGCTCACTGAAAGGTAAACTGCCTAAATTATTCCATGAACCGGAAGAAGGAGTACGCAAAACAAAGGCATTACCCATGATGGTCTGACATTCCGTTTGAATATAGGGACGGCAGGTATAGGTACGGTTTGGTTGCAGAGAGAGAACCTGATAAGTTTGAGACAATACCTCGATGCTCCCGTTGAGTGATCGGTTGACAGTGCCTGTATTTCCAAATTCATCAGTCCAGCTAATACCCACCTCTTTTATGAGAAATTTTTGCGGATTTTGTAAACTGACCGTAAATAAGGTTCCTCTGGGATTCACAACCGCATTGCGACCCGTTATTGTAATGGGAAGCGTCTGAGGATACAATGTTTTAAGACTCGCAATATCACCGGTTGTAAGGACAGTAGCTGACGGGTTTATAGTTAGAAGCGGAGACATGATACTTGCCGCATCCTGTTGATTAGGAGGCATTCCCAAAAACAAACCTAAATGATACATGACGGCCTTGCGGATGGTCGCTTCGGTCCATGCATAGTCTCGGTTGAGCGTAAGGGTGTTGCCTTCGAGTGTGCCTAATGTATAGTTTCTGAAGGCAAATACACCGGGAGTGGTTGAATAGGGCAAAGCATCCTGTTCTCTGAAAATTACATTCAGGACAACACTTCCGCCGGTGCGTTCTATAAACTGCAAATAGGTGCCCGCCTGTGCGAAGCTGCTGAAGCTGCTGCGTATCCAACCATTGATGGCAGACGCATTTTGCACCCCTGTTATATTGATACTATAACTTACCTGGCAGCCGCTTATGGTCGGCCGTGTCGCTATAGATTGACTCATAACTAACGTATCACCCCGATAATACGGAAATTTTTCAACACAGCTTATGAGGCTAATTGCTAAAAGAAAAAAAAGAAATAGAATCTTATTAGAAGTCCAGGTCATAAAGTTGAGGAGGAACGAACGGAATAGAAATTTTTCATAGGTGATTCCACAGCAAGATACGTAATAACATTTGGATACTCTTAATCGGACATACAAAAATGAATGAAATAGTTATCCAACCGTAGTTAAGGCATATGATATATTGCTTTTTGTTCCGTATACACAGTGCATCCTGAATTATGTTGAAACGCTTTTACTTTTCATAAGTATTCCTGTTTTTTTAAGCCACAAATCCCAGTCCCATCTGCGCCAGTCCATAGAAGTGCTGAAAGGTGACATCCACTTTTTGAGAAAAGACCAAACGGTTATAGCCGGGTTCGGGCAGGTGTTGTCCGAGGATTTGCTGAATTTCCCATCTCACCTTTTCCTGCGTGGTTTTTTCTTTGTGCCATTCCTGAATCAGGATTTTGTTTTTGGCGTCAAACAGTTTTTCAAGTAAGGTCTGGGCGGCAAGCTTGACGCTTTTTTCTTCTTCTTTGGTGAGCTTTTCTTTCTTTAACAAATCAAACAACTCCTGCTCCGCTTCCGTCATTTCGTTTTTGGCAGCACGCTGTTGTTCTTCATTCAAGGCTTCCGCCTGTCGGATGAGAGCTTCGTAGGCTTCTTCAATGGAAAGACTGCCCGAGTTATAATCGTCAATGACCTGTTGGAAGTTGGCCAGAAACGACCCTCTTGTTTTATTTTGAGCCAGCATCTGTTTAAGCTTGATCTCCAACCGTTCCCACAGGTCGGCAAATTGAATGTTCTTCTGTTTCTTTTCGGGGAATTCAAGGCATAATTGCTCAAAATTCAGCCGACTCAAATCAATCTGTTTGGACTGGACTCGTCGATGGTGTCACGTCCGAAAACTCCATGTCTCTCCCGTTACGAAAGTCCATGATACTTTTTTTAGTGGAATGATAGATATTGGCCGAACCGATTTTGTCATTGGCTTTAAGTTGTCCTACATAACTATCAAAGTATTCAAAAACAGTCAGCTTGCTTTTGCGTTTATCGGCCAGCAGGTTGTTTTTGAGTTCTTCCGTAGAAAAGTCTTGGTCGCCGTTATGTAAGTTGAGAATCTCCCGATTTGCTTCCAGTTTTGCCTTTTCGATGGCAATCGTAATTTCTTTATAGAGGGGGTGGCGTTTTTTGGGGAGGTTGTTAGCCTCATCCCATAATTCTTTTTTACATGAAAAGCCTAACGACACATAGCGGGATTTTCTATCTTTGGTGACGCGAAGGTAAAGGGGGTATTGGCCTAATTGGAGCGGGCGACGCATGTCAATGTATACTTTTTTAGTTGCCATTTGTGTTATTTTCTAGATACCCTGATGACTACAATATCCTCTTTGAAACCCAACTGAAGTACAAGAAGAAACTTTATATTCAGAATGGTTAAAGATAAAAAGTACAGAATAGTATTTATTGAGTAAAATATTAAGCCACCAACATTGTATCTGTGGTAAGGCGAGGGACAAAGAAACTAAATTAAACTCATGTACTCTTTTTGACTTTTATACGTGTGGAAACATACTTCAAAACCCCACCCGAATACAAAGCTTCAAACCCTCATCGGTCAGCCTAAAAAGAGACCGAAAATACAACCATTTTACATAAAATTGTAGCCAACAAAGCATGACAAATAACGAAAGTATTGACCAAAGAAATGCCATATATGAAATAGTAATGAAATATATGAGCAGCTTGCAATTTGAACCTCAAAATATAGACTACCAAAAACTCGAAAAACATAAGCCTGTGGTGGAAACGTTGGCGGCATTGACCAATTCTTCCATTCAGATATTTGATTTGAATGAAGTCAAAATTGCTTTCTTTTCTAAGAATTATGCGCATTTGTTAGGCTACAGTAGAGAAGAGTTTGAGGAACTCAATTACGCATTTTTTGAAGCAAAAATACATCCTGATGATAAATATAACTTGGCAATGCTTGGACTATCGACGCTAAAGTTATTCAAAGAATTGTCGAGTGATGAAAAGCTAAATCACAAAGCGGTATATGAATTCAGAATGCTTAACTCTAGTGGGAAGTATGTTCGGGTGATTGATCAATATCAATTGCTAGAATTAGATGCAATGGGTCAGATGTGGCTTATGATGAGCACGATCGATTTGTCACCGAATCAAGATGAGGAATCTTCCGTGAAATGCCAAATCCACAATTTTCGGACAGGTAAAATAATATCCTCAGGCGTAGAAACTAAACCAAGTTTGGAGTTGACCAAGCGTGAAATGGAGATTCTAAGGCTTGTCAAACAGGGCTTGTTGAGCAAAGAAATTTCGGATAAATTGTTTATCAGTGTACATACGGTCAATACCCACAGGCAACGACTTCTGGAAAAACTTGGCGCTAACAACACCATTGAAGCCATCATATTTGCTACCAAATTCGGACTCATATAGCCCAATAAATACTGAATAATCAGTATTGAATCCCGCTCGCTGGGCAGATAGTTTTGCATCATCAAAATTCTATTTAAAATGATGCAAAAGTTTTTCTGCTCCTTGCTCTTCACCTTGAGCATTCATCTTGTAAAGGCCCAATCAAACCAGGTTATACGTGGTATAGTTACGGATCAAACCACCTCACTACCTATACAGTTTGCTACTGTTTCTATCGTCAATAGTCAGCCATTAATCGGGGCCGTCACAGATAGTTTAGGGGCGTTTGTAGTAGCTCCTGTTCCTACCGGCAGATATGACATAGAAGTGTCGTGTATAGGCTATCACAAAAGGATAGTACGCGAAGTGCTTGTCGTTTCGGGTAAACAAACACAATTGGCTATTGGGCTGGAAGAAAGTAGGATACAGCTTGACGAAGTAACCATAACGCCTTCGGTAAATAAACAAAAATCATTGAATCCATTTGCCCTTGTGAGTGCGCGGATGCTAAGCGTAGAAGAAGCGTCGAGGTATGCAGGGGGATTTGATGACCCCGCAAGACTAGCCTCGGCTTTTGCGGGGGTAGCCTCCAACAATAGTAACAATGGTATCGTGGTGAGAGGTAATGCGCCCCGCTATTTACAATGGCGAATGGAAGGCACAGAGATACCAAGCCCCAATCACTTCAATGATTTGCGTTCGTTCGGAGGTGGTACCCTAACCGCCCTTAGCGCTCAGATGCTGGCCAATTCCGATTTTTTGACAGGAGCCTTTCCAGCCGAATATAGCAATGCGCTTTCAGGCGTGTTTGATATGAATTTGCGAAAAGGAAATACCGAAAAAACAGAAAGAACCATTCAATTGGGGCTTATAGGGCTGGAGTCGTCTCAGGAAGGCCCTTTCAAAAAAGGTGGAAAATCATCGTATGTGTACAACTACAGGTACTCGACGCTGGGTTTATTAGCTCCTGTATTACCCGACGGTGCGTCGTCTATTACGTATCAGGATTTGTCGTTCAAACTCCATTTTCCAACCAAAAAAGCAGGTGTGTTTTCCGTTTGGGGTTTGGGATTTATAGATAGCGCCAACAACAATCCTAAAAAAGAGAGCACAGACCGGAAATATTATGATGATAGTCAGGAAGACAAAATCAGAATGAGGACGGGCGCTTTGGGAGTAAACCATAAGATTTTTCTAAAAAACAATGCCTATATACAAACGGCGCTATCCGCCACAGTCAACGAGACCGATTGGCAAACGAAGGCTCTCAATCAGTCGGAGCAATTAGTGCCTTTTAGCAATATTTCGAATACCAATTGGGAGTATGCACTATCCACATTTTTAAACAAAAGATTTGGAAATAAGCATACAAACAGAACAGGGATAAGGGTAAGATTCTTGAATTATAATCTACTGCTGAACCGTGCAGCCAGTGTAGGGGAAAACCCTACAGAGATTGTAAACGCAAGCGGAAACAGCGTACTGTCTTCTGCATTCACTAACTCTTCTATATTTCTTACTGCTGGATTAAAACTGAATGTGGGTGCTACGGCCCAATATTTTTCGCTGAACAACAGGTACTCCATAGAACCACGAATGGCGCTTGCCCAAAACATAGGCGAAAAGCATACGGTGGGATTGGCTTATGGGCTACATAGCCGAATAGAGAGTTTGTATATGTATTATAACAACTCATTATCTACCGACGAGAAAGCGGTAAACAAAAACCTGGATTTTACTAAGGCTCACCACCTTGTGTTGAGTTATGATTGGAATATCACCGCTCTAATGCACCTAAAAATTGAGCCTTATTTCCAACAACTATTCAACGTGCCTGTCATGGCGGGTACTTCGTTTTCTGCTGTTAATTTTCAGTCAGATTGGTTTTTTGCCGAGAAACTCATCAATGAAGGGCAAGGCAGAAATTATGGTCTGGACATAACCTTGGAGAAGTATATCTCGAATGGGTTTTATTATATGGCTACTACCTCCATTTTTGAATCAAAATACAAAGGAGGTGATGACGTGTGGCGAGATACAAGGTTTAATAGAAACTACGTAGTAAATTTACTGGCCGGCAAAGAGTGGAAAGTCGGTAAAAATAAGCAGAACACATTTAACATCAATGGTCGGTTAACGTTTCAGGGTGGAGACAGATTTTCGCCCATTGATGAAGAAGCTACAAAAGCCAAAAAGGCGATTGTATATGATGAAACCCGCGCCTATTCCCTTCATTCAGACCCCATTACGAATGTGCATTTGACGCTTGCCTACACAAAAAACAAAGCAAAAAGCTCAAGAGAAATCGCTTTGAAAATAGTAAATCTGACCCAACAGCCCGATTTCTTTGGCTACCAATACAATTTTAGAACAGGAGGGGTTGACAAAGATGTTGAGACGGTTCTCCTGCCTAATTTGAGCTACAAAATACAATTCTAAAAATCCGAACCTATAACAGCCTTTTTGCAAAAGCGGGGTTTTGGTGCTTCTACGAAAGTGAAGTGCTAAAAACCCCGTCTTCCTTTGGCATTTGTTCCCAATTTTCGGGTAGGGCGTGCCAATAAAACATCTTCACTCTCTCATCCTCAGTAACTTTCAAGATTTTTGAGGGCACTAAGCGAAGCTTGATTTCTTCTTTGGTGAGTTCTTTTGGTCTGCTAAAGCTTTTCGATAAACGTGTCGGTGATGTCAAAAATATCGGCATCGTTTTTACACACCTCCGAGAACTGCGGGCTTTACTTTTTCAGCGCCTCCCGCAGCACTTGCTGCAAAAGCTGCTCATTTTGGCGCTGCCCGTCTTTGATGCTCGCCTCCAACGCATCGCAGGTTTGCATCAATGACTCTAGCTTTTCTACAATGCGTTGCTGTTCGGAAAGGGGGGGAAGAGGCAACTTCATATTATTTGATTGCGTAATAGAGATATTATCTTGGCCTGCAACGCCTTTAGTCACAATTGAATTAATCTCTGACATTTCATTTAGATACCAGAAAACCCATTTATTTAAATTTTGATATTTGTAAGGTCTGATTAGTACTGCGGCTTGGTTAAAATTACATTCAGGTAATGAATCTGGAATGAGTGCAAGCTTCCCAAGAGGAGGCCCAACTATGTTCATAATTACATCCCCAATTTGAGTCCTAGAACGTTTCAATTGTCCATTATGAATCTCTTCCTTTATATATTGGGGCTTATAATCAAAATCAATCTTTTGCCCCCTTAAATTGTACATTTTCAGATATGGAATGCCATTTGTGACGAAAGCCTCTGGTTTCGGCGTACTTCCACTCGCTATATAAGCAATCTCTCCCAACCGACACCAAGTCCAATATTCAGGAATGTCAAACGGGATTTCTTCGGGTTTGATGGGGGGCAGGTCTTTTTCTTTTTTGAGTTTTTTGGCGGCGATGAGTTGGGCTTTTTCGGCTTTGATTTTGGCTAAAAGCTGCTGACCCGTTTCAACCTGCCCACTCTCCTGAGAGAGAGAGGGAGTGAGTTTGCCCTGCATGGCTTCGCGCAGAAAGGCTTGGCGGAGTTGTTTGACTAAATCAAGTTGGTGGGTGAGTTCGGTTGAGAGTTGATTGCCTGCCAATTGAGATTCGTGTAGCTCTATGACCTTTTTTTCAGTTTCTGAATCGAAATACTCTTTACCCTCAATAAGGCTTTGATTGGAGAAATCTTGAAGGAATTGAGCAATTTTATTCTGTTCAGAAAGTGGAGCTAATGGAAAAAGAGACATTTGGCCTTCTTTAGTGCCAAGACGCGGCATTTTCATTCCTTTAGTTACGCTATTCACATATTCGAGAAAATCCTTTCTTTTAAGAGCAAGTAAATTAAAAAAAGGATTTGATTCCCCATAAAATTCTATTGGCAGGATTTCTGTTGTACAAACTCCGTCCTCATCTGCAATAATAACTTTATCCAAATATGGTCTTAATTTTGAATACAGAATTTGTCCACTTTTAAATATACTTTTAGAACTTAAAGAGTTTCGCTCGGCAAATCTTATTTTGTTAAGTAGCTTTGAAGTATCTTTTTCTATATCTTCCAAATCAAGTACCCAAGTCGTAGCTTCAATATATTTTGGTTCGGCTTTAGGACTACTTCCAAAGTTACAAATATCGCCAAGTCTAACCCAAATCCAATTTTTGGGTATTTCAAATGGAATTTCATTGGGTTTAATAGGTGGAAAGCCTTTTTCTACTTTAAGTTTTTTTTCTTTTATGAGTTGAGCTTTCTCTGCTTTAATTTTTTCCAGTAGTGCCGCTCCTGTGTCGTTAGTAATTGTAAAATCAGCTTTTTTACCCAATTCTGATAGAATGAATTGAAAATAAACACCTTGTGATTTATGAAACAAACCTTCCCAATCTAATCCGCTTGACTTAGCTTTTTTTCTTCCTCTACTCATAATTGCTGATATCAATGACTACTTAAAATGCTTTAAAACTAAAATTCATTTATCTTTGTTGAAAGGCTTTACCACCAAATAAAAGATGAAAACATCGATTTCAAAAACCAAACCAACCGCTGATAACGGTAAAGTATCTAAAAAATCAACTACTCTTCCCAAGATAAAATTGGGAGGGGGCAGACAATTGGCTGAAATTGATTACGATGCTGTCTTTGATAATCAGCCGCGCAAATGAAAAACTACTTACTTGACACTCAGGTATTTATCAAGGGATTTCAACAGCCTGAACTTTTACCAAAGAAGGTAATCAAACTTCTGGAAGACCCGCGTTCTATCAAATATGTCAGTTCGGTTTCTTTTTGGGAAATGGCCTATTTGTTGGATACCAAGCCTCATATATTCAAAATAAAAGTCCCCCTTTCTACCTTTATCAACGAAGCCGTCCAAAGCCTCCAAATCGTAGTCTTGAACCTTACTGCTGAACATTCCCAGCGCTTTTATGAAATTCAGCCTATCAAAGACCATAAAGACATCTATGATCGGATGTTGATAGCGCAAGCTGCCAGTACAGGTTTCACGATGGTTTCTACCGACAGGAACTTCCCTCTTTATCCCATTCGCTTATTTGACTTCGACTAATTAAGCCCCTAATTATTGACGACCGCTCCTTTCAACTGTCCCAACAAATCCTGACTTTTCGCAAACGAGGCTTGCAATAGCTGCATCAATTCGGCACTGCTGTACTCGTGGGTTTCTTCCTGTTTTACGGGGTTTTTGATGTCTAAGTCAAAGTTACGATCTATGATGGTTTGGATGTCTACTTTCCAGCACACGTCGCTTTCGGTGCGGTTGTTCCACCATGCTTTGATGGGGTCAAACTCTTTGGCTTGAATGGTCTTGGTTTTAGAATACGATTTTTGACCTTCGGGCAGGCGGTGTTCGTAGTACCAGATTTCCTGCGTAGCAAATCCCTCAGCACCCGCCTGCTCTGCCGAGCCACTAAAGGGCAGGGAATGAATGTCTTTTTTCTCAAAAAACAACAAGTTGGTCGCCACGGTAGCGTACGGCTGAAACACGCTGTTGGGCAAGCGAATGATGGTGTGGAGATTGCACTCGCGCAGGAGGCGTTCGCGTACGCGCTGTTTTACGCCCTCGCCCGTGAGGCTGCCGTCGGGCAAGACAATGCCCGCACGTCCGTTTGTTTTGAGCAAATGAATCATCAAAATCAGAAACAGGTCAGCGCTTTCTTTGGTACGGTAGTTTTGGGGGAAATTGCTTTCGTTGCCGTTGGCCACAATACCTCCAAACGGCGGGTTGGCCAAAATCACGTGAACGCGGTCTTTTTCGGTAAAATTGCTCAAAGGCTGGTCGAGTGCATCGCCAAAACGGATGTTGGGCACCTCAATGTCGTGCAAAATCAGGTTGGTCGTGGCCAACAAAAACGGCAGCGGTTTGTATTCCCACCCGCGCACGTTTTCGGCAATGCTTTGGCGCTCTTCTACGCTGTTGGCTTGGGCTTTGAGGTGCTCAATGGCACAAGTCAGGTAGCCTCCCGTTCCGCAGGCGGGGTCGAGTATCTTCTCGCCAATTTTGGGGTCAAGGATATCCGTAATGAATTGCGTAATGGCGCGGGGCGTATAAAACTCACCGCTTTTGCCCGCGCTTTGGAGTTCTTTGAGAATCCCCTCGTACAGCTCACCAAAGGCGTGTCGGTCTTTGGCGACGTTAAAATCAATTTCGTTGAGCTTGTTCAACACTTTTCGGATGTTGATACCGCTCTTCATGTAGTTGTTGTTGCCTTCAAACACCTCACGCACAATCAACGCGCGGCGGTTTCCTGTACTGATATTGATGTTGCGCAGGGCAGGGAAGAGTTTACGATCCACAAACTCCAGTAGCTCATCGCCCGTGATGCCCTCGTCGTCGCCCGCCCAATTGCCTTTTTCTCTTACCCAATGATACTCCTTCGGAATCGGCGACGTGTAGGAGTCATCCAACAGCTCTAGTTCTAAATCTTTGTCAGAAAAAATTTTGAGAAAAAGCATCCAGCCCAGTTGCTCAATCCGTTGGGCATCGCCGTTGAGGCCCGTATCCTGCCACATTATGTCGCGGATGCTCTTAATCGTCCCAGAAATATTACTCATAAAAGGTTACGCTAATTTGTAGAGTTCGTTTTCCAATTCTTTGATTGCCTTAAGGTATTCAGCTTTATTGCCAAACTCCCGAATGATTTCTACGGGAGAACCAAAATCGGTCAGGGGTTTTACCTTCAAAATATCCATACTTTCGATGTTTTGAATGCCTTCATCGGCGTATTTGTCCAGCAGGGTTTCCAGTACTTTTTTGGCCTGTGGCCCATACTTGGTAAAATAATTCCGCTTCTTGACGTTGTTGGCCCGTTCTTTCCGACTAAGGGGCGGCTGGTCATAAGCCACATGGCAAATTAAATCAAATAAATCCACTTCTTGGTCTACTGCCTCGTACAATGCCTCTACCATAACACCTTGTTCGAGCAGTTCGTTGATGATAGCTTCCTTACGTTCAGCACTGTTCCAACGGTGAAGGAAATCATCCAATGAAGCAAATTTTCCTTGAATAATCGTACGTGTATGGTCTTTGAGGCTAGTGGTGATGGGTTTGCCGTCGCGGTCAAAGTACAATTCACGACTGACCAAGATAGATACATCTACACCGTTGACGTAGATTTTTTGGCGAGGCTCCCGTACTTCGCCTCCAGCCCCCGAAGCTGTGGGGTATCTTATGACAGGCTTTTGAATGATTATCTCCTCTCCTGAACTTTCATCCAAGAGCGGTGCCTCATTGGTTTCTTCTTCCTTGATAATCCCGCTCAAATCTCCCTCTTCACTGATGGGCTTGATTCGGATGGGTTCTCCGTCAAACTCTTTATCGGCAAACAAATCAGTGGCATTCCGAAAGTCAAGTATGGTAAAATAGAGCTTATTGAATGCTTCGTTGATGCGCGTTCCTCGGCCAATAATTTGCTTAAATTTGGTCATGGAGCCGATATTGGCATCCAGCACAATCACTTTACAGGTTTGGGCATCTACACCCGTCGTCATGAGCTCTGACGTAGTTGCAATGACGGGGTACCGTTGTTCGGGGTCAATAAAATTATCCAACTCACGCTTACCTTCTTCATTATCACCCGTGATTTGCATCACATACTTATAGTTTTGGGTCATCAAGTCGGCATTGTGACGGGCAACAGCCGACCGCATTCGTTCGGCATGATCAATATCTTCACAAAAAATGATGGTTTTGGCAAAGCGGTCATAGCCTTTCAAAAACTCGGTCAATTTTCGAGCTACGGTATCCGTACGCTCATCAATGGCCAAGTTTCGGTCATAATCCGTTCGATTATACATGCGGTCTTCCACCAAGTTTCCGGCTTTATCGGTTTTGCCCTGCTCGGGTCGCCACCCTTCGGCATCGACATTGAGCGTCACACGTATGACGCGATACGGTGCCAAAAAACCGTCGTCAATGCCTTGTTTGAGCGAATAAGTATAGACTGGTTCGCCGAAGTATTCGATATTACTAGTTTCTTTGCTCTCCTTGGGGGTAGCCGTAAGGCCGATATGCGTAGCGTTTTTAAAATAGGTCAGGATTTCGCGCCACGAACTATCCTCTTTGGCACTTCCACGGTGGCACTCGTCGATGACGATCAAGTCAAAAAAATCAGGCGAAAACTGTTTATAGACATTGGCAGCCTCGTCAGCCCCTGAAAGTCCCTGGTACAGTGCAAGATAGATTTCGTAACTTTTATCAATCTGACGGTGTTTCACAACCGTCATTTTATCTTTGAAATGTTTAAAGTCACCCCGGCGCGTTTGGTCAATCAAGGCATTTCGGTCGGCAAGAAAAAGAATACGTTTTTTGGTAGCACTTTTCCAAAGTCTATAAATAATCTGAAAAGCCGTGTACGTTTTGCCAGTACCAGTAGCCATCACGAGCAAAATACGTTTCTGCCCCAACGCGATAGCTTCCACCGTCCGATTGATGGCTATTTGTTGATAATACCTTGGCTTGCGCCCACTACCGTCGAAATAATAGTCTTGTGAGGCAATTTTTTCGGCATCTATGGTGTCGATGCCTTTGTATTTTTTGTACTTCTCCCAAAGTTGTTGAGGAGTCGGAAAACTATCCATATCCAGTTCCGTTTCGATTTGTTCATTCGTTGCGGTACGGTCATGAAATAGGAAGCCATCTCCATTGCTGCTAAAAACGCAAGGAATGTCCAGGATTTGCGCATAATTCAACGCTTGTTGCATCCCAGCTCGCACGGAGTGTTTGTTATCTTTGGCTTCAATAACCGCAATCGGGATATTTGACTTATAGTAAAGAATGTAGTCAGCGCGTTTTCTTTCGCCACGTGCCGTAAGTGTTCCACGGACATAAATCTTTCCGTCGGTAAAAAACACTTCTTCTAGAAATTGGGTCATTTTATCCCAACCTGCTTTTTCAATGGCGGGCGTAATATATTTAGTACAAATATCTCGTTCGGAGAGGTTTTTTTTATCCATTAGAATACACTAATCTTCGGGGTTTAATTAACATATAGTTTAGAAGCGGAAGGAATGTATAAAGAATTGCAATTTAGTCTTTTACCTATAGTTATAAATGAAATCATACTTTTATTTATCCGACGGTAATAGAATCATGAACTTTATTCCAAAATTTGACAAACACTTGATAATCTTTCGTCACGATGTAAGATTGTCAGGAAATTTTATCTACAGAAATAGCTTCAAGATGACGGACTCGCTTCCTCCATTATTTTTTTTATCTTTTTTTAAAGTAATTTCCGTAGCTATGCGTCTGTAGAAATAATCCATTTTATTTTGGCTTTGGCAGCATCAAAAAACAATATCGTACAAACCATCAAAAAATACAGCAAGCAGTTGTTTGGCTTCATTCGTCAACGCGTAAGTAGCGACGAAGATGCCGAAGACATCATGCAAGATGTATGGTATCAGTTGAGTAGTCAGCCGGAGATTGAAGCCATCGAACAAATGGGGAGTTGGCTCTACCGAGTGGCCCGTAATCGTATCGTCGATGGCTATCGCAAACAAAAACCCGAACGCCTCGAAGATTATGGATATGAAGATGATGAAGGCGAATTTTATTTCAAAGACCTTTTGCTAGCCGACGACGGCACGCCCGAAACCGACTACCTGCGCGAAATATTTTGGCAACAACTCTTCGAAGCTCTCGACGAACTTCCCGAAAACCAACGCCAAGTGTTTGTCTGGAATGAACTTGAAGACCAGACTTTTCAGCAGATTGCTGACCGCACTGGCGAAAACATCAAAACGTTGATTTCGCGCAAGCGCTACGCGGTGCAACACCTCCGCCAACGGCTGGAAAGTTTATATGTAGATTTGATTAACAGTTAAATGCAAAAAAATATGAATCGTTATCCCAACTACCGCCGTCGCTTTTGGATGTTTCCAGCATTTGCCATCATTGCTGTCCTCGCACTTGGAGGAGTAGTGCAATGGCTCTGGAATGCCATCCTGCCCGCATTGCTAGGCGTAAGTTTTATTTCGTTTTGGCAAGCGGTAGGGCTACTAGTGCTGTGCCGTATTTTATTTGGCAATTTTGGTAGAAGGTTTGGTTCACGAAACTCACAGCATTTCCAAAAGAGAAATCCTTGGCGCGAAAAATGGGCGAATATGAGCGATGAAGAACGTACCAAATTCAAAGAAGAATGGCGCAAACGCTGTGGTCGTTAGGCTTTTACAATTACGAAATGAGAAAAAACAAAATTTTTCAAAAAAGTTTAAAGTAATTTTCTCTTTCATCCGTCATCCTTTATGTACACCCATTTGTACTTTTTCAAAAAATCACTTAAAACAATTTACAGCTATGTTTACACAAATTTTGAGAGTAATTGGAGCAGGTCTCCTCGGCGGTTTTTTCCTTTTTATGTTACCATTTTTATTGTTGAAAGCCTTTTTGTTCTTCTTGTTTGCGGGCTTGATGTTTCGGTTGTTTTTAGGTCGCCGCCGCCGTCGTTGGGGGCGCTCTTACCAACCCTACTACGTTCCTTATGAAGATCTAACAGAGCAGTACCGCAAAGAAGGGTTGAGAGACGAATACCAACGTCCTACAATTAAAATTTAAGTCTACTACCACCCCTACATTTTAGAAATCATTTCATGAAAAGACGAACCAAATTGGTTTTGGGCGTGACAGTCGCGCTCATTACTGCGGCAGCTTTGCGCTTTACCGTAGGGCATCACGGGTGGCATCACCACAAAGGCCCACATGCTTGTCAGCATCACAAGTCCCCTCATCAAGAGCGAGGACAAGCCGATAAGCCACAAACCGAAAATCCATCTAATAAGTAACCAAACAACCTAACAATATGCATCATCATGGAAGATGTGGCCACGGACATCCCGGAATGGGATTTGGCCATTATGGCAGACGACACGCCGGAGGAAATTTCCGGGTCCCCGTCAACGTCTCAAAAACCGACAATAGCTACGAAATCTACGTTATCGCTCCCGACCGCGCCAAAGAAGATTTCAAAATCAATCTCAAAGGCAACGAGTTGACGATTTCGTATCAGGCTGTAAACGACGACGAAAACAAAAATTGGATTCGTAATGAGTTTAGGAAAGCGTCTTTTGAAAGAAGCTTTTGGATCGACGAGACCGTCGATACCGCCAATATCAAAGCCGAATATCAAAAAGGGATTTTGCAGGTGACTTTGCCCATCATCCCCGGTTCGGAACAGCCCACGCAGGAGATTTTTGTAGCTTAGTAAAAAAAGAGGCTGTCTCAAAAGGGACAGCCTCTTTTTTGTGGGCAGATTTTTTTGTAAATTAGGGCTATGAAACACTCAAGAAATCGGGTGGTATTTAAGCCCTATACGCCCAACCAAATAAGCCTTCTGCCACCGAGTTTAGACGAATTGATAGATAAAAATCATCCAGTTCGAGTAGTAAGTTCGGTCATAGACAAGCTGGAACTAAGCCAATTAGAGCAGAACTATAAAGGTGGGGGCACCTCAAGTTTCCATCCAAGAATGCTTTTAAAAGTGTTGATCTATGGTTATTTGAGCAATATTTACTCATCGAGGCAATTAGAA
>NZ_AUIF01000036.1 GCF_000423565.1 Runella zeae DSM 19591 | reverse complement strand
TTTTGTCCAAAAGCGATGAATGAAGTTCTTGTAGTTTTTTCACAAATTTCTAACAAGATTCACATCGCTTTTATTCTTTTTGTCCAGTAATCAGGCCTAACCTCATACTTGGATACAATATAATGAGTATGAGAGGTGTAGGAGCAAACAACAAAGAATATAACAGCGTTCCCCGCTTTCAGTCGGTACAGGTAGGACTGGGGATTCCGCTGTTCAGGAATGGACAAAAAGCCCTCATTAATGCTTCAAAATTCAATGAACAGGTCGTAGCCAATGACTACGAGGTGAATCTTAAAAATCTGGAAACTGCCTACAAAACGGCCCTTGTTCAGTATCAGAAAAACGAAGCGGCAATACAGTATTTTGAAACATCGGCTTTGAAAAACGCTGCGTTAATCACCACTACCGCCAACAAACAATTTGGCAATGGCGATATTAATTACTTGGAATGGGTCATGTTGATCAATCAAAGCATCGAAATTCAGAGCAATTACATCGAAGCGGTGCGGAAATTAAACGAAGCAATCATTTACCTAAATTCTTTAACCAATAACTAACGAAAACATGAAAATAAAACCCAAAATAAGCCTTTTGCTGATGGCATTGGCCTTGCTGTGTGTCTGTTCAGCGGCATTTGCGCATGGGGTAGATGACATCACCAAAGCATTTTTGAAGGACAATAACGGGACGGCCTTTGTGCCGTTTTTGTACATCGGAGCCAAGCACATGATTACAGGCTACGACCACCTACTGTTTTTGGTAGGGGTAATTTTCTTTCTTTACAAGCCCAAAGAAATACTGTTGTACGTGAGTTTTTTTACCATCGGGCACAGTATCACGCTACTTTTGGGGGTATTGCTCAACTGGCAGGTAAACGCCTACTTGATTGATGCCATCATTGCATTGTCTATTGTATATAAAGGGTTTGATAATTTGGGCGGGTTTGAGAAAATATTTCATAGTCAGCCCAATCAAAAAGGGACAGTGTTGATTTTTGGATTGTTTCATGGCTTGGGTTTGGCTACTAAACTACAAGAGTTCAATTTCAACAAAGAAGGCTTATTGACCAACCTCATCGGCTTCAATATCGGCGTCGAAATAGGACAGTTTCTGGCCCTGCTTTTTGTGCTGATTTTCATCAGTGTTTGGCGGAAATACAATTCGTTCGCTCGGTTTTCAACCATTACCAATACTTTGCTAATGACGGCTGGTTTTGTGCTGATGATTTTTCAATTAACAGGATTTTTCAACGCTTAAAACGACAAAAAAATGCATAATTCACAACCCAATTTAAGTGCAAAACAAATAAAAAACGCTACCCTTTTAGCGTTGATTTCAGCCGTAGTAATAGGTGTGGTAGCGGTTTTACCTGCCCAATACGGCAAAGATTACACAGGTTTAGGTAAAATACTGGGCTTTTCGAGGCTGTATGTAAGCCATCAAGTCACAGAGGCAAAAGCCACACAAACCAATGGGGTCGAACTGCCGCCTTCTAATTTTTTATTGGCAGAACTTGGTTCGGACGCTAAAACTCCCAAACCAAAAGAAGCCGAACTCCCCGCCCCGGCCCAACAATATGAGAGCCGAATGGATAGCGTAAAAATTGCCGTTCCCGCTGGTAAAGGGCTGGAATATAAGATATTGGTTTTAAAACACGGGCAGGTAAAATACGACTGGAAAACCGATAAAGGCATTTTGTTTTTTGATTTGCACGGCGACGTAAAAGAAAATGCTGCCAAAAACTCGGGCTATTACGAAAGCTACACCGTTGGGAATTCTAACAACTTGGCAGGCTCTTTTATTGCTCCTTATGAAGGAAAGCATGGTTGGTATTTTAAAAATAGAACCAATGAAGAGATTATTGTAAACCTGCACGTAAAAGGCGAGTATCAAATGATTGAAGATCAACACAGTCATTGAGTGGAAGCCACAAAACGATTATCAACTTAAAGGAACATCCAAATGAGAAATATAAAATCCCTGAATAGGCAATGGCTATTTTCTTTTTGCCTTTTGTTTATGGCAAGTTGCGGCCCAAATGAAGCCAAAGTGGAGGAAGAAGCCCAAACCCCTGTGGTAGAAAACAACACGGCTCTAACCGATGCTCAAATGAAAACTGCGGGTATCGAAATCGGCAAAATTGAACAAAAGCAAATTGCCACGACCTTGAAAGTCAGTGGCAGAATAGACGTGCCGCCCCAAAGCATGGTGTCGGTGAGTGTTCCATTGGGTGGCTATTTAAAGTCTATGAAATTGCTGGAAGGAATGTACGTCAGCAAAGGGCAAGTAATTGCGACGGTAGAAGACCAACAATTTATCCAGATTCAGCAAGATTACCTGACGGCAAAAGCCCAATTCAGTTACAACGAGAAGGAATTTGAACGGCAAAAAGAATTAAACCTAAGTAAATCCAGTAGCGATAAAGTATTTGAGCAAGCCAAAGCGACCTATCTTTCACAAAACATTTTGATAAAATCGTTGGAAGAAAGATTAAAGCTGATTGGCATCAATCCCGCTACGTTGGATGTTAATAAAATCTCGAAAAGCATCTTTATTTACTCACCTATCAACGGGTATGTATCCAAAGTAAACGTCAATATGGGCAAATTTGTAAGTCCGACGGATGTGCTTTTTGAATTGGTAAACCCCGCAGACATCCAATTGGCACTCACTATTTTTGAAAAAGATGTCAATAAATTGGCCATCGGGCAATCTATATCCGCTTACACCAACACCAACCCCGACCGAAAATATCCCTGCAAAATTAAATTGATTGGTAGGGATTTTTCAGACAACAGGAGCGTTGATGTACACTGCACTTTCTTAAATTACGATAAAACTCTGTTGCCTGGTATGTTCATGAATGCTGATATAGAAGTGCAAAGCAAGCAGTCGAGTGTGCTGCCCGTTGAAGCAATTGTCAATTTTGAGAGCAAAAACTACATCTTTATTGCCAACGAAAACAAGCAGTACGAGATGAAGGAAGTGCGGGTAGGTACTACTCAAAACAAGTTTACCGAAATCATATCGGATACTGATCTGTCTAATAAAAACATTGTGGTCAAAGGGGCATATTCGTTGCTAATGAAAATGAAAAATACAGCGGATGAATAACAAATTTCTCAAAACCCTCATCGAACCGTTTCAGGCACTGCGAAACAAGACCTTCGCCAAACTCTATTTGGCGCAAACCATCAGCTTGATTGGCGATGCGTTCACGTGGGTAGGCTTGGCATTGTTGGCGTATGAAATAGATAAAGAACGCTCGTCCATTATTTTGGCAACGGCTCTCACACTTCGGGTGACTGCATTTATTGTTTTTTCACCCTTCGCCGGGGTTTTGGCCGATAGAGTCGAACGAAAGAAGATTTTGTACTTCACTCATTTTGTCAGAATGAGCATTGTTGCCTGTTTGCCTTTTATCACTTCCGAACTGCAAATTTATGGGTTGGTGTTTTTTCTCAATGTGTTCAATGCCTTTTTTACCCCCACCTACCGAGCGATTATTCCTCAGATTGTCGTAGGCAAGTATTTTAGGGAGGCTATCCGCAACCTTTCAGCTATTGGGCGTTTTAGGACCGGGTTTAGCGGGTGTTGTGGCGGTTTGGTTGGGGGCAAGGGAGATATTCTTAGTAGATGCCCTGTCTTTTGTGTTGGCTGCGGTTTTGATTTTAGCCATTCCCAAAGCTGACCTGCAAAAAGGCGTTGTAGATGCAGGCAAAAACCCAAAAAATGCGTGGGCAGAAGTCATCAAAGGAATTAGTCTTTTGTTTGGCAATAAGTTATTGCGTTTTGCACTGAGCATCGAATTTGTATCGGCCATTGCGGGAGCCATGATTTTGGTAAACACTATCAGCCACGTCAAAAACGAACTGCAATTGGATGACAAATACTACGGCTGGGTCATGGCCGCCTTTGGCATCGGAGCAAGCATTGCCGCTTTTGCGTCGGGCATTATAGATAAATCGAAATCCAGAAGCGTGTCTTTAATCAGCGGAGCGTTGTTGCTGGGTGTATCGGTGTGTTTTGCCAATTACGCCAATTATCCTGTCTTTGTAGGGCTTTGGATTTTGGCAGGATTAGGCCAAAGTTTGGCCGAAATACCTTCCGAAACGCTGATTGGTGAAAATATTTCTTCCGAAAATCAAGGCAAAGTGTATGGCTCGCACTTTGCCTTTTCCCATTTATGGTGGGCTATTGCCTATCCGATAGCGGGTTATATGGGTAACCGTTTTCCCGAAAATGACTTTTTGTATGGAGGTATTCTTACCTTAGTAGTTGGTTTATTGGCGGTTGTGATTTTTAGAAGTAGGTAAAAGAAGTTACACTTATAAATGGATTATCGTGAACGCCAAAAAATTGACCGCAATGCCTGCCCGTGGCTTATCACGAAATTTATTGACCCGGCGGCGGAGTTTTTCTTTGTTCCATTTGGTGAAGTTCAAGTAGCCAAGATTTTGACCTCCGTTTACAAGTAGTACGTTAGTCAGGGAAGATTCTGTGCGAGAAGTGAAGCAAGCATTTAACCCAATCTGTACTGATAACAACTCTTGTATTATATCGCAAGAAATCATGGTGGTGGCTCGCCAGCAGAAAATATATTTAGTGATTGTAGCCCCGTTTCGAGGTATAATTACCAAACAAAATATCAATGCGGGCGCATTAGGTGGCAAAAAATTATCTATTTAAGTGAAATTAGAAAACGATACTATGCTTCCTCAGCGAGTAGCTACCTCCAAGACTCTAATGAGTAATTCATTGAATAATAGTGACTTATATTTAAGAAGTAAATGCAACTTGTGGTAAACCAGTTTAAAAGTTATTTCTTTCCTGAAAATCATATAAACCATTCCGAAAATCCTGTAACAGCTCACCCACCAGTGAGCTTTACTTTTGCAGTGTCAAATATGTAAGATAATGGAAATAATAACGGAAGAGAAAGAAAGACAAATTACCGTGCCTGTGATAGGGATGACTTGTGCTGCCTGTGCGAGCAGCGTTGAAAATGTATTGAGTAAGCAAGAAGGGGTATTAGAATGTGCGGTAAATTTCGCCAATGAGTCGGCTCAAATTGCTTTTGACCCTTATCTAACAACGCCTGAGAATCTCAAAAAATCACTCCAAGCAGTTGGCTATGACTTAATTCTCGACACGGAGAAAGCCTCAGAAAAACAAGAAGAAATCAAAGCCAATCAGTATGAAAGACTCAAAACAAACGTATTGTGGGCGGGGGTACTGACTTTTCCCGTGGCAGTCATCGGAATGTTTTTCATGGATATGCCTTATGGTAATTGGCTGATGATGATTCTGACTGCGCCCGTCTTGGCAGTATTCGGACGAAGTTTTTTCATTAACGCCTGGAAACAGGCCCGCTATCGAAAAGCGAATATGGATACGCTTGTAGCGTTGAGTACGGGCGTCGCTTTTCTGTTTAGCCTTTTCAATACCATATATCCCGATTTTTGGCATAGCCGTGGCCTGCACGCTCACGTATATTATGAAGCGGCGGCGGTGGTCATTGTGTTTATTATGCTTGGTAAATTATTGGAGGAACGAGCCAAAGCCAACACCTCCTCAGCCATTAAAAAGCTCATGGGGTTGCAACCCCGCACGGTTTGGGTCATCGAAAACGGCGAAGAACGAGAAATCCCGATCAGTGAAGTACGGGTAGGTGACCGAATCATTGTGAAGCCGGGCGATAAGATAGCCGTGGACGGAAAAGTATTATCGGGTACTTCATTTGTAGATGAGAGCATGATTTCGGGAGAACCCATTCCCGTAGAAAAAAGCAAAGGACATCGAGTATATGCAGGCACCGTCAATCAGCAGGGAAGTTTTCGTTTTATTGCTGAAAAAGTAGGGAGTGAAACGTTGCTGGCGCAGATTATTAATATGGTGCAACACGCACAGGGCAGCAAAGCACCAATCCAAAAACTCACCGATAAAATTGCGGGTATTTTTGTACCCGTAGTTATAAGTATATCATTATTTACCTTATTGGTTTGGCTTGTATTCGGTGGCGAAAATGCCGCTACGCAGGGACTTTTGGCGGCTGTAACGGTACTGGTCATTGCCTGCCCCTGTGCGTTGGGGCTGGCTACACCTACGGCTATTATGGTAGGAGTCGGCAAAGGAGCCGAGCAGGGAATTCTGATAAAAGATGCAGAGAGTTTGGAAGTAGCTCACCGGATCAACGCTATCATCTTGGACAAAACGGGCACTATCACCGAAGGAAAACCTACGGTAGTCAATCACTCATGGTTGCTGCCCGATTCGCAGGGACTCAAAGCAATCGCTCTTGCTATCGAAAGCCAATCTGCCCACCCGCTGGCTCAGGCGGTGGTCAAACACTTACGGGTAGAAGGAGTTCAGCCGGTTGCTGTCCAGCAGTTTGAAAACCTGACAGGTAAAGGAGTTCAAGCTATGGTGGATGGGAAATTGTACCGCATAGGAAGCCCGACTTGGATAAATGAACCAGGCTTGCCTGTGGCGCAATTGCCCATTGAGCAGTGGCAACAGGCAGGACAAACGGTGATTGCCTTTGCCGACGAACATCAGGTTTTGGCTATTTTCGGTATTACCGACCCCATTAAAGCTACTTCTGCACAGGCTGTAGCAGCATTGCAGGCAGAGGGAGTTGAAGTGTATATGCTCACGGGCGACAATCACGCTACGGCAGGAATGGTTGCTGCAGAGGTGGGTATTCCAGTGTTTAAAGCGCAGGTGATGCCCTCTGAAAAAGCGGCTTTCGTTGAGCAATTGCAGCAAGCAGGAAAAACTGTGGCCATGGTCGGCGACGGTATCAATGACTCTCACGCCCTTGCCCAAGCAGATGTGAGTATCGCCATGGGAAAAGGATCTGACATTGCCATGGACGTAGCGAAAATGACGCTCATTTCAAGCGATTTGCTGAAAATTCCCCAAGCCATTCGACTTTCTAAATGGACTGTAGCGGCCATTCACCAAAACCTCTTTTGGGCTTTCATCTATAACCTCATCGGCATACCGCTGGCGGCGGGGGTGTTGTATCCTGTCAATGGCTTTCTGCTCAATCCGATGATTGCGGGAGCGGCCATGGCACTGAGTTCGGTGTCGGTAGTAGCCAATAGCTTACGGCTGAAAAGTAAAAAACTGTAATTAATTTTTAACCAAACAATACCAATGGAAACCTTGCATTTCAAAACCAACATTAACTGCGGCGGCTGTATAGCCAAAGTAACGCCGTTTCTGAACCAGTTGGAAGAAGTAGAAAACTGGAAAGTAGATACTGCCAATCCTGACAAAATCTTGACTGTTTCGGGCGAAGAACTCAGCTGCGAACTTATCCAACAGACCGTTGGACAGGCAGGTTTTAAGATTGAACAGGTATAAACTGCAAGAGGGCTGAATGTCAGCCCTCTTGCAGTTTATGGTATTTTGAACTACCTCATTTTCGATAGCTAATTACACAACCTTTGGCGGTAGTGGTAGTCACTTTTATCTCTTCTTTTGCCAAAATAGAAGCGATTGCCGTTTCGATGTACTTCTCTGTAATTTTACTTTCGTCTCTATTATCATCAATTGCACCGATGTAAGCGATTTTGTAGCCCTCTTTTTCTTTTGTCAAAATACAAGTATGAGTATTGACGATTGCGCCATAAGAAAACGAAGTTTTTTGATCAGCATCGTGCAAATAATAGAAATTAAAGCCCTTCTCTGAGGCAACTTTTTTCATATCTTCCATCGAATCAGCGGGGTCAATGGCCACAACAGGAAAACCTAACTTAGTATATTTTTCTTGTAATGCCTTCACCCGATTTTGATACATTTTTGCAATAGGGCAATTGTTGGTAAGAAATGTCAGGATAATACCTTTTGAATCTTTAAAGCTGTTCAATGAAATGGTTTCGCCATTGATGTTTTTCAATTCAAAAGTAATGGCTTTACTATTGATCGCTGGGGCGGTTGGTGCTTCGCTTGTAAAAAAGCTAAAACTCAAAACAAAAATTAAGAAGGTTTTCATAATAAAATGGGTTGAAACGAATTGTAAAAGTTCACAACGATAGCTCTGACTTGATAAAGTCCTTTACGCCTTTTGGTCCAGTCAGTTCTAAATATACATACTTTTTTCAGCAGAAACCGAAAGTCCAAAATTAAAGAAATCACAGCATTGTCTTTCTGTTTTTATAAAATCAGCCAACATTGCAATTGTCTCATCGCTATCCTTGAAGGCATATTTCATGCCGTTTTTGAGTTCAACAGTTTCAACGATTTCTTTCTTCAAGTTTTCAATAATTGTTGCTTTTCTTTCTTTAAGCTCGGCTGATGTAAGTTTACAAGCCATTGCAGGGCCTTCACTGCAACAAGATTCCTTTTTTTGACCCATCGCTTGAAAACTAAGAAGTATGATTCCCAGAATTGTTAGTTGTTTCATCTTTTATTTGGTTTTAATGCCGTTTGGCAAAGTAAATAATTGAAATACCTAAAAAGACAATCAATGCACCAATAATATCAAATTTATCGGGTTTAAAATTGTCAAATTTATAAGCCCACAAGAAAGACATAATAATAAATATCCCTCCATAGGCAGCGTAAGTTCGGGCAAAATTATTGGATTGAAATGTTGCTACAACGCCATACAGCACCAGTATTGTACTGCCGAATAACCCGTACCAGAAGGGTTTATCTTCTTTGAGCCAAAGCCAGATTAAATAACAACCACCAATCTCACAAAAACCTGCCAAAACAAAAACTGTTATTACCTTTATAAAACTCATTTGCTTCAATTGGATACCTTCACCTACGATTTTAGAGCATTCTCTGCTTTACATTCACAATTCACATCGCAAGAAGTAGTACAAGATTTTGTTTCTTGTTGCTTTTTGTAAAATGAATATACAAACAAAAAGCCTGCTAAGGCTAATGCAACTATACCGATTTTCTCCAAATAAAAAGCGATGGTGGCTAATGAACTAATGCCTGCGAATGCGCCAATTATGGGTAAGGCACAACACAAACCACATAGTCCGATACTTGCCCAGCCAAGTTTTTTAAAGAGGGATTGGTTCAATTTTGTTTCGTTTTTTTCCATGTTCTGAATATTTTAAAATTACCTTTGCAAAGATAAACCGTGGAGTATAGTCCACTGTCAAGAGAAAAAATGAAATAAATTTTCAAACAGATGCTGATTGGCGAATTGTCGAAAAAAACAGGCCTGCCCAGAGATACCATACGCTTTTATGAAAAGCAAGGTTTGATTTCAATTGGGCGCAAGGAAAGGCGGTTTAACAACTACAAAGAATATTCAGAAGAAACGTTACAAAATTTGCTTGCCATTAAAAGGATAAAGAATTTTGGGTTCACCCTAAACGAAACGGCTGATTTTTTGGCATTGATTGCCTCCAACACCGCTTCGTGTGATAATGTGTCACAAAAAATGCTTGAAAAAATAAAGTTGATTGATGAAAAAATAACGGCATTACAAGAACTACGCAATAGTATGTTGTCCGGAGTTAACAACTGTTTGAGTTGCTGTTTGCCAAATGATGAATCAACGAATTGTATGATGCTGACGGATGATCATTTCACTCAATCTTTATAGAACATAGTATATCTTTGTACCCAAAATCCGACATACGCATTCAAAATAGCTACACAAAGTAGGAATAGCTAAGTAGCAATTGACTTAATGCCTGCGTTTATATGTAAGAAAGAGAATCTTATTTTTGACGATTTTTTACTTCCTCAAAATACTTGTCATA
This sequence comes from Runella zeae DSM 19591, assembly GCF_000423565.1. Lineage (GTDB taxonomy): Bacteria > Bacteroidota > Bacteroidia > Cytophagales > Spirosomataceae > Runella > Runella zeae. Next base: position 111,242 of record NZ_AUIF01000036.1, on the reverse strand, counting down.
ATCAGGCCGTAATGTTCCCATTACTCTATCCCAAAAAGTAAAATAAAGACCATAATTTCCCTTAAAAAATTGGTGATGTTGGTTATGATTTACAGATGTATTTACCCATTTTCCGAGCCAATGTTTACTAAATCCCTTTGGATAAAGCTCAAAACCTAAATGTCCATAAACATTATAGGCAAGGCTACAAATGAAAAAAACCAGCAAATGATAATCGTTCAAAGGCATAATCAACAACAATAAAATGAAAATGCCAGACTCAACAATAGCTTCTAACGGGTGAAAAGCATAAGCTGCTAAGGGTGATGGATTGGTTGATTTGTGATGCACCAAATGAAATAAAGTAAATAATTTTTTGTGGTGTATTAACCGATGAATCCAGTAGAAATAAGTATCATGAATGACTATCATCAATCCAAAAGCTAAGAAAAAATAGAGTTTGCTATGCTGGTTAATATCAGGATAATATTGTGTAAAAGGTCTAATTGTATCACTTAATAGCATGATAACAGGTGGAATAGTAAAAATCATAATCGAAATGATAGAATAGAATACTTCACGCCGATAATCTTTCGATTCTGGAAATTTGAGTTGTATTTTTTTGAAGGAAATCCTTTTTCTCAATACGACATAGAAAATAAGAAATGTAGTACCCGCTATGAACGAATAGTTTCGGGCATTATCAATTAAGATAGCAATGATTTTTGGCCAGTTCATAATTTTGTTAGTTTTTAACAAAATTATGAGGCCAACTTTACAAAAAAGTGAACCCAGGTTACTTTCTACTTTGTGCTGTTAATCTTTTTCTAATTCTACTAAGGCTTTGTGGTTCAATACCCAAATAGCTTGCCAAATATTTTAAAGCAATTCTGTTTGCTGCTGTGGGGAATAGCCTTTTAAAATTCAAATATCTTGCTTGTGGTGTTTCGTTTCTTTTTTCTTCTTCTGCTTGTATCATATTTTTGAGGTCTTCCATGAGGATAAAACTAAAAATCTTTTCAAACTTTGGCTGAATCTCAAAAAGCCCCCAAAGCGTACTTTTTTTTATCATCAATGTCTCACAATTTTCAAGAGCTACGAAAGTTTTGTTTGAAGCCGAGTTTTCAATAAAACCTTCGACATAAGTAAAAAGGCAGTTTTCAAAGAAAAATTTAGTGGTGATTTCTTTACCACCCTCATCATAATAGTAGCTTCTAATTAAGCCCTGATTTATAAAACCTATAAAATGACAGACCTCGCCTTGGTTAAGTATTATTTCATTTTTCTTAAATTTTTTCAAATAAACCAAATGAGCTAACTGTTCAAACTCTAAATCTGAAATAGCTACTTTTTGGTTGATGAAAGTTTTTAATAACGAAAAGTCCATTTTAAGGTAGTCAGAAAGGTAAAATGAAATTTAGCGTAAAATACGGCAAACTCCTTAAAATTTCATTTGCTGTATCCTAACTGCATTCAAAATAGCCAACAAAGCCACGCCCACATCGGCAAAAACGGCTTCCCACAAAGTGGCGATACCTCCTGCACCCAACAACATAACGGCGACTTTCACGCCCATCGCCAGTGAAATATTCTGCCAAACGACTGATTTGGTAATTTTTCCAATTTTGATGGCCGAAACGATTTTATGCGGCTGGTCATTTTGAATCACAATGTCGGCAGTTTCAATCGTGGCATCTGACCCCATACCGCCCATGGCAATACCTGCATCAGCAAGAGCTACTACGGGAGCATCATTTACGCCATCTCCGACAAAAGCGAGTTTTTTGCCTTGATTTTTGAGTTCTTGTACTTTTTCTACCTTGCCTTCGGGCAGCAAATCGCCGTAGGCTCGCACAATACCAAGTTGGTCGGCTACTTTTTGGACAACTGTTGTTTTGTCGCCAGAAAGCATTACTGTTTCAATGCCTAATGCCTTTAAGTCAGCAACAGTTTGTGCAGCATCTTCTTTTACTTCGTCGGCAATGGTAATATAGCCAGCGTATTGATTTTCAATGGCTAAAACCACAATTGTTTCAACGATTTGCTCTAATTCGGCAGGGTGTGAAACATTAAACTTTTGTAACAATTTTAGATTGCCCGCCAACACTGTTTTGCCACCAATAACTCCTTTTAAGCCATGCCCCGATATTTCCACCACAGCTTCTACTTTCAAACCTTGCCAGTTTGTTTTTTGTAAATTGGCATATTCTACCACAGCCTTGGCTACGGGATGCGTAGAAGTATTTTCCAATGCCGCCAGTAATTGAATAAATAATTCTTCATTAACTCCCCCATCGGGGGGTGGGGGGCTAACTTCTTGCACCTTAAAAACTCCCTTTGTCAGCGTCCCTGTTTTGTCTGAAACGACGGTATTAATTTCGGTTAATACGTCCAAAAAGTTAGAACCTTTGACCAAGATACCATTGCGAGAAGCCAAACCAATGCCCCCAAAATAACCCAATGGGATAGAAACCGTTAATGCACACGGACAAGCAATGACCAGAAAAACCATCCCCCTATACAACCAGTCGTTGAAGACGTAGGTTGACATAAAAAAGTACGGAATCAGTGTAATTGCCAACGCTAAGCCAAACACAATGGGGGTGTAAACTTTGGCTAAACGGGTGATTAACAACTGTGTAGGAGCTTTTCGGGCGGTAGCATCCTGTACCATTTCTAAGATGCGGGAGAGTTTAGAATCCTTGAAAGCAGTCGTTACTTTCAGTTCAATTACTTTATCCAAGTTAATCATTCCTGCCAGTACGACTTCGCCCGTACGTTTGGTATCAGGGCGAGATTCACCCGTGAGGGCTGCTGTGTTGAAACTGGCGTTATCAGTCAATAAGGTGCTGTCTAAGGCTACTTTTTCGCCTGGTTTTACCAAAATCGTTTCGCCGATTTGCACCGTGGCGGGGCTGACTGTCTGTTGCGTGCCGTTGCGCCGTACCGTCACGGTGTCAGGACGCACGTCCAATAATGCTTTAATGGAACGTTTCGAGCGATTGACTGCCAAATCTTGAAACAATTCACCAATCTCGTAGAAAATCATCACGGCTACTCCTTCGCTATATTCGCCGATGTAAAATGCGCCAAGCGTAGCAATGGACATCAACGTAAATTCATTGAAAAAATCGCCCCGTCGCAACGACCGAAAAGCCCGTTCGAGCGTGTTGTAACCTGCCAGCAAGTAGGCAATCGTCATCAAAGCAATTTCGACAGGCTTGGCTATTTCTACTTTAAACAATTGTGTGATAGCAACGAAGCCCAACAGAATTGTCAAACTCAACCACAGCCGCCAACGGCTTTTCAGCAGGCTTTCTTCGCCTGTTTCTTCGTCGTGTTCGTGTCCGTCGTTATCGCTATGTGTTGGAGTTTTAACTTCTGACGACGTGTCGCAGCAATCATCAGTTGTATGATTTTTATGAATTTGCACTTTCTTTTCCATGAAATAATCAGTTAGAATTCGATAAAGAAATTGAGAATGGATAGCCCAAGGAGTGTTAGCCCCGTTATGAGGTTTTCGTTATGCTCAAACCAGTGGGCATTGATGAGCCGAAGGCCACGCCCTGCTACCCAGACCATCATGAGCATCCCTGCGAGTGTGACTACATTATAGATAAGTGCCACTAAACCCAACGCTTGCCAGCCCAATGCCCCCGCACTCAGGAAGTAGGCATTGATTTCCATACAAGGCGACAAGAACATACCAACACAAAGCGAAAACAAAAGCCCATTGAATGATTTGCCTTTTTGTTTTTGAGTATCAATATGTTCGTGAGCGTGTTGATGCCGCAAGTGTTGCATCAGATACCACAAACCCAGCATCAACAATACAGCAGGAATCACACTTTCAGCGAGTTCATGGTATTTTTCGGCTAATTCGTAACCAGCCAAGCCCACGATTAACCCCAAAATAGTGGTGCTAATTGTATGGGCAAGGCCTGCTAAGGCCGTAACGGTAAGGGTGCGAATTTCTGTCCAACGTTCCGTTTTGCCAATGGTTATAAAAGGCAACCAATGACTGGGAATCAGCGCATGTAAAATGCTCAGTATCAATGAGCCAAAAAGGATTTGATTCATAGTTTGCTTGTTGGGGTTCTTGACTTCCAAACAATTAAAAGTTATGCCACCATTCCTACTAAAAGAAAGATTAGAAAACCGACAAAAAACATACTGGTTTGTAAGAGGGTTTCTTTTTCTTCGTGAGCTTCCATGAGTAATTCTTCTGTTACTAAAAACAGCAAGGCTGCTAATCCAAAGGATAAAACCAGTTCAAGCATTTCTTGTGATAGACTTGATAATAGCGTGATTCCCAAAACGGCTCCCACAAAGAAAGTCAAGCCTAAAATGAATAAGATAAGTAGGTTCTTCTGTTTAGAAATATTGCTTTTGCTGCAAGCTAACACAACGGCCAACCCTAATGAATAAACTTCAAATGCCAATGCTACCGATAGCAAAATACCTTCTGTATTTCCTGCGGCAAAGCCTACTCCCAACAACAAACCATCTATTACCATATCTATGCCCAAAGCCACTAACAGTCCCATTGGTAAAGCATTTGTATTGCTGTTTCCTTCACTTTTTGATTCATATTTTTCGGCAAAATATTTTATCAAAAGCATCGTAGCAATCCCTAACCCAAAACCAATGCCCACTTCTACGGGCTTGTGTTCTTTAATAACATCAGGCAACAGCTCTACGGCAACCACCGAAAAAACCACGCCGGCAGCAAAATGCAACACCGAACTTCGAAATGCTCCGCTGGGCTTTCGGAACAAGCCTGTCATTCCTCCTATTAAGATAGAAATGACAGGGATAAGGGCATATAGAAAAACTTCTGAGAACATTGTCATCTTCTCGTTTGATATTTAGATTACTCAATGCCCGTGTTCATCACCACCCTCAGCGTTGGCGATGGAAGATTGTAGATAATAAGCTCCTTTTGTTACGATTTTTGCACCTGCTGGAATTTCTTCCAAAGGCGTAACTTGTACATACCCTAATTGAGTGATGCCTGTTTTTACCTCGATTCGCTTGAAATGAATGCCCGTATCTTCCTCATGTACTTTCTCGCTTGCGGCATGTTCGTGGTTTTCTTCGGCTTCATGAATAAAGATAAATTCTTTGCCTTCTGCTTTTACAATGGCTTCGGCTGGCAGGGTATTCACATCACTATTGCCAATATCAATCAAGGCATTGACATACATGCCGGGTATTAAACCAATCGTCTTATTATTGATGTCAGCACGGACGGCCACCGATTTAGTTTGTTTCTGAAAGGCTTTACCAATACTAAAAATCTTGCCGATAATCTCCTTATTGCCCTGATTAGTGAGTACAAAACGTAAACTTTGCCCAACTTTTATTTTAAAGAGATCTTTTTCGTAAACTAATAATTCAACGTACATTTCTGAATTATCTACAATTGAAAATAAGGAAGCATTAGCCGAAATGTTACTTCCTATTTTTACATTTATGGCAGTGATATGTCCAGAAATTGGGGCTGTAATCACAATCGTGTTAGAGTTGCCATTACCGCTAAGGAGTAGGTTTTGCTCTAAAATCTCGATTTGTTGTTGGGTTATTTTTATTTTGTTATTCACCAAATCAAGTTCTGAACTAACTTTTTGAAACGTTTTTTTAGCCGTGACGTTTTCATCACTCAATTCTTTTTGTCGGGCAAAATCTAAATCTAAAAACTCTTTGTTGACTTTGGCTTGTTGCAACTCCTCCGTCAATTTTGCTTTTTCAAGGCGAAGATTATTAAACTCCATACTCTGAAATGTAGCAATTGATTGCCCTTTCTTTACATACTGCCCCTCGATAACGGTAATTGTTTTGACGATTCCCCCCATAAAAACCGATACATCCGCTTGACTTTGGGGAGGCAGTTGGGTATATCCGTTGGTGGTGATTACTTCACTCAGGTTTTTCTTTTCAAAATTACCGAAGATAATTTGCGCTGCTTTTACTTGCGCTGGTGTAAGTTCTACCACTCCTTTTGCATCGTCGTGGTGTTCTTCGGCTTGGGTGGTTTCTGCTTTTTTGTCGCAAGAAGAAAGAAGCAAAAAGCAAAGGGCAAGAGCCGTGTTTAGCGAAAAAATATTTTTTATATGTAATTTCATTGTTTCAAAAATTTAGTTGTTCAACAAATACTGAATATTGATGAGGTTCTGGTTCAGATTATGAATGGCTTGCAAGTAATTGCGTTGAATACTCAAAACCGTTTCTAATCCTTGCAGGTATTCCACATAACCCGCTTCGCCACTCTGGTAGGCTTTTGTAGCATTTTTAGTGATGATTTCAGCATTGGGCAAAGCCATTTGGATATAATAATCAAGCAGGGACTGATTAACCCTTTGCTCTTGAAGTTGCTGCAAAAGCTGACTATTGAGCTGATTTTTAAGGTATTCAGCATTTTTTTGTTGTAGCTGAATGTCAGTTTCTGATGCTTTGATTCGTGCTTTGGAAGCCCCTCCGAAAATCGGGACACCTATGCCCAAGGTTAGCCCGTGAAAGCGTGGCAGACCATTGTAATAAATCGTTTTGTCACCAACTTGTTGATTTCCTGTGAGCGATTGCAGAAAATAGCCTGCCGAAAAATCAGGTTTTCGCAAGGCTTTCTCTACTTTATTGCTTGCAGATGCTATTTCAATTTGTTGCCATGCCATTTGTAGCATCGGGTTTTGATTGATGAGCGCCGAATCGCTACTCAGGAGTTTTGAGGGCAAAAACTCATTTTCGGCAAGCGTAAAATCGGTATTCAGATTCAAAATGCTTTTCAATTTGATTTTTTCACTCAAAATCAAGCCTTCATTTTGATTTCGAATTTGCACCAACTCCTGTTGTTTGGTTTCGGCAGTGGTCTTTTCCAATAAATTGCTCTCACCCGTTTTGAATTTGAGATTTGCCGCTTTGACGAATGTCTGTAAGTAGTCGTCTTGTTTTTGCAATAATTGATTCAGTGCAGAGAGATACAAAATGGTATTCCAAGATTGTCGAATCTGAAAGGCAATATCATATTTAGTAGCCAACAATTTCAGTTCACTACCTTTAATATACTCGTTAATTAAACCTCGTTTTGCTTGAAATAGAAAAGGACTAAATCCTTGTGAAATGCTAAAATTTTGGTCAAAACTACGGGTATTATATTGCCCAAGCATGGCGTTGATATTGGTTTTGGGCAATTCAACCGCCGTAGGTTTTAACTGATTTTGTAGTTTGACAGCTAACTCATTCGCTTGTACAAGTCCATTGTTTTTAGTGCCTAACTCAATAGCTTGTTGGAGATTGAGAGAAGTTTGAGCCTGCACATTTCCGCCCAGAAATAACCCAATTAAGATTATTAGCGATGAAATGGTTATTTTTTTAGGGGCTTTTATCCCTTTTTCAAGTAATAAATACAAAATCGGCAAAACGATAAGTGTAAGTAAAGAAGCCGTTAATAAGCCTCCAATGACGACCGTTGCCAATGGTTTTTGAACTTCTGCCCCAGAGCCATTGCTTAATGCCATGGGCAAAAAACCCATCGAAGCCACCGCCGCCGTCATCACCACAGGACGTAACCGTACTTTTGTGCCTTCTTTGATTCTTTCAAGCACATCGTCCCAACCTTCGGCTTTGAGTTGATTGAAATAACCAATCAGCACAATTCCGTTCAAAACTGCTACCCCAAACAAGGCAATAAAGCCAATTCCTGCCGAAATACTAAATGGCATTCCACGCAACCAAAGCGCAAACACGCCACCAATCGCTGAAAGTGGAATGGCAGTAAAAATTAATAAAGATTGCTTGACCGAGTTGAAAGTGAAGAAAAGTAATACAAAGATTAGGAGTAACGCCACTGGAACAGCCACCGAAAGGCGCTTGTTGGCTTCTACTAAATTCTCGAATTGTCCGCCGTAGGTTACGTAATAACCTTCGGGTAGTTTGAGTTTGGTGTCTAATTGCGCCTGAATTTCGTTTACCACACTTTTGACATCCCGACCACGAACATTCAACCCAATTACGATTCTTCTTCTGCCATTTTCTCTGCTGATTTGGGCAGGCCCTTGCTCAATATTTACCTCCGCTACCTGTTCCAATGGAATCTGATTGCCATTGGGCAGGCTCACAAAAATACTTTTTACGTTAGAAATATCTTGACGAAAATCTTTGTCCAATCGCACCACCAATTCGTATCGCCTTTCGCCTTCATACACTTTACCAGTGACTTCGCCGGCAAAACCAGTTCTGATAACTTTGTTTAAGTCGCCTACATTCAAACCATATAAAGCCAATTTGTCAGGATTATACCGCACCGTGATTTGAGGCATTCCTGTTATCCGCTCGTCTTTTATATCGGCTACACCTTGGATACTTCCAATTAAACCAATGGCATTAGTAGAGGTAGCAGCCAATTTTTCTAAATCTTCCCCAAAAATCTTAATGGCAATGTCGCTTCTAACGCCTGTCATTAACTCATTAAAACGCATTTGTATGGGTTGTGAAACTTCAAATCCTACGCCGGGGATTTGCTCCAATTCTTCTTTCATCAAATCGGCCAATTCGTAGAAATCTTTGGTTGTTGTCCATTCTTTTTTAGGTTTAAGAATGACAATCATATCTGCCGATTCGATGGGCATTGGGTCGGTGGGAATTTCGGCGGAACCAATTTTTGTAACAACTTCCACCACTTCGGGAAATTTCGTTTTAAGAATTTTCTCTAATTTGGTGGACGTTTCAATACTCATACTCAACGAACTGCCGTTAGCGTTCCGAAAATTAATAGCAAAATCACCTTCTTCTAAGGTTGGGATAAATTCGCCCCCCATCCTACTAAAAACGAACAAAGCGGCCAAAAACATAGCGACTGAAATACCCAAAATTAAAGCCTTCATTTGCAGGGCTTTGTCTAAAACCGGTTTGTAGAATCGGTAAATAGTATCAATGATTTTATCGGAAATGTTCTTTTTATGACTAATTGTTTTGCTCAAAAACAAAGCCGAAGCCATTGGAACGTAGGTGAGCGACAAGATAAAAGCCCCCAAAATAGCAAACGTAACCGTTTGAGCCATGGGTTTAAACATCTTACCCTCAGTGCCAACTAACGCCAAAATGGGTAAATAAACAATTAGGATGATGATTTCGCCAAAAGCAGCACTACTCCGAATTTTGCTTGATGCACCAAAAACCTCCTCATCCATCTGTTGGGCGGTTAATCGCCCTTCTTTATTGAGGTGTAGCCGATGAATAACGGCCTCAACAATAATAACGGCCCCATCTACAATCAGACCAAAATCTATTGCTCCCAAACTCATCAGGTTGCCACTTACGCCAAATAGATTCATCATAATGACGGCGAAGAGCAGGGCCAAAGGTATCACGGAGGCTACTACCAAACCTGCACGCCAGTTGCCAAGCAATAAAACCAATACAAAAATAACAATCAAAGCTCCTTCAAGAAGGTTTGTCTGAACCGTTCCAATGGCATTGTTGACTAATTTAGTACGGTCTATAAATGGTTCTAAGGCAATGCCTTCGGGTAATGATTTTCGGATTTGCTCGACTTTCGCTTTGGTTCGATTCACAATTGCTGAGGAGTTTTCGCCTTTAAGCATCAACACCATTCCACCTACCACTTCGCCTTTGCCGTCTTTGGTAACTGCACCATATCGCAAAGCCGAACCTTCCTGCACTTTTGCCACATCCCGAATCAAAACCGGAATACCATCGTTGTTTTTTACTACTATTTTTTCAATATCTGGGATAGATTTCACCATTCCCAATGCCCTAATAAAATAGACATAGGGTTGTTTGTCTATGTAAGCACCACCAGTATTTTCGTTGTTTTTTTCGAGGGCATCAAAAACATCAGTAATGGTGATGTTCATGCTTTTTAGTCGGTCAGGCTGAACCGCAATTTCGTATTGTTTGAGGCTACCACCCAACGTGGTAACTTCAGCAATGCCTGGCGTACCCAGCAATTGAGGTTTTACAATCCAGTCTTGAATACTTCGTAGTTTGGAAGCACTATACTGATTTTCAAAGCCTTTTTTGGCATAAATGACATATTGATAAATTTCGCCCAAACCCGTACTGATGGGTGCTAATTCGGGGGTGCCTATGCCTTTTGGAATTTGCCTTTCGGCCTCTTTTAGTTTTTCACTGATTTGAGTTCTTGCCCAATAAATGTCCACACTTTCCTCAAAAACCAAGGTAATCACACTCAGCCCGAAACGACTAAGCGAACGCATTTCTACAATGCGTGGAACGGTTTTCATCGTTTGTTCGATGGGGTAGGTAATGAACTGTTCCACCTCTTGCGTAGCCAAGGTAGGGGCATTAGTAATAACCTGAACCTGATTATTGGTAATATCAGGCAGGGCATCAATCGGCAGTCGGCTGAGGTTGTAAATACCCACCAACACCAGTGCCATCGTAAATAAGCCTATGATAAACTTATTTTTGATTGAAAAATGAATGATTTTATCTAACATTTCTTTTGAATCTAATTTTGAGAAATTAATACGGAAGAAGTTCCGCAAGTGCCACAAACAATAATCCATGCTGATAGGTAGCTATCAGTATGAGCAAATGGCAATAAGACTTTCAAAGTTAGATTTTGGGCGGTTGCCAGATATTTCCGTAGAAATTGGAAAAGAAAGAATCGTTGTAGAAAGCGATTTTTACTTTTTGGGTAAAAAAGGAAGTTTGATTTTCGGGAACAGAAACAGGAGAATGAAAACCAAGTGAAATGATTGAGCCACAACAAGTACAGAAAGGAGAACAAGATTTTGTGCCTCCGTGATTGTCAGTGTGATTGCTTTGTGAAGATGATGCTTTTCCATTAGTCATCCCATGACAGGCATCATCTCTGCAAGGGAGACTTGCCAGCACCAGTACATAAATGGATAATATAATGGCTAAAATTTTCACACAGCAAATATAAGTTAAAATATTGTGCAACAGGGTTTCAGAATGACAATTGAATTACTTAAATCGCAATGTCTGTGCATTAATAGCCACAATAATTGTACTTAAACTCATGAATACGGCACCAATGGCTGGTGAGATAACAATTCCCGGTACAAAGCCAGTGGCTAAGGGTAAGGTAATGGCGTTGTAGGCGGTAGCCCAAATTAGGTTTTGAATCATTTTTTGATGGGTGGCACGTCCAAATTGAATCAGGGAAGCAACGTCTTTCGGGTCGCTGTTTACCAAAATGATGTCGGCGGTTTCGGCGGCTACATCCGTACCTGAACCGATGGCGACACCTACGTCGGCTTGGGCAAGGGCGGGGGCATCGTTAACACCGTCGCCGGTCATGGCCACAAATTCACCTTTGGCTTGCTGTTCCTTTATCTTCTCTAATTTTTGATGTGGCAATACTTCGGCCATATAGCCAGTCATGTCTAATCTTTTGCTGACGGTTTCGGCTACTTTTTGATTGTCGCCTGTCAGCATGAATGTTTTTATACCTTGCTTTTTCAAGATTTGAATAGCCTCGGTGGATGATTCCCTGATTTGATCGGCAAGGGCAATAAATCCTGCTAATTGGTTATCAATCAATATAAAAACGACCGTTTCGGAAGCATCTGCGATTGCCCCTTCGGGAATATTGAGGTTGTTTTCTCGCAAATAACCCGGGCTGACAACCCATACATTTTTTCCATCAACCTTACCTGAAACACCTTTGCCCGTGATTGCCTGAAAATCCTCTACATTTGGGATGGATACTTTTTGGGTTTTCGCTTCGGCAATGATACCCGTAGCAATGGGATGTTCTGAGTTTTGTTCCAACGCTGCTGCCAACGCCAACAGGTCGTTTTTGATAAAATTAGGCAAAAAACTACCTATACGGGTAACTCCAAAAATACCCGTAGTGAGCGTTCCTGTTTTATCAAAAATAAGCATCGAAATCTTGCGGGCGTTTTCAAAGACAGTGCGGTTCCGAATCAACAACCCATTTTTAGCGGCAAGGGAAGTAGAAATAGCTACTACCAACGGAATCGCCAGACCCAAAGCATGAGGGCAAGAAATCACCATGACCGTTACCATACGCTCCACGGCATACGCCCACGATTGGCCCATGAGGAGCCATGCTGTTAACGTACCAAAACCCATTACTAAGGCAACAATGGTGAGCCAAAATGCAGCACGGTCGGCCAGTCGTTGGGTGTTTGATTTGGTGTTTTGAGCATCTTGCACCATTTGAATCACCTTGGCAAGGTAAGTTCCTTCGCCCGTTTGTTCTACCTTTATTTCGAGCGAACCATTTCCGTTCAATGCTCCTGCAATCACCTTTGCGCCGATTTGTTTGAGGACAGGGGCGGATTCGCCTGTAAGCATAGACTCATTGAGGAAACTTTCGCCTTTCAAAACCGTACCGTCCACGGGAATCTTTTCGCCCGGACGTACCAAAATCCGAAAGTCCGGTTTTACTTCTTTCAAAGGCATATCGTGTATCATCTCCCCGTGCATAACGTGGGCTTCGGCAGGAATCATCTGAACCAAAAGTTCGAGGGCTTTGGAAGCATTGGCTACGGAACGCATTTCCAACCAGTGCCCCAGTAACATAATCACAATTAGTGTAGCCAGTTCCCAGAAAAAATCCATGCCCTGAAAACCATAAACGGTCGCAATGCTATATACAAAAGCTACTGTGATAGCCATAGCAATGAGTGTCATCATGCCCGGGCGACGGCTTTTGAGTTCATCCAAACACCCTTCTAAAAAGGGTTTTCCACCATACCAAAACAATACTATCGAGAGTACCAAGAGCAGGTATTTTCTTCCCACGAAATCTAATTCAAAACCCAACCAATGTTGAATCATGTCAGACAGTACCAAAATCGGGATTGTCAATCCTAAACTTACGTAGAACCGCCGTTTAAAATCTTCAATCATAGCCGAATGATTGTGACCTGCTTCGCCATGCTTGGGATGATGCCCTGCGTAACTGCTGTCTTTATGATGGCCGGCATGATTATCAGGCTTATCATTGGTCGAGTGATGATGTTGGTGTTCCATAATTATCAGTGTTTTGACACAGGGTTGGGATTTGTTATCTTCTTTTTACGACTTAACCAAAACAACCAAAATCCTGAAAAGACAGTCACAAGTCCCAAAACAGAAAAGGCCCTTAACATCCAATTGCCAAAATGGTCACGGGTTTGGTAGTCCATGGTATGGAGCATCCACAGAACATCGAAAACCCGCCATTTGTTGTTTCTGAACTTCTGAACAGTGCCTAATTGGGTGCTTACATAGACCGTTGTGTTAGAGGGGTGGTCAAAAGTAATGGCGTAAGCGGGTAAGGGTTCTTTTCGGTACTCGTGATGGCCGTTGGTAGTAGTCAGATACTCCACAGATTTTACTTTTGCCTCATCAGTAAAGCTGCCCTGAGCCACTTGAATCGCTTCGGTTCGGCTCAATGCAGGTCTTAGTTCGCCCGAAATGGCATTGACTAATTGTATTTTTTTGCCTCGGTCATGCTCTTTGGAATAGGTGATTTGATAGACGGGGTCGCTCAAAACCTGAATCAAGCGGGTATCAAAAATGAAATTAACTGTATCCTTTGCTTTGAGTTTTTGTAGAACATCAGACAGCGGAGCTAATATAACATTGCCGCCTACGGGATGAATATGGGCTTTTTGATGGTCACCATGGACATCATCCAAATCTGACCAACTGAAATACAGTCCTCCGATCGTCCAAAATAAGAATTGAATGCCTAAGAATAGGCCTAAATACCTGTGAGATTTCCGTACGTAGTAGTGTTTACGTTTAGCCATTTATAAAACATTAGTTAATATATAGATTACTTGTACTTCTTTTTGAAATTATCCAAAAAATCACTGGGGTTATTATTGAACAAAAAAGGAGTGTAAATTTAATAGCGGAAACTACACCGATGATTCCCCCGAGAAATTCATAGCGAGTTGGGTAATTTGACAATATAATGTAGAGGATGAGGTTTTCGAGGAAATCAGTTATTAGCCAAAGAGTAGGGAGGATAGTAATGATTCGATTTATTAGTTTTGGTTTTTTTATTCGATAAGCTACAAACTGTGCGAAGGTTAATAGAAATACAAAAAATGAGACAGGAAATATTATATCAACTGTATAAGTAAATCGCTGATATACTTTTAACCCTTCTTCGGAGAATGTTCCTATTTTAGTATAAACTTCATCACTTGAAAATAATGGTTTCTTATCAAATATTTCTTGCCCATTTAAGAGGCTGCTTACTTGCTTAGAACCCCAAGGGATTTCAAATAAATGGGTGATGATAAAAACAAGAATAAAAATTAAAAATGTATAAAGCAGCTTATTTTTAGACATCCTGTCACGGGATGAACCATCAGAATTATTGGTACTTCTTAACAGCTTATTTTCACTGAAAATAATGCCGAATACAAATCCCAATAGAAATACAGTCGGGATGTAAAATAGGTGTTGCGTTGTCATAATCAGTGTGTTTTACAACGAGGTTGTTTAGTTGAAAAGGGGTTATTTTGTACTATGAATAAATTACCTGTTTATGTTTCAGAATCAGATTTTGAAACCTACATACTTCCCAATTTGACCCACAAAATTGGTCACAATCGGTTAAAAGTCAGTTATCATTATATTTTTAACCTGATTCTCTATGTTCTGAAATCAGGGTGTTCTTGGCGAACATTGAGGCCTGATAATCAGATTGTTACTTGGCAAAACATCTACTACCACTACGCCAAATGGTCTGCTGATGGTAGCTTTACAAAACTATTTGAAGGCTCAACTGTCGCTATTTCAGATAAATTGGCTCTGGAATGTTTACAATTAGATGGCTCTCACACGCCCTCAAAAAAGGGGGGCAAAACGTTCAGTGGCAAAGACGTAAAAGAGCCAAAACGGTAAATAATTTAGTGATTTGCGATAATGCCTATAACATTTTAGCCATTTCCGACTGTATTGATGGCAATCACCATGATAATTTTGAAATCATTGAAAATATCAAAAATATGATTGGGCTACTTGATAAACAACACATTGACTATAAACGCTCTCACTTAAATGCTGATTCGGGTTTTGACGTCAAAGCATTCATCGAATTCATTGAAAATCATAAAATCATTGCCAATATCAAAGAGAATAGGCGTAACAAAAAGAAAAATGTCCCTGATTATCGTTATTTAAGTGAGTATATCTATGATTTTCGCTTCAAAATTGAGGTTGTTTTTGCCTGGCTCGACACTTACAAAAGGCTTCTTGTCAGATTTGAAGTACTGTCCAATCACTTCAAATCTTGGCTTTTGATAGCTTCAAGCATGATTAACTTTAGACATATTTTCAACTAAACAACTTCAACCCAAAAGATACACAACAAAAGAACTACGAACACCGAGCAGACTCATTGAGATGACAAAAACAATTTCTTTTTGCATTTCAAAAATTGATTTAGACGTGATGCTATTGTTTGAGTTTCCTAAATGATGAGTGGGTCAATTCGATTTTCCATCCATCGGAAGTTTTTATGAGGACTGAAGTGGCTACGCCCTGACTTTTTATCACACTACCGTCTTTTGCCAAAACAATTGTATAGAGGTAGGTTTCAGTGGCGAATGCCCTGAGATTACACACCGTTACATCCACTTTATAGTCGCTGAAAGTAAAGGTTTTAAATACCTGCAATTCGGGCCCCAAATGATGGGTCAGATAATTTTGAATTGACCCTTCATCTTTTGCCTGTTCAAACACCCTTGCATTTTTTATAAAAAGCTTCGGAATACCGGTTGTATCTAAACTTTCCAAAGATTTTTTGTAGGTATTCAATACCGATTTTACTGCCTCAACTTCGGTAGTTTGGGCATTTGAGGTCATAATAGCTAACGAAACAGCAATAAAGAGCAGTATTTTTTTCATGTTGAAAGTGGGGATGAAAGATTAAAATTTCAATAGCAGAAACCACCTTTGGTACGGGTGGCTTCTGCTGAACTTAGGCTCGCTTCATTAAAGCGTTTCTTTAACTTTGCCGCATTTGAGCATCGCATCACCAAAATACGGATTGGCAATCTCTTTCTTCTCACTTAGCCAGTAGCCCCCTTTGTTGTCGTTAGCCATCGGACAAAAATCATAATAAACAGGATTATCTGATTTCATGGTTTTGGCAGCAGCATAGACAGCAGCCGTCAGTGTCCCTAACTGCGCCCGTTGGGCATCAATGCTTGATGCTTTGGCGATGGCATCGGCAGCTTTAAACGCATCAGCCCCTACCATTTTGCCCGCTTTCTTCAAAGCAGCTGACAACGCTTTGGCTTCGGAAGCGGTGGCTTTGGCATCAGAAGCTACCATAGCATTTTTTACTTTATAATAAGCAGTCAGTACGGGAGTAACACCCATTGCTGCCATATTGTGTCCTTCATGTTGAGCAAAAGTTACGCCTGAAATCAAAAGAGCAAATGCGAAAACGATTGTTTTTTTCATTGTTTTGAATTGTTTGATTGTAAAAAATAATTGATTGAAAGTGAAATAGTTAACACACAGTTTTTGCGATTTTTTTCATGATGTGGTGACTATCACCAAACCGACAAAGGGCATCGCAGTTTTTTCTAAGTTCAGAAAACAAAATGTATTTGATAGGAACATTGTTGCTTTTGACCGATGGACGAGCCAGTTGTAGGCAAACGTCTTTTTCTCGATTATCTGGTACGACTAAATAGAACGTTTCGTCCCCGTCGGCTATGCTATACGACAAATCGCTCAAACGTAGTATCCCCGAGTATATCGAGGTGCTTTTTTCTACCTCGAAAGCCGCCAGTACGTTGTCTGTGCCTTTCTCAAACCAAAGCACGTCAATCAATCGAATGGTGTTTCGGGTTTCGGAATCACACTTAATAGACGGGAAAGTAGCTTGGCATAAAAACGAAAACTTGTGTCCGTCGTAGCTTCTTGATTGGTCATTCGTGGCAGGAAAAGCGTCGTAACCCAGTGCTTGACCGATTTTCAATAGATGATACTGCATTTCGGTATGCAGGTTATCGTCCTGACGCTCGGCTTGGACTTCACGGTGGCGTTTTTCAATGAGTTTTTCCAGCTTCTGCCGTTCTTCGGCAGAGAGGTATTCGTCATTGCCTAATATCATTTTTTGTGTACCAATCTCAAAAAGCAATCCAGCCAAAGCTCCTAAGTCAGACGAAAGTTCATTGCGGTGTTCTTGGTTAGTTTTGAATATGACTTCTCGCATTTTCAAGAACTCTGCCCACGAACCCAATTTTTTCTTGTCTTTAAACAAGTAATTGAAGCCGTTCAAAATAGCCGTATTGAACGGTGGAATCAGCGTGGGATGAAGGAAATACAGGATATTGGCCACAGAAGGCCCCAAGCCTTTGATTTTGAGTTCATCCAAGCGAATGATTTCTCGAAGCAGCTGTTCTTCTTTGGTGGCGTTGAGGCAGTTTTCCAGAAACTGCCCAAAGGCTTTTTTGTGGTCTTGGTTTTCGTAAATGTCTGGTATTCTGAGCTTGGGCTTCCAATAAAACGGGTGAGAAGCTCCCTCAAAAACCTGTTTTTGTTCGGTAATACAGTTCAATACAAATTCGAGTGATGACCCTCTGAAATCGTTAGGAAACTTGCCCTGTTTGATGTCGGCCACGATTTGCTGTACCCCCCGCCGAATGGAACGAAAGGCTTTTAGACGCTCTTCGTTGTTGATAAACCAGGTGTTATACACCGATTCTTGGTCGGACTTGTATTGACTGATGATATGGCTCAGGTTGGTGTTCATCAACAACAAGTTTTGTTTTGTTGAATAGGCGGACAGGGCGTATCTCCATAACTGCAATACACGCAGCAATCACCATGTTTTGGCCTCAAAACCGTTTTACACTGCTCACATTCGTAAAAGAATTGGCAAGCATCTGTGGGCATGGTTTCTGTTTTTTTATGACCACAGTTTGGGCAGGTAATTTCAGATTGCAAAATGATCGCTGTCATTTTATTATAATTTTATGTTTGACTACTTTGTAACCTGCTGCTTGGATATTTTGTGTAATTTGGCTGACAGTTGCTTGTTTAGCGTCGAACTGTATCATTGCACGGCCATTTGTATAAGACACTTCTGACGCAACTACACTTCTAAGTTTTTGAAGTTCAGTTTTGATGTGTTGCTCGCATCCTGCACACGTCATTCCTGAAATGGTAAACTCAACCTTTTTTATCTTATTCTTTTCGCTTACAACCGCCTGATTTTTATTGTTTTGAAAAAGAAGATGTGAATAGCTGGGAAATGCTAAAAGCAAAAAAGATAGCACAGTTATTATACCCAAAAATGATTTAGAATCCCAAAAAGGTTTTTTGCTATCGTGTTCACAATCGCAAGAAGCTCGTTTTTGGGGAGTGAGTTTTTGATACCAAGCAAAGCCGAGAATCAATAAGGTTGCACCTATAAAAAAGGGTCTTGCTGGTTCAACCCAAGAAAAAGTTGAAACTATTCCACTCGTACCTGCAAAAATTGCCAGTATTGGCATGATGCAACAAAGAGAGGATGACAAAGCCGTAAGCAGGCTTAAATTTGAGAGAGAAAGTAGTGTTTTCATTTTTTAGCTCTAAATAGTTCCAATGTTCCAAATACAGTTCGGTATTTTTTTAACACCTTGGCACTTAAAAAACCCGCTCCAAGCAGGTAGGATGGCATCAGACCCGACACATTGCCACGGGTAGTTTTAAAACCGTCTAACAATTGTACACCGTAAAATAACGCCCTCATTAGGCTATTTTCGGCTTTTCCCCAATCTGCTATATACAACTCGCCATCAAACTTCAAAACCCTCTTGATTTCTTTGAAGGCATTGGCTTTCTGAATGGGAGTGAGGTGATGAAATACTAAACTCGAAATCACTCGGTCAAATGTCTCATCGGGATAAGGCAGTTTCATGCCGTCATATTGGTCAAGGCGAATAGGGTGTGGAAAATCTCGTAATTTATGCTGGGCAATTGCCAGTACTTCTGCATCTACATCCACACCCGTGATAAATGCCGAAGGGTATTTCGATTTAGTCATCATAGAAAGCGTGGCCGTTCCACACCCAAAGTCAAGGATGTGGAATTCGGTTTCGATACCCGCTTCTTTGATGAGGTCTTGTTTGAATTGCTTTTCGGGCATTGTCCATTGAATCAACGGGTCATATACTTTTGTCAACCAGTTGAATCGTAGGGCAGGGATGTAAGAGGTATCGCTCATAGATGTGCTCGTTTTTAGTGCTTATGCTCCATTGCTCCACCGTGCATTTTGTTCATGTCAGCAATAAACGCCTCTGCGATTTTGGCAGCAGTTTCGTTTTTATCAGCCCGAGCTACTTCTGCCGATTTTTTTGCTGATTCTATCGCTTCGCTGTGTTTGCCAGCTTTCATCTGGATTCGGGCTTGGGTCATCAAAAAATTAGCTTTGGCTTCTTGCGCCGTGGTTTGCTGAATCCACGCCAAAGCTTGGTTTATGTCTTTGTCGTTTTCGTAGTAATAATTAGCAGCTTGAAACAACAGCATGGGACGAGTACCTTTTTCATCTACAATTTTCTTCTTGATGTCGGCCATGATTTTTTCATCGGCAGTCGTTTGAATCGGAATTTTCACCGAGATATTTTCCCAAGTCAAATACAGATTGGCATTGTTTTTAACGATGTCTTGAACTTCAATGGTAAAGGCTTCATAAAAGCGATTAGTTGTTTCGGGTTTAGCCTTGAATCGTACCAAATCTTTTGCTTGATCGTACCCACCTGTACCGTGCATGGTTGTATCACGGTTTAGTACAATAGTCCATTCGTCCGCAGTGGGGATTGAAAAAAGAGAGTAGTTGCCTGCGGCTACTTTTTGTCCACCAATGGTAAGGTCTTCACTGAATTTAATCGTTGAACAATCACCTGCGCCTGTTCGCCAGAGTTCGCCGTTATAAGGGACTAAACCGCCCATGATTTTGCGTCCACGAGCCAATGGGCGTTCATATTTAACTGTAATTCGAGCAAACCCCACTTGTTGTGTAAAATGTGCTTCGGGGCTGGCTGGGGGAAAGTTTAATTGGGCATTCACCGAAAGGCTTGCCATTAAAAGTGCGAGAATAAGTGGTTTTTTCATTGGGTCAAGTTGTTTATATAAGTGATGATTAGATTTTTTTCTTCCGAGGTAAGTAGGGCTTTTTTATGAACCATACTATAAGATGGCAGAGGCATTTTGTTTTGCTCTATTTGGTTCTTCATTGACTTCAACTTACTGACTTGTTTTCTTTCAGAGTAAGTCCCAAACTCACTGAAATTCAATTTCTTTTTGCCCTCTTTGATGTGCTTATTTAGTAGCCAACCCATTGGCTGGATGGATGCATACCACGGATATTCGGTGTTGTTGCTGTGGCAATCATAGCAAGTCCTTCTAAGAATACTACTTATTTGAGCTGGCACTTCATAGGTTTTAACGAAATCGGTAACCATGACACGATTATCATTGTTGGAGTCAGGTCGTATGAACTGTATTCCTACCAAAATGATAAATAGCCCTATCACTATTTTCTTAGAAGTCTTCACGTATGTGGCTACTTTATTTCTTCTTGCACTTTCCCACAAGACGACATTTCTTTGCCCATATAAGGGTTTTTGATTTCTTTGGTTTCGCTCAACCAAAACGCCCCGTTTTTGTTATTGTACATGGGGCAAAAATCCTTGTACAGTGGCTTTTCGCTTCCGAACACCTTCACCAAATCGTATATATCCCCACTCAACATCTCAAAATGTTCTCGTTGGTGGTCTATATCTTTGGCATTTTCGGCAATGTGTTCGACGTTCTCTCTGGCATCTTCTTTTACGGCATCATATACTTTCTTTTGATTAGCCGTAAACCCCGATTCATCTAAACCGCTGATCGTGGCTATCATTGCATTTGCCGCTGATTCAGCATCAATCGCATTGTCGTTTGCCAGCGCATTTTTTAAATCTAAATAGCCTGCAACGAATTTTTGTACGGATGCTTTTTTGTCTGTTGTGGTTTCGGGTGTGGTTGCCGCAATAGTTTCATTAGCAACGTCTTTTTGTTCTTTCGTTTGGTTGTTGCAAGATGATAATAAAGCCACACTGATTAAGGAGATTGCGATTAGGGTTTTCATTTTTGTAGGTTTTATACCATCCTAAAATAAGAAGTGTATTTTAGGATGGTGGGTTGAAATCAGTTGAATACAAAAATTAGTGTTTCATGTGGCTGCCATCGGCTTTCTTACCCATACCGTTTTGAAAACAGTGGAGAGCACAGGCAGAGCCTTTCATACTATCGTGGACGTTTCCAATTACTTTTCCCTTGGCATCTACAATGTCACACGTTTCGTCGGGATTGTCTTTTATTGTGAATAGTAACTGGCCTTGTGCGTTGTAGTATGTTTTGCCGTCTTTGCCCATTCTGCCCATTTTTTTATTGGTCTTGGCATCTATCAAGTTACCCTCTCCATCCACAAAGGCAATTTTATGTCCCTCGTGGTCTTTGATGATTTGGTCCTTGGTTACCAGCCCCACACTTGTGCCTTTGCTGTCTGTAATTTTGCCGTCTTTGCCAATACTCATGGGTTGTTTGTAGTTGGCTTGGGCAAAGGCAAACGTTGATACAATAGATAATAGAGCGATAAAAGCCCCGATTCGGAATAATTGGTTTGTTTTCATTTTGATTGAAATTGATTGTTAATTAAAATTTTAAAACTGGTTCACTTCTGGAAAGTTACGAATAGAACCAGCCCCCCTAAAATGATAATTATCATCCATTTGAGATACTTTTTCCATTGTTGAGGGGGTGGCTCATTTCCTGTTTTACAACATTCTTTCATGGCCTTACATTTGATGCCCCTCCATCGGATTACTACCTTTTTTGAAAATATATTCGCTGTTGAGTAAATATGCTCCTGATACTACTACCTTTTCACCTGCTCGCAAGCCTTCGGTGATTTCAGTATAATCTTTGTTGGTCATGCCTACGCTTACCATGCGGCTTTCAAATGCGCCGTCCGTGTTTTCTAACCAGACCGTAACGCCATTGGTATCCTGAATAAGGGCGTTAGTGGGTACAGCTACGGTATTTTTCACCTTGCCTTTGAGAGTAATGTAAGCTTGCATTCCTGGCTGGTAGTCCCGTTTACCGTTAGGAATGTCCACTCGAATTGTGACGATTTTACTTGAAGATTGCAGTTCAGGATTGACAAAATTAACCTGCCCCTTGATGATGCGGTCAGCATAGTATGGAATCTCTACAAGGGCCTCCTTTGTTTGATTCAGGAATGGCAATTCGGTGACGTATAATTGTGCCTCTGCCCAAAGTGTACTGAGGTCAGAGAGTTTCAATACAGTACTGCCTTCGCTGAGGTATGAACCCTCTTCGGCAAGAACTTCACTCACCACTCCTGCATATTTACTGTTCACGGTCAGCTTATTGTTGGGTTGTTCTGACTTCTCCAATTCAGCAATTTGGGCATCGCTCATGCCCCAAAGCAACAATTTATTCTTAGCGGCTTCAACCAACTGTTTAAAATTGATGTCTATGTCTTTTAACACTTTTTGTTTCTGCGAAGCAATCAAGAAATCCCGTTGCGAAGCCGAGAGTTCTTCGCTATATATTTCATAAATGGGTTGCCCTACTCGCACAAACTCACCTACATTGCGTACCAACAGCCTTTCAATGCGCCCAGGTATCCGAGCCGTGACAGTTGATAGTTTGTCTTTGTTTTCGGTGAGCATGGCCGCCAGCGTAATTTCTTCACCGAGTGGCCGCAGGGCTACTGTTTCTACCTGTACGTTTGCCAGTTGTTTTTGTTGGTCACTCAGTTTTAACCCCTGATTTTTCATATTGGGGTCAATGACAATTTTGGTCAAAGCCATCTTGCAAATCGGACAAGTACCAGGCTTTTTTTCCATCACCTGCGGATCCATTGAGCAAGTATAAAATACATTATCGGCTACTTTTTCAGTGCTTTTTGGCTTGCAAGATTCCCAAAGTACCGTTAGCCCCATTAAACCTGCGGTATTGATAAATGCTCGTCTTTTCATCGCATTGAGAGTTCGTTAGATTTTACAAAACTTTCGCTGTCCATGAGGAATTGTGCGTTTTCAGCAATCGTTTCTTGGCTCGAAAGGCCAGATAGTATCTGAATCCAGTCCCCTTGTTGTAGACCTGTTTTGACCGTACGGGAGCGGAACACCCCCTTTTCCTGCACAAATGCGGTTTTGGTTCTGCCCATATCAAGTAAGGCGGTCGTCGGCACCCATAACGCTTCCTGATTGCCCGCATTGATAGAGGCTTTGACCAATGAACCGATTTTTAGTTTTCCGTTTGGATTGCTCAGATATACCCTTGCCTGTGGATTGCGATTGTTGGCCGAAATCATGGGTTCGAGGTAGTTTATTTTGCCGAAAAGTTGGTTTTCTTCGTTGTTTTCCAACATAATCATCACCGACTGTCCTACTTTTACTTTGGGTATATCAGTTGGGTAAAATTCGAGCATTGCCCAGACCGTACCCGTGCTTTGTACATCGAATAAACGTTGTCCTTTTTGCACATACATGCCTTCTTTGAGGGTTAATTCACCGTTTTGAGCGGCAGGTGGCGGCGCAATTGACGAACCGATTTTGGAACTGCCCATCCCGCTGCCCATGCTGCCGCTTCCACCCGAAGGTGAAGGCATTGGGGCAGACCCTCCAATACCACGTTCGACAATCACACCACTATACGGGCTGTAAATGCTCAATTGCATTGTTGGCTTTTTGCTTTGTTCAACACCCCTAATTTGGTCAGAAGTCAGGCCCAACAGCGATAATCGTTGTCTGGCACTTTCTATTAAGGTCTGATTATCAGCATCGTTTTGTAAAAGAAAAATCAGGTTTTGTTGGGCTGTTACAATTTCGGGACTGTAAATGTCCATGATTTTCTGTCCCTTGTTCACCACTTGGAACGGATACCGCACGTACAGTCGCTCTATTCGACCGCCAAAGCGAGCGGCAATGCTGTTTAAAGCCCGTGCATCATAACTCAAAAAACCGAAGGCATTGACCACCAGTTTTTGGGAGCGTTGCTCAGGTTGGGTGGTTTTTACGCCACTCAATACATACTCATAAGTGGGCTTCACCAGAATCGCTAAACTATCATTGGGCGAAAGGGCTGCTCCCTCGACAACACCTCCTTTTTTTACTAAGTCCATCCCACAAATCGGGCAAGAGCCCGCTTGGTCTTTCTGAATTTGGGGGTGCATAGGGCAAGTATAAACAGCTTTTTCAGCCGAGACAGCTTCTTTTTTTTCGACTAAATCCATACCGCACACGGGACAGGAACCGGGTTTGTCGTAGGTTTTCTCGCCCTCACATTTCATGGTACAGTAATATTGTTTGCCCGCTTTTTTCATTTGCCCCATCATGACCGTTGCTGTATCGCCGTGGGTTTGGTGGTTAGTAACTTTTACTAAATCCATGCCGCAAACGGGACAAGAACCTGGCTTGTCGTAGGTTTTGGAGCCTTCGCACTTCATGGTGCAGGCATAAGCGTCTTTCGGTTTGTCTTCTCCTTTTTGGAAATACTGGTTGACATACTGGCAACCCGATAAACCAAGGAATAAGACAAAAATCAGCCAAACGAGGCGGTTATCTTTTTTCCAATTCTTTTTCATATTCTATCTGTGCTTGCAGTAGTTGCTGTAATAAATCTAACTGGTTCATGCGGGCCATTTTGAGTTCCATCCACGCATCAAGTACCATGAACAATTCGTCGGTGTTCTGCTCATAAGCCAGTAAGGTGCTTTGATAACGTTTCCGAAGGGCAGGGAACTGCTCGTTTTCATACTGTTTGATTTGGGCTTGGTACGACTGCATCATTACCTGACGGTCAGCTAAATTCCCCAAAATCTGATTAGTCAAACCCTCTCGCTGTTTATTGTAGGCTTGTCGTTGATAATCAAGCCCTTTGAGATTGGCTTTAATTTGTCGGCTGGACCACTTGGCAAAAGGAATCGTGACCATCCCCATAAGCGTAAACTGCCATTGGTTGCCAAAAGCGAACATGTGGCCATACTGTACGCCAAACATCGGTTTGAGTTTCTGAAACTCCACCTCCTGTTTGTAGCGGGAAATGGTCAGGTTTTGATCAATCACCTTCAAATCACTGCGGTTTACTACGGCATTGGTATCCAAATTTAACGGAGTGTTTGGGTATAGATAGGTTAACGAAAGTGTATCAATCTGAAAATCAGTGGCTCGATCTTGCAGCATGAGCGTATTGAGCATTACTTTTTGCTGACGAATGTCGCCGTCAAACATTAGGTTCATACGGTCTAAATCCAAGAGGGCAGCTTTGGCTTTGTAAATGCTGCTCAGTTTCTCCTGATTGTATTTGTAGCGAACCTCCGCCGACTCAATCATATATTTGAGTAGGTTTTGGCTTTCTTTCAATACATTTTTCTTCTTTTCTAACACTAACCAACGGTAATAGGCCATTTTAGCTTCGGCAAAAAGCATATTTCGCATTACGCCTTTTTGAGCGACTTCCATGCCCGACATAGATTTCATATAGCGTTCTTCGGCATCCAGCATTTTTCGATTGGGAATCATCTGTTCGCCCTGAATCATAAAAGAACCCATGCCCTGATTCATGCCTTCGTGGTATAATGCACCCGCCCGACTCCACATCATATAGTTGTACGGGGTCATAAAGAATCCCGCACCAAATTTGGGGGCCTCCCAGTTTCGAGCACCTTCGGCATACGCATCCAGTTCTTTGACTTTGGCATCCATCATTTTCAAATCGGGGTGGGTTTCCTCAATTCGATTGAGTATCCCGCTCAAATTCAGTTTTTGTTGCGCTTCGCAAACAATAGCATAGAGCAATAGCCCTACTGCTAACCATGGCTTTTTACTCTTTAACATCATAAAGTTCAATTTTTCCGTAGCGTTTGAGCTCCCATTCTTTGGTCATCTCAAATACCACAGGTGTAACCAACAGCACATAAATTGTAGAAGTAATTGTACCGCCAATGAGCGGAATCGTAATGGGCAGCATCACATCTGAACCTACGCCCGTTGCCCACAGAATCGGAATCAGACCAAACAAAGAAACGAATACGGTCATGAGTTTGGGGCGAAGTCGTTGGGCTGCTCCCCTGATCACATATTCTCTAATGTCTGAGTTAGTGATGGTATCTTTTGAATTACCTTTGGCATCCGCCAAATTTTGCATGGCTTCATTGAGGTAAATTGTCATAAGCATAGCGGTTTCGATAGCCATACCGAACAAGGCAATGAAGCCCACCGCCACCGCCACCGAAAGATTGACCCCGTAGAAATACACCATATATACCCCGCCAATGAGGGCAAACGGTACGGTAATCATGGTAATAAGTGCCTCTTTCATGGAGTTATAAGTGAAATACAACACGAAGAAGATAATGACCAGCACGATGGGCAGAATGATTTTGAGGGTACGATTAGCACGAATCTGGTTTTCCCACTGTCCGCTCCATTCAATAAAATAACCTTTTGGTAGTTTTTTTACCGAAGACTCCAATTTCTTCATCGCTTCCTCAACAGTGCTTCCCAAATCACGGTCTCTGACGTTGAAAAGTACCGTACCCCGAAGCATGGCATTTTCTGAGTTTATCATGGGCGGCCCTTCGGAAATTTTCACTTCGGCAACGGCATCCAGAGGAATCGGGCCGTAGCTTGCGGTTTGAACCTGCATTCGTTTTAGAGCCTGAATATTGTTTCGGAAGTCTTGGGCAAATCGAGCATTGACCGTAAAACGCTGACGACCTTCTACGGTAGTAGTCAGAATCATACCTCCCAAGGCACTTTCTACAATCATGTTTACGTCATCAACACTTAATCCATAACGCCCGATTTCTTCCTTTTTGACTATTATATCAATGTATTTACCACCTGTAATGGGTTCAACATATAAGTCTTTTATTCCGTCAATGCCATCCAATTGCTTTTTGAGCATCTGCGAAACCCGATTGATTGAATCTAAACTTTGGCCGTACACCTTCAAACCCACATCGGTGCGAATTCCCGTCGAAAGCATGTTAATGCGATTGATAATGGGTTGCGTCCAGCCATTGGTTACGCCAGGAATTTGCAGTTTAGCATTCAGTTCGTTGATGATGTCATCTTTGGTTTTTCCTTCCCGCCATTCACTTTTGGGTTTGAGCAACACTATCGTTTCCAGCATACTGATGGGTGAATTGTCGGTAGCGGTGTTGGCTCGACCTGCCTTTCCCATGACGTGGCTTACTTCGGGTACGGCTTTCATCAATTTATCCTGAACTTGCAGCAAGCGTTTTACTTCTGAATTAGATACGTCTGGGAGAGTAACGGGCATAAAGAGCAACGAACCTTCGTCGAGTGGAGGCATAAATTCCGTTCCTAAATTTAGCATCATTGGAACACTAACGACCAAGGCCAATAGGTTAATACTAATGGTGGTTTTACGATACTTTAAGCACCATTTTAGAATAGGGGTATAGATTTTTTCGAGAAATCGGTTGATTGGATTGGCGCTTTCGGGTTTCAATTTTCCCCGAAGCAGCATAACAATCAGTATAGGAGTTAGGGTAATTGCCAAAAACGCATCAACGAGCAGGATAAATGTTTTAGTCCATGCCAAAGGAGAGAACAGCTTGCCTTCCATACCCGTCAGTAAAAAAACAGGCAAGAAAGAAGCAATCGTCACAATCGTCGAAAAAAACACCCCGGGTCCTACCTGTTTCGATGATTTTTCGATAATTTCCGATCGTTCATCGGGGGTAAGCGGGTCTTTTGAGACCCGAAATTTATTTTTAAACCAACTCATATACTTTGATTTTTGTCTTTATCCAATTGGGCTTCCGAAAGATGTCTATACGCATTTTCAACCATCACGATGCCGTCATCTACCACTACACCAATAGCCAAGGCAATGCCCGTTAAGGACATGATGTTTGAAGAGATACCAAAGGCATTGAGCAGAATGAAGCCAATAGCCACTGAAATAGGCAACTGTATAAGAATGATTAAGGCACTGCGCCAGTGCAGCAAAAAGAGGAGAACTACAATCGAAACGGTTATCATTTCTTCCATCAAAGTCCCTTTTACTGACTCTACTGCCGCTTCAATCAGCTCGCTACGGTCATAGGAAACCTTAAATTTGACGTTTGGTGGAAGTCCTTTCTCAACCTCCTTCATTTTGATTTTTACATCCTTGATAACTGCATCGGCATTTTCACCGTAACGCATCACCACGATACCACCCACTACTTCGCCTTCACCATTTACATCGAAAATACCCAAACGGAGTTCTCCGCCCATTTGAACGGTTGCTACATCTCGTACCCTCACAGGAACGGAGCCATAATTTCCTATGGGTATATCTTCAATGTCTTTGACATTTTTGATGTAACCTAATCCTCGCACGATGTAGGCCATGTCTGACATTTCAAATTTTCGACCGCCCACATCATTGTTATTCTTACGAATGGAATTCAATACATCCATCAGCGGTACGTTGAAATAATTGAGCTTATAGGGGTCAATGTTGATTTGATACTGTTTGCCAAACCCACCAAATGAAGCTACTTCACTTACTCCTTTCACAGTTTGCAAGGCAAATTTGACGTACCAATCCTGTAAGGCCCGTTGCTCACCCAAGTCCATCCCCGGTGCTTCGAGGTGATACCAAAAAATGTGTCCAACGCCCGTGCCATCGGGGCCTAATGAGGGCGTTACTCCCTGTGGAAGTAATCGTTGGGCATAATTGAGTCGTTCCATCACTCGTGTTCTTGCCCAATAGACATCTACATTGTCCTCAAAAATGACGTAAACAAAGCTCATACCGAACATAGAAGTACCCCGTACATTTTTGATGTTGGGTATTCCTTGTAAGTTTGAAACCAATGGATAAGTGATTTGGTCTTCAATGAGTTGCGGACTACGACCCATCCACTCAGTGAAAACAATGACCTGATTTTCGGACAAATCTGGTATAGCATCAATCGGGTTGGTGCGGACAGAATACACGCCCCAACCGAACAAGCCCAACGCCAGTACTATCACAATCAATTTGTTGTGCAGGGCAAAATGAATGAGTTTTTCTACCATACTATTTCCAAATATTTACTTTATTGTCATGTCGTTGTTTTACTTCGCATTGCTATTTAAAACCAGCCCTTTTATGATGCCATTGTCTTCCCACACACAAAAAGCCTGTTGTTCATTGAGTATAGCCACTCTCGGAAATCTACCAGTACCTAAACTTATCGGTTCCTTTTGCCCAGATTGGCTCAACCAAATTTGACCTTGATTTTGCCATGCGATAAACGTGTTTTGGCTGCTGGTCGCAATGGAAGCATTTCGACCTTGGGCGAGGAGTTGTTCGGGTTCACCCAGCTTTGCAGTGAATAGTTGATTTTCTCGCCGCCATATCGAGGTTAATACCCCCTTTTCGTTCAGGCTGATACCTCCACCATCCATTGGACAGGCGTTCAATTTCCATGTTCCATTGCCCATTTTTTCGGCAGGCTGAAAAGTGTTTCCGCCATCTTTTGAAGTCGTTACGTACATATCCCGTGAACCACCAATCCAGTTTCTGAACATCACAACCACCTGTTTGTCTTTCATAATAATGGAGGGCTGACAACACTCACAGACGGTCGAATCGGGTGAATGATAGATAAGTTTATTCTTGCCCCACGTTTGACCACCATCCGTAGAAATTGCACCAAAAATTTTATTCTTTTTGTCGTCCCGCAAGTCAAGCCAAATCACAAAAAAAGTGCCTTGCCCATCGCTTCCCAATGCATTGAAACCCTCTTTGGCAATTTCTGGTACATCGTTGATAATAATACTGTTTTGCCACTTGCCCGTTTTACGATTAAGCACACTGGCATACAGATCGCCCTTCCTATCTATGGCAGTAATCACAGTGGAAAGACGAGAAGAGGCAATTTGTGGCCCTCTTGTTACGCCCAAATGCAAACCTTGCAAACTGTCAACCAAAACAGGCGAAGTAAAAGCCTGACCTTTATCTTTTGAATAAGCATAATAAAATGCATTTCCCTTACCGAACACCATTTCGATGGATTCGTTTTCACCCACGTAAATGGCAGGCTGAATACCTTTGGTAGGGAATAAGGCTTGTTGCCCACGGGCGGCCGCAGTGACAATGACAAGTATTAGAATTATTCTGCTAAGCATCGTATTGAATGGTTAATGAAAGCATTAAATCAAATGTGTGTAAAAAGGCTATTTCACTTCAAAATTGAGCATCATGCCGTCGTCTTCGTGTTCGAGGTTATGGCAATGAAAAACGAATTTTCCAACTCGTTCGAATTTGACAATGATGCGCACCTTTTCACCGGGCATTGCCAAAACGGTGTCTTTCAGGCCTTTTTCGTGCGGTAAAATGTTGCCGCGACCACCCGTGCGGCTGATTACCTGAAAGAAAGTGCCGTGTAAGTGCATGGGGTGAGGTTCATCGCCTTTGGTGTTGTCAAATTCCCAAATTTCGGTGCTGTTCACATTAATGGATTCATCAATACGTTCGCTGCTGAATATTTTACCATTGATGGTGTGCATTCCTTTCATAGCCATTGAGCCCCCATGTCCACCGGCCCCGTCCGCAGCAATACCTATATCGAAGGTTCTGGTTTTGGCAGCGGCTGAAGTTAAAAGTTGGGTAACGGTATTGAGGGTGACAGGCATTTGAAATGCATCCGTTTCGGCTTTGTTTACCGTAAACTTCAGGATTTTGAAAGTCTGATTTCCCTGTGAATTGACACCTGAAAAGGAATTACTTTGCAGAAAAACTTCGCTGTTTATTGCTGTTTTGCTGAAATCCACTAACAAATCAGCCCGTTCGCCCGGAGAGAGCAATAAGCTCGTAACGGATTCCGGCGCAGGAAGTAAACCGCCGTCTGACCCAATGACAGTGAAAGCATTTCCGCTGCTCAATGCTAAATTGTACATTCGCCCGTTTGAGCCGTTTATAATTCTGAGCCGGTACATGCGCGTTGCCACATTTTGAAAGGGGGCATTCACTCCATTCACGGTAACGGTTTCCCCCATATAACCGATCATCACTTCTTCTAAAGTCGGTTCGTACAGCGTTGTTCCGTCAGCACTCAGGCGTTTGTCCTGAATTATCAAGGGCAGTTCGTAATTTCCCGAAGGAAGATTTAAGGCTTTTTCCTCCGGGCTTTCAACAATAAACATGCCTGCTAAACCCATGAATACCTGTTTACCCGTTTTTTCGTGCGGATGGGGGTGATACCAAGCCGTGTTTGCTGCCTGATCTATTTTGAAAGTATAGCTGAACGACTGACCGGGCATAACCATTTGGTCAGGATGTCCGTCCATCGCAGCAGGGACGAGCAGGCCATGCCAGTGGATATTGGTTTCTTCTGAAAGGCCATTTGTAAATGGAATCGTAACCGTACTGCCACGCTGTACCCGAAAAACAGGGCCTAAAATACCGTTTTTATAACCTAATACCTGACCGGGCTTTCCGGCCAAAATTGCGGCATTTTGACTGCGGGCATTCAGTGCTGTTCCCGAAGTAATGGTTTCGGGGATAGATAAAGTCGTAGTAAATGCCCCTTCAACAACCGTAGGGGCTGTTGCCATATCCATTGTCGCCATGTCGTGATTCATACAACCAGACAACAAACTCTCGCCAACCAGCACTCCTGCCGTTCCAAATCCAAGTGTTTTTAAAAAATCGTTCCGTTTCATGTTTTTGTTTTTTTGGTTGTTATATCTCGTCCAATGGCTTTCTTTTCTTCTCCCGAATTTTTCTAAATTGACTCGGGGTCATCCCCGTAATAGATTTGAATTGTGCGGATAAGTGAGCGACACTGCTGTAATTGAGTAAATCGGCAATTTGTGATAGGTTTAGCTCATCATAGACGATTAATTCTTTTACCCGCTCTAACTTCTGGTTTATTAAATACTGTTCAATTGTAATCCCCTCGACTTCCGGAAAAAGTGTACTGAGGTATCGGTAATCTCGGCTTACTTTTTCGGTGATATAGTCAGAATGTTTCATCCGACGAAGTCCGTCATTTTGGAGGTGAACCAACTCAACAATAGCTGTTTTGACTCGTTCGATCAGCTGTTGTTTTTTGTCGCTCAACAACTCAAAGTCATGCGTTTGTAATCGCTCCGAAATTTGGTCAAGCTGCATTTCAGTAGCAGGTTTTTCGAGGACAACTTCACCCAATTCGATTGTTATTACTTGGTGTCCAAGTGCTTCGAGTTCTTGACGAACCACAGTTTTACAGCGACTGCACACCATGTTTTTGATGTACAGTTTCATAAGTTTTCTAAGAAACGTAGGTAGGAAAACATAATAAATTAGGTAATCATGGTGAAAAAAGGAAACACCAAAAAGCAACCCATAAGGTCGCCATCAGCCCACAAGGGGCTTTTTACCTAATCAAATCAGGAAGGATTGTACAAAAATGAGCATACTGCGCCCATGAAGTGGTGGCGCAGGGCTGTAAAAATGCGGTAAGCGAAACGATACGGTCTGGTTAATCCAAGCCGTTGAAGAGGAATAAATAGGATTGAAAATAGATACTAAATCAAGGTGCTGGCTTATAAAATGTACCGAACTGCCATCTGCGGAAGGGGTTTGAATTTTGTAGTAAGAAACTTTGTCTGAACAGCACTTGCTACGTTTAAAACTGTCTCCACACCCAGATTTTTTGTGACTGGCTTTGTGGATTGCTTTCTGACATTTTTCTTCGTGAACAAAAGAAACCGTCTTTGTTCCCTTCATCAAACACCAATGCTCATACATAGCAAACCCTGTGCTGGCAAACAACACTTGGATGGCTAAGTAAAGGCAAAAGGTACGCTTGATGATTTGCTTCATTACATTACGGTTTGATAGTGACAAATGTACGAAGATGCAAGTGAATAGATGATTACATTTTTTTCGATACTTTTTACATAATTTTCAGATTAAGCGATGGAAACGCCAACTTCTGGGGTGATTGATAAGTTATTCATTACCTAAACGGAAACCCTAATACCTTGAAAATTTCGGTAGAATCAGGATATTTTTCGGGTTCAAAAACCCCTAATTCCTCTGGAATTTTGCCCTTCTGATAGTAAAATGTTCCAAAAACAATGTCCCAAATTGCAAGAACTGCACCGAAATTCTTGGCCTCCTCTACCTTCGCACTGTGATGAAAACGGTGTAATTCAGTACCAATGAAAACGTAATTGAGCCAACCTGCCTTAATTTCCACATTAAAGTGTGAAATCAATCCTTGCAGACTGATGATGGTATTGATGAGCAAAAGCGTTTTGGCATCTACCCCAAGCCCTACAAAGACCAATTGACTAATCAGCATGACCACAATCGCATTGATTGGGTGTGATACGGGGTGCATGAGCAAATACACTTTATCTGGCAAATGATGAATGGAATGTACTTTCCATAAAAACAACCCAAACTTTCCCTTGGCTTCGTGACTGATGCGATGAAACCAGTACTGCAAAAATTCATAGATAAGCAAGGCAATCACTGCCGCAAGAACCAGTGGTAAACTGGTCAAAATACCTTCAAAGTGTGCATTTTTGATGGCAATGAGTCCAATAAAGTATTTGAACAAATAGCCAGTTAACCCAATGGTAATGAAGTATTTGACATCTCGAAGAAAAGATTGCCACGTCATTTTCCATTCAGGATTGATAGGAATAATAAATTCAAGACCAAAAAGGAGAACAAATCGCCCGATTGCCATGTAGGTGTAAGTAAGGGAGACATCCCAATCCAACAATATAGCAAATGTGCAAACCCCTAACCCTAATACGAGTAGAAAAGGGTAAAGTCCGTAGGTGACAAGTTTTTTCATAGTCAAGTTATGATACATTATGTTCGATAAAATACAAAGTGTATTTTTGAGCAAAAGTAAAGTGACGCTGCTAATCGTGCAATCTACAAAAACTGCGAATTGTCAGATACGGAACAAATTAGCTTAAAAGTTCAGAATCAATGATTGACCGCCGAGTACAGAAAACCCGAAAAATATTATCGCAAGCATTGGTTTCCTTAATTTTGGAAAAGGGCTACGATGCCATTACGATTCAAGATATTATAGACCGAGCCAATGTAGGACGTTCTACATTTTATGCTCATTTTGAAAACAAAGACCAATTGCTATTGGTAGGCAATGAGAATTTTAGACATATTTTAAAAAGTAAGGTCGAGGATGGCGAATTGACGATTGATTTTGAGTTTTTCTTTCAACACGTAGCCGAAAATTACGATTTAGCATTAGCATTTTTTGGTAAGAAAGGAGGCCATGTGCTGATTGATTTTTTCAGAGACCTCATTGCCGACCTTGTGATGAAACATTATAAAATCCAGCTGCAAGTTTCCGAAAAAATACAACTCAAAATGCTCAACTATCAAGCAGATGCCATAGCCACAAGCATTATTCGATTGCTTACGCTTTGGGTAGAAGACCAAATGCCATTTTCGGCCAAAGAAATGGCAGGCGTTAGTAATAAAATGATAAAGCAGTTGGAGGCAGAGGTTTTTAATATTAAAGTAGTCTCACAAACTCATTAAAAATTGAATATTTATTACCTATGATAACCTTTACTTATCGTAACTAATAATTTCATTAACATAATCAACTCTACTTACATGGAGTATTTTTTTGTTAGAACATTTGTCAATCATTTTATCAAGGAGCAGGCACTCTTTTTACTATATTTGTATAAATAAAAAAACGCCGCCACATGAAGAAAACAGAAAAATATAGCAGCTTTCAGGAAATGAAGGAAAGCTCAACTTCAATCAGTCCGGCTAATGCCGCCGTAGTGATGGAGCGTCATGATAAGTTTGCAGATTTCATTGGCTCTTTCAAACTGGTAAGTTCAAATAGCCGTACAACAAAAAAGAAAAAAGTTGACGTTAAAAGATAATATGGATATTAAGAGTATTAGCTATGTTTTTTCCATATTAAATAAGCACAATGTTCAATCAATGGTTGTCGGAGGTACGGCTGTGGCGTTTTATGGTTATATTAGGCTATCAACAAATCAGTCCGGTCAGGTTGTCAATAAACCAGACATAGATATTTGGTATAACCCTACCTACGAGAACTATTACAAAATTCTTAATGCGATAGAAGAACTGGGCAAAGATGTAACACAATACAGAGAAGAAGAAATGCCCAATCCAAAGAAATCCTTCTTCAAGTTTGACTTTGACAATTACACTCTTGATCTTCTTCCAAGAATAAATGCCTCCCTCAAATTCAGTGCATCATTTGCTCGTAGAGCAATTTTTGAAGATAATGGCCTTCAAATTTCCGTTATAAGTCTCGAAGATCTAATTGAAGATAAGAAGGTTACGGGTAGGCCAAAGGATTTGGATGATATTGAACGTTTAAAATAGCTAGAAACATTACCGTTTAGACAAAATTACCCGTCTTCCGCTCATAAACACTTGATAACTACCTCGTTTCAATATGACCTTGTTTAGCATAAAACCAGATATAGCCATAACAAACCACGGGAAGAATAAAGGCCATTTTAATTCCAAAATAATCGGAGATAAGACCCATCAGAGGTGGCACAATAGCCCCACCTACAATACTCATAATAATCAAAGAAGAGCCTGTTTTGGTATATGCACCGAGGTTTTTGATACTTAATGTAAACAAAATAGGGTACATTACCGAGGTAAATAAACCGACGGTAGCTAAGGAAAAAAGAGCTACATAATTAGCAGTAAACATAGAGATAGCCACCAACGCCATAGCTCCAACGGCGCAAATAGTGAGTATTTTGGAAGGGTTGTTTTTTTGTAAAAAGTAAGCACCTGCCAATCGCCCTACAAGCACCAAAGCCATAAAAAGAGTAATAAACAATGCGGCCTTTTGTTCGGTTAATTCATTAATATTGAATGACTTGGCATAGCGTATCAAAAAACTAACAATGCCTACTTCGGCCCCTAAATAACAAAACACGCCCAGCGCACCTAAAACCGTATGTCGGAATTTGAAAATCGAAGAAAGGCGAATGTTTTCTTCTCCTGCTTCCTCAATAGAAGGCAAGCGAATAAAAAACAGAGCGCTACCAAGTACTACAAAAAGGACTCCTAAACTCAAGTAAGGAATTTTGACAAGTTGGGCTTCTGAATCGAGATATATGGCAAGTTGGGTGTTGTCAAACGAGGCAATTGTGTCTTGAGAGATGTCGGTAGCATGGAGTAAAAATTGTGCCCCAATAAAAGGCCCCAAGGTAGCTCCCATAGATCCCACCGCCGCTGCCAAACTTAATCTACTAGAGGCTTTGTCGGGATCGCCCAAAACCGATATATAGGGTGTAGCTGTCACTTCTAAGAAAGTAAAACCTGCCGCCATGGTAAAAAGTGCCCCTAAGAAAAGGGGATAAAAACGGCTTTCGGCAGCGGGAAAAAACAAAAAAGCACCTGCCGCCGCCAAGAGTAATCCTACAATCATACCTGCTCGGTAGCCAAATCGACGAATAAACTGACCCACCGGCAGTGCCAACAAAAAATAACCACCAAAAAAAGCCGACTGCACCAAAGATGATTGAAAATCAGTCAGTTGGCAGGCTCTCTTGAGGTGAGGAATGAGAATATCGTTGATATTGCGACTCAAATTCCAGATAAACATGAGGCTCATTACCACCAAAAGAGGAACTAAATATCGATTTTGAGCTTTCATTTTGACGACTCATTTAGGATGAAAATCGGCTTCATTTCGGCCCAATGCTCGTGTGGTTTGGCTTCGGCTAGCTTTTGTTGGAATCCACCCATAAATTCTGCCCATTCAGGCTGACGTGCTTTGCGACTGATAGCCTCAAAAGCTTGCTCCACACTGAGGCCTTCTTCGGTCTCCACAATCATAAAAAGGCGCGTACCAATCCGATAAATTTGCATATCTATGATACCTCCTTCGCGAATGCCTTGGGGAATTTCGGGCCAGATATTTTCTGGACGATGAAAATGCTCATACTGTTCAATGACTTGAGCATCGTCTTTTAAATCTAAGGCCAAACAAGTTCTGTGTGTTTTCATGATTTTATTTTTTATAACCCAACTCTGCACCACCGCTTACAGGCATCAAACAGCCCGTGACAAAACGCGCTGCTTCTGACACCAAAAATACCGCAACATCGGCAATCACGTCGCCTTCAGGACAGTAACCCAAGGCGTGAATATTATCTAAATATTGCTCAATAGCTTCAGGATTAGGCTGTTCGGTAGCCCATTGACGGAGCATCGGTGTCCATACACCCGCCGGACAAATCGCGTTGACGCGGATTCCAAAGGGCGCATAATCTAAGGCCATAGCTTTGGTGAGTGCGCTCATAGCGCCTTTGGTAGCGACATAGGCCGCGTGGTTTTCCTGCCCTATCGTACCCACCATACTGCTCGTATTGAGGATATTCCCCTTGGTCTTTTTAAGGGCCTCTATTCCATATTTAGTAGTCCAATAGACGCTTTTGAGATTGATGTCAAAAATGGTATCCCATTCATATTCAGTAGTTTGGTCGAGAGGTCTTGAAGGCGAAGCACTTCCCGCGTTGTTATGAATCACGTCAATCTGCCCAAATTGAGCCAATGCACTCTGTATCGCTGATTTGATGTCTTTGGGGTTTCCAACATCTCCTACCATGCCCAAATGTGGGCGGCCTATTTTACCAATCAACCCCTGGAGCAACTCCTCGTTTTTGTCCATTACAAATACCCTCGCCCCTGCTTTAGCATACGCCAAGGCACAGGCTTCGCCGATTCCAGACGCCCCTCCCGTTAGAAAAACCACTTTGTTGTTTAATGTACTCATAATAAATAACTTATGACGTTAAATCGCAACTACTTCCTGCTTCTTGCGGCACTTGATAATATCCATCTATGATCCGTGCAGGATGAATAAAATAAGGACGCAAATGAGGAATATATTCTAAAAATAAGTTTTCATGTCCCATACCGATATGGTTGAACAATACCAGATGTTGGTGAATTTGTCCCATATCTCCTACGTGCGGAACCACCGGAATCCCCCGTTTTTTGGCTAATAAACTTATGGTTAAAAATTCAGAAACACCACCTACTCTCACGGCATCTACTTGGCAAAAATCCATCGCTTGAGCTTGTAGAAAATTCTTGAAAATCACTTTGTTAGGGATATGTTCACCCGTGGCTACTTTGTAAGGAGCGATCGCTTTGGCAATGGCAAGATGCCCAAATACATCATCGGGATGGGTGGGTTCTTCTATCCAATAGGGATTGATATCGCTCAGTTTTTGACAAATAGCCAAGGCCTCGGGTACATTCCATTTTTGATTGGCATCGAGCATAATAGTAGCAGCATCTCCGGCGGTTTGGCGTATCAAGGCAGCCCGTCTAAAATCTCGCTCAGGATCGTGCGAACCTACTTTGAGCTTTAGTGCCGTAAAACCCTTCTCTAAAGCTTTTTGGGTGTTTTCGACGATTTTATCATCCGAAAAATTAAACCATCCTACCGAAGTATCATATCCTTTATAACCACTCTCCAAAATATGACTTCTCTGATGGCGACTAGCTTGATGACTTACTAGGATATCGATGGCTTCGTGACGTGTGAGTTCTTCTTCTAAATAGCTCAAATCGAGGGTATTGACAAGCGCTTCGGGCGACAAATCAAGCAACAATTTCCACAGAGGTACTTGGCGCGATTTGGCCCAAAGGTCAAAACAAGCATTGACAATCGCCGATAAAGCAAGGTGTACGACTCCTTTGTGCGGCCCCAGCCACCGAAGCGAAGGCGAATCGGCCATTTGGCGATAAATAACTCCAAAGTTGGCCATCAGAGCTTCTATTTCTTGGCCCTGCAAACCTTCCGAAAGATACTGAATAGCTTTACAAACAAGGTCATTGCCAGCACCCAGCGTAAAGGCCAAGCCGATTCCTTCGGTGTGGGTGTTGGTTTTGAGAATGCATACAGCATAAGAATACTGAGGGTTGGTGTGGGTAGCATCCGAACCCGCTCCTTCGGCCAAATCGAAGCGTTTGTCTGATACTTCAATAGAATGAATATACATTTTAAGAAGGTTTAGAGAATAGGAATAGAATTATGAGATAATATAGTACACAAAAACTCGTTTGTGGAAAAACTTAAAAATATAATACATTGACAATTAGTTAATTATATTTTTTTTGATTTACAATTAGAGAATGTTTAATTATAAAAAATGATATAAAATTTTACTTGAGAAAAGTAAAGCATTACTATTGTGCAAATAGAAAGCATATTTATACCAAAAACCAATGTAGGATTGATATTTGTCTGTACTATATTAGCATTGACTTTGTTTTTTGGAGATGAAACCTACTTACGCACTTTTATCTGACTTTTCGACCACGACAACACCCTTTTTGGTTAAAGAAATCGTACGGACTTCTTTTTCTCCCGATTTTCATTTTCATGACGAATGCCAATTGGTATATATCGTATCGGGCTCAGGTACGCGTATCATTGGTGGGTCTATCGAGCATTTCGAACCTGGGGATTTGACTTTTGTTGGCTCCAATGTGCCTCATGTTTGGTACAGTGAACCCAATCCCGAGGATAAGGAAGCTCCCGCGATTTCGTTGGCCCTTTATATCAATCCAAGCAAGTTGACTACGCAGCTAAAAGGCTTGATAGATACCCAATCCATAGAAGATTTTTTTGTAGAATCTGAAAGAGGAATGAGTATAGTTGGCAGTAAAAAACAGCTCATTTACAGGTGTTTGAAGCTGATGTTAAAGCAAAAAAGCGTAGGCTTATTGATTTATTTATTTCAAATTTTAGAAATGTTGATGGAGCCTTCAGAAAGGACTTGGCTCAACTCAACAAATATAATATCAAGTGTACGGGATCATCATCAGCACCGCGTTTCGCGCCTGATGCAGTACATTCAAAAGCATTTTAGAGAAGAAATCAGTCTAGAACAAGCAGCAGAAGTAGCAGGTATGCAGCGGCACTCATTTTGCAGGTTTTTTAAGCAGATTACCAAGCATACTTTTTCCGATTTTTTGAATCGTGTGAGGGTGGCTTTTGCAGCTCAGTTGTTACAACATTCCGAGCTGCCGATTACACAAATTGTCTTTGAAAGTGGCTTCAATAATATTTCTTATTTTAACCGTACTTTCAAAAAGATTTATGGCCAAACCCCCAAGGAATTGAGGGCGAAGATATTGGGTAAATAAAAAAGCCGTGGAAATTTCCCCACGGCTTTTTATTTAGTTTTTATGAGCCACCTGCTCGGGCCAAGGTACGGGGCTACCGTCTTTGGCATAGGTAGGCATGAGCGCATTCCAACCTTTTAGTTTTTGACTCAATTCGGAGGCTAACTCTTTGACTTTCTGAGGAAATTGTGAAGCTTGATTGTTGACTTCGCCAATATCTTCTCGAATGTTGTAGAGAGAGAGTTCCTGTTTTTTCATATCATAAAGAAGCTTCCAGTCACCTTTACGTATGGCACTTGCGTAGTTGATACCCGCGCCCGTGCCTCCCCATTTGTTGGGATAATGCCACACCAAAGAGCGATTTTGGTCTTTGAGTGCAGGGTTTTTGAGCAAAGGAACAAAACTTTTGCCATCTACTTTCTGAATGGTTTTGGGGGAAATTACGCCTGCCATTTCCAAAATACTAGGGAAGAAATCCTCCACAATCACATATTGATTTTGCTCAGTGGAAGGCTTAACTACCGACGGCCATTTGACAAGCATAGGTACCCTTACTCCGCCTTCATGTACCGACCCTTTCCCGATTTTGAGCGGTAAGTTTTGGGTATGAGCCCCACCACCACGGAGGTTTTCTTGGCTAAGGCCACCGTTGTCGGACATAAAAACGATGATAGTGTTATCGGCTTGTCCTACCTTTTTGAGATAATCCATCACATCCCCTAGGCTTTTGTCCATTCCTTCTACCAGACTTGCGTATTTGGCCTCGGTCGAATCCAGCCCCATTTTCTGATATTTCTCAATAAAACGAGCATCTCCTTGGATAGGCGTATGCACCGCATAATGCGACAAATGAAGAAAGAAGGGCTGTTTGGTTTCGATAGGATAGGCAATCGCCTTGATAGCTTCGCGGGTGATAGCTTCCGACAAAAACACCTCAGAGCCATAGTATTCTTCCAAATCTGGCACGGCATGGTAAGTCGCTTTGCCCAACACATTTCCATAGTTTTGCTGTCCATAGTAATTTTGGGGATGTCCTGCTGCGTGGCCAGCGATATTGACAATAAACCCAAGGTTTTTAGGACTCGAGCCCGGCATACCCATAGGTCCCCAGTGCGCTTTTCCGGTATGAATCGTGAAGTAGCCCGCTTCTTTTAGGAGTTGGGGCAAAGGAGTCGCGTGTACAGTATGGGCAAAACCGGCTTGTGGACTCAGGCCGTTGATATTCCAATCTACTGGTTTAAAAGTACTGTCTTTGGCGTCGGTAGAGATGTTTTGTTGGATATTGGTCCAGTTGGTCACTTTATGATGAGCGGCGTTGATACCCGTCAGCAGACTAATACGCGTAGGAGTACAAACGGGCGTAGCGTAAGCATTCGTAAACTTGACACCTTCGTTGGCGAGGCGCTGCATATTGGGCGTGCGGTAGCGTTCGTTGAGAGGTGTTTTCTTTTCCCAAAAAGGCACAGAAGTATCTTGCCAGCCCATATCATCGACCATAAAAAGAATGATATTAGGTCGTTTGGCGTTTTTTTGTGCCTGTACACCACCCAAAAATCCGTAGAAAATGAAAGGGACAATCGCCAATAACTTGACAGTGGGTTTAATAGCCATCGTTTTGTT
This sequence comes from Runella zeae DSM 19591, assembly GCF_000423565.1. Taxonomy (GTDB): domain Bacteria; phylum Bacteroidota; class Bacteroidia; order Cytophagales; family Spirosomataceae; genus Runella; species Runella zeae. The sequence goes on along the minus strand of NZ_AUIF01000036.1, from coordinate 69,449 downwards.
TGAGTTTTGAATTAGCATCTATTTCAGACTGAGGAAGTGGATAAAGCACATGAAACGCTTTGGCACTTTTGCCGCGTTCTATGGCGCTTGATACAAATTTTCCCATACGGATTAAGTCTTCGCGGCGTTTGCCTTCTGTAAAAAGCTCCCACGCACGCTCATTGAGCAAATGCTCTCTTAGGGATTCTTTGGTAGTAAAGTTACTTAACAAAATATCAGGAACTCCCGCTCTTTTTCTGACTTGATTGATTAGATTAATGGATTCTTGAGTAGGGCCGCTTATTTCGTTGAGGGCTTCTGCTCTGCTGAGGAGAATATCCGCATAACGAATCACTGGGATGTCATTGCCATTATTTTCCGAAACGGCATTGGGGTCTGGTACATACTTAAAGCTTCGGGCATTGTCGAGGGGTTTACCTGCGGCATCTTCTACCAGTTTGAAATTCACCCCTTTGGTGTCGGTATATTGGGTAATAATCATTTTTAAGCGACGGTCATTGGGATGAAATGATTTCACAAACTTAGTATAAGTTCTAAACTGAGCGCCATAATTAATCCAATTGGTTTGAATCGGATAGTTGGGAGGAAATGCATGAGGCATATAATTGTTGGAATAACCCGCCTGAGCCACGCAAGGATACACAAAAATAAATTCGTTGTTGGCTTCATTATCAACCGTAAAAAGGGTTTCGATAGAGCCAAACAAACTGTATTTTCCAAGGCTAATGATTTGCTGAGCTGTTTCTGCGCTTTTTTGCCATTGTTTGGTATTCAAATAAAACTTACACAAAACTGCCAATGCTGTGCCTTTATCGGCTTTGCCGCGCGCGTTTTGCTGCACATGTAGATTTTGGGCAGCTTCAGTAAGCTCGGTTGTGACAAAAGTATTGAATTCGGCATCGGTAGGGCGGGAAATTTGGAATTCGGTTGTATTGGTGGAAAGAATAAGCGGAACCGCTCCAAAATAGCGATGTAAGTGAGTATAAGCCTCTGCTCTGATAAAACGCGCTTCTGACTTATATTGAATCAATCGAGCTGGAGCGATAGAAGTGATTTTGTCGATATTGTCCAACAAAACATTGGCATTTCTAATGGCTCGGTACATACGTGCCCAGATATTGAGAAAAAATGGTGAAGAAGCATCCCATTGAAAGTTAATAAAAGGAAGGGCATCTTTTTCAAATTGTCCGCCACTTTCGAGGGTAATATCCGTGGGAAATTCCGAAAGCGTAAATTGGTCTTCGCGCATACCGCTCTGAACTTGAAGCTGACTGTAAGCCCCAATGAGCACTTTTTGAATTCCGTCTTCGTTGTTCAAAAACTCCTCGGGGGCGTATTGAGTATAGACTTCTTCTTCCAAAAATTCGGTACAACCCGACAGTACCAGTAAAAATGAAGCTAAAAATATAGATTTGAAATATGTGAGTTTCATTGTCGTATCTGTTTAAGATTAAAAGCCTATGTTTGCACCCAGACGAATGGTTCTGTTGAGAGGATAGCTGTTATAACTTGCTCTTTCTATGCCCGTTCCAGAGGCATTGGCATCGGGGTCAAAACCCTGAAAAGAAGTCAGAGTCCACAAATTATCCGCACCTACATACACCGAAACAGAGCGGAAAGGCTTCTTTTTGGAAAGCGTAAAATCATAGGCAAGCGTGACGTTTTTGAGGCGTACAAAAGAAGCATCTGTCACGGTAAGACTATTGACGGCCAATGCTCCACCATACGAACTTGGATTGATACCAGAAGGATATTTGGCATTAGGATTGGATGGGGTCCAGCGGTCAAGATAGTGAGCAGCAATACGATTGCGTTCAAAATTGACAGGATACAGCGATTCTACGATATTGTTGTCGAGCGATTTGATACCGCTTACTGCGGTCAACAACACATTCAAATTGAATCCTTTGTAGGAAAAATTGTTGTTTAATCCCGCCATTAAATTGGGAAAAGGACTCCCCAAAATAGTTCGGTCATTAGGGTCGATTTTGCCATCTTTATTCAAATCTACAAAACGAGGGTGGCCAGGTTTGGCGTTGGGCTGTGCCGAATTGGCGATTTGGTCAGTGGTTTGAAAAATACCATCTACTTCATATCCATAGTAAGCGCGCATAGGTGCTCCCACTTTTACGATGGCATAGTTGGCCGTATATCCCACACTTCCCGTGATTACTTGAGGAATAAAATCAGGAAGCTCCGTAACTTCATTTTTGAGGGTAGATAAAGTAAGGTTACTATTCCACTTAAATTTGTTTACGAGGTTGTAAGTCTGAAGGGTAAAATCGAAACCTTTGTTGAGAACTTCACCAAAATTGACCCTAATACTGCCAAAACCCGAAGTAGTAGGAAGGGGTTTGTTAAAAAGTTGGTCACGGGTCTTTTTGCGGTAATATTCTACCGAACCGCTGACACGGCCATTTAGCAAGCTAAAATCCACGCCTAAGTCAAACTCTTCGGTGGTTTCCCAGCGCAAATCTGGATTGGGAATGCGGGCTGGCTCTACACCCTGTACTAGTCCATCCCCAAATACGGCTCTACCGCCTGCAATAAAGGTTTGTAGGGTTTCGAAATTGCTAATGGCCTGATTGCCGCTTTGCCCATAACTTGCCCTTAATTTCAAATCACTAAACAAATCCAAAGATTTCATGAAAGGCTCTTCTGACAATCGCCATCCCAAGGCAAAGGAAGGAAAAATGGCGTATTTCTGCTGTTGAGAAAAACGCGACGTACCGTCGGTTCTGACGGAGGCAGTCAAAAGGTATTTTTCTTTGAAAGTATAGTTTAAACGTCCTAAATAAGAATTCAATTTATTGACAAAACGTCCACTGCTCACGTTGTCGCCTCTATCAGCATCACCGCTTTGGAGAAGGTCTGTAAGGGTAGCATCTGACAAAAAACCCCGCGACGAGGCCCCCACGCTGAGTACATCAAATTTTTCGAGTGTAGCACCTAGCATGGCCGAAATTTGATGGTCTTGGGCTAAGGTTTTGTTATAAGAAGTAAAAAATTCGGCCAACCAATGTAGGTTTTCTCCCGATGAAATGCTTCCAATTCCGCCAGACGATAAGCCCCGTTGGGTCAAGCGACTGATGTAGCTGTCGTCGCGTGAGTTTTGAATGTCGCCCCCAAATCGCAAAGTCGCGGTCCAACCTTTAAGTAAAGTGTAATCGGCTGAGAGTACCCCAAAGGTACGGTTATCAAGTTGTTTTTGATTGACGCCATACACCAACGCAAGTGGATTTTCTAGTGCAATGAGGGGATTGATATTATACATCCCATTTTCGTTTTTTTCGGTCGAAATCGTCGGGTCAAATTGCAAAGCGGCGTTGATAGGCCCCGCGTTTTCATTGCCTGCATTGGTCGTCAGAATGGTTTTTGTGATAGCCCGATTGGTATTGAGATTAAGAGCGATTTTGAGGTTGTTGAGAGGGTTTATCTCATAATTAAGTCGGATATTGTATTTTTTTAGATTGGAGCCTATTACTACACCATTTTGATCTAAGTAGTTGATTCCGACATAATAACGTGAATTGTCAGAGCCACCCGCAAACGAAAGTTGGTGGTTTTGAGCCAAGGCGTTTTGAAAAATAGCATCTTGCCAGTCGGTACCAGCTCCTACGGCGTCGATTTGCGCCTGCGTAAATTTGGGGGCTGCCCCAGATTCGGCAGAAATATCATTGAGGACTTTCATGTATTGAGGCGCACTCAACAAATCTATTTTCTTTGCTACACTTTGTACTCCTACATAAGTGCTATAATTCATGGTGGGTTTGCCACTTTTTCCTTTTTTGGTTGTGATAAGTACCACACCATTGGCAGCCCTTGACCCATAAATAGCCGCAGCAGAAGCATCTTTTAGGATTTGGATAGATTCGATATCTTCGGGGCTAATAGAGGTAGTGGTCGCACCAGGCAAACCATCGATAACAATGAGGGCTTCGTTGCTGCTATTGATAGACCCCGCCCCTCTGATTCGGATACTCGTGCCTCCGCCCGGTGCTGAGCTACTTTGGCTGATTTGAACCCCGGCGGCGCGTCCATTCAAAAGTTGTAAGGCTGAATTGTTAACCCCTTGCGTAAAATCTTTGGCATTTACGGACGACACCGACCCCGTCAAATCACTTTTTTTCTGGGTGCCATAGCCTACCACTACTACTTCTTCCAATGCTTTGGTATCGACATTGAGATTGACATTGATTTGGCTTTGGTTCCCCACGGTTACTTCTTGAGGAAGATAGCCCACAAACGAAAAAACAAGGATGGCATTTTTGTCAGGGACTTCTATTTTGTATTTACCGTTTGGATCGGTAGTAGTACCTTTTTGCGTGCCTTTCAAGAGAATGCTTACGCCCGGTAGTCCTGCACCGCTTTCGTCGGTTACGGTGCCCGCAACACTAATTTCAATGGGGAGATTTTGGGGTAAAACTAGAGGTGCCTCGGGCAAAACGCTCTGGTTTTTAGAGGATTCCCTTTGAAGTATGATTTGCTGCCCTACGATTTCATATCTTAGTCCGTAGGGAGAAAGTAGTTTTTCGAGTACGTTTGAAAGTTTTTCGTTCGAAACATTCAAAGTGATTTTGCGCGATGCTTGAATCAAATTGGGACTGTAAGAAAACCGAACATCCGCATTTTTTTCAATTTCGGTCAGCACCACATTAATCTTCTGGTTGACGGCTTGTAGGGAGATTCGGCGGTCAAGCAGTTCCTGTGCTGCTACATCGATTGCAAAAGAAACATTTGCAAAAATGATAGCTATACAGAGATGTAAAAAAGACCATTGCATGATTTTAACTAGCCAATACTGGGTAGCGTTAGTTTTTTTCATAGTTTTGAAATGTTTTTGTTGAATTAATCATTTGGCAAAACTCCCCCCTGTCATCTGCTTTTGGCAGATGCTAATGATGTCAGTCAAGTAAAGGGGATTTTTGAAGTCGGTGATGGTGGTGCATTGCCGACTTCTTTTTTTAAGATTTGAAAATCAAGTACTTATTTAGATCATAAAAGGTTTGAGGGTTTAAGAAAGTTAGATTATAAATGACAACCTTTACCCGAAATGATGATTTGAGCATCCAAAATCTGATAACTCGCTTCGATACTTTTACAGATAATGTTGAGTTTTTCGTAAAGTGGTTCGTCGGTGAGATTGGCTGTAAACAAGCAATTAGCAAATGCTTCCTCATCAAATACGATATCAATACCGTAGGCTTCTTCTACTGCCTTAAAAACATCACTAGCCCGCGCCGATTCAAACTCAAAAGAATGAGAAATAGGAATAGGAGTATTGGAGCTGAGTAAGCTGGGATTTTCGACCAGAGATTTTACAAGTCTGAACTCATCCCGCGATAGCACGGCTTGCTGGTTTGGAAGTAGCACGATACCATCTAGCTCCCGCACGGTTATCTTTTGTTTGTCGGCTATTTTGTCGGCTACGGCTACGGCTACGCGTCCTGTGCGTACTTTTACTACCACATTTTTGTCTTCTGAAAAAGCCCTAACGTTGAAACTAGTCCCCAACACCTTGGTAACTAACTCATTTGCGTATACATAAAAAGGTTTTTGGGCGTTTTTGGCCACTTCAAAAAATGCTTCGCCGCTCAAGAAAACCTCTCTTTTGTCTCCGGCATCAAAATCTTCGGAATAGCTAATTTTACTTTGGGGAGAAAGCAAAACAGAACTTCCGTCGGCTAGGCTTACCACAAAAGGCTTAGACGTATGATTTGTTTTTTCGACCAGAGCGTTTTTGGACTGTTGACGATTTATTTCATAACTTAAGTAATGAGTGGGTTTTTGACTCCAAAATATCCACGTCATACCCAACAAAACCACCGCCGCCGCGGCTGCCCACCGTACCCAATGAGGGAATAGCTGCGCAGAAACGGTAGGTTTTGATTCTATTTCTTGTTGAATATTTTGAAAAACGGCATCTTCTGCCGCGTTCGTCGAAAAACCACTTTGGACTTGTTGTTGGAGGTTCAACAAAAGCTGACGAGCAATAGCCAACTCCTGTTTCTTTTCGGGATATTTTTGTTGGTATTCTTCCCAAAAAGAATCGGAGTCGGCATCTGGTTCATATACCCATTGACGAAAATGAGTATCTTCCATAAAATCGCTCGCAGAGTGGTGTGGATAGTTCATGCTGATTGATATACAATTCGTGCTCTTTTTTAGTAGAGAGCCGAAAAGCGCAGATTTCAACCTTCTAAAAGAGATTTATTTTTTAAAATTTTAAAAAATAAATTCTAAAATGATGATTATCAGCACAATGGCAAGTTTTCGAAGAATAAAAAGCGCTTTCTGAACAAGGTTACGAGCGGTTTGTTCTTTGATATTTAAAATACCCGCGATTTCTGCATACTCAAAATTGTGGAAGTAGCGTAGCAACAATGCTTCATATTGACGCGGCGGAAGTTGTTCGAGCCATTTGTTCAATTTTTCATTTTGAAGCGCATTTTCTTCTTCTGCTGCAAAAAGCGTTTCGGGTGAATCTTCCACAGGCAAAATTTGCTCGGGAAGCTCTTCCCATTCTTCTAAGGAAGATAAATCAGCCTTGAGCGCACGTAAAATGCGACGGCGTAGAGAGCTCATGAGGTAAAATTTTACCGATTGAGCTTGTCCTAGGGAGAGACGGGTGCGCCAAATATCAATAAATAAATCCTGAATGGCATCATTCACCATTTCTTCATTGGGATGAATGCGTTTGCCATAGCTTACCAAAATTTGAAAATAACGACGATAAAGCGCTTCAAAGGCAAGTTCGCTACCAAGTCTAGTAGCTTGCCAAAGGCGCTCGTCGGTTTCAAAGTTTGATTTCACTCTAAATGTTTTTTAGGGATATTTCAACAAATTTAGAGAAAATAATACTTTATGGAGATTTAATTTACATAATCTGCTTTTGATTCTTGTATAGACAAGTACTTGTCTATACAAGATGAATTTACTATTTTTGGGCATGACAAACCCAAAACCTCATTATAGTATCATTTCAGAATTTGTAAAAAAACAGATTCAAGAAGGGATTTATCCAACAGGAAGCCTTATTCCGTCCGAAAACGATTTGTGTATGCAATTTGATACAAGTCGTATGACCGTAAGGCAGGCCTTAAATGAGCTTGTAAAAGAGGGATTTATCGAGCGCAAACATGGCAAAGGAAGTTTTGTAAAGTCAGAACGACAATCATTGGGCTTGCTGTCTTTCAAGGGGTTTTCGGAAGTAGTAGGTAGTGCCGACCACGAAGTCAGAACTTTGGTGGTAGAGCCACCCGCTATTTTGCCTTGGCCACAGGGTGTATTTGAAAGTATTTCGAGGGCCGAAAGGGGAGAATATTTTACGCTCAAAAGACTACGATGTGCCAATGATGTCCCTGTGATGCTTGAGTACACTTATTTACCAATCGAAGGTTTTGAGTCTTTGCTGTCAAGTGAGTTGCTAGATGGTTCTTTGTTCAAAACTTTGAGTGTGAAGTATAATGTCGATATGCGAAATCTAGAGCAATGTTTACGGGCAATACAAGCCGAAACCATACAATCAAACTTACTAAAATGCCCCCTGGGGAGTCCTATTTTGGCCATTGAAAGAAAATATATTACGAATCAAGCAGGGCTGTTTGTGTATAGCAAATTGTATTGCTATACCGATCATTATTCCATTAGCAACGTTTTAAACTAAAATACAAAATGAACACGACTTTGATCAAGAGTATTGCCAAAATGATAGACCATTCATTACTTCATCCTACGCTGACAGATGATGAGCTAAGAGAAGGATGTGAATTGGCGCTCAAGTATGATGTAGCTTCCGTTTGCATCAAACCTTATGCCGTCAAAATGGCTACCGACATCCTAAAAGGCTCCGATGTATTGGTGGGGACAGTAGTGGGGTTTCCGCACGGTAGTAGCAGCCGGGAAATAAAAGTAGCCGAGACTGAGCAAGCGTGCATAGATGGCGCAGTCGAAATAGATATGGTTGTCAATATCGGGAAAGTTTTATCTAAAGATTGGGAGTATGTACGGGAGGAAATCGTAGCCGTAAAAGCGGCGTGCGTCAAACACGGGGCTATTTTAAAGGTGATTTTTGAGAATGATTTTTTGCCCGAAGATGAGTTTAAAACCCAACTCTGTAAAATCTGCACCGACGCCAAGGCGGAGTTTGTGAAGACCTCTACGGGTTATGGTTTTGTAAAGGGCTCTGACGGTAAGTATAGCTATGAAGGGGCTACGCTATCCGATTTACAACTCATGCTCGACCACGTAGGAGAAGGTGTTTTGGTGAAAGCGGCCGGGGGGATTCGTACGCTTGATGGACTACTGAAAGTAAAAGAAATGGGTGTGGAACGTTTGGGGGCGAGTGCCACGGCGGTGATTATGGAAGATGCTTATCGGCGCTTTGGCGTAGTGACAGCACCTTTGCCCGAGGTCAAAGAAAGCAAAGGCTACTAACATTAAGAATTTGAGTTATTCCAAATATTTGAGGATGTAACACCTAAATACCAAATAGAAGCTCAAAAATTGCTGGCCAAAAGGTTTATGTTTGACTTCTCCGAAGTCGTTTATTTTTTTTGAGAATTTGTTAACCGCAAACTTTGAGCCTCTCCGAGTTAGAATGCTGTTATGAAAAAATGGCTTCGAAGAAGCTTAGCTTTTGTAGAATGAAGTTTTCAGATTCCCACCAAGGACTGCGGAGAAGTCAAACATACGCATGATTCAAGAGAGAAGCGACTGATATTCGTAAAAGGATAGCTACAATGACTATTCCTTATTCGGAATGGCTCAAATTCTCAATCTTCAGAGAGTGATTGTTGAGTTGCTTTCAACGCCGCCAATTCTTCTCTTAAAATCTGACTTTCAATCACATAGCGCTGTATTTGTCCTTTGAGGTAGGCATTTTCTGAAAGTAAAGCCGAAATCATCTTTTCAGTTTCATCGTATGGAACAGCCTCTTCGGCTTGTTTGGCTTGGTTGGCATATCCTCGGCAAGTGCCTGAGCAATACTTAGCGGTGGAGCGACTGGCAAAAAAAATAGTACCACACCAAAGACACGTTTTCTCAAAAACTTTGGCATTGTATTTAAAATCAGCGCGGTCTAATTTAGGCATTGTGATAGATGTTTTTTTATGATAGCAATATTAAAGATTATTTTTAAAAAGTGCAAATTTTAAACGCAATAAAAACGTTATAACAACCAATTACTATTAACAACAAAAACCTTAAACGATTTGTAACAAATATCACTTCTCTCTATCTCAATATCACCGAACTTTGTTTCAATCGAGCATACCCTAAATTAGAGTTTAAAATATGCAAAAATACATTGATGCACTTGTAGGAGGTTACTCAGGTTATTTCAATTACCTCCTCAATGAAATTATCCATCCCTCTTGGCACAATTACTTTTATTGGCTTGTTGGGCTTTCACTTTTAGTATGGGGGCTCGAAATTGCTTTCCCTTGGCGCAAAAATCAAGCCACCCTTCGACACGATTTTTGGTTGGACGTGTTTTACATGTTCTTCAATTTTTTTCTGTTTTCTTTGGTGGCATACAATGCTCTCTCCAACGTAGCGGTACAAGCTTTTAATGATTTTCTTGGGCTTTTTGGTATAAAAAATCTGGTGGCTATCAACGTAGCAGCGCTCCCTAAATGGGCGCAATTGCTGACGCTCTTCGTGGTTCGGGATTTTGTGCAGTGGAATGTTCACCGTTTACTTCATCGAGTGCCGTGGATGTGGGAATTTCACAAGGTACACCACAGCGTAGAAGAAATGGGCTTTGCGGCTCATTTGCGATATCATTGGATGGAAAACGTAATCTATCGCACTATCGAATATATTCCCTTGGCCATGATTGGTTTTGGAATTGATGATTTTTTCATTGTCCATATTTTTACGCTTGCTATCGGCCACCTCAACCACGCCAATATCTATTTGCCATTAGGGCCACTCAAATACCTCCTCAATAGTCCTCAGATGCATCTTTGGCATCATGCCGAAGAAATTCCTAAAGGGAGTTATGGGATTAATTTTGGGATTACGCTCAGTATTTGGGATTATTTGTTTGGTCATGCGCACGTTCCCCAAGAGCGCAGTGATATAAAGCTTGGGTTTCCGGGGTTAGCCAAATTTCCCAAAACATTCTGGAAACAAATCACTTATCCTTGGTCAAAAAAATGAAAACTACCTTCAACACCCCTTGAGTGCTGCTAAGAGCGGTGTTTGTAGCTTCACAAAAAAAGCAAAAAAACCGTTTATTGAGCTTAAAGTACTCAAATATACAATTTTCCCCGTGGGTCGCGGAACTTCATGGCTTCAATCTCTCAATAAGAGAATTAAGCAGTACAACCGACCAATATTGCCTGTTTTGAAAGAGAAATGGGGCAGAATCTATCCACAGGCGGTATATCCATAAATTTACCAAAACGAAAAAAGTTTTGTTTTTTACCCGCAGAAGTGCGCTGAATAATACAAGCGCAGATTTTCACCGAAAAAGGGGGGCATATAGCCAATAATCTGCGTTTGTCAAAGCCTCCATTTACCACCATCTAAGGCGCGTTTACTTTGCTGTTTTGATTGTAAAAAACAATACTGCCCGTCGATTGATTTTTGATATGGACTTTCTTTTTGAAAGTATTTTGACCTTCGCATCCATCCGCACCACTTCCTGTTTTGGTAAAACTAGCATCAAAAAAAGTAGATTTTCCGATTCCGATCCGACTCGTGGTCACTTGCAGTGGGCTTTCAAATTTAGATTCATAAAATTGTACTGCCCCCGTCCCCATATTAATCGTTTGTGGAGTCGTCGCACCTAGCTGTGTGAAACGCGCTAAGGTCAACAAACCATAACCAAATTGGTCGACTGAGACTGTTTTGCCCGATACCAACGTTGAAAAACCAGTGTTTTCTCCCCATACAATCCCATTGTAGCTAGCAGGATGCGTCGACATCCTGATGTTGCCTTCGTAGGTAGTTGACCCTGAGTAGGAAGCCCTAAGTGCCCCCCATGGATTATTACCTTGGATAAACTCCGCATCTGATTTGAAAACATCTGGCCCATAACCTCCTAATACCCAATGGTCTCCAAATTCGTTGTCGAATTTGATTGTTCCCTCAAAACGAGAGAAACCTGGACATACCCCTCCGCCAATGTAACCACTAGGAGGGGTACCCGTCAGACCAATTCGTTTCATGGTAGTGGCCTTGTGGAAGGTCGAATTTTGATAATGAATGTAATCAGCTTGGATATTAAATTCTCGATTGATGGACCACATATAAGCTAGTTTTATCAAGGTATTGGGTCGATAAGAAGTGGGCGTGGAGGTAGAACCTAGTTGGATATTGAGCGGAGTGGAACTGGCATTGCCATAGAAAGACGAATAACTCATCCGTAAATCCCCGTATAAAAAAGGAACCGAAGGCGGAATCACAAAATCAACCGCTTCTTCAAAATTACTCCAAGTTAATTCTACCAAAGCGCCCTCTCGGTTTTTAAGAATAAAATCTTCTTTGTACAAACAGCCCCCCAGCGAAATGTGTGCTTTGCGGGTGTCCACTTCGGTTTCGTCATCAAATTGAGCATTGCCCAGCCAAATGTAAGAATTGAAGCTGTTGGTGTTGTCAAAAAAACGAGCCTTCTTAAGGCAGCGGATTTTGCCCCCATTGAGACAGATTTGCAGGTGTCCCTCGTCGGCGTGGACGTTGCGAAACTCCACATCATCTTCAAAAACCGTGGGTGAATTGTAGGAATTGTTGGCATCGACCACTACCAACCAACCTTTGCCTACATTGCTGATGATTGCTTTGCCCTTGTATGTATCCACCAACCCCCGACCTATCTCAAAAGTAGTCCAGTCGCCCGTGTGGGCTTCTAGCGTAAAATCGTTGTGATAGGTATTATTGCCCCCCATGCCGCCGAGGTAGTTGTTGGTACCCGCCGAATTGATACGCAGCGTGAGGTTGCCATAAAACTGACTGTTTTGTACATTTCCCGTGCGACTCGCATCAATCACCCCACCGTTGGAAGTCAGATTGCCCCAGTTCATCCAATACAGTCCGTAGACGGTCACGGTATAAGTTCCGATATCAAGGTTCCCTCCGCTATCTACCGTCAAACCTCCCGTGACTACATTGGAAGTAAGTACTGGGCAGGTACTGCAACTAGATACCACGGCCGCCGTAGATGAATTGGGAACCCCCGAACTCCAGTTGCCCGCCGTGTTCCAATCCGTGTCAACGGCTCCCGTCCAGTAGGTTTGGGTATATCCCACCAAAGGAAGCAGGAAAAGGAAGTAAAAAATAATCTTTTTCATTACTTGAATAGTTTTGAATAACTAACGATGCTGTATATACTTTGTCTATATCCGAATGATATTGACGTTGCCATTGACGACCCTGATTCTGACTGGACGCTTGCCGTTGCGAATCACCCTTGAAATCTGCGTGTGGCGGCTCATGAGGCGTTTGCTTTCGGTATCGACCACTTCTTCGGCTTTTATGGAGCCAAGGTCTAAAAAACTATTGACCCGATTGAGAATGTTGAAGTTTTTGTTTTGAACCAAGGTAATCACAAAATCCCCCGCAAAATTCAGCGGCACATACAAATCGACATTGCCTTCTTGGGCTTCAATCACGACGGGTTCCAGAGAGGTGGAGTTGACGGCCATTTGTACCACCACACCCCCTAGGCGATTTTGAGCCCTTACGCCCATGCTGGCAGGAGCTACGCTGAGGCTTCCTTCGGTGGTTTTGAGGTGTACATTTTTTCCCGCATTTTTGACGACAATGTTCCCTTTGACAGCCGTGAAAGTACCTCCCTCGGGGGCATTGGCTACTTCTACTTCGGCTTTTTCAAAACTCAAGTCAAAAGAGGCATAGCGGCGGGTTTTGAAGTAATTGGTGGTGGTTTTATAGATAACCTTGCCTTCTTGGCTGATTCCTACCAAATCCCTGCCCACGTCTTGCAGGGTAACGGTACCCGTTTTGGTCATCACAAAACCGCTGGCCTCCGAGTCGGTGACGGTGATGTTGTGAGTGTCGGTTTTGAGCTCCATTCTGCCCGAGGAACGCACGACCGAGAGATTGCCTTTTTCGGCTCTTCCAATCACGTTGGCATTGACATCAATCAAAGTAACATCGCCCGTTGAGGTCAGGAAGTTGAGTTTGTAATTGGGGGGAACGGGTAAGGTCACATTGCCGTGGGATTTGCCTTCATCTTCTTTTTTGGTAAAGACCGTGACCTTGTTATTGGCCGTTTCGTTGCGTCGTTTGATGAGTGAATCGGCTTTGTTTTGGCGATTGCTGAGGGCTCCCTTAACGGCGGTGACGCTATTGGCACCCGCAAAAGTAACGTTTCCGCTGGTCAACAGCCGCACTTCCACGATTGAATCATTGGGGTAGCGTTGGGCAATGGCCGATAAATAACCGCAGCCTAAAAGTAAAAGTAAAATGCTGGTTTTCATGATTCTTACATTAAGTTGATACCTTCATTTCATTTAAGGAAATCCAACTGTCGGACCTGTAAAGGTGAAACGGAGGTTTGCAATAGACTATTTTTGAGTTTTTCGACTTCTGCTACGGGCAATTGTTTGAAATCAAAACTAAGGTGACTTAACTGCTTTAGCTTAGACAAATCTGGCAGCGATTGGATGGGGTTTTTGTCTAACGACAGCGAGCTAAGGTTTTTTAATTGGCCTATTTGCGCAGGAAGCGTTTTGAGTTGATTGCCAAGCAATTGGAGGTTTTTGAGGCTACCCAATTCTCCAATGCCAGCGGGGAGTTGTTGTAATTGGTTAAAGTTGAGGTCTAGGTTTTTGAGTTTAGCTAACTTCCCAATCGACTCAGGCAATGCCTTGAGCGTATTGCCATTCAATTGCAAGTTTTCTAATAATTTTAAATCCCCTAACGATTTTGGAAGTGCATCTAACTGATTTTGATTAAGATTCAGGAGCTTTAATTCTTTCAAGCTACCGATGTTTTCGGGCAGTTTCAGCAACTGATTTTGGGACAAATTGAGCTGTTTGAGATTACCTAAGTTACCCACGGTTTGGGGCAAAGATTGCAACGGGTTTTGGGATAAGTCTAGTAGTTTTAGGTTTGACAAGGAGCCAATGGATTCATGCAAGGATTGGAAGCGATTGCCAGACAAATGCAACTGCTCCAACATTTTCAAATCCCCGACAGAAGACGGCAAATCCGTGAGACGACACTGCAGGGCGGTCAGTTGTTTGAGTTGTGTAAGCTTCCCTAGGTTTTCAGGCAGTTTGGCAAGTGGATTGGCGCTGAGATTGAGGGATTGTAGGTTTTTTAAATCGGTCAGTGATGAGGGCAATTCCGTGAGGCGATTGTTGACCAAACTCAATTCTTGCAGCTGACCTAGCTGATTGATGCTTTCGGGCAATTGGCTTAAGTAACCATTGTTGAGATTGAGAGACTGCAAGTTTTTGAATTGACCGATTGATTCGGGGAGTTCTTGAAGATTGTTGAGCGATAGCCGCAACACTTTTTCGGGTTCTTTCAATGCCTCCGTAAGGGAAGTATAGAGTGGGGTATGTTGCAAATCCTCTGGTCTTAAAAGTATTCCTTTGAGCTGATTGCCCCTGAGTTGAAGGTTTTTGAGGGTAGGAAGCTGCTGTAGATTTTGGGGAATTTCTTTGAGGCGGTTGTTGGCTAGGTTTAGTACTTCCAATTGAGGAAGATTGGCCAAAGTAGCCGGTAAGTCCGTCAATTGATTATTGGCAAGGCGAAGTTCCTTGAGTTTTTTTAGTTTGCCAATGTTAGCGGGCAGGCTTTGTAGGGAGGTGCCTTCTACTTCCAACACTTCCAAATTCTTGAACTTATGGAGTTTGCGTTCCAACCCTTTTGCCTCGCTCAACACCAACTTTTTGACTTCTTTGGGGTGTTTTAGGGCTGTTTTGAGGTCGGTGAAGTGACCTTCTTGCTGAGGTAATTGGGCTTTTAGAAAACCACCCAAACTCAGTACCAAAATAATACTAGTGATGTACAATTTCATAAGATTATTCATTGGTTTTATAATGATATTGATATTGCTGGACAGGTTGCATGTCCGTGACAACATTCGCACCATTTTGGGTATGTGTAGTTTTGAGGCGTCCCAAGGCATCATATTCAAACTTAGTGGTTTGATTGGCTGGGCTAATCAAATTCTTTGTCCCTACTAGATGGGTATAGGTTAAACCCGTGACAAGAGCGTTGGGCAACTGACTCCTAAGTTGATTAATAATATACAACAGGTCAGCCTCGTTTGTAATGGCACCTACTTTATCAAAATCCATAGCTACACCGCCTACTGAAATAGCAGAGAGTGCGGACTCCACTTGACTTTTAGTAGCATTTTTTATTTCAGCAATTGGCAGTAGCTTTTTATAAGCCCAAAGATAGGAAGTATAAGGACCCACCAAATTCTGATTAAAAGAGAGTAGGTTACCTCTGTTGTCATAATCTGTCAATGAAATTGTTTGAGGATTAGTAGAGTTCCCCTCAAACACCTCAATTTTACTCACTAAAGGAAAGGACGAATAATAGGTCTTTTGAATTTTGGTAATGGAATTGTCTACTTTTGTAGTCTGATGTAATGGAATTGAAATCATATTTTTTGCATTGAGAACTGTTGCCGAACTTCCTAAATCTAAGTCCGTTAGTAAGTCTCCTGCATACTTCATTTCGGTTCTGATGGTTTTTTGCTGACTATCGACCGTTTCGGTAGCGGTGGGTTGGAAATGGGACCAATTACTATACTCATAATTGGTACGGGTTACCACCTCTCCTCCAGAAAATTTAAGCGTATCGATTGTAGAAGCTAAATAGTTGAATCCTGAGGCCATCACATAGGCAGCGTATAAATAGCTTCTAGTATTCCCACTGACAGAACAAGTAATCAATTGAGATAATCCAAACTTGAGGCCTGTAAATTCACTATAATGATTAGATGAATCCAGCTCTGCGGCATATATGTTGGTGGTTTCTTTGACGGAAGAGTTTGATGAATTATATGATTTACTTTTGGCTAAATTACCTCTTTTCCATTCTAATGAAGTTTTAGGAGGAAAAGGAAATTCTTCATCTCCAAGGTCAGAAAATTCGCTACTTGTATTGTATGTATTGATGGTATAGCCGTTGTTAGAAGACGGATTTGTTTCGTCCGTTTCAATTACTTTTACATACCGATAAGACATGTGGTTACCCAAAGTGGTCGATATAGGTAAGTGACTTTGGGATGTAAAGGCTAAATGAGGAATATTGAAAACACAGCCCCCCCCAGTGATTGGAAGTGATATTTGCATCGCATAATCGTATATGGGAGAGGTATCAAGCACTCCGCTGGAAAGAGTCGGTTGGTCAGGTGTATTGTATTTGTATTCTTTTACGTTGCAGCCCGATGAGGAGACACAATCTTTTATTTTCGCAATTCTCACACCTCCCGCATTTTTAGTAATAAAATTACTACCTGAAGGGGGAACAATTTTCCGAAATTCAACCGTTGCATCCGCTATGAGGCCTGCCGCGTTGAACCTACCTTCGGCAGTCATCACTATTTTCAGAATATAGGTTCCGGCTGGTAAAAGTAGTTTGCTAGTCTGTGTTTTGGTTTCACCCGCTTCTGGTAAAGTCGTGGGTCGGATTCGCTCCCACGTGTTTTTATACATAATATTTCCATATATATCTGTCAAAATGATGTCAGCATTGATAACATCATCATTGTTTTGGAAATGAACCGAATGATAAATTTCAGAGCAGAAATTATACTGAGTTACGACAAAAGTATCCGCTACTGATACAGGATCTACACTGCTTCCACTACCACTTAAACTAAGAGTGGAAATAGCTTGCATGGTACCGCTACAAGAAGTGTATCGTTTAGGGAGATTGGCATCTTCTTGATAAGTGTTGCCCTCCCATTCAAACTGAGTCATTCCTTGAGTAGGATACGTAATTTTTGAAAGCTGTCCTATTACTGATTTTGAGGCATCGGGGTCTCTATTGGTGGCAAGGATTGCGATGTCGGTGCCTCCGCTCAAGTTGTTGATATAAGAGACCGTGGGCAAGAGAGAAGAGGTATTGTTAGTATTGTAATACCCCCAATGGTCTTGATTGTATAATACTGACAAGTTACTACTCAAATTGGGTAAAGGAGGAATGCTGCCTTCTTGAACATATTCAAACTCATGAGGGGGAAGTTCATCTGTTCCGTTTTTTTCTTGTACTGAACGTAGCAACAAGCGATTTACACTCTCTGCGTAGGTAAATTTAAAACTTTTGATAGTATCGCCGTTTTGGTTTTTGACAATTACTTCTGAAAGAGCTTTGGCTTTTTCGCTCCCAAACGTCCAGTCGCTCCTATCATTAGTTTCTTCTACAAAAAGAATCTCGCCACCTTCTCCGTTATTGATTGTGATTTTTTCTAAAATCACTTCGTTGATTTTATATACTTGTGGCGAAGAAGGACCAGGATTATAAACAATTACATCAGTAGCGACAGCAAGCATATTGTATCTTTGCTCTGAAAGAGTAGGAGGCATATCGACGCGCCTTATTTTATAGGTAAAATCTATAGTATGACCATTGGGGGTTATGATTTTGGTCAGATACCAAGCATTTACGTGACGTTTGCCAAAACTTGCTTCATCATCATCGTACCCACGTTCTTTGTAGGCAAAGATATATTTGATGCCTTTGGTATCTACAACTCTGATGGTGTCAATTCTACCTTGGGTATTGTTTAAGTTATAAACCGTGGTAGGGTCGCTGGCATTGAAATTAAATTCTGCTTCTAATTTTATACCTTGATACGGAATCCAGACGGGACTTTTGAGACTTGTTCCAGCTTGGGTCTGGTCAAAGAAAAACTTACCACCTATTCCAGCACAACTTAATACAAACATATCTGGCTCTGAATCATATTCATTATCAGCGGCAATCTTAGCTTGAAACTGCAAAAATGTTAGTCCACTGTACATTCCTGTAGGGGAGTATCCTCCATTGGCGATTGATTTGACCGTGCTTGCGGTGGGATGTAGTCCATTGAATCCATGAGTGGTTTCATCCGGGAGTCCCCGCAGCTGTCGATTGATAACTCCCGTAGCCGACAATGTCCACCCTAAGCCCGTCCAGCTAGGGGTTTCGTTGGTTTTGAGACCCGAACTAGCATAGGATAATGATATAGGAAAAGAGAAATCATTGAGTTTGATTTCATACAAAGGGATAGAAGGATTGATTTGACCCGTATTCAAAGTAATAGGCACATCGCCGTATTTACCAATGGCAGCGGCGTTGGGAGATTGTGGTATGACCTTGGGTACGAAGTCCGATTGGGCACAAAGTACCCCTGTTCCACACCACCAGAGTATGGAGCTAAAAAGCCATTTGTTAATCATCAGAGTTGTTGTTTACTTTTGTCTATTTATAAACTATAGTGTGAAAAGAGTATTGGAAAATATTGAGATAGGGGTTGGAGTTTATTCTCAAAAGCGATCTCATACCTTGAAAAATGGGCAGAGTTTTCTTTTGAGATGATGAACTAGGAATAAACCTGATTACAAAAAGTTTGCTTGATGCCCATTATACAGTATCTGCTAAAGGGCGTAGAAAACAAAATTGGGCTATTGCTCAATAAAGAAGCCCCAATCAAGGGAATTCTTTTGGTTATGAGCTTCTTTGTAAATAGTTTTCAAGAGATATATAACCATGACTACCATGATCATAAAGATTTTTGGCTTCTTTTTCATCAATTTGTCTCTCAGAAACATACTCTAAATCATCATTGTAAAGTACAGAGTAATATTTATTTGTTAGGACGTCATATTTTCTAAACTCTGGCATTCCCCAATCACTTTTATTCCAATTTGAATATTTACCCAAAATTTTCCAATTACTTAATTCAAAACCTAAACCGCTAAATTTAGTTGCTGTAATTGCTTTATTTTTATTTAAAACAAGGTTGTCATCAACATCGAAATTCAATTGCCAAAAATAGCCAAACAACAATTTTGTGCGCCCTTTACGTCTTACTATTAAGCCCAGAAATTTAGTATGATTTTCGGTTTTAATGATAAATAAATCTCCTTCTGAATATTTTATTTTTTTCTTTTCCATTTTACTGCCTTTTTAGGTAATTGTCTGCTGCTTGAAGGTATATTGGTTTATTTGGGTTTTTGTCCCTGATGGCTTCTATCTTATTATGTCCGCCATTGGCTTTTGAAGCTGTTGATTCATATTGCTTTGAAACCTTATGTTCTAAGCCCCTCTGTTCAGCATAGTTATCTGTTCGATATTTTTCTTCAAACTTATATTTACTAAGTACAGGGTCCTTAGCGTGTTCTATCTCACGTCGTGCCAAATCCTTTGTCCTACCTGTTCTTACCACGGTTTGTCCATCTTTTAAAGCATAAATTCCTCCTTTCGCCGAGCTTGTTACTACGGCATTTGGTACTGTTTTAGCCAATAGCCCTGTGGTTGTTCCACTGGCGGGTGATACAGCGGCTACGGCATTAATTCCATCTAGTAAGTGTCCCCCTGCATCTTGCCAAAAGCCTTGCCGCGGTACTTGCTCCATCACAGTTTCGTACTTATCGCCTACTCTCCTTTCAACGGCTTCCCACTTCATACCTTTGGCAGTAGGTGTAATACCCAACGCATCACCTGCATTATAGGCAAGAGTCATAATTGAGTTTTTGACACTCATCACAGCTGCCCCTATCATCATACCTATTTGGCCATTCTCTTCTGGGCAACCTTGACAGTTTCCATTAGGGTCACTAAGCCTTACAGGATTATTCCACCCATACTGATAAGTACTTAAACTTTCCTGCCCTTGAGCATCTGGCAGAGGATCCACACTATGAAACCTTCCCAACACACTCTCATAACCACGGGCTTTGAGGTCGTACCATTCAAGCCCTAAATCCTCAATCTTTTCACGGTCAAGGTACTGCCACTTGTGCTCAGCATCACCCTGCACCTCAATACCCACCAAATTCCAACCCCAAGGGTCATAGTGGTTTTCCTGTACAATGGCAGGAGGGTCGTTGGTAATTGATAAGTTATCAAAGAACGCTGAGGTATGCTCGGTACTGTTGACGAGGCTTACTTGTAAAGTCGCGTTTTGTTTGGCAAGATAATCAATTTTTAGCTCTTGCCAACCACCCACGGCGGCACTATCCAAATATCTTTTTTCGATGTGTAGCGGTCTGTTGGCCGAGTCCAATACCACCAATTGTAAATAGGCCTTGGGCAGGCGTTCTTCTCCTTTGGCATTCTTGTGCGTAGTAACCGGTACAAGCACCCCACCTTTCAATACCCAATCGCGCGTGCTGTGGCGTTCGGTCTGCAAACGCTCCGTTCCTACAATTGGCAACGGAATCAGGCGGCGTTTTTTCTCGGGGCGTTTTTCTTCCACATACCCATACACCCGGGCCGTTATTTTTTCGCCCGCTATCACCCCAAAGGTTTTGCTAGGGCCGGTTTCGCCCCGCAATTCGGCTGAGTAATTGCCTTCGTAAGCAATTCCCCCCGTGCGGGTGTCGGAGATACGGCTAAAAGCACGCTCTTCGTGGGCCGCCTCGCTTACCTCCATCGTGGCCGAAGAAGTAGTGGTGGCCGCTTGCTGTCGCACGGCTACGCGTAGGTTGCCTAGGTGGTCGCGGTAGTGGTATTCGTAAGCAAAGCCGTCGCCGCTACTACCTCCCAACAACGTGGGATTCAAGGCTCTTCCTTCGTCGTGGGTGATAAAATCCAACTGAGGAGTGGCCGCCGCACCACTGTAAACTATCGCCCCTTCGTAGTGGGTATAGCTACTCCCGCTGCTTTGGTGTACTTCTTTGCGTAGCTTGCGGCCACTGCCATCGTAGGTGTTTTTGATATAGTCGCCACTGCTACCTACCCATATCTGCTCAGGCAAGCCGAGGTAATTGTAACTGATGCTCGTAATGCCCTTGTTGAGGTCGCTTTGCAGGCTACCGTCGTTGTAGTAGGTATATTCGGTGGTTTGGGTGGCGGCATTCTTAAAATCGTGGATTTCTGCCGGCAAACTTGCCGTAACACCATCCTCTACGGCTTTCAGGCGGTTACCTTCGTAGCTATACGTCAGCACATCCACATTACCAAAACTCGTAGGGGCAGTAGGCGTGCCCGCTGTCATGCCTTGGCGCGTCAGGCCCGTGATATTGCCATTTTTGGTATAGCTCAGGTTGGAGAGGCTGTAGTTTTCGCCGCTATTGCCCCCACTATAGGCCGCTCCCGTGAGGCGGTCGGCAGGGTCGTAGGCATAGGCGTATTGGCGCGTCAGGTCTTTGGCTTGGTAGCTACGCCAGCGTTGCTTGCCGATGTTGCCGTTGTACTGCCCGTCGGTCTCATAACTGAGGCTCATCGAAAACAAATCGTTTTCGTCTTCATCCACCGCAGGATTGCCTTGGGAGTCCAAGTTGACACCCGTCAGCCACCCCCGTAGGTGATAGTGGTAGTCGATTTTTTGCAAGTCGGCAAAAGTAGGCCCGCTCCCTTCCCCAAAAATCTCACCCGTGTATTCGCCTCCCGGCCCCAATCCAAAACCCGTCTCTAAGGTGATTTGGATCTGAGCTTTGTCATAGACGGTTGTGCTAAGGGAGGTATTGCGCGTGATGCTATCGGGAGTTGTCGCCACTGACCCATAGCCCCCACTTTCAAGTTTTTGCCAGTCTTTCCGAACCATACGCCCCACGGGGTCGTACTCAAAGCGGGCTAGTTCGCGCTCGGTTTCGTTGTTGATTTGGTGATAGGTTTTGATTTTACGACCCATGCCATCGTACTCATAGCGGGTAGTCAACGTCGTAGCGAGGCTACCGGAGGCGTTGTGAGTCGTTTTGGTTTTGAGCACATCGCCCGCGAAATTGTACTGCGTATCGGTGCGGTTTAGCAATCCAAACTGATTTTTTTCGTGGGCTTGGATCACCCGCCCTCTAATATCGTAATAATGAACCGTTTCGAGCCAGTCACTAGACCCCAAGATGCGGGTTTTGGTACCCGTAGCCATTCCTTTTACGTCGGTATGCTGAATGCCCAACGCGTCAGTACTCGCAAAACTTGCGGGTGGACTCCAAGCATAATCGTCGTAGTATTGCACCACATTCACGTCGGCATCGGCGGTCGTAAAGGGAAAACTTAGGTTGGTATAGCCAAACTGCGCCCCTGAGCGATTTTCGTACTGAGTACTGTGGCCATCGAAACTACTTTGTAAAGTGCTGCGGCTACTGCTATTGGTCAATTCGCCGGTCAATACGGTTCGCCCAAAAGCATCGTATTTGTTGAAAGTCCACTTATTTTGAGCGCGTTGGCGTTCGTTTTGGGTAAGGGTGACTTGGTCGAGTTTGTTGTAAACCATGAACGTCCAACCCGCGCCAGGGATGAGTTTTTGGATGACGCGTCCACGGTCGTCGTAGCAGCTGACAGGGTGAAGAAACAAGCGATGAATTGAATGCCATGATTCGTAATGCCCTTTCATAAAAAGCAGACTCCATTCCTTATTATTCACTTAAAATCAACAACTTACACAACTGCAAGTATCTATTTTTATCATAAGTCCCAAAATGGGACTTATGATAAGTACGGTTTGTATTCGCCTCTGTTTTTCTCTAAAGATTACTGCTCTTTGTTTTTTTTGTAACGTAACAATTATCACTGATAGCTTCTAAGTGGGAATCTACTTTTGCATAAAACTTTTAAAAACCAATGCAAAATTTAAGGCTTCTACTTACCACCCTCTTCTTATATATAGCTTTCAAAAACGCTGCTTATTCGCAAGGCATTCATTCGCACTTGGAATCGGTAAAAGATACCAACACGCTCAATCATTTTTTGGAAAAAGGGCGATTTTATGGACATGCACGCTCCTATTTTTCGGCCACGCTCAACCAGAAAAACCTCACGGATTATTATGCATATGGGCTAGGGGCAGGGATTGGGTATCAAACGCCTATGATTTTAAAACATTTTCAATTGGGCTTGAGTGGTTTTTTTATGTTTAATATTGCTTCCTCTGATTTGTCCAAGCCTGACGAACGCACAGGGCAATCTAATCGCTATGAAATTGGGCTTTTTGACATTGAGCGCCCTCACGACCACGAAGACCTCGACCGACTAGAAGAATTATTTATAAAATATCATTTTGGAAAAAAATCAAGTTTAACCCTTGGGCGGCAAATTCCCCAAACACCCTTCATCAATCCTCAAGATGGGCGAATGCGCCCGACGCTTGTAGAAGGAGCGGTGCTTAAACTGAATGAACTGAAAAACTTTTCTATTCATGCCGAATACACCTGGCAAATTTCTCCACGCTCTACCGTAAGGTGGATGGATATTGGCGAAAGCATGGGCGTTTATCCCGTTGGGATAGGCGTAGATGGAAAACCTTCGCAGTATAAAAACAATACTTCCTCAAAGTTTATTGGGATTTTGGGAGCTTCTTATCAGCTCAAACACTGGAATATACAGCTGTGGAATCAATATACGGAAAATATCCATCATACGATATTCTCAAAAATTGAATGGAAATCTCCTTCACATTTGGGCAAAAACTGGATGATAGGCACTCAAGTGATACGACAATTTACAGTAGGAAATGGCGGAAATCCAGAGGCACTTCTTACTTACAATCTTCCCCACAATCGTGCTACCGTAGCTTCTGTACGTCTAGGGCAACAAAGTGCTAAATTTGAGTGGTTTTTTAATGCTACCCGAATTACCTCCGAAGGGCGCTACCTCATGCCCCGAGAGTGGGGACGTGAGCCTTTTTATACTTTTTTGCCAAGAGAACGCACCGAAGGAATGGGTGACTTAACCGCCACTACGATCAATACTTTTTTTAAGCCTCATCAAAAACTTAAAATCGAAGCGAGTGGCGGTTATTTTCAGTTGGCAGATGTCAAAAATGCAGCTTTAAACAAATACGGAATGCCCAGTTATTCACAAATCAACCTTGGCCTTACTTATCAGTTTGACAATTATCTGAAAGGTCTGAATGTACTTTTGTTGATGGTCAGAAAAGATAAAATAGGAGAAACCTACAACAACGACCGTTATGTTTTTAATAAAGTAAATATGACCCATATCAACTTCATCGTCAATTATCATTATTGACACCCAATGCGTTATTTCTTGCGTTTGCCATAGTCGCAAGTCGAATTGTCTTCTTTGACATAATACGACTTATAATTTTTGGCTTTAGGATCCATGCAGCCTTTCAAGTTGAGCAATTCTACTTTCCTAAATTCTACCGGATGACTTTCGCTTTGGAGGGAAATAGAACCGTGGTCGAGCAACTTCCCGGCAATCATCAAAGCGGGGTCATGTCCGCTTACGTTGCCGCCTCCAAGCTGAGGCTTGTTGTATTCGAGTACTTTTTCGCCATTGGCAAAATGCTGAATCAATGAATCGCCCAATACCAATACTTCGGCGCGTACCCATTGGTCGCCGTTGTAAGTCTGCGATGTAGAGTTGATACAATGCTGCGTGATGAGTTTGCCGTTCATGACCACATTTGTACCTGGCGTACAGAGGTTACAAGTCGTGCGTTTTTTGTCATTTCCTCCCAAAAGTTGTACCTCTATGGATGCCGGAAAATCTTGGTCTTTGCCCATGGTTTCGGCGGGTTGGCCGTGTACCATGATACCGCTGTTGCGCCAAGCCCAACCTTCTCCTTTGGGAGCTTGCTCACCCACAAAACGATATTCGACCGCAATTTTATAATAAGAGAAATCTCCTTTGTAAAAAATATGACCATACTTTTGTTTAAAATCATCGTATTGGTCATAGCGCACCACCATTTTTCCATCTTCTACCCTGAAAGTTTGCCCAAAATTATCGTTGAGCGCATAGCCTCTGATTTTAATATCCCAGCCGTCAAGGTTTTTTCCATTAAAAAGCTGCTTCCATTCTTCTTTGTCGGCATTGGCCTTTTTTTGGCCAAAACAAAGTAAGCTGCTCATTGTCAATAGCGCTGTAATCCACGTTTTCATCTTTTTAGCGTTTTGTTGTTTTTCAAAAAAGGTCTCTACTTTGTAGAAAGCAGAGCCCCCAAAGCTTTTATTTTTGTTGTGAGAGGAAAGTAAGCAAGGATGCAAACTCCTCATAAGAAAGCGCATTGACCAATCCCGCCGGCATCATCGATGTTTCCATTTCTTTGCGACTGATGATATCGGCCGTTTTGATGGTATATACCTGCCCCGTAATATCCCGCAATACCAGTCTTGAAGCCGATTCTTCGGTTACAAATCCAGAATAAGTTTTGTTGCGCTTGGCAGTAATCAACACCGACGAAAACCCTTGAGAAATGGAGGCATTGGGTTTCAAAATTGATTCGGCGATTTGTTCCCGATTCATGATAGAGCCAATCTGCCCCATAAAAGGCCCTTTCATAGTTTCGCTTTTCGAAAGGCTATGACAAGCGATACAGCCTTGCTGCGTGAAGAGCGTTTTGCCCACCGCAGCATCTCCTTGGATTTTGGCCATCGCGAGCATCACGTCTTCAATCGAAGCCTCCCCTACTTGGCCTTTTTTGTTTTTGATTTTTTCCAAATCAATTTTTACTTCTTCTTTTACGGCAGCCACTTCTTCTTTTCCAAACTCCGGAATTTCCATCCGATGACGGCTATTGAGGTCGATAAAAAACTGTTTGTCAGTCATTTTTTTCGATTCAGCCAACAAAAACTCTTTGATTGTTTCAGAAGATTCCCATGTAATAGCCTTGTAATAAGGACCATGTGTATCGGGGCGAGTACTCCACCACCAAGAACCGTCATAGTCAGCCTCTTTTTTGTAAAGCCTCGACAAAGTCGTCAGAATTTGCGTTTTTAGGGCTTCGTCATGGCTTGCTTCGTAGGCTTTTATCAAACCTGCAACGGCTTTAGGGTCGTGCATATAGCGTAGTGCCCACAAAGCAAGTGTCGAATTTGCGGTGCCGATAGCCTTCACACAAGCATCTACTGCATTCAAACTCACCAATGACCTTACGGCGATGTGGGGCAAAATAATCGGCGAATTGGGCGTGGCATGGGGGCCTTCGGTGCCTAAGGCAGGCGCTTTGAAAGAAGCTGGAACGGCTACTTTTAGGAGTTCTTCGGCGGCTTCTATTCTACCCAATCTCCCCAATCCCACTTCTGCTGCCAACTGTACCCGTGGCGAAGCATCTTTCATGGCTTGTAAAAAGGGAGCAATCGGTGCCGCATCTACCCAAGGCTTGCGGTCGGCCAAAGCCCTTAAAGCAAATTCCTTGACATTGCTATCCGAAGTGAGTTTTACCAAATTATCAAATCCTTTGGTACCGGCAGCTTGAGCATACGTAAAAATCGCCGCAACCCGTACTGCTTTCGACAATTTGGTATCAGCCGCCACTGCCCAGATGGATTTGAGCGTTTTGTCAGCCGGTCGTGTCAAAAGCTCCTGTTGAGCCGCAAGTCTTGCCGCACTACTACCTGATTTTAAGGCAGTTATTAAGTTTTTAACGGAAGCTTTTTTCAAATCAGGAAAGGCTTTGTAAGTCCAATTTTTAGGAACTGCCCTTACCACAAAACCCTTACTTGGATTGCCAGAGTATCCTGCTCCATCCCAGGCTGAAAGATACACACGGCCAGAGGCGTCAATATCTACATCGGTGATTTGGGCGAGTTTGATAAACTCCTCTTCTTTTTGGGTGAAACTTGGGCCATCAGCCGTAACACGGTGAATATAAAGCTGATTGCGCCCCCAGTCGGCCATCATAGGAACTTGGTTGTATTGGGCAGGCCAAGTATCATCGTCCATAAACAAAGCCCCCGTACCTGAGCCACCTCCTACATCCACCAAAGCAGGGATGATTTCGTCGGTAAAATGTTTGAATAAAACCGGATAGCCATATTCTCCCGACTGGATTTGATTGCTAAAGCGAATATTCCAACCGCCACCGTCGTTGGTATTGCCTCTTGCAAAAATATTCATAAAAGGATCAATAGCCACATCATAGATATTGCGCATTCCGTGGGTATATACTTCCATTTCGGTACCATCAGGACGCACTCTGACAATCCCTCCGCCGAGCATGGTCATTTTTTTGCCGCTGCGGTCGGTGGCATTGTGAAATCCAAAATCCCCCACCGCAATATAAATCCAGCCGTCAATCCCCATTCGGATACCATTGGTAGCGTGGTCAGTACCTCTACTTTGAAGAAATTTAGGGGAGCTGACATGCTCAATCAACGGTGAAGAAGGGCCATCGGCTATGCCATCTTGGTTTTTGTCTTCAAATACCACCAAGTCCATACCAGAAGCGATACCCGTTTCTTTAGAAAAAACCGTGTGAAGAACGTATAGTTTGTCGCCCACCGATAAAATACCCCGTGGATTGTCCACACTTGCATACACCGTATGCTTGTCTACTTTACCGTCGTTGTTGGTATCTACGAGCTTTACAATACGGCCGTTGCCGGGTTTTTTGCCTAACGAACCTATCATATCGACCCCCACGTACACTTCGCCCGTAGGAGCTACTGCCAAACAAGCTGGACTGGGGGTAAGGTCGGCACTGGCAAAATTGCTAATGGTGAGTTCGGCAGGCCAACTACTGGCATTACGAAGCGAATCAGCACGACTCCATATTTCAGGATTTGGAGGTGTGTGCTCGCTCCAAGGTTGGGTTACCCCCAAAAGAATCATTAAAAAAGTTGAAATAATCGCATAGGAAATTTTTAACATACTGATAGACAGATTTTTAATATAAGATAAAGGATTAATTTTTCACAGAGACTTGTACAACACACGCAAATTTCACTAAAAACGGGTATAAACTATCATTGGTGGCTCTAAAATTATATACCCAAATGCTATCAAAAGAAAAACACCTCTCAAAAGAACGCTTGGTTTTTGATTTAAAAGCAACATTTCCTGCTAGTTTTCACAAATTTATATACTCTACTGATTAATAGGGTTTTAATCTTAGGTTATGAAAGCAGGAAGACGATTTGTGTTAGAAGGTGGTTTGTTTTATCATTAAACCAGTAATTGTTTTAAATAATATCTTAAAAGTACATTTTTGAGGACATCAATCAAGATTCAAAATCTTTGTAATATCCTATAAATACATCTATTTCAGGGAGTTAATTATAAAAAAAATCAAATTTTTTGTTTGTTTTTATGAAAAGGACTCCCTAACATTGCAGCATCAAATGATATACGAAAATGTTCATTCTTGATATATCATTTGGTAGTAATTTGTATTTCAAGCTTCAATCGGCTGTTGTTGTAAACCACCTGCAATAGGGCCGCTTCAAGAAAACGTATCTTTAAACAAGTGTAAACATACGTGTGCAAAATGGATAGATGTCGGTTTTCAAAAAATACGGTGGTGGCCATGATGGCTTGAGGATTCTTTAAAATACTCTCACTACTTATTCAGGATATTAGCGTATAACATGGACAATGAGCCGTATTTGACGGTGGTTGTTTAATTCGTGTCTTTTTGTTCGGTTATACGCTTCTTTATTAATATACTATATCTATAGTTATTATTTAATTTTAAAACACAACTATAATGAAGGGAAGACTACTTGCATGGGTTTTGATGATTTCGATACCCATATTCACAATTGCACAGACAACACCCACAATCAACGCAACACTCTCTGGTAAAATCATTGACCAACGCACCAAAGAGCCACTGATTGGAGCTACTGTGCTTATCAAAGGCACTACTAACGGAGGCACCACTGACGTAGAAGGGGCATTTTTTCTTAAAACAGGGCAAAAATTCCCTTTTACTTTGGTAGTAAGCTACATTGGATACGAACCCAAAGAAACGATTGTCAATGAAAGCAATATCACTATTGAGCTAGGTGTTGATTCTAAACAATTGTCTGAGGTTGTGGTAGTTGGATATGGTTCGCTCGAACGAAAAAATCTCATTGGTTCTATCTCAAAAATTGACCCTTCCGAAACCAAAACCATTCAAGCAGGGAGTTTTGATGCACAGCTTCAAGGAAAAGTATCAGGGGTTCAGATTTCTTCAAGTACAGGCGTACCGGGTGAGGTAATTAATATTAGGGTAAGAGGTGCCACTTCTATCAATGCCGACAACGACCCTTTGTATGTAGTAGATGGCGTTTTTATCAACAACAACAGTCTTCAGACCATTGGCACGGGCGGTAAGGCGACGTCGCCTATTTCTGACCTCAACCCCAACGACATCGAAAGTATCGAAGTACTCAAAGACGCGGAAGCTACTGCCCTCTATGGTTCACGAGGCGCTAATGGTGTGATTCTCATTACCACCAAAAGGGGGAATTTTGAACAAAAACCCAAAATCAATTTCAATGCTTCGTTTGGGCAAGCCAAAGCTACTAAACTATGGAAACTTACGACAGGGCCAGAACATGCCCAACTCGTCAATGAATGGTGGATTAATACCGGCAAAGATACACCTTCGCTCAATCGTACTTTTGCAAATCGCCCCTTTAGGCCCGTATCAGAAGGAGGGCGCGGACTTCCAGAAGAACAGCAAACCTATGACCGCTTAGGGGAGCTTTTCCGTACCGCCAAACTCGCTAATTATGACCTTTCGCTCACGGGTGGTACCAAAAGCACCAAATATTACATTGGAGGAGGCTTCAACAATCAAGAAGCTATCATCAAACCGATTACGTTTCAAAGAGCTAGTTTCAAAGTAAACTTAGACCAAAAAGTAAACGACAAAGTGCAAGTAGGAGTCAGCAATACCTTCACTCGCACGTATCGCAATCAGGCAAGAGCAGGCGATGGACCAGCCGGGGGATTGTTGCAAGCGGCATTGCACACCCCTACTTATCTTTCGCCCGTCAATGAGCAAGGGGTGTTGGTGGGACGTGCAGGGTTTGATAATTTGACCTTATTGCTTGACAACTACAATGTCAACTCAACAAGCCTACGCTACATCGGAAACTTATATGCTGATGTGCAGCTTTTACCCAACTTGAAGTTTAGAAGTAGCTGGGGTATTGATTATAACAACTACAACGAATCCGAATATTGGAACAATCTACTGATTTCAGGAAGTCCGAATGGATTGGCGACTTCGTCAATTACGCAATTTACAACTTGGCTCAACGAACAAACCCTGCAATACCGTAAAAAATTTGGGTCACAACATTCCTTGGGCGTATTGGTTGGAAACACTTTACAAAGCGACCTCCAAACCAGAACTTATGCCGAAGGGAGAGGTTTTGCCAACAACCAATTCACCCAAATTTCTTCCGCTGCCACTACTGCCGGTTCACAAAGCTGGAGCAAAAGCAACTTGGCTTCTTTCTTCGGAAAAATCGATTATGCTTTTGACAATAAATACTTGCTCGATTTTAGCGTAAGGGCGGATGGTTCTTCTCGTTTTGGAAACAACCGCAAATGGGGGTACTTCCCTTCGGTAGGAGTTGCATGGCGCGCCAAGCAAGAAAGCTTCTTACGGGATGTCAACTGGCTTTCTGACCTCAAAATCAGAAGTAGCGTAGGTATTACTGGCAATCAAAATGGGATTGGAGACTTTGCTTCGCAAGGACTTTGGACCGGGGGAGCCTCTTACCAAGGCAATGCCGGTATAGCGCCCCAACAGCTTGGCAATGCCGACTTACAATGGGAACGCACGCGCCAATTTAATATCGGAATTGACGCCTCTATCATCGAATCACGCGTAGGCTTTGAGCTTAATTATTACAACAAATATACTTCCAACGGCCTTTTACAATTGGCACTTCCTGCCGCTACTGGCTTTAGTGGCTATTGGTCAAATGCCGCCGAAATTAGCAACAAAGGTTTTGAATTTGTACTTAATACCGTCAACATCCGCAAAGGTTCGCTTTCTTGGACCACGAGCTTTAACGTGGCTCAAAATATCAACAAAATCGAAAAACTCCCTAATCCACTCCGCTACGGAAGTCGGGATTTGATTTTACTCCAAGAAGGGACTCCGTTGTATTCGTTTTGGGTGTATAAAGAACTGGGTGTCAGTCCTGAAACTGGAAACGTAATCTACGACGATGTCAACAAGGATGGCCAAATCATGGTGGCCGACCGCCAAATTTTTGGTAGTATTTGGCCCAAATTTTTCGGTGGTCTTACCAACAACTTCACCTATAAAGGTTTTGATGCTTCGGTGTTTTTCTCCTTCCAATACGGCAACAAAATCTATAATCACAATCGGTTTTTTGGAGAAGGAGGAGGCGCACGTGATGCAGCGCGGGTGATTTTGGCCAGCAACAACGACCGTTGGCAAAAACCGGGAGACATCACGGATACTCCTCGCCCCGACGGTGTCAATGTCAACAATTACCGAGATGGAGGAAGTCGTTGGCTCGAAGATGGCTCATTTTTAAGACTTCGCTCGTTTAACCTAGGCTATACGCTCTCCAAAAATACCACTAAGAAAGTGGGTATCGAAACACTACGTGTATACCTAGCTGGTACGAACCTATGGCTTCTGACCAAATACACGGGTCTCGACCCTGAGTCGAGTGCAAGCAGTAGTCAAAACCAACAAGGAATCGATTTAGGAACTCCACCTCAGCCATTGGGCGTACAAGTAGGAATCAATCTTTCGTTCTAACACTCTTTTTGAAAAAATACATCGAAATGAAATTAGTCAAAAATATAATAGGCATATCATTGGTGATTTTACTTTCAAGTTGCGAAAAGTTTCTTGAAGTCAACCCCAAAGAATCTATCTCTGACGCCGTTACGATTGTAGATCGTACTTCGGCCGAAACCGCCATTAGAGGCGTGTATAGTGCATTGGCAAGCGGTGATTATTATGGCACAAGTTTTCAGTCGATTGGGTATCTTTCTGGTGACAATATTCAGTGGACTGGCTCACAATCGCAAGTTCAGGAGTTTATCAACAAGAAAGTAAATGCCGACAACGCCACCATTAGCTCGGCTTGGATAGCTATCTATCGAACTATCAATCGCGCCAACAACGTAATCGTCAAAGTAGCAAGCGTCAATGACCCTCAGCTCACCCAAGCACTCAAAAATCAATACATTGGCGAAGCTTATTTTATCAGAGCATTGGCCTATTTTGATTTGGCTCGTACTTGGGGAGGCGTTCCATTGATTACGACTCCGACCGTCAATCCAACGGATAATGTGGGAATCAAGCGAAGCACCCAAGCCGAAACTTACGCCCAAGTACTCAAAGACTTAGAAGCCGCTGAGCCACTTCTTCCCGCTACTACCGACCGCTATCGGGCTACTCGCAAAACAGTTTGGGCTTTACGAGCGCGCTATCATCTTTATCAAAAAGAATGGGCAAAAGCCGAAGAATACGCTAGCAAAGTGATTACAGATGCGACCAATTATCGTTTGATAAAACCTTTCAGTGCTTTTTTTGCCAATGATGCCCGTGGTACTGCCGAATCTATTTTTGAGGTTTTTTACAATGGCACCACCGAAGTAAATTCTCACCGAGGCCAATGGCAGCCTCAAACCAACGGCGGTACCCGTCAGTGGGCGCCCAATGATGCCTTGGTGGCCTTACTCAACAATCCCGCCGTAGGTGGAAACCGCAGCGCATTGGTTGCCAAAGACAATCAAAACCGCTGGTATGGAAACTTGTATTATCGCAATCCTGCCTCTGACCCTTCTTATATTATTCGGATTGCCGAATTGTACTTGATAAGAGCCGAAGCACTTGCCCAACAATCAAAACTAAGTCAAGCACTTACGGATCTAAACGTGGTCCGTGACAGGGCAGGAATCGCCGCAAGCACAGCCACTACCCAAGAGGAGGTTTTGTTGGCTATCGAAAATGAACGCCGTCTCGAATTTGCCTTGGAGCCTCACCGATGGTTTGATATTGTCCGCACGGGCAGAGCTGGGGCTGTTTTTGGTGTCACCGACCCCAATCGTTTGTTGCTCCCCATTCCTGTCCAACAACTGCTATCTGACAAGTCTTTGGAACAAAACCCTGGTTATTAATTATTTACACCAGACAAGACTTTCCAAGTTTAGGAATCAAACAAATTAAAACTTGGAAAGTCTTGTTCGAAGCTATCACTACTAACCTCTACCATAATCATTTATAAATCACCTTCAAAAACTACGACCATGTCAAATCAACCCAACGTTGGCAGTGCTTGGAGTAACTTAGAAAAAAACGCTTTCCGTTTTTTTTCAATCTTCTTCTTTATTCAGGTTTTGCCTTTCGATAGTCGTTTTTTTCAGCAATTAGTTTCCGTCGATTTGTTTAGTATTAGTTACCGTGACATTTTTTATTTGTCACGGTACTCACCTTCTTTTGTGGGACACGACAACCCCCTCAATTGGTTAATTGTGGGAGTTTTGGCCGGCATTGGGGCCATTGTCTGGGCAAAAGTGGATACTACTTCTACCGACTACAACAAGCTATATTATTGGCTTAGGGTACTCCTACGCTATCGACTAGCGATTGGACTAATTGCTTACGGATTTATCAAACTCTTTCCATTGCAAGCACCTCTTCCGTCGATTAGCAATCTTAACACAAACTATGGGGATTTTTCTGCGTGGAAGCTCTTCTCTCTAGGGCTGGGAGTTGTGCCCAATTATCAATCTTTTTTGGGATTGGTAGAAATTATAGGTGGGCTTTTGTTGCTTAATCGCAAAACCACCACTATCGCAACCCTCATCATTATTCCTTTTACAGGCAACGTTTTTGTTTCCAACATTGCTTATGAGGGTGGCGAATATATTTACAGTTTTTATCTGGTTTCGATTGCGTTATTTCTTTTTGCTTATGATGCTCTTCGGGTGTTCAATCTTGTCTCACTTGAGCTACCCACTGCCCCTCATCGTTTTCAACCTGTATTTTCAGAACAGTGGCAAAAAGCCCGTCTTACGCTCAAAACCACCTTCATTTTCTTTTTTGTGATTTTGTATGGCTACAAAACATACGCAGGCTACAAAGAAGGACCGTATCAATTTCCACAAAAAGCAGGTCTTCCACGAGCAGAAGGGATCTATAATGTGAGCGTATTTGCGGTCAACGATTCTATTTTGCCTTACTCCAAAACTGACTCTACGCGGTGGCAAGATGTGGTGTTTGAGCAATGGAACACTATCAGTATCCGCTCTAATCGCCCTGTGAAGATAGCTCATACAAAAACGGAAGAAATCTTCCAAAATGACAGCGACCGCAGTTATGAGTATGCTGGGTCACAAGGAAGGCACTATTATAGTTATGAATGGAATACTTCAAACAATGTACTGTATCTAAAAAACCGCAATCCCAATCATAGCAATGAGTCTTTGACATTGCATTTTACACAGCCCAACGATTCTACTTTTGTACTTAAAGGAATCAACGAAAAACGTGATTCGGTATACGCCATTTTGAACAAAATCAACAAAAAATACCTCACGTTTGAAGCCCAAAAAACGGGGCGCCGCCGTGGCTTGAAACTCTAATATTTTCCTTTAAAACCTTTTACCTCATGGCTAAAGCATTAAAAATCACATCAGAACGGGTTGATTTGGGAACAAACCCCTTAAGTCAAAAAACAGCTATCCCCAAAACGGTTGAGCCTTTTCCGCAGCATACAGAGCCTTCATCTAAGCTACCTTCGTGGAAACCCTGGCAAAAAATTCTGTTCAGAATGGCCTTTGTTTTTTTTGTAAGTATGGCGTTGCCCAACAGTCTTGATTGGTACAAAGAAATAGTATCGTTTGACTGGCTGCACCTGCATTATCGTGATCTGTACGACATCGCTCGGTTTGGGTCAGGTCTCAACATTTTTGGGTCTACTATCTTTGGGTCTAATCTCAATGGATACGCTATTTGGGTGATTACCTTTATCTTTTCGGTCGTAGTGGGGCTAATTTGGACGGCTATCGCGGTTTATCGTAAGTCTGAGCGAGCCGAATACTATCTTTTATACTATTGGCTACGGGTAATTGTAAGATATAGAGCTGGGATTGGTATCATCGGTTTTGGATTTACTAAACTTACGCCTACTCAGCTCCCCTACCCTTCTTGGGGTATTCTCAATACGGATTTTGGAGATTTAACCCTCCAAAAAATCTATTGGCTTTCGATTGGTATTGTGCCTTGGTATGAGGTATTTACGGGAATCGTGGAGGTAGCGGCGGGGGCTTTACTTTTTTTCAGAGCGACTACCTTCTGGGGGGCGGTTTTGCTTTTTGGAGCTTTGGCCGATATTGTCTATGTCAATTTTGCCTATGACGGGGGAGTGCATGTCTACAGCTCTTATTTTGTACTTCTTTCGGCTTTTATTCTCATAGATTACGTACCCTCCTTGTATCGCCTTCTTATCCAAGAAAAATTCACCATTCCGTTTACTTATTATCCCAATTTTAGCGAAGCTTGGCAACGAATCTTGCGTATTTCGCTCAAAACGGTCACTATTATCATTTTTTTGCCCGTATTTACGTATTTGGCGATTGTCAATTTTTTGTATGACCCCTACAAACAGCCCGCTATCAAAGGAATACCCTCTTTGCGGGGCAACTACCATGTGACGGAATTTAAACTCAACAATCAGGTGACTCCTTACTCTCCACTTGATACAACTCGCTGGCAACAGGCCACTTTTGAAAAGTGGACAACCCTCACTTTCAAAGTCAATAAGCCCGTAAGCCTCGACTTATCCAACGGTGGAGGTGCTCCCATGCGCGACATCAACCGCACCTTTGAACTCACAGGAGTAGCAGGTGGCCAACGGGTGTTTTATTATGAAGCTGATACTCTCAACAAAGTGCTTTATCTTCAAGACAAAAACCGAGGAGTTCGCCAAGAAGGGCGGGAGTTTTTGGGAAACAGAACAGACTTTGGGGGAGATGCTCGCACCAATGCCGCAGCTCGCAAAAAGACAGAAAAAGCACTTGAAGATTCATGGATTCCGAAAGAAGCACTGGCAAACATTGGCTCCGAAGATACTAAGATTGAGGCGATAGCCCGCTCTACCCGTCGAACCAAAGGTATTGAGGCAGAATCGCGACCTACCAAACGCAACCGTATGGTATTGAAATATGAGATATTGGATGGGGGAAATAAGGTGATTTTGTCGGGCATCAACGAAAACAAAGATTCCATCACAGTGGTCTTGAATAGATATACCAAAAACTATGCTTTGTCGAGAAGTACACTTGAAGCTGGTAAATATGATTAATTTCGTCGCTGTTGTCACTGATTCTGACAAAAAAGCGGAATCAGTGACAATTTATTTTTAACTTGTTTGAGAAAACGCTACGCTTTATGCCGTCATTGATGGGTATTTTATTAAAGTCTCTTTTGGTATTTCCCCTCGTTTTGGGATTATTGTTTTCAACGCAAAACTACACGCCTAAGCAGTCGTCTCATTTTTCACCAGCCGACACTTCACAAGTTCCTTCTTCTTTTGGTTTTGGGAGATTGGCTACCCAAACCGAAATCGACAGAATAGACATTGATGTTCGTCCTGACGGCAAAGGGCTGCCCCAAGGCAAAGGCGTAGCCGCCAAAGGAAAATTGATTTTTGCCACCAAATGTGCCGCTTGCCACGGCGCAGGAGGCATAGGGGGGCCTAATGGCTCATTGGTGCATAGTCAAGTGGACCCTACTAAAAAACGTGCCGAGAAAACCATCGGTAATTATTGGCCTTATGCTACCACGGTCTTTGACTACATCCGACGGGCCATGCCCTTCAACGCCCCCGGCTCACTCACCAACGAAGAAGTTTATCATTTGACGGCCTATTTGCTTTCGGCCAATCAAATCATTGATTCTAGCTTTGTGGTTACACCTACCACACTTCCAACGGTAAAAATGCCCGCACAGCCCCTATTTGTTCCTGACGACCGCAAAGGTGGACCTGTAATAAAATAATGTATGAAAAACAAAATCATTGAACTTACACAGCGGGATACCAAAATATCAAGGCGGAAACTTTTGGGAGGTGCCGCCACTGCCGCCGTAGCTATTGTTCAGACCGCCGAAGGCAAAAACGTGCAAGCAGCTCTTAGCCAAGCTCAATTATTAGATGACGACCCAACCAAAAAACTAGGGACTTTCCCTGGTAAAATCGGCACACGTTCTTCTTTTGAGCAATTGGTCAAAGACCCCTCAGAGACGTCTTCCCGTTCGCCTTTACAAGATTTTTATGGTATCATCACCCCCTCTGATCTTCACTTTGAGCGGCATCATGGAGGCGTACCCGTCATCGACCCTAGCAAGCACGAATTGCTCATTCATGGAATGGTAAACAAACCCATGATTTTTAAGGTAGCTGACTTAAAGCGATTTCCGTCGGTATCTCGTATTGCATTTTTGGAGTGTTCGGGCAATTTCCGTTCGGGTAAAGAAACCCTTCGCCCTCAAGAAATTTGTGGCCTTACCAGCCAAAGCGAATGGACAGGCGTGAAACTTTCAACGATTTTTAGAGAAGTTGGCATCAAGCCCACTGCGACTTGGTTTTTGGCCGAAGGAGGCGATGCCGCCGTAATGACTCGCAGTATTCCGGTCAAAAAAGGGTTGGACGATGTTATCATTGCCTATGCCCAAAACGGCGAAGCCCTCCGTCCCGAACAAGGTTATCCTATTCGGCTTTTTGTGCCCGGTTGGGAAGGCAATACCAACGTCAAATGGCTTCGCCGAATTGAACTCTCCGACCAGCCTTTTATGACTCGCGAAGAAACTTCCAAATACACCGAATTTGTAAATGGTAAAGTCCGACAATTTAGTTTTGACATGGATGCTCGCTCTATCATTACCTTTCCTTCTTATCCACAGCAGGTAGAAAAAGGATGGATTGAAATCAGGGGTATCGCTTGGAGTGGACGCGGCAAAGTCCACAAAGTAGAAGTAAGCGTAGATGCTGGCAAGAGTTGGCAAATTGCCAACCTACAAGAACCCATTTTAGACAAAGCGCATACGGCTTTCAGGTATTTGTGGAAATGGGACGGCAATGCCACCGAAATCATGAGCCGTGTCACCGACGAAACTGGCTATACTCAGCCTACGCTCAAGCAATTGGTAGAAGCAAGAGGCGAATCCAATGGCTATCATTTTAATCCAATTACGGCTTGGCAAATCAAACCTGACGGCTCGGTGCTTTTCAAACCCGAATCATTTAGATAATCTCTCCCTATGACCTCATTTGATTATGATGCCGTGGTGGTTGGTTCGGGGCCAAATGGCTTAGCAGCGGCCATTACTTTACAACAAGCGGGCTTACGAGTACTTATCGTAGAAGCCAAAAATACCATTGGAGGAGGCTTACGCACGGCAGAACTTACCTTACCAGGCTTCAAACATGATATTTGTTCGGCGATTCATCCGATGGCCGCAGCCTCTCCTTTTTTCAATGCCATTCCATTGGAGAAACACGGACTCGAATACATTTATCCTTCTATTTCGGCAGCCCATCCCTTCGACAATGGGACATCGGCCGTATTGACCCGTTCGCTCCAAGAAACAGCCTCCCTTTTAGGTCATGACGAAGGCAATTACCTTTCTTTAATTGGGTCCGTAAAATCCCAATGGGAATCGCTTCTACCCCAAATTTTAGGCCCTTTAAGTTTTCCAGAAGACCCTATTGGATTAGCCAAATTTGGACTCAATGCCTTACAACCCGCTACTTGGCTGGCAAAAAAATTCAACAACGAAGCTACCAAAGGGCTTTGGGCGGGGATGGCAGCGCACTCCATTTTGCCCCTTTCTCACTTTACAACTTCGGCTATCGGGCTAGTACTCATGACAGCCAGCCATGCAAAAGGGTGGCCGATTCCGAAAGGCGGCTCTCAACAACTCGCCAATGCCTTAGGCTCTTATTTTCAATCCATTGGTGGAAAAATACAAACCAACTTTTACGTAAGCGCTTTGTCGCAACTACCTTCATCAAAAGCCATTTTGTTTGACATTACCCCTCGCCAATTGCTCCAAATTGCAGGGCATCGTTTTTCGAGTATTTATCGCTGGCAACTCCAAAAATACCGCTACGGCATGGGGGTTTTTAAAGTGGATTGGGCGTTGGCCGAGGCAGTCCCTTTTACTTCTTCGGATTGTAGGCTTGCCGGAACACTCCACTTGGGCAATACTCTTGAGGAAATCGTCCATTCCGAACAAGCCACTTGGCAAGGCCAGCATCCTTCTCGTCCTTTTGTCCTTTTGGGGCAACAAAGTCTTTTTGACGCTACCCGCGCTCCCGCCGGCAAACAAGTGTTGTGGGGGTATTGTCATGTCCCTCACGGCTCTACCAAAGACATGACGCCCTTTATCGAAAACCAAATCGAGCGGTTTGCGCCTGGTTTTAAAGACAGGATTTTGGCACGGCATACCTTCAATACTTCCCAAATCGAAGAATACAACCCCAACTATATTGGCGGCGATATCAACGGCGGTGTGATTGATTGGCGTCAGTTGTTTACCCGGCCTGCCTTGCGCTGGTCGCCTTACCGTACTTCCATCAAAGGTCTGTACTTATGCTCGTCTTCTACGCCACCGGGTGGAGGAGTGCATGGAATGTGTGGCTACCACGCCGCCAAACAAGCCCTCAAAGATGTTTTCAAAATCGAAATATGAAGCTGTTGACGATTGATTAGTTAGTTGCTAACTGAAGCAATCTTCACCGCTTTTTCTATTTCTTTGTCCGAAACAACAAACTCAAAATCTTTGTCTATGTAGTCATACACTACTCTTCCCTCTGCATTGACCACAAAGGTGGCAGGAAAAGGTACTTCTTCCGAAATACCCGCAATGCGATCCCAAACAGGCTCAAACTCCGAGTACACCCCCAAGGCTGCACTTATCTGCAAATTGATGTCTTGGAGTAAATTAAAATCTAGGTCATATTTTTGAACGGTATAGACTATATTCTTAAAATATTCGGTCGTCAATACCAACAAATTCCCCCCTAGATTTTGGATGGTAGGATATGCTTTTTTAAGCCGTAAAAGATGCTTTTCGCCGTAGTTGTTCCACGAAGGGCTATAAGTACTGATTACTAATGGACCTTCTTTGACGAGCTGATGCAAATAAAAATAGCTCCCCGCCTCCAAATACAACGGCAAATGCTGCCACACACCTAGCTCAGCATTGATTCTGATACTTGGGAGTTTTCCACGGTTTTTGACAGGCTCAGCTTTTTTGTAAGTTTCGGGTAAAGAAGAAATAAAATAATCTTCTCCTACCACTTTAATGATGGATTTCATATGGTTTCGTTTTTTATGAATATTAAAATTTATCAACACATTACGTACATTTCTTATCCGTATATGAGCTGTATATAATAAGCGCAATCCACAACAACAAACTTGGCTCCATCTGAAAGAGCGCAAAATGCCGATGCAAATAATCATAGAAAAAATAAAAACTACTCGCCGTAAACAAATCAATGAGCCTTTCGGCAACTCCTACATTGAGGTTGGCAATAGACTCCCTAAAATGGTGAATATTTTTCCTATATTTTCTACCAATAAAATATTCTAAACCAATAAAAAATAAGAAAAACGGAACTGCAAACGCAAAGATGTTGATTGACATGATTTCAGGATAGTTTCATGAAACAACAAATCCAATTAAAATTTAGAAAAAAACCTGCGGCACTTTTGTTGCACTTTGATTGAGTGCTGTGTGTACTTACATTCAAAATGCTGATATAATATTTCTTAGACTCAAAGTGATAATAACAATACCCACAATAAGCATCAAAGTCTTAGGGTTCACTTTCCCACATACATAGGCCGCAAAAGGCGATGCCAAAACTCCTCCTATCAAGATGCCTACTACCACATTCCAGTTGTCAATCCCAATCATCAAAGTAAACATCCCCGCCCCCGCCGCTGCAATAAAAAACTCGGCGGTATTGACCGACCCAATCGTATAACGAGGCTGTCGGCCGCTTCCTATGAGCGTCGAAGTCACAACAGGCCCCCAGCCTCCTCCACCCACGGCATCTACAAATCCTCCAAGCAACGCCAAAGGCCCTACATATTTTGTTTTCTTTTTTACAGTTTTCTTGCGCAATGCTTTCGATATTACAACTACCCCCATCACTAGCAAATAAGCAGATATGTATGGTTTGATGATATTTCCATCAAATGAACTCAACAAATAAGCACCTGTCAATGCGCCAATGATACCCGGAATCAATAATAATTTAAAAAGCTTTTTGTTGACATTCCCAAAACGCCAATGCGACAGCCCCGAAGCGCCACTCGTAAAAACCTCCGCAATATGTACACTCGCACTCGCAGCGGCGGGGCTTACGCCCAAACTCAATAAAAGCGAACTACAACTAATCCCGTAAGCCATGCCCAAAGCACCGTCTATGGTCTGCGCCAAAAAACCGACTCCGATAAAAAGCAGCGTTTCGAGGGTAAAAAATGACGAAACCACCGGCTGAATATCTTGCCCGAAAAAGTTCCACACGACCAAACCAATGGTAATAAGAATAATAATCACAAAGACGCCAAAAAGCGCCCGATCTCCAAGATACACCCGATTAGTTGATTGAATCATTTTTATATGTTCGGTTAGATAAAAAAGTATCAAATGATATGTTTGGCCCTTACTAAACCTGTAATGGCTTTGAGTCTGAGGAGAAGATTGTCTAGCTTGTCGGCACTTTCCAATTCTATCCGTACTTTTCCCTCAGATTTTACGCCATCTGCTTCAAACTTTACACTTACAATACGCCCATAATCAGAGCTGTGGCGAGTCACTTCCGCGACAAATCCAATACGATCAAAGCCCAAAATCTCGATTTGGGTAAGATATGGTTTCGATAAAGGCACATGATTTGCGTTCATAATGTGTTGAGTTTAATTGGATGGCCAAATAGCCTCTGGACAATGTGAGCCACATTGCCCAGAGGGTTTTAAAATCAAAAAGTATATCTTAAAGTAATGCCGTAGGTTTGGGGATCGCCCAAGATACCAGCATAATGCCCCGCGCTACCCGGCGCCGCCAAAAGTTGTTCGAAATAGTTGGTATTGAGGATGTTTCTTCCCCACACAAAAACCGAAATTCCATTGGAAGCTCTAAACCCAAATCGCCCGTTGACAAGCGTATAGCCGTCGATATTCAAATATTTGGAAGGAGACGGACTCGATGAAAAAGACGAACGATAATACAAATCAAGACCCGCGAAGTAGTTTCCTTTAAGTCCTAGCAAACCTCCCTTTACGGAGCCTTCTGCACCAAGTGAACCAGCCCATTTCGAAATACCCGGAAGCGCTCCGCCAGAAATATCTTTGAATGCTTGCGCACCTCCTACTTCTTCAAGTGGCACGGGGGCGTTTTTGAAAGAAATGTATTTACCGTCGGTATAAGCAAAGGCACCATTGATAGTCAAATTGCTTCCTACTCTGATGTTTCCGTCTATTTCCACCCCAATCACCCTTACGCGCTCTGCATTAGCCAAATACCCACGGTTTACACCTGGCTCAGGAGTCTGCACTTGGGTTTGATAATCTTTGATGTCGGTATCATGAAATACCACATTCAAGACCGAGTTGGCCGAAGGCTTGGTCTTGATTCCAAACTCAATGTGGGTTACAAATTCAGGTTTGACGCGCGCCAAATCAATCAATACTTGACCGCTTGCGGTGGGCAATCCTCCGATATTTACTCCGACAGGCTTATAGCTCACCGAATAAGTACCAAAAGCATTAAAGTCTCTGGAGACTTTATACTGTAAAGTCAACTGTCCCGAAAAATTCCCCTCTTCTACTTCTGTATCAAAGGCTTGA
Source organism: Runella zeae DSM 19591 (assembly GCF_000423565.1). Taxonomy (GTDB): domain Bacteria; phylum Bacteroidota; class Bacteroidia; order Cytophagales; family Spirosomataceae; genus Runella; species Runella zeae. The sequence continues at coordinate 26,762 of NZ_AUIF01000036.1, read as the reverse complement.
TTGGTATAAACTCCATTTTTCAAAGCCAACAAAGCCGGGTCGGTGGTTTGTAATCCACCATAAGTTTCTCTTTTATAATTGGCCGTTTTTTTGTCATAATTGTATCTAATACCAGGCAACACGTGCAGCTTTTCGGTAATTGCCCAATCTGCTTGCGCAAAAATCGCTAGTCCTGTGCTCTGGATTCTATTGGTGGTACGAATCCCAAAATTGTCAAACAAACCAGGGGTTTTCCATAAGGCGCTTGTTGAACTCTGTGCAAAACGCCACTGCGCAGCACCTGCTTCTTCGGTTTGGACAGGGTCAGATTTTAGGTCTTGCCAAAGACCAAATAGCCCTACTACTCCACTCAAATTAGAGGCGACTTTTCCAGAATAACGAATCTCCTGCGACCATTGGTCATGCACCGAGTTTCCTGCCGAAATAGTAAAAGAAGGAAGTCCTAGATAATCACGGTCATTGAGCGGAACCCACTTCCAATAGCGCCAGGCCGAAGTAGATGTCAAGGTGCCGTTTCCTATTTTTATATCCGCATTTACCGAAACTCCCCCCAATTGATTATCTGCTTTTGAAGGTGTATCATGATCCACTATTCTATCAAAAGGATTGGTAGAAGGCAGCTTATAGCCAAGGTCAGCAATGATAGCATTGAATTGTCGATAAGCCGCCCGTTGGGTAGTGACTACCCCCGCCACCGGCCAACCGTACCCACTGGGTTTTTGGTCTGACACATCGCCGATGAAGGTAATTTTAACTTTATCGCTAGGCGTATAAAGCAACTGCCCTCTTACTCCGATGTTGTTGATGTCATTGATATTGAGTTGAGTTCTTGTGTTGTAAATCAACCCATTTCTTTGAGTACCCGTAAAAGACACCCTTGCGGCGAGTTTTTTGCTCAACGGTCCTGAAAGTGAGCCTTTGGCTTGAATAAATCCATAGTTTCCATAACTAAGCTCAAAACTAGCATTGGGCGTAAAACTAGCCTCACGCGAAGTAATGTTGAAAGCACCGGCGGTAGTATTTTTACCAAACAAGGTACCTTGTGGCCCGCGCAATACTTCTACCCGATCGATATCGATAAAATCTAAAGCGGTAGCCGCTGGACGTGCATAATACACCCCGTCCACATAAAAGCCAACGCCAGGGTCGATACCGTCGTTGGTCAATCCATAAGTAGAGCCTAGTCCTCTGATATTGAGCGTAGTATTGCGCGCATTAGAAGCATAAAGCTGCACAGTCGGAACGAGTTCTTTGAGGCGATTGACGTTAAAAGCCCCTGCATCTTCGGCAGTTACACCTCGCACGACCGAAATCGGAATGGGAATATCTTGCAACGATTCTTGACGACGTCTCGACGAAACTACCACATCTCCCAACTGATTCACATTTTCTTCAAGCTTGATTTCTACTTTACTTTCATTGATTAAGATTTCTTTTTTGAGGTATCCCACATACGATACTATTAACGTAAAAGGTAACTTTTGACCCGTAATAAGCGCAAACTCACCATTAGCATCGGTAGCGGCACCATTGGTTGTTCCTTTGATAGAGACCGTAGCTCCAATCAAGATTTCGCTAGTACGAGCACTTACCACTTTTCCCGAAACGGTTGCATTGATAATTGGCTTGTCTTGTGCTTTTAATAAGGTGGGAAAGATGAGTCCTATAAAAAAAAGAGTAGTTAAAAAATACTTCATAGTGGGTTGGTTTGATTGGTGGATGGTCATAAAAATTGAGTTGTATACTTATGTTTATTGTATATATAATATACAGATTTTATAGTTTAAATTTCAACATTCACATTTAGTTTGCGACAATCTACTTCTCCCTATTTTAGATAGGGTACAAGGATATTAGTATTTATTGTCTATTGATTTTATATGCAAATGTATTCTAAAAAAAATTTTATATGCAACTCTTCTGGCAAAAAGTTTTTAAACTTCTACTAATTATCATATTTCACCTATAAAATATACCACATATATATTTTTTTATGACTCCTTGAAAGACTTTAATATGAGCCAAATCAATGGTCTATCCTGTCAAAAAAACTCTACTTTTTATATCCTAAAGAATAGATCTTTTTTTATTGCTAATTCTTTCAAAAAAAACAATACAAAAGATTATAAATATTTATAAAACAGAATATTATAAAATTAATGACAACAAAAAATAAATTTATATACGTAAAAAACAATGCCTATTAATAGTACTAATTCACAAAAAAATTGAATTTTTTTGTGAATTAAATAAGTAATAAAAAGTTCGAAGTTTCTTATCAAACAAGTTTCGCCAGAAGTCACACCATTTATAAATCATGTATGTACCCATTTCAATCATCCAACACTTCATCTCAGCAATCAGCCTTTAAAGTGCCTGATTACCAACATTATATTTATTTTTTTAAGTTATATTCTAACTCACTAAATTCTTAATAGCGAGTCAATTTTGTCTTTTTTTTCAATTCTATTTATCTATCTATGCAACTTCAATCATTATGAAGAAAACATCTACGCTTACACTAAGGCATGCGCTAGTTTGTGGCGCATTTGCCATGAGCCTTCAGATGAGTACTCCTTCATGGGCGACTCCTGGCTCCCCACCTATTCCTACCTCTCATCAACCCTCCGACAAAACAGTGAGTGGGCAGGTATTATCCAAAGATGATAATTCCCCTATCCCCGGTGTAACTGTATTAGTCAAAAACACCACCAATGGTACAACGACAGACGGAGAAGGAAGGTTTAAAATTAACGTATCTGACAACACCGCTATTTTGGTATTTTCCTCGGTGGGCTACTTGTCTCAAGAAATGGTAGTTGGGAACAAAACTACCATTAATATTAGCCTTGGTACGGATCAAAAAATCCTCAACGAAGTAGTAGTAGTGGGGTATGGTACGCAGAAAAAAAGAGATTTGACAGGGGCTGTATCGCAAATCAATACCACCAAACTTGAAAACGAAAACCCTAACTCTGTCCAAGATATTTTACGGGGAAACGTGGCAGGTCTGAATGTAGGCATGTCACCTTCTGCCAAAGGCGGAGGTAGCTTGCTTGTACGGGGCCGCAACTCTTTGAATGCCGCCACTAGTCCACTTCTTGTATTGGATGGTGCGATTTATTATGGGGAGTTGTCGGACATCAACCCCAACGACATCGAAACCATCGACGTACTCAAAGACGCAAGCTCAGCGGCGGTTTTTGGAGCGAAAGCAGCAAGTGGCGTCATCTTGATTACTACCAAAAAAGGCCAAGAAGGAAAACCTCGGGTCAATATCAACACCAACTTTGCCGTAGCAAGTGTAGCTCGTAATCAAGAAGTGTTGAGCCCCGACGGATTTGTCAATTGGAGAAGCGATGTAATGAAAAACATCAACTCTACTTATAAACCAGGCCAATTCAACAACCCCACTCAGCTTCCTTCAGGGGTGAGTCTTGAGCAATGGATGGCTTATGACGGTTCGTCGGGCGACCCCACCACGGTGTGGTTGCAGCGCTTGGGAATGCAACCCATCGAAATCGAAAATTACAAAGCTGGAAAGAGTGTCAATTGGTACGACATGATTTTTCAGAATGGTGCTCGCCAAGACCATACCGTTAGCGTTTCGGGGCGAAAAGAAGGCACTTCTTACTATATGTCAATGGGCTACCTCGACAACAATGGTATCATTTATGGAGACCGTTTCAAAACCATCAGAGGACGTATCAATCTTGAAAGCAAAGTGACGAAGTTTTTGTCGGTAGGGATGACTACCCAATTTGCTGACCGCGACGAAAGCCAAGTACCGGTAGACTGGACTTTGGCGCGTACTTTGTCGCCTTGGGGCTCGGAGTTGGATGCTAATGGTAATTACACTTGGCGTCCAAACAACGAAGCTAGCGGTGGCAAACACCCTTACTATGACCGTAGTTTTATCGACCGCCGCACCAAAATCACCACTCTAAATACTACCATTTTTGGTTTAGTGACATTGCCTTTTGGTATTACGTACCGACTCAACTACACGCCACAACTTGAGTTTTATGAAAGATACAACCACGAATCTTCTAAGCACGCTGAGTGGGCTGCTGTAGGAGGAAATGTAAGCCGTCAACAACGCAAGACATTTTACTGGCAAATAGACAACATCTTAAAGTGGAATAAAACTTTTGGTATTCACAACTTTGATGTAACACTCCTTGCCAACGCCGAACAATTCCAACGCTGGGACAACACCATGACCAACCGAGGTATGCTTCCTTCGGATGTACTTGGCTATCATGGTATTAATACGGGTATCAACCCCACTGTATCTAGCAACGACGAATACAGTACGGGCGATGGTTTGATGGCGCGGATGTTTTATTCACTCCAAGACCGTTATATGATTACGCTTTCGACGCGTCGGGATGGATACTCAGCCTTTGGACAAAAAAACCCCCGTGCCCTTTTCTCGTCGGCAGCTTTGGGGTGGGTATTTACGGATGAAAAATTCTTCAAAAGCTCTTGGCTCAACTACGGAAAACTTCGCCTCTCATGGGGTAGCAATGGTAACCGTGACATTGGCCGTTATCTTGCACTTTCTGACCTTACCACTGGTAAGTATATTTATATCAAACCAGATGGTACTCCCTACTTGGTCAATCAGCTGTACGTAAGCCGGATGCAAAACCCCAACCTCAAATGGGAACGTACCAACTCCTTCAACTTAGGTTTGGATTTTGGGATCCTTAACAACCGTTTGGATGGTTCTATCGAAGTATACCGTTCTTCTACCAAAGACTTGCTTGTACAACGCTCTTTGCCTAACATCGTAGGATTTGACTGGGTCATGGACAACCTAGGTGAAGTTCAAAACCGTGGGTTTGAGATTAGCCTTAACTCGATCAACATGAACAAAGAAAACTTGACTTGGCGCTCAACTTTCAACCTCCAACTAAACCGCAACAAAATCGTGCACCTGTATGGTGATTTAGACGAAAACGGAAAAGAAATCGACGATGTAGCCAACCGTTGGTTTATCGGGCACTCCATCGATGAAATCTGGAATTACCAAGTAGATGGTATCTGGCAAACAAGCGAACAAGCTGAAGCCGCTAAGTACGGTGTAAAACCAGGCGATTTCAAAATCAAAGATGTAGATGGCGACGGCAAATACACCAATGCGGATAAAGATTTCCAAGGCTGGACCAACCCACGTTTCAGATGGACATTCCGTAATGAGTTCAAACTCTTCAAAAACTTTGATGTTTCGATGGTAATGTATTCTTATTGGGGACACAAAACGGCCTTCAACCAAATGAAAAACCGTGATGGCTTCCTTGACCGTACAAGCTCATATGTGTTCCCCTACTGGACTGCCGAAAATCCTTCTAATGAGTGGGCACGTCTGTATTCAAGTGAAGGTGGAGCCAGTGGATTCAGTGTATATCAAGACCGCTCTTTCATCCGTCTCGACAACATCTCTGTGGCTTACACCGTTCCTAAATCCCTCATTCAAAAAGCCAATATCCAAAATCTCAAGTTTTTTGGCTCGGTTAGAAACGTAGGCTACTATGCTCCTAAATGGAACTTCTGGGATGCAGAGCCTGATGATAGTGGCAACAACGTACCTGCTCCGCGTATTGTTAGCTTTGGGATTGATATCACTCTTTAAGGAGACGTTTCTCTATTAATCTTAATCACGAAATCATGAAACTTAAATATATTACCTCAAAACCAGCCATTTGCATTGGCACTCTTTTGCTCGGAGCTACCCTCACAAGCTGCGACAAATCTTGGCTCGAGCCTAAGCCCCTTTCCTTTTTTGCTCCCGAAAACACCTTCAACGACCCCAGCGGATTAAGAGCTACCCTCGTAGCATGTGAGCGAAACCTCCGTATCGAATGGTATGGCGATTCGCCTCCAATGGTAACAGAGTCCATCTTTTCGGACATTGCAGTAGAAGGAACTACCGATAAATCGGGACCTGCCCAAAACATGGATCTTCAGATTACCCCTGATGCACAACTCAACCACGGTGACTATAACAAAATTGGTTGGTATTGGATGGAAGGGTATCGAGGCATCAAATACGCCAATGCGGCGATTACGCGTATCGACCAGCCGACTTACAAATCAGAGCAAGAGAAAAACCAAATCCTTGGCGCTGCTTATTTCCACCGCGCTATGCGCTATTATCGCCTTACGCATCAGTTTGGGGATGTGCCTTTGATTTTGGAAGAAGTCAATACCCCAAAACTGGATTATTCATCTACCAAAAGAGAGGTTATTTTGAAAAAAATGAAAGAAGACCTCGAATTTGCCGAAAAATGGGTGCCGGTGGTAGCCGATAAAGGTACCGTAAACCGTGGTTCGGTAAGTCACTTACTCACCAAAATCAACCTAGCCCTCGGCCTTTTTGACGATGCTATTAAATCGGCTAGTAATGTCATCGATGGCGGGCAGCACAGCTTGATGCGTAATCGTTTTGGAGCTACGCAAGGAGATGTTACTAAAAACGTAATTTGGGACTTACACCGTCCTGAAAATAAGGCTATTGCGGCTAATAGAGAAGGATTGATGTTGGTAATAGACCGTTTGCTCATGGAAGGAAACTACGACGGTGGTATTCAAATTATGCGGAATACCGTTCCATTTTGGCACAACAATATCAACACCCCTGCTGGTAACCGTGGTACCATCGATACCCCCAATCTGGAGTTTAATCAAGTGAATGAATTTGGCCGTGGTATCGGGCGTGTTAGACCTACATGGTACTCTACTCATTCGGTGTGGGATGACCCTAAAGATTTGCGCCATGCGCCAGGCAACTGGATGCGTATGCAAGATTTAGTTTATAACAACCCTGCTATCAAAGGCCGTGACGAGTTTTATGGCAAAAAATTACAACTTCGTACCAATGCAGGAGCGGTGCTTACTATCGACACCATCCGTTGCTGGTTTGACTGGCCACATTATAAGTTGTTTATTCCTGATCCTGAGCGCGTGCAAGCAGCAGGTGGCCACACCGATTGGTATGTATTTCGTTTGGCAGAAACCTATCTTCTTCGTGCCGAAGCTCATTTCTGGAAAGGTGATTTGGCAAGTGCCGCCAACGACCTCAACCAAGTACGCACTCGCGCTGGTGCTTCTCCGCTTACTGCCGACAAAATCAACATCGGAACGATCTTGGACGAACGTGCTCGCGAGCTTTATTTTGAAGAACCTCGTAAAACCGAGCTTACCCGTATTGCTTATATTTTGGCCCAAACTGGTAAACCTGCTTACAATGGTAAAACTTACAGCTTGGCCAACTTCTCTGACAATAACTTTTTCTTCGATCGTATTATGGAGAAAAGTAATTTCTACAACAAGGGGGTAAAAACACGCCACGGCGACGAATACAAAATGAGTCCTTACCACGTGTTGTGGCCCATTCCGCAAAGTGCTATCGATGGCAACTCCAAAGGAATCATCAATCAAAACAAAGGATATGCGGGTTTTGAGCGAAATATTCCTCCATTGACGTCTATTCCTAGTAAATAGTGGTCAAATAATTCTTTTCTCCAAAGTTGAGGGTCTGTAAGTCCTCACTTTGGAGATTTTATTTTCAACGAGTACCACCTTAAATTTCTGACTTTATGAATACCAGAAGATCTTTTTTAAAAAATGCAGTGGGAAGCTTAGCTCTTTCAAGCCCTGTAATAGCCGCTGCTGCCCCTCAATCAACACTTCTCTCTCCTCCCAGCAACGATTTATTTAAACTCGGCATTGCAGGTTTTAGTTTTGTTCATTTCAAACTCGACCAAGCCCTCGAAATGATGAAAAAAGTCGATGTTCATTATTTGTGTATCAAAGACTTTCACTTACCTTATAATAGTACCGCCGAGCAAATCGCGACCTTTCATGAAACCCTCAAAAATGCCAATGTAACTGGCTACGCAGTAGGGCCTATTTACATGAAAACTACCCAAGAAATCGACAATGGTTTCGATTATGCGAAGCGAGTAGGTGTCAAACTTATCGTAGGAGTCCCCAACGAAGATTTGCTTCCTTATATCGACAAAAAAGTGAAAGAGTACGATATGAAATATGCCATACATATTCATGGCCCTGATATTAAGCTATGGCCCAATGCTTCTTCGGTAATAGACGCCGTCAAAAATCTTGACCCTCGTATCGGGCTTTGCTTTGATATGGGCCACGACAAACGCTTCGGAGATGATCCAATTGCCGACTTGCAAAAATATGCCAAACGTATCTTTGACATTCACCTCAAAAACGTAACCGCCGCATCCAAAGAAGGTAAAACTTGTGAGCTTGGGCGGGGAATTATTGACATTCCAGCATTTGTAGCGATGCTTCGTAAAATCAAGTACGACGGCTGCTGTAGCTTAGAATACGAAAAAGACATGAAAGACCCTCTAGCAGGTATTGCAGAGTCGGTTGGGTATTTCAAAGGTGTATGCGAAGCATCTCAATCTGGCAAGCGTAAATCCTAACTCTTTTGGAATTATGGCCTAAACAGCCGAAATCATAACTTTATTTCCCCTTTTTCTATCAATTAGAAAAAGGGGATTTTTATATATTTACCCAAAAGCCTTACTATGTCTTTACAGAATACCATTTATGTAATCGGTAGCTCCAATACCGACATGGTCATAAAAACGCCAAAACTTCCTATGCCAGGTGAAACTGTGTTGGGCGGAGATTTTTTGATGAATGCGGGCGGCAAAGGAGCCAATCAAGCAGTGGCAGCTGCTCGACTAGGCGGGAAAGTGGTTTTTGTGGCCAAAGTCGGCGATGATATTTTTGGGAAACAAGCTTTACAACAATTTACCAGAGAAAAAATCAACATTCAGTATATCAAAACCGACCCACATCATCCGTCGGGAGTGGCACTAATCAATGTCGATGCCAAGGGTGAAAATTGTATTTCGGTAGCCTCCGGTGCCAACGGTTTTTTAAGCGAAGCCGACATTACTCCCGTTTTTGAGGAAATGAGACCCAATGATATTTTATTGGTCCAACTCGAAATTCCGCTTTCTACCGTCGCCTATGCTATCCAAAAAGCCCACGAAAAAGGAGTTCGCATCATTCTAAATCCTGCACCCATGACCGCTCTACCCAATGAAATCTGGGAACATTTGTACCTAATTACGCCCAATGAAACGGAAACCCAACTGCTGACGGGTATTCAGGTAAATAATGAAGTGTCGGCAAAAGCCGCTTCTAAGCAATTGATAGACAAAGGAATTGCCAACGTAATCATTACTTTGGGCGCAAAAGGAGCCTATTTACATACCCAATCGGCAGCGAAACAACTCCCTGCTCCTATCGTAAAAGCCATTGACACCACCGCAGCGGGCGATTGTTTCAACGGGGCTTTGGTAGTAGCCCTTGCTGAAGGGAAGTCGCTCGAAGAGGCCGTTATTTTTGCTACCGAAGCCGCGTCTATTGCGGTGACGCGCATGGGTGCACAAGCCTCTATGCCCTATCGCCACGAACTAGACGAACTGCTTTAATTTTCGTTACTTTTCCAAAATTGCTCCTATGTACAAAAATTGCTTTTCATAAAGCGCAGGGTCGCTTATTTTGTTGTTTCTCTTTTGCAAAATCGTCGCTTTATCAAGTTGGTTAGGCGATACCTTCATGGTTACTTTATGAGTACCTGCTTTAAGCCCATTGATAAGCGTGTAGCTAAGTCGATTGTAAGTACAATATTCGTCAAAACGATTAATGTATCTTGGGGCGTCTTGGTCTATCCATACCACCACTTGCCCGCTGCTAGGCCCGATGATGTCTACCAGTCCCACGCTTGTCCCCTTGAAAGAAAACTGTAAGAAATCGCTGCTATCTGCTGAGGCATAAATAGGCGCAAACATACTGGCAAATCCCCGTCCAATTGCCGACGTATCTACCCGCTTCCAACCTTTACTTTTATTGATTTTGTCGAGCGAGAGCAACTTGGCGTTTTCAAGGTTGTGGGGCATCATTGGCGTTTTCAACTTATGTTTTTGGGGTGTGGTAGTTGTCTCCCATTGTTTCAGGTATCGTCCTACGGTTTCGGCATACACTTTTTGGCCTGTTTCGGAAAAAGGGTGCACCCCATCTTCCGAAAATATCATCTTATCGGGCTGCTCTTTGGGTTTTCCTTGAAGAAGCATCTTGCCTTCCGTAATGAGTCTGACGGCTGGCAAAGCCATACAAATAGAAGGAATTTGGTAATAATCTGCTACTTGCTCCATCGCCGAAGCCGACACAGGAAAGTTGCCAGCTTGGTAAAATTCCAACTGCGGTTTTGAGAAAGTATAAACAAAACAAATATCAATCTTGGGGCTTTGCTTCCATATTTGTCTTACAATACCCTCCATTGCCTCTTTGATTTCGTTAGCAGGCTTGGAATTGTCATTGACTGCAAACTCCACAAATACCAAATCTGGACGGTATTGAAGTACATGCCTCTGCAATCGATGCGCACCAAAATCAGACCCTGTACCTCCAATAGCCGCCATGATTTGTTCAAAACCAACTGAAGGATATTGTTTTTGAATCCATTCAAAAGTTTGGTCACGCCACCCTTTATCAGCACGAGTGATACTTCCCCCCAAGTAGGCAACCTTCACTTTTTTGTTTTCTTTAATTTTTGAAAAAAAATGAGGCAAACCTCCTCTCACTATCGCCTCACTCTCTAGAGGCAAAGGTACAGTCTGACTTTTTATGGTAACTACCAATCCCAACACTAAACAACTAACCAGGGTGAATTTCATCTTCAAATATTATGATTTTGATTATATTCTCAAAACCTCGCTTTAGGCAATAACTACTTCTAAAGCGACCTTTAATTACCATAATATTGGAGGGTAAGCGTCGTAATATCATCAAACTGATAATGTGTCCCGATAAACTCTTTTAAGGTAGCCTTTACCGTAGTGTTGATTTCTTTAGGAGTATTATTAGGCCCAATAGACGCCACTAATTCTTCTACTTTTTTCATCCCAAATCGATCTCCGGCTTCGTTGTTGGCATCGGTTACACCGTCGGTATAAGTAAACAACGTATCTCCGGGCTGAAGCGTGAGGACTTGAGTATGATAGTCGTAGGTAGGATCTATTCCTAAGGCCATACCCGTTTTTTTCTTGACAACTTCTACCGCGCCGTCTTTGCGCAAAATAAGGGGAGGCTCATGACCTGCATCTACGTATTCGACGACGCCCGTCATTAGGTCGAGTACCCCTACAAAAGCAGTCACAAACATAAATGAGTCGTTGTCTTCCGACAAAAACGCGTTTACTTGTCTTACTTCTTCGGCGATATTCTCAAAACTGCTGTGAAGGAAGTGGGTTTTGAAAATAGCCTTGGTGATGGCCATAAACATACAAGCCGGAACTCCTTTGTCAGATACATCCCCAATGATGAAGAAAAGGTGGTTTTCGTCCATCATAAAAAAGTCAAACAAATCTCCCCCCACCGACTTGGCAGGTTCTAGAAATCCGTGCAAATCAAAGTCTTTGCGATGAGGGAAAGGCGGAAAAATCTTTGGTAACATTGCCTGCTGAATTTCGCGAGCAATCAGCAAATCGTTTTGGATTGAGACCAGTTGGTCGCGTTCTTTTTGATGCTGTATGAGCATTTCGATATGCCCTACGGTTTTATCAATGGTGATATCTAAATCCTCAAAATTGATAGGTTTCGTTATAAAATCAAAAGCCCCAAGGTTCATGGCTTTGCGGATGTTGTCCATATCTCCGTGAGCCGAAACCATCACCGCTTTTACGCGTGGATTGTTGATAGTATTGAGTTTTGTCAAAAAAGTCAGGCCGTCCATCTCGGGCATGTTGATATCCGACAGTACTATGTCAATATCGGTGTGTTGCTCCAAAACTTCAAGAGCTTCGATGCCATTGTGGGCAAAAATAAACTCATATCTTCTTTCGCGGATTTGTTTTCTGAATCGGGTTTGAATCAGCATTTCCATATCCAATTCGTCGTCCATACTGAGTATCTTGATAGCCATGTCTTAGTAATTTTTAATGAGTTTTTCTTAGGAATGAGAGTAACAGGAATTCTTGAGGTTTGATTTAAGATAAATCTAAGGGTATCTGAATCGTAAATTCGGTAAACTTACCTTCTTCTGATACTACTTCCAACTGCCCTTTGTGCATAATTGTAATAATATCTCGACTCAGTGCCAATCCTAACCCTGAGCCTTTGCCGACGGGTTTGGTAGTAAAAAAAGGCGAAAATACTTTTTCTTTAATAGAATCAGGAATTCCGTTGCCATTGTCTTTGATTTTGACTTGGACAGTCTGGGCAAGGCGCGTTGAGCTTACCGAAATTTGAGGGGCAAATTCTGCTCCTTCTCGTTTGCGTTTTTCGTTGAGGGCGTAGCAAGCGTTGTTGACCAGATTGAGCACTACACGACTTATCTCGGTGGCAGCTAACTTGACTTTGCCTACGCTTGGGTCAAACTGAAACACAAACGATACGTTGAAAGCCTTGTCTTCACCACGTACTCCTTGATAAGCCAGTTTGGTAAACTCTTCCAGCAATTGATTCAAATCTACGGGTTCAAATTTTGCACTTTGGTTTTCGGTGCGGGTCTGGGCTAGCATACTTTGAATAATCCGCGTGATACGCCCTCCATTTTCACTGATTTTGACGTTGATTCCGACCAGCTTGTCTAGCAAAAAAAGTAAGTCTTCTTCTTCCTCAGTAAGAGGTGTGTCTTGTTTTTTGTCGAAAATCTCTTTCATCTCATGAACCAAATCAACCGATAATTTGGAAAAATTGTTGATGAAATTAAGTGGGTTTTGGATTTCGTGCATGATACCTGCGGTAAGCTGACCGATTTCGGCTAGCTTATTAAGTTGTACAAAACGCTCTTTAAACGTTTCGTCATCTTCATGGGCGTGTTGTTGCTCTTTTGGAAGAAAAGCAGTAGTTGGTGGAGCTTCACTCGATTGATTCGCTTTTTCCATGTTAACATTGATTATAAAGAAGAGGTTTTTACGGTAGGTAGTACAATCACTACCTCCGTAAACTCCCCTTCTTTTGAATTGATACTAATTTTCCCTTTGTGCAATTCTATAATGTCTTTACTCATAAACAATCCCAAACCCGTACCTTTTGAGGTAGGTTTGGTCGTAAAAAAGGGGCTAAATAGTAGGGCTAAATCCCTTTTTGGAATACCTTTTCCATTGTCTTTGATTTTGAGTAATACTTCCTCTGATGCTACTTCGGTAGTGATGGTCACGAGAGGTTCAAAACCCTTGTTTAGTTTGCTTTTCTCGGCGAGCGTATACAGGGCATTGTCTACAAGGCTAGTGATGACGTCGCCCAATTCGGGAGGTAAAATTTTGGTTTTGGCAGGTTGTTTATCCAAGTGCATGAGAAGCTGCCCGTTGAAATCCTTGTTGGTATTTTTGAATTCTTGGTAAACAGCCTTGGCCCGATTTTCTACAAAACTGTTAAGGTCTGTTTCAAAAAAGTCTCTTGATTTTTCTTTCAGAAGCTTCTGCATGTCTTTGACGATACGTGTGGTGCTGCTGCCGTGGTCGTATATTTTTGAAATACTATTTTTGAGTACATCTAATAAGTCGTAAGCATCGTCCTTTAAATCGTCCGACAATTCTGCTTGGTATTTATCAATAAGCTCTTGCAGCTCGTCGATGAGTAGCTTGGACGACTCCGAGAAGTTGTTGATATAGTTGAGAGGATTCAAAATACGATCCACAATTCCTTTGGTAAGCTGTCCAACCGATGCCAAGCGCTCTTGACGAATGAGTTCTTCTTGGGTCTCTTTGAGATTGCTGAGGGTTTTTTCAAGGTTTTCTAACAAACGGGTTTTGATATAAGCCGCAATAAGGTGCTCCTTGAGGTTTTTGATCATGTTGAAATCTCGCTGGTCAAAGGCACTAGCACGGGCGCAGTTTTCGAGGGTGATAAAACCTTCAATGTGATTGTCAACTTTGATAACAATCGTAATCATTGACTTGGGGGTGACGAGCTGGTCAATCATATTGTTGAGCTTATCGTATTTGATATCGTTTTTGAAATAGATATCCTCATATACCTCTATAGCTTCGTCTAAGTAGCGTTTTTCGGCTTGTTCGGGAGTCAACTGTACGGCTCCTAAAAGCGATAACTCGCTGAATCCATAAAGTGCTTTGAAACGATAGCCGTTGGTGTCTTTGTCATAAATCAACGCACTGGCACAGTCCATGTTGCGGATGACTTTGAGGCGGGTCAAAACCGTTTGAAACAAATTACCAAAATTGATTTCGGTATTGATAGCCTGTACAATGATGTCTATTTTTTCGAGTTGATCATTTTTATTGGTAAGTTCATCCGACTGCTTTTCTAGTTCTACTTTTTGGCTAACTACCTCTTCTGTACGTTCTTGGATGAGATTTTCGAGCTCTAGTTTTTCTCTTTCAAGCACTCTCAGTCGCCATCTCACCGAAAAATAAATGGCCGTTCCAATCAGAATACCATACAGCAAGATAGCCCACCATTGGAGATACAAGGGCGTAAGTACCCTAAACAGAACAACAGTTTCTTCGCTTTCGATACCATAAATATTACGCGCTTTGACCTTAAACTGATAATTGCCCGGTGGGAGATTGGTATATTCTTTTTGAGATTGGGTAGTCCATTCTGACCATGCTTGATCAAAATTTTCGAGATAGTACTGAAATTCCAAGATTTCGTTGGCGTGAAAACTCGGTGCCGCAAATTCGAAAAGAATATTGTTGTCTTGATAGTCCAATTCAATCCTACGAACAGCCATGTTGTTTTGTTTGGCGACGGTATCGGTAGGGTATCCATTGTAGAGTATCTGATTTCCTTTGCTGATTTTACGAATCAACGAGGCATACTCACGATTGTAATCGCGGCTTGTTTTGAGGTCAAATTTGATGAGTCCTTCGGCCCCTCCAAACCAAACTACTTGATTGACATCAGGATAAATCACCCCAAAAGAAGTCTCAGCCAATGGTAAGAAGGGCGTAGCAATTTCTTGGTAAGGCTTGTTTGGTTGGTCAAGTTTTTGATAAAGTGTAATTACTTTTTCATCGCCACGAGTAGTCCAGAGGTTTTTGGCTTGATCTTCTACGATGATTCCGTTCCAATAAGCTGCGGACGAGTTTTTGGTTTGAAATAAATTAAACGATTCAAAAATATCTTTGGTAGGATTGTATCTAAACACGCCTTTTTGATTGTAAGCGACGAGTCCTTTGGAAGTAGCCACAACGCGGTTGTTGACCATCACAGATAGTCCCTCTTGAGTAGTATATTTTTTAACCTGATTGGAGGAAATATTGAATTTGATCAGCCCTTCGGTGAGGGTTTCAAGCCATAGATTTCCGTTTTCGTCTTCAGTTATGTTCATGATTTGTTCCGTTATTTGCGGAACGAGCTTGTAGCTTTGGCCTTTGCCCGAAGTCGTAATCATCCCCAGACCGTTTTGCTGTCCTACAAACACATGGTTGGGATTAGACTGAGAAGTATAGACACAAAGTGAGTAGAAGGGAGTGATTTGCTGAACAGAATTATTACCGACCAATTTCAATAAGCCTTTGTTGGTCGCAATCCACAGTCCCGTTGGCGACTTGCTCAAGCCGAAGCAGCTTGCGTTGATGCTTGGTATATTGTTGACCAAAAATCCATTTACAGAAAAAAGACCGTTGAGCGTACCCACATACAAGCGGCCATTGTAGCGGCTAATAGCCTTGACTTCACCTTTT
Organism: Runella zeae DSM 19591; assembly: GCF_000423565.1. Lineage (GTDB taxonomy): Bacteria > Bacteroidota > Bacteroidia > Cytophagales > Spirosomataceae > Runella > Runella zeae. Next base: position 11,052 of record NZ_AUIF01000036.1, on the reverse strand, counting down.
AAATTACTGAACTCATTGAACCTTTCGATAGGCGAAGCTATCTCAATCTGCACGATGCCATTGTTGAGGGCGAGCCAAAGCATACCGTCGCGGTCAGAAAACATGGCGTTTACCTGAAGGTCTTGCAGGTAATCATTGTCTTTGATTCGGTTTTTGATTTGTCCTTGGGGCGATACCACCAAAACCCCTTGGTTGAGTGTGCTAATGGCCAAATCTCCATTATCAAGCACCGTGCCTGCCGATGTTTGATTGGAGGTTAGGTACTTATTGGCCTCACAATCAAACACTTGAATGGTATTATTGGTGAGTTTGAACAAGCCTTGACTACTTGTGAGCAACAAAAACTCATTGTTGCTGATTGGAAAAACAGCCGTCAAGTCAAAGAGGGTAGGAGTAGAAGGTGCTTTGGAAATAGGGATAAGACTTTGTCCTTCAATAAATTGTGGGCCACTGTCTTTGAGTAATACAATGATTTTTTCGTTGGCATAAAACGACGACATAATCGTACCATTGACCTTAAATTCTTTTAACCCTTTGGGAGTTAGCAAAAAGATATGTCGTTGAGAAATAAAATAGATGCCTTCATTGGTTTGAAAAATATTGATAATAGCCCCAAAATTTGTTTTGACATCTTTGCTCAAACTTTCGAAATATAAGGTACCAAGGCTATCAGGTTTGAGATAACCAAATTCGCCCAATGCTCCCACAAAAACTCTCCCAAATTTGCTCACGTGTAAGGCCGATACTTTTGTGATATTTTGGGTAGGAATGGTACGCCATGTTACTCCGTCGTATTCTAGCACTCCTGCAAAGTTTCCAAAATACATCAAGCCGCGCGTGTCTTGGGCAATCGCAAAGTTTTGACCGTGGGCATTGTATTCTTTGGGGATAAACAATCTGCTGAGCGGAATCCCTTTCTCAGTACTTGTGTCGTTGACTTGAGCGTTGATACTTGTTGCCCATATCATTATACATACCATTCCTAATACCTTCAAAATCAAGGAAGGCCAAGAAGGTACGTAAGAGCTATGGTCAATTGATATAGTGTTTTTCATTGATACAAGTGTCATATTATTCGCCTTCGTGAATAAGAATGCTATTTTTTTCTATTCCATCTTGGGCAATTAGATTATATACTAAATACGGATCCAACAAAATAAGCTCAGTGGCTTTGAGGGCCTTTATCGAATGCAACAAACTATGAGGAGGGGGCACAGGAGACCGGTACCAATAATCGTCTTTGCTGAGCAATAGATGCGTACCGTCTGATTCGTGAAGCTCAATTTCGCCCCTTCTAACCAACACACAAGGCAAGCCATCGCTACAATAAGGATGCATAAATATAGTCTCGCCTTCGTTAAGATGAAGACTTATTCGCTGATTGGCAATCGTGAGCAAATCGTCACTTGGGATATTTTCAAACAACTCTAATGGCCTGATATGGGAGAGTTTATAGACCAACAACTCGTCTTTTTTTAAACCTTTCTCCATTTTTTCACATAACAACACCGAGCGTTCGGCTTCGTGTAAAAGTGCTGTTTCTTTAAAGTCTGCAAATGATTCGGGGTAAAGTTGATACAACACATACAGGGCCGATTCGGCCACAATCATCGCATCCGAATTGGCACAAGCAATGAGTATATACTTATGGTCCGACGCTGGAAATCTCAGTAAATGCTGGATGGCAATGGCCTTGAGCGATTTAGAGATTTGAGAGAAGTCTTTGTTGATAATATCTAAAATACGTTCTTCTACCGTCAAGTTTTGTTGAGGATAATTGGCTTGGCATTTCTGCAATTTTTCGTTGAGTGGGGTATCCTCAAAAATCGGTACCAATTTTACCCTCAAATCTTCGCTAAGCGACATATTGAAAACCTCCTGCAAAAAGCCCTTGGTATCTTCTCCTTTGTTGTCGTATAGTTCTTTGATGAGTTCAAAACCCTGCTCACCGTTGAGAATATCAAGTAGCGTAAAAAGCTTTGGTACCATTTGGCGGTTTTCGGCCGAAATGGCTTTCCGTAGTTTGATGAGGTCTTTTTGGGTAGAAATGTCTCTTCGGGCTGCAAGCAGCCAAACAATCAACGCGGCCCTTTCGTCGATTTCGGCGTTGATATGGGGGCGTTCGAGGGAAGTAGCGCGATGGTTTAGATTTTTGAGGGCTTCATATACCCGGTCTCTTATTTGAGGGTCAGGGTGGTTGATTTTGGCTCGCAAAATCCGCAGAGAAGCAGGGCTGATGATTTTTTCAAAGATGCCGATAATAGTTAGCTGCGTCACTTTATCGTTTTCAACACGATTAAAATAACGCTCAAGTTCGCCAATCACCGGCTCCCCAATACGCGCTAAGGCCAAAGAGGTTGATTTGGCGAAATATTTTGAAGGTAGGTTGTTGAATAAATAAGGCCAAAGTTCACTTTTTTGGAGATTGCCTGCGGCCAATATCGCCGTTTGTCTTACTTGGGTGTTGGGGTCTTGCAGAAGGGTTTCGAGGTGTTTATAAGCAAAATAGCGGCCTGATTTTTCTAATAAATGCACTGATTTCAATCGTTCTTCAGAGCGAGAAGAGGTGGCTAATTGAATTACTTTCTCAAAATCGTAACGTTGGTTGATTTCGGTAATTTTGCTGAAATGAGGCGACGAAAGTACCGATATTTTGTGCTTTTGGTAGGCTTTTTTAAACTTGTTGACATCCATGAGCAAGTTTTTTAGCACATTGCGATAGAGGTTTTGGGTCTTGAAAGAAATCGATAACCAACCCAAAAGCACCAAAACGAAGAAATAAGACAAATAAACACTGTCTACAAAAGAAAAATAGGTAAGCGCCATCAACAACACCCCCGCCACTATATTGCCCATGGCCTTGGGGCCACCTTCGATACGACTTTGTAGCTCGATGCGTTCGTCGGGGACGATAGGCTGAAACAAAAGCTGAAAAGAGGGGTCATTGATAGATTTACGAAAAGTGCTCATAAAAAAACGAGCCATCGCCACAAAGGCAAAAAAGACGTAGTTGTTGCCATAAAAAGATCCATACAGTGCCGCAAACACAAAAAATACGGTAAGGGCCAAGGGCAGAATGATGAGGCCGAGTTTGAGGCCATACTTTTCGATGACTCTTCCGTACAAAAAAGTCTTGATGAGTAGCTCAATAATAGCGCACATCCCAAAAAAGAATCCTAGAAAACTGGTTAAAGTTTCTTTGTTTGGAAACACATTTTTGGACTCTACCGCAAACATAAACTCAACATAAAACAACCCTACCACCGGCATCAGCGCAAGCAAAAAGATGGCTGTATAGTAAGGGGTTTCAAAAAAATATCGGAGTGTTTTGCGTTCGTTTTTGGAAGGCGCCCGGGCAATGATGGCAAGTTCTGGCTCATATTTTTTGCCAATTGATACCATTACTACCAAGCATACGACCAGTACAATGACAGAAACATACAGAAGGTGATTGGTATCGATAAATTGTAACAACAACGGAATAGATAAATAACTTACAATCGACGAAAACACATCGCCAGTGGTGATAAAGCTAATCAGGCGCTTGGCTTGCTGTAAATTGAAAATCCGCGATACAATGGCCCAGAAGGCTATTCCGTTGACAAAAACAAAAACCCGATTCCAAAGAAATAGAAGAAAGTAGACCCACTTGCTACCCGTCAAAAAATGCAGAACTAATAAACCCACTACCGATACAATCAGGAAGACAATAAGCCCCAGTGCAAGTTTAGAAAAGTATACTTTCTCTTGAATTTTGGCAACAATAAACCCCAACGCGTACACAATGATACCACTTGCGATGTATACTTTAGGGAGCATGGTGCGATCAAAACTATTGATAAACAACGACATACTCGCCGTATAAAAGATGGCGACGGATACCCCCATAAAAAAAGAATAACGCATGAAAGGTAAGACCATAGGGAGGTCTCCTGCTTTCAGGTTGAGAATACCATATATCGCTTTTCTTTTGAACATTAAAAAATAGGTTTTATAAGTCTAGTTTCATTAAGAAAAAGGGACGCTCGGGCATTTCGGGAATGTTTCTTAATTGCGAAATCAACGAAAATCCTAACTTTTGTAGAGACTCCAAACGTGATAATTGAGGAAAAGCAATCATTACTTTTGAGCCATACTGTGTGGCTACTTTGATACGTTCTTGGTCGAGGATTTTGGCAAAGCCTCTTCCACGAAAAGCGGGGTCAACTACCAGCCGATTGATAGACGCAATAGGAGGGCGGTCAAACAATAGCCCGTGCTCAGGATGCAAAAAATCATTGTAAGGAACATCCTCTAAATCATCATGAAAACTCAGTCGTGCAGCGGCCACGATGGTATCGTTTTTAGTAATAATCCAGTGAATGGCTTGATTATCAATACTATCAATCCACGCATCTTGCGAAAAAAAACTAGAACTGATTCCGTTTTCATGACGCCAAGCTTTGATTCTGAATCGGCCTATTTCTTCGAGTCGTTCAGGAAAATGCCCTTCATGAAGCTCAAATCCGTTAGGAAGGGAGATTGTTTTGTTGTTTTCCATCACCATTAGTTCCATCACGTTGGGTAAAGCATTCATATCTATTTAATGTCGAATAAAATACCAATTGAAAAATTTCGATGTTCTTGTGGAAACCTGGATGCACCTACGATGTTGTCGGCTTCTCTGATGCCTGGCACAAAATATTCTTTGTCCAAGAGATTGTTGACGGTGGCTTGTACTGATACGCCCTTAAAGAGGTTGTGATAAGTCACAACGCCGTCTAGCACCAGATAAGGGTCAAACGATTGGATAGGGTTGCGACTTCCTGAGGTACCTGCCCCAGACTTACGCGCACTTACGTAATGAGAGGTAAGGTTGAAATGCCAGCTTTTGTTGAGCTGATAGTTGGCACCTATATTGAACGAAAAATCAGCAATGTCGCTGATTCTGAGTCCCGATGTCAAATCAGTAGGATTGGTATAAGTAAAATTGCTCCAGATATTGAGCTTTTCGGTTTGGTAATTGGCTTCGGCTTGTATGCCCCAAATGCGTTGCCGACCAATCCCTTGAAATTGGTTGGTGCGAGTGCCATTTTCGAGCACGACCGTCACGAGTCCTACGGCGTTGCTATAATTAGCACGGTAAGCGGCAATGTTGATATTGGCTTCTTTGGATATTTTATAATAAACACTAAACTCCATGTTTCGCACTTTTTCGGGCTGAAGAGTGGGGTTGTTGAGCCGTCGGTCGGAAGTGGTACCGTATTTTTGTAAATAAGAAGCATCCTTGAAAGCTTCGGCATAAATACCTTTGAAAATAAAATTCCCCTTACTATAAATCACCGACAAACGGGGGTTTACGACTACGCCATATCCTCCACTTTTACGAACGCGATTGTTGTCAAGGCGCAAACCTGCCACTAAATTTAAGGACGGAGAATAACGATAAGTCGCCTGGGTATAAATTCCTAAATCAAGTGCACGGAAATTGTTGCCTCCCCGAAGGGTATCAGCCGGAAAGCCAATGTCGTCGGGATTAGGAGTGGCGGAGGTAATATAATTTCCTTGAATGATACTGTTTCGGTATTCTACGCCACTGTTGATATCGAGTGTCGGCAAAGGACTCCACAAAGCCCGCAGCTCGTTGCGGAATTGATTTGATCCTCGATAATAATATACCGTAGAGTAAGTAGGCGTCGTACCCGCCGCTAAGTCAGCGATACCGAGGCGATTGTTGTAATAGCTCCGATAAGAAGCAAGATTGGTACCGCCGTCAATTTCGTGTAAGCGATAAGAGCTTAAAATAACAATCTGAAATTTTTCGCTTAGCACTTTATTATAAATACCAGCTAGACTGCGGTACAAAGTAATCCACCGTGAGAGATTGCGAGTACTGAGGCGAGTTTGATTGGTATACCACGGGGCGGCTCCTTCGTCGGTTCGCCAAGAAGAAGTAAGAATGGTAAATTCTTTAAATTCCATTTTGCCTTTGATGTACCAATCTCTAGAAAAGTCGTTGAAAGAAACAGGCTGATTGAAGGCGTTTCCGTTGAAAAGCTGATTGTCAAGCTCGGCCGCCCTTTGTTGCCCTTTGGGAGTAAGTTTGATAGCACTGATGGCGTTGTTGGCGTATTCGACCGTATATAGGTCTGAGTTTGGATATTTAGTAAGAAGCTGTGTACTATTGGCGTAGGTTTGAGCGGCAGTACCCGTACGATTCAAATGACTCGCATAGTCGCTTGCTTCACGGGTGCCATAATTCCACTCAGGGTATTGGGAGAGGTTCATTTCATTTGACTCAAAAAACCTTCCTGATACCGAAATCGCCACGTCTTTGGTCTTGGTAGCGACTGTGGCGTCAAGGTAGCGACTGTTCCAAGTGCCGTATCTGGTTTGTCCTTTTACCTGAACTTTATTGTTGGCATCGATGATTTCGGCGTATTTTTTAGTGATAATGTTAATGACACCCACAAAAGCATTGTTGCCATACATAGTAGCAGCAGGGCCATAGACTACTTCGATGCGTTCGATGTCTGACAAAGGGTATTGGCGCGAAATAGGGATGTTGTCGGAAGCTAAGTCATTTTCTTCGATACCATCGATGAGCATCAGCATTCGGTCGTTGGAAGTAGAGCGATAGCCTCGACCGTAGAAATTGGAGTATCCGGGGCCGTTGCCTTTGGCGATGTCAAATCCTGAGAGGTCGTGTAGTACTTGTTCGAGATTTTGATACCCTCGCTTGATGATATCTTTGTCGGTAATCACCGTCACGGTGGCGGGTACTTTCAAGACATTTTCGGCGCGTTTGGACACCGACGTAATTTGGATGATTCGTTCCTGAGAGTCTTTTACGTATTGAAAAAGCTCTTTAAATTGGGGTGAAGACGCAAAATCGGGCACAAAGCTGGGGTTGATTGCCAACAAATTCTGTATCGACCGACTCGCTTGCTGGGTAGAGTCGAGAGCAAGGTATGTCATAGCCAAAATTTTATGAGCTTGTACTTTGGCATTGGGCGAATAGCCTGTTTTCAAACAGGGTAAAAGAATTGAGAATACTTCGTCAAAATTTCCGGTAGTGAATTTTTTTTCGGCATCAGGAATATCCACTGACTCCTCGCATGATTGTCCGTATATTCTTCCAACCTGTAAGCTCAGTGCCATTACCCCTATTATTATCGCATAAAAACGTAAATTTTTTCCCATATCACAGGTCATTTTCAATAAAACAAATCATTACTGATGGGCCGAGATTTTGTTGAATTCGACGTCTTTTCCCACGTACTTGTTCCACTCTTCCACGGTCATGTCTCGGGTTATTTTTTTAGTTACCTCTTTGTAGAGGTCGTTGATGTTGATGTCCCATACGCGTACGGTGCGGTCGGCTCCGTAGGCAATTAGTTTTTTACTATCTATTGTAAATCGAATCCCAGTTACCCAGTTGTTAAAGTCATTGATGACGATAGGCTGCTGTTGACGACTGATTTCGTCAAAATTGAAAAGATGTACCGACCAGTCAAAGCTGCTCGTAGCAACCAGATTGCCGTCGGACGAAAACACAATATCGCTGACGATAGAATTGTGTCTTCCTACGACAGATGTGCCTGAGTATTCGACGATTTTGTCGTTTTCATAACTCCATAAATAGAGTCCTCCGTTGCTATTTCCAGTCATTAGCTTGCGACCGTTGGGGCTAAAAGCAAGGGCCGTGACGCGAGGCCCCATCCCATTGAATGCAAAAAAATCGGGTGCTGCTTTAAGGTTTTCAAGGGCAAAAGCAGCCACTCTTCCTTTAGAACCACACAGCAGTTTTTTGCCATCTGGACTCAATTGCGCACAAAAAATGTCGATGTTGGTTTTGACATTCACCAAAGAATCAAGACCATTAGGCTTGATATTCCAAGTACGTATATTGCCATCACCACTGATAGAGATGAGCTTGGTTGGGTCTTGGCTAAGCAGTAACGATTGAATAGGGCTACGGTGGGCTTTTATTACGGTTGGAGTAGGGGTAGGTTGGTCTAGATTCCAGCTGATGATAGAGCCTTGAGCACCTCCTACAATGATTTTGTTTCCATTAAAAATCACGGTACGAAAACTTTCGTTGGTTTTAGCTCCTCGGCTGAGGGTACGAAGAAGCTGAGGTTGGGAGGTATTAAAATCCCAAACTTTGGCAGTGGCATCGTCGCTTACTGAGACAAATTGAGTACCTACAATATCGTTTTTAATGGCCACAGACCTTACAATATCACTATGCCGACGCAAAACCAACTTAGAGCTTGCCCCTGCGGCTTTAGCTAAGGCATTGAAAATGTCAGGATTATTTTTGTCGCCACCACTTTTTAGGTTGAGGTCATAAGCATGAAGAGCCAGCAAAGCGGGAAGACCATCTTGGGCATTGTCGGGCATTTGGGTGGCTTGGATGGCGATTGAACGAGCAATCGCCTTAACTTTCTGATTTTCTGCATCCTTGCGAGCTTCATCAGCAAACCTCCTTTGCGTTTCGGCGTCTTTTCTCGCTTTTTCGGCTTCATCTTTGCGTTTTTCGGCCTCGCCTTGGGCAATGACTGCTCTTGTACGTTGGCTTTCAGCGTCGCGTTTGGCACTTTCGGCACTGATGCGTTGTTGGGTAGCCACTTTTTGTGCTTGAATGGCTTCTTGTCTTTGAAATTCAGCTTTTCGTTGCTCAGTTACGGCGATGAGCTTTTGCTCTTCGGTAAGTTGTTTTTGAGCTTCCGCGATTTCCTCTTGTTGTTGGGCTATTCTTTTTTGAGAAATAGCCTCTCTTTTTTGTATTTCGGCTTTTTTCTGTTCAGAAAGCGCGATTTTTTCTTTCTCTAAAGATTCTTTTTCACTTTGCTCAGCTTGGTTTCGGAGAATAATAGAAACAATCAAAAATAGCAGTGAAAGCAATGAGCCTAGCCCTAAGATGAGGGCAAATTGTCGATTCCGCTTGACTTCCTTCTTGTGTCTAGCTTCTTTGTTTTGAACCTCAAAATCATACTGGTTACGACTGTATTCAAGGTAGTTGATAGCTCGTTCAAAATAAGGGTCATAGCGGGTTGCCCATTCTTTGGTAGGGCGATTTTCTTTGAGCCATTTTAGCCCTATTTGGAGTTCGGGATTGACCCATAGCCCCGTTTTTCCTTGTTGATATTGTTCCGCCGAAAAACTCAATTTTTTGTAAAGCTTTGCCGATTCAGTTTCTTCTTCTACCCACATTTTGAGGCGTTTCCATAGATAAGTGATGCGCTCATGGGTCAAGTCAATGACCGAATTGTCGGCTAGTGGAGTGGAATAGGAAGGGGATAAAAAAGAAGTACCAACTTCTCGTAATCTATCAATGACATCAAGTAGTAAAAATTCTGGAGCAGCGGTTATTTTTTTGACATTGGCCAAAGTCGTAGGGGTAACTACGCCGGCATCGCCTGCTCCAAGCGTAATAAGTGCTTTAAACAACTTTTCGGTGACCGCTTTTCGTTTGGCATCGAAGATATCTTCATAGATTTGTTCAGCATGTAGAGAAAGCGCATCTGACATAGTGCCAATGGCTTCATAATCAGACTCATCAATGCTTTGTTGGTGTGTTTTGACGGTTTGCCAATGATCCCAAGTACGCATAAGTGCGTGCTGAAGTACGGGCAATTGATCGGTCTTGTTGCCAATATCTTTAAGGAGCCTTTCGATGAGGTCGGGGGAAATATTGACGCCCACTGTATCAAGCGGACCACTAATCGCTAACACAATTTCGGCGTGGTTCATCTTTGGTAAAAGATAATATCCACGATTGATGGCCTCGGTAAGGCCGTTGTAGTTGGTACAATAATCCAAGTAATCGGAGCGCATCGTCAGAGCCACGTAAATAGGCAAACTGCGCTGATTAAGAATCCGAATCAAAAACTCAATGAAAAGGATGGTTTCGTCGCGGTCGGTTTGAATGGTGGCCTCCTTTTGACGATATCTAAATACCTCTTCAAACTGGTCGATGACAAAAAGGATGTTTTTTCCGGCAAGGAGCTGAAAAACGCGATTGATGCCATCGGAATCGTTGAAAATCAAAGATTCGAGATTATTGACAATATCAGGAGAAGAACCACCAATATTAAATCTATTGAAGTATTCGCTGATAGCTCCAATGAGATTTTTGATAGGTTCTCCTCCTGGTTTTAGCAACAAAATATGCCATCCTTGCTCAGGGGTAAGGTCGAGCGGCGATTTTTCTAAAGAGGGAATAAGCCCTGCCTTGATAAGCGACGATTTCCCACTTCCCGAAGATCCAATGATTGCCAAAAACCTTGATGCACTGAGTTTATCCCGTAATTTTTTGACGTGGCTTTCTCTCCCAAAAAATAGACTTGCATCTTTTGAGTCAAAGCTTCTTAATCCAGGAAAAGGGTTGGCATAAGGTCGGTGGGTGGTCATATTTCAAAAAAAACGGTCATTGGCCCTTGATACTAAGGGCTTTTGATGTCAACAATAAAGATGTTTCGATTTCGATTGTCGGAATATTCGTACTTAAACTCACTTACTCCATTGACAGTGAGATAGATACCTAGCCCTCCAATGGGCCTTTCGTCGAGGGGCAAATCAAAATCCTCTTGGTCGGGCAATTCGCGAGTCGTAGGGTCGAAGGGAGCCGCATCATCTTCAAAGATTACCTTGAGTTGATTGTCGGCTACCTCCGTTTTTACATCAATGATGCCCTCCAAACCGGCGTTTTGGTAGCCGTATAAGATGATATTGGTGGCGATTTCGTCGACGGCCAATATCAAATTGTACGTGGCTTTTTTGTCTAATCCCGCTTGTTGGGATATTTCTTTGACGTATTGCCGTAGAGGGTCAAGAGAGTCAACATGGGCGGGAAAGGTTTTTAATTCCATTTGCGTAAAGACAAATTTCGTACCTGAGTTTGGAAAGGTTTATGCTGCTTTTTGCTCTATTTAAGCAGGATATTGATCCACGATGTTTACGCTGTGGTGTAGACCTGTCTTTTCGAGTGTATCTACGATAGACTCTTGCGGCTTCACTACATAAATCGTAAGACCTACCCCGATTTTTTGTTTTGAGAAAATCAAC
>NZ_AUIF01000035.1 GCF_000423565.1 Runella zeae DSM 19591 | reverse complement strand
TGTTGATTTAGGTTATCTTGGTATTCAGAAAGAATACAAATTTTTGTCTTTAAAGATTCCATTTAAAAAGCCCAAAAAAAGCAAAAAAAATCCTTATCCAAGCTTAACATTAGAGCAAAAAAACTACAACAAGTCTATTAGTAAAAAGCGAGTTTTTGTAGAAAATGCAATTGCAGGAATAAAACGTTATCATATTTTAATTAACAAGTATAGAGGAAAATCTAAGGAAAAATTTGATGAAAGTATTGAATTATGCGCAGGCCTTTGGAACTTCAAAATCGACTTTAAGAAAAAGATAACTTGTTAGTAATCAACAAGAAAACAACTCTATTAAAGAAACAAACCAAGATTCATTACTCAATTAACGATGCCAAGTCGATAGTTGTACCTAGTATGTCCAATAAATCATCTCAAAAAGAAAAAACCAAATTCAATTTATATACTACCATTCAAAAAATACATTTTAGCTATAACATTTCTCTCAATCAATACTTACCTATCGGTCAACAGTCTTATCAATTTGTTTATGATAAGAACCTCCTATCCAACAAAAATTTCAAAACGCCATTTTTCCCTGTTTACACAAACTCTTTAGGATTTGACATAAGCAAGAGAAGTACCATAGAGGTAAGAACTTACAAAAGCATTTTAAAAGATAATTACTTTTATGGAAATCAGCTAAATTTCAAATACACATTTTTAGTAAAAAAACTAGGCAATCCCTTATTCATAAAACCTCTTATAGGCACAGGAGCTTTTAGCACAGGATTTTATTTAGGAGAAATTTCTTCAGAAGAAACTATTAAAATAGACAATCAAAACTTTGGAACCAAAACTAATGCTTACTTAGGCGACAGAAAAACATTAGGAATATTGGGTTTTGAGTTAGATTACAGCAAAAAACGTCTTCATTATTTGTTTACATTTCAATATACACCCACTATTGTAAAGTGGGATGCTATACTTTTGAAAACAAGAAAAAATATTTTCATAACAAAAACGGCAGCTATCACTGATTTATCAGGCTCATTCCAATTACAACCTCAAAATATTTACCAAGGAATGTTGCCAATCGCGGTATCTGTGGGAATTGGTTTTTGATAGTTGAAGCTTTTTCATTATCGCCAACTTAAGTACTTACGCAGAATTAGGTAAGACTTTGCGGTCCGCCGCCGCGGCAAGTTTATAACCCTTCTGATTATCAATAGTATAAGCCTAAAACCGCGCGGCGGACCGTTTGGAAAGTCTATTTTTGCTCAATTACTTAATACTCTATAAAAGACATACTATTTCCGTTCTAAGGACGAAAGTTTCTGCTACTTTCTACGCACTTTATCCAAAAAACAATATCTTTAAGTTAAGTTTATTCATTTCCGATACCACCCCATTTCTCAGGCTTCGAGTATGCACAAGACCATTTCCTTTGACTATCAACTATTTGAAGACGACAGTTCACTAAATCCCAATTTGCAGCAACTGTTAAAAGCGGCCAACGACGCCATCAATCTTTCATATGCACCTTATTCAAGATTTCACGTTGGAGCAGCCTTGTTGTTGTCCAACGGGGAGATTATCAAAGGTAGTAACCAAGAAAATGCTTCGTTTCCGGCAGGAATCTGTGCGGAGCGGGTGGCGCTATCGGTAGCCTCTTCGCTTTTTCCTTCTGAAAAGATAATCACTGTGGCGATTGCCTATCGAAATGGCGCCGAAACGGTTTCGTTTGATACGATTTTGTCTCCGTGTGGTATTTGTCGGCAAAGTTTGTTAGAAACCACCCAACGCCAACAAAGTGACATTGGGGTTATTTTGAGCAGTCCTACGGGGCAAATTATTTATCTTGAGCGTGCAGCACATCTACTTCCATTGGCATTTTCTTCATTGCACTTATAGCACAAAAAAAACAATACCTATAAGTATAAACCCATACTTATCCGTCTTCTCTGGATTAGGTTTATTCACTTTTGATACTCATAAACATATTAACCCATGATTTTAGAAAGGCACGCTAAAATAAAGCTGTCCGCATCGCTAGGAATAGCTTTTTTGGTGGTTTCGTGCATGAAAATGCCCCGTAGCAGTCAGCCTGTTATGGTCAAAGAAGACCCTAGCAAAGCCCTCGCTAACGCCAAAGAAATCCGCGACAAAACGCCCATCAAATTGGCCGAAGGCTTACAAATGACCCTTTGGGCATCTGACTCACTAGCCCCCGACCCCGTAGCGATGGCTATCGACGACCAAGGCCGGGTGTATCTTAATCGTACCAATCGTCAAAAAAACTCCGAGTTTGACATTCGTGGACACCGCGATTGGATGACCGAATCCATTGGCCTTCAAACGGTTGAAGACCGCCGTGCTTTTTTGCGGAAAACCTTCTCTCCCGAGCGTAGCAAGGAAAACGAATGGTTGGCTGATTTGAACGAAGACGGCTCTCATGACTGGAAGGACTTGGCCGTTGAAAAAGATGAAATCTGGCGACTAGAAGATACCAACAACGACGGTATTGCCGATGTTTCGCTCCGCATTTTAGAAGATTTTTATGAAGAAGTCACCGACGTGGCCGGCGGTATGCTCGTGCGTGCCAAGGATATTTTTGTGGGAATCGCCCCCGACTTGTGGCGCCTAGAAGACAAAAACGGAGACGGTATCATTGATAAAAAAACCTCAATTAGCCACGGCTATGGCGTACACATTGGTTTTAGTGGGCACGGTATGTCGGGCGTAACAGAAGGCCCCGACGGACGTATTTACTGGAACATCGGTGATATTGGAGCCAACATCACGACCGCCGACGGCAAGAAGTTTGAGCATCCCAACTCAGGTATCATTGCCCGCTCCAACCCCGATGGTAGCGATTTCGAAATTTTTGCCCACGGTCTCCGCAATACCCACGAATTTGTATTTGATGAATACGGCAACCTCATCTCTTCCGACAACGACGGCGACCACCCCGGCGAAAGTGAGCGCTTGGTCCACGTAGTGCAAGGCTCCGATGCTGGCTGGCGCTCCAATTGGCAATACGGCAAATACACCGACCCCAAAAACAACAAATACAAAGTGTGGATGGACGAAAAACTCTTCAAACCACGCTGGGACGGTCAGGCAGCTTATATCATTCCGCCTATCATGAATTACCACAATGGCCCTACGGGTATGGTTTACAACCCTGGCACGGCCTTGGGGTCAGACTGGAAAAACAAATTTTTCTTGGTCGAATTTGTCGGTACACCTACGCGTTCCCACATTTGGTCGTTTGGTCTCAAGCCCAAAGGCGCTTCTTTTGAGCTCGACGGCGAAAAAGACGTAGTGAGTGGCATCTTACCTACAGGTATCAAATTTGGACCCGACGGTGCGCTCTACGTAGCCGACTGGATCAACGGCTGGGATACCAAAAATTATGGTCGGGTCTGGAAAATGGACGTGATGTCCAACAAAAACGACCTCGCCGCTATCCGTCAAGAAACCAAGCGATTGATTCAGCTGGATTATGCTTCTCAAAACGAAGAGATGCTGTATTCGTTGCTTTCAAATGCGGATATGAGAGTCCGTCAAAAAGCGCAGTTTGAACTCGTCAATCGTGGTAAAAAAGGCTTACCAAGTTTGTCGAAAGCCATTGACCAAACCCAAAGCCAACTGGCACGCATCCACGGCATTTGGGGGGTAGGTCAGTTGGCACGCCAAGATAAGGCTTACGCCTCCACCTTGATGCCTTTGCTCAAAGACAAAGACTCTGAAATCGTGACCCAAGCCGCCAAAATGCTGGGTGATGCCCGCATCGCAACCGCTGGTAATGACCTCATTCCTTTACTCAAAAATTCCAATCCTCGCGTTCGTTTTTACGCCGCCGAAGCTTTGGGGCGCATCTCCTATGGTGATGCCATAACACCGCTCATCGAAATGCTCGCCGCCAACAACGACGAGGATGTTTATATCCGCCACGCGGGTGTGTTGGCACTATCACGTATCGGAAAAGCAGAACCAATGGCAGCCTTAGCCAACAATCCTAGCAAAGCCCTTCGCACCGCAGCGGTACTGGTACTCAGAAGATTGCGTAGCGACAAAATCGCGGTCTTTTTGCAAGACAAAGACGAATATATTGTAGCCGAAGCCGCTCGCGCGATCAACGACGACCTTTCTATCCCAACGGCATTGCCTGCCTTGGCCGCTACCTTAAAAGACGCAAGATTTACTTCTGAGGTGATTTTGCGCCGTGCCATCAACGCCGCATTGCGCGTAGGCGGTGACCAAGAATTACAGATGGTGATTGATTTTGCGCGCCGTACCGATATCAAAGACGACATCAAGGCCGAGGCACTAGCCACGATTGGTACTTGGGCCAATCCTTCGGTCATGGACCGCGTGGATGGCCGCCACCGTGGCAAAATCGAGCGCGATTTGGCATCGGTCAAGTCCAAAGTAGCGCCTTTTGTTTCGGGCTTTTTAAAAGAGAAAAACCCCGAAACTCTCATCGCCGTAGCGGGTCTTTTGGCTGACCTTAAAATGCCCGAAGCCAACGCCCAACTTGCCGCTATTTATGATGCTACTGAGGAGCCTAAAGTGAAAGCAGCTATCTTGCCCGCCCTCAACCAACTGGGCTATGCTCAAATGGATGCTATCATCAAAAAAGGCATGGACGATAAAGAAGAAAGCGTACGCACCGTGGCGTTGGGACTTCTAAACAACAACAACGTAACTAAAACCAGCCTGCCGACCATCGTCAATTCTATCTTTAGCAAAGGTTCGGTACGCGAACAGCAAAAAATGCTCGAAGTACTTGGCAAAATGGAGGCCGACAAAACACAAGTGATTTTAGACGGCTTGATTGACCAACTCAAAGACAAAAAACTTTCGCCCAATCTTTCCCTCGAACTCAAAGAAGCAGTAGAGGCATCGGGTGTAGCGGCGCTCAAAACCAAAATGGCAACCTTAAAACCAAACGCTTCGGCTTTGGACGAATACGCCGAAACGCTTTTTGGCGGAAATCGCTTTGCAGGACGTAATATCTTCAACTCCAACTCTACCGCTCAATGTGTACGCTGCCATGCGATTGGCAACACGGGCGGCGCGGTGGGGCCCGCTCTCACGCACATTGGCGACGTACTCACCCGTGAGCAACTTCTCCAAGCCCTTGTCGAACCAAGTGCGCGGATTGCGCCGGGTTTTGGCTCCGTAATGCTGACCCTCAAAGACGGAAATGTAGTAAATGGCACATTAGCCAAAGAAACCGCCGAAGAATTAACCCTTACGACTTCCGATGCCGAACCTTTGGTAATTCCAGTAGGACGTATTGCCAAACGCGAAAATATGCCTTCAGGTATGCCCCCAATGGGTTCGCTACTCTCTAAACGCGAAATACGCGACGTAATTGAGTTTTTGGCAAATTTGAAGAAGTAGGCTAGACTCTTCTACAAAAAACCGCCGCAGAGCTTGAGCTTTGCGGCGGTTTTTTGTGTGTTAGTCATCCAAAAATAATATGGAAAAATTGAAATTTTTCAAGTCTTTTCTGGACAGTATATCATTCTAGCATTGATTTTAAAGTGTGAATTTAAAATAATGGTATTTATTTTAAACCCAGACTTTAAAATAATAAGGATAAATCCCACTTTCCTAAAAAATGACCATATGAACCAATTTGTAGAACAATACTTTGGCTAGTGAAAATTACAACTTAATTCGCTTTTGATAATACCCTCCAAAAAAGCCTAATCCATTTTCAATGTTAGAAGGCAGCAAAACAGGTTCTTTGAATCGCTCAAAAAAAGTGTTCAAGTCCGTCTGATTTTGTGAAACATCGGTAATGAACTCAAAAATAGACTGCTGATTAGCCTGATTTTGATTGTACTGAGCAGACCTTTTGTTGAAGAAATCGGAAGTTGCCTTGTCGATATTATAAAACAGCAGTGTGAATTTGGTGGTATCCGAGACAGAACTACTTTTTGGTAAAGTCCCTTTAGCGGTATAGTTCAAATTTCCATTGTCTGAGATAGTTATAGAAGTACGCGCAATACCCTCCCAATCTATGCCCGAACTAGATATTCTTCCTAACTGAGCATTCCAATAGTTGATTGAAAGACTATATACATTGCTTTCATCGGGCGTATCTTTCCAATTTACCTTTATTTCTACGTTCTGCTTATCCTGTATTAGTTGAATCGTTGGCGAAATCTCTTTTAAGGTTTTATAAGTGGCTTTTAGGGGAGTTTGGTTAGGAATTTCTACTAATAATTCATAGTTGGTATCATACCTTACAAAGCTTTTCGTCACCGTCTGATAGCGTTGAATTGAATCGACATACTGTAATTGTAGCTGCTCTGCCCCAGACTTGATATTCACTTTCGCATTTTTGACAACCATATCAGAAGTCTTAAATTCTTGTCCAAGGGGATTGATAGTCGAAACAAAGGCCGTAACCAACGAATCTGTAGGAGAGATAACGGCAACAACAGCAAATTTTGGACTTGCTTTAGGAGATAGAGGGCTGACTTCTATACAGTTAGAGGTGATGACCCATACCAAAATCCATAAAAAGATGCTTCTACAGTTCATATTACCACTTGACATTATAACTAACTGACGGGACAATGGGAAACAAAGCACGGCTTCTCAATTCATATTTTACAGTTCCTTGCCGTGGATTTTCTATCGTTTCTACTGAATAATAAAACGGATTTTGGCGATTATAGGCATTGTAAAACCCAATTTCCCAGAAACGTTCAAAATATTTGCGTTTGCGATGAAATTGAATGCCTACGTCTAACCGATGAATTGCTTTGGTACGGTACGCATTCATTGCCCCATAATCTATCAAACCTATTCTATCGTTTTTAAAAGAAACAAACGAACTCAAAGGTGCGGTTAGGGGATTGCCACTTGCATAAATCCAGTTGGCTGATAACCTGACCCTTGGCTTCAGCGCATACGTACTCACAAGTTCAAACTCATGACGGCGGTCTTGGCGTGAATAAAAAGGAGTACCTGCATTCAAATCGGGAAATTGACGAATAGACCAAGCCAATGTATAGCCAATCCAACCCTTTAGTTTACCTGCGTTTTTTTTCAGTAAAGCCTCATATCCATACGCCCAGCCCTGGCCTGAAGTGAGTTTATTTTCCCAAAAATTAGTTTCTTCGTTGGGGTCACATCTACAAAATAGGCATTGTCTTTGTAACTTGACGTGAATTATGGACACAGATTTGGAATTGATTAGGCATGACAATAGAAGGCTTGTGTCCAAGAAAACAATAAGCAATTAATCCACTGAAGATACTGCATTGTGCATTAATAGGACTGCGATAACGGGTATGTTCAATATCCAATACCGATGTTAGTAGGTAGTTGACTGATTCAATCAGTCCCCTCTAGCGTAACTTGAGTTCGTCTGACAACTTCATGAGTGTATTTTTCATGCGCCGTTGGAGTTTAGTACCCAACTGCAAGGCTTGCTCATAAAATTGGGCAAAGAGTTTAGTGAGGTAGACCCGGTCGCCGAAGCACTGCCCCTGCAAACCGCCTAATATCTCTGTCAATACAGCCGCGTTATTGTCAGCTACATTGCCTAGTGTAAGTACGAATTTAATCAATAGCTATCATTTCACTCTTAGTAAGTTGACCTGCTCAGCCAGTAGGCAAGATACCCTGTTGAGTTTGCCTAGATTACATAATTCACGTTAAATAAATCTCTCTTCAACCTCTATTAAATCAACTTCTCTTAAATCAACCTCTCTTAAATCAACCTCTCTTAATTTAGCCTTAGTTAGATTAGCACCTGTTAGATTAGCTTTTGTTAGACTAGCACCTGTTAGATTAGCTTTTGTTAGACTAGCACCTGTTAGATTAGCGCCTCTTAGATTAGCGCCTCTTAGATTAGCGCCTCTTAGATTAGCATCTGTTAGATTAGCGTCTGTTAGATTAGCCCACATCATCTGCGAATCAATAAATTGAGTTTTTTCCAAAAATGTTTTCACAAGAGTAGCAAAATGAAATCTACATTTAAAAAAAATAGAGTTATTAAAATCAGCCCTGTAAAAATCCACCATATCAAAGCAGCAATCTGATAATTTAAGAAAATTAAGACATTGATAAGCTAAAACATTTTTGGCACTCGTTCTTTGAGGTTGAAGTGTTGAAAACCAAGCTCCAAAAGCAGTTTCAGATTGCACTTCAATTTTTGAATGTAGCTGGGTTTGTCTAACACATGCACTATGGAATGCTAGCAAGGCTTCACCTGCGTTACGAAAAACTCGTGTTTCTTCTTTATGGCTTCTTCGTTCTTTTCCCAATGGCATTCCTTGGTTTATTACAATAGATAATAAATGTGAAAAATTTTCTTGCCAACTGATTAGTTTTTCTTTCGGGTATCGCATTATCTCGTCTAAAACAAAACTAAATAGATAACCATCCATAGCTGTCTCACCTGTCATTTCAACCCATATTCCTAAAGCCGTCTCCTCATCCCACCCTTCATCATAATTGCTTTTTCGAGCATTTAACTGTTTATCTATCCTTTCAGCTTGTTTTACTAAACGAACTGCAGTTAAATATTCCCCAAAGCTCTTATGAGTAAATTCAAATGTTTGCTCTCCATCCTGAATACCAAATTCTCTAAAGTAGAAAGCCGTTAATAATCTAATAATTCCAGACTTAGCGTCTGTCTTAAATCGTTCTAAAAGTTGCTTAATATTATTTCTTTCAATATGTCTTTCGATTTTTTTTACTGAAGTTGTCCGTGTATCACCTCCATGCCATGCGGAAATAGCTATTTCTTCTAAAATCCTGGAAAAGTCTTGAATAGAAAGATGTTCAATGTTTTTATGTTGACGTTTTTCATAAGCACGATCGTAAACGCCTTCTAACAAATCACGATAAATATCATTTAAATTTGTGTTTATAGTAAATTTAATTTTACCTCGTTCAACACTTAGTGCAACTAAGTAATTAAGTAAAGGCTGGGCTGTTATTTCTTCTAATTTATCTAATTGCAAAGCTTGTGGCATCCTTTCATAAATATTCCCCTTTAATTTTCCATATTTTTCCCACCAATCATGTCTTTGATCTTGCTGTACTATACTTTTTTGAGTACCATCTAAGTTTTCAAAAAAATTATCATGAATTTTATAAGGCAATAAATGTAGAACCTGTTTGGGAATCTGAAACTCAACTGTATTACCCTGAATGGCTAACTCACGACCTGTTACTAAAAACAATGTCTTTATATGGTTCGGCCGATTGCTGTAGGAGTTAAAAGTGTTTAAACTTTGGATGAATCGGCTGGCTATTTCAGTAGCCATACTTCCTTGCTGCGATAGTTCATCTAAGCCATCGAAAATAATTAATAGTTTTTTACCCTCCTCTTGAAGGGGATTAAATGAAAATTTAATATCAGTATTTAATTGTACGTATTTACCAATAGAATCTACTAAATCTCCTTGAATATCAAATAGATGCAAAGAAACAAAAAGTACATTAAAGTCTTGTCTATTAGAAATAGAGGCCGCCCAAATTTTTGCGAAAGAAGATTTGCCAGAACCAGGTCCACCACTTAAAAAGCGGATACATTCACGTGGCTCTTTGGAACGAAGCCATTCATCTAATGTATCATTTAGATTTACAGGAATTCGGCATTTTTTTTCTTCACCTGATTTTTGGTGTATAAGAGTGTCTTCATCCTTACTGTTTCCTTTTTCGTAATAATAAGCTCGAAGTGGAATGAAAATTTGATTTAAGCTAAAAGGTTCATCAAAAACAGATTGTTCAATTTGCTGTTGCAGAAAAGCATCATACCGTTTCCATTCTAGTTCTCTCTTAGCAGCTCCAGTAAAAGGTGTTTCCGTTTTCTTTAATAGAGGTTCATAAACACTTGGGTTGCTTCTCCATTCATCATTAAGTGCCATTACAAAATAAGCTGGCAGTCGATTAGAAATATTTTGTGCCGCATTTTTATCAACTTCAAAAAACATAAGCCAATTTTGAAAAAAACCAACAAAATCTATCAACAGAGAAAGAGATCGTGGATTTGTAAAAGTTTCTAATGAAATAGCTAGTTCTTTTTTTTCCAAAACACTATTCATATCATCAAGAAATTTTACATAATCAGGATTATCATAAAGTTCAGATGTAGATTTTAAATCTTCACTCAAAAGAAAGGCATTTTCAAGAGTTAAGTTATGTGCTGCATTAACCATTGCTTTTAGAAGCAACATGTAAGCTAATCCTGATATGTCGCTTTTAAGTTCAAATGCATTAAAAATATCACTTAGCTCTTTAACTCCATCAACGGGAGTCATAGGTTTAAACTTGAACATTAAAACAGATTTAGTAAGAGCCACAAAAAGCTTTTTAAAATCCATTTTCACAATTTTATTATACCATTTTATAGGTTTTTTTATGGGAATTAAAGTAGTATCTTTCATAAGATTAGTCTTGCAGGTTATAATAATATTTTATCAAAAATATCAAATTTCTCAATATGAGAAAAAATTTTCATTCACTCTTTAATTTCCACAAAGACAATAGAGAAATATTGAATCTTCCAACTCTTTCAAATTCTATCGCAAGATGTCTACATATTCTAATTTTAGAAGTAAACTACCCCAAGCGACACTAAAAGTATCGCCTGGGGTGGTATTTAGGCTACAGGATACCCTTCCAACTCCTTCAAGCCCGATTTGAGCTCTTCGTCGGTTAGGTAGTGGTCGGCGAGTTTGCCGTCGAAATAATCGGTATAGGCCTGCATATCCAAGAAACCGTGTCCGCAAAGATTAAAAAGAATGGTTTCGGATTTGCCTTCTTCTTTGCAGCGCTGCGCCTCGCGAAATACCTGCGCAATGCCGTGCGTAGCCTCAGGCGCGGGGATGATTCCCTCCGCTTTGGCAAACGCCACTCCCGCTTCAAAACACTCTAATTGCTGAATAGCGTTGGCTTCGATGAGGCCGTCTTTGAGCAACTGCGAACACAGCACCGACGCGCCATGATAGCGCAAACCACCCGCATGAATCGCCGCCGGGCGGAAATTGTGCCCCAGCGTATACATTGGCAACAAAGGCGTAAAACCCGCCGAATCGCCAAAATCATAACGAAACTCCCCTTTGGTCAGTTTGGGACAAGAAGCAGGCTCTACCGCAATGGCCCGTACTTTTTTGCCTTGGGTGAGGTTTTGGTGAAGGAAGGGAAATGAAATGCCTGCGAAGTTGGAACCTCCCCCTAACGGTGCAATCACAACGTCAGGAAAATCACCCGCTTTTTCCATCTGTACCAAACACTCTTGCCCAATGATGGTCTGATGCATGAGTACGTGGTTGAGTACGCTCCCAAGGGCGTATTTGCAATTTTCATCCTGCACAGCACATTCGATGGCTTCCGAAATCGCAATACCCAAGCTGCCGGGAGTGTCAGGATATTGTTCCAAAATCTTCCGTCCCGATGCCGTAAGCTCCGAAGGAGAAGGGTAAATTTTGGCCCCAAAAGACTCAATCAAAGCTTTGCGGTAGGGTTTTTGGTTGTAGCTAATCCGTACCTGAAATACTTCACATTCGATGTCAAACATCTGACACGCAATCGCCAAGGCAGTTCCCCATTGTCCAGCTCCTGTTTCGGTGGTGATGCGTTTTACGCCTTCCATTTTGTTATAATACGCCTGCGCCACGGCGGTATTGGTTTTGTGACTTCCTGAGGGACTTACACCTTCGTATTTGTAATAAATCTTGGCAGGTGTATCAAGCATTTTTTCTAAGCGGTGCGCCCGAAACATCGGCGTAGGTCGCCATAGTTTGTAGATTTCGCGTACTTCTTCAGGGATCTCAATGTAGCGCTCTTGCGAAACTTCTTGCTTGATAAGCTCCATCGGAAACAACGGCGCCAAATCGCCCGGCCCTACGGGTTGCTTGGTAGCAGGGTGAAGCGGCGGCAGGGGTTTGTTGGGCATATCGGCCTGAATGTTGTACCACTGTCTCGGAATTTCGTCTTCGCTGAGAAGGATTTTATATTGTTTTTCTGCCATGATTGATGGAATTAAGGATGATTAAGAAATAGGCTTTAAACTTAGAAACTATTTTCCCCTCTCGCAACAGATTCTCAAAAAACAAAATGCCCCACAAGAAAATCTTATGAAGCAAATCTTTACAAGTAGCCCAGTCTTAAACTTTAGTTTACATATCTAGCTTTTATTGTTTTAGAGGTGTTAGGTCTAGGATAATGGTATAAAGCACTTCATCATCAATCACTTTTTCTCCTAATTTGTAGGCTAACGTACCTTGGTAAGTTTTGGGATTAGCGTAGAATACAAAACCTTCAAAGAACGCCTGCACATCTGAGCCTTGATTTGAGACCAACACCATTTCCTTAAATTGGGTTTTGAGCTTAAAATTGATGGTGACACTATTGGGAATATAATTGGCCTGTCGGGCTTTAAAAATCGCTTGGGCATAGATGGGGAAATTGCCACTTGCCAAAGCCGGAAGCTCCGCTAATCCAGAATACTGTCCAGCTGTTTTTTCGATAATATCTTTTCCCATTTTCCAAATTCCCGAAATGGTATTGCTGTAAGTTTTGTCTTCAAAACTAAAATCCTTGATTTGTTTGGAGTATTGAGAGCCTAAGCTATAAGAAATATTGGGTCCATCTTTAGAGACTCCTACCGTAAATTGACTCATATCTGTCAGCGTACCTTCTGAGTTGAGGTTGAGGGGTCCCCAAGCATCTTTCTCAAAATCATCGGATATAGTAATACTGGTTTCTACGCGATTGGTATAAAAACCCCGCTCTAGTTTTTTGTTGACATAAGTTTGAGGATTGATATTGATAGAACTACCCTCTGTAGTAAGGTGAACATACAAAACGCCGTCTTTGATACTAGCCTTGGGACGAAATTTTATGTTGGCAATCGCGAGCTGAGGATTCAGATATTTGTCGGGGATATTGTTAAAAGTATATTCCAGATACTTTCCTTGATTAGTAAGTGCTACCATACTCGATGTAAGCGTGGGTGCATTTCCATTATATAAAGCACCGTTGATTAACAAGCTCGTAGCCACATTTCTGGCTTGAAGCGTGAGGGGAGGTTTATAAGTTTCAGGAAACTTGCGCGATTCTACGGTTTCGATTTTCCAGTAAGCACTATTCCATGCTTCTGATCCTATCGAACTGATTTCGAGTGGCCCACGCTCCACGTGCAAATATTCTTTGGTCCAGTAATTGATGATCAGCGTCAATCCTTGATTGAGAGGTCTGAGCAGCCAAAGGGCGCTATGCCAGCCGGGCTGGATTTTTCCACAAGAGAGTGTTCTTGTTTCGTTGTGAAGGTAGTCGCCCGTAGCGGCATTTTTGATGCGTACTAGAGGAGCATAATTGGGTCCACCAAAGGGTTCAATTATCCAAGTTGCGTTGGTAACAGTATTATTGCTGACTACCTTACCATCTTCTAAGCCTATTTTTCCGGGGCGATAAAAATTGGTGATGGTTTTGGTCTGCGCATTAGCAAACATTGCAAACACCCAAAGCCCCAAGAAGATAGAGATTGTTTTTATTCTGTCAATGTTTGTAAAATACAAATTTAGAATAACAAAACGCGAAGGCATTACCAAGTTTTTCATTTGATTTTGAGAGTGTTAGTAAACAATATCGTTGAACGTAATGACACAAAATTGGCACAAATCCAAACTCATTTCAATCACCCAAACAGGTGAAAAAAAGTGGAAATTTTCATGTAAAATCACCCCACAGGGTGATAGTTTTCTTAAGGTTTTGCTTCTAATTTTGTGTAAATTTCCTAAGATTATGACCCCCGCTAAAATCAGTATAATAGAAGACAATAAGGTGATTCGGGACAATGTTTCCAAGTTTATTGGTTTTCATGAAGAATTCGAAATCACGACGGTACAGCCTTCTATTGAATCGTTCTTTCGGGTTTTTGACCTCGATCATCGTTTACACACCGACATCCTCTTGCTAGACATTGGCTTGCCGGGGATGTCTGGGATTGAGGCATTGCCATATATATTCGAACGCTTGCCCGATGTCAACGTTGTGATGCTGACTACCTACGAAGAAGAAGACATTATTTTGAAAGCTCTCTGCTCGGGAGCCTGCTCATATATCTCCAAAAAAGCTAGTCTGACCGAAATCGTAGATGCACTACGGATTGTGGTAAACGGGGGATCGTATATGTCGCCTTCTATCGCTCGAGAAATAGTAAACCACCTCATGGGCGGCCGAGTGAGCAAGGCAAGTATCTTAACCGACCGTCAAAAAGAAATATTGGAAATGCTAGTGGATGGCAAGAGTTATGGGGCTATTTCTGAAAAGCTGTTTATTTCGATTGAAACTGTACGGTCTCACATCAAAAAAATGTATAAAATACTGCAAGTCAACAACAAAACAGAAGCCATCACAAAATATATGAAGGGTCAAATTGGATAATTAAAACCTACAAATAGTATCCTAAACAGATAAAATATTTCTATATTTGATATATATATGCTGTATTAGCCCTTATCTATATTCTATTTTGAAACTTCACAAACTCCTCGCCGGCCTTGTGTATGTTGCAATGATTGTGCTGCTTTGTTATTGTACTCAGTCAGCCCATCAGCCTAAACTTGCTTTCACTTCGAAAGTGATAAAAACCAACGGTCAAGTCATTAGTATCGATACTATGCTACCACCTCAGGTGAGGACATTGGGACTCCAAAAAATAATACCCATAGGCAACCCCGCAGTATTGCCCATCAAAAATCGTAACCAACCTGCCCGTACTACTGTAGTAGCAGCTGAAATACCTATTACCAAAACGCCAGGAAAAGACTCATTCCTTTTGCTGAAGGTAGTTTCGGCTACTCCTAAGAGCGTGGTTGCTCTTCTTCCTCAGGTAGCACTGGCACAACCTGCTTATGCCAAAGATTATAATCCTTATAATTTTAATCTTTATGGGCTATTTCAGGGCTTGGTCGAAACCCAAATTCATACCATGTGCCGCGATAAGACTGGCAATATTTGGTTCGGAACCTTTAATGGCATCTCCAAATACAACGGCAAAACCTTCGAAAACTACACAACCTGCCAAGGCTTGATTGACAATTTCATAGAATGTATCATCGAAGATCATCTCGGAAATATGTGGTTTGGATGTCGGGAGGGTATTTCAAAGTTCGACGGGCAGACCTTCACCAACTACACCACAAGAGAAGGCCTAAGTGACAATCATATCTTGGGGATTTTTGAGGATAGCCAAGGCAATATCTGGTTTTCTACTCAAAGCAACGGAGTGTCTAAATTAGATAAATCGGGCAAAACTTTTACTCACTTTACGAAAAAACAAGGATTGGCGGTGAGAGTTTTTACCATGACCGAAGACCGTGCTGGCAATATGTGGTTTGGCACAGAATCAGAAGGGCTGATTAAATATGACGGAAAAAGTTTCTCTCATTACACCAAAAAACAAGGACTGAGCGATAATTCTATCATGCATGTTATAAGAGATCGAGTCGGAAATCTTTGGCTGGGAACTTGGAGTGGCGTAACCAAGTTTGACGGCAAAAATTTTCACCATACTATAGGGCTCACCAACGGTTGGATCAGCAATGTGCTAGAAGATCGACAGGGAACTATTTGGTTTGGAGCCTTACCCGGCGGCGTATTTAGTTTGGATAAAACAGGCCGTACCATCACCCATATCACCACCAAAGAAGGATTGGCAGACGATGAAGTTTCTTCTATTGTAGAAGACCCAGCCGGCAACCTGTGGTTTGGAAGCTACAAAGGTGTGATCAAATACAGCCGTAGATTTAGCACCCTTACGCAACAAGATGGATTGGTGAACAACACCGTCAGAAGTATCATTGAAGACCGACATCACAACATTTGGGTGGGATCCGAAGCAGGCGGAGGACTAGCTCACTTCGACTTCAATCAAAAAACAATTACCAACTATACCCCCAAAGAAGGTCTTAGCCATGATAGTGCCATTAGTTTGTTGGAAGATAAAAAAGGCAATATTTGGGTAGGCTCCTTATATAACCACATGGTGCGGCTCAATGCCGACCACAAAACCTTTACCCACTTCACTGAAAGTGGCAGTTTTATTGTTTGTATTTTTGAAGATAAGGCAGGCAATGTATGGTACAGCTCGCGTGAAGAGGGGGGCGTTTTTAGAATCAACGTAGATACCCAAACCAGAACTCATTTTAGGGTACAACAAGGACTTTGCCACGACCAAGTCGTTCAGATTTTTCAGGACAAAGCCGAAAATATGTGGTTTTGCACGTTTGGAGGTGTATCCAGATTGGACAAAGACGGTCGTACGTTTACTAATTTCACCGAAAAAGAAGGCATGGCATTCGGTATTTTTGAAAGTATGATAGAAGACCAACGAGGCGATTTCTGGTTTGGCACGCTAGGTGGTGGAATTACGCGCTTGGATTTACGCCACCATACACTAAGACATTTTACCGAATCGGAGGGTCTGAGTCATAATACCGTATTTGGCCTCCGTGAAGACAAAGCTGGAAACCTTTGGATTTCGAGCCGAACAGGGTTGAATAAGTTATCAAAAAAAGAATTGGAAAAAATCGCCGCCACTCCCGAAGTCCCTGTTATTCCATTTTTTAAAAAATATACCTCTGAAAACGGGAACACGGGTTTTGCAGAAGGTCGGTATTATCTTCTTGAAACTACAAATGGTGACTTATGGATGCCCAAAATGGATCGCCTAACGATTTATCATCCTCCTCAAGATGTGCTCAATCGCGAAGTCCCCACCGTGCTCCTCACCAATATAAAACTTTATAATGAAAAAATTCCGTGGAAAAAAGACACCTCTTTCGTATTAAAAAATGGATTCACTGTTCAAGATTTTCATTTCAAACAATTGTCGCAATGGCAAATGCTACCTGAAGAGTTGAGTTTGGCTTTTGATAACAATTTTCTCACTTTTGAATTTGCAAGTATCAATACAAATTCGCCTCAAGCCCTCAGCTATCAGTATCAACTACAAGGGCTAGAAAGCAGCCCGAGTGCCCTCACTCAACGCTCAGAAGCAACTTACGGCAACTTATCACCTGGTCACTATACGTTTAAAGTCAAAGCCATGAACGAAGAAGGAATATGGAGCAAAGAATTGTCGTATTCATTCACAATCCGCCCACCTTGGTGGAAAACTTGGTGGTGTTATTTGCTTTATTCGTTGATTATCGGAGGGATTGTGTATCTTTTTATTCAGTATCGAGTGGCACAACGGGTTGGCCAAATTAAGGCGATGGAAGCCATTAGGATCAAAATCTCTAGCGACCTCCATGATGATGTAGGCTCTATCTTGTCGGGATTGGCAATGCAATCTCAAATGATGGCCTTTTCGGCCAATACATCTCAATCTCAAAAAGAATCACTCAACGAAATAAGCGACATGAGCCACGATGCCATGGAACGCATGCGCGACACGGTCTGGGCGATTGACTCTCGTAAAGATAAATACGAAAACCTCATTGACCGAATGCGGGCTTTTGCCGAAAAAAATCTCAATAGAAAACAAATTGGACATCATTTCTCCATAGAAATAGAAGACACAAGGAAGTTTATCGACCCTCAAAAACGCCAAAATATTTACCTTATTTTTAAAGAAGCCATCACCAATATCTGCAAACACTCTAGCGCCACTCATGTCGAGATTCGTTTTGTGGTGGAGCAAAAACAACTCCTCTTATATATTCACGACAATGGTGCTCTGCCGGCGGCGGCATCCACTACGGTGTCGGATGGCCTTGGCTTAGCCAACATGCAAATGCGGGCTTCTCAGATTGGCGGTAAACTAAAGACCCAATACGACCATGGTTTCAAAATAGAACTTACCATTTCATAAATATAAGTAGGTAGAAAACTCTCTATTTTGGCTTTTAAAATAGTATTCTAGTAGCATAAGTTGTACTAGCCCTGTCGTATGCATTCTTCTCCCTCTTCAAAACCCAAATTAGGACTACTCAACTTGATTGTGATTGTATTGTCAATCTACGTGCTGGGTGCGCTTACGATAGATACGGTGTACAAACTGCCCGCCGAAACCTCTACACTTCTCAATTATATCGACAACGCTATATGTGCGTTTTTCTTTCTGGAATTTTGTGTACGGTTTTATCAGGCCGAAAACAAAGCAAGATTCATGCGGTGGGGATGGATTGATTTGATTTCGAGCATTCCGATGGTCGATTTTCTAAGAGCAGGGCGCTTATTAAGACTTATTCGTTTACTAAGGCTTATCAGAGCGTTTCGGTCTATTCATCAGCTCGTTAGTTATATTTTCCGAAACCGCGCTCAAGGCGCTTTTACTTCGGTTTCTATCATTGCTATTTTGTTGATTATCTTTTCGGCTATCGGCATTTTGCAAGTTGAAAAAGACCCCAACAGCAATATCAAAACTGCCGAAGATGCGCTTTGGTGGGCTTATGTGACCATTACGACCGTGGGTTATGGCGACAAATACCCCGTCACTACCGAAGGTAGAATCATCGCCGTGATCTTGATGACAGGCGGCGTAGGACTTTTTGGGACTTTTACTGCTTATGTAGCCTCGTGGTTTGTTAACGACAAAAATGAACAAGCAAACAATCAAGGTTAACCTTTTGGAGAGACGAAAATTACCCAATTATTATTTTTATGTTATTTTTCTTATGGTTTTAGGCGACATAAGGTATTTTTGTAGCTTAGTCAATATGTTACCTCGTGATACCTTTCTCAAAACCTATATTAGTTGTCCTCCTATTGTGCGGTTATTTATCGACAATTGCCCAGAAAAATAATTTTAGTAACAACACAGGTGGCTTACTTACTGATATGATTGACACCACTACGCGCATCGGTAAAACGATGTTGTCGCTCAATAGCAGGCTGGGTAAAATAGGATTTAGCGGGTATATGCAACCCCAGTTTCAAATTGCTCAATCCAAAGGTGCTGACGGTAATATCTATAATGGAGGGGATTTTGGCCCCTATGTCAACAATCGGTTTCGGCTTAGACGTGGCCGCTTTCGGATAGATTTTTCTCATTACAACGACAACGGTCAACCCTCCGTCTATTTTGTTTTTCAATTTGACGGAACTGAGCGCGGTGTCAATATTCGTGACTTATGGGGGCGTTTTTATGAAAACAAATGGGATTTGTTTCATTTTTCGGCAGGAGTTATGGCTCGCCCTTTTGGTCATGAAGTACTTCTATCGTCTACCTTTCGGGAGGCTCCTGAACGGGGCCGAATGTCCCAAATTTTGGTACAAACAGAGAGAGACTTAGGGGTAATGTTTAGCTTCAATCCACGCCGCAAAAACTCCAAATTCAAATGGCTCGGCATCGACCTCGGTATCTACAATGGGCAAGGGCTTACAGGAACTGCCGAATACGATAGCAACAAGGACATAATAGCCCGTATTAGCTCCAAAAAAGTATTGATTAACCCTTCTTTAGGGGCAAGAATTTCGGGGGGTATAAGTGCTTATTTAGGGGGTATTACGAGCCAAAACGCGCTGCTCAATACCACCCAAATCCGCGACGGCATTGCTTATGTCAAAGCAGACTCTGCCCAAAGCAATATTGGAAAAAATGCCCCTCGGCGTTATTTTGGAGCCGACTTCCAGCTTATTTTTCCTAATCAAAAGGGCCAAACGGAATTTAGGGCAGAGTATATCCGGGGTTTACAGACCAGTACTGCCACATCAAGTACTACGCCTGGGAGTTTTCCAGTTACGAGCAGTGGTGCGCCACAGCCATTATATACTCGTTCATTTGACGGAGCCTATTTTTATTTTCTTCAACACCTCTTTAGCACTGATCATCAGCTCATTTTAAAGTATGATTGGTACGACCCCAACACCAAAGTAAGTGGTTTGGGTGTTAGGAACGACAATGGGTTTTCAGGAGCAGATGTTAGATATGATACTTTTGGGGGAGGATACATGCACCACTTCAACCAATATCTCAAAATGATAATCTGGTATGAGCACCCTATCAATGAAAAAACGGCTCTTAAAGGCTATACACAACACCTCAAAGACGGCGTATTTACGCTAAGGACTCAGTTTACTTTCTAGTTTTTTTGAGTCTCAAATGCCCATTGTATGAGACTTTTTTTAAAATAATGCCGCCTTCAACCTTCGGAAACAGCCTCAAATGTCTTTTATCTTTCGACTTCCTTCGGAAAATCTATGTTTTTGTTTTTGGGCATAGAAAAGAATAACAACGCCCATCAAAATAATCGGCAGACTTAGCCATTGTCCCATGTTTAGGGGCATTTTTTCTTCAAAATTTTCCTGAGCATTTTTGAGAAATTCAATCATGAATCGAAAACTGAAAAGCAATAGGATAAATAGCCCCATGATAATACCGTCGGCGAGCTGGTGTCGCTTATATTTCCACAAATAAAAAGTGAACACAAACAAAAACAGGCAGAAAAAAGCCTCGTACAATTGCGTAGGATGACGAGGCACAAGGGGTAGTAAGGTGAAGTCGGTTTCGCGGGCAAAAACAAACCCCCAAGGCAAATCAGTTGGTTTTCCATAAATTTCGGAATTGAACAAATTCCCTACTCTTATCAACGCTCCTCCCAAAGCCCCCGCAATGACTACCCGGTCGGCTACCCAAAAAAACGATGGATTGGTGGGTTGGCGACTGTATAAAAATAGAGCCACTAAAATGGCAATGGCAGCGCCGTGGCTCGCTAATCCCTCAAAGGGCAAACTCAACATCGACCGTAACCACTCCAAAGGATGAGCCAAAAGCAATTGCCATTCATAAAATAAATAGTGCCCTACCCTAGCACCTACAACGGTAGCAATCGCCATGTAAAGTAGCAATGACTCCACTTTGGACACCCCTACTTGGTCTGCTCGAAACAAGAAAGAAACCAGCCGCTCGCCCACCAAAAAGCTACAGGCAAACAAAATACTGTACCAATGAATGGGTAAAGAAATTCCAAAAAGGTCAAAAGAAATGACCCTGGGAGCAATGTCCCAAATAATATAAGCCAGCATAAAAGGAGATTTTTTTTTAGACGTTTAACAACCAGAAGTAATACTTATCAATAAAAAACTCACACAAAAGTGAAGAAAAGGGCGTTGGGCTTTTTGATACCAAGGAACAAAAGCAGGGCGAACTTTAACAATCTGGCTAATAGCCTCTTCACTCCACTCAGACTGCTCATTTACCTGCGTTTTGTAAGAATCCCACAAAGGTTTTAATTCATCTAAATTCATGGCAATTGACTTTTTAAAAGCTTTTCCAATTTGGTCTTGATTCGATTGATTCGGGTACTGACGTTGGTGCGACTCAAATTCAAAATACCAGCTATTTCTTCATAACTGTGCTCTTCCAAATACAGCATCATAATCGCTTTGTCAACGTCGCCAAGCTGCGCAATAGCCTGATACAATTCGTCGGTAGCTTGCGTGAGTTCAAGAGAATGTTCAGCAGCCGAGATCTGATAAGCATCGTCCGAATAAGGCTCGTTTTTGGGACGCAATTTTTCTTTTCTTAGCTTGGCAAATACGGTATTGAGCGAAATACGGTAAATCCAAGTAGAGACTTTAGACTGATGGTTGAAAGAAGGATAAGCTTTCCAGAGTTGAAGCACAATTTCCTGAAACATATCTTTTCGGTCTTCGTATTGGGCAAAATAAAGACTACAAAGACTGTGAACCAGTTTTTGATGATTGGCCATTAACTTCACAAACTCTTCTTGTAACGTAGTTTTGCCCACTGCTAAAGTTGACTAATAGATTCTAAAGTATTAGTTGCAGAAGTTACAATAAAGTCACACGCCTTCAAAAAAAATCGTTACTCATTAAAAATTCACTACCAATATTTAGCCACAGACTAATGTAAAGACCTTTACCATTCCTTTACTTCTGGCAAATCAAACGTAGGGTTTCGTTGGGTTTGAGGACTACATCCCAGCCTTCGAGCAAGGTTTTTCCTTTGACAGTTTGGGTGTTTTTGCCGATAGAAATGCGGTAGGTTTTCTGCGGCTCAATCGCAAACCATTCTTGAAACTGATTGATACGCGGATAATCAACGGGCATATGAAGATGATTGACGTGGTATTGTTCACCAAAAATAAGCTTCCCTTTCCAGCCTTTTTCGGAAGAAATGGCCACGTAAAGCGTATTTTTGGCAATTGAAGCCCCCAAATTTACATCAGACTGCCAATCAGAAAGTCGTACACCGGCAGTTTTCCAGAGGGCATACATAAGCGAAGTCCGGGCAAAGTTGCCATCTCCGTGCCAACCTTCAATGATACCATCGGGTTTTTGATAATTCCATAAAACCTTGATTTCCGAATCTATCCAATCTTTGACCGAAGGTACAGGCTCGCGCAAATACAAATTCAAAGCTCCCTCAATCGCATCAGCGTAGCCATCGGCACTGCCCGATTCCCAATTGTGATTACGATAATGAGGATACAAGGCATTGAGGGTCTTTAAGGTAGCTTCGCGGTAAGCACTTACCTTATCAATCATATAAACCGTGTAAAAAGCATTGAGGGTATAGCCAAAATTGTCGGCCAAACGGGCTTCTATTACTTTGCCCGTCACGGGGTTGATTTCATCATAAAAAAGCCCGTGTTCGTTGCGACCTTTGGCCAAGATAGTATTCAACATCTCATGAATATAAGGCTGCCACTGTCGTTTTTTGGCAGGATTGACTACCGCCACTACCGCATACATTTCCACCAAGCCCGACACGATTTCGCAGCCGTGGTCGCGCAGGCGGAGTCGTTCGGTGGAACGAGTCGGCAAGTGGGCATCGCTTAGGTAATAATCGCCGATTTGGAGACCCCAACGCAACCATTGGGGATTACGGGTCATCCAGTACATACGTGCCAATACCTGCAACAAATCGCCTCCCACTTCTACCACGGCACTTTTGCCATAAAAATCTCCTTTGATTTGCGTGGGTACATCTACTTGCTTGTCAAGGTCGGTTAGTATTCCCAGCATACGCTCCGACCAAGGGCTTGAGCCGAGCCACTCCGTAAGCGGAATGAGTCCGTCTTTCATGTATTCGGCACTGCCAAAAATCACCTGACTGCTGTCGATATGGTCGTTGAGAAATCCTTTTTTACAAAACGAATACGTATCGGGCAGACGGTCGATGCGGGAGGTGAGGCGAGTTTCGGTGGCCAGCATTTCTCGCATTTTACCTTCAAAAAGGGATTTATCAAGCATGGAAGCGGTCATTACCATAAAAGGGTAATTGTCGGCAGCGGCATCATAAGCATTCCAAAAACATTTGCTCTGCGTCAGATTTCGCGGAATAAGTCCCGTTGTGCTGTCGGCCTTACTAAGCCAACCCAACACATATCGATGACACCGTCGAAAGGATTCATTGGCAAGTTTTCCGTTGGCTAGAGCTTGCTCAAAATGCGTTTCGGCAGAAGTAGGGGTTTGCGTATAAACCTGAGCGTTTATTAAGCCAACGCTTCCCAACACCAAGAGAATTTGCCTGCGAACCAAGATTTGGAAGCCCTTTTGCATCATGGATTTATTTTTTGTGGTTTTGCTTTATTTTCACTCATCTGCCTTGGCAAACGAAACACTTCTCCTTTTTGATTGGCAAAATACAAGGATGACTCGGAAGCTTGACGGGCGTGGCCATCGGCCCAAAAAGCATAAAAATCGGGATGAAACGCCTGAGGCCGGCGCACATAAGAATGATTGTAGGCACTATTGGGCGTCAGGATACGCTCTTTTACCCAAGATTTTCCTTGGTTTTTGCTCACCCACACGGCGATGTTTCCGCCTGTACCATAGGGCTGAGGCCCCGCTTCAGTAGGGCCGATGATTTTCCAAGTATTTTGGTTTTCGATATACAAAGACCCCATATCGTAGTTGTGGTCAGCAGTAGTAACCACCTGAATCTCCCATGCCTTCCCATTCCAATACGCCACGTGCCATGTATGCGGGCCTTGTTCGGGGCCAGGGTCGGGGCCTTTGCTCGTTACATACAATATAATAGGATTTCCCTTGGCCGTGTAAGCCACATCGTTGATATACACATTAAGGTTTTGCGAACGATATTCTTTGACCAAACCACCGTTTTGGGGTGTACTTAAGGGAAGATTTATCTTTTCACCTTGGGCATTGTGCCAAGTTTTGCCAAAATCCGTAGTCTCAACATAATAGAGATTGGTGCGATAATCAAGCCCAGCACCTTTTTCGGTATCGGGGTGCATATTGAAAGAAGTGCCGATTTTGTTTTTCCATTGAGCACTCGTTTGATAATGTCCTTCTTCAATAATCCCAATATCTTGAATCGCCGACCATTTGACGCCGTCTTGGCTAGTGATGTAGCCAATGGTTCGGCGAGGTTTTTTGGCACCATATTTCAATACACCTCTTTCATAGTGAGTCATCAAGTGAAAAAAGCCTTTGCCTTTTTGGTAATAACTCTGCAAATAAGAAAAATTGTTGAATGGTACTTCTTTGCCATCTTTAAGGTAAGTAGCGTCAATTTTGTCGAAAGCGTCGATGCTATAAGGGCTACGGCTACGATGCAAATACGAAGGACGCTCCACGCCATGCGAAGTCGAAAATACCCAAATATAGCCTTGGGCATCGATGTTTAAGACGGGGTTGTCGTGAGCATCGTCGGTGGCTTTATCCAAAACGATAGTGGGTCTTGCTACTTCCCCCGTAGCATGGTCAAAATAGGATATTTCGTGAAGGAGACTAGGTTTGGCGTCTTTAGAAGCTCCTCCAAAACAAAAAAAAGTTTTCTTGGCCGTAGGGCTATAGACTGCAAAGGGATTGTGATTGGAAGGATAAGTGCCTAGGCCTCCGCTGTATTTATGAACGTATTCGTTGTTGAGTTTGCCAATATAATACCAAATTCCTCGAAAACCATCGTCGGTTTGATTGAGGGTTTGAGCGTTTGAAATAGTAATTGCTGACAAAACAAATGCACTTATCAGAGCAATAAAGGTGGATTTTTTCATGTAATAGAAATTGGTATAAAAGACTTTCCAAGTTTTAGTCTTGAATCGATAACAAACTTGGAAAGTCTAATCTTATTTTCACAAAAGACTTTCCAAGTTTTGGTCTTGAATCGATAACAAACTTGGAAAGTCTACATATGATTAGCTTATTTTTCCCAATCTTTGAGAGAAGGGATTTTGGTTTCTTTGTTGACAGTAATGCCTTCTGGAATCAACAATACATTGATGATTTGGGAGGAATTCGCTGGCAATGTCACTTCAAAACCTACCAAAGTAGTTCCCGGATTAGGCGCATCGTAGTCGTGCGAAGGTTGGGTTGACCATGTTTTGACTACCACATTAGCCGGCTCTAATACTTTCAGCTGTAGACTTTTGCCATTTTGAGTAAGCATAGCCGAGCCATTGCCTGAAGGCGTCACTTGGGCAGGCGTGACCATCGCCCAGCGTACGGTTGTTGATTTGGCATTAGATAAGATTTCGTCTTTTACCACTACGTATTTGTTATCTACGATTCCTACGCCTCTTTTGGCCGATGCAGCAGCGTTGTTATAGACGGCAGTCATGTCAGTAATAGCTCCTAAAAAAGCGGGCTTATTGATACGACTGGTGATTTTGGCATAACCATCCACGCGTTGATATGAGTTATCGAA
This sequence comes from Runella zeae DSM 19591, assembly GCF_000423565.1. Lineage (GTDB taxonomy): Bacteria > Bacteroidota > Bacteroidia > Cytophagales > Spirosomataceae > Runella > Runella zeae. The sequence goes on along the minus strand of NZ_AUIF01000035.1, from coordinate 105,125 downwards.
GGTAAGAGTACTATGAGCGAGGTTGTTGTACCGATACACGTGCCACCGCTCGGCCTCTTGTTCTTTACCCCAAAGTTTGACCCCTTTGGATTCCAATGATTCGTACTCTTGCATTCCAAAATCCATCGACCATCGCTCGCCGTTGGCATCCATCACAAAAGAACCTATATCCATATGACCATGATTGACGGAAGGCGAACCCGCTTTCAACCCCACATAAATAGCATTAGGGTCGGTCCATGACGAACGCATCATGGCTACGGGGTTTTTACCCTGACCTACCCAAATAAGTTGCTGAGGCACTTCCACTTTATCAAATCGTAGGCCATTTCCCCAAATCAAAGCCGCTGGCAAAATTCGATCTCTACCCGCAGAAGCAGAAATATTTTCGATGGCCTTCTTTTGGAGAAAAAGTAAAGAAGATGCTTTGGTACGATTGGCAAACCAAAAAGTAGCAGGACTGATACCGCCCGTTCCACTACCTGCATCCGAATAATTGAAGGTTTTGCCGGAAGTTCCTACCATATTTTGAAAATAAGTGGCGGTATTGAGAAACCCACGCTCATTAGACAAACCAAACTCGCTGCCTAATGCACGATGAATGGCACTCAAAAACAATACATTGAAACTTGTACCATATCCCCAATACCCATACCCTTCAGGATAAGCACCGTCGGGCTTGTAGTCTTCCATAGGAAGCTTGATAGATTCGATGGCACGGTCGATGATTTGGCGGGCTAGTTCGGGCTGGTCTTCATAAATAGCCAATGCACCGTAGGTCATGCCCGCATTGCATACCTGATTCCAGTTGTGAGAGGCTTTGAGCCAACTATTATACTTAGCATCTTGCGAAGGCTCTATTCCTTTTTTAAGAATGGCTTCGCGAATGATTGGCAGGGAGCTTTTTTGTAAATCATGATACAACCAATCGTAGCCTATCGCTACGGCCATGGTCATCTCGCCCACGTCCAAAAAGTGAGAAGGATTCCAATCCGAAAATTTGGAAACAGTCAGTAACTCTAACTCGGCACGTTCTAAATATTTGGGATTTTGAGTAACGCGATAAGCGTACGAAAGATAAAAAATACGACGTAGTGCTTCGCATGATTTGTCGAGCAAACGGCGCCCAATTTGGATACGTTCCAAAGGTGCCAATGTCAGCATATTTTCACATTCTTGGATAATGACTCCGTGGATTTTGGCCCAGCTGGGGTCGTTTTGAATGTTTTTCTGAATTCCTTTTTCTTCCCCTTTCAATAGCATAATACGAGGATGATTAGGAACAGATTTGAGATGCTGAAGATGCTTGAGTTGGGCAATAGCCGTGGTCGATGCCAATAAAAAAACAAATAAATACTTCATAAAAACAACATTGATAATGGGCGAATAACTACCTTTTGAAACACATTCAGACAGGGATTCTACTCTTTTGGACAGACTTGTGAAGGAGGCAAAAGTATTAAAAACGCTTTATTATATTTTTCCTACTGTTTAATTATGTTTTAGGGGTGTTCAATTTTTTTCATTTTTACTGATTACTATTTTCATAGACTTTTAGGATCTATTTTGATTTATCAAACCTTTACTTTTCTATTTTTCAACACAATGAATCATCTCTTATCGCTCATTCCACCGCAAGTATTTGGAGTGATGGCTTTGGTAGGCACTTACTGCTTTATCCTAGCCTACGAAAAGCAAAACTATATTCGGCGGCTGTTACAAAACGGAACCGAAACGGAAGGTGTCGTGGTCGAACTTCGCTCTCATCCCGACAATGCCGCTCAAGGCCAAGCACCTGTCGTTGATTTTACTTTTCCGAATGGTTCACATCGACATTATTCTACTACTTTTGTTTCACCTTCTCCTTATAAGGTAGGTCAAAAAGTGAGGATTTGGTACAAGTTCCACAAATCAAATCGAGAAGCCACTTTGGCCGACGAAGTACCTGGTACTTTACCCAAAACACTCTTTATTTGGGGCTGTGTACTTTGCTTATTGAGCTATCCTGTTATTGTTATACGGATGCTAGGGTTGTTTTAGACTACTTGATATAGCTATTTTTAATAAGACAAGCGCCCAAAGAGCGCTTGTCTTTTAAAAAATTTCTGGTCTATTGCCAGCCTGGATTCTGTTTTATGGCGGGGTTTTCGGCCAATGAATTCAATGGAATAGGCCACAAATAATGTTTGGCTTCATCAAATACAGGATTGGCATAATCGGTCCCTTGATAAACATCTATGTAGGTTTTCTTAGAAACAGGGTCAACGGCCGTTTTGACGACGGCTCCGGGATAACGAGCTTTGGCGGCATCATCCCAACGCATTCCCATCGTTGGAATCAAGAATTTTTTGCCTTGTTTCCAACGTCTTAAATCACCATATCGGAACCCTTCCATAAACAACTCAATACGACGCTCACGACGAATCTCTGCAATCAAAGGTGATATTCCGTCGGCTGTGTAACGAGGGTCAACGGGTACATTGGCTAGCTTTAAATGAGGCATTTTGACACGGTCGCGGAGCTTATTGATACTAATATCGAGATCGCCTTGGGTCATTTTTCCTAGCTCTGCTTGGGCTTCGGCGTAGTTGAGCAGCGCTTCCGCAAAACGTAAAATAATCGCAGGAGACTCCGCTGTATCAAAAGCCTTTCCAATCATATCGTCGGCATTATAGTGCTTGATGATATGGTAGCCCGTTTCGGAGATATACCCCCCAGCCATTCCCAACACTCTTGGGTAGCTGCGACCATCGGCTAAGTGATATTTATATTTCGCGGCATCAGCAGGGTGTAAGATAGTTTGGCGAAGACGTGGGTCACGGTTTTCAAATACATCCTCGATTTTGTCATCTCCTTTGTAGAGTGGAGATAAAGAAATCGGCAAGCCATCGGTACACAAATAATCTTCTACCAAACTTTTGGTAGCGCCACCCGCATATTCAAAATATGACTGTACGTGGTTGGTAAATACCCCCAACTGGTATTTGCGCCAATACATTACTTCAGGATTTCCAGCAAGATTTAAGACGCGATGATAGGCGTTGTAATCTGTATCAGGATTGCCTGTATTGTAAAGGCGATAAGGGCCTTTGTCAATCAACTCTTTGGCGGCGTCAGCGGCGGCTTGGAGCCACTTGTTGGGGTCAGTACCGCCGTGGTATTTACGCCAAGTGCCTTCAAACAAGCAAATACGCGATTTTACCAAAAGTGCACACCAACGATTGAGACGGCCTGGGGCATTGCCATCGCCCCAGTTATCGGGGAGCTTCGTAGCGGCAAAATTGAGGTCTTCTAGTACTTTTTCCATTGCTTGCTCACGAGGCGTACGCGCCGCAAACAGCTCTTCTGATTCGGTATTGAGTTCTTTATCTACCCAGGGCACATCACCAAATTTTGATACTTTTTCGGCATAAAACCAGCCCCTAAACAAACGAGCTTCGCCGATATAGCGGTCTTTGATATTTTGGGCAATATTAGCTTTGTCATAATTGGCCAAGCCTACATTACAAGCCCGTACAAAGTTCCAACCTTTGTAACCGAACTGCTGAGGAGCAGCGGGAGTCGTGTGTTTTCCTGAACGTACTTGTTGAAAAAAAGCATGACGGGCATGACGAGGAGCCATGTTGTCGGCAAATTCGTCTTGAAACCAAACACTTCCCCAGTGACTATCAAAACCTTGATAATGCCCGTGCAAAATGGGCACATTGTCGTCGTTACGAGCCAAATCGTACAAGCTGTTGTTGTATACTCTTAGGTCGTTTTCGGTATTCCAAAAGGTTTCGTTGGTAATACGGTCAAGCGGATAGCGCTCCAAAAATTCGTCATTACAACCACTAAACAAAAGGGTAGTTGCAAAAATGCCGATAGTAATAATATGTTTTTTCATGTGAATCGCTTTTAAGAATGAATCAATTTCTAATGTTGCTTTATGAATTTCAAAACTAGAAGCTTACATTAGCCCCGAGCGTAACAATACGCTGCATGGGATATTCGATAGCTGCCGACTGAATGGTCTCAGGGTCAAGCGGTTTGCGCATCTTCGTAAATTCCCAGAGGTTCATCCCTGTCGTGAAGATTTGTGCTCTGCTCATCCCAATTTTTTTGAGCAAGCCAGTGGGCAAATCATAGCTAAAGGTGATGTTTTTGAGGCGGATATAGGCTGCACTTTGCAAATACCGCGACTGCACTTGTACGTTTTTCTTGTCGTTTGTAGAAATGTGCGCCGCTGGGAAATAAGCATCGCGGTTATCCTCACGCCATGTATCGGTGATATAATAACGCTCTACGTGCCCTGCATTGAAGGGGAAGAACCAAGTCCAGTTGTCGGAAGTAGGCCAGTGATCTTTTTTGCCGATTCCTTGGAAGAAGACTCCCAAGCGGAAGTTTTTATAACTAATCCCTCCATTGATACCAAATGTATAACGTGGGGTAGAGTTGCCAATGATTTTACGATCTCCAGGGTTGGCGAGGGTATTATTGCCAAGGGTAATGTTGCCATCACCGTTGAGATCTGCGTACTGAATATCCCCCGGACGCCAGTTGGCTCCGATATTGGTTTGTTTGGGGGCTTTGGCTACATCATCAGCCGTTTGGAAAATACCCACGGTTTCAAATCCCCAGATTTCACCCAATTTCTGGCCTACATAATAGGTATTTAAGTTACCTGTTGGGTTGTTGAATTTGGTGATTTCAGCAGTCCAATCCGACAACGCTAAAGTAACGTCGTAGTTCCAATCCCGTTTGATTTTGTCACGCCAAGTCAGCGACAATTCCCAGCCTTTGGTTCTCAAATCGGCCGCATTTTCTTTAGGGGCGGCAGTTCCCAAAATCGCAGGATAGGTTACATCCATCAACATATCTTTGGTATCGCGCGTAAAAATATCAAACGACGCATCCAAACGACCTTTGAACGCTGTCACATCTATCCCAAGGTTTTTGGAGACTACCGTTTCCCATGTCAACGAAGGGCTTACCAATCCAGCCGCCGTTACGATAGGAATCGTGCCTCCTGCAAACATATAAGGCGACTGTCCTGAGCCCATAGTAGCTACGTAAGGGTAGAAATTATTCCCCAAAAGCTGATTGCCCAGCGTACCATAAGATGCTCTAAGTTTGAGGTTGTCAAGCCAGCGGCTTGTACCTGCCATAAAGCTCTCATTGCTAATCCGCCAACCTGCCGAGAAAGAAGGGAAGAAGCCGAAACGGCTAGCTTGTGGGAAGCGCGACGAACCGTCGTAGCGGCCATTTAATTCTATCAAATAGCGTTCTTTGTAGTTGTAATTTAAGCGATAGAAAGCCCCCCGTAGAGCTACGTGCGATTTTGCACCAAAGGTCTGCTGCACTCCTGTTGTGGCGTTGAGGTCAGTCACCAGAGGCGTAATCAAAGCGCGGGCTTGCGCACCAGAATATCTATTTTGGCCTAATTCTTGGTTGAAACCCACCATCGCAGTCATATTATGATTGACAGGCAAAGGCAGTTTGTATTCGGCAAAAGCATTGAATACATAGTACTGGTTATAATTGTTTTCGTTACGAATCCAGTCATCACCACTAAAACCATTGCTGATAAGATTGGCTGCCAACAAGTTAGCATCTACAATATCTACTTTGCTTTGTACATCTTGGTACATCCGATTGAAAATATTGTAAGAGAAATCCGAGCGAATCTTCAATCCTTTCAAAGGCGTGAGTGTCACCCCTTGGGTAAGCCAGATGTCGTTGTTGGTATAAGTAGTACGGCCACCGTCTAACAAGTAGGGGAAGAAATTGGTACCGCCAAAATACTTACCAATGTAAGGGGCGTACTTATCGCGGTCGCCGGGAGTTACGTAATATTCCAAATCAGGGAATTGAATGGGCATGATGGGTGGTACACGCGCCAGCGAGTTAATGTTTACGTCCCAATTGTAGAAGTGAGGTTTGTCGCTATTTTGGGAGTTAAACACCACTTTTGAATCCATGCTTAGCCAATCATTGATTTTAAAATCGGCTTTCATCAAGATATTATAGCGCTTAAACTTCTCATTTTTAGACTTTTCTCTTAAATACCCATCTTTACTAAAATAGCCCAACGACACAAAAAACTTGGATTTTTCATTCCCTCCCGATACCGACAAATCATGCTGAGAAGTCGGCGCAAATTGGGTCATGATTTGCTCTTGGTAATTGTTGAAGCCGTAGAATCGAAGGGTTCCGTTGACGACTTTCCATTGAGGTGCCGTAGCAGGATTTTCGGAATAGGCCTTTGTACCCGCTACCATATCAGCATCATACGAAGGCACGCCACTTGTACGGATGTTGGCCGCGTTACGAGCTTGTACAAACTCATAGGGGTCAGTGACTACATCCATATTGAAAATAGGCTTTGCCAAAGAGGTTTGTGTACCAAAATTGACAGTTACTTTGCCGCTTTTACCGCTCTTGGTAGTCACCAAAACCACCCCAAAAGCCGCCCTAGCGCCATAGACCGCCGCCGCAGAAGCATCTTTCAATACACTGATGCTTTCGATATCGTTGGGATTGATACGGTTCAAATCCATCGGTACGTTGTCGACCAATACCAGCGGTGCGCCACCGTTGATAGATTCATAACCACGGATATTGAACACAACCGCCTGCGCAGGGTCGCCATTTCGCACGTTGACATTTAGGTTTGGAATCACCCCTTGCAACCCTTCTCCGGCATTGGCAATGGGGCGGTTCATAAGACGCTTGCTATCAGCTACCCCAACAGCTCCCGTCAAGTTTACTTTTTCTTGGGTACCATATCCCACCACTACTACCTCTTCCAGGGCTTTAGTATCTACTTCGAGCGCCAAATCAACCACCGAACGCCCTCCCACGGCTATCTCCTGTTTTAGATAACCAATAAAACTCACTACCAAGGTAGCGTTGTTGTTTGGTAATTTGAGGGTATACTTTCCATCATTGTCGGTAGTAGTTCCTTGATTCGTTCCCTTCACCAAAATACTCACCCCTGGAAGAGATTCTCCGTTTTCGGCAGCCGTAATACGACCCGATACATTTTGGGCTTTAGCCACCGTAGCTAAACAAAGCAGAGCGATGATACCTCCCCAAAGGGAATTACGGGCCGTTTGCCAGCAAGTTTGTACTTGTTTTTTCATAATTAAGTTTAAAATTAAGTGAGAAGATAAAAGCTAATTCAAGAAATAAAGTCTTTGAGGAGCACCGACCTTTCTTCCCAACATGCTAAACTCAGAAAGTAAGGTAGTGTACTCTTAATGAGCCTTTAAAATGCAACAACGCATTCATAGGGCACCTATAGAGGGTAGCTTTTTAAGCCACAAAACAAGGAGAAATAAAGGTTGTTTTTCCATTAGAGTACAGAGTTAGTAATTAATAATCACAAACGACACATATCAAAAAAGTACAATAATGGTGTAGAAGCGTCAAGCGAACTTGGTAAGATACAATTTGGCTACTAAAGTGTTTTTTGAAAAAATTTTACTCTAAAAATATAGATAAATCACCATTATTCAATAAAATAAGACAATATTATAAAGACAAAACATAAATTAAGATTTGCAAACGTAACCGCAAACGTTTGCGGACGAGATTCAGAAGAGAAACACTTCTAAAAAAAATCAAATTAATTTTTCAATATAAAATTTTCCAGCTCGGCCTAAGTGCGCAGAAAAATAAAAGGTCTTCTAAATTTTATATTTTGGTAGAAGCTAGGACAAGTTACGCTCTAAAACACTAAGGTATGTGGTAGCTTAATTTTTTTCTAAAAGCGTAGGTTGAGCCACCATTTTTTTTAAAAATCGAAAAAGCTTTCCTCCATGAGAAGCATCCACCACCCGATGGTCAAGGGCCGCCCCTAAGGTCATGATCGTACGCGGCACGACTTGTCCTTCTACTACCCAAGGTTTTTGAGAAACCCCACCCATGATGAGTACAAAAGATACATTGGCAGAAGGAAACAAAGCCGGATAGCCAATGTCAAGCCCGATACTACCAATATTGGACAAAAAAAACGCCCCAAAATTGCTAGCCGAAAGCCCTAAGCTAGGGATAGAGACACCCCAATGAACAGTCAGGTATCTGATCATACCATACACCCACTTGCGAAACGGCCACGGAATCTTGGCTAGCAAGTCTTTAGAAGATTTAGCTTTGTCATCGCCTTTTTGGGCGATTTGGATTTGAGTACGCAGTAGCTCTACGAGCTGAGGCAAAGTATATGTATCTATTTTTTCTACTTTCACCGACCCCATTTCGCCGTTGTTCATCAATACACTCACCGTAGCGTCGATATGAGGATAGGGATAAATGTTCCCTCGCTTCCAGTAAGTATTAAATTCGGGGACTTCTTCTTTGATAGCACGCGCCGTTGCCAACAGAAAAAAGTGTGTCAATGTTGCTTTTATGCCTGCTTTCCTTTGGGTCTTGATGTAAGATTCTAAATCCGTAATGTCGATTTCGACTGAGCCAAAAATCTTTGAATCAGTAGGTTTGTCATAAATAGTAGAAGCAACTTTGCGCCAATTGGTATTGAAATCAGTAGAAGAAGTCATGCCACAAAGGTAAGATAGAAAGGCCCCACAAAACAAAGATGAGAATTGTTTGTGGAGCCTTTCGTGGTTTTCAAGAAATGGGCTGGAGGTAAGTCGGAAAACAAACCTGAAGAGTTGGAGTCTATTTACAATTGTCCTAAGTATTCTGTTTTATTTGCATTTGGCAGGATTAGATTTCACATAATAACTACGGAATGCCTTTGATTTGGGATTCATGCATCCCTCCAAATTAAGGAGTTTGATATTTCTAAAATCAATTTCTTGGCCTTCGCTCTGAAGCGCGATAAAGCCTTCCTTGAGCAACTTTCCATCTACTTTGATAGCAGGGTCGAAGCGGTTGGCTACTCCTCCACCTATTTGTGGTTTGGCATACTGCAATACCGTTTCACCGTTGATTTGGTGAGTAATGAGCGAATCTCCCAATACGATCAAATCTGCTTTGACCCACTCTTCTTTTTCGTAGGTTTTGGAAGTAGAATTGATGCAATGACGAGGGTCTTTTTTTCCTTCAAAAATCACATCCGTACCAGGCGAGCACATATTTCCGGTAGGGCGTGGTTTGCCATCGCCCAAACCCGCCAAAAACTGCATCTCAACCGAAATCGGCCAATCTTGCTCTTTGGGCATAGTACGTGGGTCTTGTGAATGAAACATCACACCGCTATTGAGGATGGTATAACTAGGAGCGTCTTTGCGCCATCGCCCCGTAAAACGATACTCCAAACTCAAATGGTAGTAAGAGTAAGGCGTATTGAAATACAAATGCCCATATCGCTCATTAAATTGCTCGTATTTGTCGTATCTTACTTTGATCAAACCATCTTCTACCCTGAAGGTCTCTCCATAATTATCCCCTACTTCGTGGTGGTGTATTTTGACGGTCCAATTTTTAATGTCTTTACCATTGAAGAGCGAAATCCAGTCTTCTTTTTCTTTGGAGGAAGAAGAGGTAAACGAAAATTGGGCAAAGACCAGCACCAACAACAGATAGGCGATTAGTTTTGAGGAGCTCACGAAAGGTTTCATCAGTGTTCTAAAATCTAGTTTTATGGATGTCCAATACTTCAAGCCGCTTCTCTTCAGGATATACCTATTTTTTCCAATAATTTGTATTTATAAAAAAGCAAATAGGCCGCCAAATTTTCACCGTGAAGCATTGGCGGCCTATCTCTTTATAAACTTTTAACTACCAACCTGGGTTTTGTTTCAACGCCGGATTGAGCGAAATCTCGTTGATAGGCAAAGGCCACAAATAATCCCGAGCAGGGTCAAATTTGCGGAAACTAGTAGCTTGCACCAAAATAAAACTGTCTGGCGTAAGATTGACAGTAGCAGGTGGAAATTCTGATTTAAAGAAATAAATACCCAAAATAGGCTTAGGAAGCTCGATTTCGGCGGTTTTCCAACGAATCAAATCCCAGTAACGGAAACCTTCTTGTGCCAATTCGGAGCGACGCTCGCGACGGATTTCTTCACGCATCGTAAGGCCATTGGTAGTCACCAAATCATTGGTCAATTTGGCTACGCCGGCTCTTGCCCGCAATCGATTGATAGTCAAATCCAAATCTGCGTCACTGATTTTGCTATCGAGTTCAAAACGAGCTTCGGCATAAATCAGTAGTACTTCGGCATAGCGCAATACAGGACGGTCGATAAGCGAGGCTTGAGTATTCCAGTCGTCGATATTGGCAAACTTACGGAACATATAGCCTGTTTTATTAAACGACAAGTTAGCAACGTCAAAAATAGGTTTTGTAGTCATCATTGGGTCGCCACGCTTCATAAAAGTAGCGCTCATGCGTGCGTCACGATTGGCAAACACTTCCAGCGTAGTCGTTGGGGTTTTGTACAAAGGTGATTTGGTAATAGGCAAGCCGTCTACCATTACATACGAATCAGAAAGTGCTTTGGTAGGGCTTGTGTTGCCGTTTTCAATCGAACCACGATAGTAATTGTGGGTCGCTACCCGGTCAGTCAGCGAAACGCCATATTGACGAACGATGATATTTTCGCGGTTTTGGCGGCCTTCTCCTTCATATTGAAAAAGATTGAAATAATTGCCAAACAGGTCGTGCTGCTTGCTATCTATCACTGCCTTGGCGGCGTTGTAAGCTGCGGTGAGATGAGGGATAGGGTCTCCGTCGTTATGAAATTTGGCACGGGTTCCTTCAAACAAGGCCACGCGAGCTTTGAAGGCCAAAGCTGCCGTGTTAGAAATACGACCATAGTTGGCGGTACCAAGTTGAGTGGGGTTTTGCAATTTAGAAGCTGCAAAATCCAAATCTTGGTACATCTGCTCCATGATTTGGGCACGTGTAGCGGCGGGTTCACGTAGCTCGGGCGATTCGTCGGTCAAGGTTTTGAGAATCAAGGGTACTCCTCCATAGCGTTGTACCAAAGAAAAATAACCCATTGCTCTAAAGAAACGCGCTTCGGCGATGTATCTATCCACGATGTCGGTGGCTACCCCCGTAGCTCTGGGGGCTTTTTCAATGATATTGTTGGCCGCTCTAATCAACTGATAAGGCGTATTGTAGCTTGCATCGGTAGAGGGAGCCAAGCGTGAACCATCACTGATACCATTGGCCGACAATCCGATGGCATCATCCGACCAGTTGTCGTCGGTATTGAAAGCAGGCATCCAAGTATAAAGGTAGTTGGCTGCTTGCTTAAGGTCCGATTCTGAGCGCCAAAAAGTATCGTCACTGATGGCAGTTTCGGGCAGTCGAGTCACATCACAAGCCGATAAACCTAGCAGTAATGCAAACGAGTAGGAAATATATTTGAATGTTTTTCTCATTTTCTGAATATGTAAAAAGTAAAACCTTAGAACGATACATTTAGCCCCACCGAAGCAGTGGCAAAAAATGGATAATCGTTTTCAACACCATTGCGAGTCTCAGGATCGTAGTAGCCTTGGAAAGCCCCCAAGCCCGAAATCGTAAACAAATCTTGCCCTGAGAAAAATACCCGAGCACGATCTACTTTTACTTTCTGCGTTAGTTTTGACGGGATGGTATATCCTACTTGAAGGTTTTTCAAACGCATGTATTTGGCATCAAGCGTCCATTTGTCAGAGGCAAGGTAGTTGTGCGTTGCGCCAGTGAAAGGGCGAGGATAAAGTGCATCGGGATTTTCGGGAGTCCAGTAGTCGCTATGAATCGCCAAAGGCTGCTTCCAAGTCACCAAACGAGGAGCAATAGACTCTGGATTTGGACGGAAACTCCGCTGCCCCACCCCTTGGAAGAAAGCCAAGAAGTCGAAACCTTTCCAGTCAAAACCTAAAGTAGCACCAAACAAATAGCGGGGCTGAGTTGTACCCAAATACACCAAGTCGCCATAATCATCTACGTTTCCTTTACCCACCGTCAAACGGCCATCGCCGTTGCGGTCGACGTACTTCACATCTCCTGCGCCCGTGCGGTTGTCTTGGAAAGCCGAAGCTTTTACTTCATCAGCTGACGTAAAATAGCCCGCCGTCTGATACCCCCAAAGGGTATTGATAGGATAGCCTTCGATGAGGTTGTTGAATCCCGCATTGATTACCCGACGACCTGAGAAGTTGATAAGTTTGTTTTGGTTGTCAGAAAGATTGAACGAAATGTTATAGTTGAAATCTTTGCCGATGCGGTCGCGATAGCGCAAATCAAGCTCCCAACCCCAAGATTTCAGCTCACCGTTGTTTTTACGAGGAGTAGAAATCCCAATTGTTGCAGGTAACTGCTGCGGGGTAAGCATGTTGCGGTTATACTTTACGTAGTAGTCAAAATTGGCCTGCAAATGATTTTGGAAAAATCCTAAGTCAATTCCCCCGTTGGTGGTTTCGATAGTTTCCCACGACAATGCCGCCGACGGGATGAAAGTCTGACCAATATAAGAGGTTCGCACATCGCCCAATACTAAGTTTGAATTACGAGAAAGTTGGTTAAGATAATCGTACACACCAAGCGTACTTCCCAAAGCGCCACCCAAGCGTCCCCATGAACCACGAAGTTTGAGTTCAGAAATAAAGCCGAGCGAATTGCCAAACCAAGCTTCACGATGTACATTCCAACCTACTGAAGCCGAAGGAAATACTTGCTTACGCAAACCTGGCGCTAGCTTAGAGCTTTCGTCTTGACGCACGGTAGCTTCAAAGAGATATTTGTCGGCATAGTTGTAATTGAAACGTCCAAAAACCGACTGGAAAGCATACGTTCTGATAGTTTCGCTGTTGCTTTTTGTAGCATCATCCCCCAAGCTCAACGTAGGCAAATCGTTGCTTACGAGGTTGTTAGCTTGGGTATATACACTTTCAAAACGAGAGTCTTCCCACTGATAGCCTCCCAATACGCTGAAGCTATGTTTGTCGCCAATTTTGAAATTATAATCCGCCAAAAACTGCAAATTTAGGTTTCTGGTCAAATCCCGCGTCACACGGTAAGAGTTGACTTGATTGATATACCGCAAAATACTAGTTCTTCCCCACAACGGTACCGTGCGTAAAAAGGCATTTCTGTTTTCGGGTCTAAATTGAGTACCTGCTACCGCACGTAGTGTGAGACCTTTTACAATATCAGCGGCCTTCAACGTAAACGTCCCGTCAAAATAGTTTTTGTCTAGGTTGTTATATCCCCCAGACTCCAACTCTGCATAAGCCGTAGCTGCTGACCCTGCACCACTGTAACGTCCCTCAGGCGTGAAGAAAGGCGTACGAGTCCGCAAACGATAAATCTGATACAGGATGCCACCTTCGTTGATAGTAGTAGATGCCGAGCGCGTCTTTTCTAAAGTATACGTCAAACGAGTATCCAACGACAAATGCTTGGTAAGCTGCGTTCCTAAGTTAAAGCGTAAGTTGAAACGTTTGTTGTTGTCAGGTCCTACTTTAAACACTCCTTGTTTTTCGTAATATCCGGCCGAAACCATAAAATTAACCTTTTCGGTACCCCACGCGCCGTGAAGTTGTGGGTACGCATAGAGGTATATTTACGGAGCAGCTGATCGGTAAGAGGTTGTTGGTTATAAAACAAGTAAGTATTGGTATCGGCAGGGTTGATAACATAAGGCACATTGTTACGAATTTGCTCCAAATCAAAATCGTTATATTCGGGACCAGCACCAGCGTTTCTTTGACCGAGGTTCACCAACTCAGCTTCTTCAAGCAAACTCATCCGTTTGGGGACATTGATAGCCCAATCGGTTCCATATTGTCCTAAGTATTCAAATTTTACTTTGCCAGCATTTCCTTTTTTGGTAGTTACCAAAATCACCCCACCCGCAGCTTGCGCACCATAAATAGCCGCCGCAGCCGCATCTTTCAAAACGCTCATGCTTTCAACGTCGTTAGGGTTCATGTTCAACAAAGTACTGCTAGGTACAGTTACCCCGTCCAATATCACCAAGGGAGGTACGTCGCCGTTGGCAGTAGTAGCACCTCTGATTTGCAGGTTAAGACTTTCACTTCCAGGCTGACCTGTCACCCTTGTGATAATCAAGCCTGGCGTAGTTCCTTGCAGTGCATTGGCGAGGTTGCTACTTGGGCGGTTTTGAATCACTTTGGAGTCGATAGTTGAGACCGCACCTGTCATATTTACTTTTTTCTGCACACCGTAGCCCACTACCACTACTTCTTCGAGGCTTTTATCATCGACTTCAAGGCTCACATTGAGCGTTGTGCGATTTCCTATTACTATTTCTTGTTTGGCGTATCCAATGTAAGAAAACACCAAAACCGACTTAGCATCGGGTACCGAAATCCGAAATCCCCCTTGAGGGTCGGTGGTAGCACCTCGGGTTGTTCCCCTTACCTGCACAGTCACGCCTACGAGCGGTTCGCCTTTTTCATCGGTTACTTTTCCCGTTACGTTTTGGTCAATGTTTTGAGTGGACAATACCGCCGTCGGTGTTGTAGTAGGTTGTAAGATTTCCAGCGAGCCTACTGTTTTTTTGAAGAGCACAATCTGCTTTCCTTTTACTTCATAGCCAATTTTCAAAGGGTCAAACACCTGCGTCAATACTTCTTTGAGGCTTTCATTTTTGGCATTTAGACTTACCTTTTGATTGGACTGAATTTCTTTGGGGTTGTACACAAAGCGTACCTTCGTGGTGCGTTCGATGGTACTCAAAGTAGTCTTGAGATCTTCATTTGAAAGTCGAAGTGTAACTTTCTGGTCAAGCATCTCCTGGCCTACCGCCTCGCGTGCATAAGACATACTCATACACAGTATCGCAATCAGCAGCTGTGTAAAGGAGATTTTCATGAGTGTCCAGCAAAAATTGGTTTTCTTGTAGAATTTATCCATGATGAAATAGTGGTTTTCTCATGGATGGCAGAAGGCAGATGAAGATACTGTTTTTTTTAAATTTTTTTTAAAAAAAAGTCTATTTACAACCTTTACTATGAATAATCACCTGAGCATCAACCATTTCGTAGGTCGAATGGGTAATTTTACAAATCAAGTCTAGTTTGTTAAACAGTGATTCTTCGGTAAGATTAGCGGTAAGGTAACAATCTTCCATATTTTTGGCATCATAGATAACCGAAATGCCATATATTTTTTCCAAAAACTCAAATACCTCAGCAATGGGCGTTTCCTCAAAAACAAACTCTTTTTTGGGTGCTTCCACAATCACTTCAGGACTTTCAACGATTGATTTCAGCAGCCGCTCATCGGTTTTAGAGTAAGCCACTTGCTGATTGGGAGTCAGCACTACGCCAGCTCTTATGTTATTGCTAGTTTCTTTTACTTTTTCTAGGTCTTTTCGGGTATAAACCGACACTCTTCCAGTTTTGACCCTTACCTGCACATCTTTGGCGTTTTCAAAAGCATTGACCATAAAGCTTGTGCCGAGCACCTGAGTCGAAATGTATTGTGTATGTACCCAAAAAGGTTTTTGAGGATTTTTAGTAATTTCAAAAAAAGCCTGCCCATCCAAAAATACTTCTCTCAGAGATTCTTGAAAAGGCTTAGGATAGCGGATTTTGCTATGAGGATAAAGTATAACAGTACTTCCATCCTCAAATGTAAATTGCTGACGTTGGGTAGTGCGATTGGTATGTTCGAGGTAATTATCATTGAGTGGCGTGCTTACAAAAGACACCGCCGCCGAAATGGTATCTTGATGATAGAAATAAGTATATATTCCGAGCCCTGCGGCCAATACCAACAGCACCGAAGCTACTAATCGAAAATGGTTAGAATTCCAAAAAGAAAATGGAGCACGAGGAGGCGCTGCCAATATCTCTTCCGTAATATAGTCCAATTCTGATTCACTAAGCGAAATCCCAACCTCTTCCTCTTCCAATGCCCACAAAAACGCCTTAGCAAGTCGTATATTCTCCTCACAATCAGGATTTTGAACTAGCCACTCTTCCCAGAAATGAGCGCTTTCGGGGTCATTTTGTATTACCCATTTGCGAAAACGCTCATCCCGGGCAAAATCTTCGAATCGGTAGTGTCGATACGGAGTATTCATTACTTCCTATTTTCGTGTTTAGAAAAGGCAGAGGTTGTTAAAGAGCCTTTTTAGATAGATAGCAGAAACGATTACGAAATACTCATTTTTTCAAACTTTTCAAAAAACAAATATTTTTAAAACACCCACCAACGCATAAATAACCTGCCAATTGTCTCTGAAAAGCTTAAATGCCATCTGCAATAAATTCGAAACCGATTGAGGATGAATATCCATAATTTGGGCGATTTCTTCGCGTTCCAAATTTTGATAAAATTGCAAATAAATCGCTTCTTTTTGTCTTTTAGGCAACTGCGCCAGCAAGCGGCCTACCCTTTGAGTAAGATAAGCCATATCCTCTTCTTCAATCAAGGAAGATTCGTGAGAAAACTCAATAAAATGCCCATCGTTTTCGAGGTTGAGGGGGGCATCATCTCTTACGATTTGCTGACGCACTCCTTCACGCATTACATTTTTGCGTACCGAACTTAGCAAATACGCCCGAACACTGTCGGGCGTAGTAAGACGGTCGCGGCGCTGCCATACCTCAATAAAAACTTCTTGAACACAATCCTTTACAAAAGCTTCGTCTCTGACAAATTTGTAGCCGTAGTTTTGTAAAGGATTGAAATATTTTTTGACGAGCTTTCCCAAGGCTAATTCACTCCCACTTTTCAACTGAATCCAGAGCTGAGTATCAGAATTAATAGACTGGTTATCAGGAATTTTCATAACACAGAAAATATCAAATGAGAAAGATGTAAGAATAGGCCATCACTTTTGGCTAAGGTATTATTTCTTCTTTTTTCGCAAAGCATCATAGCGCAACAACCCCTCTAAATAATAATAATCTGCATATACAAGTGGCACATCAATCTCCGAATTACCCAGTTTGTGTCCTACGCTATGTTGTAATATAAAATGATTGTTTTTGCCCAACTCAGCTTTGTAAGGAGGTTTGGAGAGACTTTCGAGCATTTTTACTGCCGAATCATAGTACAGCTTGGCATCTTTGCCGCCGTAGGTACTCAATTCTAGCAATGCCGATGCCATAATCGCCCCTGCCGAAGCATCGCGCTCTTCGCCTGGTTTGCTATAGTCCCAATAAGGAATCTTGTCGGCTGGGAGATTAGGATGATTAAGCAAGAAAGTCGCAATTTTACGCGCAAAATCAAGATACTTAGGATCTTTGGTTTCGCGATACATAACGGTATATCCATACAATCCCCACGATTGTCCACGCGCCCAAGGAGATTCGTCTTCGGCACCTTGGTGATTCTTTTTGGCAAGCACCTCGCCGTTTGGCCCGTAGCATATAACGTGATAAGCGCTGTTGTCGGCACGATAATGATTCTTGAGCGTATTGTCAGCGTGAGTGACACTTAGATTATAAAGCTCTTTGTTGCCAGACTCACGAGCTGCCCAAAACAAAAACTCTAAATTCATCATGTTGTCGATGATGACCGGATACGTATATCCACCTTTGAAGCTATTCCAAGACTTAATAAGCCCTACTTTTGGGTCAAAGCGCGTTGCCAATGATTTGGCTCCTGTGAGCATGATGGGTTTATAAGCCTCGTTTTTGGTAAGACGATAACCATTTCCGAAAGGACAGTAAATCATAAAACCCAAATCGTGCGTACCGGTATTGTACTGTTCTTTCTCCACAGCCATGGTCCATTTGTCAGCTGCTTCTTTCCATTTATCTTGCTTAGTATACTCATAAATATACCAAAGAGACCCACCAAAGAAGCCACTACACCACCAGCTGGATTTCATATCGCGTGGCGAACCGTCAGGATTAGTAGATTGAGGAAACTTAGTAATGTCGGGGTGAGATGCCAACATCCCTTCATACTGTTTAGCTGCAAACTCAAATTCTTTTTTCACGTCGATTTTGGGCTGACTCCAAGCAGAAAACGCCCAAATACTAAAAAAAAGGGTATAAATCTTTTTCATCAAAAATGAGGG
The DNA here is from genome assembly GCF_000423565.1 of Runella zeae DSM 19591. GTDB lineage: Bacteria > Bacteroidota > Bacteroidia > Cytophagales > Spirosomataceae > Runella > Runella zeae. The sequence continues at coordinate 87,180 of NZ_AUIF01000035.1, read as the reverse complement.
GTTAATTAAATTAAGCGAAAATTAAAATCACAAAAAAATACAATTTTTATTTAACCAAGGTATTCATTTCTTCAAACAGTACCATTATTACTAAAACCAATAAAAATTCTTTTTCTACTTTAAAAGTATGAGTAAATTGATATTTAAAGAAGAAAAAACGCAAAACATTTTCGCAAAATAGCGTGTGGTTGTTTGCAAACGTAACCGCAAACGTTTGCGGTTTTTTATTTCATGTTTTTCATACCTAAAAAAAATTAAACTATTTTTGTTATATAATTTTTTACTAAAATTACATTTTATTCTCTCTTACCTTGTTCTTCTAGTATATAATATTGCAAAAGTTATATTTCCTAAACCCATGACCAAAAACGCACCTGTCACCATCAAAGACATTGCCCAAGCGCTCAATATTTCGGCCTCTACTGTGTCACGGGCATTGCGTGGAATGCCCGAAATTCACCCCGAAACTCGCCAAGCGGTACTCCAATTGGCCCAACAATTAGATTATCAACCCAACCAACTTGCCAAAAGCCTCGTTAAGAGTCGTACCAAAACGATTGGAGTGATTTTGCCAACGCTGAGTTACTACTTTTTTTCATCAGTACTCAACAGCATCGAAGAGGCCGCTATGCAAGCAGGCTATAGTGTAGTAGTGTGTCAAACCAACGAATCTTATTTGAGAGAGGTAGCCCAAATCCAGAACTTACTCAATAGTCAAGTAGAAGGGTTTATTATTTCATTGGCCCGTGATACTCAACATTTTGACCATATCAACCGATTACTACGAAAGCAAATCCCCGTGGTGATATTTGACCGCTACGACGAAAGCCTCGAAACCTCCAAAGTAATCGTCGACAACAAACTTGCCGCTTTTAAAGCCACCGAGCATCTTATCGAAAACGGCTGTCAACGCTTGGGCTGCTTGGCTGGCCCTCCTAGCCTTTTGATTAGTAATCAACGACTGGCTGGTTTTAGAGAAGCTCTCCAAAAGTACAATTTACCCTATACAGACCGTTATATATTTCATAGCGATTTTACGCCCGAAAATACCATCATGCAAGCACTCAATATGATGAGTCTCCCTCAGCCCCCTGACGGTATCCTGACCATGAGCGACCGCATTGCGTTTTCGACGATGTATGCTTTTAAACAAAAAGGCATTAAAATTCCAGAAGATGTAGCAGTGGTAAGTTTCAACAACGAACCTACCTGCATTTATCTTTCGCCCTCGCTGACAAGTGTCAATCAGCCCATTCAAGAAATGGGCGCCCAAGTAGTAAGGCTCCTTCTTAGACAATTGGAGTCCGAACACAATACTCCCGAGACCATTACCCTCTCTACTCAGCTTATGATACGGGAATCGTCGATGCTCTCTTCCAAAAAATTTGCGTAAACTATCTTTTTTTTGTTTTATTTTGAATGGGTAATAAAAACCTGCCGTGCGACTTTAATAATTTAAACTGAATTGAATACCCAACTGATAAATGATTATGCAACGACGTTCTGCCATTAAAAACCTAACCATGGCTATGGGAGGCTTGTTAAGCCTTCCTTCTTGGGCTTCTGGATGGACTCCCGACTCCATCGGGTCTGTTTCTATGCTCTCTTTCAACGAAGAAAATACCTTGGCCGAAATTGTAGAAACCATCATTCCCGAAACCAACACCCCTGGCGCAAAATCGCTTAAAGTACATCAATTTGCGATGCGAATGGTGAATGATTGCTACGCCGAGCCTGCCCAGCAAAGTTTTAAACAAGGCCTCAAAACTACCGACGATGCGGCTCAAAAAGCCTACAGTAAAGGGTTTGTAGAATGTACCCCGCAGCAGCGTCTTGAGCTGCTGAAACAATTGTCGACTTCCTCTGATACTAATGCCAAGCAGTTTGTAAATACCATCAAAAACTTGACGATTCAGGGATACATGAACTCTGAGTATGTGATGGTAAATATCCAAAAATACAACATGGCTCCGGGTTTTTATCATGGCTGTGTACCTGTCAAAAAATAAATCAAAATGTCATATTTCAATATAGATTCTGTAAAAGACCGTACTTTCGATGCTATCGTTATCGGGTCGGGAATTAGTGGTGGCTGGGCCGCAAAAGAACTCACAGGCAAAGGTCTCAAAACCCTGGTTTTGGAGCGTGGGCGCAATGTTCAGCACGTGACAGATTACCCTACTACGTTCAAAAATCCTTGGGAGTTTGAGCACCTCAATCAAATCCCCAAAGCTATCAAGGATGCCAACCCCGTAGTAAGTCGGTGTTATGCTTTCAACGAAGATGCTGCGCATTTTTTTGTGAAAGATGCCGAGCATCCTTATGTTCAAGAAAAACCCTTCGACTGGATACGTGGCTATCAAGTAGGCGGAAAATCTCTCCTCTGGGCGCGCCAAACCCAGCGTTGGTCACAATACGATTTTGACGGGCCTACCCGCGATGGCTTCGCGGTAGAATGGCCTATCAATTACAGCGACATCGCGCCTTGGTATAGTTACGTAGAAAAATTTGCGGGCATTTCGGGTAACAAAGACGGCTTACCGCAGCTTCCTGACGGAGAGTTTTTGCCGCCTCACGAACTGAACTGCGTGGAGAAGTATTTTAGCCAACAAATGGCCAAACACTACGGAGGGAGTCGCCCTATCATCATCGGGCGGTGCGCTCACTTGACCAAACCCAATCAGATTCATTATGACCAAGGCCGCGCTCAATGTCAAAACCGCGCCCTTTGTCAAAGAGGATGTCCGTATGGAGGCTATTTTAGCAGCAATGCCTCCACGATTCCGTGGGCGGCTAAATCGGGCAAAATGACTCTCAAACCTGATTCGGTGGTGCATTCGATTATCTACGACGAAAAACTCGGTAAAGCCTCAGGCGTGCGAGTCATTGATGCCAACACCAAGGAAACAACCGAATATTACGCTAAAATCATCTTTGTGAATGCGGCGGCTTTAAATACCAACTTGATTTTGTTGAACTCAACTTCCAATCGTTTTCAAAATGGATTGGGCAACGACAATGGCTTGCTTGGCAAATACATCGCTTTTCACAACTATCGCACGAGTATCTCAGGTGAATACGAGGGGTTTTTGGACACCACCACCGAAGGCATTCGCCCCAATAGTGGCTACATTCCTCGTTTTAGGAATTTATTAAAGCAAGAAACGGATTTTATTCGTGGGTATGCAGCGGGTTTCGGTGGAAATCGCATTACTTACAACGACCGCTCGGGCTTCGGCGAAGACCTCAAAAACAATCTTGCCGAAAAGAAATATGGTAACTGGCGCGTAGGTTCACACATGATGGGTGAAACCATTCCCAAAGAAACCAACTACGTGGCTCTTGATGCTAACTTGAAAGATCCTTGGGGGATTCCTCAGTTGAAAATCTCGGTAAGCTACGACGACAACGACGAGAAAATGATAAAGGATTATCATGAACAGTTGACGGAGATGTTTACGAAGGCAGGTTTTACAAACATCAAAACCCATGATGTACCCAACAAAGCACCCGGCCTCGACATTCACGAAATGGGCGGCTGCCGCATGGGAAAAGACCCTAAAACGTCTTTACTCAATAAGTGGAACCAACTTCACGCCTGCAAGAATGTATTTGTGACCGACGGCGCTTGCATGACTTCGACCGCTACCCAAAATCCGTCGCTTACTTATATGGCTCTCACTGCTCGCGCCGCCGACTATGCCGTAAAGCAGTTGAAAGCTAAGAATTTATAGTCTGTCCCCGCCCCCGGCCACGTTCAGAACGTGGCCGGGGGTTAGATGCATTAAGGTAAACGCAGGCAACGTTCAGAACGTTGCCTGCGTTGATTTTAAGCCTTTATTTTACTTCTTTAGGTAACATCCTGATTACCTTCATATTACCACTTATAAACAGAATATGTATATCGTTCTGTTTTTCAAAAACATAAATAGATGCATGAACTTTAACGCAGGCAACGTTTAGAACGTTGCCTGCGTTGATTTTAAGCCTTTATTTTACTTCTTTAGGTAGCACCCTGATTGCCTTCATATTACCACTTATAAACAGAATATGTATATCGTTCTGTTTTTCAAAAACATAAATAGATGCATGGACTTTAACGCAGGCAACGTTCTGAACGTTGCCTGCGTTAAGCTTATTGCCTAAGGCTAAAGTAGATACATTTATTATTGATGCTTATTCCGAAATTTTGGTGATAGGAGTCAAAGCTACTTTCCTAAATTCTACTTCAGCACCTTCTGCTTGCAAGGCAATCTGACCTTTTTGAGCCGTACAATTGAATCCATGATTGACCATATCGCCATTGACCCATACCTTGATTTGGTCGTTGAGGCATTCTACAATCATCGTATTCCACTCTCCCAAGGGCTTTTCGGAATTGTCGGTTAGGTTTCTTACGCGGCGTTCTTTGCCTTCCGTTATCCCCCAATTTTCTTTAGGGCCACGGCGTTTTTCCATTTCAGGCACTTCGATGTTTTCTACAATACACCAAAAATCACCCGCATTTTGGTGCATCATCTGTGATTCGATAGATTTAGGAAACATCCCATACAACGAACGAGGCGTAGAAGCGTGCAACAACAATCCACAATTGCCCGGCGTACCAGCAAAACGATATTGCACTTCGACTCGGTAGTTTTGGTATATTTTATCCGTAATCAAATGCCCTTGCGGTTCACCCAAGCTTACTAACATCCCGTTTCTGATGATAAAAGGATTTCGGAGTTTGGTATCTTTGTCCATCGCAGGTACGTCGATGTGCCACCCTGTAAGGTCCTTCCCATTGAAAAGGCTTGTTTCTTGAGCATAGACTACGCTACAACAAAGAATAAAAAAAAGAGAGAATAGAAATTTTGCGGTCATATCAACTTGGGGTTTAGGAGTAATTTTTTAATCAAAAAGCTGGGCCAATTCTATTTCAAAATCAGGAAAAGCCCGCGAAATAAGGATATCTTCGTCGGTAAGTGGGTGAAGACCAATATAAATACCATCTTCATTGAGTACGTACTGAAACACATTACGGTCGTCGGGCTGGATGATCCAATATTCCTTTACCCCAGCTTCTTGATATACATCAAACTTCTGTTTCATTTCTTTTTTAGTATTCCCTGGCGATAAGATTTCAACTATCAAGTCAGGTGCGCCCACACAGCCACGGTCATCGAGTTTGTTGAGATCACAAATCACACACAAGTCAGGCTGAACCACCGTAAAAATCTGTTTATCTGACACTTGACCCTTTTTAGGCAATCTCACATCGAAGGGTGCTTGATATACTTTGCAAGGTCCTTTTTTGAATCTTTCCCAAAAAAGTCCAGTTACATTCCAAACAATCTGCTGATGACGCCGCGCTGGTGCAGGCGTCATTTTGTAAATATGACCTTTGATAAGCTCCAAACGCTCTTGAAACTGCCACGTCAAATAATCGGCATAGCTATATCGTTTGGTCAAATCTAAATCTTCAAATTTGGTAACCATGCTTAAATTTGAGGTTTTAATGGCACAAATACTTCCTAATCTTCGCCAAAGAATATCGCCTTGTGTTTTATATTTGATACAAAAACAAAGATAGCACAGATTTGTGTCAAAGAATAATTTTGCCCAATGGCAAGTAATTCACTTGACGCTGTTCTTTTTAAAAGTAAGAAAAATCCATATATCGACAATTCAGAAGTTTATTCATGGCGTACTTTAATATTGATTCAATCAAAGAACGGACATTTGATGCAATAGTGGTGGGCACGGGCATTAGTGGAGGCTGGGCTACCAAAGAGCTGACCCAAAAAGGGTTGCGTACTTTGGTACTCGAACGTGGGCGCGATGTAAAACATGTCATAGATTATCCCACTGCGATGAAAAATCCTTGGGAATTTCCGCATTTGGGTCAAGTACCCTTAGAGCTCAAACAAAAAAGCCCTGCTTCGAGTGGGCATTACATTTTTAAGGAAGAAACCGTTCATTTTGTAGTCAAAGACTACGAGCATCCTTTTATACAAGACAAGCCTTTTTCGTGGATGCGTGGCTACCAAGTAGGGGGACGTTCGCTGCTGTGGGCGCGTCAGGCACAACGCTGGTCAGATTATGATTTTGAAGGTCCCGCCCGCGATGGTTTTGCGGTAGATTGGCCAATCCGATACGCCGACCTAGCACCTTGGTATAGCTATGTAGAAAAATTTGTGGGTATAGCCGGCAACAAAGACGGCCTTTCGCACTTACCCGATGGTGAGTTTTTGCCTCCTCATGAGATGAGCTGTGTTGAAAAGCATTTTAGTCAGCAAGTAGCCAAAAACTACAACGACCGCCAAATTATCATCGGTCGCACCGCCAATCTCACCAAAGCCCAGGAGATTCATCATCAACAAGGCCGCTCGCAGTGTCAGAATCGGGTACTTTGTGAAAGAGGTTGCCCTTATGGTGGTTATTTTAGCAGCAATTCTTCGACGATTCCGTGGGCCGCCAAAACGGGTAAAATGACCTTAAAACCTCATTCGGTGGTACATTCGGTCATTTATGACGAGCAAAAGAAACGCGCTACGGGTGTGCGTGTGATCGATGCTCATACCAAAGAAATGACAGAATATTATGCCAAAATCATTTTCTTAAATGCCTCGGCACTCAATACCAACTTGATTTTGCTAAACTCTACCTCCAACCGATTCCCCAACGGCTTTGGCAACGACAGTGGCGTGCTTGGCAAATTTATCGGTTTTCACAATTATCGAGGCAGAGTATCGGCAGAGTATGACGGTTTTCATGATACAATGGCCGAAGGAAAAAGACCCACAGGAAGCTATTTACCACGTTTTAGAAATTTAGCAAAACAAGAAACCGACTTTTTGCGCGGCTATGCAGCTTCGATTAGTTCTTCCAAAATAGGCACTCCTACCGACAACTACCTAGGTGCTGATCTCAAAGAACAGCTCTTCAAACCCTCTACGGAAGGCTGGACGATGGGCGCTCAGATGATGGGAGAAGTACTTACTAAAGAAAGCAATTTTGTACGTCTCGACCCTGATTTGAAAGATGATTGGGGAATTCCTCAGCTGCGGATGTCGGTAGATTTTGACGACAACGACATGAAGATGGTACAAGATTTTTATGAACAGTTTTCGGAGATGTTTGCTAAGGCAGGTTTTAGAAATATCAAAACTTCTGACACAAAACGCGTTCCGGGCAACGAAAACCACGAAATGGGCGGCGTAAGAATGGGAAAAGACCCTAAAACTTCGATGCTCAACAAATGGAACCAAATGCACGCCTGCAAAAACGTATTTGTGTCTGATGGTAGTAGCATGACTTCCACCGCTACTCAAAACCCCTCTCTTACTTATATGGCACTCACCGCACGTGCTGCTGACTATGCCGTAAAGCAACTGAAAACTAAGAATTTGTAACCCCAACGCAGGCAACGTTCTGAACGTTGCCTGCGTTAAAGTTTGTAGCCTCTTTGCCAAGGTTGTTGCACGCGCTCTTAAAAGAAGAGGGAATGTTGAAGGACTAAATTTCAACCAAGTTTTGAAAATTTAGTAGGACTTTCCTTATTCGCCCGAAATCATTTTGGCGGTTACTTCTTTTTCGATAGTGATGTAGCCAGGATAATTGATTTGAGAATTACCAATTCCAAGCGTCGGCTTAAGTTTAATCGTCAATTTAGACGGTTGGGTATTTTGTTTTCCAGACAAATTTTCTACCATATTTACAAACGAATCACGAGTTTTGGCATCCGTGATAAGACGGTAGGCATTAGTCGAAAGCTGCATAGGTACGCGCGTAGTACCACCATTGGGTTGTACCTCGATACGTTGATCCCAAAAACCCGTAAAAACCTCATTTTCAGACAGTAAAACCTTATACTCAAATTGCGTAATACCCGCAAGTTGTTTGGTAGGGTTGGTTACGTCAAGATTGAGGCGGAGTTTGAGCGGCACCTCCTTACTTAGCAATGCCAAAGCAAGCTGCGGCGAACGCGACAAGTCAAAATCTTGGAGGTTTTGGAACTGACGAATATCAATCCCTGCTACGGTGATATTGTCGGCCGAAGCAATCGAATATTTACAATCACCCAAGGTCTTTACTTCAGAGATTTGTTTGGTAACAGCGCAGCGATTAAACACCAGCCCAACGGTCAAAAGCACTAACAATAAATTGATTTTTCTCATGATTAAATCTTAATAACAACTTTTAAAAACAGGATATTAACGTCGGTGATGAGGCAAAATTGTTGCTTGAAACTAATCTATACAACATCCCGCTTCTTTTTCAAGAGAAAATAAGGTAATCCCCAAATTTTTTGGACACAGAGTTGCTCGGAGTTTTACACTGAGTATCACAGAGACTAATTTGTTGATTATCTTATGGATGATATACTACCCCAGTGTTATTTTGTTTACTAAAAAAGTATAAATCATAACAAAAAAATAGGGAGAATTTCTCCTCCCTATTTACAAACTTCTTGAAGCATTCGTTCGGTTGCTACGTCAAAATCGTGTCGCTGTTCGGTGGTTTTGTATTGGACCGTAAACAAGCTATCCATCGTTTTGGTGATTTTATCGGCCAATCCACCCGTTCGCAGGGTTAGCTCATTTCGTATAGAATCAATTTCTTTGGATTGAGTGGCTGTAAGTGCCTTACCTGTTTTCATCAGGGAATCTTCCATAAACCGAATATCATTGGCTACTTTGAAGCGATATTCTTTCAATTGACGTGCTTCGCATTCGAGCGTAGCCATGAGCTTGGCATCTTTTTCGAGCTGCTGTTTAGTATTTTGTTGGCAGCCCATCATGAGAATTATGACTCCAACAATCAGATTTTTTTTCATGACAATAGATAAATTTTGGGGGTTGAAAAGGCAAAACCCCGTCGTTACTATTTAATATTTTGAGGCCACGAAATGGCTTTATATACATTTTCTCCAATACCGCGTCCCATTTCAAGACCTTTTTGGTTGTCCATTTGGTAATGAATACCGCCATACAGACGAGAGTTGGCGCATTCGAGCGCCATTTCGCTGAAATTTTTATACGAGCGTGGTGGAAAACCATGTTGTACCTGCGACCGGTCAGTAATCGTATAATTTCCATCGCCATTCGTAAAAAGCTTAATGAAGATTTTCTCCCCCACCCCAATCTCCGTTGCGTGTCCCGAAGTGTAAGCGGGAAAAGCCGGCGTACCAATAACAGTATTGAAGTTAGGGTCGATGTATTTTTGAATATAAGACACCGGACGAATCAATGAATAGTCATATTTGGCTTTCCAACAAGCAATAAAGGCGTCAATTTCACCAATGCCAAGCATGGCATAACCTACTACTGCTTTTTCAAGAGTGGCGTTGGTTTCTTCCAAAAGCTGCGTCATGATATTGAAAGTATGCCCTGTAGGTGTACAAGTAGCAAAAGGATCATCAGCCCAAAACTTAGCGATTTCGATTTGGTCTTTAGTGTTGGTTTTGACCTGATTATAGACTTGTTCGGCTTGTTTATAAAAAGCCGATTCCTTATCTACCGAAAAGGCAATAGGCTTGGAAGGAGTGGCATATTGCATATTGGAGGCGATGATAGGACGGCACTTGTACCAATAAGGACTCAAAGGAGTCGCGTTTTTGGCATCAGTAGGAACCCACTTATCAATTCCCGTAACGGGCGTAAAAGGTCTTGAAAAAGGATTGAGGTAAGAATCATGACCACCATCCGACTTTGAATATTCATAAATAGCGGTGGCTACTGCTTTACCATGCTTTACTGATTCATCAGCAAGGATTTGTGAAGTCGTTCCCTTAAACTCATTGTAATACTGCGCCTCCAAAGCATCGATTTTTTCTAAATTGGCAGGGCTCAGGTTTTTGTCAAACATATAGCGCATCATATCAGCTACTGCGGCATTGACTACTATTCCCCAGTGATAGCGCACATTGAGCGTCAGAGGAGTAGGCATGTCAGCTCTAAGTAATCGATTGATTTGACCAGCCAAAGGTTTGGCATCTGGAATACCACTATATACAGCTTCGTAGGCTGTAATACCTACATATCCAAAAGCCCGTGAAGCTTGAGGAGGCAAAAATCCCGCTGTTTCTTTCACTACGCGGCATTCAAGTTTGAACCATTCACGCAAGAAGTCTGCTGAATATTCTGAAACATGGTTGGCTTTTTGGGGCGTTACTACGTCACTATTGGTACAACTACCCATAATCAGTACAACGCTCAACACAGTAAATAACAAATTTTTCATAAAAGAAACTAGGTTTAAAAACAAGCGGACAGCGCCATTGTCAAGCAAGTTGAAAACTACCCTGCTGCCCGATTGCTACAGCTAAAAAATAGAATACAAAATCGAAAATGACTTTTCTATATCTTTATTCCCACCGTAGCTACGATACTACGCCCATCAGAAGGCCAAATACCCGGCCCGGGATAGAATGTAGGACGTTTTGTAAAATAGCTTTTATTGAGCAGGTTATTGATACCAAATCTTACAGTATAGCGGTTGGTAAGATGAAAGGTCGTATTTAGATCGACCAATGTATAACTAGGCACTAGCCCCCGTGCGCCATTGGCGGTGGGCTTAACAGTATTAAAAGCATCAGCGAAACTTTTGTCAACATAGCTCACCAGCAAAGTACCACTTAACCAACGGTGATTGAATTCGATACCATTTCGGCTTGTCCATTTGGGTACTGATTCTACCGCATTACCACTCACATCCTGATTTTCTTTACCATTACTTATTTTTCCATTGACATAACGAGCATCCATCAACGCCGTAGAAGTAAAGGCCGACAAGCGGGTTTTGTTGTTATGAATAAACTCATATTCTATGTACATCTCCAGCCCTTTGGTACGGCTATCGCCAATATTGGTACGAAAAATATAAGCCGTCCCGTCGGGGTCATTTAGGAGGAGGCTACCGAGTCGGTTGTTGTATTGGAGCAAAAACGCACTTATGTCATAATGCAAACGCCCCGTGCGCCCACTCAACCCAATTTCGGCATTATACCCATTGGCATCTTTGAGGTTTTTGTCGGCACGCTCTAGTACCGACGCCGGCACAATGTCTTTCAAAATCACGGGGCGATAAGCCTGCGAAAATCCACCATAAATCCGATTTTGGTGATTGAGTTGGTACTGAGTACTCATCCCAAACAACGGAAATCGGTGCGGAATGCTATTAGGAACTACTTCGGGCTTTAGATATCGTATGTATCCTGAGAAGTCTGTTTGACCGCTTTCCACCCGAAATCCCGGTGAAATTGACCATTTTGGTGTGATATAGAGCAAGTTTTCAACAAAAATCGCTACGTTTTTGGTGCGGAAGTGCATATCGCGTCCCCAATCATTGGGTACGACAAGCGTCAAATCATAATCACTTCCGGTGGTTCCTTTTCCCATTTGTCGGCGGTTGAGGTCGTTGCTCATGATTTGTATGCCTCCCACCACCGTACTACTCATAGCTCCCAACTGATATTGATGCGACAATCGCAGCTCCGAGGTAAAACTATTAAACTTATCAACATCTACCTGACGGTTTTTGTAATCGCCAGTGGCAGGGTCGATAGCGTCTTTTACGGTAGCAAAGGCATCAATCATGACACTGTTTCGGAAACCTAACACCATAGAGTTTGTCCATAACAAACGAGTACGGGGGCTAAGTTGCCAATCAAGCGTCAGGGAAGGCAAATAAATATCGGGCTGATAATAATTTCGCGACCGTGTAGACATGCGAGGATTGGCAGCAAACATACTATCGGTGAGAGGGCCAGGTATCTGATACACATAGTCGGTATGCCCTACTTCCGCCTTGAGCGAAAGCTTCGACGAAAAATCATACTGCAATCTCACCAACTGTGCTTGTGCTTCGGAACGGCTGTTTTTACGATAACCATTGGAGTTTCGGCGGTGATAATAAGCATAATAAGTCAATTTCCCGACCTTGCCACCTATCGCATTGTAAGAACTAAAAAGGCCAAATGAACCCACCGAATTGATACTTTCAAACCCAAATCTTTTGGTAGTATCGGCCTGTTTGGATACATAATTAATCATGCCCCCAAACTGCGCACCATACTGCAAAGAGCCTGTTCCGCGTACAATTTCTACCCGCTCAAACGACTCTGCGGGTGGATTATAGTGACTTGCAGGGTAGCCGTACATATCAGTATTTCCAATGACTCCATTATAACGCATATTAAATTCCCAACTACGGTGAGGATCAAGACCACGCGTAGAAAAATTGATTTGATTGCCAGAGCCATCCATATCATATACAAACACCCCCGGTATTTTTGCAAACATTTGTCGAGGAGTACGTTCAGCAATATTTGCATTAATACCCCCAAGCTGTATCACTTCATTTTTCTTACCTGCATAAAGATAGGTTCCTTGTCTATCTGGCAAGCGCTCAATTTGAATTCGTTGACGAGTACCAATGATTTCAATTTCCTTAAGAACACGTGCCGAATCACTTTTCATGGTTTGAGCATTTGTACCATAGAATGCTATTAACATCGCAATAACAGTGTAGATTCTTTTCATGAGTTAGAGGTCTATCCTGCTGTAAAACAGGACATTATTTATTGTATAACAATTATCGTGCCAAAATTATTTATACTGCTGCGTATCAGGATGAAAAGTACGCCAACTGTGCCAATATTCCTGATAAGCGTTCACCCTTACTAAGTCGGGGTGCGTCGGTTGGAGTGATTTTCCGAGGAGGGTGTATTTTATTCCTCCTGCATCAATGATAGTATCGTTTTGAAGGGCAAGTCTTTGTCCGGGTGTAGCACGTCGTAAGGCCACAAAACTTTGCTTATCAGAAGAAAGCAGAAGCGTAATAGGCAAATACCCAATCATATCGTTGATTACTTTGGCTCGTTGCAAATCATTCCAGTCATAGGCTTTGGTGCCACTACTTACTTCTACACCTACTACCCACGATTTTTCTTTCCACGAGGCAGTATCGCGCCGAGTAAGCGCCGATTTCTTTTTACCTGATTCATAAGTACTCATCGAATCATATTTTTCCTGAAACTTCGTATCAGGCTGCATCACTAAGCTCTGAGGGTGATAAGTAAACCACTGGGCAAGAGACACTTGAACTACATCTACTTCGGGCAACGTTTGCCCTTTAAGTTCACCAGCGATTGCTTCACCGTTGGCTTGTCTCCACCAGCTACCTGTAGTATTATCTTCAAACATAGCGTTGAAATGATCCATGCCTACCAAGCGAAAATGTTCCAATTTTCCGTTGACGATTGGTTCAAAAACCCTCCCTGTACGGCAAACCGTACAGTAAGTCACAATGATAGGCTTTCCACCCAAAGTATCCCTAACCTGATGATGATAGCCAATGTATTGAATCGGATAAGCCCGTGCTTGTCCATTGATTTCAACACCAATTACCAATCGTTTCGGGTCAACTTTGTTTTCGGCAGCATTCTTTAAAACTAAAGTGGAAGGTTGATAAAACATGGAGTCGGCAGCCATGATGAAATTAGCCACATAGACCACTACCAAAGCCCCTCCCAGCACGCTACCCGCTATCCATTTGGTAATTTTTGATGATTTATTCTGAAACAAAGACCAAGCCCCCGCCAAAACCATAACCCCAAAAATAGCCCGAAAAACCCAGCGCCAAGTGTGCAAAAAATAAGCGATGTCGATGCTGTTTATACGTTGACTACCGGGCATGGGCATAATAAAATACACATTGGCTATTTCAAACAGCACCAAACCAATAATACCGATATAAAAAACTACTCTCATAAGTCATTGTTTTTGAAGCACTTTTAGATTCATTTTTCAGAAAAGCCCCAGCAACATACTGGGGCCTTTGTCCAGTCATTCAACCTATGATGTAACAGGCGCGTAGGGTGCAGATGCCGAATACCCATCGTTGGCAATCCGCAATGCGCGCAATCGGTACACATTTTCTTCTGTAGGGGCAGTGGTAGCCAGACCATCCACATAGCGATTAAACATACAAAAAGCCGCCGCAATCAAGACGGTGTCATGAATGTCTTTGTCGGTAGCACCTTGTTTTTTTGCCGCCTCTACTTGTTCAATAGTCACATTTTTACCTCCTTTTTGCACGCTCCCAGCGATTGAAAGCAAGGCCTTCATCTTATCAGAGAGGGTAGTTTGCTCAAAATCACATTTGACCGCTTTCACAAACGACCCATCTGCGTCGCCCAAATAATGACTAGCCACGGCACCATGAATGGTCTGGCAAAAAAAACAGTCATTTTCGGAGGATACATATGTCGCGATTAGCTCTCTTTCCCCTCTACTCAACCCTTCATCGGTTTGCAAAAGCGCATTGGCCAATGCATTCATCGGGGCGGCCGTTTCAGGGCTAAAATTCATGGGGCCTAATATGCCAGGCATCCCTTCGGGCAATGATATATGTGGCATTACTTTTTTATTTTTTAATTTTTTTAAAATCTACTTGATTGGTTTAGGAGGTACATAGCCCAAAGTGGCCATCCGTTTGCCCATTGGTTCATAGGCTTCAAGTCCTAGCGGTGTAACCGTAGCCAAGCCATCCACATAGCGATTGAACATACAAAAAGTGGCGGCAATCAAGACCGTATCATGAATTTGGCGGTCGGTAGCACCTACTAAGCGTGCATTAGCTACCAATTCGTCGGTTACGGTGCGGGCATCTTGCTGCACACACTTAGCAATCGCCAAAAGCGCCTTCATTTTTTTCGAAATCGGAGCTGTTTCATAATTTTCAATCACCGCATCTACCATCGATTTATCTTGATTAAACAAGTACCTCGCCGCTGCGGCATGACTACACGTACAGAAAGTACATTCGTTTTGAGAAGAAGTAAAAGTGGCGATAAGCTCTGCCTCGGCTTGACTAAATGACGATTCTGGTCCCCTTAAAAGAGCCTCTGCTAAAGCATATAAAGCAGCTCCCGTATCAGGACGATAAGCTGCTAAACTTCTAATACCAGCCAAACCTTCAGGAAGTGTAATATGTGGCATGTTTTTACAAAATTTGAATGTGTACGAGTTTACCTTAAACTTCTATTTATCAACCTTTTTACCGACAAATGCTGCTATCAAAGCCACCAAAAAGGCCACCGAAAAAGTCAACAGAGCATGGCTTAGTCCTCCAAAAAAAGCTACCATTGCCCCCACAAAAAATACGGAGGTCGCCGTAAAGAAACGTCCAATGTTGAAGCAAAAGCCAGCCGCAGTTGCTCTGATAACAGTCGGGAACAATTGCGGAATATAGCTCGAAAGAACCCCCTGACTTATCCCAAAAAACAAGGCTAAAAACGCCATTTCAAGATATACGATGGGGCTAAAAAGGGTATTGCTCAAAAACAACACAAATGACATACAAGCACAGCCCAAAAAAGCAAAAATGAGCGACTTTCGAGCCCCTATTGCTTTTACTAGAAAACCTGAAACTGCTCCTCCTACAATTCCCCCTATGCCCAGCAACATCATGGTCATCCCTCGCTCTTGCTGTCCAGTGTGCCCTGAGGGAAGCAAGGACTGTACCCAAGTCGGAATCCAAGAGAATATGCCCCACAACCCAATCAAAACAGACCCAAAAATAACAGTCCCCTTGAGAAGGTTGGGGCGATTGGTGGCATCCCACAAATTGGCAGTATTGCTATGATACCTTTCCTGAGCGCTTTTCCATGCCTCAGACTCAGGTAGCCACCTACTCATAGTCAAGGCAGTTAGAACAGGAATCACACCCACCCAAAAAGCATCTCGCCAATGCGCAAAGAGTATATTAATACCGCCACTAGTGACAATGCCAATCGGGAACGCCACTGCCAAAACCCCCAAAATAACGGGACGGGTACGTACAGGCCAGATTTCCGATAAATACACCGTCGAAATCAACAATACTCCGCCGATTCCCATTCCGGCCACAAATCGGCACCCTATCAGCATGTACCAATGAGAAACAAAGACTGTAAGTAAAGTGGCTATACCGTATAAGCCTGTAGCAAGAGTCAAGGATTTAACTCGCCCTATGCGGTCGCTCACTACGCCAAACATCAGCCCTCCTATACCCCATCCATACAAAAAAGCAGCACCAATATAGGCTCCAATTTCGCCCATATGCTCTTCAGTGATTTGCTTTTCTCCTAAAAGTTCAGGAATAGCCACTGGTAAATAAACCGACATGAGCGTGGCTACCGACCCTCCAAACAAATAGCTGAACATGCAAAGCACAAAAGCCAGATTTCTTAGTTTCTGACTACAAGCGTCGGTTGTGATTGAGGCCGAAACTTCAAGTCCTATGTTATTGGCTTTTATCATCTCAGTAGTTCGTCAAATGTCAAACTCACGTAATACAATCCACCCACCGCAGGCGAACCATAAGCCTGTACCACATAATTGTTTCCTAAGTTAGAAGCTCCTACCTTTACAAAGGATTTCAATTTGGGTAGTTTGTAAGAAA
This sequence comes from Runella zeae DSM 19591, assembly GCF_000423565.1. Taxonomy (GTDB): domain Bacteria; phylum Bacteroidota; class Bacteroidia; order Cytophagales; family Spirosomataceae; genus Runella; species Runella zeae. Next base: position 70,752 of record NZ_AUIF01000035.1, on the reverse strand, counting down.
CTTGAGCGTCAATCAGACTATAAGCGGGTACCAATCCTGGACGGTTTTCGGTAAAAGTGCCGTACCACAAAAACGATTCTTGCCAATGCCAAGCTACACTAAACCCAATTTTATCGGTCAAACGAGCATTGCTAAAAGTGACATTGGTTTTCCATTTGGGCGTATTAAAAGCTGGTACATTGTTGGGGTTAGCATCCAAGATGTTGAATTGTGCCCAAGTAGCATTAGCCCCCACACGATACCCACGTTCTAACAGTGCCGTAATGCCCGCACTCGCTCCATCGGTCGACACTTTGTCGGCCGCATTGGTATATAGCTGAAAAGTCTGACGAGTAGTTGTACTTAAAATTTCTTGGGCAGCAGCAGGGTTGATAGTACCATCCGCCAAAAGTACATTGGCGGTGTTTGGACGAATGACAACCTGATTAATCAAAAAATTGGTATACTTCCCATGATAATAACTAATATCAAACAACAACTTATTGTTCAATACGCCTTTGTAACCCACTTCAAAGGCCTGCATTTGTTCGGGGCGGATATAAGGCACATTTGATTTTACTAATTTGTCTTTATGCTTCGCTACTGCTTGAGGAAATGGCGTACCAGCCGCAGTTTCTTGACCAAAAGCCCCCCCAAATACTCCCACAGAAGCCGCCGTGAAAGAGTTTTCATAAGCATTAAGACCCACAGAATTAGAAGGAGCACCTCCCAATAGAATCAACGGCCCCACATTGAGCTTGATATACTGATCCACGACTGTGGGGTTACGAAATCCTGTTTGATAGCTTACCCTAAAATGATGATTCTCTGAGGGCGAAAAGACTGCTGAGGCTCGTGGCGTAAAATTACCAGCAAAACTCTGGTTTTTGTCGAATCGCCCCGAGACCGCTAATTTTAATTTTTCTTGCAAAAAAGCTTTAGATGCTTGTACAAAAGCCCCATACTCCTGTACCCGAACTTTATTGACTTTATCATCAAACAGCGTACCGTTGGTATTCATGTCATAGTAGCGCAAGTTACCGCCTACTTGTACACTTACCCACGAAAAATGAGGTGTAAAATCATATAACCCTTCTATATGATACATTTTACATAAACTCAGTACACCCGCTCCTTCAAGTCCATACAAATGACTGTATTTATCTTTGGCACTCTCAAAAGCCGCCGTACCGGGCTGTATTCGCCCTTCGTCGGCAAATGTCCGTGCTGCTTGGTGATTTTTAGCCGCAATACCGCTTATGGCTCCGTTGTAAGCCGCGCCATAACGCTCAAACCAAGTGGCATCAGCTTTACCTACTGCAACCACATTTCCATCTAAATCTTTGACCCATGTACGGTTGATAAACTGCCCCAACGAACGTGTATTGTAGGCATTTTGCGAATTTTCAGCTACCGAGTAAGCTCTTATAAAAAAATTAGCGCCTTTGAGTTCGACACGCTGCTGTATAAATCGAAAATCACGTAGCATATTTCGACTACTACTAGTGTAGTTGGCAGTACCTTGACTGAAATTAATCTGATAAATAGCCTCTATTTTGTCCGAAATCCGATAGTGGACTGCGCCGTTGGCTTTGAAGCTGTAAACATCATAGGTAGTTACGTCTTTTTCCAAATACCCCGTGCGCGATACACGCCCTATCCCAGGCAAGGTAGCCGCTACTTCATCACCGTAGATGTTAAGGCTATTTTTACCAGGATTCTCAACCCCTCTTTTTTCAACGGGAGTATTGGGATCAATATCGGTATAATCAGTAGCATACCAGTCGGTTCCTTTGATGTAAGAAGCATTGAGTTTAAAAGCTAACTTTTCAACGCCTGCCTGATTTTTGAAGGCTCTTGCATACCGAATCGCGGTTTCTAAAAAAGGTTTGGCTCCTCCGCCATTAGGATCATTGAGATGATTGACACCTACTTTTTGCTGAACAATAAGTCCTTGATAATCAAACGGATTCTTAGTTCTCGTCATCAACAATCCATTAAAAGCCGCTGGACCATACAAAGCCGAAGCAGCTCCAGGAATCAGCTCTACTGATTCTACATCCAAATCTGATACCCCAAAAAAACTCCCCGCCGGAAACCCTAATCCCGCCGATTGATTATCGACACCATCAGTAAGTTGTAAAAAACGGCTGTTGCCTATGCTGTTAAAACCACGCGTATTGACTTGTCGAAGTGTCAGCCCACTCGTCACCATATCTACACCTTTGAGGCTATTGAGAGACTCAAACATCGTGGCTGCCGGTGCATGTTGGATAGCTCTCGCATCCATTTTTTCGATGGTAACCGGTGTTTTCAGGCTGCTTTCTTCTACTCTCGAAGCCGAGACAATCACTTGGTTGAGTTCAGCAGCCCCCGTTTTGAGTGCAATGCTAATCGGTTGATTTTGAGTCGCAACAACTTCTTGACGTTCAAAACCCACCATTGAAATTAGTAAAGTAGATGGTAAAGTAGTAGTTAATTCAAAATCTCCTTTCGCATCTGTCACTGTTCCAATCACTTTTCCTTTGATAGCAACCGAGACCCCCACCAATGGCTGCTGAGTATCAGCATCCGTAATTCGCCCTATCAGTCGTGTGGTTTGCGCCTGAATTGTACGTACATTGTACAACAGAATGATACATACCCAAATAAGTATATGCTTTTTCATAATGAATAAAAGTCTTTGATATGCCTCCAAACGAGGCAATGAGTCATTTTAAAATACGTTCCTAGGAAGGATTTACAAAGCCTCCGGGTGGCCTTAAATAACCTCTTCCAACAATTCTCTCCCCCAAAGTCTGATAAAATGCCGGATCAGAAGGCGCGACGGTAGCAAGTCCATCCACGTATTTGTTATAAAGACAAAACAACGCCGCAATCAGCACCGTATCATGGATTTCGAGATCGGTGGCACCCGCTTTTTGTGCTCTTTCGATAGCCTCTTCTGATACCGCCTTCCCACTTTTTTGAGTGAGTGCCGCAATGTTGAGCAAAGCTTTCATTTTATCGGAAACGGGGGCTGATTCAAAATCCAGCTTGACAAGCCGAGCCGTTTCGGACTCGCCCAAAAGCAAATCAGCGGCCTTCGTGTGAGCTGCTTCGCAAAAGTTGGTGCAGTTTCGAGAAGACACAATCGTCGCGATCAGCTCTCTTTCGCCTTGGGTTAAAGAGGATTCGCCCCGCAACAAAATCTGCGTTAAATCACGAATCGGCATAGCCGTGTCCAAACGGTATTCGAGCAAGCCCGTAATACCGGGCAAATGCTCAGGTAGTGGTATGTGTGGCATACAACAAATAGTTGATTTATAAGTATTTCAATAAAAACCCTAGTTACTCTCATAAGATAGAGCAACTACTATAAACACCTAAAAATCAAGCCATTCGGGAGGAGGAGAAAAAAGGGGCAAAGCCCTTAAAAGAAGCGTAAAAGAAATACTAATCGATGGTGTAGTGTCGGGAAGCCATTCTACCCAAAAGAATACATGCAAACGCCTAAACGACACATATTCTTTGAGAAGATTTAAAGTTTTACTTTTAGAAGAATCAGGGCTGCTACCCTCATAATCTTTAATGTGATTATCAATGTGTTTGGCCAAGGCAAAAAAGTTTTTGCGCGCATAGTGATCAGGCTTACAACTAATGTAAAGGGTATCGTTAAGCATGATTTGCTCTACCATCTCAAAAAACTCTTCCCCTACTTGAATACTCCCTTGTACAGATTGAGGCGCCGTCCAATTTGTCTGATAAGGCAATACTACCGGCACTTTCACAGTGATATAATCTTCATTCACATTAGAATCAAACTGAATTTCTTGGTTATGCAAAGCCACATTTCCTCCCAACCAATAGACTATCGAATAGCCTACCATGTTGTAGAGCAACAAGCTAAATAGCAATATCGAAACCAGTCTTTTCAAGAATATAGTTTATTTTTTTTCGGGAAAAGCCGAAACATGTTGTTCAATAATAAGCCATTTGCCAGCCCGTTTTTCAAAAACGAACAGATAACGAACGGGCTTTTTTTCGCGTTGCCCTTCCGTTCCATTGACATCAAACACCCAAGAGCCCGAACACGTAGCCACATCACCAAAAACCCGAATTCGTTGGTCATTATTTAAGGTCGCTACTGGTTTTTTGGCAATGAGCGTTTGTAAAAAAGTTTTTCGCTCATCGGCTGTCAACGCTTGATTGATAAACGTCGGAAAAAAAACGGCATCGCTCGCATACTGAGCCATTACACCCTCTAAATCTCCTTTTACTAGGCCATTATGCCAGTTGGTAAGTTGTTGAGCAACTTCTTGCTTAGGGCCATCTTGAGCAAAAACAAAATGAATACTTCCTATTATTAAAAGTACCGAAAAGATAAACTTCATGAATTTAAATTGATTGTTACTGAAAGCTTGATTGCTCTGTGTTCAGGGTTGAGAAGATTTTATACCTTCCCAACCTTCTGAACATAGCTAAACAAACACTTATTTTATTAAAAATTATTTATGGATGACAAACAAAAAATACCAAGTATCTTACAAACCAGAGCCATCTGCTTTGCCACGTGCAATAGCATATTCGCCAATGACTTCACCATGTTTTAGCCCCATTTCACAATCTACCCGATAGTGAATCAGTCCATAAATACGAGACATAGATGCCTCTAAAGCTTGTGCATCAAACTTAGCTGCTTGCTCAGGAAATACATACCCTAGCACAGTAGCCGCCGCCGCCGAAAACGTAGAATGCCCCGATGTATAGGAAGGGAAATTGGGTAAACCTACGGATGTTTTCAAGCCAAACTGCTGAGGACGAGGCGTATAATAAAAATACTTAGCATCCCAGCAAGCGATTCCAGCGTCCATTTCGGCAGTACCGACAAGGGCTAACGTGCGCGCCATACGTACTTCGCTAAAGCGTGCTTCGTGGGCGGCGTTGGCAGCCGCGCGGTGCCAATGCCCCGGTGGCGTGTAGCTACCTGCCCCATCAGCCCAATAATTGGCAATACGGGCTTGTTCGCGGGTTTGTTTGTTTTGGATTTGTTTTAGCTCATCCATATCCTTTTGCCACTCGGCAGAGCCTACAATATACGGCACAGCTGGACGGATTTTAACCAGCGTAGCCTTGTCAAAATTCCAAGTTTGAACAGCGCCAAAATTGGGCAACATAGGCGGGCGCAAAGGAGCTTCTTGACTTATCCAAGGCTCCTTGATACCTCTCGTTTTGGCCGATTCTATCATAGCTGCCACCAATGTTTGGTTGTTGGAAGCACCCATGCCGTCGTTGCGGGCTTTACCCATTACTTTTGCCGCTACGGCATTTCCCAACGACGTTCCCGCCGTCAAATCGCTCGTGACATTCATACCAGCCCACTGACGGCTCGCCAAATGTTCTTTCATTTTTGCATCCAAATAAGGTACTTCGCCAGGAAACATGGCTTTTAAAATGGTGGCCGATGCCGCCGCAACCACGGCATCTTCTGAAGGATAAGTCGGTAAAGCTGAAACTGCTAACGCCACTGGAATACTCGTATCTACTTTTGAAGGAGCCGAGCGTTTGTACTTATATTTATAATGCCAAGCCGAAACTAGCGCATCATACTGAGCTACCGACAAATACGCCAGAGCCCGTGAGGCATAGGGAGGAGTGGCAAAAGGAAATTTAGGATCGGCCAACGGATTGGCAGCATCGGGCAAGGGGTATTTTCCCTCGGCATTCGAAGCAGGCGGGATGTTGTAGCGAGCGCAAAGCTCACGGGCGATTTCGTTCCAACGATACGCCGCTCCCGCTCCCCAATACACCACAGCTTCTTTTTGCTCTTGGCTTAAATTAGAAGCCAATCCTTTTAGGGCAGATAGCTCAGCGGTATATTCTGACGAGGTCACTGCCAAAGGTGCAGCTACTTCGATTTCATCACTCGAAGCCAAAACATAGGTTTTCCAAGTTCCGGCTTTTTCATCTACCGCAACAGGCGTATATCCTACTCTTTGGGGCTCTTCAAGGTCTTTGTTACAAGCTAATACTATCACCGCGAGCGTGAGGAAAGCAGTGCTATATTTTATAATAGTTGAATAGGGTTTCATCAGTTTGTCAAATTAAACGTTATTTTTTTAGGCCAAACATATAAAGTACTCCTACTGTATAGCTAGTACTTTGTCCCATATTGAGGCCATTTGTTACATAGCCTACACGCGCATTGACACCGAGCGCTTTAGGTTGAAACTTACCATACCATCCCACCATCGTAGCTTGCATATTATTGGTCGGGAAAGGCATATCGTTGCGGCGAATATTGTCGCCATTCACGCACGAATTGCGCTCTGCCCAGATTTCGGTCTGCCATTGTTTTTTCAAAATTCCCACTCTAGCACCCATATCATAGGCATTTGGTACCCGTACTTCGTTGGTATTATACACTTTATCATCAGCCTGATACGCATCTCTATCCACGTTGATATTGCTGCGCCACGTATAAGTACCATGAGCTGTAACATAGAATCCTGTTTTGGGATGGGTATAATTGGCCAACACGCGCCCTGAAGCAGTGCGACACTGTAACCCTATCGACATAGGCAAAAAATCTGGGACATACTTGCTAACAGGGATTGAAACTCCTACCAAACCATTGATTGAGAAGCCTTTCCAATCCACCGCTTTTACTTTGAGCCAGCCTCCCAAATCTTGAAAGCCTTTCTGCCCCATGAGATTCCCCGCGCTGGTTTTAGTCCATACATAGGGCAAACTCAAAATGACATTGAATCGATTCGTAATTCCTATTGCGGGCATTACCATGACGCTTTGGGTGGTATGCGTTCCGATATTTAGATTTTCACGCTTCAGGGTATTTTCCCAGTATTGTTTCCAACTACTGTGGGTGTACATCGTACCCACGCATACTACGCCTTTAGGCATATAAATAGCGTCGTTGGGCATCTGACTGTAGGCTGTACTGTAGCCCAACATAAGTGCTGATAGCACCCATCTATATAGATTTTTCATAGGTCATTTGAAATGTGTTTTTTTAGAATAAAGACATGATAAGCAAACTAACGCTCCTCATATACGTTAAAACCAACGACTGATGTTTATCGATACAGAATAGTCGGCAAAAGCAGCATCGCCATGACGAACCCCAAGCGGATCGAGGCGGTCAGAGTAGCTCTTGATACGATTACGATACAAAGCATAAGGTACATTGACCGCCGCCGAAAACTTGCCTTTCATATAAGCAATACCCGGCTCTACCGATACGATGTACCCTGGCCGACGGAAGCCTTTGCTCCCTCCAATGGCATCAATCGCCGGAACACCTTCTACGCGCCCCCCTAGCATAATAGCTAGGCCTTTACCAATACTTTGACTCAATCCTACACGGCCCGCAAATTGATCCGCTACGGAGAAGTACCCAGTCACTAAATCGATGGTAGTAGCTTCAGGGTTGCGAAGTACATTGTTGGTCTCTTTGGGATTGAATAAGTAATAGCCATTAAAATAAGCGGTCAAGGTTTTGGTGATTTGCCCATACCCTTGAAGTTCTAAACTTACGCCTACGCCTCCATCACCTAGTTGGATAGATTGATCTACAGGCTTATTGACCACATAATCCTGTTTTTCTTTGTTCAACTTATGAAAATCATCCCTTACGCCTGGGTTTCCGGTGGGCAATTTTATACCTGCTCCCAAGGCAAAATTAAACTTGGGAAGTTTGTAGGGATTGAGCATCCAATAAGTGGCCGTCAAACGGATATCTCCAATTCCTTTCGAATAAGTATGAAAACGTTTTTGGTCGGGATTGGCAGAGACTGCATTTCCATAATGCTCATACAAGGATGAGCGGTCGTTGTATTGAATCGGCAAATTGATACCAAAAGCTAGGCGGGCATTGGGCTGATAGCTAATCCCTAAATCTAAGGCATGAGATAAATTGATAACTTCTGTGTTTTGTTCTAGTCGCTCATGCTCTTCGACATCTCCTCTAAAATGCCGAAACGACCGAAAGTAGCGATAGCCCATACTGACCTGCCACTGTCCGTTTTTTTGTTTGAAATATTCGGAAGAAGTAAGCGCATTGGTAGCAGTACAGCTCATATGACGAACCGCCACACATCCTTGCGAAAATCCTTCATTGGCTAATAGTAGCCCTATCAAAGAGTAGATAATACGTTTCATTTAATAACAGCTTTGGGACTCATGTAGGGTATTCCGACGAGTCTGGGTTGAAAAATAGAATAATTTCAACCAAAGCTTGGATGCGAAAAACCGTTATTATTCAGCTTCAGAAAAATGAGGTATAGGTATACCACATCCCACTGGCGGAATTTCTTTTACCGCTAGGGTGGTCATCATATACTGGTTATCTTTCTCGCTTTTTAAGCGACAAGATTTTATTTCTGAGCAAATAGACGAGGATGTTGCTTTTTCTGTTTCATAAGCGTGGGTATCCCTAGAGATACAGACCACAACCAAGAATAGCAACAAAACCCCTAACAGTGTTTTCATCATTGTTAGCTTCGATTAATGATATTATATGCCCGTACTACTACAGACATAGCGTACCAATGAGAGTAGTTTTCAACTCCCAAATGGATATATCACTAAGCGACTTCGGGAGGAGGAGAGTGTAGAAGCTGGAAAAATTGTAGCAAAGAATCGTTGGGAGCGGCAAAAAAACGGGTAGAGAGCATTTGTATAGATGCTTCGGTAGGCCACTCAATCGACGAGTTAGGGAGATATACTTTTACCAAATCACTCAATAGCTTCACTACCTTTCCAAAAGGAGTATCGGTAGGGTCAGAGCTGGGATCAGCGATTTCTTGAATCATATTGGCAAGCTCAAAAAACCGATCACGGGCGTGTTGGTTAGTTTTGAGCGTTACATAGAGCGTATCATTCTCGTGGCGTTGATGGGTAATATTATAAAAATCATCCCCACTCCTAATCAACCCCTCTTGTCCATCAGCATTTTCCCATGCTTCATTGTAAGGAAGCGTAGGTAAGTGCATTTTTACGGTTTGCCATTTATCGTCTTCAGCGATAGGAGAAGCCGTTTGGAAGTCATTTTCAAAAAACAAAACTGCCACCGTCAGCCCAAACATATTGTAGAGCAACAGGATAAAAAGGCCGATAGCAGTTAATTTTTTCAAGAAAAACTTTAATTTTAATCCAAAGGTATTTAAAACTTTAAAATTCTACATTAAAATTTTAGACAATTTTCATGCCATAAGAATTACATATACCACCAATACTGCACGTCGTGCCAATGAATCGTATGATAAATATTGATTTGTAAGAGATTGAAAAATCGATAATCTTGCACTTTATTACGTACCAAGGCTTGAAAACAATATCCCAGTTCAACACGTGCTTTCCCCCCATTATAGCCCCCTCCTATATGCATCCAATTTTCTGACAATAGGGAGCCATTTCGCGAGCTTACGGGGCCATTGGTCGCCCCATTAAAATACAAAAAGGCTTCGTTAGAAGCTGACAAATAGAATCCTTTTTTTTGTTTGTCAGTGTCGTAAAGAGGGTAAGTTGCCCAAACTTGATAACGCCCAATGCTGGCTTCAGATACTACTTTCGTCTGTAAATTAATAGGTTGACGCCACTCATACCGGCCACGGTGGGTGATTATAAAGTTGCCTAATTTATGCTGGTAAATCGCTTGTCCAACCAACCGATGCTCGTTTTCACGAAGCCCAAAAATATTATGTCTTCCAAAAGCATAGCCTCCTCCTAAGCTCCATTTTTTATTGAGCTGATATACCAACAATCCATGCAAAAGAAAATGCGTATGTCCCGAGGGGAAAAACTTTTGTTCGACTGTTTGACTGACTGCATTAATAACCGAAGTCACATTAAAGTTATATGCCAATTTGCCTGTTAATTTTCCTGCCTGTGAATAACTAGGAGATACACCCAATAAAGTCACATTTTGAGCCTGTATTTGCCAAAAAATAAATAAAAAAGCGATTGGTAGTAGCTTTCGCATATCGATTAATGGAGAAAGGGAAATGTATAATAAGCCTATGTCAAATAATGTGCCAAATTATTTAGTGCAGCCTCCTCTATTGTGTAATATGCTTCAATGTGGTTATTTTGCCGCATGAAAATCCTAAATATTTGTGCCTACACTTGGGCGATTGGTGGGCCAGCTCGTATCATTTATGATCATACTACGGTGGTTTTGAAACTAGGTCACGAAGTGGACATATTGAGTCCGGCCTCACCTGACGACAAAATTTACCCTGCCCCTGACGGCGCCCGGGTAATTGTATGTAAGCGTACGACTCCCATTAGTCGTTTTTTTCCTGAATTTTCGTTGGAATTATGGGATTTTCTAAAAAAACACATCCATGAATATGACGTAGTGCATTGTCATGGCATTTGGCATTTTGGGAGTGTGGCTCCGTTTTTGTTCAAAAACACTACACCCAAAGCCATCACCATTCATGGCTTGCTTGACCATTGGGCACTCCATCACGGATATTGGAAAAAGAAAATTTTCTCTGCTTTATTTCAAAAACGATTTCTCAAAAAAGCAAACCTCATCCAAATCAACAACCACGATGAGCTAAACGACTTACGCCAATATTTGGGTTTTCAGCATCCCAATGTCGCTATCATTCCTAATGGTATGCAGCTAGATGAGCTTGCCAATCTCCCGCCCAAAGGCTCTTTTAGAGAAAAATTTGGCTTGCCTACCGACAAAAAAATCGTTTTGTTTATGGGACGCCTCAACATCAAAAAAGGACTTGATTTGCTACTGCCGGCTTTTCAAAAATATGCCCAACAATACGATGATGCCATCCTTGTTTTGGCAGGGCCAGATGACGGGTACCAAGCACTTACGGAGCGGTTCATTAGCGACCATCATCTAGCTCATAAAATGATAATGGTAGGAATGCTCACTGGTGAACTCAAAAAAGCCGCCTTAGCCGATGCTGATATTTTTGCTTTAACTTCTTATTCGGAAGGCTTTTCGATTGCGGCTTTAGAAGCCATGACTGCGGGCGTCCCTGCCCTTGTTTCCAATCGCATCGGCTTCGATGGCACCGTTGCTCAGCATCAGGCTGCCCATGAAGTACCTCTTACCGTAGAAGGTGTCTTAGGAGGATTAGTACAAATGCTTCAAAATCCTTCTTACTGCGATAAACTCAAAAAAAACGCAAAAAAGATGGTGTGGAAATTGTATGACATTGAGATAGTAGCGGGCAATTTGGTCAAAGAATTTGCTAAGATCCAAAGCTAAATTTGGCCTTTTATGAATGCAAACAAAAGCACTTGGTCATATCAAGTGCTTTTGTTTGCATTCCCCGGCACACCTAAAAGTATTTACGTGCTGATTATCAATCATTTACACAAACCACAAGAAAACCATCGCTTCGCAACTTTTCATTTTTTTAGAATGTTATTACCTTTATAGTATATAAAGCTATCTCTAAACATACCCAGACCATCTTTAATAGCCTGTTGATTACACCTAACTGTTGAGATTATTTTCCAAATAAATGAAAAATCGCCCTTTAGTACGCAACGAAAAGGATAGACTTAAAGCGCTCAAATACTATCAGATATTAGATACGCTACCCGAAGAAGATTTTGACCGCCTTACCGAACTCGCTTCTCTGATATGCGGCACATCCATGTCACTTGTTTCGCTGATTGATGAAGACAGGCAATGGTTTAAGTCTAGAGTAGGACTCAATCAGGAGGAAACATCTCGCAGCCTTGCCTTCTGTCATCATGCCATTCAGGATAGTTCCATTTTTCAAATCGAAGATGCTACCCAAGACCCTCGTTTTAAAGAAAATACGCTTGTTACTTCCGATCCCAATATTCGATTTTATGCCGGTTATCCGCTGATTGACCCCAACGGATACGCTTTAGGGACATTATGCGTTTTGGATGATACCCCTAGTAAGCTCACCGATTCTCAACAACGAGCCCTAGAACTACTCGGGGAAGTAGCGATTTCTTTGATTGTCGAACGTCGACAAAAAGAGGAGCAAAGGCATTTTGAACAACTCTTTGATTCTTCCAATGATTTGATATGCATAGCTGGCACCGACGGCTACTTCAAGAGAATTAACCCTGCTTTCACGGCAGTTTTGGGATGGGATGAAGCAACACTTTTGCATACTTCTTTTTTCGAACTCATTCATCCTGAGGATGTTGAAAAAAGCCAACTAGAAATCGCTAAACTAGCATCAGGCGCTAATACAATCAATTTTACGCATCGCTTTGGTACCAAAGATGGGCACTACAAATACCTACAATGGACCGCTTCGCCTGAGCCTGCCACGGGGAGTATATTTGCGATTGCGAGAGACATATCCACTGAAAAAGAAAAAGAGCTTAAACTCAAAATCAGCGAAGATAGACTAAGAGCCTTTTTTGAAAACTCTCAGGGCTTGATGTGCACCCATGATATGCATGGAAACTTCCTCACTGTCAACGAAGCCGGCGCAACTATTTTGGGATATACCGCCGAAGAAGTAACCCACATGAGCTTGTTTGATATTGTTCCGGTACCATTGCATGGTGGCCTCAGAGCCTACTTGTCCGAAATCAAACAAAAAGGAAAGTCAAGTGGTCTCATGCATACCCTGCACCGTGATGGCTCACCGCGTATCTGGATGTTTAACAATATCCGTGAAAAAAGCTTAGAGGGAGAGGATTATGTAATCGGAAATGCCCTAGATATTACGACGCGACATCAGTTAGAAAACGATTTAAAACAAACAAAAGAACTGCTCGAACAAACCAACCAAATCGCGAGTGTGGGCGGCTGGGAAGTAGACTTGGTAAATAACAAGGTAATTTGGACGGCAGTTACCAAAGAAATTCATGAAGTACCCGCCGACTTCGAGCCTGATTTAGAGACAGGAATCAATTTTTATAAAGAAGGTAAAAGTCGAAAAGCCATTCAAGAGGCTATCAAAAAAGGAATTGAAACTGGTAAACCTTGGAGCATAGAACTACAAATCGTAACAGCCAAAGGCAACGAACGATGGGTAAGAGCCCTTGGCAATGCTCAACTCGTGAATGGTAAATGCCGCAGGCTTTATGGTACTTTTCAAGATATTGATGCCCAAAAGAAAGCGCAACTCGAAACCGAACGCTCCCGAAAACTTCTAAACGACGTATTACAGTCTGCTTCGGAAGTAGCTATCATCGCCACCGACGCACACGGCATTATTACGGTTTTCAATAGTGGTGCCGAACGAATGCTCGGCTACTCCGCTGAAGAATTAATTGGCAAAACTACTTCTATTCTCATGCCGAATGTGGTAGAGTTGTCTCAAAGAGCCGACGAACTTTCGCAACAATACCATACTCCTATCGGAGGCTTCAAAACTTTTATTCACAAAGCTTTCATCGACGGTTCCGAACAACGAGAATGGACTTATATCCGAAAAGATGGTTCTCAAATAACGGTATCGATGGTAGTGACTCCTATACGAGACACCGAAAACAAAATCATTGGGTTTTTGGGCATTGCCACCGACATTTCGGAACAGAAAAAAACACAGCAAGCGCTCACCATTGAAAAAGCCCGTTTGATGGCGTTTGTGGAGCACGCCCCCGCCGCCGTGGCTATGTTTGATCAAAACATCCGCTATATCGCTGTCAGCCACCGCTGGATGGAAGAATACCGACTGGGCAATCAAAACATCATTGGATTGTCTCATTATGAGGTATTTCCCAATCTTTCACAAGAGTGGAAAGATATCCATGCGCGCTGTTTGCAAGGAGCCATCGAAAAAAATGAAGAAGATAGGTGGCGCCCCGATGGCTGGCCACATGACCAATTCCTTAAGTGGGAGGTGAGACCGTGGTATCAGTTTGATGGAAGTATTGGGGGGATTATGATGTTTACACAAGACATTACTGAAATTTGTCTCCAACGTGAAGAATTAAAAAAAGCCAAACTTCAAGCCGAACAAGCAAGTGTGGCCAAATCAGAATTTTTGGCAAATATGAGCCACGAAATTCGAACACCTCTTAATGGTGTTATTGGATTTACGGATTTGGTACTAAAAACCACTCTCAACGAGACTCAACAACAATACCTCAATATCGTCAATCAATCGGCCAACGCTCTCTTGACAATTATCAACGATATTTTGGATTTCTCAAAAATAGAAGCTGGTAAGCTTGAGCTAGATATTGCCAAATGTGACTTATTTGAGCTAGGAAGCCAAACAGCCGACATCATCACCTACCAAGCCCAAAGCAAAGGACTTGAGATGCTTCTCAATATTTCGTTGGATTTGCCCCGGTTTGTCTGGACCGATACCGTACGCCTCAAACAAGTGCTGGTCAACCTCCTCGGCAACGCGGTCAAATTTACCGAAACGGGTGAAATCGAACTCAAAATTGAAGCACTTTCAGACATCCTTCAAGATGAAGTCACTTTCCGTTTTGAAGTACGAGATACGGGGATTGGTATCAAGCCCGAAAAACAAGACAAAATATTTGAAGCCTTTTCACAAGAAGATGTATCTACTACCAAACGCTACGGAGGCACGGGGCTTGGACTGACGATTTCCAACAAATTGTTGGGACTTATGAATAGTAAACTCCAGCTACGTAGCACTCCTGGTCAAGGTAGCACCTTCTTTTTTGATTTGACTCTCAAAGCCGAAAAAGGCGGCTCTATCAATTGGGAAAATATTGATCTCATCAAGAATGTGTTAATTGTTGACGACAACGACAACAACCGAGTGATTTTGAGACAAATGCTCCTGCTCAAACAAATAGTCTCCGAAGAAGCACGAAACGGCTTTGAGGCTCTACAATTACTCGCCCAAGGCCGCCGCTATGACGTGATTATGATGGATTATCATATGCCCTATATGGATGGGCTTGAGACTATCAAAAAAATCAGAGACAGTTTTTTTGAAACCCACGAAGAGCAGCCTATCATTTTGCTGCATAGCTCCTCCGATGATGGCACTATCATCAAAGGCTGTGAAGAACTGATGGTGAACCAACGACTGGTGAAACCCATCAAAATGCAAGAAATGTATAATACCCTTTCACGTTTGTTCAAAAAAACAAAAGAGGCTCAACTTACTCTTCCTCCCCAAACTACCCCTGAAGAATCAAGTGCCCTGCGTGTATTGATTGCAGAAGACAACCCTGTCAATATGCTTCTGGCCAAAACCATCATCAAGCGAGTATCTCCCCAATCCACTATCTTTGAGGCAATTAATGGACACCAAGCAGTGCAAGTTTGCGAGACAAAACTACCCGACATTATTTTCATGGATATCCAAATGCCCCAAATGAATGGCTACGAGGCTACTGCCAAGATTCGTACCCTCACGCCTGGCGTTCATATTCCGATCATCGCTCTTACGGCCGGAAATCTCAAAGGAGAAAAAGAAAAATGTATGGAGGCAGGCATGGATGATTTCATCACCAAGCCCTTTGTTGAGGAGACGATTGTAAAGCTTTTTGGCAAATGGTTTCAGAAAGAAATTCCGAGTGAAGGGGAACAATCAATCGACGAATCGCAGCATTTCAATCCCTCTCAACTGACAATGCTAGTGGGAGAAGACGAAGATTTGATGAGTGAGTTTTTGACCCTCACCCTCCATGAACTTGAGTTAGCGACCGCTAAACTACAAACAATCATTGATACCCAAGATACAACCACCGCCAACGCCGTTGGCCACAAACTGTACGGCACTTGTTCTACCGCAGGTTTTCTCAAATTGGCCGAACTTGCCAAGCAAATTGAATCTTGGAAAGAGTCTGAATCAAAAAGTCTTGACAAGTTCATTCAACAAGCCCTAGACGAAATCACCGTGGTAACGAATATAGTTAACAAACGTTTGAGCTACCAAAAAAATTAAATGAAATTGCTAAAGCGGAGTTAACCGCAGATAACGGTTAATTCCGCTTTAGCAATTAATATACCTTCGGAGCTATTCGTGGAGGATTCCTTGGAGGCCTAATTCTTCAATATCTACGAGATTTTGCTCAACTATGCTGTCTGGAACAAAAACAAACTTTTTATCAAAAACCTGATTTCCAACAAAATAGCTAACCCAGTATTCGTTGTTTAAGTGAAATACCCCTGACATGATAGGCTCTATAATTACGGATTGAGAAGGGAGAACTTCCGCAAAAAAATGACGCAAAGTAGAGGTACGTTCTTGTTCGTCTCTGGTTTTGGCATCATCGCCCGAGTACCCCCGCGAAGTCACAAATACGTTTGTGATAGGAGCATCGTTACGGTTGATAAGGTATACGTGCCATTCGGTTTGATTGACTTCATTGAGGCGACGAGCAATAGTGACATATACACCCGAAACGGGCGAAAATGAAATATCTTTTTTCATAGATGAGGTTACTTATGTTTAATCTTGGTGGGTTCTGAACTTTCCTATTCTCAACATTTCCCGCTGATTATGTTTTTACTCGGCAAGTTCTGTAAACCAATTTTGACTAATTAGAATCCTCAAAAATAATAAGTTCGGCGCTTTTTGTCGCTTTTTATATGAAATAATCACCCATGTAGGGCGACTATTTCACGACCTTGTATTGTCCTAAATCAATGGAGTATTCAGGGGGGTAAAGTGTGTAGGACATTATTTTTCTGCTTTAAAACTAACTGATTTTTAGGCAGATAACTAGGCAGGTCAATATCTGTAAAAAGAGGTAAGTAGTATTCTATTCCTATCAAAAAATTATAATGGGCTGCAAGCCAGCAAAAATACGAGCAGGCGTATCATGGTTTTTCCAGTTTTGTTAGTACCAAAGAGGATATTTTTTTCCCTTTTTCGTCATATTGCTCCGACTTTACTACACCTATGCCTTTGGCCATATACTCAGTTGTTTTGGTACTATGTTTGCCCATCAATTTGGCTAGCGTGTTAAAAGTGATTTTAGCACACTCAAATTTTCCTGCGGGTGTTTCGACTGTTTCAAAACCTTGTACGGTACGGTCTGTGATTGTGACGGTCATGTTTAGAAGGGTCATGCCTCCTTTCATGCCAGATTTTACGGTCACCACTGCATCTTTCAGTTTTTGACCTACTTTAAGGTCATTGGGATAAATAAGCTGATCACCCGTCACATTGACTTCAATATCCGCTGATTTGGGAAGCATTTCTGAGCCGATATTACGTACATCCGAATAAAACTCCCCATTTACGCACTTTCCACTTACATCCCCTTTAGCGAGCAACTTCCCTTTGCCGTCGTAGGTTTGGTTTGAAAAAGACAGCGCTATTCCTCCATTGACGGGTTTATAGTCCACCACTTCGTACTTTAAGGTTGCCGCAGGTTTGTCTTTTTTGTCATAACTTACTAGTTCCATTTTCAATCCTTTTTGGAGGGCAAAATAGCCACTACATTCTTGGGCAGCCGCTCCGAAGCTCCAAAGTAGCACCATACATCCTATAAAAATCTTGGTTTTCATGAGTTAAAAACGTTTTTTGAACATAGATTTCCCTTTCAGCGTCTTAAACGCTGTCAAAAACACCACTAAATCAATTAATTACACTTCTTCAAGACCTCAAGGGCGAGTTTTTTTGCAAGCTCTAGATTGGTATTGGCATCACTACTCACATCGGCAATGACCTGAAAAGTCAAACCACCTACTAGTACCACAAGTTCATTGTCGTTGGGTTTCCAAGCAGCCGCATCACCTATCCCCGACACTTGCTCAAATTTAGCTTGGGCGGCCATTCCTTTTGCCAGCCCCATGGCTGCATTTTTTTGGTCTTTCGATACGTCTTTTTGCTCCCCTACCCGTTTATCTGCTTCCTCAAAAGCCCGTTCTAGCTCTTCTTTGGTGGGGGTTCTATAAAAAGATTGGAAGTTTTCAAGATCCGACTTTTTCTTAGACATTTTGTACAAATCATCTCCTACCCATGTAAGCCCTACTCTATTGTCGATAGGCACTGTCAGTTTTCGACCCGCAATCTCCATGGTGCGCGTGCGCTCGCTAGGCCAACTATAAGTGTAGGTATCGTGATTGCGATACTTGGGATTTTTGTTTAGAATATACGTCTTTTTGGTACTTTTCCAATCCGTCGTAAAGTGCTTTTGGATGTTTTCTAAAGGCAGCAGCTGGTCATACTTGTCTTGATAGGATAGTAGGCATCCTCCATTAGAATTAGAAACGGAGGCAGATGAGGTCTCCATTATTTCACTTGCGGTGGCTTCAGAGGTGTTTTTTTGTCCACAGCTTATAAGCAACAAACTACCTAGCAGTATGTCTTTGATTGAGACTTTCATTACGTTTTGTATGGTCTAAAAAGGGTTTACAATTTTATGAATTCTACACGCCGATTGTTGGCTTTTCCTTCTACCGTAGTATTAGGTGCTACTGGTTGGGTTTCGCCTTTTCCGTCTATTTCCATGCGCGCGGCCTCAATCCCAAATTCGCTAGCCAGTGTAGTTTTGACTGATTGTGCCCGACGCTTCGAGAGGTCTAGGTTTTTGGAATCATCGCCGTCAGAATCGGTATGCCCCACAATTTTAACTTTTACGGTTGGATTTTCTTTCAAGACCCCTCCCAATTCTTTCAAAATACCATAAGATTCGGGTTTGATTTTATCAGAATTGACATCAAACAAAATGCCCGTCGTGCTAAATTTCCCTTCTGTGATGAGTTTGCTGCGCGTATCAGGCGCACCTACCGCTACCCGCAGATTGGCAAGAAAAACACTTCCACTCCAGACGTTAGTGGCAAAAAGCATAGAATACTTAGCGGTGGCATCAAAAGCTTTTGGAATATCCCATATTTTAGTTTCGTTGACATACACTCGCAAGCGGGTTTTCTGCTTCCAAATCGAGACCCGATTGGGCTGGTTGTCATTCCAAACCATTTTACTGCTGTTTTCTAAGATTTTTTCATTGCTTTTGTTGAACACCCATATATCCGTAGAACTTCCATCTCCCAGCACGGGATGAATATCCACTCCTACCTGCAAAACGTTGCTAAAATGCTGGTCGTAGGTAAGTTTTCGTTCTTTATTTTCGGGAAAAATGATTTTGAGTCCCGACTGATTGTTGCTCATTTCTTCTGAGATCGCCATGTCAAACTCCATAGTGAAGTTTTCGGGGAGGTCGTTCACAAATTCAGGATAAAAAATCCCTTTGTTGCCAAACTGCAGCCATTTGGCGGCATCCCCTTCCAATTTTACCACTTCCCCACTCGCGTTTGTATTCCACTTGGCCGGAAAATCCCCCACCGCATCTTGCGTAAAATCTTCGAGGGCTACTACTTTTTCGCCTGCAATAAAATCAAATTTTGAGTATGACTTTAAGCCTTTGGAAGGAGATGCCGCTGAACCTGTAGATTCAGATTGTCCTTTTTTGCCAGTACTCTGCTTTTGTGCAGCGACCTCCTCATTCTGGTTTTCATCTTCGGTAGATTGTTCTTCCTGCTCTTGGTTCTTATTTTCTTTTTTGCTCTTATCTTTCTTTTTGAAAATATTACCAATTCCTTCCTCTACTTTATCAAGACCTCTGTTGATACCTTGATCTATTTTACTATTGACGCGTCCTTCTACGCTTCTTTCAGCGGTGCGCTTGGGGTTGTCGACGCGTATCTGTGCTCGTGTCTCCACTATCAGCATCAAGGCAATAAAAAACAAAGACCCACAAAAACGCCAAACAGATTTTTCTTTCATTTTTGTAAATGCTTTATGAAATGGATAGATAAAATAACTACCCAAATTTGCGCCAAAAGCCCTAGAATCTTGTGTTAGATTTCATAGAGCATCTGTATGGGTCAATGAAACGTGTGTTTGAGTCAACAACCCCCGCTTGTCGTTATATTTCTTTGAGTATTCAGTCAGAAACCTTTTCTAGCAACTCAAATGCCCGTTGAATAAGTTTAAAATGAGAGATGCTAGATTATTTTCTTTTCTTTGAAAAAATTACAAAGTATCTACCAAAACATGACACGCTACCTTCTTTGGGGGGGAATGATGCTGATGGTGTTGACCTCTTGGGCAGTACCGGATACACTATATTTAGGTCAGCTGAATGGACATCAAACGCTTTTCCAAAAAGCGACCTATACTTTTACCCCCATTAGAAGACATATCAATGCCACTAACTTGGACTCTTTACGAGCCCTTCCAGATTGGAAAATCCTTGAAAAGTCTCTCACCACTCAGCCGCAGCAAGCCTATTGGGTACATTTTGTGATACACAATGATACCGATTTGCCAAGGGTCGTTTATGTTTATACCAGTTCAGTCAACCAGAGTGTTAGGTTCAGTGTGTTTCGGGGAGATAGCTGCCAAATCCTCCAAAGTGGCACGATGACGCCCACCTCTCAATGGGCTACTAACGAAAATGACACTTATATTCCCCTCCCAATTGGTGCAAATCAAACCATCAGGGTGTTTGGACGCATCTCGCATCAGACCGGTATTTTACCTTCTTTGACCGATTTCAAAACGCCAAAACCGTCGTTGAATCTCCAAATCGAAAGTGAAGATTATTATCAAAAGCGCGTCCTGCGCGAGTATCGGTCCAACATGCCCGAGTTTCAGTACCGAAGCTGGATACAAGGAGCTTTGGCTTTGGCGATGTTGTTTGTGGGCCTTTTGTACGTCAAATATCGCCAGCCAATCTATGCCTACTACTGGGTGTATATTGTTTGTAGTTTTGTGTTTTCGCTCCTCAAAACCCGCGCTTATACGCCGCTAGGGCACAGCTTAGGCGAATGGCCTCTGCTCAAAAACCATCTCATGGAAACCCTCCTATGGTGGGGAATTGGAGCTTATCTTTTTTTTATGATTGAGCTTCTTGATCTCAAAAAAACCAACCCTCACATTCGAACATGGTTTAGAAGATTGGCTGTACTACTTTGGGGATATGGAGCGGTGTATCTTACGGTGATGCTTCTCACAAACGATGGTGGTCTACAAAAACTTTCCTTTTGGGGAGGGCGTTTTGTGGCTTTCCCTTTGTATTTGTTTACCCTCATTTGGATACGGCGGAGCGTCAAATCGCCGATGGTACCTTATATTATTTTGGCCAATGCCGTCTTGGGATTTTTCGGAATGCTGGCTTGGCTCAGAGCGGGAGAAGTGATTTTGAAAGGCGTAAAACTCCCCGCCAACCTCGACGATTTGCTTACCTTGTCTTTTGCCGTAGTAGCCGAAATCATCGTACTTTCGTTGGCCATTGCCCACCGGGTGCGGTTGCTCGAAAAAGAAAAAACACAAAGTCAACTGGCGTATTTTGAGGAACTACAAAACAAATCTTTTTATGAAAAACGCATGGCCGAAACCGAAATGCTAGCCTTGCGGAGTCAGATGAATCCTCATTTTTTGTTTAATAGCCTCAATTCTCTCGAATACCTCATCATGTCGAATGATGAGAAAAAAGCGTCAAGTTATTTGGCGAAGTTCTCTAAACTTTTGCGCATGATTCTCAACCATTCGCGCGAAGAATCTATTTCTTTGGAAGAAGAACTGACGGCTTTGCGGTATTATCTTGACATCGAAGCTATGCGGCTAGGAGACGATTTTGAGTACCAGATTGAAGTGCAGCGAAATGTGGACGTCGAAAGCCTCATCATTCCTCCGCTCCTACTACAGCCTTTTGTCGAAAATGCCATTTGGCATGGGCTAATGCCCAGCCATTTGTCTTCCAAAAAATTGGCCATCAGAATCCGCTCAAAAGATGATAAAAAAGTGGAATTTGAGATTGAAGACAACGGTATAGGGCGCAAAAAAGCCTCTGAACTTCGCAATCGCTCCACTGTAAAGCGCAAATCTTATGGGATGGATATTACACAGCAACGCATCGATCTCTTTAATCGTAACTATCCTAACCAACTTACTATCGAAGTTTTTGATTTGCAAAAAGAAGGGCAAACAGGCACATTAGTAAGAATCATCTATCAAATCGACAACTAAAAAAAACATGATACGAGCTATTTTAATCGACGATGAGAAACCCGCTACTGAGGTGCTCGACATGAAACTAAAACGCCTCAATATGGGCGTACAAGTACTAGCCAAGTTTAACCAACCCGAGGCCGCCATAGAGTTTATCAAAGTGACAGCCTTCGATATTTTGTTTCTTGACATTGAGATGCCCCGTCTCAATGGTTTTGATTTGTTGCATCACTTTTCTGATTTTCATTTTGATGTCATATTCACCACCGCATACGACCATTATGCCATAAGGGCTTTTAAAGTAAGTGCCTTAAGCTATCTGCTCAAGCCCATCGAAGAAAATGACTTGAGAGAAGCCCTTGGACTATGGCAACAAAAAAAAATAAAGCAGCTACAAGGCCCCCAAATCCAAACTTTTTATGAACATCTGGCTCCCAAAACGCCCCCTCATCGTATTGCACTACCTACCAATGAGGGCCACGAAATCATCGAAATTGCGCAGATTGTGAGATGTATGGCCGACACTAGCTACACACATTTTCAGATGTCAGACGGGCAAAAAATAGTCATTTGTCGCACGCTCAAAGAAGTAGAGCAAGCCCTCGAACCCAACGGATTTGTAAGAGTTCATCATTCGCATTTGGTCAATCCTGAGTACATCAAAAAAATAATAAAGCAAGAAGGGGGCTATTTGCTCATGACCGACGGCAGCCAAGTACCCGTCACCAAGCAAAAGCGCGATTGGCTGGTAGAACAATTCACAACTTTGGGGAGAATTTGAGCAAAACTAGAGATGTGATGCCCTCACCTCAGTACTTCCAATCAGAGTGACTGACGGGTAGCGCGTTTAGTTCTCTTTTCAGTTGCGGCCATTGAGGTAAGAATTTATCCATGTAAGAAAGAAAAACGGCGTTGTGGTGGCGTTCGAGCAAGTGCACCAACTCGTGTACTACAATGTACTCCAAACAGGGCAGGGGCTTTTTGGCCAGTTCTAAATTGAACCATATCCGACGCGCTTCGATGTTGCACGCGCCCCATTTGGTTTTCATTTGTTTGATACTCCAGTCATTGATCGAAACGCCCAAGCGCTCGCACCAATGTGTCAGCAGCGGAGCGAGTTGTTGTTTTAGCTCGGCGCGGTACCATGCGTGCACGAGCGCATGTCGCTGCTTGGTAGAGGTGCCAGGACGCAAATATACGTCGAGGTATTTTTTTGTTCGGAGTTCTACTTTAGGGGGAGCATCGTGTTCAAAAACGCGTAATAAATACCTTTTTCCCTGAAAATAATGGCTCTCCCGATGCACGTATTGGCGCGGAGATTGGCGTTCTTGGGCTACAAAGTTGCGTTGGTGCCGACGAATCCAACTTAGTTTGGAGAGGGCAAACAAACGCACTGACTCATCATCGACGGTGAGCGGTACGGCCACGCGGACGCGCCCCGTGGGAGGATAAA
This sequence comes from Runella zeae DSM 19591, assembly GCF_000423565.1. Classification (GTDB taxonomy): domain Bacteria; phylum Bacteroidota; class Bacteroidia; order Cytophagales; family Spirosomataceae; genus Runella; species Runella zeae. Next base: position 47,445 of record NZ_AUIF01000035.1, on the reverse strand, counting down.
CCGACAAGTGAATATTTTTGATGTTTTTCCGAACCACGTCAATCGACAGCTGCGCCCCAAGCGTAAGGATATATTCTTCTTCCTGCATTTCGTTTTTAATTAATCCCACTCATCTCTCCTCACTTATACTCCTTCTGTTCTTTAATAATCTCAAAAATCTGCTCCAATTTGGCCGTTTTTTGATACTTGGTCAAGATGGGTTTTAATACTTGATTTTTGAGGTGCTTTTCTTTGATAAAATTTCCCTGCCAATCGTCGTGCTTGCCGTACAAAATAGCACTGTCCATCACGACCGATAGCTCTTCTTCTTCGTCCAAATTGTCGTACAATGCCTGTCGTGCTGCCGTGTTGATGGCCGTTGGGTAATTATTTTTTGGGGTTGATGGCTGCACCTGTTTGGCTAGTTCTTCGTACTCTTTCAGCAAAGCTTCGTAGGCGATTGCGCCTTCTTTGCGCATTCGGATTAGCTCTACCAACAACACACTCATGCGCTCATAGTAGGCGGGATTGACGGGCATTTGTTGGATTATGGTCTTGGTGAGGTTGTTTTCTACCACCTCGGCCATTGATTCTTGACTTTCTTTGATGCCTTCGGGCAAGAGCGCCAAACCCTCGTTGATGCCATTTTCGACAATCAGCTGCAACAGCGTAGCGTCGCCGAAGTTGGACAATACCCGACTGGGGTCGGCGGTGAGGTACATGTCGAGCATTTGGCGCATCTCGGGCTCAAACTGCTTCATGTCGATGTAGTCGCCGCTGTGGAGTTTGACGCTGTTGCGGCGTTCGGTGTAGTAATTTACCTTTTGTTTGAGGGCTTCGGCTTGCTTTTCGGTGTAGCCTGCTTGCAAGATTTCGGCGGCGATGTTGTTGTAAGCCCGAATCAGCTCTACCACCAATTTGTAAAACGTAAACCGCTTCTCTTCGTTGGCCTTGAGTTGTTGGGGCTGGGAAGTGTCACCGCAGAAATAATGAAAAAACTGCGTTTCTCCTTTGGGCGGTGCTACGGGCTCGCACATTTGATGAACGGCCTCCAAGGCATCTTCGAGTCGTTCTTTGAATTTTTCTAACCGATTGGTCAACAAGCCTTTGACGTCTTCTTCTTCGTAGGCATCAAAAGCATCGGAGGTGTAGTCAGAAATGGATTTGTTGAGGCTATTAAACAGGTTTTTGTAATCGACAATGTACCCAAACTCTTTAAAATAGGGGTCGGTTTCGGTTTCTTTGCCCAGCCGATTGGTACGGCATATTGCCTGAAACAGCCCGTGGTCTTGCATTTGCTTGTCGATGTACAAATAGGTGCAACTGGGGGCGTCGAAGCCCGTCAGGAGTTTATCGACTACAATCAGCAATTGCATTTGGGCGGGTTCGTTTTTGAATTTGCCTTTGGCAAAATCCTCAAACGTCTCGGTATCTTTGAAGCCATAGTCGCGGAGCATTCGTTGGTATATCTCAAATTGCTCCACTTTTTCGGTTTCGCCTTCGCCTACGTGTTCGAGCTTGACGCTCTTGGCGGTGGGCTCAAAACTGGTGATGATGGCGCATTTTTTGAAACCAAAATGCTGAAAAATTTCGTAGTACCGACAGGCTTCGTAGATGCTCCGCGCCACGAGCATGGCGTTGCCGCGCCCGTCGCGCAGGCGGGGTTTCATCAAAAAATCCTTTTTGATGTCAAACACAATCTTTTCCAACCTGCTTTTGGTACTGAGTACTTTTTGCATCGTTCCCCATTTTTGTTTGAGTTCGGCCTTGGGCAGGTCGTTCATGCCGTAGGTAATGGTCTCAAACCACTCGTCGATGCTCTTTTGGTCGTGGACGTGCTGGTCCACGTCGCGGGCTTCGTAGAGCAAATCAAGCACGACACCGTCTTTGACGGCCTCGTCAAACTTGTAGGTATGAATGTAGCGGCCAAATACCTCGATGCTTTTTTGTTTGTCTTTTTTGAGCAGGGGCGTTCCCGTAAAACCAATAAAAACAGCCTCGGGCAGTAGGGTTTTCATGGCTTTGTGCAAATCGCCGCTTTGGGTGCGGTGGCACTCGTCGATAAACACTACAAACTCGCCTTTGGCCCGAAAATCGAGCGGAATTTTGAGTTGTTCGATAAATTCCTTGGTGGCGCCGCTGTCGGCTTGGGTGCTGCTCCCAAACTTGTGAATGAGACTGCACAGCAGGCGGTGCTCGGTACCGTTGAGCCACGCGATGAGCTCTTGACCGCTGCGGGTGCGTTTGATGTCTTCTTCTACGCCCATAAAGACGCCTTCGATTTGGTCGTCAAGTTCGGTGCGGTCGGTGACGATGAGCAGGCGGGCGCGGGGATTGTTCTCCAAAATCCACTTCGCCAGCCATACCATGGTGAGGCTTTTGCCGCTGCCTTGGGTGTGCCAGATGATACCACCCTCGCGGCGGGCCAAATACCGCTGGGCTTCTTTGATACCAAAGTACTGATTGGGACGACACAGTTTTTTGGTGCCTTTGTCAAAAATGACGAAGTTGTGGAGGATGTCGAGCAGCCGTTGGGGCGCACAAAACTGCCGAATGTGCTTGTCGAGCAAAGACTCGTCGGGTTGGTAGGTGTCACCGTCTTCTTTCCACTTCAAAAAAAACTTCTCCTCCGTGCCCGTCGTGCCGTAGTGCAGCCCCTGCGAGTCGTTGGCGGCCAAAACGAGCTGAATGGTCGTAAAAAAGGGTTTGATAAAGATATGTTGCTGGTTGCCAATGCTCTGACGGATGCCTTCGCTGACGGATACGCTCGTTTTTTTTAGCTCCAACACCACTAGCGCTATGCCATTGACGTACAGCACCACGTCGGGGCGTTTTATTTTTTCACCCCTCACGGTCACTTCTTCGGCCACGGCTAAGTCGTTGTTTTCGGGTTGTTCCCAATCAATGAGCTGCACCGTTACTTTGTTTTGGCCGATGTCCTCTTTGACGGGGATGCCGTAGCGCAGCAGCGAATACACGGCTTTGTTGGCGGGGTATAGCTCGTCGTTGCGGTTGATGAGTGCCGCTTTTTGAAGCTCAAACAAGGCTTTTTGGATAAGGGCGGGGGTGTAGCGACCCGTACGGAGGAGGTACTGGCGGAGGTCGTCTTCGCGGATGTTGGTGTTTTCTTGGGTTTCCAAATTGCCCAAGTACCGATAGTGCAGGGCATCGCGCAGGAGTTTTACGACGCGGTTTTGGGTTGCACGTTCGGAAGCGACAGCTTGGTGTGTGGTCATTTCATGAAGTTGAGTTTAGGAAATTCTCGACTCAAAAAAACGATGAGCAAAAAATTAACTTACTTCACCATTGTCTTTTAACATTTCAACGTATTGTTCGCCGCTCATTGGGCAATCAAAAAAATCTTCCGCTTTGTCGGTTTCGATAAATTTTAACTGCTTCTTTATTCTACCCATAAGAGAGAGACTATACTCTTTAAGACCATGACTAAAATAGGTGTAAATAGGTTGTTTTATGCCCTCAATTTCGAGGTAATAGAATTGGTGATGGTCTTTTTCGGGGTAAAAAACAAAGCCCTTTTTTGTAAGGACTTTCTGCAAATCCTTAGTTTTTCGGGCTTTCATCAATTACTTTTTTTACGGTTTTTAAAAGGCTATCTTTCAAAATCTTCGCTTTTTGCGAGAGCTTGTTATCGCTTTCTACGGCAAAATTTTGATATAATGAGTGGAATGTAAAAGCAAAAGAATATTCGGCTTCTTCTCTTGATTCGCCCCAAACTGTAATGTCAAATTCTTGATTTTGAATGATATACATACCCTCTTCAAAATCAACCTGACAATCAAGGCGTTTATTCAGGTCGTAGGCGGTATCTTCAAATACAATGCTGCTGGGCTTGTAAGGGTAGGTTTCATGCTCCAACTCTTCGAGAAAATACACCTGTTTTATGTTCTTTTTTGCGAGGTTATATCCGTCTTCGCTTTTACGAACTTGGGCATAAAATTGTACGGTTTTGTATTCAGAAGAATCTACTGAGGCTCGTTTTTCTAATTTTGGAACATATAAATCATATAAGCCTTTTGCAGGTTGATTAAAGACAATCTTTTTCTTGTTTGCTCTTATGAAATTTAGTTTGTAGGGCCGTTCTGGTGAAACTGCCGAAAACAGAGGTTTGAAAATTTGATTTCTTTCAGTTTCACTGTACCTACCCATTACTTTTTTAAGAAAATCAGGATTTTCGTATTCACCGTATAAGATATTTTCTTTGTAATCTTGGTAAGTTTCTTTTTTCCAAACGCTTACTTTATCGTTAAAAAGAGAGGGCAGTGATATTAAGTTAGGGACTGCTGCTGCCTCAAAACTTCCAAATTTTACATCTACCAAAAGAAGTTCTAAATCTTCTTTCAATGACTCTAAAACTTTACTATTTTGTTCAAACGCTTTTACAAACTCTTCATTTTTAAAAAACTCAACTTCCAAAAAGTTCTGAAAAGACTGATTTATGTTAGATAGAACGCTTATAACAGACGATATCCGAGCCGCATGTCCCACCGTTTTATTGGGGTCAATTTGAAATCTGAAAGCTATATCTCTAAGTTCATCAAGCATTGTCCGTTTGCCTATTTTGTATTTATCAATAGCAAAAGTACAAATTGTGTGCCATATACCTGATTGTTAAATCCTATTTATCACACCAACCGTCTCTTGCCTGTTAGCAATTTCGCCCCGCTGACGTGGCTGCATCATGCCTTGCTTGAGTTGGAGAAATACTATTTTTGAATGGTTTTTTGAACGAGTTTCAGCAGGCTTTCTTTCTTAATCGTAGCATCTTCTGATTTGTCATACATCGTCAGAAGATAAACATCGGAGCTTTCTGGTTCCTGATACAACACATAAGTGACTACTCTAAAGCCACCACTTTTGCCACCGCCTTTACTTTCAGAAGCCAAACGAATCTTATAAAGTCCTGCTCCTAATGCAATACCTGTATGTGCATTTTCTTCCAACAGCGTGGCCAAGGTTTCTATTTCGTCTAACAGGGAAGGGAATTTTTTGGCAAACCGCCTTAATCGAGACGCAAAATAATCGGAGTAGATTACGTTATTCGTTCCGTAATTCTTTGACTAAATCCCGCACATTACGTTTGGGCGATGTGCCTTCCTGCATTTTCTTTACATCTTTCAAGCCCTGCTCTATTTGAGTATGTAGCGGGACTTTTTCATTTTCCAACAACCTTAGCACCTCTATCTGTACCTTTTTAGGTAGTGCTTTGAAAACCTCGTAAAAACTCTGTGCCGTACTCATGCCTTTTGTTTATTTAGATTGTATGTCACCACAAAAATAACCCAATTATCACACCAACCGTATCTTCCCCGTCAGTAATTGCTGCATCATGCCTTGCTTGAGTTGGCGGTACTTTTCTAGCTTGTCCTCCAAGCCCGACAGCTCCGCATCCATGTCCGAAAGTATCGTCGCAATGCGGTTTTGGGTCGCACGTTCGGAAGCGACAGCTTGGTGTGGGTTCATTTCATGAGGTTGAGTTTAGGTAAAATCTACCCTGCTAATAACGTTTCGGCCGAAATCCCCAAGCCTCGGTGAAGCTTACGTATCATATCGAGCGTAAGCGGCCTTTTTCGGTTTAATACTTCCGATACCCTGCTGATACTTCCAAAATAAGGGGCTAAGTCTTTTCTTTTGAGCCCTTCTTCTTCCATTTTGAGCTTGATGGCATCTATGGGGTCGGGGGCTTCAATGGGAAAATGGGTGGCCTCGTAGTCTTCGACCAAAATGGAAATAAGCTCTAACAACTCCTCTTCGGAGCTACCTTCGGCACAGTCCACCAAGGAGTCAATTATGCCTAAATAGTGCTGATATTGCTCCTTGGTTTTGATGGGTTTTAAATTCAGCCTGAATGCTTCAATCTCTTTCATAATCAAGCAATTAAATGTTTTTTATATCCTCAATTTTGTCATACTCTTTGTGCGTTCCGATAAAACGGATATAAACCCTTTGAAGTTTGTATCTAAACAAAACAATGAGTCGGTACTTATTGCGGCAAATGTTAAATACAACTCTATTGTTGCCTACAATATCGGTTTTGGGGGTATCTTCAATGACTTCATTAGGCGACTGGTAATTGGCCTGTTTCATTTTGGCATACCAATATTTAAGTTCTTGCTCTGAGTCTGGATACTTTTCCCAAAACTCCTTTAGGGTTCCTTTCGTAATTATTCGCATCTAAAAAACAAAAGTTAAATTCCCATTTCAGTATATTTATATACAAATATAAGAATTTTTAGCAAAACGCCGATGCGGCTGCATCATGCTTTGCTTTAATGCTGCTCAATTACGTAAATCTGCTCAAACCCCGTGCCTTTAGTATTTTTTGTTGTTCACAAGCCCCAGCCTAAAGTCGGAGCGCCGATGCGACGTGGGGTTAAAGCAGCCCTGAATTTCAGCACCTTACACCAACCGTATTTTCCCCGTCAGTAATTGCTGCATCATGCCCTGCTTGAGTTGACGGTACTTTTCTAGCTTACCCTCCAAGCCCGACAGCTCCGCATCCATGTCCGAAAGTATATTAACTATACGAATTTGTTCGGCTTTATTTGTAGGTAGAGGAATTAATTGTTTTTTTAAGACTACAATAGTAAGAGCTTTTTGAGAACTACCAATAGCATTATTTATTATCTCATTTTTCACCCAACTGATTTGAATTGATAAATAATTGGGGTTAATATTCTTTATATTTTTTAACCAAATGAGATTACCATCCTTGAAGTAAAATTTATTATTGTTTGGTATTAAATATACATTTCCTAATGTACCTACTGCTGTTATTAAAATATCATCTTTTACTGGAACACCAAACATCCTCTTAATTTCTTCATATTTCTCCTCTGAAATAAAAAATTCATCATCAAGTCTTTTATTTTCATTTAAAAGAGATATTTCTTTCCCACGATAAAAAGGGATTCCGACGGTAACATAATCGTCTTCAAATATTCTTTTACTTGAGGTTATTTCGCATACCTCCCCCAACTTCTTCACTTCCCAATCTTCTTTAGGCGTAAGCAGGTGCTGCATAGTGGCTTGTTTGAGGAGGCGTTTTTTGTGGATGAGTTTCTCCAAGCTCCCAATCAGCGCATCGGCATCGCTCAAGGCCGTGGCAATGGCGGTTTGTTCGGCTTTGGTGGGTGGGAAGGGGATTAGTATTTGCGAACATACTTTCTGATTCAACTTAGGTTGCGCTGTACCCGTATTATATTGTTCATAATTAATACTTTCTAATATTTCAGTTAAATACCCAATATCGAATTCATTTTTAGGTTTTAAGACATGTGCGTGATTATTTACCCATACTTTGCCTGAAATTCTAAAAGCTAATCTAACACTTCGACTTAAAATATTTTCACCATCTTCTCCAAGTAATATTAAATCTTCATCAAAAAGATAAGCATTTACATAATCAATAATTCCAGAAGCACCATAATATGGGTATTGTCCTCTCATTTTTGCTCGTTCACTATCTTTAATTGGTTTTCTTTTACCATCAAGAAAATCTACTGTTTCACCCAACTTTTTCACTTCCCAATCTTGGGGAATGGGGCCGATTTCGGTTTGTTTGAAGGGGGTATTTTGGGGGGTAGTGTTCATGTTTTTTTACTAAAGTGTCAATTTTTTGCAAACAAACTTGCAAATGAAAATAGTATAACTTCCTGATTATCAATGTTATTTTGTTTGCAAAGGTGTGATTGGGGTTTTATTTTCTGCAAAGAAACTTGCAAACAAACATCTAAAATAGTCTCGGAGTTTGTTCTAGTAAGCTCATCGGATGCTGATTATTTTTACTATCAGGAAATACTTCTATGATTTGGTCATTGTGCGCCACTAAAACACTACTTCTTTCCGCCAATGGTCAATAATCTTCGTTGTTCAGTAGCTTATTCAGCTCGTTTGCGAGTTGTTTTTTGTCTGGTAGATAAAGCTGATATTTACTTACGAAAAGTTGATTGCTGATACTTTCGGTTGCATATTCTATTAAAATATTATCTTTGTCTGCTCCCAAAACTATTCCTATAGGTTCGTTGTCTCCTTCTGTGCTTATCTCTTTTTTAAAATAATTTAGGTACAAATTCATTTGTCCCACGTCTTGGTGTGTTACTTCGCCACGTTTAAGGTCAATTAGTACAAAACATTTCAAAATTCGATGATAAAAAACTAAGTCAACATAAAAGTGTTTTCCGCTTATTGAAATTCTGTACTGGCGTTTTTCAAATGTAAAGCCTTTACCTAATTCCAGCAAAAAGTTCTGTAGATTTGAAATGAGTTTCTGCTCTAGTTCACTTTCAAGGTATTGGTGGGTTTCGGGAATGTTCAAAAACTCTAAAACGTAAGGGTCTTTCAAAATATCTTCAGCTTTCTGAATTTCTTGTCCCTGTTGAGAAAGTTCTAAGACACCTTTTTTGTCTTTGCTTAGTGCCAAACGGTGAAACAGCATACTCTTCATTTGTCGTTTCAGTTCTCGAACACTCCAATTTTCTTTCTCGGTTTGTCTGGCGTAAAAGCTAATTTCAAGTTCGTTGTCAGAGCGTAAAATCTCAAAATAATGGCTCCAACTCAAAACGTTAGACAGTGTCTCACTTTTTGGAAAAGCGAGGTAAAGTTTCCTCATATACAGCAAATTAGCTCTACTAAAACCTTTTCCATAGCGTCTTGTCAAGTCTTTTGAAAGTTGCTCAAAAAGAAAGCTTCCATATTCAGCTTTTTCTTTACCGCCTTGTTCGTATTCTACAATGTATCTGCCGATCAGCCAATAGGTTTTCACTAAAATAGTGTTCACGGTTTGGGCAGCCTGCTCTCGACCTTTCTGTAATAATCCACCAATTTGATTGATTAAATCGTTATATTTTGATTGCTCTATGTCCATTTTACAAGTTACTAATATTTATTACAAACCCCATTGCTTTTAAATGTTCGTTCACTTTTTGCTCCAGTGCTTCCATTTCTTTGGTCAGGGCGGGGAGTGGGGTTTCGTAGCGCTCGGTGAGTTCTTTGAGGCGCTGCGTGAGGCGTTGGCTGATACGCTCCATTTCGGTTTTTACGTTGCGTTCGAGCGCGGCCATCCATTTGTCGTCCACCACGAGCTGTTTGATTTCGTCCTCAGTCAGCGTTTGGTAGCGTTGGAGGGTCTTTTGGTCCAAGTCGGCGGCGGCTTCTTTGAGTTGGGTGGTAAGTTTGGCTTGGTCGTCGATGAGCTGCAAATAAAGCGTCAACAGGGCGCGTTCTTGGGCTTCTTCGTTGGTTTTGAGGTACGCCACTTGCGGCTCGGCCACTAGGCCAAAATCCAAGGCAAGTTCCTTCGTATTTTCTTTTTTGGGCGCGATTTCTTTGAGGCGTTTTTGGACGCTGCCTTTGTTTACCTTGTCATAATCGGCAAAAAAACCGTCTTCGCCGCTGTGTTCCTCTTCCAGTTCTTGCAGCTGGGCAAAGAGGGCTTCTTTTTGAGCTTCGAGGGCGACGAGGGTATTTTTTTCGTGGGCAAAATAACGCTCCACCACCAGTGCTTTGGGGACCAAATCGCACTCCCACAGGGTAGCGGTTTTGGTTTTTTTCTGAATCACGGGCTCAGCCTTCCAGCCGTCGGCGGCAATGAGGTAGCAGTCGTCTTGCATGGTTTCGTTCCAGTAGTTCATCAGGTGCTGATACACATCGTACTTGTCGAGCAGGGCCTTGTCGGCATAGCTACTCAGGATGTCTTCGGCGATGGTAGTAATGATGTGCTTGGGCTTGGATTCAGTATTGAGGGCTTTGAGGTAGGCGGTGGTGCGGGTTTTCCATTGGGTAAAAACGGCGTCCATTTCGGCGCTAAAAGTCACAAACTCAGGATGATGAAAGATGCTGGTTTTGAGGTTGTCTTTGGTCACTTTGGGGCGATAGTAGCCCGCACGGGGGCTGCTGTCGAAGAGGGTGGTTTTGAGCGTAGGATACACCGCCCAATAGTCGTTGAGGGCATCGAGGTCGGCACGGGGGATATCACCCACCAAATGCCCCATAATGTCCTGAATATCTTCCGTTTCTTGGCTGTCGATGTAGCGCGGGATGTTGAGGTTATACTCGTTTTTGGGGTCGGCAATTTCCTCCATCGGCACGAGGCGACTGTAATGGGGCAGCTCGATTTGTTTGTTAAACACATCCACTATTTTGTGAATGTCTTGCTCGCGGAGGCGATTTTTGTTGCCGTCTTTGATAAAACCCTTGCTGGCATCCACCATAAAAATGGCTTTGCGTGCGTCGGCGGTTTCTTTGTCGATGACGATGATACAGGCAGGAATACCCGTGCCGTAAAACAAGTTGGCAGGCAAGCCAATGATGCCCTTGATGTAGCCGTGTTGAAGGAGGTTTTTGCGAATTTCGGCCTCGGCATTTCCCCTAAAAAGCACGCCATGCGGGAGGATACAGGCCGCCTTGCCCGTACTTTTGAGCGACTTAATGATGTGCAGCAAAAAAGCGTAGTCGCCGTTTTTGTCGGGCGGTACGCCAAACCCATCAAAGCGCCCATAGAGGTCATCTTGGGGATTAAAACCACTCGTCCAGTTTTTGAGCGAAAAGGGCGGATTGGCCACGATAAAATCAAATGTTTTGAGATAGCCCGTGCTTGCATCTCTAAAGAAAGGATCCGACAGTGTGCTTTGTCCACGGTGAATTTCGATGGCCGCTTGGCCATGCAAAATCATGTTCATCCGCGCCAAAGCGGCGGTAGTCACGTCTTTTTCTTGTCCATAGACACTGCCTTTGCCGTCGGCTTCATCCACGGCTTTGAGCAGCAGCGACCCCGATCCGCAGGTAGGGTCATAGAAGGTGGTTTGGTTGGAAGCTTGTTTGATGTTGAGTACTTTGGCCATCACGCGGCTTACCTCGCCAGGCGTATAAAATTGTCCCTTGCTTTTGCCGCTTTCGGTGGCAAAGTGCCGCATGAGGTATTCGTAGGCATCGCCCAAAATATCATCGCCTTCGGCGCGGTTTTTACTGAAATCGAGCGCGGGGTTTTCAAAGATTGTGATGAGGTTGGAGAGTTTGTCCACCATTTCTTTGCCTTTACCGAGCTTGTCGTCGTCGTTGAAATCGGCCACATCAATCACTCCTTTGAGGTCGTTTTCGATGGCCAATGCCCCGATTATGGTATTCATTTTATCGCCTATTTCTTTATCACCTTTGAGAGCAACCATGTCCTGAAAACTCCCTCCTTCGGGAATGGTAATGAGGGCATTGGGGTCGTCGGCGTATTTGTCGGACACATATTTTACAAACAACAAAACCAATACATAGTCTTTGTATTGGCTTGCGTCCATTCCTCCCCGCAGCTCGTCGCAACTTGCCCAAAGGGAGCTATACAATTCTGATTTTTTAATGGCCATTGATTTATGATACGCCTAAATGGATGATTTTCGAGGCGGTAAATATCGGGATTATATGGGAGAAGGCAATCAAATAAGAAGTTACGGATTTTTGTAAGCGGTTACGTTTTACAGTTACGTCTTAAAGAAAAAACCCTCAAAACAGGCTGTTTTGAGGGTTTTTTGTGGTCTCGGCGAAAGTCAAACCCCCAACCTTCTAACCATCAATAGGATGACCAAAAAACTGGATTAGAGGCTTATCTTGAAGTTCAGATTCCTGCATTATCTAAATAGTTTTATATACTTCGCAAATGCGTAGATTCGATTTCTCTTGTATCCTGTCAGTTCTTCTAAAATTCCTAATTTTTGAAAATCTGCAATAAGACGGTTAGCAGTAGAAGGATGAATGTCCAACACCTCAGCTATCTGTAAACCATCCATGATGGGTTGTTTATAGAGTTCATTGATAAGCCTCTTTGCATCTGTTTGCTTTTTTCCTAAACTGATTAATTGATTAAGCTCAATATCATCTCTCAGTTTAATGATTTGTTGGAAGGTCTCTATGCTTTTCTGTGCAGTTTCTATGACTCCTGTCAAGAAGAAAAGTAGCCAATTCTCCAAATCATTGCGTTTGCGTACTAAGGTTAGATTGTCGTAATAATCTCTGCGATTACGTTCAAAAAAATCTGATAGATACAAAATAGGTTTTTGTAAAAGCTTCTTATCCAAAAGGTAAAGAGTAATCATTAGCCGTCCAATACGACCATTCCCGTCTAAAAAAGGGTGGATGGTTTCAAACTGATAATGAATGATAGCAATCTTGATCAGGTGAGGAACTTGAATCGGTTGCGCTGCCAATTCCGAATGAATAAAATTCTCTAAGTCCTGCATCAAGTTTGGGATTTCGTGATGAGCAGGAGGTACAAACACCGCATCTTTTAAGCTACTTCCTATCCAGTTTTGACTTGCTCTGTATTCGCCGGGTAGCTTTTCTTTACCTCTTACCCCTCTTAAAAGTGTTCTGTGGGTTTGCTTGATTAAGCGACTTGAAATAGGAAGTGTTTCCATTTCATCAATCGCCTGATTCAATGCGTCTATGTAGTTGTGGACTTCTTTCCAGTCGTCTCTTTTTTCGGGGTTGATGTCTTCTTCTTTGATAAGTGCTTCTTCAAAAGAAGTTTGAGTACCTTCAATCTTACTACTGACAGTAGCTTCTTTGGTTACGTGCATTTTGATAAAGAAGTCAATATCAGGAATCAATTCCGAGAAGGCATCTAATTTACCCAAATAGCGGTCTGCTTCTCCTAATTTACTGATAATGGCCGAGTTGGTCACTATCCAAGGAAGGTTTATTCTTTCGGGTAAAAAACTCTTGTATTGGTACTGTGGTATCCAAGTACCTGCTTTAAAGTTCTTGACATCGGTAGCTTTCATAAGTGCAAATATAAATTTCCTTATTTGCACTTAATGCGTTTTCTGCAAATATAAATTTTCTTATTTGCACTTCTGCAATTATAAATCTGCCTGTCTCTAAATCAGGTCAGCTTTTTCTTTAAAATTCTTCATTTACAATAATATTCTTTGTTTAATAAAGGGGGATGGATAAGTTTAGCATAGGATAATTCTTGATTACCTTCAAGGTTTTTCACCAACACTTACCCAACGTTTTTTTACAAAACGCAAAACTGACGATAGCAGTAAAGCATAAAAAAGCCCCTCAAACAATTGCTTGAGGGGCTTTTTGTGGTCTCGTAGGGATTCGAACCCCAAACCTTCTGATCCGTAGTCAGATGCTCTATCCAATTGAGCTACGAAACCGTATAAATTACTCTTTACTTCTAGGGATTCAATCCCAAAACTTTTGATTCGACCGGAGTCGCGTTCGACCGGATCGCGTTCAACTCAGATGCTCTATCCAAGCGAGGCGTCGCACCGTGAGCTACGAAACCGTATAAATTACTCTTTACTTCTAGGGATTCAATCCCAAAACTTTTGATTCGTATCGGAGTAGCGTTCGACTTAGATACTCTATCCAAGCGAGGCGTCGCACCGTGAGCTACGAAACCGTTATTTGTTTCCCCATTGTTTTGGGACTGCAAAGGTAGCAGTTTGTTTTTTTTATGCAAAAATTTTTAACACAAATATTCAAAAAAAATATCTTTCGATTCATTATCAAGCATTTGCATTTTGCAATTGGTATACTAAATATAAAGCTTTAGGCCGTCGTAGCCCAATTTTACGTGGCTTGGTAAGGTAGGCTCGACAAGGGAATGACGCCCCATTTTGTGGCTGATGTGCGTAAAATACGCACGCTGTGGTTTTAGAAGCTCGACCACTTCTAGGGCTTCGCGCAAGTTAAAATGCGAGATATGTGGCTCATGCTGCAATGCTCCCAATACCAAAGTATCCAGATTTTGAAGTTTAGCGTATTCACTTTCGGGAATGTGGTTGACATCGGTTAGGTAGGCAAAATCCCCTACTCTAAACCCAAAAACGGGGAGTTTGTGATGGAGCACATCAATAGGGACAAATTCGACACCTTCGATGCTAAAAGGCTCATTGTGGATTTCGTGAAGTCGCAGTCGGGGAATGCCAGGATAGCGAAACTCTGCAAAAGCATACTCAAATTCGCGCTGTAATTGCTCCAGGACTTGCGCTCGCCCGTATACAGGCATGTCGCGTTGTTGAAGAAAATTGAAGGCTCTTACGTCATCCAAACCCGCCGTATGATCTTTGTGTTGATGGGTAAACAAGACCGCATCGAGCTGATTGATTCCCTCTCGTAACATGTGCTGACGAAAATCGGGACCGGTATCAATCACAAAGCTTTTTTCTTCTATCAAAATGTGTACTGATACACGCAACCGCTTATCGCGATAGTCGAGCGAGCGACAGACTTCGCAGGAGCAGCCAATGAGCGGCACACCGGATGAGGTTCCAGTACCAAGAAGAGTAACAACCATTGTGGATAAGGAAGATGCGTGTAGTGGAAGAAGTTTTCAGCTAAATCTAGTTTCCAATACACGCACCAAAAGTATTATTTTATTCTTCCGTCAATTCATTTACGATTTCTACAAGGCGGTCGAAATTGAGGGGTTTTACGAGCACATCATTAAAGCCCGCTGATTTGAACTCTTCTTCAGAATAATTTTTGGCATTACCAGTGATAGCCACCACTGGCAAATTAGATTTTTTCTTATCGTTGAGGGCTCGAATAGCTTTTACACACTCCATACCATCCATAATAGGCATGTTGATATCGAGCAAAACAATGTCAAAATCTTCTTTGTCCACGATTTGCATCACCTGTTCTCCGTTTTTGACGGCGGTGATTTCATAATTCTGAAACTCCAAAATCTTGCGGGCTAGATTTTGAATCACGGAACTATCTTCGGCAATGAGAACGCGCTTTTGCGACATGATATATGAATTTTGGTGGTTTAATGCTTTCTATTGCAAAAGAACAAAGAAAAGCGATATTAAGAAACAGAAAAATTATAAACTAAAAAACTCTTTTCAAGAAAAACCCAAAAATCATTCTTAACTCCTTTTAAGGTAGCCCAGATACCATCAAAAAATCCCGTGCCTGCGCCCGGGATTTTTTGAAAAGCAATAAAACAATGCTTAGTTGAAGATATAACGAACCCCAAATTGCATGTAGTAGGTAGATGAAAACCCTACGTTGTCGCGGAAAGTATCTTTGATAAGTCCTCCACGATCCAAGCCTAAACGATAAGTAGGTTTCACTGTTCCTCCGGATACTACCGAAGAGTTGTTGGCAGGTATCAAAATAGCGTTGTTGTTAATAAGCTTAGTCAAGCCCCAGCTGCTATTAAGAAGGTTGCCAAGATTGAAAATATCAACACTCAACTGAATAGTATTACGTTTGCCCTGAACATTGACAAAGAAATCTTGAAGGATACGGAAATCAAATTGGTTTCTCCAAGGCAATGCAGCGCCGTTACGCTCAGCATATTGACCTTTGCGCTTGCTCAAATAAGCATCTTGTTCGATATATTGGAAAAATGCATCACTCTGCTGTTGTGGAGTATAAGTAACGGCATTAGCTCCTGAACCTACTGTTTGTGATACAAACGTAATTTCAGAAGGATCTTTAGGAATATAAATCAAGTCAGCGTTGGCACCATCCCGGTTGAAATCAGTAGAATAGATATAAGAGAATCGACCATCGGCTGAACCTTGATATACCAATGAAATACTTGTCGCCAAGAATTTAGCATACTCTTTACGGTAAGAAAATGACCCAACTAAACGCGTCGGAACTACATAGTTGGCATAGCTAAGGGTCGCAAAGTTTGAGCCATTGACAGTAGCTGTTCCTTGGAAAGCCGAAGCCGGCTGGTCTCCTCCACCGTCAAACAAGTTTTTGGCACCACTACGTACATATGCCAATGAAGCCGAAATTCCTTTGCTAAATTGTTTTTCTAATTTAGCAGTCACAGACCAGTAGTAACCTTGTGAAGCATTTCCTAGCATTGTTACGTTGTAGGCAGTCGTTCCGGTAGGGCTATACTGACCCGCAGACGTAAGAGGGTTGATGTATCTTTGGGTGTTTGTGGTGGGATACATCAAACGATTGTCTGGATACCCCGACACGCCAAGTGCCGCAGGTTGAACAAGGTTGATATTACTGAAATAAGCAGTATTAATGTCTTTGTTGTAAATCCCTTCTACCGTACCTACGATACCCCAAGGCAATTGCATATCCATAGCCAAGCTACTTTTCCAAGTTTGTGGCATTCTGAAATCAGGCGAGATAGCAGTCGTTCCACCTGTAGGGATAGATGTACCCGCTACAGGGACAGTAGTTGGATAGTAAGGCTCCAATCTGAAAGGACCAGGGACATTGGCGCCTGTCCAAGTTTGAGTTACTTGTAGCATACCTGCATCACCGGCTTGTGACACAATCCATACAAACGGCACACGTCCCGAGAAAATACCACTACCACCACGAACTTGAAGCGAACGGTCACCCTTTACATCATAGTTAAATCCTACACGTGGCGACCACAACAAACTAGACTTAGGAAGAGCGCCCGTATTTACTTTTTGTCCATTAGCAAAAGTCAACTGTGAAATCAATGGATGCTCTTTCAAAGGTTCGGGATAAGTTGGCAAATCGATACGCAATCCAGCCGTAATTTTGAGCTTGCTGTTGACGTTGATTTCGTCTTGCCCATACACCGAATATTGTGAAAATTTAAAACTAGGGAATACTTGTTCAAAATTAGGAGCCAACGAGTAAGTCAAACCATAATGGCTTGGCAATTTGCCCGATGTAAAGTCATCCCAAGATTGGAATACATAAAAACCTGTACCAAAGCGTTGGAAACCATTTTTGGTAGTGTTGAAGTCGGCTTGCGCCCCTACAGTCCAGTTATGCTTACCCGAAGTCCAAGTTAGGTTATCTACAAAAGAGAGCATTTCTACGTCGCGCAAGTTTCCGTACGAAAACAATTCTGTTCCAAAAGAGGTAAGTGGGTTACCATCTTTCAAGATATCAACAAAAGGAAACTGCCCGCCTTTGGTTGTACGGGGGTCGTTTTGGTGTGTGTAAGTAGCACGCAATGTATTGGCAAATTTACCACCGAAAGTAGAGTTAAGCTCGGCCGCAAAAGAAGTAAAGTTAGCTGCTTGAAAATACCCGGAGTTTTCGTACTGCAAAGCTTGAGTGCTTTGACGGTTTTGGGGGTAAATATTTGTAAACGGCGAAACAGATGTACTTGGTTGAATCCGTGAAGACTCGCTCTTGAGTTGGTTATAACGGACGTTGATACGGTGATTTTTGTTGATGTTCCAATCTAAGCGTACCAAAAACTTAGTACTGAAGCTATTTGAAGAATACCCTTGGTAAGGGCCCGTTTCATAACCGTATGTATCTCTCAAATAAGCGCTGATTGTATTCATTTCGTCTACTGTAGGGCGCGATACTTGAGGGTTGTTTTGTGAGAAAGGCAACTGAGCCGTTGCCGCAATTTGAGAAGGCCCGGGAGTTATTTGCTTTTCTGTCTCGGCATTTACAAAGAAGAAAAGTTTGTTTTTAATAAGAGGTCCACCCAAACGGAAACCGTACTGTTTGTAATCCAAATTTTGACGAGCAAACGTATTGTCGCCTACTTTATTTCCTTGTTGATTTTGATTTCTGAAATAAGTATAAGCTGACCCAGAGAAGTTATTATTTCCCGAACGTGTAACGGCATTAATAGCACTACCAATAAAACCCGATTGGCGAATATCGTAAGGAGTTACATTTACTGAAATCTCTTCGATAGCATCCAATGAAATAGGAGTAGCATTGCCACCTGGGAGGTTAGTACCAATCCCAAAGTTGTTGTTAAAGTCAGCACCATCAATAGTGATATTGTTTTGGCGGTAGTTTCCTCCACCCACAGAGGTTCCGTTGGCTTGAGGAGTAAGACGAGTCAAGTCATTGATACTGCGGCTGATAGAAGGCAAAGCTTGAATCTGACCGCTACCGATATTGGTTACTGCCCCCAACCGTTCGCTGCTAAGGAGTTTGTTTTGAGCACTTATTACCACTACTTCCGCAAGCTGCACATCGCCAGTCGAAAGCTGTGAATTAAGGGTATAAGGCTCTCCTAATTTCAGATAAATATCATCGTATGTTTTGGCTCCAAATCCCACAAAACTTACCGTAACTTTGTAAGGACCACCAATCCGCATGTTAGGGATGCTGTAGTTACCACTTACATTTGTAACAGTTCCATATTGAGTACCAGAAGGGACGTGTACAGCTAGGACGGTAGCACCGGGTAGCTCTGAGTTTTTGTCATCCTTCACAGTACCACTCAAAGTAGAAGTAGTAACCTGCGCTTTCACTTCGGGCAAAGTCACACAAATAGCAGCAACGACTGCGAAAAGTGCAATTATGAGCCGCATTTTTCGTAAATCTTTAAGATTCATAATTTGAAAATTTTGGTTAGAATTGTAATTGGTTTTAAACAGTTGGTTGATGTCAAAATCGGCACAAAGAAACAAGAAATTTATGGGACAAACAAAAGCTATTCCCAAAGAAAACAATACCTTAATACCTGTAAATGACCGCATTATTAAAATAATACATTTTTTTATCGCAATTTTTCAATATATACATTTTAAAAAATTGTTAACATTGTTTTGCTTATCAAACTCCCCTTCTTGCTTATTTGTTTGAAAATGCTTTTAAACCAAAAATGAGATTAATCCAATTAAACATATTGCCTATTTCCTTAAAATCGTACAAATTGCCCTTTTTAATGAAATTGTGACCTTTAAATAAACATATACTGTGATTCCCAAACTTTATTTAGTTCCTACTCCTATCGGCAACCTAGAAGATATTACCCTGCGTGCTATCAATACCCTCAAAAACGCTGATGTCATCTTGGCCGAAGACACCCGAACCTCTGGTCATTTACTCAAGCATTTGGGTATTACGAAGCCCTTGCAGAGCTACCATATCCACAATGAGCATCAGACTGTACAGAAACTCATCGCTCGTCTCCTCAAAGGCGAAAACATGGCCTTGGTCTCTGACGCAGGTACACCTGCTATCTCTGATCCGGGATTTTTGCTGGTGAGAGAATGCCTCAAAAACAACATAGAAGTGGAATGTTTGCCCGGCCCTACGGCTTTTGTACCTGCCTTGGTAAACTCTGGCCTTCCTAGCGACCGTTTTACATTTGAGGGGTTTTTGCCCCACAAAAAAGGCCGCCAAACTCGCCTTACTGAACTCAAAGAAGAAGAAAGAACGATGATTTTTTATGAATCTCCGCATCGCCTCATGAAGTCGCTAGAGCAATTTGTGGAGTACTTTGGCGCCGACCGACAAGCTTCTGTGTCTCGCGAATTAACAAAAGTTTATGAAGAAACTATTCGTGGGACTTTAACCGAAATTATTGCTTATTTTGCCGAAAAAACTATCAAGGGTGAAATCGTTATTGTTGTATCAGGTAAATAGTAAAAAAAAGGTAGAGCCACAAAAAAACAAAGGCCAAGAGAGTATGGTTAGACGTATTGCTTACAGCCTACAGCTTATTGCTTATAGCCTTATGCTGAGTTCGTCGCTCATGGCTCAAACCCTCAGCAATGAAGCCAAAGTGAGTCTGATTACCATTGCGCCAGGCAATAGTGTATTTGAAGGGAGTGGTTTTGGGCACAGCTCTCTCTGGGTATATGACCCGCTCAACGGCATTAGCAGAAACTACAACTATGGTACTTTTACTTTTCAAACGGGCAATTTCTTGCTAAAATTTGTGCAAGGTACGCTACCTTACACGCTTTCGGTAGTACCCATGGAGTACGTAGTGCCACATTACGAGGCCGAGCGGCGCGACTTGACTGAGCAGATTTTGAATCTGTCCCAAGCACAAAAGCAAAAACTGTTTGATTTTCTGGAAAACAATGCCCTTCCCCAAAACCGTGAATATCAGTATCGTTTCTTTTTTGACAACTGTTCTAGCCGTATTCGCGATGCCCTGCAAGTAGCTTGTGGCGATAGTCTGGTTTATTACAACAAACCTATTGACGGCGAAGCCAAAAGTTTTAGGCAGTGGATGAATCAATATTTGGAATATAAGCCTTGGGAAAAGTTTCTGATGAATCTGGCACTTGGGCTTCCTTCGGATGAAATTGCAACGCCTCAGCAAGAAATGTACCTGCCTTACAATTTGATGCACCATTTTGAAAAGGCTACCATAGGCGGCAAATCCCTCGTAAGTAGGACACAACCCTTGGTCACTACTAATTTTTCACACAGAGAGCAGCCTTCGCAACCTTGGTGGTTAAGTCCTATGGTACTGTTTGGGGTATTGGTAGTGTTTGTGATTTGGTATACGCAACGCCAACAGAAACAATTGAAAATCTCGTTTTTGTTTGATAAAATATTTTTTACCATTGTCGGTTTAGCAGGATGGATTTTGTTGGGACTAGCCACTGCCACCAACCACGGCGTGACGGAGTGGAACTTGCATCTACTCTGGGCGATTCCGCTGTATCTACCTTTGGCGTTTTTTCTAAGCCGAATTAAGCAACAAACTTGGGTACAAAAGTTTGTATTAATCAGCCTTAGCTTGATGGGTGTCTATGTGCTATCGGTCGCGATAGGGAGTGTGGTCAAAGGTGTATTTGTAGGAATGCCTTTGGAAGCTTGGCTGCTCATTTTTTGTCTTTTTTATCGATTATTTTTTCTCCGTAAAAAAGCACTCTAATCATGGCTATCATTAAATCCCAAAACCCTGAGGATATTCCTAAATATAATAAAGAGCTATGGCACAGCAAAACTCCCCAGCAACGTTTGGAGGCTGCGTTGAAACTTAGTTTATATGCCAAGGCGATTTACAAAGCAAACCCCAATAACCCACCCCTAGACAATGGAAGCAGAATACTTAAATCTCGTACGCCTATTGAACGAAGAAAGTACAATGTCATTTCAATGCAAGACTTATCTTATTTAAAAAACATCGAAGAATGAATCTCGAAAATCTCACCTTACAGACCATAGAAATTGTTCGCCAAGCGGGGGCATTTATCAAACAAGAAGCGGCGAAATTTGACCGCACTCAAACCGAATACAAAGCCGCCAACAATTTAGTATCTTACGTTGACAAAGAAACCGAAAAGCTTCTTGTAACAGGTCTGCGCCAACTCTTGCCCGAGGCGGGTTTTATCACTGAAGAGGGTACTGCGGGCGAAGAATCGAACCCCGATGAGTTGTACTGGATTATTGACCCACTTGACGGAACTGCCAATTTTATTCATGCTTTGCCCATTTATTGCGTAAGCGTAGGTTTGGTCAAAAACAAAATCCCCATTGCAGGGGTCATTTACCATTTGGGTACCGAAGAGCTATTTTATGGATGGCAGGGTGGCGGCGCGTGGAGTGTCAGTCTAAGGTACACACTGGGAGGGCTTCCGCTAGATGTTTCTTTGCTCGAAAATGCGACTCGTCTCAAAGTATCGACGGCCACCACCATAGGCGATAGCTTACTAGCAACGGGCTTCCCTTATTATAAATTTGAAAAACAAGACAAATACCTCAAAATCCTCGAAACCCTCATGCAACGCTGCCACGGCCTCCGCCGCATGGGAGCCGCCGCCATCGATTTAGCCTACGTAGCGGCAGGGCGTTTTGAGGCATTTTACGAATACAACCTCAACTCTTGGGATATGGCCGCGGGTACACTTCTCATTTTGGAGGCAGGCGGACAAATCACCGACTTTTCGGGTGGACAAGATTGGCTCTTTGGCGGTGATGTGATTGCTGGCTGTGCTGCTCAATCAGAATTGCTAGAAGTAATTCAAGAACACTGGTCCTAAACCAAAAATCTATTGTGTAGTGTGCTACAAGCCTGAAAGAAGTGGATTGTGGCACACTACAATTCAATTGATGAGTAACTCATCTACTAGCAACAACGCAGTCCTCCCCTTCGCGCTGTGCCAGTCGGGAATTTTCTGAAGAGGTTTGGCGACAATTTTCAAGAAAGTCACCGATTGAGGCTTGAACTTCCCTCCTACTATAGTTAGTAAATGCGGGCGTTGTTGGGTCGGAATTGAAGGCTTGAAGGTCGCAATCAGCCTCAATTGATTAGGGTTTGTACCGCCCCACACTTCAATTTTTTCGGGAGGAAATATACCCGTTTCTACTTCTTCCATGATACGCAACTCCACCGACGATACAAGCGCAGGTTTCTTAAATTCTGATATCAACGCCATATCATTGTTTCGGACGCCAATCCAATTGTTGGCCCACGCAGGGCTATTGGCATTGAAGGTACCGAGTTTTGTATCAAAAAACGATTTTTCTCCTTCGGCCTGATGCACGCGGTTGAGAGGAAGCAAAAGCCGCACACTATCAGGCTTGTAGGTTCTTTTCAAAAAGTCAAAATTTATTACATCACTTCCATACCAACCATCTTTGTA
This sequence comes from Runella zeae DSM 19591, assembly GCF_000423565.1. GTDB lineage: Bacteria > Bacteroidota > Bacteroidia > Cytophagales > Spirosomataceae > Runella > Runella zeae. The sequence goes on along the minus strand of NZ_AUIF01000035.1, from coordinate 25,174 downwards.
GGCCTTGGCCCGAATATGAGTGCTATTATTAATGACCGTTTGATTAGTAAACAACGGCGAATGAATACTATCTGGCTCAGTGCCGTCGGTGGTATATCGAATTTGAACACCTTTGACGGGGTGGCTCAACAATACCGCCAATGAGTTTTCAAAAACCATTGCACTGTTTTTAACTTGCGGCGGATTGAGTTTGATAGGGTTTGAACCATCGTCTTTGAAACCTTCAATAAAATTAATATTCTTAAACTCTTTTTTGAGTTGCTGCATCTCCGAAGGCGTTAGGCCCGTGTTCCAAATAGCCACTGTATTGAGATTCTGAAAACTGGGTATTACGGCTTGAAGATCCTTGATAGATATTTGTGTTCCTGCCAAAGAGAGATTTTTGAGTTTTTTCAAAGAAGTAAGCTCTTTCAGCCCTTTGCCAGTAATATCCGTAAAATTCAGATTCAATTTTTGCAAATTTTCAAAAGCGACCACTTGCCCCAAATCAGCATCTTTGACGGGCATTTTGGCAAGATTCAAAAATACCACCTGCTTCTTAATCTCTGCTAACTCTTTGATTTTTTCGGGGTTGTACAAGTTTTTATTGAAAAAATTGACCGACAAAGCAGGCGATTCATGCGCCAATGGCACAATACTCCGAAACTCAGTCGTTAGTTTTTTGATGGTTTCTTCGTCAGCAGCCGCAAAATCAAACGTTTCTTGTGGGGCACTGACAGGGGCCAACAAAGTAGCCGCAATCAGCCTCAATGAGTCATTGACAGGCAAGTCTGCCACTTTTTTCTTAAAATCAGCATTGGCTTTTATCCACAGCGATAGTAGCATAATTTCTTGTGGATTGAGCTGTACTTTCCCCACAGGAGGCATGTGCTTTTTGTCGTCGAGCGGTAAGTGAATACGCTGCAAAAGCAAACTCACTTGGGGCTGTCCGGGCACAAACAACTTGCCTGTTTTGCCACCCTTCAAAATCGACTGCTGATCGGTCAGCATCAGCTCACCTTTTATCTTATCGGGATTGTGACAACTAACACATTTTTGTTCAAAAATAGGTTGAATAACATGGTCAAAAACAACGGCTTCGTCGAAAGGAACTGACTCAGGGGTTTGCAAAGGACCAGAAATAAAATTGTCACCATGCGTCAAAACCGCGCCAAAATGTCCCGTAATTACCAAAATCAAGGCCGCAATCGACACAAATCCTTTGGCGATAGCAGCCTGATACCAAGCTTGCTGACGCACCCAATAGCCCGCTAGTGCTACATAAAAAACCACTACGCCTGTCCATTTGTGCCAAGGTAAGGTTTGACCGTCATATCCTTGCTCTTTAGCCAAGAAAAGCCCCATGACCACCGTCGTCCCGGTCAAAACGGCTCCAATAAGCCACAGATTTCGCAGAAATAATAGGTAAAAAGAATGGGAAGAATTAGGAGGATTGAAACGAAAAAACTCCATTCCAAAGGCAATAAGCAGCATCACAATAGGGAAGTGCAATAGCAAAGGGTGCATCCGTCCCAAAGGTTGGAGCCAAAGGGGTACTACCAATTTGCTCTCAAACAATAACAGAAAGGCAATAAATATTCCAAAAACCAACAATAACTGCTCTAAATAATCAATAACCTTTCTACTCATTTGAGAAAATTGGACTTTAGGTTTTGTTCCCTATGTTACAAAAAAGATTAACTCATAATATCTCTCACCACCTTGCCCGACACATCTGTAAGACGATAACGGCGACCAAGATGTTTGAAAATAAGTTTTTCGTGATTAAGCCCCAGTAGGTGTAGCACAGTCGCCTGAAAATCATGCACATGCACAGGATTACGGGCTATGTTGTACCCCACTTCGTCGGTATCGCCATAGACTAGCCCCGGCTTGATGCCGCCGCCCGCCATCCAAATCGTAAAGCAACGCGGGTGGTGGTCGCGACCGTAGTTATCTTTAGTAAGTTTGCCTTGGCTATAACTTGTACGACCAAATTCTCCCCCCCAAATCACCAATGTTTCGTCCAAAAGTCCACGTTGTTTCAAATCAGTCACCAATGCTGCGGAGGCTTGATCTACGTCTTTGGCTTGGCTTTGTATCTCAAAAGGCAAGTTGCCGTGCTGATCCCACCCTTGATGGTATAATTGCACAAATCTTACTCCGTTTTCGGAAAGTTTACGCGCCAAAAGGCAATTGGCCGCATAAGTACCCGGCACCAAACAATCAGGGCCATAAAGCTTTACGATATCGTCCGATTCTTTCGACAAATCCATCACTTCAGGCACGGCAGTCTGCATCCGATAGGCCATTTCGTACTGTTTGATTTTAGCCGCAATCTCAGGGTCGCCAAACTGCTCATACGAAAGCTGGTTGAGTTCGGCTAAATTATCCAACATCTCACGGCGCTCTTTACGGTTCATCCCCTCAGGGTCTCGTATATACAGCACAGGGTCTTCTCCCTTGCTAAATTGTACTCCTTGATGAATAGAATCCAAAAAGCCATTGGACCAAAGTTTGGAATATACCCCCTGCCCATTGCCGATTCCGCGCGATAGAAGCACCGTAAAATCAGGCAAGTTTTTGTTTTCATTACCCAAACCATAGCTAAGCCACGCCCCCATACTGGGGCGGTTGCCTTGCTGCGAACCTGTTTGTAAAAAGGTAAGAGCAGGGTCGTGATTGATAGCCTCGGTGTACATTGATTTGATGATACAGAGGTCATCCACGATTTTGGCAGTATAAGGCATCAAATCGCTCACCCAAGCCCCCGCCTGTCCGTATTGTTTGAAATCCACAAATGACCCCGCCAAAGGAAATGAAGCTTGATTGGCGGTCATTCCCGTGAGGCGTTGGTTGCCACGTACAGAAGGTGGGATTTCCTGCCCCATCATTTCGCGCAATTTGGGCTTATAATCAAAGAGTTCCATCTGCGAAGGGGCTCCATTCTGAAACAAATAAATGACTCGTTTGGCTTTGGGGGCAAAGTGAGGGATACCCGGCGTAAAACCGGCTTCGTCCATATCGCCTCCATTGAGCAGATTGGGAATCATCAACGACCCCAATGCTACGCTTCCTAAGCCCAGGCTCATCGTCGATAAAAACCGACGACGGTTAAAACTCAGTCCATGTTCTAATATTTCTTTTTCCATTGGTATCAAAAATTGCGATAACTACCTCTTTTTCAAACGCTTTCTCCTAAACTCCCGAGGATTCCAATAAAGCCCGTACTTCTATGTTTTTGTAATAGTTTCTTCTAGATTGTAAATGGTATTGACCACTTTCATCAAAGCCGCCAACGACACTTTGTCTATTTGGGTAGGAACAGGATACTCCCCCACTGCTAGTAATTTTTCTGCACTTGTTTTATTGAGTTTTTTGAGTTCTTTTTCATAAAAATTACTCAAAATAGTCATCTCCTTATCAGTAGGCTTGCGACATACCACTAAGCGAAATGCTTTCTGAATTTTGTCGGAAACGCCACTGTTTTCTTGCAGCAATTTTGCCGCTAATACCCGTGAAGCTTCTAGCACCGTGGGGTCATTTAACATCACTAAAGCTTGTAAAGGCGTATTGGTTTTGAGGCGTTTTACTTCACACAAATCACGATTGCTTGCATCAAAAATACTCATAGAAGGCGGCGGCACCGTGCGCTTAATGAGCGTATACATTCCCCTACGATACAGGCTTGCACCGTGGTCTTGCACATACATAGAGAGCAGCCCACGACCCGAAGTAGCTCCTTCCCAAAGCCCCGGTGGCTGATAAGGTTTGACGCTTGGCCCCCCAATAGTGGGCACCAGCAATCCACTACTTGAGAGCACTAGATCTCTTACAAACTCCGCATTGATATGATAGCGCGGCGCCCGTGCTAGGTAAATATTGTCGGGGTCAGTGGCGAGTTTTTCGGGTGTTACTACTGCCGACTGCCGATACGTAGCCGACATTACAAACTGTTTTACTAATCGCTTAAGATTCCAGCCATGCTCCATAAAATCGACCGCCAACCAATCTAATAGCTCTGGGTGGGAAGGAAGCTCTCCTTGCATCCCAAAATCGCCCGATGTCTTGACAATGCCTTTCCCAAAAAACTCTTGCCACATTTGGTTGACAAATACCCGTGCCGTAAGAGGATTTTTGCGGTCAAAAAGCCACTTAGCCAATCCAAGGCGGTTTTTGGGGTATTTTTTATCAAAAGGCAAAATAAAGGAAGGAGTATTGGGCTGTACTTCTTCACCAGGCGCATCATATACTCCTCTGCGCAAGATGTGCGTTTTGCGCATGGTATCAAGGTCGGTCATTACCGACACAATGAGGCGGTTGGTATCAGGTTTGTTGATAAAGGTCAAGATATTTTTTACATCCTCATTACTGATTTCCATGAGCGGTTTTTTGGCGTAGGTTTCAGGCCCCCCAATCACCGACTCAATCCCCACTTCATTGACGCTATTGAAAAATGCAAAGAGTTGATAATATTCCTTTTGAGAAAAAGGGTCATACTTATGGTCGTGGCAATGAGCACATTCGAGAGTTACCCCCAGAAAAGCCTTGCCAAACAAATCGTTGCGGTCGGTCACGTAGCTGATGCGATACTCTTCGGGTATCACACCGCCTTCTTCCGTAATCTTATGGTTTCGATTAAAGCCTGTTGCCAAAAGTTGTTCTTTGTAAGTAGGGCTTTTATCGCGGTTGGGTAGTAAATCTCCCGCCAACTGCCATGTCACAAACTTATCGTAAGGCATGTTTTTGTTGAGGGCATGTATCACCCAATCACGCCACGGCCACTGTGTACGATAGCCATCATCTTGGTACCCATGCGAATCGGCATAACGTGCCAAATCAAGCCAATAAACCGCCATTTTTTCACCATAAGCTGGATTTTTGAGGAGTTCGTCCACTACTTTTTCGTAAGCATTGGGGCTTTTATCGGCCAAAAAACTATCCATCATTTTGAGCGTAGGAGGCAAGCCTACGAGGTCGAGACTTACTCGTTTGAGTAGTCGCTCTTTGTCTGCTTCTTCGTTGGGACTAAAGCCTTTTTGTTCTTGTTTTTGTAAAACAAAAAAGTCTATTTCATTTTTAGGCCAATCCTCATTTTTTACTTCAGGCACTGCTGGTTTTTGAGGAGCCACAAAGGCCCAATGCTTTTCATATTTGGCACCTTGTTTAATCCACTTCTCAATCAGCCCTATCTCTCTGGCTGAAAGTTTAAGATTAGAGGAAGGCGGCGGCATGAGCTTATTGGTATCCTTGGTCGAAATCCTCAAAAATACCTCCGACCGCTGTGGCTCTCCCGCGATGATAGCGTGCGCCGAGGGATTATCTTTCAGTGCTTTGAAGGCACTTTCGGGGTCGTCGAGCCGAAGTCCCGCTTCTCTTTTGTTGGCATCAGGTCCATGACACGCCAAGCACTTATCCGAAAGGATAGGACGGATGTCAAAATTGTAACTTACTTTATCAGGTATTTCTTCTTGAGAAGTGCTTGAGCTACTTCCGCAAGATTGCAAATACCCGATAAGTGCCACGACCATTACCGATATATAAAAAGCATTTTTCGTCATTACATTATTAAGTGCTAAAGCATCTTTGAATTGCGGTATGTCACTGCTGTTGGCTATATTCTAAGCCAACAAATCCATTACGGCTTTTCCCTTACCATCGGGGGTAGTATAAAAAGGTCGCTTTTCGATTTCATACTGTGTATCAGGTGCAATCCCTAATGCGTGATAAATAGTTTGGTGAATTCCGTCGATTTTTACGGGATTTTCGATAGTCTTACATGGGCGCTCATCGGCGGTTTTGCCATACACAAATCCCCGTTTGATTCCCCCTCCAAACATCAAGATAGAGCAGCCGTCGGTAAAGTGGCGGTGCATTCCATAAAATTTCATATCCGACAAAATCTCGGGCTGATTTACCTGCTCTTGTACCTTGGCGTCGGGTCGGCCTTCGACCATCATATCGCGGCTAAACTCACTCGCTAAGATAATAAGCGTGCGGTCGAGGTGACCCGATTGGTCTAAGTCTTTAATCAACTGTGCCACTGGCCCATCAATCATTTTTTTCATGCCTTCCAAGCGCGTGTGACCGTTTTCGTGGGTATCCCAACCAAAAAATGGTTCATATTCGGTGGTTACACTGATGAAACGTGCGCCTTGTTGGGTCAACCTTTTGGCCAACAGACACCCCAACCCAAAGCGTCCTGTATTATAAATATCGTAGCTTTCTTTTGGCTCAGTAGTGAGGTTAAAAGCCTTAGCTTCGGGTGAATTGAGCAACATATAGGCTTGCTCCATCGAGCGTTTGAGGGATTCTTTTTGGTAATCGCTCCCAAACTCACCCATGGGGCCGTTGCTGATAAGTTCGTTGTATAGCTGGTTGCGGCGTTCAAAACGTTTGGCATCCATTCCTACCGGCGGGCGCACACTTTCCAATCCTTGACTGGGGTCAGGAATGAAGAAAGGTCCATATTCATTTCCCAAAAAACCTGCCGTATGAAATGCTTTCAGCTCTTCGGCCTCGCCTACGGTAAACCGCTGCCCAATGTCAATAAAAGCCGGAATCACGGGATTTTTAGGACCTAGTTCTTTGGCAATCCACGCCCCAATGTGTGGAGCTGCGACCGTTTGGGGCGGTTCGTAGCAGGTATGCCAATGGTATTGGTGCCGAGAGTGCAAGATATGCCCCAAGTCGGCAGCTACATAAGAGCGAATGAGCGTTCCTTTGTCCATTACTTTACCAATCGACTCTAGTCCTTCCGAAAAATGAATTCCGTCTAAAACCGTCGGTACAGATTTGAAAGTACTCAATACGCGATTGCCTTCCATTCCTGTTTCGAAAGGCGTATATCTTTTGGGGTCAAAGGTCTCGGTATGTGCCATACCACCCGCCATCCAAAGCAAAATGACCGTGTCGGCGGTACCGTTGGTTTGACCTATTTTTTTAGTACAGCCCGAAAGCAAGCTAGGGATAGGGGCACTCGCCGCCATTGCGGCCAAAGTAGCCGCGCTTGTTTTCTGGAGAAACTCTCTTCTATTCCATCTATTTTTCATTATCAAAATCGCTTTATTATCAATATATTAACTGAAATTCTGGGTGAATTGATATAGCCCAAACCAAATCTTCGATACCTTCTACGGTAGGTTTAGGTCCTACCATTTTCTGAGCTACATTCAACTCCTTCGGCAAAGGCTCTCGTCCCAACGATTTTTTATAAAGCTCCTTCACCAGCAGTTCAGAAGAAGGATATTTGGCTTGCCATATTTTCGCACCTTTTTTGATTGCCTCATTAAACTTGGTTCCGTTGGTAAGTTCAAGGGCTTGAAGAAGATTAGCTTGAGAATTTCGACTCGTCGTAACCGTCTCTCGGTTAGGACGCCCCAAGGCCGTCAAGAAGGGGTCGTTTTTGACCAATGATGCTCTTGAAAAAGGTACTTCTTTTTGGATATTTTCGGGTAATCTTTTGAATTCCAAGGCCGAATCACCATATACAGGATTGAAGGCCACACTGACCGCATCCGCAAACTGCTCTGCCGTAAGGCGTCGTCTTACCATCCCTTCAAAAACAAAGTTTGAGGAAGTAAGCAAAGCGGCGTCTTTGACACCAATCGAGGGCAATTGATAGGTCTTAGAAGTCAAAATTACATACATCAGCTTTTTGATATCATAGCCATTGGCCGCAAAATCCGACGCCAACCAATCAAGCAAATCTTGGCTCCAAGGTTCGTTGTCCATCATATCTACCGGCTCTACGATACCACGCCCCATTAGCTGCGCCCATACTCGATTGACCAAAGTACGATACAGACGCCCGTCTTTGGGTTGTACTAAAAACTCCGCTAACTCTTTCAAACGCTCTTCCGTAACGGGGGTTTCTTTGATTTCGCCTAGCTCCTTGAAAAGCACTCTACGCCCCGCCAGCTTGCCCGTAGGTTTGTCGCAACGGTGAATTTCGAGGGTAGTGTCGGCAAAAATATTAGCGAAAGCATAGGCATCTTCCAATTTCCAGTCGCTGATAAAACTATCATGACAAGAAGCACATTTAAGATTAAGGCCCAAAAATACCTGCGCCACATTTTGGGCCGCTTGCATCTCAGTACGCTGGCTAGCGTTGATGGTACCACGCCATTTGATTCCCTTGATAAACCCTTCTGATTCTTTGGTGGGACTGATGAGTTCTTTTACAAAAAGATTATAAGGCTTGTTGGTTTTGAGAGAAGTGTAAAGCCATTTGGTAATATCATAACGCCCTTTGGTGATGTAGCCCGTACCGGAATAGTCATTGCGGAGGGCATCATTCCAAAAAGTAAGCCAATGCTGAGCATAATCTTCGTTGCGATTGAGCAAACTTCTCACCAAAATCTCCCGTTTGTCGGGGCGATTGTCGGCTTCAAAAGCCTGAATTTCTTCGGGTTTAGGCAGGAGTCCTATCACATCCAAGTACACCCGACGAATGTAGGTACGGTCATCGACTAGCTTTTTCCAAGTGATTTTATTTTTCTGAAAATACGCATTCGTAAGACGATCGATAGGCTGCGTAAGTTCGGCAGTAGCAGCAGGTAGTTCTGGCATACGAGGCTCCAATGCCGCCACCCGATAAATGCTTTTTTCTGCTCCACTGGGCCAAGGAGCGCCCTGTTTAATCCAATATTCTAAAATAGCCACTTCTTTTTCGGAAAGTCGCTTGCCTTTGGTGGGCATTGCTTCTTTATGACCTACAGGCAAAGTAATGCGCCGAATCAATTCGCTTTTGTCAGGATTGCCCGCCACGATGATAGGGCCGTGCTCTCCGCCTTTGAAAATGAGGTCTTTTTGGTCGAGCCGAAGCTCTCCTTTGGTTTTGGTAGCGCTATGACAACTATAACAATTGTGAGCAAAAATAGACCGTACTTCGATATTCAAATCTTCAATTTGCTTTTCTGTAAGGGGTTGGTTGGTACTAGCAAACGTAAAATTTGTACCGCCCGAAGGCTCAGCTTCGGAAGATTTATTGAAAGGTAAAACGCCACTGATATAATCTTCGCCGTGGGTTAGCAAAGCCCCGTAGTGGCCTGCCACCGTCACTCCGCCTACGGTCATAAACAATAAACTCCTAAAAAGTGATTGGCGCTCTGTACGCAAAGCCCACACTGCTCCCCCCGCCAAAGCCATCGTAGCAATTCCAGACCATTGGTGAACCACTACCGTATCTCCGCCATATTCTTCTTGATTGGCCAAAATCAAGCCCAAAACAGCAGCAAGTACGGAGCTACCTGCTCCAATCCATACCAATGCCTTGATACCTGCTCTAAGTTCGGTGGACTTGCGCCGCCAATCCACGATTTCTAACAACAACGCAACACAAAGGAGTCCGATAGGAAAGTGGACGATTAGCGGGTGCAATCGCCCTAATAATTGCCAAAGCCAGAAGGTTTCTGTGGTTTCTTGCACGATTTTAAAAATGTAGTTAAAGGAGTGGGAAAAATTAGTTTAGAAAGCACCTATCGATAATGACGAGATAGCTCTGGCATAATACGATAGGTGCTTTTATAAGTACTATTTATAAAGACAGTTAGCCAATAAAATCTAACCAATTCTTCTATTCAATTCTCCTAATAGCCCGGATTCTGGGTCAGTTTGCTATTAATCAGAATTTGAGGGGCAGGAATCGGCAAAAAGTACTCAAAATCGCTATATACATAGTCGAGAGCATTAAAGGCTATTCCCCCTCTTGATACCGTAGGAGAGGCTTTTTCTTTGGCCGCATATGCATTCATAAAGGCCGCCAATTCGGCAGGCGTTTTGGTGCGCTGCAAATCAAACCAACGGTGATTTTCGAAAGCTAACTCTACGCGCCTTTCTTTCATTACCGCCGTGCGGAAAGTATCTTTGGTAAGACCGCTCAATTCGGCCAAGCCCGCACGTTTGCGTACTTGGTTGAGATAGCCCAATGCCTCGGCATCAGGCCCCGTAGCTTCGTTGATTGATTCGGCCAACATCAACAATACATCCGAATAACGCAGCACGGGCCAATTGTTGTCCGAACGCCCCGAAATAGTATGAGGATAACGGTATTTGTTAATAAAAGGAATGGCCACAAAGGTACCATTGAGGGTATAGCCTGTTTGCAACGAAATATCTTTGCGCAAGTCACCTGCCTCATACGCAGCAATCATGTCGTTGGTAGGAATATTACGGCCACTAGGCGCTGTATTGGCAAAACCCGTTACAGCCCCTTGCGACAAACGCGGAGCAAATACATACACAAAATTGCTCTGCTCTCCCAAGTCATTACCTCCTTGGTACTGTACTTCAAACACCGACTCAGGGCCATTTTTCTTGGCGGGGTCAAAATTATCTTTGTAGTTGGCATTCAATGAATACCCCAACGGAAGTACTTGTTTTAGGGTAGTCACTGCTTCAGGATACCTTTTCAAGGTCAAATATACTTTACCAAGCAAGCTCAACGCAGCACCTTTTGTTACACGGCCTCTTCCAGCAGTGGGATAAGTAGCAGGGAGTAAAGTACTTGCATCTTTCAAATCTGCCTCAATTTGCTTGTAAACATCGGCCTGAGGTGAGCGTACCAAATCAAAAGCTTCGTTGGGAGTAGAGAGGGTTTTGGTGGTTAAAACCACATCACCAAAATACCGTACCAAATTGAAGAAATGAAAAGCCCGAATAAATTTCAACTGTCCTTCAATCTCTTTCTTAGCTGCGTCATTGATGGTGGAAGGTTCTAGTTTTTCGAGGGTGTAGTTGATATTATATAAGGCCGAATAGTGGTTGTTCCAAAGAGCACTCACTTCACCATTGCCTGGGTTTACGGTCGAAAACTCAAACGCTTCCCAACCAGCCGCGCCCCCACGGTCGAGTGGGTTAAAATCAAGCGTAGTATTGTCAGACATAAACTCTTGCCCTAGATAAGCCGTGTTGGTGATGCCTTGAAGCTGACCATAGACTCCATTGAGCGCTTGCTCAAACTGTGCTTGGGTTTTGTAAAACACATCCGTACCAAGACGCGTAGGGTCGGTGGTGGTCAAAAAATCGTCTTTGCACGAAAACTGCACCAGACAAAGTAGTAATATATAAAAGCCTGTTATTTTTTTCATTTCTGTCAAAAAATTAGAAGTTAAACTTAGCACCTACCGCAAACGTTCTTGGTACTGGATAAGACTCATCGTCGTTGTTGAGCTCAGTACCGCCTCTTACCCCTGCATCGGGGTTGTTACCCGGATATTTGGTGAATAAGAAGAGATTGTTGGCCGTCACAAATATGCGTGCATCACTCAACACCGACTTAAATTTAGGCAACGTATATCCTAGAGTTACACTTTTGAGCCATATGTAGCTACCGTCATATACATATCTTTCGCTACTCTCGCGTGACCATTTGAAGTAGTTTGTTCCACCTTGAGAATTTTTAGCGTTAGGGTCAGAACCTGGATTGGAAGGTGATCTCCAGCGGTCCTTGGCTTTGTCGAGGACGTTGAATACCCCGTCCATGTTCATCGTAGAAGCTTCGATATTACGGTAGATATCAAAATCATGCGCTCCTACAAATAAGATATTTAAGTCGAAGCTGCGATAATCGGCCGCACCCGTCCATGCCCACGTAAAAGCTGGATTTGGGTTTCCGATTTCCACCATGTCTTGGGTATCGTAAGTGACCACACCATCACCGTTGGTATCCGCAAACTTCATACCGCCCGGAATCACCCCATCTTGCTTAGGCCATGCATCGATTTCGGCTTGGGTATTGAAAATACCCATTTTCTTGTACCCATAAATCATCCCAATAGGGCGACCCACTTTTTGTACATTGTAGCCACCATAGAAACTTCCATACCATAAGGCATCGTTGACGCCTTTGATAGCCAGAATTTTACTACGATTAATAGTCAAGTTTCCGTTGGTTCTGAAATTGACCGCCCCGATATTGGTTTTGTAATCTACCCCAATTTCAACCCCACGGTTTCTTACTTTACCGATATTGTCTAAGCTCGTGGTAAAGCCTGATACTGCTGGAATCGACACTGGCAACAACATATCGTTGGTGAGTTTGTTATAATACTCAAACGTAAATACCAATTTGTTGTTGAAAGTAGCCAAGTCGATACCGATGTCTAATTGGTTTGATTTTTCCCATTTAAGCGCCGAGTTGGCAAAAGAGCTAATCACTTTACCCGGAGCAAAAGCATTTCCAAGTATATAATTGTTGGCTCCTACAAATGCCAAACTTGGATAGTTACCGATGTTGTTGTTACCCGTTACCCCCCAACTTGCACGGAGTTTCAAATCGGTCAGCCAAGGCATCTTGGGCATAAAAGACTCTTCTGTTACTCTCCAACCTACTGAGGCCGCTGGGAAATCTCCGTATTTGTTTTGCGTACCAAATCTCGAACTTCCTTCACGACGATACGACGCCGACAACAAGTATTTGTCTTTGAAAGCATAGTTGACCCGTGCTAAATAGGCCAACAAAGTCCAGCCATTTTCGTAAGAGTTTGAGGCTCTGATAGACCCTGCGCCCAAGTACGGCACCAAGTCGTCGGGGAAAGTATTGGCACTACCAGATACTCCTCTAAGGATTTCTTTTTGGGAAGTAAAACCAGCCAACATATCAAGGCTATGCTGAGCTCCAATCTGTGGCGTATAGGTGAGCAATTGATCAAAAGAATAGTTTTGGAGTTGCTCCACAATCTCCTGAGAAGTAGCAATACGGGGAGGCGCACCTGCCGTACCAGACGCCACCGACAACCCAATCGTAGAAGGAACATAGTCCTTGTAACTATTATAATTCAGTTTTGCATTGACCGAAGATCTAAACTTCAAATTTTTAAGGAAAGAGATTTCCACAAAACCATTGGTAAGGATGTCGGCGATGTTTCTTCTACGAAGCACATTATTTAGTACATACACTGGATTTGGAAAACCAAAAACCCCATCTAATCCTCCAATGTAAGGGCGGAGCGTTCCGTCAGGATTGTAAACAGGCTCACGAGGATCCATTAAGAGAGCCCCTCCCACCAAGGCACTACGACCGTCGGTATTGGCAAGGTTTTGTTTGGTATAGCTACCATTGATGTTAAGACCTACATTCAAAAACTTATTGACTTGTCCGCCCAAATTGCTACGAATAGATATACGGTCGTAGTCAGTTTTGATGATAGAACCTTCTTCTTTAAAATAACCTACTGACAAAAGCGATCGCAACGGCCCCTTACCTGACGAAATAGTGAGGTTTACATCGGTATAAGCGGCATTGTTGTTCATGATTTCGGCAAACCAGTCGGTCGAGTATTTGGTTTGCTCAGGATAGCGAAAACCAATGGGTACTTCCTCTAGTGTCGGTTCTCTATTTTGGAAGTAGCGTATACCATCCTCAAATACCTCTTTTTTGAATTGAGCAAACTCTACGCCATTTAGCATTTTTACGCGGCGTGAAGAAGGCACATTTTGAATACCATAATCTACCGATAAGTTGACTCCAACTTTGCCTTCCTTAGCATTTTTGGTGGTAATAAGCACTACCCCATTAGAGCCCCGTGCTCCATAGATAGCCGTAGAAGCCGCATCTTTCAAAATAGAAATACTCTCAATATCATTAGGGTTGAGGTTTTGACCAACGGTGGTACCTACCGCAAACCCGTCGATTACATACAAAGGATCACTACCTGCGCCCAATGAACCTATCCCCCGTACACGTACCTCAAAGGCTCCGCCAGGTGTACCGCTTTTCTGTTTGACTACTACCCCTGCGGCTCGTCCTTGGATGAGTTGATTCATGTTGTTGGCGGGTTGCTCACCAATGTCTTTCATATTTATCACCGATACCGCCGACGTAATGTCTTGTTTACGTTGCGAGCCATATCCTACTACGACTACTTCTTGTAAAGCTTTCAAATCTTCTTCTAGCGTCACATCAATTACAGTACGCCCTTGAACACTGATGGTCTGACTAATGAGGCCCACATACGAATATACCAAAGAGGCATTGGCTTTGGTAGTAGTAATTCGGTAAACACCGTCGGCATTGGTAGTAGCACCATTGGTAGTTCCTTGTTCGAGGATAGTTGCCCCTGGAACAGCGGCACCATTTGCAGAGGTTACTTTCCCCTGAACTTGCACGCCTTGTGCAAACCCTTTCAAGGCTAGTAACATACAAATCATAAACAGTCGAATTTGTTTCATAGAATGAGTTGATTAAAGGTTAAAGGTATTTTAGTGATACGTCCGTTTACACTGTTTAAAACCAGAATAAAGAAGAGCCTAAATAGAAACAAAATGAAATTATTATATAGTTATGTCATTATGAACTACTTATTCTCGAATCTAATTTTCACAAAAAAGAAACTTGGAATTATCCTGTACTAACCTGCTTTCTTGTCTGCGGCCCAAACCGATGCAATAAGTGTTTATCATAGAAGTAACTAAATGTGGATAAAGAAGAAGTCATGCTTGATTATATAAATATACCAAGTTTATATTTTACAAATCTAACCCACAAGCAAAGGAATGCTTTTACTCAAAATGGTTATTTTTTTGCACTTTTTGATATTTTAATATTATTTAATATATCTACCTCCTTCTATTACACCTATTGCAAACAAGCTTTCGCAAACAAAATCAAATACCTAAAAATCAGACATTTAACAACAAAAAACTCCAATAAAAAAGGGAGAAACTTGAAAAGTTTTCTCCCTTTTTACCTTATCACTATCTTTCAATCCTCTTTTGATCAAACCTAACGCAAATACTTCATAATTTCATTAGCGATAAGTTGATGCCCTTTTTCATTGGGATGATTCACTTGTGACATATACGTTGAAATTTTTTCGCCCGTTTTATGTTTTTCCAAAAAAACAGCATAACTATCCACTAATCCAACTCCAAATTCCTCGGCAAGTCGTCTAATCTGAAGGCTATGAGCTTCAAGCTCATTCTTAGAATCTTCCAAATTGACCCGTTGGTCGGGAGAAGGGGTAAGTAAAATAATTTTAACGGATTTTTGTAAAGCTTTTCCAATCATTTCTCGCCAAGATTTTTCGGCTTCTGCCAGTCCAATGCGTCGGTCGTTGAGGGCATAATCAATAAAGAGAACATCTGGTCGATGCACCAACACTTCTGTTTCAAACCTAGCTGCTCCCTTTTTAGAATCCTCTCCACCAATAGAAGTATTAATAATATTTACGACCGCATGAGGGTATTCGGCTTTCAATTGTTTAAGAACTTGGTAAGGATAAGCCTCTAGGGTATTGACTACGGGAGTCTTAAAATATCCGGCTGGCACCGAATGCCCATGAAATACCAAATTGATCGTACGATTTTTGGGCCATTCTTTTTTTAGTTCTTCTTTTACTTCATTGAGGTAAGAAGCGGGAGAGGCTCCTTCTCCTCTCACCATGTAAGAGAAGGGGTCTATCACCAGCCATGTAATAATTAAAATTAGTTGCGACATAGTTCAACTGAGATTTGAAAGATATGATGATTATTTTTTCAAACGTTCCGCTAGCATTTTAATAAAATACCCTCCTACTACCGAACGCGCCTGAAAACCTACTTGTCGGGCATTGGTAGTTTCGTGCCAATCCGACAAGGGCACTCGGCTAGGTGTTTCGTTGGCAAATTTCCAAATCGGCTCTACCAACGCCCTAAAATCCTGCTCTGAGTCGGCCATAGTAGCTGTCCATATGATCCAATCTGATTTAGTGTAGGTTTTGCGGTTGTCGAGCGGCAAGCCATAAGGTCTTTGGGTCTTCAAATAAAAAGCCATTTCTTTTTTGATGATTTCTTTAGGAAACACATTCAAGTCGAGCAATTGATCCCAAACGATATTGTATTTCTGACTCCAGCTTCCTGTAGGTTTGTCGAAAGTAAGCGCATAATGATCCCCCTCGGCAGCCATTGCAGCCCACTTTTGGGCCAGTTCACGGGCCAGCTTGAGGTGTTCGTCGGCTACTTGTTGGTGGCCTAGTTGAGCCGCCATTTGCCCATAACACGCAATGCCCATGATAGCCTTGGCCGATAAGTTGGTGTTGCGCGCCAAGTGTCCCGCAAAATCGTCGGTACAGAGTTGATTGCCCGGGTCAAAACCGTCTCTTTTCAAAAATCCAACCCATTTGGTCAGCATCGGCCAATGTTCCCGTGCAAAATCAGGCTTTCCGTCCATTTTGACGGCAGCTGCGGTCAAAATCACCATATTTCCGGCTTCCTCTACGGGCATATCTTCCCCGTAAGTTTGGCCATTGGCTAGTGGGTAGGTTCCAACATCATGGGCAGGGAAGTCTTTTTTCCACCGTCCCGATTCGCTATAATCAAAAATAAACCTTAATAGCCCTTTCGCCAGTTCGTTGTTGTACATCAAAAACATAGGGGCTGATGGATATGTCACATCTACCGTACCGATGGAGCCATTGGAGAAGTTTTCTTTTGAAAAGAAAAATACCTCTCCTTTGGGGCCTTGGACTATTTTATGAGCGGCAATGGCCTGTCGATAAGCTAACTGACACAAATCGGCATAAGCTTTTCCTCCCACTTTTTGGGCTTCGGCGTAGAGTTCTTTGTCAAAACGACTACTTTTTTCTCGAATACGTACATAATCCGTTTCGGCTATTTGGAGGGTTTTGAGCATGGTCATGTTGGGGTCGCGGCGCCACCATCCGCGTAAGTTTTGACCAAAATATTGCACTGAATATACATCATCATAGCCTAGCAACACATGACGCGCCACGGCGGTTGATGCCACGTTGCCTAAATTAAGAGCCGTCGCAATAGCCACTTCTCCCGCCAAACTTGTCGAATTTTGAGCATTCTGGGGTAATTCTCCTTTGGCAAAAAATACTTTCTTCAAGCTTTCAGGTGTGCCTGCGGCCATTTGTCTAGTGGCCGATTCAGGAACGGCCAAATAAGCATAGCCCCAGTCAATGCGTACATTGTCGCCTTTTTTAGCAAGTATTGATTGAACTTTTGTTCCGACTGATGCCAAACTCAGCCCTCCTTGCTTTTCTACTTTGGTTTCTACCTCTTGTCCAGGAGTATTAGCAGCTACGGTTCCTGCTTCGCCAAAATATACTTGCACGGCGTGGGATTTTCCGTCGGTGGAGCGCGCCTCAAAGGTCACATAACTTACGGGACGTGCCACGATTTCGAGATCGTCGAGCAACAAAGGCGATAAGAAATTCACTTTCAACGCCACAGGCCCCGCCGTAAAATCATAGGTAGTCTGCGTGGCCGTGACCTCCACGCTCTGCTGAAGTGCCGTAGTGATGTTGGATGGAGGAATAGGGCTTACCAAACCCACATCAATCAAAGACTCTCCTACTTGGCTGATGCAATGCACCGCCAATACATTGCGGCCTTTGCGAAGGGCTTTTTGGCCTTCTGACGAAAGAGGAAGATGAATATACTCACCCGCACAACAAGTCTTGCTGAGTATTTTTGTGCCGTTGAGATAAATCACTACATCGTCGTCATGACTTACTACTAAAAGCAGCTTAGAAGGGTCGATTTTTCCGTCATAATTAAACTCACGACGAATAAAAATCCCGTCCTTATCTGTGCGAGCGTTGGTAAAAGGGGTACGAGCCACCGGAATATCCCCAAAAGGCCCTGAGCCTGATTTCCAATTTTGCGGTTTGTAGTCGGGTTGTTCCCAGCCAGCTTCTGGTTTGACGAGGGTATAGAGCGCCGAGTAGGGTTTTGTTTCTCCGGTTGGCAAGAGAGCCTCATAAGCCGTCGGAACCGCTCCTAAAAACTGATAGACTTTTCCGTCCACCCTCACTATACCTTCTAGTGACTGTGTCCTGCCTGTCCAGTGCCGCGTGGGGCTGTCGGTAAGCTTGTCGGTATTGGTCCAGATACTAAAGTAAGGGTCGTGAGTGATAAGCGGGTACGCCGGCGGACGTAGATTTTGGGCTTGAACAATACCCATTCCCAAAACCGTGGCTATGCCAAAAAAAATAGAAGAAAGTGTTTTTTTCATGATAGTCTTCACACTTACGAAAGTTTAGCTATTTATTTCTTTCCTGTCAACGACTTGATCGTTTTGACTTCATTTTCGCTAAAAGGGGTTCCATCTTTGCGATAAATATCATGAAACCACAGCTCAGGCTCTTTGCCATCAGGTACGGGCGAACTCCACGCAAAAATGGTGTTGGTTTTGCCCGCGACAAATCCCCAATTGATAGCACCTACGTTTTCTTGTTTGAGCATAGGCATAATCGTCTGAAACAAGCTTCCATTGCGGCGCGCCATGTATTCGGTACATATCAAAGGGCGATTGTATTTGCGATATTCTTGAATCAACTCTTGGTGCTTGTCGATGTAGCCATAATGATGATAGGTAATAACATCCGAATTTTCGAGCTGAAACTTATTCAATTCATCAAACTTCTCCCCCCAGCTCCATACACCTACACTAAGCGGCTGCGAAGGATTGACGGCTTTGGCCCAGCTAAAAACAGCTTTCACCAGAGGTAAACTTTTGTTAAAATACTGACTATTACCAGGTTCGTTGTAAAGATCCCACAACAAAATTCTATTATCATTTTTGAAATTAGTCATTACATCTTTTACATAGCGCTCAAGCATCCCAAGGCTATCGGGGTGATTTAGGAGCATGGTACCGGGGTCGCGTACCCATCCGCTATTGTGAATGCCTGGTTTGGGCGCAGGTTGCTTTCCGGCGTGGTATTCGTCGTTCCAACAATCATCAAAGAAGACCAAAATGGTTTTGATACCGTGTTTATTAGCAATTTGGAGGTATTGGTCTAAGCGTTTTTTAAAACCCGCTTGGTCAGACGTCCACGCTACGTGATGTAGATATACGCGCATGGCATTCATACCTAGCCCTTCAGCCCAGCCTAGCTCGCGGTCGATGGTCTGAGGGTCGAAAGTAGCCGCCTGAAACATCTCCAATTGATTGATAGCAGTACTTGGTTGAAAGTTGCACCCTCTAATCCAGCCTTGTTTTTTATACCAATCGTTGGCTTGTTGAGCCGACCATCGGGGCTGTGCCTGTAAGGTAGAAACCATAGCTAATAGAACGGCTGCTAGAAATATTGATTTTTTCATACACTAATTAAGTGAGAGTAAATAGTTGGTTACGACTAATCAAAGCTAGTTAAACGAAACTTCTAATCGTAGATACCCCAAATAGGGGCATCCTTCATTTTTGAGGATTGGTAAAAAAAAGTTATATTTTCTCAGAATTTGACGCAACCTCCCACAACAAACTCCCGTACTTGATAGCCGAATGTTATTTTCACGTGCGTTGAAAACCTTACCGGAACTACTCGAAGGCTGTCTAAAAAAAGACCGCAAATGTCAGGAATTGCTCTATAAGCAGTTTTATGGGTATGCCATGGGGGTGTGTATGCGTTATGTTCCTAACCGAGAAGAAGCACTAGAAGTAGTCAATGATGGATTCTTAAAGATTTTCCAAAAAGTAGAGATGTACGATGCCGAGCGCTCTTTTAAAATATGGCTTCGGCGTGTGATGATCAACACTGCTCTCGACCACTATCGTCAGAATGTAAAATACCAACATCAAGAAGATCTTAGTGTCGTCGAAAACACCGTGGCTAGTTCTGAGGCTACTAGCGGTTATCAAAACCTTCTACAAGAAGATCTCATTGAACTCATTCAGCAACTAACACCAGCTTATCGGTTGGTTTTCAATTTATACGTCATTGACGGTTATTCACACGAAGAAATTGCCCAAAAATTGGGCATTAGTGAGGGCACATCCAAATCCAATTTGGCACGTGCTCGCGAAAATTTAAGAGCAATGTTACAAAAAAAAGGAAGAGATGAGTACGCAAGAGTTACCAGATGACGAACTGGACAAACTCTTCAGAAAGTCTGCTGAGGAGTTTGAACCCAACTTTGAGCCACAAGCATGGGATGCCATGCGAACAAAATTAGACAATACCGAAAATATTGTCAAACGACCACTCGTGTGGCCTTGGATACTGGCGTTATTGTTTTTTGCATCCATTGTGGTAGGTGGGTATCTATCCAACTGGTCTTTTGTCAAAAATGTAAATCGCCCCAATCTCCCCTCCACAGCGCATCCTTCCTCCAATAGTGGAGCTAAAACTTCAACAGTTGATAAAAGTATTAAGGAAAAAAATACCTCCTCAACGCTCTCCACCATTTCCCCTAAAGCTAATAGAGAAGAAAAAACCACTAGCACTTCTGAAATCACCGCTGATATTGCACAAACCCCACAAAACAATCCGAGAACTATTTTAGAAGAGAGTTCTCAAAAAAATCGTCTTTCTAATTCTTCAAATTTTATAAAACCAACCACTACCAAGCGTGAGATTGTTAAAAAACGGATTTCGCCATCGGAGCGTCTTTTAAAGAATCGCCTTCAGGAAGTGGCTTTTAATAGAAATCAACTTCCTTCGTCAAATATTCAAGAAAAATCTAATGAAAGGAAGAACCGTAAAACTTCTTTATCTTCTTCGGAACCTCTTTTTGAAGATAAAATTATTTTGAATAACAAAGAGAAGGATTCAACCCCATCCACTCCTACCCTTTTGGAAGCAGTAGAAGGAGGCTCAAATTTGACAACAACCTCTTCTTTACAAATAGAACCTCTAGAATCCAAACCTTGGCAATGGCTTCCCTCCCAAACCGCCCCGGTGACTATCTCCTATCAGGCTCCTTCTAGTCCTGTTAAGTCTTTACCGCAAGAAGCCACCCCTTTATTTAAGCGTGGACTAAGCGCCAAAGTAGTCTTAGCCCCTGATTTTAGTTTTATTGATTTCAATCAATTTACCAATCCTGGCACGGTAGTAGGTGCAATGGTCGAATATCGCTTCAACAAGCGGCTCAGTATCCAGGTAGGAGCCATGCGCTCGGTCAAGCTCTATGGAGCCACTGGCAAGCAATATCAATGGCCATCCAATTGGAACAGCCAAAAAGTACGTCCAACAAGCGTTGACGCCAATTGCAAAGTACTTGATATCCCCCTCAATCTTCGGTACGATTTTATGCAGGGTACCAAAAGTCGGTGGTTTGTGTCGTCGGGTTTATCGAGCTATATGATGCTCAACGAGAAGTATGATTACAATTATGCTCCTGGTGCTACCAACATCAAATGGTATAAATGGAACGGCACTACAGGCAATTATTGGCTGGGCGTACTCAATATTTCAGTTGGTTTTGAGCGGCAGATAGGCAAGCATTTTACCCTCCAAGCCGAGCCTTATCTCAAAACTCCCATGGCCGATGTAGGTTTTGGCAAAATACGCTTACGTTCGGCAGGGCTGCTCATGTCGGTGCGCTATCGCTTGGGTAAGTTTTGAAAAAACAAAGGAAATTCTAAGGTTGGTGAATCTCCGTACTTTTGAGATATTTGTGGTGCAGTTACTCGATGCGTGAAGAAAAGCCCTATGGAGAATACCTCAAAAAAGTATCTTAATACGCTTGATACCCTTATTGACCAATATCTCGAAGATCCACATTTTTCAATTGATTATCTCTGTCAAGAAATTGGTCTAAGTCGTTCGCAGTTAAATAGAACCCTGAAAGAAGAAGCAAATACCTCTATTTCTATCTATATTCGTCAGCGACGCCTGCAAAAAGCGCAGGAATTATTAAGACTCACAGACCTCAGAATAGTAGAAATTTCTGAGAAAATTGGGGTGGATAGCCCCCAAACTTTCACTAAATATTTTACCCAAGAGTTTGGCATTAGTCCCTCCGAATACCGCAAGACCCTTTCTAGCCAAGAGGCCGAAGCTAGCACGGATGTTTCAGATCCTAACTTGCCACCTATACCCTCTCCGACAGAAGTACCTCGTCGTAGTAAAATGAAACTTTATGGGGTATTAGGCATTCTCAGTTTGGTCATCATCGCAGGTATTTTTTATTTTTGGAAAACACTAGATGCTACCTCTGCCGAACCTTCTATTGCCATTTTACCTTTCAAAGTTTCGCAACAAGATACGAGTCAGGTTTTATTGGCCGAAGGGCTCATGGGACAAATGCACGCTTCATTAGCGTCTTTAGAAAACCTCAAAGTGATTTCTAAGACCTCTTCTTCTCTGTTTCGAACTTCGGCCAAAAGCATTCCTCAGATTGCCACCGAACTAGCAGTCAATTATATTGTGGTGGGGTCGGTACAGAAACAAGGCCAACGATTTAGAATCAACATTGAACTTATCAAAGCATCAGAAAATAGATCGCTTTGGGCAAAAACGTTTGAGAGTAATCTGCAAGAATCTCTAAGTTCAATGAATGAGGTTGCAAAAAAAATCACGCTCGAATTGCACCAGCAATTGAGCGATACGCAAACCAAAAACCTGAATCGTATCCCTACCCAAAATGAAGAAGCCTATCGGGAATTTTTACAAGGTAAGCAGCTGATGTTGAGTAGGGTCAAAGAAAAACTAGAAGCAAGTATTCAGCGCTTCGACAAGGCGATTGAGTTAGATCCCGCCTTTGCCGATGCGTACGCTCATAAGGCTTCTGCTTATTTCATACTCAGCAGCGATGATTTTATAGATTTCAAAAAAGGGCTTAAATTGTCCGAGCAAAATGCACTAACGGCAATTCGACTCGACGGCCAAAATGCCTTAGCCTATGCTACCCTCGCCAATGGCTATCGTCAACAAAATAAATGGGAACAAGCTGTTACTACCTACCAAATTGCACTCAAATACAGCCCTAACGACGCCCAAATCCTGTATTGGTACAGCATTACATTACGCTCTTTAGGCAAAATGGAAGAAGCCATTGAGTACAGTACAAAAGCTCTTTCGCTTGACCCACTTTATCCTGTCATTATTGTGGGTCATGCGGGCAATTTTTCACACGCAGGTAAAATGAAAGAGGCCAAACAAGTGCTAGACAACTACCAACTAACCCTCGACGGTTTTTATCCTTATTATTTTGTAAAGGCCTATTATTACATCAATTTATCTGATTACAGAAGTGCTTTAAAAGAATTTATAAAATGTGATTCCATCAGCCCTAATGTAAAATCAGTTAAGTACAACCTGCTTTATTGTCAAGCCAAACTTGGCAATACGGACATCGTAAAGAAGCATCTCAAAACCGTTTCGCCGGTAGCCAAAAATTATGTTGAACTTGCAGTCATTTACGCAGGTCTTGGCGACAAAGACAATTGTCTGAAGTATTTAGAGAAAGGCGTAGAAGAGGGAATGGTCCCTATTTATCTGAAAGTATCGCCGCTTTTTAAATTTCTACACTCCGATGCCCGCTTTCAGGCTTTGCTCGAAAAATTGGGGTTGAATCTTCCGATTTAGTACATTTTCACACTACTTTCTACCTATTTTCTTAAAATTTCTAAGTTTTTAAGCAAAATTTCTAAGTTTTTGACGCAATAAGCAAAGGCTTTTCGGTCTTCTGCCCCCTAGATTTGTGCTTATCATTAGGATTCAAAAAGCATCAAATGAGGCGGCTTATGTTTCAGTATTGTCTATCGGTTATCGCCTATTGGATAGGAGTATCTTCGTGCAACCCTACCGAACAAAATCATCATCATGTTGATTCTGATACCTTTTCCGACTATGTCGCCCTTACCCAAAAAGCTCTTTCCTATCAAGCCGATTTTGACATTGAAGCATGGGGCGAAATGTTAGCTCCTAATGTTGAATACACTTTCCCTTATCGCCAAACCCAGACCAAAGTCACTGGCAAAAAACAACTATTATTTCATTGGAAAAACCAACGCCCCCAAGCCCATATTAAATCTATACAGCTCACCAATTTTCATTTTGTACCACTCAACACCCCCGAACCTCTGCCCTTTGGCGACTTAGGGGGAGTATATGTACTTGCTATGTTTACCCGGAAAATCACCTTCCTTTCAGGTCAAATTTTAGAACAAACCATCAGCCTTTGGTGTCATTTCAATCCTGAAAAACGAATCGATCGAATTTATGATTACAATGATGCTTCGATGGCTTTTATCCCCACTCATTTCAAATATCAAACCTTACCACTCTCTGTACACGCATGAAAAACTCTACTCTTCTTCCAAAAATCATTTTAAAAAATTGACTTTGCTGTTAGGATTTATTGCCTTTTGTTTTCAAAGCTATGCCTACCCTCCGGTGAGCATTATCTATGTAAAGCAAAACGCAAGCGGTGCCAACAATGGTACTTCTTGGACAGATGCCTATACAAGCTTACAAACTGCCATTACCAATGCGTCGACTGGTACCCAAATATGGGTAGCGGCGGGCACTTACAAACCCACCGCCGGCACTGACCGAGGCATCAGTTTTTCTCTTAAAAACGGGGTTGCTATTTATGGCGGCTTTCCCAATACGGGCAATCCCACCTTCGATGACCGCAACTGGAGCACCAATGTAAGCATCCTAAGCGGTGACATCGGTACCGTTGGCGACCGGACTGACAATAGCAACCGAATTATTTTTAACAGTAACGTTAATAGCACAGCTATCCTCGATGGTTTTACGATCAGTGACGCCTACAACACAAGCACCTTTAATGGTACGGGAGGAGGAGGTATGCGCAATGAATATAGTTCTCCTACTGTTTCAAACTGTATTTTTCGTAACAATTACGTGGGACAAAGTGGTGGTGGAGTGCTGGATTTTTCATCTACTACCACTTATACACATTGTTTGTTTATTGTAAATGAGGTAGGTTATTTTGGAGGGGGTAGTAGATGTGAAATTGATGTTGCTGACAATCCAAGTGCTCCTACCTTTATTAATTGTGTTTTTTGGGGAAATAAAGCGGGATTGTATGGCGGAGCAGTGGGAAATAATCGTTTAAAATCAAATACCATTTTAAAAAATTGCATCGTTTGGGGAAATACTTCTTCGGATAATAGCATCATTTATAATAATCAAGGGGGTACTACCACCGCTACTTACTCTCTTATACAAGTTGCCTACACTGGCACTGGTAATATCAATGCAGACCCTCTGTTTGTAGATGCTGCCAATGGTAATTTCCGCTTACAAAAATGCTCCCCGGCTGTCAATGCGGGAGAAGACGCCGCCAATAGCACTACCGTTGACTTAGAAAAAAATTCACGCAAAGTAGGAGTCATTGATATGGGGGCTTATGAATATCAATCAACGGTAGAAATTCCCACGGCCTACACCGTCAGCGGCGGAGGTAGTTTGTGTCAAGGCGGGACAGGAGTAGAAATCACCCTCAGCGGCTCACAATCGGGCGTCAATTACCAACTCAAAAAAGACAA
>NZ_AUIF01000034.1 GCF_000423565.1 Runella zeae DSM 19591 | reverse complement strand
AGTGGTTTGAGAAAAATAGAAAGGATAAGCGAATCGCTTACCTAAAAAAAGAATTGAAGCAGTTGGAAACAGCCGCTTAACGAATTTAAAGGCCGATTTTTACTGGTGATAACATCCCGTTCATGAAACTGGCCTTGGCAGCAAAGCACACAGAGTTGTGATACATAAGCACGTAGATGAAATTTTCACAGTTCCTTGCTGCCTTTTTTAAGAAAAATTCTATGACGACTCAAAAAGTTGTTTGTCATTACATTGACCAAAAATAACGCTTTTAGCACTTTTTAACCCTAATTTGCCCTGTCGGGCTTAATATATTTTCAGATGAAAAATCTATCCCTCTCTCTCTTCGTTTACTTGATTTTGGTAGGTTTTGTCTGCACAGCTAACGCCCAAGAAAAGCCCAAACTATATAGTCCCGAAGCTGATGCAAAAGCCCAAGTAAAAGAAGCGGTGGCCAAAGCCAAAGCAGAAGGCAAACAAGTATTTTTGCAGATTGGGGGTAATTGGTGTGGATGGTGTTTGAAATTCAACAAATTAAGTACCACCGACGCCCAAATTGATTCATCGTTTAAGGCCAATTATGTGGTAGCCCATATCAATTATAGCAAAGAAAATATGAATCTCGCTCTCCTAGATCAGTTGCACTATCCTCAGCGCTTCGGATTTCCGGTATTTGTCATTCTCAACGATAAAGGCGAACGCATTCACACCCAAAATAGTGCTTATCTCGAAAAAGGAGATGGTTACGATAAGGCAAGAATCCTAGAATTTTTGAAAAATTGGAGTACATCGGCCCTCGATCCAAAGCATTATCAAAAATAAAATTAAAGAAGGAATGACACTGCTTGTTAGAGCGCCTAAGTCGTCAAGCTTTGTTTAGACGTTTGACCAATAAATAAAGAGGATAACTTAAAATCAAAAAACCTAACGCATACACACTACTGCCAGGGTCTTGAAAACCAGCTCCTACTAAAAAAGCCACCGAAGCCAGCAATACCACCCAAGGAACAATCGGATAGCCGGGCACTTTCCAAGGGCGGGGCAAGCTGGGCTCTGTTTGTCGAAGCCGTAATAGAGAAGCAAAGCCCGAAGTATACCCAATTACAAAGAAGAAAGTAGCGATGTCGGAGAGCTTGCCGCTCGCTTCTTTTCCACTAATTATAAACACAATCGCCATCGCTACCGACAGAGGCATCACCACACTCGGCGTGCCTCCCGCATTGACTCTTGTACCTTGCGGAACAAAAAGACCATCGCGGCTCATTGAGTAAAGCACGCGAGGGTTGAACATGACTTGGGCATTTACAATTCCCAATATCGAAATCATCAGAAAAAATGTAACAATTTTTCCCGATTTTTCCCCAAATATCAAAGTAATAGCATCGGCTGCGGCTAGCTTAGATTGCTGTAATACTGGCATTGGCAAAATGTACAAAATCGCGGCGTTGACCAAAAGATAAATAACCACAATAAGAGCCAAGCCCCCAATCATGGATTTAGGAAGGTTGCGGGCGGGGTCGGCATCTTCTTCCGCAAAATAAGCGGCTGTGTGCCAACCATCATAGGTATAAAATATAGCCTGAAGCGCAAAGATTAAAGCGCCTATCATCGACCCTTTTTCTACGGCTTTTGCCGTAGTCTCTACCACTTGCGTAGGTGTAACCGCATCGCCGTATACAAAACAAATCGCTACAAATGCAAAAAGGCCAACTGCCTTTGCTACACTCATGATTTCTTGCGCTCGGCTTGCTGTACGAAGCCCTACCCAATGTAAAAGTGCTAACCCTAACAATATCCCTATCGCAATATACGTCTCATAACCAACCGCTTGAGGTAGTAGCAAAGTAATGTATTCGCTCATCGTAAAAGCGCCAAAGGCCGTAGCCGAGGAGGTACCAAGCCAGCTATTAAAGCCCACTACAAAACCTGCATACCCACCAAATGCACGACGAGCATATACATACCATGCCCCCGCTTTAGGAAAACTCACTCCTAACTCAATGGTACACAATACTCCCAAAAATGCATATATACTTACCAATATCCATACCCCCATAATGACCCAAGGATCGCCAAGCGCTTGGGCAATAGGACCTGGTTTGCGCAAAATACCGGTGCCAATCGTACCACCGATTGTGACTGCAATGCCAAAGCCGACACCAAGAATTTTGAGAAGTTGATTTTTTTTAGGTTGGGTTTCTGTGTTTTGCATGATTTTTTTCCAAATATACTCCCGCAAAATCAAAAAGATAATGCAATGATTATGGGCTAGGTTTGCTAAATTGGCAAAAAAAAGTCAATTAGCCTAACCTGTTTTTTGATATTGTTGGATAAGAGATTTTTAGGTGGTATGTTTTTTGTAAAAACAGAACTACTGTTTATTGAAGTTATGTATAAACTTTCTCAACTTATTCTATTATATGAATCGCCTTGCTAGCTTTCTCAACCATATTTCCAACTGGAAAACCTTATTAGTTTTAGTTATATTATACTTGCCATTTCCCACCTATTTCTTCAAAAATGCCGAAGAAAAAATCAATCTATTGGCAGGGCAAGCGATTGGCCCTATTGACCTTACGATAGGTTTTACCCCAAAACGAACCCTACAAATGGTCGAAGCCTATGGTGTAAGAGGGCGAGAATACTACGCCAACGTACAAATGACACTCGATGTCGTTTATCCTTTGGTGTATACTCTTCTCTTGGCAGTAACGTTGACGTTGCTGTATCGCAAAAAAAAATATGCACCTTTCACTTATATCAATTTATTACCATTTGTAGTACTTGTTTTTGACTATCTTGAAAATGGAATGATTGTGCTTTTGCTCAAAAATTTTCCTGAACAGTCTTATACCGTAGCGGCCTTTTGTGAAGTTTTTAAGTCAATCAAATGGTTTTCAGCCCTTATTTGCTTGTTATTGATTATTTATGGCTCTCTGAAAATTTTGCCTAAATCAAAGAAAATGAAAGATTCTTCAACCGCCAATCCCTAACCTATGACGAGTCAACTTACACCTAAACAAATTTTTGAAAGTATTCAACAAACTATTGACCACTACGTCGTTTCGCTTGTAAGCTATTCAGAAGCGCAATTTGTTTACAAATCAAAGCCCGAAGTATGGTCTCTTGGTCAGCTGTATGAGCACCTCTATATCACCTCTAATTTTTTCTTTTTAGCGCAAGTAGTACGGTGCTTAGAGCATCGAAAAGGGCAAATGGGAGGAGACAAAAATCAATACGGGGACAATATCTTTAAACATAATGGATTTCCACCCTTTAAATTCAAAATCCCTGAAGTTTTGAAAGGCCCTGAACCTATCGCCAAAACTCGTACCGAATATGAGCACCTTCTGCTCAAAGTAATTGCTGACGCAGAAAAACTCATCGAAGCAGTCACAAACGATGAAGGAGCCTATAAATGTTTTCACCCGGTTTTTGGATGGCTCAATGCCCACGAATGGTACCACAACTTAGACATGCACCTGCGTCATCATCTACGGCAGCAGCAAGAACTGACCTCTTTACTCCCCATTAATTTTGTTTAGGGAACGAATTTATGCTTTTTTTAGCTATTGCTATTATAGATATATTCCAACCTACTATTCTTTGAGACGCCGCATCACAATAAAAGATTTTTTAGGGGGTTTTTTGCGACTTATCCGCTGGCCCAACCTCGTCATTATTGCTGTCACGCAGTATATGGCTAGAATTTTCTTGATTGGCCCCCTGAATGAATGGAAACAAGTTTTTTTAGAACCAGCCATTTTTTTGATTGTTCTTTCTACGGTTCTTATTGCAGCGGCAGGTTATATAATCAACGATTACTTTGACGTCAAAATCGATCTCATCAACAAACCCGAAAAAGTCATTATCGGGCGTTATCTAAAGCGCAGGGTAGCCATCGGTACGCATCAATTATTCAATGCCCTAGGATGCATTATCGCGTTGTGGGTGAGCAAATGGGTATTTTTGGTAAGTGTATTGTCAGCGACGCTGCTGTGGGTATATGCTTCCTATTTCAAAAAACGACCTTTTATTGGAAACTTGATAGTATCTCTTTTGACCGCTTCTTCTCTATTAATTCTTGTGGTTTATTACCCCCAAAACCGCGCCCTTGTGTGTTTGTATTCCCTATTTGCCTTTGGGATTACGCTTATCCGTGAAATCATCAAAGACATCGAAGATGTAAAAGGAGATGCTTCTCATGGTTGCCAAACATTGCCTATCATCTGGGGTATCCGCCGTACCAAATTATTGATATACGGACTTGTTATTTTATTTATTCTTTCTTTGTTTGGTGCTGCTCACTGGCTACAAAATGTACAACTAGGATGGATGTTTTTGGTATTAATGGGCTTTATTGGCACTTTGGTGTATAGATTGGTATATGCCGATACAAAAAAAGAGTTTGGCTTCCTCAGCAACCTCTGTAAACTCATCATGATTTTGGGGATGGTAAGTATGGTGTGGATTGTATATTAAATCTTTGACCGTTCACTCAATTTTTATAGGAATATAGAGCTAATATTTCAACTTTGTGTCGTTGAATCAACTTAACTTTTCTAATGCTCATGAAAAAAATCATCACCCTTGTCACATTTTTTATTTGTTTTCAAATACATGCAAATGCTCAAATGTGCTTTGGTATCAACATGAAATCAGGCATGGGTTTTGAAATGCTTTCTTATAATGCCAAAGACAAACCCATGGGTAAGCTGCTTTATACCATCAAAGAGGTAATCAATGAAGGAGGAGCTACGGTTCTGAAAATCGAATTACAATCATTTAATACCAAAGACAAATTAGAATCAACCAACTCTTACTCTTGTCGCTGTAAAGGCAACGAAATCCTGGTAGATATGACCTCCATGATGGCTGCTCAAGAAAACCCCATGCTCAAAGATGCCAAAATGACTTTTACTTCTAACGACCTTACCTATAGCGATAATTATACAATCGGAGCTAGTCTCAAGGATGCTTCTCTCAAAGGTGAAGGAGAAATGGGTGGCGGCATGAAACTCGAATACAGCATGGATATGAAAAACCGCAAGGTAGAGAGTCAAGAAAATATAACAGTACCGAGTGGCACTTACAATGCCTACAAGATTACATCTGACATGACTGTCAGCACTAAAACCCTCATGAATATTTCCTTTGATTTTCAGACAGTAAGCTATCGAGCACCCAAAATACTTTGGGATGTAAAAACCGAAACCTACCGCAAAGGAAAACTCATGAGCTACACTGTTTTGTCAAAAGTCTTCTAGGAGGTCGTGACTAGGGCTTGTTTTTCCAACGAAGCGTGTTGAGCATATGTAAAATATCTTTGCGGAGATATTCGATTGCGGGCCGAAGAGAATCTTGCTTATCAGCCACCGTAAAATATAAAGCTCCTCGAAGATAATGCCGAGTGGTATCGGTCGTAAAAAATTGAGTATAGCTCGGTACATCTCCCGATATATCCAATAGCACGGCTGTATGCCCAGATTTAGTTTTAATGACCTGCTCTCTAATACCGGTGGCTCTTACCTGGTGTTTACCCGCAAGCCTATAGGCATCATTGATAAAGCCCATCAATCGTTGGGGATTGTTCTGAACCTGTTTGTAAGTGAGTTGAACGCTCGCATTTAAACTTGGATAAGCCACAAAAATCCAATGCGGCTCTGCTCTTTGAAAAGTATCAGGTAGCAACACCGCACTTTTTGAATATTCGAAAGTATAAGGATGGTCTTCTTTCATCACCTGATACTCCTGAGGTGGCAAATCAAGTCGGGGGTAGCCTTTGGGTTTGGGGATATAATCGGTGTCTGAAGAGCCACAGCCCATTACCATCCCTAAGCATCCGAGCATGAGGCCGCAAGTAGCCACCTTTTTTAGGAGAGTTTGATTTTTGTTTGTGCTGATTTTTACAAACAACTCTTTACCAACTCCTCTCACTTTAAAAAACATAACTTATCTCCTTTAAATCAAAATAGACTAATTTATTTTCGACTTGCATCGCAAGCTGCCCCATTTCATTGATGCCCATTATCATTCCAGCAAATAGCTTTTCATCTCGTTGAAATAGATGCAGCTCCTGATAACGAAAA
This sequence comes from Runella zeae DSM 19591, assembly GCF_000423565.1. Classification (GTDB taxonomy): domain Bacteria; phylum Bacteroidota; class Bacteroidia; order Cytophagales; family Spirosomataceae; genus Runella; species Runella zeae. The sequence continues at coordinate 131,083 of NZ_AUIF01000034.1, read as the reverse complement.
AGGCCCTGCAAATAACGTGTTTTGAGGGTATCAAAATGTTTGTTTCGAAGCAAAAGATAGTTTTTTTCTAAGCAACTCAACAAATCTGGCAACAATCCAGCCAATGAATATTCTTTTGAAGTGAGGACTCGTAAAGAAGTAGCACGTTCGGACTCAAACAGGATTTGGTTGATATTGAGGCCAATTCCCACAATAGCACTTTCGATACGACCGCTTTGCAGGCTATTTTCAATCAAAACCCCTCCTAGTTTTTGGTTTCCTACATAAATGTCATTAGGCCATTTTATTTTTAAAGACTCCCCAACCAATGGCTCCAAAAAATCGTAGATACCTAAAGAGATAGCAATATTGAGCCTAAATTGCTCGGCTGGTGAAAGAAAAGTGGGCCGTAAAATCAAGGAAAAAGTAAAGTTTTCGCCCGCTTGAGTAAGCCATTGATTACCACGTTGTCCGCGACCAGCAGTTTGATAGTCGGTTATGACAACCGTACCCTCAATACCCGCTCCTTGGCGCAACAAATCCGCCGCTTCGTCGTTAGTGGACTGACAAGTTGGCAGATAAACTATTTTTTTTCCAACAAAAAGGGTTTTGGACTTAATTTTGTACAAAATTTCTTAATTTTATCAATTGAAAAGTTGCAATTTAAAACTTACGCATGAAACAACGCAAATTAGATGTTATATCTTCTGAAGAACTGTGCCATTTAGTAGTCAAAGGGATGCAGGAAAAAAAGGCGGTAGACGTGGTAATAATGGACCTGCGCGAAATCAAAAATGCTATTACTGATTTTTTTGTGATTTGCACCGGTAACTCTGATACCCAAATAGACGCTATCGCCGACTCAATCGAACAAGAAGTTTATAAAGTGACTCAGGGACTTCCTTGGCAGCGCGAAGGCAAAGAAGCAAAGGAATGGATTCTGATTGATTATGTAGACGTAGTAGCTCACGTTTTCAAAAAAGAACGCCGCGAATTTTATGGACTCGAACAGCTATGGGGTGATGCCAAAGTTACCTACGTAGAAGAAGAGTTTGTATAAATGAACATTACCCTTAAAAATAATGTTGCCTTAACATACATCCAAGTACGCCAACCAAGCACCCATACCCAATCAAACACTTGTCAATGGTCTTTCGTGATTGTAGCGTCTAGTATCTTACATTATTTATGCAGCCACCAGTACGAATAACCATTAACCGCTAACGTTTTTATAATTATGTCCGAAAACAATGGAAACCCGCTCAACCCCAACAACCGTAATCCACGCCGTTCCGGCTATCAAGGGTGGATTATAGCGGCATTGGTGTTGGCAATTTTGGGGATTACTTTCTTTAGTAAAAACACCGCAGTAAGACCAATCACCCAAAAGAAATTTGAAAAGATGGTTCATGCACACGAAGTGCAGAATGTCGTCATTGTCAATAACGAATTTGTAGAAGTTACGCTTACCCCAAAAGCCCTCGAAGACCCCAAATATCGTGCTTTGTTTGCCGATAAGCCTTATTTTAGCAACGGAGGCCCTCATTTTCAATTCGAAGTTACCTCGGCTGACAAGTTTTTGGATGATTTTCAAAAACTAAAGCCTGATAGTGACTCTATTGACTACGATTTTGATCGCCGTAGCGATTGGACAGGATTCTTGAGCACATGGGGATTCTTGATTATCATGATTTTGGCCATGTACTTCTTGCTTGGCCGTATGACAGGCGGTGGAGGCCCCGGTGGCCAAATCTTCAACATTGGTCGCTCACGTGCGACTTTGTTTGACGCTGAAAACAAAGTAAAAATCACATTTAGCGATGTGGCAGGCTTAGAAGAGGCAAAGGAGGAAATCAAAGAAATCGTAGATTATCTCAAAAACCCAAGCAAGTTTACCAAGCTAGGAGCAAAAATCCCTAAAGGTGCTTTGCTTGTAGGCCCTCCTGGTACCGGTAAAACCCTGATTGCAAAAGCTGTAGCAGGTGAAGCAGGCGTACCTTTCTTCTCATTGTCAGGCTCTGACTTTGTAGAGATGTTTGTAGGGGTAGGTGCTGCACGGGTTCGTGATTTGTTCAAACAAGCCAAAGAAAAAGCCCCGTGTATTATTTTTATTGATGAGATTGACGCCGTAGGGCGCTCTCGTGGCCGTGGTGCAATGCCAGGTGCCAACGACGAACGCGAAAATACCCTCAACTCTTTGTTGGTTGAAATGGATGGCTTTGCTACTGATTCAGGAATTATCATCATGGCAGCCACCAACCGCCCAGATGTGCTTGACCCAGCTCTCCTACGTCCGGGTCGTTTTGACCGCCAAATCTCAGTCGATAAACCAGACATTGTAGGCCGTGAAGCTATTTTTAAGGTACACTTGAAGCCCATTAAATTGGCACCTGATGTGGATCCTAAAAAACTAGCGGCTCAGACACCCGGCTTCGCAGGAGCTGAAATCGCTAACGTTTGTAACGAAGCTGCTTTGATTGCGGCCCGTCGCGACCGTGAAGAAGTCACGATGCAAGACTTCCAAGATGCGATGGACAGGGTCATTGGTGGTTTGGAGAAAAAGAATAAGCTCATCTCTCCTGATGAAAAGAAAATTGTGGCTTATCACGAAGCAGGTCACGCTGTAGCGGGTTGGTTTTTGGAGCACGCCGATCCATTGGTGAAAGTTACGATTGTACCACGCGGAGTAGCTGCTCTTGGCTATGCACAATATTTGCCCCGTGAACAGTATTTGTACCGTACGGAGCAATTGATGGACGAAATGTGTATGACCCTCGGAGGGCGTGCCGCTGAAGATGTGGTTTTTGGAAAAGTTTCGACTGGTGCCTTGAGCGATTTGGAGCGAGTCACTAAACTTGCTCACAGCATGGTAACTGTGTATGGTCTCAACGATAAGATAGGCAACATGTCATATTATGATTCCAAACAGTCGGATTATTCGTTCAATAAGCCTTACTCAGAAGAAACAGCCCGTATGATTGATGAAGAAATGCGTAAAATCATTGAGCAGGCATACAATCGTTGTTTCAATTTACTTTCGGAGCATCGCGAAGCCCTTGAAGTAATTGCCAAAGAGTTACTTGAAAAAGAAATCCTTTTCCAAAGTGATTTAGAGCGCTTGATTGGTAAACGTCCTTTTGAAAGAGAGACCGTATATCAAGCTTATATGAATAACGACAACGGCAACGCTCAACCCGAAGAAGAAACTTCTGAAGTAAAATAATTTTTGTTGCTTTTATCGAAAGGCTAGAAAAAAGGGTAAAATATCCCTATTTCTAGCCTTTTTTGTAGTATAATTTTATCCAAACCCCCAAAGCCAAAAATATGTTATATGTAATCCATGCGTATGATTATACCGACGCAGAAGCACTCGAACGCCGCATGACGGCCCGCCCTCACCACTTAGAAGGGGCCAAAACGCTCAAAGAAAATGGCAATTTTGTGATGGGGGGCGCCCTTCTTGATCCAGAAGGAAAAATGATTGGCTCTATGATGGTCGTTGACTTTGATACGGAAGATCAAATGAATCAATGGCTTCACAATGACCCCTACGTCACCGGAAAAGTATGGGAAAGAATCGATGCAAAACCTTTTCGAAAAGCGGATGTTTAGGAAGCACAAAAAGGCACTATGACGAATCGTAGTGCCTTCCAATGATTTATATATGAAGAGTGTAGTATCCTAACTACCAACCTCTCTGTGAGTTCAGTAAGCTTAGATTACTTCGTTTTCGCGCATTTTTTGCACGTAAGACGCATGAATCACTTGCTGACGGCGCTTAACTGATTTTTTCTCGAATGCAGAGCGTGAACGCAATTCTTTTAAAACACCAGTTTTTTCAAATTTCTTTTTGAAACGTTTTAACGCTTTGTCAATTGATTCGTTTTCTTTGATTTGTACGACGAGCATATTTGTTTGAGTTTATATCTTTTTCTAAACGGACTGCAAAAATAAAAGCCTATTTTTAAAAAATCAACTTTATTTGCGTTTTTGTTTAACTAATTTATCGCCTTCAACCCACTTATTTTTCCTGTATCATGTATTTTGCCATTATTGACCTAGGTACCAACACTTTCCATTTGTTGATTATTGAAAAAAATGCTCATCAAACGATTCCCATTTACAAGGCACAGATACCTACCAAAATAGGCAAATCAGGTATCAATCAAGGAATTATTACGGAAGAAGCTACGCAGAGGGCTCTTACGGTGCTTACTCAATTTCGACAAAAGATAGACGAATGGAATATACCAACTCATCATATAACGGCGATAGGAACGAGTGCTATCCGAAATGCTAGCAATGCTACCGCTTTTTGTCAGGCTATTTTGGAGGCAACAGGCATTACAGTAGAGGTGATTTCGGGCGACCGCGAAGCTGAGCTTATCTACGAAGGAGTCAAACAAGCCATGCATTTAGAGCAAAGCCCTTCCCTGGTAATGGATATAGGCGGCGGAAGTGTAGAATTTATCATTTGCAATCATTCACGGATTTTTTGGAAACAAAGCTTCGAGATAGGGGGACAACGATTACTAGAAAAATTTGTGACTACTGACCCTATCTCTGCCTCCGCGATACAACGCTTGTCAAATTATTTAGAAGAAGCGCTTTTGCCTCTCCTCAACGCCGCCCATCAATATGCCCCCAAGACCTTAGTAGGCTCTTCGGGGTCATTTGATACGCTGGTAGAAATGGATTTTATGAATCGCCTTGGACACTTTCCTGATGCTCAACAAACTGATTTTGAGCTTTCTTTGTCCGAATTTGAGCGAGCCTATGAGCTTATTACCACCAAAAATCGAGAACAAAGGTTGGCTATTCCGGGGATGATAGAGCTACGGGTCGATTTGATTGTACCTGCCGTGGTCTTGATAGCTTATGTATTGAAAGCACTCCAAATCAATAGAATTAGGACTTCGACTTATGCACTCAAAGAAGGAGTGTTAGCGTGGGTACTTACCAAAAGTTAAAGGCTACAATAAAAGCTATATTTTTTTTACAAAACTTGTTTTTAAAACAATACTCATACCATCTACTCGGCAATCTATCTCCTCGTCGTTATCAGTAAGGCGAATTTTTTTGATGACTTTTCCTTGTTTCAAGGTGACCGATGAACCTTTGACTTTCAAATCTTTAGTAAGTTTTACTGAATCACCATCATTGAGTAAAGTGCCGTTACTATCTTTTACTTCCATTTTTATTTTATTATTTTAATTCTAAACAAGCTTCTTTTGTAGCTATACCGCTTCAAAGTAAGGCATAAGTTTTGAGTTTTGAAAACAACAAGAGCGACAAAAACCCATTCTTGCCGCTCTTGTTCTGACTTTAATATTTTATGCCGTAGCTCTTCTAATGCGATTCGCGGCTTACTTCACTTCCTGATTTTCCTACTAAGAAATCAAAATCACAGCCCTCATGCGACTGAGTGACGTGCTCAATGTAGAGTTTGTTATGACCTCGATTGTATCCCAAGTCGATGGGTTTCCAAGCCGCTCTACGACGCGCAATTTCGTCTTCCTCAACATGCCAATGAATGTAGCGTTCGTGGATGTCAATTTCAATCAAGTCACCGTTTTGTACCAATGCCAAATTTCCCCCAATAGCACTTTCGGGCGATGCATGTAAGAGGACAGTACCGTATGCCGTCCCACTCATGCGAGCGTCAGAAATACGGACCATGTCGGTGATGCCTTTTTCTAATAGTTTTTTGGGCAGTGCCATATTTCCTACTTCGGGCATGCCAGGATAGCCCTTGGGTCCTACATTTTTCAAGACCATCACGCACGTTTCATCTATATCCAGTTCAGGGTCTTCGATACGAGCATGGTAATCTTCGATAGTTTCAAATACCACCGCTCGCCCTTTGTGCTTCATAAGATGTGGCGATGCCGCTGAAGGCTTAATAACGGCTCCATTCTCACAAAGATTCCCCTTAATGACGGCTATTCCTCCTTCTTCTAAGATAGGTTGCTGTCCTGAAGCAATCACATCAGGATTCCAGTTTTTAGCACTTAACGAATTATCAATCAACGACTTACCATTGACCGTAATTACATCTTTATGCAAATGTTCTTTGATTTCGTTGATAACCACCTGCAAGCCTCCTGCATAAAAATAATCTTCCATGAGGTATTTACCAGATGGCATCACATTGAGTAAGAAAGGCATACGCGAACCCACACGGTCAAAATCATCAAGGGTCAAATCAACCCCAATCCTTCCAGCAATAGCCAATAAATGAAGTACAAAATTGGTAGACCCCCCCACAGCGGCATTGGCCATGATGGCATTTTCGAAGGCTTCTTTGGTTAAAATTTTAGAAAGCGTGAGGTTTTCTTTTACCATTTCTACGATACGCATCCCCGTAAGGTGAGCATTCATTTTCTTCCGGGAATCTGCCGCAGGAATTGCCGAAAGTCCTGGCAATGTCAGCCCTAGTGCTTCGGCCATAGTGGCCATAGTAGACGCCGTCCCCATAGTAGAGCAATGACCAATACTCCTACTCATGCAACTTTCGGCTTCTTCAAATTCTTCGGGAGTCATTTTGCCAGTTTTAAGGTCATCAGCAAAGCGCCACACGTCTGTGCCCGACCCAATGGCCTTTCCTTGAAAACGTCCCGCCAACATTGGCCCCCCGGGCAATACAATGGTAGGCAAATCTACGCTGGCCGCGCCCATGATAAGCGAAGGCGTAGTTTTGTCACAGCCTGTTAGCAATACAATGGCATCGAAAGGATTGGCTCGGATGCTTTCTTCGACACTCATACTAGCTAGGTTACGATAAAGCATCGCAGTAGGCCTAATAAGCGTCTCTCCAAGCGACATCACTGGAAACTCCAACGGAAATCCACCCGCTTCGTACACCCCATTTTTGACACTTTGAGCCAAATCTCGAAAATGAGCATTACAAGGAGTCACTTCCGACCACGTATTACAAATACCAATCACGGGTTTCCCTTTAAATTGATGCGGGGCATGACCCTGATTTTTCATCCAACTACGGTAAATAAAACCATCTTTACCTTCTTTGCCAAACCAATCTTGGCTGCGGAGTTTCTGTTCCATTTAATTGTGAAAGGTGCAAATGCACCGTTTGTAGTGACACTCTGATAAGTTATCAGGTAACAAGCCCTGTATTGCCTTATAAAAGGCATAGAAGTACAAAATCTAATAGTGGTGGCTTGGGGGAAGAAAATGTATTTTTCGATAAATCAATTTACTGAATCTCCAACTACCTTTATCTGTCATTTACAAAAAAGTTGATTTACGCATACTCATTGATTGCTGTGGCTTCGCCGCTCATTAGTTTTACTATTCTATTAGCGTTGATTACCAATATATTGCGACAAGAGTTCTAAATTTAAAACCCTTTAATGCACGAGTTTGTTAATTAATAAGCCCTCTGCGAATGCTTTTCAGCAGTATCTTTGGGTGAATGCGGATACTTTGATTTTAGGCATCTTATCTTTATTAATGGGCAAGACGCCCGTAATACTTTATGAAAATATACACTAAAACGGGCGATCAAGGCTCTACCTCTTTGGTAGGTGGAACACGTCTTAGCAAAGCTGATTTGCGAATTGATACTTACGGAACGGTAGATGAGCTGAATGCCTACATCGGATTGGTACGCGACCAAGAGGTCAATCTACCTCGGCGCGATTTCTTGAAATATATCCAAGATAGGCTTTTTACGATTGGTTCCATTTTGGCCTCTGAGCCTGACAACAAAAAACATTTTATCCCTGACCTTCATGAAGAAGATATCACCGCCCTAGAACTAGCAATGGATGAAATGAATCTTGTACTCGAACCCATGAGAGCCTTTATTTTGCCAGGGGGGCATGAGTCGGTATCGTTTGCTCACGTGGCGCGTACTGTCTGCCGCCGCGCCGAACGCCTCACGGTGGCACTCAACCAAACCGAACCGGTAGAATCAGTCGTGATTCGGTACCTCAATCGCCTCTCTGATTATTTATTTGTACTTTCTCGCAAAATGGCACAAGAATTGGGAGTAGAAGAAATCAAATGGGCAGGCCGCAAAAGCAAACAATAGTCCTTAGATTCTATCTATTTTAGTTATTTTCAGTAAGTATAGTCCTATTTTTTTGGGTTTTTCCATAAAAATAAAAATATTTGCATTGACAACTAATTTTAGTCAACTCACATACAGTAAACCACCAATCACAATGACAACGGACACTTTGGCCATGGAAATAACACGCGTAGAAGCTTCGCGCCTCCATGAAGTAGATTTCGAAAATTTGGTATTTGGTCGCCATTATTCAGACCATATGTTTGTCGCGGATTATATCAACGGCGAATGGACAAATCTCCAAATCGTACCCTACGCCAACCTCAGCCTCAGCCCTGCCACTGCCGCTCTTCACTACGGACAAGCGATTTTTGAAGGAATGAAAGCTTATAAAAACGACGCTGGCGAAGTGCTGATGTTTCGTCCGTTAGACAACTTGGCACGCTTCAACAAATCGGCGACTCGGATGTGTATGCCCGAAATCCCTGAAGAAATTTTTATGGGAGGACTTACCGAATTGCTCCGTATGGATGCCGCTTGGGTACCTACTACTCCTGATGCTTCTTTGTATATCCGCCCTTATATGTTTTCGACCGACGCCTATATCGGTGTAAAACCCTCTGATACTTACAAGTTTATCATATTTACGGGCCCTGTAGGTAAATACTACGCCAAGCCTCCTCGCGTAAAAGTAGAACAGCACTATATTCGCGCCGCTGAAGGCGGAGTAGGTGCCGCCAAATGCGCCGGAAATTATGGTGGGTCGTTGTACCCGGCTCGTCTTGCCCAACAGCAAGGCTATGACCAAATCATCTGGACCGATGCCCGCGACCACGCGTTTGTGGAAGAGTCGGGTACTATGAATGTCATGTTTTTCATGGATGGCAAGCTCATCACGCCCGCAGTGTCGGATACGATTCTCAACGGTGTCACGCGCAACAGCATCGTAGATATTGCGCGTCACTGGGGTATAGCAGTAGAAGAGCGCAAGGTATCTGTCCAAGAAATCATCGACGCCCTTAAAGAAAACCGCTTAGAAGCCGCATTTGGAGCAGGTACCGCAGTAGTGGTATCGCCATTTGGGGTAATTGGTTACGAAGGTGTAGACTATGAGCTTCCTGCCGTGACCGAGGAGTCATTTGTGGCTAAAGTAAAGGCATTTTTGACCGACATCCGTACTGGCAACGCCGAAGATCCTTTTGGATGGGTTTTGAAAGCGTAATTACTTTTTTATAATACATTCCAAAGCGTCAGCCGATTTGAAATCAGCTGACGCTTTTTTTATGAATTTTATTCCCGAATGACATAAAAAGCTTTTTTTTCGTAAATTTCATATCCTAACCTACCCGCCTATCATGCAACAAACTGCGCCTCTTACTCCCTCTTGGTCTCTTCTCGAAAAAATTGGCTTCCGCTTTTTCTTTCTTTTTTTCTTTCCACAGTTATTTGAAGCTTTGTTTTCTATTTTCCTTCAGGGGGGAAGTATCGGAGATTTTTACCAACATATTTGGGATACAACTATCAACTGGGCCGGAAGAACATTCTTCAACATTCCTAAAATCACGATTAGACCCAATGGCAGCGGAGATACTACTTGGAATTGGGTGCAATTATTTTTGATAAGCAGCATTGCCCTTCTTGGGACAGTCGTCTGGAGTGTTGCCGACCGCAAACGCCCTCATTATCATTCATTCAATTATTGGTTTTGCGTCCTCTTGCGCTTTTATTTGGGGATTACGATGCTGAGTTATGGCTTTGCGAAGGTTTTCTTTTCCCAATTTGGCACTATCACTACTTATCGCCTTTTTGAGCAACTGGGCGACATGAGTCCTATGGGTCTTCTTTGGACATTTATGGCGTTTTCGAAAGGGTATCAGTTTTTTACGGGTATGGGCGAAGTCATCGGAGGTTTTTTACTTTTCTTTCGACGCACCACTCTCTTAGGAAGTTTGATTATAGTGGCGGTGATGAGCAATGTCGTGATGTTGAATTTTTTTTATGATGTACCCGTAAAGATTTTTTCTTCACAATTGTTGCTCGCTGCTTTTTACCTGATTGCCCCAGACGTAAAGCGATTGCTGTATTTTTTTGTTTTGAATCAGCCTGCTCCCGCACGAGAGTACCCTCTTTTTTCCTCAAAAAAATGGTTTAAATGGGGAAGAATTGGTCTCAAAACTCTTCTTATTGGTTCCTATATCATTATGGGAGGTATGCAGGGCTACCAATCACTAACCTATCAAGAAAGTCCCCAATCGGCAATGTATGGCCCCTATGAGGTTGTTGATTTTAAGAAAAACAATCAAATAGCTTCTTCCACCGATACCCTTCGTTGGGAGCGGGTGTTTGTGGATAGAAGAGGAAGTTTTGATATGATTTCTATTACCAACTCACACGGGTTCCAGCAAAGGATTGGTTTTGAATATAATCAGGCCAAACATAGTTTCACTTTGAAAGAATGGTATGGCGATGATAAAAAATACCCATTTTCGTACACCCAGCCAAACTCCAGCACCCTGTTTTTAAGAGGTAAATGGAAGAATGATTCGCTAAGTATGAAATTACAAAAAATCAAAAAGCCATTTTTGCTCACTTCTAGAGGCTTTCATTGGATTAATGAAACCCCTTTCAACAAATAACCTAAGCCACCATTTGAGTAGCTCCTAATGGCAATGCCAAGTCAATTGTAGTGCCTTGATTGGGGGCCGTTTGGAGTTTTAGCGTTCCGTCTAACTCTTCCACGCGCTTTTCCATATTAAAGAGTCCATTGCCACTCACCTGCCCTACTTCTTTGTCAAAGCCCACACCATCGTCTTTGATTCTTAGGCGCAGTTGTTGATTTTGGGTAAAAATTTCAATCCATACATGACTTGCTTGGGCGTATTTGGCTACGTTGTTGATAGCTTCCTTGAAAATCAGATAAAAATTGTATTGTTGATGAGAAGGCAGTTTATAACCCTTCAATTCGTCGGACACACTAAAATCGTAACGAATCTTCTTTGGGTCGAGCATTTCTGAGGCAAAGATTTTCATTTTGTTGGTTATACTTTCCAGACTATCATTCATAGGGCGCGTCGTCCAGATGATATCTCGGATTGTCGCCACGGTACGTTGCGAATTGATACTTATCAAATCCAGTAATTCTCTGATTTTAGAATCTTTGTCACTCAGCTGTTTTTTGGCCGCTTGGCTCAGCATTGCCACACCACTCAAAGTAGCCCCTAAATCATCGTGCAAATCACGCGCAATTTGGCTTCTGATTTTATCAGATACTTGCATTTGGCGAATTGTTTCGGCCTGTAGTCTCTGGGCCTCTTTGATTTCTTTGAGACGATTCCGGTAAAAAGCATAACCCAATATCCCCATAAGGCTTATCACTACCAAAGTCAACGCTACGAGCCAAATGGTTTTTTGATGAAGCTCCGCTTCTTGTTTAGTTTTGATTTCTTTTAAGAGGTGATTTTCTTTTTCTTTTTCAAAGGCTGTATATTTTAGTTCTATCAATTCCTCTCTTACGGCGCTTTTTTTCTGTTCTATAGAATCATTTAATGCCTTATACGCCTGAAAATACGAAAGTGCATCTTTATAATTACCCTCCATTTCAGACAAACTAGCCATTTCTCGATTGATACGGGCCATTTCTACCGCCGAACCATACAACTTCGCCATACTCAAAGCCTCCTCGTACCATTCTTTGGCCTTATCAAAATCTTGCTGGAGACGATAAGTATTGGCTTTTTCTTCATAACATTGAATTTGAAGCAATTTTTCACCGTAGCGTTGGCTTTCTTCAATAGCTTCGTCCAAATATTCCAATGCCACTGTAAACTCCCGTCGGTCGTTGTAGTTTCGGGCGACTCCCAGCAAAATTTGGGGTAAAATCAGATAGTTTTCGTCTGCCTCTTTAGCCAATACCAAGCCTTTTTTGAGATAGGCCAAAGACTCTTCATAATGCCCCATGCGTCGGTACAAATCGCCAATTTGCTCATGATTGACGGCCATTCCTCGTGCTTGATTGGTCGCCATATTCAACTTCAAAGCTTTAAAAGTATACTCCAATGCTTTTTCAAATTGGTTCATACTCTTATAATTTTCGGCGATATTGTTATAGCATATTGCTTTACCTCTATCCCAGTTTTGGGCTTCAAAAAGTTTGAGTGCCGCAAGGTAATAGTCCTGCCCTTTGGTATAATTTCCCTCCAAAGATTCTAATATGGCATAGTTGATTATACTTTGCCCCAAACTAATGTTGTTGTTTAGTTTTTTGGCCAGTTGATTGGCTTCATTGGCATAACGCCACGCAGAGGGTTGATCTATTTCGGACAATCGATACGAAAGCCTATGTAAAGTAACCACCCTCATACTATCTTGAGTAGGATGAACGGCCAACCAATGCTTGAGGCTATCAACCATTTTATTTTGGCCCAACGCCTTTTCTGCTACCGCAAAACCAATGATTATAAAAATTAATAAGCGATAAAACATAGAGAGCTTACAAAATGGATTTTATGAGCTAATTTCTTAAATTTATTACAGCCTACCTAGCCTCATTTAGTTAATGGTAATAAGCAATACTTTTTATGAGAATACAATACTGCTCCGATTTGCATTTTGAATTTGCCGAAAATATCCACTTCCTGACCCACTACCCTATCAAGCCATCGGGAGAGATACTTATTTTGGCTGGCGATATCACCAATTTATCTTATTTCAAAACCCGAAAGGTAGAAAAACTCTTCTTTAAGCAGCTTTCAAAGCAGTTTGAAAAAGTATTTTGGATATGTGGCAACCATGAGTTTTATCGAAGCTGGGATGTATCCATATTAGACAAACCGTTGTGTTTAAACGTTAGTAAAAATATTCATTTGGTAAACAACTTTTCCACTATTTACCGGAGCATTCGACTGGTTTTCACCACCTTGTGGTCTCATATCAACGAATTAGAGGGCCTTTATATTGAAAAAAACATGAGTGATTTCCAGCTTATCAATTATCAAGGCCGCAAGCTCACTACGGCTATATACACCCAGAGACTGCATAAGCCTTCCGTTGATTTTCTGGCCAATACTCTTCCTTCTGAGTCTGATATCCCTACTGTAGTAGTGAGCCATCATTTACCTTCCTTAAGTTGTGTACATCCCAAGCACAAAGGCAGTATGTTGGAGCAAGGTTTTGCCAGTAATCTTGATGCACTAATTTTAGAAAAACAACCCACCTATTGGATATACGGTCATAGTCATGCCCATATTCCTTCTTTTAAAATTGGCTCTACTACCCTATTAACCAACCAATTGGGCTATTGCAAATACGGTGAGCACGGGAGTTTTGACGAAGCGCTTTTTTTCGAAATTCCTTAAAAACAAATCGCCGTTTATCAGAGCGATAAACGGCGATTTGTTTTTACTTTTTATAAGCTATATACCTAGTTTCTACGTTTTCTAGGCTCTTTTGCTACTTTGCCTGGCTCTTGGTCTTTTTTACGTCCTGTACGGAAACCAGCAGGATATGGTGAACGTAAGTCGTTCATCGGAAGAATGCGAATCTCCACGCGGCGGTTACGACTCATTCCTGTGGTCGACTTATTGTCAGAAATAGGACGAAGCTCACCGTAATATTCAACCATGATACGGCTAGGATCTTGCATACCATTGCGAATCATATAGCGCTTAGCTGCTTCTACACGACGTTTTGAGAGCTGAATGTTGTAATTGTCAGAAGCACGTGCATCGGTGTGGCCAATGATGACGGCACGGCAGTTTGGACGCAAGTTGAGCAAGTCAATTACTTGTTTCAAAATTTGCTGTGAAGGGTCTTTAATAATCGCCTTATCAGTGTCAAATTCAATATTTCCAAACATTGCTTCACATTCTTCTTTTGGAAGATTTTTAGCGATAATATCTTTGATATATTTTTCAAGATCCATCGCAACTCCACCTCCCGACACGATACTGTTAGAAGGGGTGCTAGGTTCTTTATCAAAAAGATCCGCCACACCGTCGCCGTCAGAGTCGGTATACAAACGAGGGTCAACAGGCTTAGGCATGTTTGCTTTTGCAATTGAGTCGGCGTCGTTCATGGTTGGATTGTAAGGCGGTGCAATCAAATCCAAAGGATTGGTGTAGCGTAAGTGATAACGACCTTTGGCGGGGTCATGTACCCAATTGCCTTTGGCATCTTTCTTAGCCATAACCGCACTTTTACCGATTTTATAGGTAATTCCCAAACCGATACTTCCCCACTTGTCTTGTTTAGAATCCCCTCGGTTAAACAACCAAATATCTTGGCGAGCGTATTGTTCACCACCTCCACCACCATAAGTAACATCCAATTTCTCAGAGTTTACGTGATTTAGGGTAAAGTCTAAACCTATATCAATACGAGGAGATACTTCAAAGTGAATAGCCGATCCGATAGGGAAGACAATTTCTCGGGTGTAAGTAGATCCGTCGCGTTCCCATTCACCAGCAGTTTTAGAACTGGCATTGGTATTAGTTCTAATCAATTCTACGCTTTTGTTAGTGCCTAAGCGGTACACCCTTGAATTATACCACATATAGCCATAGCCTACATATACATCCCACTTCCAACGCTTTAGCTTATTATACCCAAACAAAATAGGCTTAAGGTTAGCATGAGCATTGATTGAAGTTTGCAAGAAACCCTTCGTTTCAAAATGAGCATTGTACAAACGCTCTTTTGACCCATTGAGGTTACCAGTCCAAAAGTTGAGGCTAGCCCCAAAAATAGGGGTAATTTGCTTATGCAAACCAAGACCCAAACCACCCGTTAGATGTTCTTCTGGCCCCAATTTAAAATCGTGTTGGCGCAAGTCACCATAGAATTGCGTAAGAGCTGGCGTAATTGTGAGTGCCCATGTATTCAATTTATTTGGGCCTTCATACCCTGCACTTTTAGGGGCAGGAGCCTGTGCACCAACTTTCGTTAATGCCAATGACACAATTAATAGAGTGGACAGTAAGTTGATTTTTTTCATGGGCAATGAGCGTTATTTACTGCAAGGGGTATTATAATAATATAAATAATTTATTTAAATAGCGTATCAAGCCTATAAGCCGGATTCTGTTTTCCCGATACACACCGGGACTCTTATCATTTATCTGGTTTCGACGTCACCGTCGAAATCTATCAACCTACCCATACTGATAGCCTTTATAGGGCGTTGGAGCGAGTAACCCCACAATCAGTACTTATTTGGTCTTTCAGCCCGTAAGGTTTACCATGCCTCATTTGTCACCAAACGAGCGGTAGGCTCTTACCCTACCTTTTCACCTTTTCCACTCACAATAGTAAAGTGGTAGTATATTTTCTGTTGCACTTGCTGTCAAACAGCCGTCTCCAGCTGTTTGCCTTCCCGTTAGGAAGTACGGTACTCTGCGCTGTCCGGACTTTCCTTCCTGCTTTGGTTCAACCCCAAATCAGAACGATAAGACGGCTTGGCTACGCTATTGGGCACAAAGCTAAAAATACTTGTTGTCATTAAAAATCAAATAAAAAGAAAAAAATCGTAAAAACCATAAACTAACCCCCATTTTTGACTTAAAGGAGGCCGTCTATTTTGACCTCTACTTGACCTTTGGCTACGATCAAAGCTACTATGGCTGAGGGAGTCAAGTAGACTTGATCAGGTTCAAGTGCCTCCAAATGACCACTTAAATTTACACCTTTTATTACTTTGCGACTACTAAGCTGCTGTCGAATGGTTTTTTGGGCTTCTTCTACTTGAGCACCTACTGGAAAGACAAACTGCTGTTCAATTTGTTTGGCAAATCGTCCTTGCAACAACCAATTGGCAGTTTTTACAAGTACACTACGGGTATTGAGATCATAGTCAACATTTTTGAGTGACAAGAGCTTCGTTGAGGCATCATAAAAAGGCGTACCTTTCAGATAAATCACCCCACTGATACTTCCTTTCAGTCCTGCTTTGATAATCAACTTTTCATTTTGACCATAAATGTCGACGCTGGTCACTTCAATTTTGTATTTTCCTTCTTTAAAATCAAAAGTTTTTCCTACAAACTGCGATGCGGCAAGTTTAGAAGCCTCTTCGTAAGGCAAAGTCCCTATCAACCCTATCTGAAATCCTTGCGGGATATCATTCGTGACAATCAACGGTGGAATATTGAGTGCTGGCTTAGTCACTGGTTTTTCGCCCGTATAAGTTTGAGTAAACCCTTTAATCCCCACGGTAGCACTGATTTTACCATTCTGAATTTTAAAAGGACTCATCAAAATATCAGTAGGCGTGATGAGTAGCCAAGTGCGATACTCTTCCGACAAAAGCCGAGGCTCACGTATCAGATTCCATGCCTGAAGTACATATGGCTTGATAGAAATATTTTGGCGGATATTGTCGTCAATGGCCTGTGAAATTTTTGCGAGGTTTTCATTAATCAATCTACTCACAATACCTGTTATAGGCACCTCAACCCCTGCCACTTTAATACTAGGTTTGCTTACCCAATCAAATCCCGCCGACGCCGTTTGCGTATTGACTTTCCAATCCGCATCTACCCCAAAACGTGTAATAAACTTAAGGTTTATCTGAAATTCGGTGGCTTGTGAGCCACCTATCCCGAGTACCTTGTACCCTTTTTCAGCCCAAATTTTTAGGGGTACAGTATAAAACAATAGTGAATCGCGCGCATCGGCCACTATAGGCCCTCTTTTCCAGACTTTTGCTTTGAAATTATCTTGATTTCCATCTTCAAAACTATTGTCTTCATAGATAAGTCCTTGAACTTGAGCATTCAAATGTTTTGTCACGTCGGCAATTGATATTTCAACGGGTACCTGCACGACAGACCTATGTTTTTCGTTTTGAATTTGCATATTTGTATATTTATATGCCTCTACAGGCGCTTTTGGCTGGGTAGTGACGGAAGATCCCCCACAAGAAATCATCCAAAAACCACCTATCACTATTCCAATTGCACTAGGGAAACCAGACCATTTGGTCTTCAAAAAACCACGGGAGCCCAAAATTTTATTCAGATGCATGGATATTTCATAATAACAAATGAAGGACTCGCAAAGTTATTAAAACAACTCCACAAGTCCTTCTTAAATATTAACGTACAAGTACGATTGCTATTTTTTCAAAGGCCAACGGTACGTAAATTTATTGTTGATAGGAGCACCAAAATAATTTACATTGAGATAGTCAAGGCGTTGTTTGTGTACTTCTAAGCGCTGTTTAAAATCATCGAAGTTTTTGAGGTTTTTAGGGGTCCAGCCTACTTCTGCTAAGGCGATTCCCCTGGGATAGGTCATATATTCTACGTATTCGGCGGTTGGCATATATTCGGTCCATACATTGCCTTGTACTCCCAAAATATGTTTTGCTTCTTGAGCATTAAAGCCCTCAGGGGTAGGGTCATACGAATAAGTTTTGTCAAGGGGCAAAAATCCTCCAATCGCGATAGGCTGGGTTTTGGGATCAGTCTGATAATGATCCAAATAACAAAACTGTGTAGGCGTCATGATAGCATCATGATTTTGTTTGACAGCATCGATTCCTCCTTGGGTGCCGCGCCAGCTCATGATGGTAGCGTTGGGCGAAATTCCTCCTTCCAAAATCTCATCCCATCCAATCATTTTACGACCCTTTGCAGTAATAAACTTATCGATACGACGGATAAAATAGCTTTGTAACTCATGCTCGTCTTTGAGCCCTTCTTTTTTGATTAAATCTTGACAAAAACGACTTTCCTGCCATTGTATCTTTGGACATTCATCCCCACCGATATGGATATAAGGGCTGGGAAACAAATCAATTACTTCGGTCAGAATATCTTCCAAAAAGCGAAATGTTTCTTCTCTAGGAGCAAACACATTTTCGTGCACACCCCACGTAGTGGCCACTTGGTAGATTTTATCGGGATTGTTGCCGTATTGAGGATATGCCGCCAACGCCGCTAAGGCATGACCCGGCATTTCTATTTCAGGAACCACCGTCACAAAACGCTCCTGTGCATATTTGATTACTTCTTTGATTTCTTCTTGCGTATAAAAACCACCGTAAGGTTTTGCATCGTATTTGTGATCATTATAATGTCCAAGCATTGTTTCTTTTCGCTTCGAACCTACCTCTGTCAACTTAGGATATTTTTTGATTTCGATGCGCCATCCTTGATCATCAGTGAGATGCCAGTGAAACGTGTTCATCTTATGAAGTGCCAACAAATCAATGTACTTTTTGATAAAACTCACTGGATAATAATGCCGCGCTACATCTAGCATCAACCCCCGATAAGCATAGCGAGGCTGGTCTTCTATGTAGCAACAAGGTACAGTCCAAGTGACATTGTCGGCCTTTGACGAACCAAAAATAGCCGCAGGCATTAGTTGTTTGAGGGTTTGTAGGCCATAAAAAAAGCCTTTGGGGTTTTCAGCTGTGATGACAATCCGTTTGGGAGATACTTCTAAGAAATAACCTTCTTCTCCTAGCTTGATGTCTTTGCTAACGACAAAATTGATACCGTCTTTAACCCTAAAATTTCCAGCAAATACCTTGGTGTCACGCCCACTGACAAGACCTATCTGCCCCGCTAGACTTTCGGCCATCCGCCGAAGTGCTGGATCGGTACTCGCTACTGCTATAATGGGCTTGGCTCCTAATATAAAAACGCCCGGTTTTGCCTCTAATCGGACGGGTTTGGGCAAAATTGAATAGCTATTTTGTCCCAAAAGGGGTAGAAAACTTGTGAGTAGTAAAAATAAGGAAAGGATTTTTTTCATAAAATTATTCATTAATAAACACAAATATAATAAAATAATTTATTATAAAATTCAAAAGTTAATTAATACTAAACAAAATTATAAATCATGCTAATCGCGTTCCATTGGGTACGGGGCGGTCGGGCTGAGCCAATACCACCTCACCTTCTGGCAAAACAAAGCCTGTCACTAAAACTTCCGATATAAAATCAGCTACTTGTTTGGGGGGAAAGTTAGTGACACAAAGCACCTGTTTTCCCAAAAGTTCTTCTTTTGAATATAGCTTTGTTACTTGTGCTGAAGTTTTTTTGATGCCAAGATGCGTCCCCAAATCTACCCAGATTTTATAGGCGGGTTTTCGCGCTTTCGGAAACTCTTCCACTTGCACGATAGTACCTGCATAAAGTTCTACTTTTTCAAAATCTTGCCAAGTGATAGTGCTCTCAGTCATAGAGTTATTGTTTTAAGTAAAGGAAAAGTCTCAATACGAGGCACTTTTGAGTCTTCTAAGTCTGTTGCTTTTATTAGAAGCCTCAAAATAACACCTTAAGAATCTATGTTTGTCTTCTTTTTCCAGTATTTTTAGGATAGACTGCTTACTTTTTTTATTCTCAGACAACTATCAAACGGCTAACTAATAATTTAAGCTATGAGTAATGTATTTTCTTGGAAAAACCTTATGAAAGACACCCTTTTAGTAACAGCCGGCGTGTTAAGTGCTGGAATGGGGCTCAAAGGATTTTTACTATCAAGTCATTTTATCGATGGTGGCGTGACGGGAATATCAATGCTAATTTCTAGCCTGTTCAACATTCCTTTGGCTATTTTGATTCCTATCATCAATCTCCCCTTCATTGTATTAGGATATCGTCAAATCAGCCTCCTTTTTGCCATAAAAAGCACGATTGCCATTGCAGCCTTAGCGATTTGTTTATCGGTAATTCATTATCCAGATGTCACTCCCGACCCTCTTCTAACCGCTATCTTTGGTGGATTTTTTATTGGGGCTGGTATAGGTCTAGCTATGCGAGGCGGGGCTGTACTGGATGGCACCGAAATTACCGCCGTACTTATTACAAGACGCGTTTCATCATTAAGGGTAGGAGATGTAATCTTACTTTTCAACATCGTTATTTTTACCGCTGCCGCTTATTTTCTAGGCGTCAATGTAGCACTCTATTCTATCCTGACTTACTTTGCTGCCGCCAAAACGATTGATTTTATCATCCATGGATTAGAGGAATATACTGCGGTGATTATTGTCTCAGAACAACATGAGGAGATTCATACAATGATTACCGAAAAGCTCAAGAGAGGAGTCACTGTACTCAACAGCGAAAAAGGCTATGGAAAGCGTGGTTCGACCCAAAAGCAAAACGTGTTGTATTCGGTCGTTACGAGACTTGAGGTAAGTAGGCTAAGAGACGAAATTGCTCATATTGACCCTCAGGCTTTTATTGTACAACATGGAGTAGATGATACCCGAGGAGGAATAGTAAAGCAACGGGCATTTCATTGAAAACCACCATGGCAAGGTGTGAAGCCTTGCCATGGTGACTGACTGGATTGTCTTAGGCATTACGTACATAACTGCCAAGCCACTTGATATAGCTTTTATGTTTTTTGAAAACTTTTTGTACGTTTTCGTTTTTAAAATACCCTTCTAATTCAATAAAAAACCAAAAGTTGAAATCTTCACTTCCTTTGTAAGGTCGGCTTTCGATTTTGGTAAGGTTGATATTAGCTCGTTTAAAATCTTGCAAAAAGCTTGCCAATATTCCTGGTTTGTCGGTGTCAGGAAGGCGGGCGATGATCGTGGTTTTGTCATCTTCACTGGGCTGATTTACAAAGTCTTTTGCCAAAATAAAGAAGCGAGTACGATTGTTACCATTGTCTTCGATATTGTCAAAAAGCGTAGGAAGGCTAAACAAACGAGCAGCAATCACCGAACAAATAGCAGCACTCTCAGGATCTTCGGAGGCCAATTTAGCCGCCTTTGAAGTAGATTCTACTTGAATCTCTTCGGGCTGTGTTTGTTCAAAGTATTTATTCAAAAAACCACGGCATTGTCTAAATGCAATATCTTTTGAGTAAATCCGCTTGATTTTAGAGGGGTTTTCGCACTCAGTCGCAAGCGCAAAGTGTACAGGAATTTTGAGTTCAGCAGCGATATTGACGGAAGTTTCGTTGAGCAAGTCCACCGTTTCATACACGATTCCCTCTTGGTTGTTTTCGATCGGAATCACCCCAAACTTGGCTCGCCCCGTGGCCACTGCCTCAAAAACAGATTTTATGGTGGGAAGCGTCATGTATTCGCTCATCGCCCCAAAACGGCTTTCTGCTGCTTGGTGCGTAAAACTTCCTTCGGGGCCTAAGTAAGCAATACGTTCAGGAAGCTCGATATTGCGCGCTGCGGCAAATATCTCTAAATAGATAGCTTCAATCGCTTCCGAAGAAAGAGGACCTTTGTTGAGTTTTTTGACGCGATCCAGAATAAACTTCTCCCTTTCAGGACGGTAGATGACCGTTTTGGTAGCACGTTTGAGTTCTCCTACTTTATGAACCCATTCCATTCGGCGATTAAGTAAGAGCAACAATTGGTCGTCGAGGGTGTCGATTTCGCGTCTAATATCTTCTAAATTCATGTTTTTTAATAAATGATTGTGCAGCAAAGCCGACGCTCCACTGCACAATATAAGCTACTAATTTTCTTCTTCGGGAGCGGGAGGAATGGTAATTCCCGCAAAGAGCGCGTCCATTTTGGCGGCATACTCAGCAGTATCATCAAGGTAAAAATGCAGCTCTGGCACAATTCTCAACTGATGACGAATACGCTGACCGAGTAATTGACGAATTTGTTTATTGCGTTCTTGGATTTGTTCGAGAAGAAGCCCTTTGTTTTTTGTTACTAAAAAACTCAGGTACACACGTGCAATGGCTAAGTCAGGAGACATCCTGACAATGGTGACAGTAATAAAAGCATTGTCAAACCAAGTTCGCCCTTCTTTTTGAAAAATATCACTCAGGTCTTTTTGGATTTGCCGAGCGACTTTTTGTTGTCTTTTAGATTCCATAGTGAATTCCCATTTTATAGTACACACCCAAAATATCTTGGCTCCCAATATTTTTATGTACTCTTTTATTGGACACAAAGGTACAAAATTCTATTCATCTAATTTGGTACGGTTTTTGGATACAGCATGAAAAGCATTAAATAAGCATAATCTTCTACCATGTACAAAGCCTATCTCTCAACGTTTATGGGTATTTTGGGTAGTGTAAGTGTTGCCATCCAAACCCAAGCCCAGACCTTTGAATCTTCGAATTTGCCCATTGTTGTTATCAATACCCAAGGACAAACTATCATTGATGAATCCAAAGTTAATGTGCATATGGGGGTGATTGACAATGGCCCCGGCAATCGCAACTACTATCGCAACCCTCAAAACAACAACCAACCTGATCCTTTTAATAACTATGACGGCACCGTAGGTATTGAATTTCGAGGCTCTGCTTCCCAATTTTTCCCTAAAAAGCCATATGGTTTTGAAACAAAAGAAAACGCGAGCTCTACCAAAAGTGTCAAGGCGCCTATCCTGGGGATGCCCCCTGAGAGCGATTGGATACTAAACGCTAGCTACACCGACAAGTCGCTCATGCGGGATGTGCTTACGTACCATTTGTCCAACCAAATCGGTATGTATGCCACTCGTACCCGCTACGTAGAATTGGTGGTAGATGACGACTACAAGGGGGTGTATATTGTCATGGAAAAAATCAAACGCGATGCTAACCGTATCAATATCGCCTCTCTCAAAGAAACGGACAATAGCGGCGACGCTGTGACGGGAGGATATATTCTTAAAATCGATAAAAATACTGGCACTGGCAACGCTTCTTGGAAATCACCTTATCCAGGTAATCACAACACGGAAATCAACGTGATGATTGAATATCCCAAACAAACCAATATTACTGAGGCACAGTACAACTATATCAAAAATCATTTCACCGAATTTGAAAATACCCTCAAATCGTCTCAATTTAAAGACCCTGTCAACGGCTATGCCAAATACATTGATGTCAACTCATTTGTTGACTACTTTCTCTTGACCGAACTTACCTACAATATCGACGCCTTCAGGCTCAGTATTTTTATGCATAAAGACCGTGATAGCCGCAATCCCAAAATCAAAATGGGAGCTCCCTGGGATTATGACCACAGTTATGGTAATGCTAATTTTTGTCAAGGTTGGGAAACCAACCACTGGGCCTATGATTTTGTCAGGGAGTTTTGCCCCAACGACGACAAGCAAGTACCTTTTTGGTGGGCTAGGCTGCTAGAAGATAGGGATTTTTGTATCAAAGTAAGAGACCGCTGGAAACAACTCCGTACCAACTATTGGACCAATGACTATATCAATACCTTTATCAGGTACAACGAAGAGCTACTGGCCGAATCACAGGTACGTAATTTTCAGCGTTGGCCCATTTTGGGTGAGTGGGTTTGGCCTAATTATTTTGTCGGCAAGACGTTTGAAGAGGAAGTAGATTGGTTTAAAAACTGGACCGAACAACGCCTCCAATGGCTAGACACCAACATCGACAAAGTCGGGGCTTTAGGTATAGATTGCTCTAACGTCTCAGCTCCTACCATTGCTAATGTCAGCTACTGCCAAGGTCAAAACAGTAATCCACTTACTGCCGTAGGAACTAACCTTAAATGGTACACCTCTGCCGATACCACCCAAGGAAGTACCCTCGCTCCTACTCCTTCTACTGATACTTTGGGGACAACTTCATACTACGTCACCCAAACAACGCCTCAAGGATGTGAAAGCCCAAAAGCAAAATTGGACGTCATCATCAATCCAGTACCTCAAGCACCCACAGTTGCTCATATCGAATACTGCCAAGAACAATCCCCTAATGCTTTAAGTGCCGAAGGGCTTCAACTTAAATGGTATAGTTCGCTTACAAGTAGTAGCGCAGAGACCACCGCCCCTATCCCTGCTACCACTACTGCGGGTGTAGTTTCGTATTTTGTATCACAAACTATAGACGGCTGCGAAAGCAACAAAGCCGAAATCCAAGTCACTATTAAAGAAAAATCTACCCTTCCAACCATTGCTAATATGGCGTATTGTGAAGGAAATACGGCGACACCTCTCACCGCTTCTGGCCAAAACTTACGATGGTATACCTCCATGCTGAGTGAAGACAGTACCACCACTCCACCTGTACCATCCACCGACAAAGCCCAATTGCTTTCTTTTTTTGTAACTCAAAACACCAATGGTTGCGAGAGTAATCGCGCAGAAATATTCGTTAATATAAAAGCCAAGCCTACCCGTCCTGAGGTTTCTGACGTTGGCTATTGCGAAGGTCAAAACCCTAATCCTCTCACAGCTCAAGGCACTGACCTAAAATGGTATGCCCTCGAAACGGGGGGAACGGGTGAAAGTACTACTCCTACTTTTGTGACCTCCTCTAGTACTAAGCTCTCTTATTTTGTAACACAAACTATCGAAGGTTGTGAAAGCGATAGGTCCAAAATCGAGGTTACGATAAGTCCTAAGCCTACTCCACCACAGGTAGAAAATGTGGCGTATTGTCAGCAGCAAAAACCAAGCAGCCTTAGCGCCCAAGGTACCCGATTACGGTGGTATACTTCCGACATTGGTAGTATTGGTGATACTTTAGCTCCTTTGCCTACGACCAATGAAGCTACGACCTTGACCTATTTTGTATCTCAGACAATGGGTGGATGCGAAAGTGAAAAAGCTAAGATAGAAGTTGTTATCAAAGCAAAACCCGACAGACCTACCCTCATTTCTACGATTAGCTATACCAAAGGTGACAACGCAGAACCGATTTCTGCACAAGGAGAAAATCTAAAATGGTATGCTACGGCCAATGCTACCACTAGCAGTCTTATAGCCCCCGTACCTTCTACCTCTACTACTGGCGATGTGTATTATTATGTAACTCAAACCGTCAACGATTGCGAGAGCGATAAAGCTGAGGTAGTCATTAGCGTATTTGAGCCACTTGCCTCTAGTGTATGTTTAGAAATAAAGGCATTTTTGGAAGGTGCCATGAATGGCTCAAGCATGACCAATATACTCAATAAGCAAGGGCTGCTTCCTGGGCAAACCCCTAGCAGCGCTTTTGCCGCTAAAACTCCTACTGGACAACCTTATTCCAAAGGTCTATGGCTATACAATGGTTCCGAAAAAGTAGAATCATATGCCAATGATGTGGTCGATTGGGTACTGGTATCACTCCGCACATCGCCTTTAGATGAGGTTACTACAGTGTTTAAAACAGCCGCTCTCATCCACCAAAATGGTACTATCCGTCCCCAATCTGGCTGCCCTTCTTTTGATGCAAGCCATAAGTTTTATGTAGTGGTAGAGCATCGCAATCACATTGGTGCAGTATCGCACGAAGCTGTGGGTATCACAGGCGGCAAAATATCCTATGATTTTACAAGTCAGCAGTCCTTCATCCCTCCCAATGCCCCCTCATCAGGACAAACCAAGGTGGGAAACTTCTACTGCTTGCTTGCAGGGGATGTGCAAAAAGGAGCTTTTTCTGAAATCAACGCCCGAGACAGTGCCATTTGGCTTGGAGAAAACGGGAAATTTGGGGTATACTCCGCCGCCGACATGAACCTAGACGGTGAAGTCAACGCTAAAGATTATTCGCTATGGCGCCGCAACAATGGTAAGTTTTCGGGCATTGGGTTCTAGCCAGGTTACATCAAACTACCCACGCGCATTTGTTCGACAACCTCTTTGATATGTTGAAGTGCAAAGGTGATTTCTTCGTCGGTCGTAAATCGCCCCAAACTCAAACGCAATGAAGCATAAGCTTGATCGTCGGTAAGGCCAAGTACCTTTAGCACATAAGAAGGTAAAACCGAAGCCGACGTACAAGCTGAGCCGGTCGATACCGCCACATCCTTGAGGCTCAAAAGTAAATTTTCGCCGTCTATATGTTCAAAACAAATATTGGTCAAATGAGGTAAACGAGCCGCTGTATTACCATTGACAAACGTATGCGGGACTTGAGTCAAAACCCCTTGTTCGAGGCGGTCGCGTAAAAGCTTCAATCGCTCCGATTCAGATTTCATCTCCTTTTGTGCTATTTCACAAGCTTTTCCCAAACCTACTATCCCGGGCACATTGAGCGTACCAGAGCGACGCCCCCGCTCGTGTCCACCACCATCTAGCTGCTGACTAAGCTCAATACCCTGTTTTACGATTAGTGCTCCTACGCCTTTGGGGCCGTATAGTTTGTGGGCTGATAAACTCAATAAATCAATTCCATCTGAATGCATATCAATCGCCACTTTGCCCACGGCCTGTGTGGCATCGCTATGAAACACCGCTCCCACCGAATGCGCTAATGCAGCCATCTCACAAATAGGCTGAATCACGCCAATTTCGTTGTTGGCATACATTACAGATACCAATATTGTATCTTTTCGGAGAGCATTAGCCAGTTGCTGAAGACTAACAAGACCGTCAGAAGACGGAACAAGATAAGTGACTTCTGCCCCCCACTCTTCCAAATGATGACAAGTATCGAGTATAGCCTTATGCTCCGTAGCAACGGTGATGATGTGTTTTCCTTGAACCGACTTTTTTTCAAATAAACCTTTGATAGCCAGGTTATTAGCCTCGGTAGCGCCGCTCGTAAAAACCACTTCTTTGGGATTTACATTCAAAAGCTTGGCGACTTGTTTGCGGGCATTTGTTACTGCCTCTTCGGCAGTCCATCCATAGAGATGCGTTCGACTTGCAGCATTTCCAAAATGCTCACTAAACCACGGAAGCATCGTCTCCAACACTCGGCTATCTACCGGAGTAGTAGCGTTGTAATCCAAATACACAGGTAACCGCATAAAAAAGTCGTTATTTTTGAACGAAAATAACGACTCAATTCTACATGTACAAATTCAATTAATTACTTAGTGTTAGTTGATGTAGGTGGAGGTAACTTTGCAAAACTAGACTGAAACCACTTTACATTCATTCCTATCATACCTGCATTGGAAGAAGTCCAAGCAAAATCCAAAGCTTCGTTTTTTCCGTCTTCGTATAGTGCCAGTTTTAGGACTTCAAGGTCTTTACCAAAAATCACTTTAGACAATTCAACCGTGTATTTCGTAGGTTTCTTTTCTGCGTCAATCAACCGCAAACGACCACCTTGGTCGTGTAAATAAACCTGCCGATTGAGGTCAAACTTATCTTCAGTTCCTTCTTTTTTGAGGCGCCACCATCCGACATATACCTCGCAACGTTTGAGTTGATGATACACTTTATCAGTAGGGCCAAACAAACGTTTTCCGGCTTCGTCAAATCCTTCTTCACGAAACCAAAAATCATTTTTAGATAAGAGGAGGCTATCGGTCATGTAGAATTTTTTCTTATCTTTCTTTGACTCCATCAGACAGGCTTTATCTTTCATATACCCCACAAACCTATCACCATTGCGACGCCAATATACCGCACATCCTTTTGTATTTTCGAGTTTGTCAAATGTCAATGTTTTGATTTTATCGGGCTTCTGGTTCAAATTAACATATGCAGAATCAACCTTGAAAGTATACTTATCTAAACGTATTGCTTTTTCAGTAGGATCTTCTTTGAAAATATAAATCCACTGATAAATCTGATTGGGGTTATTGTCATAATAATGCTTTACATAAAATACATTTTCACCAAGTGTAGGGGCTTGAATTGGCGCAAAAACAATATGTGTACGACGATGCCGATTTGGTGCTTTGGTATCAATTTCCCTAACAAATTGTTGAAAATTATCAAATTCGCCTTTAAGCAAAGCGGTCATTGATTTTAAATCATCTTTGAGAGATGCGGCTGCCTGCCCAAAACTTTGAAAACTTAACAACAGTAATAGGACATTAACAAAGGCGTGTTTTTTTGAGTCTTTCATGAGCGTTTTGTAGGATTTAAAGGGTGCAATATTACGCAAAAAGTTCTTTTAATAGTCCAAGGATTTATCAAACGGATTCGTCCATGCAAAAAAACAATGTTTTATATATTTCTTTTCAATCCATAATTTGGGACAATCATTGCTATCTTATCTAAAATCTCCATGATTATTATTGCCGTCTTAATTTATCTTTTTTTACCTATATGCATATTCTGGTGGGGGTGGTTCGAGTGGTGGATAGCGCTACCTTGTACTGCTGTCTTGGGAGGCTTATTGGCCACAACTCTTTCCCCTTTCAAGTTTCCTCGGTCTTGTAGTATCTCCTATTTTAAAAGTCCACAAGGTATATTATTTGTTAAGTCGGTGCTGGTATGTTTGGTACTATCTTTTGGTTGGACATACCTGAGTGGTGTAGGAGGATTCAGGCCCCAACATTTCGATTATTTCAAACACAATTTACTGATAAACAATCTAATCCGCCACTCATGGCCGGTTGTTTATCATGACAAAACATATTTAGCATACTATCATGCCTACTATTTAGTGCCCACACTTCTAGCCAAATGGACGGGTGGTATATCTTGGGCTTCTTATTATTTTTTTGTTTGGACTTGGCTAGGTTTATTTCTTGTTTTCAGGCTTTTACAACAGTTGGGTGGTACGCGTCTGTTACTTTTGTTTTTATTTTTCAATAGTCCTGAAGGGGTTTTGTGGCTAGTAGAAATTTTCAAATCATCGGCTTCCCTTAAATCATCGATTGTAGACTTATGGCGCAATGACCACACCATAGAGCTCATCCAAACGCCAGGGGGGCTGATGTTTCCAAGTCATATAGAATCATTCATAGCCGCACCTCAGCACTCTCTGTTCTCATGGCTTGGTATGGGATTATCATTAAAAATCATACTTTCGGCAGGCCAAAAGATCGCTTCAAACACCGCTTTTTTGATAGCCTGCTTACTACTTATAAGTGGCCTGCATTGGTCTCCTCTAGCCACTTTAGGACTTGTTCCGTTTGTGGGTTTTATGGTAATTTCCTCCAATACATTCTCCCTCAAAACAACCAAACGCTCAGCTTTTGCCCTCCTAAGTATCGCTCTGATGGCGTTGCCGATATTGATTTTTTATGCGGGTCATTTTTCTATTTTCACTCAGCAAGGTTGGTGGTGGAATTTTCTAAAATCCTCTCATGACTATCTTTTACTTTTCGTTTTTTTAGCCTTAGAAGTAGGAGTTTGGGGCTTGATAGGATTTTACCTTTTTAAGAAAAATTTGGTTTCTAAATTAGATACAAAACTTCTATCACTGGCGCTAGTTGTGCTTACTATCTTGGCTTTTTATCGTTACGGTTTTTTCAATGATTTGGCTCGACGTGCTTGCTTAGCTCCTACGTTAGTTATATGCTGGCTCACAGCTAAACACCTCATTCCAAGAGCCTTAAACGGTCTAACATGGGAGCGTCTGTTTTCGATAGGAGTTTTATGTTTTTGTGTACTTATCCCTCTCAAACAACACTTGCGCTGGCTCACCTCACAACCCTACACTACCATTGTCGATAAAAAAATTAGTGATTTTACCCCTTATACCATCCATTATCTCGACCGATACCACAGCGGGCAGTTTGACGTAGTAGCCCAATACTTGGGGCGTCCCCAATCTATCTATATGCACTCCTTTGCCCCGTCCCAACCTACTACGCCTAAAGTACTCTCGAAGGCGTTTTATTACTGGAAATCTACTTTTAAATTATCACCTTTTGAAAAACAAGCATTGTTAAAGCACAAAATCGAGAAACTTTACGTCAAGTTTTTTGATGTGGATTGGGATGGTGTTAGCAAACAAGCCATTCCAAAAGCGGTTATTTCTTTTGCGCAAAGCCCACCAGTTCCAATCGTACCTACGGTGTTTATTACTAATCGTAGCCTCGAAAATCTAACTTGGGGAGGCATCGATGAATTAGGAGAAAACATAGCTACTAAAATCTCCCAAATATGCCATGCTCAAAGGCAAAGCTTTGAGGTGGACGAAATACAAATCGACTGTGACTGGTCGCTTACTACTAGGTCTAAATATTTTAAACTTCTCTTGGTATTGAAGACAAAACTTACTCAATCTGGGCTTTCCACAAAACCTCTTACCTTGTCGGCAACGATTCGTCTACACCAAATTAAGTTTTATCGCACTACAGGTATACCTCCCATTGCAAAAGGCATGTTGATGTACTACAATATGGGCAACTGGAAAACTCCCAATGCTCCCAATTCCATTTTGGACCTCGATGTAGCTCACCGATATGCTGATTATATCTCCGACTATCCATTGCCTTTAGATGTAGTACTTCCTATTTTTCGTTGGGGAATAGTATATCGAAACGGCAAGTTTGTTTCATTCATCAACCATCTCACTACCAAAGAATTAGACAATACTGTTTTCTTAAAAAAATCGCCCTATCCTCACCAGTACATTGCTCTCAAAAACACCCATGCCTGGGGAATGACCATTCGTCAGGGGGATATTGTACGAATTGAAGAATGTCGCCCTGAAGACCTCATAATAAGTAGTAGATTACTTGCGGAAGAAATACAAAATTCTAAAGTTACTTTTGCGTTATACCATTTAGATTCTTTGAACCTTTCTTTTTATGAAAAACAATCGCTTTTTCAAGTTTTTCGAGCCTTCCGCTAAAATCATCGCTATTCTAATCTTACTTGCTTGTGCAGGTGGACCAGCTGATTTAAATGAATTTACGAGCTACTTCATGCCCGAAAGTGCCCAGAGTCCAGCGGGTGATAACCGCTATAATTATACGCAACAGTTCTTGTATTTGTCAGAATACGAAGACACTTTAGAGGTGGCGGCGACGCTCAATTCGCAAGCATGGGCCAAATACGCCAATGTATCGGAAGCCATAGCCTACCAATTTTTTTATGGAGAAAACAAAACCGATGCTTTATCGCAGCGTTTGCTCCTCAGAGGCAACAAGGCCGCCGTCAATTATCTTCAATTGGCCCGAAAAATTGACCAAGCATATACGCCCGCCATCTATTCGTGGGATGAGACCCAGCGGGATTCCCTGGCTTTAGAGCAAGCATATGTGCAAGTCCAAGCGCAAGCTCAAAACGCTCCCGATGATTTTTTAAAAGAAAGGTACGGGTTTCAGGCCGTCAAACTCGCGATGATTTTACAAAAGCCAGAAGAATGCCTCAAGCTCTACGACCGTTTTATAAAACCACTCAAAACCAAAACTTTCATTAGCGATTGGGCTTACAGTCGCAAGGCTGGAGCAAGCTTGGCTTTAGGCGACACAGCTAGAGCGATTTACGAATTTGCGCAGGTGTTTGAGCGCTGTCCTTCACGCCGTAAAGAAGCAGATTTGAGCCTTCGTATCAAAGGGATTACTTTCCAAGAAAAAGCCCTTAGTTATTGTCAAAACGATGCCGAAAAAGCAGCTGTATATGCTCTCTGTGCTATTCAACCCTTAGAAGATGGACTACCATTTTTGAAAAAAATTGTTGAGCTTAATCCTAAAAATAAATTACTAGAACTTATTACAGCGCGTGAAATCAACAAAAACGAATACTATGCCCTCAATTCTATCCCTTATGTAGAAGATACGGCAGCGTACCAAGAACGTCAAAAAGAGAGTAAAACCTATTTTGAACAACTAGGCGATTTTACAGCCCAATGTGCCCAAAATCCAGCTCTTTCATCTTCCGCTTTTTGGAACACTGCCAATTCGTACATTTCCTATATCAATAAGGATTATGACCAAGCCTCCAAAGCTTTGGAAAAAGCCAAATCAATGCAAACTTCCAATGCTATTTTGAAGCAACAAATCGAAGTGCAAACGATGTTGTTGTTGATTGCAAAACAAGACAAAATTACGCCTGAGTTTGAAAATCAAGCCATTGGAATGCTTGAAGGATTTACGAAATCAAATAATTTTAGGGTGGTCAATGCCTACACACGTGCTTGTGATTTACTTGCCAAAATGTACCGAGGGCAACCCCTTGATTCTGAAAAAAAAGCAGGTTGGCTTTCTGGTTGTAGTAGCAAATCAAGCGATATTCCCAAAACATATCTCGCCAAAGCATTTTTGTTTGAGATAGCAGCAAGCTGGCAGGCACGTCCCACAACGCCCGAGGGGTACTCTGTGAGCTTTGCGACAAATACCGACCGCTATGCTATCGAAGATAGTACCTCTATTGAACTGCTTCAAGAAGTGTTGAAGTACATTCAAGCACCCAATTTGACTGATTTTGACAAAAAACTGCTTCAGCTATCGGCGGTGCATCAAGATCAAATCAATCTTCTGATGGGCCGTAAACATTTGGTTTTGCACGAATATACCTTAGCGGCTAGTGCATTTGCAAACATACCTGCTCAAACTTGGCAACAAGAACCTTTTGCAACTTATCTAGACCAAAATCCTTTTTATCTGACTCCTGACAATGGTCAAAAGGCCAATCCTTCAATGACGCCTTACCAATTTGCAAAACGTATGGCTGAACTAGAAGCTCAAATGAAACAAGGAGACGCCCAAGCAGCTTATCTTTTGGGCTGCGGTGCGTATAATATGGGATATTGGGGCAATAGCTGGATTCTGACCAATCGGCAACGCAGCAGTAGTGAGTATCAATACATGTATCCTAAGAGAGATTTGTCACAAGACGATTATTATGTTGCTAGCAAAGCCAAATCTTATTTCGACAAAGCTATAGCCTTATCAAAGTCCTCCGAACTTTCGGCTAAAGCGGCTTATGGTGGAGCCCTTTGCCAACGCAATGCCTTTGCCGTTTATGAAGCAGCAGCAAGCGAAAACATAGGCTACTCTGCCTCAGAACAAGCTGCCTTTACCAAAAAAATGAACCAAGAACTCAGACAGCGTTTGAACAACTACTTCCTAGTTCTCAAACAACAATATCCCGATGCTCAATACACCCGTGAAGTTTTGGAAGAATGTGCCACGTATCGATATTATGCCGGTCGCAAATAAAGTTTTGAGGTTTCTAGTTGATTACTTTAACAAATGACAAAAAAACATAAAAATTAAACCACTGTCTTACAGTGCGATATGCCATTGCAGGTTCTTTCAGCAAATATTTTTTTAAGTTTTTTTGATAAAAAATTTGCGTTTTAAAAAACTAACCTACATTTTTGCACTCCCAAACGACGGGAAATACCGACAAAAAATGGTGATGTAGCTCAGTCGGTAGAGCAAAGGACTGAAAATCCTTGTGTCGGCGGTTCGATTCCGTCCATCACCACTCTCAAAATCAAGCCGTTACGAAGAAATTTCGTATCGGCTTTTTTCTTTGGTACAACCATACTACAACATTTTATTTTGGCTCAAAACCAAAAGTTGGGAACAAAGCAAAATCCCCATGAGCATACTTTATTAAAAGTAGTAAAAGTGAAAGCTCACCAAAGCGACGCTTCGGAAACGGTGGCAGTCCCTTTTAATAACGTTTTTCGTAAAGGGCTGTTTATTGCTATGAGCGACGACCGTACGTTTCATCTCTACCGTTGGGAAGATATTGCGGGAAAAGAATTAAAAAAAAAGTATCAAAGGAAAGTAGAGAAGCTTAGAAGCGAGTTTACTATATTTTGTTTTTCCTGTGTGTTGTTCTGCATTCTTCATAATTAGACAGCAAACATTCCGTTTATGTAAAAAGAGTAGAGCCGAATGTTTTTTTGAAAACATTAAATTATTGATATACAAGCCACTACCATTGTTTACATATCCTTAACAGAGAAAGTTTTTTTACGAAAGGGGCAACCAATAGCTTTGTACATACTATCATTTATTTCCCCTTTCACATGCGAACTTCTACCTTTTTACGAGCCTTTGGTGGTGCATTGTTTCTGAGTGTTGTCATTACCTCCTGTGATGACCACAAATTATCTCCCAATACGTATCCATTGTATGCGGAAGCGTCTAATCCGCAAGTATTGTCGACCGCGCCCAACGGCACAGTGCTTTACAATGGAGGATTTGGTTCGGCGCTTGTAAGAGATCTCAAAGATCCCAGCGTTTTCTATTTAATGACCGACCGTGGCCCCAATGCAGCAGGTGTGGCTGCCAACTCTATTATTTTTGGAAAAACTGATTTTACACCTCAAATCGGCAAATTCCGTTTGGTAGGAAATCAATTGGTATTAGAACAGACTATTTTATTCAAAAACGCAGCTGGTCAATTGCTGAATGGTTTACCCAATCCAAGCGGTCAAGGTAGTACTGGCGAAACAGCTATCGATTTGAACGGGAATCCGATTGCTCCTAGCGCTGACGGAATCGACTCAGAAGGTTTGGTGTTGGCAGCTGACGGCACGTTCTGGGTAAGTGATGAATACGGTCCTCATATTGTCCATTTTGATGCTTCTGGCAAAACCATCGAGCGAATCAATCCCTTCGGTACCGGAACCGGTGGCCGTACATTACCTAAAGTATTGGCACGACGTCGTCCCAATCGGGGTATGGAAGGGCTAACCATTACACCCGATGGAAAAACACTGGTAGGCTTGATGCAATCGCCCCTGTATAATCCGTCTTCTAGCGCAGTTAGTGGCTCAGTGGTTCTTCGGGTGGTTACGTTTGAAATTGCTACTGGTGCTACCAAACAGTACGTTTATCTGATGGAAAATGCCTCCCTGACGGGATGTAGCGAAATAGCCGCCATTACGAATACAACATTCTTGGCGTTGGAAAGAGACGGTGATTATGGCGGTAATACGGCCAAGCCTGCTACCTTTAAACGCATTTATAAATTTGACTTGGCAGGAGCCACCGATATTTCCGATCCCGCCAATGGAGATGGAGGAAAATTGTACAGTGGGTCAACAGTCGAGCAATTGAAAAATATGACTGGCTTAACCAATGCAGGAATTGTCCCAGTAAAGAAGACGTTGGTGTTTGACTTACTGACCGACATATCGCCCATTTATCCTCACGACAAACCAGAGGGACTTGTATTAATTGGGAGTAATACATTGGCCATTTCCAATGATGATGATTTTGGGGTGCTAGACAACGGGCAAAATAGCTTTACAACGAAACTATTACCCGCTACCAACAAAGTAGATGCTAATCGGATTTATTTCGTAACCTTGCCTACTGCTTTAAGATAGTTTTTTTCGGACCTCGTACACGATTTTTGGGAACTCACCTTCTGACGAGGGTGAGTTCTATGATTTGTATACGGATAAAGCAGGAAATACCCTCATTTTTATTTATAACTCAGACTTATTTAGGTAATGATTTGTTTACAGAATCTTAATCTATAGCCGGCTTGGTTTATCGTAAATTCGTAGGATAAATCAATCTTACATGAAATTACTTTATTTGTATTCCGACTCAGAATTTACCCCCTGGCGAGAAAATATTAATGCGGTTACGGTAGCCTCTCTCATTGAAGCTACGCCGAGTCATATACAGTCCTATATTGCTCATTTTGTGGGCTTTACCGAAGAATTTACCCATTTTCTTCGTCGATTTGATTTAGTTTTCAATATTTGCTACGGATTTGACAATGCCGACCAAGTAGAAGTAGCTGGCTGGCTAGATTGGCATGAAATCAAGCATACGGCCAGCTCGTATGCCACCCAGCGAGTGGCAATGGATAAATCGTCATTGCCACAGCTTTGTCAGAAAGTACAGCTGAACACCCCCCGCTTAGTGACCTTTGATGATTTAGCTTCATTTTCAGAAACGACTACCTTTATTGCCAAGTACCGCTACGGTAGTCTGCACCGCGATATGTTATTCTTCACGCAGGACAACGTTCCTTATGAACAACTGATGCTCAATGACAATTACATTATTCAACCCTATCTGCCCGGGCGGGAATTTACGGTGGCGATTATCCCGGACGAGGACGGGAGGGAGTTCATTTGTTTGCCACCCGTTGAAATCATTCCTGATGATGGTCGAAAGATCTATGTAGCTGGACAGGGATACGGTACAACCCTCAAACAATTTCAACCAGAGTTAACACCGTCTCTTTACCAAAAAATCACGGAAGGTATTTTGGCTTTACACCAACTCATCGGTATCAAAGGAATGTCCCGTACCGATATCAGAGTCATGGAGGAAGAGGTATATGTATTAGACATCAATACTATGCCTAATTTAGATCCTAAGCGAAGTTATTTGCCAGCCATTGTGGCGCATCAGGGTATCTCCATGAAGGAATTGATTGAGCGGCTTATTAAATCAGCGACCTATTGGTACGACAAAAAAAGAATCACAGAAACTGCTTAAACTTCATGGCGCAATGAGATTTCGCTCCCTGAATTATTTTTACAAAAAATGGATAACCGTAGTTTCGTTCGGTTTGCTATTGGGAATGATAGCTTGTAGCAGTGATACTGAATTTCTCAGACTGAAAGGCTCCGATACTGAAGTAAATCTTTCGGTGTTGCTGGCGGAAGCATTTTATAAACAAAATCAATCCCTTCAGTTGTCTGTTTCAGGAGGAGGTTCCGGGTTGGGAATTGCGACCCTCATGAATGGGCTAACGGACATCGCCAACTCATCTCGCCCGATGAATTTGGAAGAAGAACGCCTCTTTAAAGAAAAAAAGAAAGAAATTATCCCTTATATATTTGCGCACGATGCTATTGCCATTGTGGTTCACGAGTCGTTACCGTTAGATTCCATTTCAGTAGAAGCATTGAGAACCATATTTAGCGGCAAAATACGGCAATGGACGTTTAAACAACTTCCAATGACGATTTATGGGCGGCAAAGTAATTCGGGAACCCACAGTTATTTAAAGCAAAAATTAGGCATTGACTTCTCTCTGTATGCGAAGGAAATGAATGGCAACGCACAAATCATCGAAGCCGTAAAAGCCGATAAAGGAGGCATTGGCTATGCGGGGGCCGGATACGTCATCAAAAATGGCAAACAGCAGGGAACGGGATTTAAAATCCTGAAAGTGTACGAAAAGAATGCCTTAGCCTACTCGCCGCTTGATTTTGATGCGGTCGTTCATAAAAAATATTACTTTCAACGACCTTTGTATCAATACATTTTAAAAAGCTCATATGCAAAGGCACTGCCACTTTTGACGTTTGAGAAGAGTATAGAAGGACAAAAAATCATCATCAATAATGGCTATTTCCCAGCCGACATTCCCGTCCATGAATAAGACAAAAGCACGCGTCCGAATTAATAAATTATTTCGATTTCTTTTCCAATTTTCGGGATTGTTGTGCATCTCTATTTTGCTGGGAATTTTTGGGATGTTATGTTACAATACTATTGCTTTTTTTACCAAAATCAGTCCCATAGATTTTATCACAGCGACCCAATGGGCCCCTTCCTCCGGAGGAGATACCTCTACGTATGGCTTATTACCCTTGTTGGTAAGTACGTTGTTAGTCACTTCGGGGTCAATGGTGCTGGCGATTCCTTTGGGTATCGGAACAGCCTTGTTCATGTCGGAATACGCAGGTGCTGGAATGAAACAATGGTTGAAACCGACCATAGAAATGCTGGCGGCGATCCCGTCGGTAGTGATTGGTTTTGTAGGTATCACTATAGTCAGCCCTTTGATTTCAGCCCTATTCGGCTTGCCCAATGGACTGAATGCGTTGAACGGATCGGTTTTGTTGGCTATTATGGCATTACCTACCATTATCACCATTTCGGAAGATGCCATTCATGCTGTTCCACAATCACTCAAGGAAGCTTCTTTAGGCTTAGGAGCTACCTATTGGCAGACCCTTCGTGGAGTGGTACTGCCGGCAGCAGCGCCAGGAATCATTGCGGCGGTGATGCTGGGAATGGGAAGAGCAATCGGCGAAACGATGACCGTCCTGATGGCAACCGGCAACACATTGGCTTTCCCGAAAGGTTTTTTTGACTCCATTCGTACTATTACGGCAACCATTGCCATCGAAATGGGAGAAGTTCCCTATCAAACCACGCATTATTATGCCCTTTTTGCGATTGCATTTGTCTTATTTATAATCACTATGCTAGTAAATATATTGGCTGAACATATTGCTAATCGTATTCGACAATTCCAATAAAGATGAAACCAACTGCTTCTCGTCAGGAAAGCCCCGCGCCTTACTTATGGCTTTTGGCAGGTACGCTGCTAGTATGCCTATTTTTATTCAATATTTTATTTTTTATCTTCTACAGAGGATTTCCTGCCTTATCGTTCGATTTTTTGATTCAGTATCCTACGGAAGGAATGACCCAAGGAGGTATCTTACCGGCAATTGTCGGAACAGTGCTTTTAACCTTGATGACGGCCGTAGTTGCTTTACCTTTCGGGATAGGATGTGCCATCTATTTAAATGAATATGCCCAAGACACCTGGCTTACACGCAGTATTCGAGCTGCGATTCGTAATTTAGCGGGAGTTCCTTCTATTATTTTCGGGTTATTCGGCTTGGCTCTGTTTGTACAGGGATTGCAATTTGGAACTTCACTTTTGTCGGCCGGACTGACACTGGGATTACTTTCCTTGCCTTATCTGATTACCACAACGGAAGAAGCTCTCAAAACCGTACCAAACGCCATGCGTGAAGGTGCTTTGGCCTTAGGGGCTACTCAGTTTGAAACGATACGTGACATTGTACTGCCTCAGGCCATTCCCGGTATTGCTACGGGTACTATCTTAAGTTTATCCAGAGCGGCCGGAGAAACAGCCCCCATCTTATTTACTGGGGCGGCCTTTTTTATTACCGATGTACCCAGAAACCCGAAGGAAGAATTCATGGCGCTTCCTTATCATCTTTACATGCTTTCCACTCAGCACCAATCCATTGAATTGGTGCGTCCTTTCGCTTACGGGACGGCGGCGGTACTGATTACTTTGGTGTTTTTGTTGAATTTAACCGCCATCATTATTCGAAAACGTTATCGTACTCATCATCAATAAACGCATTGAGCTACCCAAAATCAATGATTCAAATCAAGCACCTAAACCTTTATTTCGGCACAAAACAGGTGTTGAAAACGATTGACTTGGAGATTGCTGCCCACAAAGTAACAGCACTGATTGGCCCATCGGGTTGTGGAAAATCGACCCTGCTTGGAACCTTGAATCGAATGCATGACTTAACGCCTGATGTACGGATGGAAGGAGAAATAAGGGTCGACCAGATTGATGTGTTGTCGCCCCAAACCAACGTGCACCAGCTCCGAAAAAAAGTAGGCATGGTTTTTCAAAAACCGAATCCTTTTCCTAAAAGTATTTACGAAAATGTAGCCTATGGATTAAAAATCAACGGTGTTGCCAAAGGGGAAATCGACGAAATTGTGGAAGATTCGCTTCGTAAAAGTTATTTGTTTGAGGAAGTTAAAGATAAATTACACGAACCAGCGACTCGCCTTTCGGGCGGACAGCAACAACGTTTGTGTATTGCCCGAACCATTGCAGTACATCCGCAAATTATCCTGATGGACGAACCGTGCTCGGCCTTAGATCCCATAAGCACAGGGAAGATAGAAGAACTAATCGGAGAATTGAGGAAAGATTACACTATCGTCATTGTCACCCACAATATGCAACAGGCCATTCGAGTGTCCGATTATACAGTATTTATGTATCTTGGAGAAGTGGTTGAGTTTTCATCAACGGAGGCCATTTTCCAATCTCCTACAAAGGAGCTAACCAAAAACTACGTAAAAGGTCACTTTGGCTAATAAATCCGTATCTTTTATTAGCGCCGGTACCTTCTCTGTTATCCTGCCACGGCTAGAACCTTCGTTGAAGAGACTTTGGCTTTTTGTTTGCTTGGTTTCACTCCCCGCTCATTCTTCGTGGCGCTTTTTTTCTTCTTTTCGAAAAAGCTTAGTCAGCTTATCGGCCAGTTTTTCGGCTGAATTAGCGATTATTTATGTTTGAAATGAGTAGACTTGTTTTCAATGTATTGATACAATCATCTATTTGTTTTTCATAACTCTCTTTGTTCTTTTGAGCTAATACCGAATCTAAAAAGCATAAAGTAAGAATCAGAGGAAAAGAGGTTTAAAATTTTCAAATGAGTTTATATCGTTTTTTATTTTAAAACTTATTTTTATTTAGGCACCATCATAAAATCGTACTGGGTTTTTGAACCGATTTCTACCTTACAACAGTTACCTGTTCGCTGTCCATTTAGATATGTTTGATAGCCTCGGTATTTAGGAAAGAACTTACGATCCCATAAATTTCCTACAGTAAGTGAATGGAATTCTTTTGGGGCATCAATGACTACATTGTATTTACCGTTGGTATCTGTATATACCGTTTTTAGTTCGCTACTCACAGACCCTAATGTACCTTTTTCGCCATCAATTGCAATTTCAAGATTAGCTACCGGCAATTTGGTATCATTATCGGTAACTGTACCAAAGACGGTAGTTTGACGACTTTGAAAGGGGCTTGACAAACACCCTTCTATCAATAGAAAAATAGTGGCAATACAAAACCAGAATTTGAATAATCGCTTCATATTTTAATCGAAAGTCGAATTATTTATTCACAAAAAAACGAGTTTGTAGCAATGGAATCTGGATCCCATAATGAGCATTCATCGTCTTAATGACTTCGTTGGCAATCACCGCCTGCCCCAAAGCGGTAGGATATACTCCATCTGCCGAGAAGAAATTACCTCCCTTCGGCCAAGCTGGATTAATACTTATTCCGTCGTCAGTTACATATCCGCCTGCTTGTATACGTTTGTAAAGACTATTCAAATCCACGATTGGCCAATTAAGTTCTTTGGCGATTCGCGTCACCTCGTTTTGATTATAACTGTTAGAAATAATATTGGTCACTTCATCATCTCCATCCTCTTTCGACAAGACATCCGTATCTTTTAAATATACCTCGCCTTTCAACTCCCCTTTAAAGAGTTTTTCCACCGTTGCTGTGGGGAGCAATCGATCTATAGAAGGGTCAAAAGGACGAAAATGTTCAGAATGAACACTTATTTGCACAAAAATTTTCACACCTAGCTTAGTGACTTTGTCGGTAGTAATTTGCTTAAAATAAGGAAATTCTGCTACATTTGGCACATTTAGCATCACCCCTTTTGCCTTTTTACTCACCGATCGCATCAATAAAAACTCTCGTGAGGTAGTCACATAACCCGCATCCAACGAGGAAATTCCTCCTCCTCCTGTTAATGACAGATACCGTACAAGGTCACTTAAGCCTAATTCAAAAATAAACAAATCGCCATCTTGGCTGTCAATCCATTCCCAAGGAGTTTTGAATTTGGTCGTGATTTCAGAAGTAACGACCCGATTAAGGTATTTATAACTGCCATCTGTTATTAGTGACAAAGGGCGGAAGTATTGCAATCCTTTGTTGATTTCAGGAAAGGCAAACTGGTCGATGCTGGTATTTTCTTTGAAAGGAGAATAGACCGTTTCCTTTCCTTCTGAGATAACTCCGAGGTTATTGGTTACCATTTTGAAAGAAGCCAAGGGTTCACTCCCACTTATTACTTTATAGCCCGTACCATTGCCTTCAGCTTCCGAAAATAAAGGTTGCGTAAAAGAGACGCCCATTTGTAGGGCAATTAGATGGGGAAAAGCCGTCAATTGCCCCGAACGGTATAGCCCCCCATCTCGAAAACCCGCAGATAAACTTCCTCCTACGGAAACCAAACGAAACTTTCCTTGCTCTTTTTGTAACTTGCTGAGATCAGGTGCTTTGCTCGGCTTTTCGGGTAAAACCTCTTTAGCGGATTGGACTTTAATAATCGTATCCCCAGCATTAAAACGCCCAAGCCAATTACTTTCTGATTTGATTACCTCTATCAGGGTAGGAGAAGACGGAACAATAGAAGGATCTATTTCTTCTTTTACTTCTGTAATAGTAGGAGTACAGGCGATAGTTTGTGATAGTAGTAAATAAATTAATAATAGATGATAGAATATTTTTTTCATGACACATATTCTTTATAATTATTTTAATTAATATTTTATAAAGAGAAATTTGAAGAAAATCAAAATAACAGTGGAGTAGGTTTAAAAAAAAAGTGTGGATATAATGATTATTACAAAGGTAAAAAAACACAACAACTCTTGTCAATACTGGAAATCCAGTATTTTACGGATAAACTTTGAAAATCAATGACTGAGAAAAACTCTGTGGTCTAAACGAGCTTGTGGCTACTAAAGTCTGCTTCAGGGCAAAGCAGAATAGCTTACCAACGCACGGATAGCTAACACGTATATTGTAGTAAGTCTTTCTCAACGGTTCATACGAATATCTTTTGGCAGAATACCATACTGTTTTTTAAAGGCTGCTGTAAAGTGTTGAGGATTTTTAAAACCAACCCTATACGCTATATCAGCAATAGAGTGAGCCGGGTCAATTAACAAGAGTTTTGCTTCTGCCATGCGCAGTTCATTAATATAACCGAAAATTGTGGTTCCAAACAACTCCTTGAATCCCTTCTTAAGTTTGAAGTCATTTAAACCTACCTGTTTAGATAACTCCACGATAGAGTATGGACTGCTAATGTTTTTGGCAACAAGTTCGCGTGCTGCATATAGTTTTTCAATATCAGCCTTACTCCACCGTTTGCCAGTTTGCTCTATTTCCAGCTTCTGGTTTTGTGAAATAAAAACCACCAAAAGCTCCCTTATCTTCGACTCAAGGTATATTTTTTTTAGTAAGCTATGATATTTACAGGTTTGGATATCTACCACTATTTGGAGAATTTGTGGTGATAATCTTACTCCCTGATTACTCTGGAAAATTGGCTCCTGATTGAGTATGGCTTTACCAAATGGCCCAAGCGTCTCCAAATCACCTGAAAATATACTAGTAAAGTATTCTTCTGAGAATTCCACTTCCAATGATTCTCTAGTGTCGTTTTTGGCAAAATTAAGTTGCCCTTCTAATTCGGGCAAGTAAAGAAGTAAGCCACTAGCATGAGGTATGCGAACAGAATCGGCCGTTTTTCCTTTGG
Organism: Runella zeae DSM 19591; assembly: GCF_000423565.1. Lineage (GTDB taxonomy): Bacteria > Bacteroidota > Bacteroidia > Cytophagales > Spirosomataceae > Runella > Runella zeae. The sequence continues at coordinate 88,437 of NZ_AUIF01000034.1, read as the reverse complement.
GTGAAAAAGATGTGTAACCACTTAATTCGAGGTGAAGTTCTAAGTGAGGAGACTCTTTCCGGACATACACGCTGGTATCTTTCGGCAGTAACACTTTATTGCGCTCAACATACATACCATCAAGAATATACGCTTTTTGCTGTCCATAAATACCCTTTAACCTTGATTCGAGACTTAATTCTATAATACCTTCGGCAGCTGGAACCTTATCAGGGATATCCTTGATAATCATCGCATCCTGAAAATCTAAGTTTGTTAGTATTGTTCTCATTATAAATCCGTATGTCGTTATTATAAATCCCTATGACGGCATTCTCTGCTTTTATTAAGCTATAAATTTGCAGCAATTTACAAAACTATTTAAAATTAGTCTAAATTATCTTTTGTTCATGAAAATATGTAGTGGCCTTCGTGGTTATCTCACCTTATTGGTATTATGTGTTTCAGGTTATTCTACTGCTCAGAGCGTTGTAAAGGGTAGGACGAATGCATTTGCCAATGTACAAATCATCGAACTGCAAAAAGGGGTACAGGCTAATGAAATAGGTGATTATCAGTTAGAAGTTAATCGCTTGGGGCGCTTTACAATAGTGATATCAGCGGTAGGATTCGAAACCTATAAAAAGGAGATAAATTTACAATATAATCAGGTCATTGTAATTGACCATAAGCTTACTGCGGTTTCCAGAGAGCTTCAGGAAGTCCAGATAACCGTAAAATCAGAAGCGCAGGAAATAAGGGAAAAAGGAATAAAAGCTGATGTAATCAGTACCAAGAAAATTCAGAATGAAGCTGGCACACTCAATGAAATTATCAATCGCACGGCAGGCATTCGGGTAAGGCAAGTCGGTGGGTTGGGGTCGGCAGCTAATGTGCTAATCAACGGCTTTCAGGGTAAAGCTGTCAAGTATTTCAAAGATGGAGTCCCTCTGGACTATTTAGGGGCAGGTTTTAACATTAATACCGTACCTGTCAACTTGCTAGATCGTGTGGAGATTTACAAGGGCGTTCTACCTACTCAACTTAGTGCTGATGCTTTAGGGGGAGCCATTAATCTGGTGTCTAGATCGAATACGAAGAAATATCTTGACCTCTCTTATGAAGCCGCATCCTTTAATACTCATCGTATCTCGTTAAATTCTTATTACCAGCATCCGAGAAAAGGCTGGTTTATTGGACTTGATGGCTTCTACAACCATTCTGATAATAACTACAGGGTTACGGTCAAAGTAATTGATGCCTTTACACGAACACGAAAGGATGCCGAAATGACTCGTTTCCACGATGCCTTTTCCAATCTTTACGGCGAGGTATCGATGGGGGTTACTGATAGAAAATGGGCTGATTTGCTTCGGTTCAGTTTAGCCTACTTTGAAGTCGATAAGGAAGAACAACACGGCGCACTGATGACGGAGCCTTTCGGGCAGGTTACTTCACGGCAAACTTCATTTGTACCTACTCTGCGCTATAAAAAAACTATTGGCTCTAAGTGGATAATAGACCAGTTTTTGGTACTCAATACCATTATCGCAAAACGAGTAGATACCTGCCATTGTGTTTATGATTGGTATGGAAATCGATTGGCGAGCGATGCCCGCCAGGGTGAATCCGACGCTGATGGGTCGTTATCAAACGTCAATTTTACAAATTTTACGTCACGAACCTATCTCAGCTATCAGGCCACACCAATTCATAAAATAGACCTGAACGTTACCTACACCACCTACGACCGTCTAGGGGCAGACCCTTTCGGAAACAAATATATCTATTCAGGACGAGACATTCTCGCCGTTCCGGCAGGGTATAAAAAGGCCGTCCTCTCGGCGGGTATGGAGTCTGCTTTCTCCCGACGCTTAACCAACAACTTCATCATCAAGTATTTTGGTTTTACTACGTATGGCACCGACGCTCTATATACCAGTGCCTCCGAAAATCAGACTCGTAATCAAGGAAACAGATTTGGACTTGCCGAAGCACTAAAGCAAACAATCACTGAACATTCTTTTGTTCGTCTTTCTGCTGAATTGGCAACCCGGCTGCCTGAGAATACGGAAGTCTTTGGCGACGGACTATTTGAGATGTCGAACTTCTCTATAAAACCAGAAAAAAGCCTGAATATTAATCTTGGCTACCGACTTCAGAAAATTCAGAGGTACAGCTTAGATGTTAATATGTTTTATCGCAGAGCAACCGATATAATTGTTCAGGTGCCGGCCAACGTTATCTTCTTGCAACATCAGAATGTTGATAAAGTGAAAGGGTTTGGAGTAGAGGCCGATGGTAGCATACAGCTAAATAAATGGCTCAAAACTACCGCCAATATTACGTACCAAAGCTTGCGGCTGTTTGGCATCACCGACCCAAATGTGAAGTTTCTTGAGGGCTCAAGGGTACGTAATACACCTTATTTTTTTGGCGGAGCAAACTTGCACACAAACCATCAGAACATCTTCAAAACAGGCGATACCTTTCAGGCCTACTGGTACTACAACTACGTAAATGAATTTTATCTGGAGCCCATTCCGCGAAGTAAGGAGGCAAAAGGCTTTTTGGGAATCGGCAGTAAAGCCAACATCAATTCTGAGCTGGTTATCCCTGCGCAACATCTGCATTCAGCTGGTATGAATTACTCTATTCGTAATGATAAAGCAAGTCTAGGGTTAGAAGTTAAGAATGTGTTTAACGCGCAGCTTTACGATAATTTTCGGGTACAGCGCGCCGGACGAAGTGTTCATGTAAAATTGAGATTTTCAATTATTTAATCAATCAGTTTATCGTAATGAAACAGTTATTTTTTAGTTTGTCTGCTGTGCTATTGTCAGGTTTGTTTGGGCTAACAGGTTGTGAGAGCAATAAAGAAGAAGTCTCAGCCGAAGAATCTTCAAATTACGTCATAGCTACCTCTGTAACAACCTCTCCCTTTTCAGGGTACTTAACGTCTTTTGGGGCAAATGTCCCTTCTGGTACACAAACCAATGTAAAAAGTTCGTCCAAACAGGCGTCGCAGTTACTCGGTATTCGTCAGTTTGGAAAGCACATTTACCGTTTTTACAATTCGGTTGGCGAAAAAGGAATCACCAAATACAGCATTGATGCTACAATGCAGGCCTTCAAGGAAGAAGGCTTCATTGCGGTTGATAAAAGTATTAGCGGTTCGGGTCAACATGTAATCGTTAATGAAACAACGGGTTTTTACTGGGATCCTTCTCTTGGTCTTTTAAAAATTCAGAAGTTTAATCCGACGACTATGCAGCGCACCGGCGAATTGGATTTTACATCCCGGCTACAGGATGTCACCCAAGGCTACATTAGTCTAGGACAGAATATGCTAATGGTAAAAGAGGGAAAACTCTACGCCAATATTCATTACGGAACTTCGGCCCGTAAAGGTTATCTAGATGCTCTGGATGGAATCATTAGGCTGGCCGTAATTGACATTGCTTCTGGAAATTTGGATAAGATAATTACTTACGATACTGGTACCAAAGCGGCTCAGTGTGGCTGGTTTCTGGAAAATGCCATGTGGGATTTGGCTGACGACGGTAATCTTTATTTCTGCAACCTTGGTGCCTTAGGTAGTGGCGGCTCATCGCTGCACCGCATCAAAAAAGGGGAAACAGAAATTGATGGCAGTTGGTCGGTCAAGATGGACGATATTGTAAAGAATGGATTTTTCCACAACTTGCTGGTCAGAAATGGTAAAATCTATACCCGTATTCCTACAGAAGGTATCAAGCCAGACTTTTCAAATATCGGGGGTGAAATTTGGGAGTACAGCGCCATTGATGTAACTACCAAATCAATTCAGAAGATTTCGGGCGTGCCAATTGTCAGCTTTAATGGGAATGCTAATGCCATAGTCGAAGTGGATAAAGCTATCTACTTTATGGTCGTAAAAGCATCACAGAATATCAATGGATTTTTTAAAGTAAACAACACAACAGCAACGCAGGCTTTCCAGATTTCGGAGGGAGGTAGCGTATGCGGCTACGCAAAACTTTAACCAGATGAAAAAAATCGTCAGAAAGATACATCTGGTTATAGGTCTAACAACAGGCCTTATCTTCTTTTTGGTTAGCTTGTCAGGCGCGTTACTGTCGTTTACCGAAGAAGCCCTCAATATTGTTAACCGAGACTATTTGTACGTTCCTGAGCAGAACTTACCACGGGCTAAAGTAGAAGATGTTGTGGCCAACTATGAGAAAGCCTACCCGAGGGAAAATATCTTCCTAATCAATACGTATACCCAACATAACCGGACGTATGACTTTTTTTCTGCTGTAAAGTCAGGAAAAAAAGATGACAAGGGAAATGATATTTTTGAGGGCTATAAAATGGTTTACGCCAATCCGTACACCTCACAAATTATCAGGGTCGACAAAGGGACGCTGGAGACGATCATTATTCTGGTACAACTCCATGTTAACTTATTTGCGGGCAAAACAGGAAACTATATCATCAAGATTTCAACTATCATTTTTCTCTTTGAGCTTATCGCCGGATTATATCTGTGGTGGCCACGGACTGAAAATGCGCGCCGGACAGCGTTTAAAATCAAACGGGAAGGTGGTCGTAAACGCTTCAATTATGATTTACACCGTACGTTAGGTTTTTATACGTCGGCCGTATTGCTGGTGCTGACCATAACGGGCCTCATCATGGCATGGCCTTTCTTGAAGGGGCCGCTGGTCAATTCATTAGGCGGCAAAGCCGAATTATTGGAGCAGGAGTCACCACCTCAGCCTCCCCGGCAATTTGATAAGTCCGATTATTCTTACAACAAGATTTTTGACCGGCTTTGCGCCGACCGGCCCTCTGCTCGGCAGATTACTTTTTTCCTGCCTGAGTCTGACACCATTACCGTAATAAATGGCTCTACGGGGGTACGGCCCTCCTTTTTGAATTTTGAAACCGGTACATATTTTCAATTTAACCGCTATACAGGAGAGCCAACTGGAGGGGACGACCTCACCTATTACCAGAGAAATGCGGAAGTAAGTGCCAGCCTCTTGCTCATTCACATGGGTTTTTGGGGTGGAATTACAACAAAGATTCTTACGTTTATCTGCGGAATTATTGGGGCTTCATTACCCATTACCGGCTTTCTCATCTGGCAGGGTAGAAGAAAAAAAGAGCGTAGACTATCAAGTACAAACAGTCCTGATTAGCCTATCAAGGCAGCAGTAAGGTTAAAGGTCACCAAAATGTCCTTTAACCTTCTTCTTTATATCCCCTGAAAATACGTTTTGTAAGATCAAATTAAATGCATTTAAATACGCTGAAGAATTTTGGTAAGATATTCAGTGAGTGTAAATCCCTATGAAAGCATAGTACTCGCAAGAGTAAGGCGGTCTCAAAATGGAAAATTTCACCACAGTTTAGGGGGAAAATAAATGACATTGAGGCAGCTTTTTCTCTTTTTATAAACTCCTTCAGAGAAGGCATACATTTTTGACCTTAAGCTCTAAAATGTATAACACATGAAAACGCTTCTATCTTTTTTCTTTTTTGCAGTGGAGCTCGGAGCTCCTACTTTTCTGGTAGCCCAAAAGGGCTTACCGCCTAAGGTATCTACGCGGTCATCATATGGATCATGAATACCAAATTCAATGAACTCGCCGATAGCAATAGCGTCCCTTCTCGAAGTTTACTATCCAACTTGTTGCTTCTAAACCAGTTATTTCGAAGCCATAAGAAAAAGCACGCTCTTATCATGATTTTTTTCATTATCTCTTTATCAGGCATTGCGGGAACAGCCCTCATGACCCTTTTTCTCTATCTTCTGACGCTCGTAACACAGCGGCAACTGAAAGTTGTGAAAATTTTGGGTACCCTCATTACCAATCAAACTACCCCTCAGGGGGGGCTTTCCAATAGCCCCTTGGCAATTTGGACAGGTATAGTGGCTCATTATTTGGTAGGGATTCTTTTTGCTTTTTGTTACTATTTTTTGTGGAATTTGGGAATTGGTGCGCCTACCATCCCGTCAGGAATGGTGTTTGGTTTTGTGAGTGGGCTATTTGGAATTGCTATTTGGACTATGGTTTTTCATTTTCACCCAAATCCTCCCCACAATGTTTCCCTAAAAATTTATCTCCCTACTTTAGTGATTGCTCATATAGTATTTGGGATGGGCGTAAATATAGTATATGCCGCTCTAGGATAGTTTATTTTAGATTATACGTAAAGACTTTTTTCAATTATTTTTTTATCTATTTAACATCAAAACACTATGAAAACGCAAGAAACATCGGAACTCCACCAATTTTTTATTCAGCAACTTATGGATGTCTATAATGCTGAGCAGCAACTCATCGAGGCACTTCCGACTATAGCCGAAGCGGCTACTTCTACCGAGCTAAGAAGAGCCTTCGAAAATCACCTTGAAGAAACCAATATGCACGCTCGACGATTGGAAAAAGCATTTGAATTTATGAATGAGCCCCTTTCTTCCCAAAAATGCCAAGCCATGCAAGGTCTCATAGAAGAAGGAGAAGAGATTATTGATGATACCGAAGACGATACGCTTGTCAGAGATTGTGCGCTTATCGTAGCTGCCCAAAAGGTAGAACATTATGAAATAGCTTCCTATGGCTCCCTACGGACACTCGCCGAAATATTGGGCTATATGGAAGTTGCCACTCTCCTACAGACTACCCTCGATGAAGAATATGCCGCCGACGATAAACTCACCTCTATTGCCACAGGCTACATAAATCAAGGCGCCGAAGAGGAAGGCTAAAAAAACATCTTACTCTAAAAAACTGATTCTTATCGACTGTCTCTTCTCTATTTGGGGGAGACAGTCTTCTTTCTTTTAAGATCATTTCTCTTGGAAATCAGGTCATACAGCGTGATTTTTACTTTCTCAAAATCGGCTTCAGCGAGCCAATTAATCGTTCGATGAAGCTGTATGTCGAGAGGGTCCCAGCGGTGCGGCTCGCCATCCATGCTAACTATTATACTAGGAGTATGAGTAGCTGATGCGATATGAGGGACACCTGTACAATTTGAAATAAGTAAAAAGGCATTTTGAATCAAAAAACCTATTTCTCCTAGCCCTGTGGTCAATCGGACGAATACGCTTCCAATAAGCCACTTGCTGCGTAATTGCTTTTTTTTCTTCTGTACCCGTTAAAATACATCTAAAACCTAAATGAGCGTATATCATGAAAACGAACCTAATTTCTCCAACCGCGCATCATTTGAATGATTATGCGCTATCGGTAGTACTGCTAACAGCACCCCGAATGTTGCACCTCAATAAACGCTCGCAGCTATTTTATCGAGGCCTAGCTCTCAATCTTTTGGGATATGCCGCTTTTTCAGATCATCCTTTTGCTATCAGAAGAATGATTACGAAAGAAGAACACTACAAAATGGATATGGCAAACTTGGCTGGTTTGGCTCTGGCAATAGTGAGTAAGCAAGCCAGAAAAAACAAAAAAACACTTCTTTTTCATTTGGGTATTCTTGCCTTTTCTACCTTCAATGTTCTTTTGACTGATTGGAGTCCCAGTATCGTCAAAAAATAGCCGAGTGTCAGAGCAAGTGAGTCAAAATCAACTGAGCGGCCAATTGGACGGTCTGCTCGATAATCTCTTCGGCCGACCCACTGAAGCGCTCTTTGATTCCAATAGACTTGCCTGACACCAAGAAATGTACAAACATCGTACCGACGGGTTTTTGGGGTGTTTCGCTACCGCCCGAACGAGGCAGGCCAGTTACGGCGAGCTGCACATCCGAAGCAATGAAATCTTTCAAGCAGCGCGCCAAAGCTTCTGTCACTTCGGCTGATTCGGGGGTATATTCCTGAATCAGCGTTGGCGACACCCCCAATATATCTTCTTTTAGACATGCGTCATAGCATACCACCCCACCCTTTAGGATTTTTCCAGCGGAGGGAGTGAGAGAAAACTCAGCCATAAGCCGACCTGCTGTGGCACTTTCGGCAAAAGCAATCGTAAGACCACGATTAGCAAGGCGTTGGGCTGCGTCAGCAACGATTGAATTCATGATAGCCTAAGTTGAATATTGATGAATAGCTTTTGGGGCGAAAAAATAAAAAATTATGCCAATAACGTATATTATATTATTAACACAAAACATATCTAAAACACCTGATAAACAAGTGCGTATAGGTATATTTTGTGTATTTTTGAGAAAACACTTCCCCTTTTTTTGTGAGGATAGCCCACCCCCCAAAAAGAGCTTTAAAAATTAGTTAGAAAACCAAATTGTTTTCTTGGAAAAGCTATTATTAATGTCCATCTTTGTTTTACACTTTTGCGAAGATGGTAGTTTTTCTATGAACAACGGCCGTTGTGCATCTTCGCAATGCACGTGTTTTTTCCTTCCCTACTTCTTTAAAAATTACTTCGCAAAACGATTGCGAGGGATGTCGGATATTAAAATGTTTGGTTATGAAAAAATTTCATGTGCTATTGATTGATGATGACTTGGATGAATTTGAGTTTTTTCTGATGGCTTTAGAAAAAATCCCCTCCCTGTTTGAATGTACCCATGCAGCTTCGGGGCAAGAAGCAATCAAATTGCTGGATGAGCTGCAACCAGATTTTATCTTTGTTGATATGAATATGCCTCGCTGGAATGGCCTAGAATGTATCAAAGAGATAAAAAAACACCTCAATTGGAAAGCTGTGCCTATCATTCTCTACTCCACCTCGATAGATACCGTATTGGCAGGGAAAGCAAAGTCGTTGGGAGTAGTAAAATGTATCATAAAACCTTTAGATCCTAATTTATTGACCAGTATTCTTCAGCAAATGGCAGGAGTAGAATGTGACTTTGTTGAAACATCCATTTAAATAAAAAACGTATGGAAAAAACAGCAAAAGTGTGGATAGACGGCGTAAATTTGTTAAAAGAATTGGTGGCGTATAAAGGAGAGAGTATCATAAGCAACCGCACTATTCCCTTGGAAGTAATCGAAGAAATGGCCCTGTCGTACTATGATATAAAGCGAAGTCCTTCCAATAAATTATACGTATATGTCCAACTCGTAAAGTATTTTAAACAGCGAGGCATGTTTTTGGGAGAGTTGATAAAGATTCCTGAAATCATTTATCAACGTATCCGTCCACATTAAATTCATTTTGTGAGAGGCTTTAGATGAGTCCAACTAAAGCCTCTCACAAAAAATGACGTTTGGGATTGTTATTCAATTTGTGCTTCAAATTGATTATTATCATAAATTTGCTCTTCCGAAATCTCATGAGGACAAATAGCGTTTTGTTCTACCTTTTTGTCTTCACTATAAATCCCATAAGCATTCACCAAAAAACCCTTTAAACCGTTGGTTGTTTCGATGGCATAAATGATACAATTGTCCGAAGGATCCGACATTCCTTCAATGCGATGTACCTCTCGTACAAGGAGCGGAATCGCCTCCGTTTTTTCTGCTAAATTGGAACTGTAATAGTGTTTTTCGGCAATTCCTATTTTGTCTTTAAATTCTGCCGACCACTCAGAGCCAAAATCAAACGTATAACCCTTACTTTGTAGATTTTTCAGGATTTCTACCAATGTTTCTTCTTCTTCAGCATGTTCCATAGCTTTTCCGTCTTATCCTCTTCGAGGCCGTTTTTACTTGTTTTTATGATTTTGCGCCAAGCCTTGCTCCTCAAACGTCCTTTTTTTTAAGCAGGTACTTTAAGTTTTTTCTCACGCTCCCAAAAGCGATGACGAGCAATGGCTTTGATAAACTCGGCCCTCAAGACTTCAGAATCGTCATGTACCAGCACCCCTTCTACCATCTGAGATGATTTTTTATGATTGGCGGGGAGGTATTTGCCAAAATACGTCTCTTTCAATACTGGCAAAGAAAAAGCATCAGCTGCAATAGCTTTGCAATGCTTAAAAGCTTCGTTAAGAAAATGAATTGCATCTGCTTCGGCAACTAGCGTAGCAGTGCTGTTCATTCCGCCCGGAATATACACCGCATCATAAAGCACTGAGGCAGTCGTTAAAAAACTTTTATCTACCTTGATAGATTTGTTATTTTCCGATAAGATATAGCCCAATTTGGGCGCAATCACCTCTACCACTGCCCCTTCGGCCATAAGTCCTTTTTTCATGGCAGTAAGCTGAATCTCCTCTACGCCGTCGGCGGCCAAAATAGCTACTTTGCGAGTGGCTATGGAGTCTTTGGAAGTAGAGTCCATACTTAATGCCTTAGATTTTTCGACTGAAGAGGTGGCCATATTGGGCTGATAAGCCATTTTATCGGCATCTGCTGGATAGCTCTGATTCAGCAAATTTTCTAATTCATCTGGAATCGATAAACCCAAATTGTAAGCTACTTTAGCAGCCAAACTAGCATCTACATAGGAGAGCATCTTGAGCATTCTTTGACGAATCGCTTCGGTTTCTACTTTTCCTAGTTCAAAACTAAGGGCATCTACAATGTGGTTTTGTTCATACTCAGATTGGCTATTGAAAAACAAAGTAGCCTGACTAAAATGATCAAAAAAGCTTTGGCTGCGTCCTCGTATTTTATGGGCTTCTACTCGTTCGGGATAGCTACTAAAACCGCCTTCCTTCATTTTTGCTTGAAAAGGACAACCGCCCCCGAGGGTATTGGGTTCGTAGCTTGTCCTTCCCTGATTGATTGTTTGTCGCATATGACCATCCCGCTGATTGTTGTGTATAGGAGCAATGGAGCGGTTGATGGGGATTTCGTGAAAATTAGGACTTCCTAAGCGCGACAGCTGGGTATCAGTATACGAAAATAACCTTCCTTGCAACAAAGGGTCGTTGGTGAAATCAATTCCTGGCACAATATGCCCTGGGTGAAAAGCGACTTGTTCGGTTTCGGCAAAGAAATTATCAGGGTTTCGATTCAAAACAAGCTTTCCTATACGCTGTACGGGGACTAGTTCTTCGGGGATGATTTTTGTGGGGTCCAGCAAATCAAAATCAAAAGAATGTTCGTCTTCTTCCGATACTATTTGCACTCCTAATTCCCACTCGGGGAAGTGCCCCATTTCGATAGCTTCCCACAAATCACGTCGGTGAAAATCAGGGTCTTTGCCCGAAATTTTCTGCGCTTCGTCCCAGCATACCGAATGCACCCCCAACAAGGGTTTCCAGTGGAATTTCACAAAATGAGATTCGCCGGCCTCATTGATAAAGCGAAAGGTATGTACCCCAAAACCTTCCATCATCCTCAAACTACGCGGGATAGCGCGATCGCTCATGACCCACATAATCATGTGCATACTTTCGGGCATCAAAGAAATAAAATCCCAAAAAGTATCATGCGCCGAAGCTGCTTGAGGCATTTCGTGGTGGGGCTCGGGCTTGACAGCATGAACCAAATCAGGAAACTTAATGGCATCCTGAATAAAAAACACGGGGATATTGTTTCCTACCAAATCATAAATACCTTCTTCGGTATAAAACTTAACCGCAAAACCTCTGACATCTCGCGCCAAATCCGTGGATCCTCTCGAACCTGCTACCGTCGAAAATCGAACAAATACAGGGGTTTTTTGGTCGGGATTTTGAAGAAAAGCGGCTTTGGTGTATTGGGACATCGATTCATACACCTGAAAATACCCATGAGCTCCTTCTCCGCGCGCATGTACCACGCGCTCAGGAATGCGTTCATGATCAAAGTGAGTTATTTTTTCACGTAAAATAAAATCTTCGAGTAGCGACGGTCCTCTTTCCCCTACTTTTAGGGAGTTTTGATTATCATTGATTTTTACCCCTTGATTGGTGGTTAAAAATTCATCTTGACCGTTTTCTTTGTTTCTGTCCAGATCTCGTTGTTTATCATTTATCGGTTTCTTCATTGTGGTGAGAATTGGGGTGAATAGCCTAAGTTAGTTGCTCGCCTCTTCATTGATGGCACTTTCCGCAATGGCTGAGAGTTTTTTGTCGGCTACTTTTTCTTCTTCCAAAGTTTGCTTTAATAAGCGAACCGCTTCCTTCTCGCCTAAGGTTTTGGCAAAAGACACAAGCGTACCATAAGTGGCTATTTCATAATGCTCTACCTTCTGGCTAGAAGCAATAATACCCGCATCCCGCACCACCCCTTCTTTGGTTTTGCTCATCGTCTCTTGTCCTTCTTTAATGAGCCCTTCTATGGCTTCGCATTTTTTGGCTTCGGCCTTCATACCTACTACCTCAAATACTTCTTCAAGGCGCTTCACATGCCCTTCCGTAACCGACAAGTGTTCTTTAATAGCCTCTACCAACACACCCGAAACAGCTTTATCGGCCATTTTAGGAAGGGCTTTGGTGAGGGCTTTTTCGGCATAATAAATGTCTTTTAGACTGTCTTCAAACAATTCGCGCAGTCCTGTGGCGATTTCTGATTTTGAGGAAGTTGCTTTCATGTGTTTAAAAATGTATGGTTGGTTTTGGGTAGTACATTCTAAAATATTGTTCCACCTACCCATGTATTCCTCACCCATTTGGGTATGCCGCCTCATTTATGACTATATAAAGAGGGATTTCTCTAAAGAGAAAGATTTTGCTATCCTCTGTCGAATTTTAGGATTGTAGAAGTGTTGCCACATCGGGCATCTCCCACCCCAAAACACTTCAAATAGTAACCTCATTATCAATGGAATACTTTTTTTAGACATTCCTAAACGTATACTACATCATCTGAATCTATTCGGCAGTTCAATCAATTAAAAAAATGGAAACAGTGAATGTCATTTCTTCTTCCGTAAAGTCAATAGGCTACGAAGGCACTACCTTAGAAATAGAGTTTCATAATGGTTCGCGGTATCGCTATTATCAAGTACCCTTACATGTATATCAAGGATTCTTAAATGCAGATTCTTACGGTCATTTTTTCAATAAATATATCGTAAGTAGCTATCGTTCAAGGAGAATGAGCAACCTCGCTGATAATACAAAATAAGTAAAATAAGATTTTAATCTACAACCACAGCTATGAATACAATCAATCTCTCACAACATCTTGAACCGGGTCTGACAGAAGAAATGCCCGTCACGATTACATATATACGAAAAACTTATGCCGGCTCTCAAAAATTACAGAATAAGGTAGCACTTATTACGGGAGGCGATAGTGGAATCGGCAAAGCCGTAGCCTTGCATTTTGCACGTGAAGGTGCTGATATTGCGATTCTGTATCATCCTCTCGAAGAAAAAGACGCGCAAGCTACTAGCCAACTCATTGAAAAAGAAAACCGCGAATGCTTATTGATTAGCGGCGATTTAATGAACCGCGACACGCCTGCCCAAGCCATTGACACTGTTTTAGAGCATTTTGGTAAAATTGATATCCTTGTCAACAATGCCGCTGTCCAAAAGCCCTGCGACGATTTTACGAAAATACCCGACGAACAATGGGAAGCTACATTTGAAGTCAATGTATTTGCTATTTTTCGCTTGACACGCGAAGCAATCAAATACATGAAACCTGGCAGTAGCATCATCAATACGGCTTCGGTAGTAGCCTATCAGGGCAATGGCTTTCTGATTGATTACTCAGCTACCAAAGGGGCTATTATTAGTTTTACGCGCTCATTATCGGGCAGTATCATAGGCAAAGGGATTCGGGTAAATGCCGTAGCCCCGGGGCCTATTCTGACGCCTTTAGTGGTCTCTACTTTTCCTGATCAAAACCTAGAAGACTTTGGGAAAGATACCCCTATGCAGCGAGGCGGACATCCCTGTGAAGTGGCACCTGCTTATGTGTTTTTGGCTTCCGAAGATAGTTCCTACATGACAGGGCAAGTTTTGCACCCCAACGGAGGCTCTATCATCAATGCCTAATAGCCGGCGTCCGTACTCCTTTTATGACAACCGCTACAAACATAATTTAACGTGTGACCCGCGCTGGAGTTTAAACGTGCTTATTTTTTAACCATTTTCAATAATCCTGCTTTTATGGGCGGAGCAGTGGCCGCTGTCACACCTAGCTTGAGTAGAATTTCTTGGGAAATTTCGAGCGCCTCCGCTCCCGCAAAAAGGACAATAGGCCAGCTATCCTCCGCCCGTAAATCAGACCTAATTATGTAAGCATAGTTGTTTTCGCGAGCATAGTCCGCAATCACTTTTTTTACTTTTTCTTCAATCACCGCAAACTTCTTTTGGTAAGTTAGTTGCAAATCTTTTTCAGAATTTGATTGAAATTCTTGAATCGATTGCTGTAAGTTGACCAATTCGGTTTCCTTGTCTTTCAGGATAAGAGGTGCCACTTGTCCTTTGGGCAACTTCTGATAGGCCTCCAATTTTTGTTGGTATTGAGCATACTTTTCTTTCAACACTTCTTGATACTTCGCAGAACTTCCCTCAATCTCTTTTCTTAAAAGCTGATATTCAGGAAAATTGTCGTAAACAAATTGCTGATCCATATAACCTAGCTTTAGAATTTGCCCAATCACCTGAGTTTGAACACAAATAACTGAAGCCAACAACAAAACGATAAGATTCTTCATTATTATGATTTAGTTTTTTGAGGTACTATTGGCAGGTGGCATGGAGCGCACAGGTGAGGTAGGCAAGGTAGCTGGATATCTGTAATTGCTGTAGGTTTTAGCATCTTGCTTAGGTTGGTCTAGAATAGTATCCAAAGTAGGTCTTAGATGCAAATACGTTTTTCTAAAACTTGACATAGAGGCACTGCTCGGTGCATACGTCTCTTTGAGGGTATCTTGGGGCGTTTCTGTATTTTGTAAAACTAACTCACGTTTTATCCGCTTTCTTTTCTTTTGAGCAGGCTTCTTTACCGCTGAAGGGTTTATATTGTTTTGAATTAGAGGTTCTTTTTGTGGCTCTTTCTCAGGGCTTATAGAGGCAGAAAGGTCTTTTAGTTTGGACAATTGCTCTTTTCCAGAAGTCCTTAACACTACCAGGGCCACTAGAGGGATTATGACCAAATACTTTGGCAATTGCCAAATTGAGGTTCTCTTTTTGTAAAGCATGTGGATTCTGTTTTTGAGAAATGAAGAATGATAGAATGGATTAGCGATGGATTCGACAAAAGCTCCTTGAGCATAAGACACCAAAAAAGCGGCATACGATTCTCTATTAGGAGCCTGCTTGTCGGCCAAATACTCATGCACTTCCTGAATCGAAAACTTGTAGAGCCAAAGCACGGGATTGAACCAAAAGAATGCCTTCAGTATTTCGATAAACAAAATATCAATACTATGCCACTGCTTGATATGGACCGATTCATGATGCAGAATTGTCTCAAAGCAATGCTCATAATCCTGATGCGAAATCACTAACCATTTAAAGAATGAAAAAGAACCAACGCTGGTCTTTTGGTCTCGATTATTTGGCAGCAAGATTAAAGTGTAATTGTCGCAAGGGATAAACTCTCCTTTTTTTATCAGAAAGGCGATATGATAAATACCCTTCAATAACCTTAAGAGCATATAAACGACACTCCCTACATAAATCACTTTGAGCATAAAACCCCAATTTACAGAGTCGGTTTGCGGAGTGGAATCCACGAGTAGGGTAGCTACATTTTGGGTCGTAGCACTCACCACTTCAGGAATAGCGGTAACGGTAGGATTAACCTGAATCGCTGGTAATACTAAAGAGATGACTAACGCTCCTAGTAGATACAGACGATTGAGCTTAAAAAAAGTATGCTGCCGTAACATGAACCAGTAGATGCCATAAAATAAAACCCAATAGAGATTTACCTTAGTAAAGTACAGAAGAGTGTCCATTATTTTTGACCAAGGTTGTTTTTCTTAACAAACTCCATTATTTCATCTAATTCATTGGCATTCAATTTTTTATCATTAAAGAAAAAGGATACCAAATTAGCCGCCGAATTTTCAAAGTAGTTGCCCATTAGCTGCTCTACTTCGTGCCGTTTATACTCCTCTTCAGTGATTAGAGGAAAGTATTGATGCGTACTACCGTAGGTAATATGGCTCACGATATTCTTCTTCTCCAATATTTTGATAAAAGTCGCCACGGTATTGTAAGCGGGTTTTGGGTCAGGCATTTGAGCTAATATTTCCTTGACAAATGCTTTTTGCAGTTTCCATAAGATTTTCATAATCTCTGCTTCTGCACGAGTTAATGACCGAATTTCCATGATATTAGGCTTTCGTAAATAGATTTGTTTTAGATGAAGACAAAGTTACTCCTAATAAATTAGTTGCATAACTAATTTATTAGGAGTAACTTTTAAGAAGTTCGTTTAAATACTTTTAATCCTCAGGAGGAAAATTAAACTATTCTTGATTTTATCTTAATTATCATTATACATCAACCACAACTGACAATCAACGCAGCCTCTCAAAAAACATTTAGCGATTTAGTGGAAATCAACGATTTTTACCATCAAAGAATTGGAGTATTTACTGTGTAGAAGCTAATTGGGAGCTGAACGCCAAGTAAATGAGTACGAACAAAAAAGACTTTGTTGTGACTCTACCCCGAATCTCCTCAAACTCCACGCCTTTAGGCTGGGGGAGAACTTAAGGGCTTTTGCCCTAACTTTTTTAGGTAGGGGGAGACAAGACTAAGCCATCCTGAAGATGGTTTACTACCACGACATCGGGTTTAGAAATACAAAACGATAGCTATCTTTACTCAGTCACTTAACTTCCAACCACCAATAATTCATGAAATTAATCGACTTTATTAAACAGAAATTAGGTTTATCACCTGAGTCAGTTGAGAACAACACTCCGATTATTGATAGAATTGGTTGGACTGGGCAAGATTTTGAATTTCTGATTGTAGGTGAAGTCAATGTATTATCTGATTTTGACCAGTTGATGACACCAAATTCATTTGAGTGGACAAAAACTCATAAAAACGGCTGGGATTATTACCAAGTTGGGCAAGATGAGTTTAGTTATTCTTTTGAAGAACCAGGCATACAAATGACGTTCAATGACGAAATTAGCTTTGATAAAGCCAAGAAAATTGGGGATGAAGTAATTCTAAATATCAATTCAACGGGGCAAAATGCTGAACTACTTATTGTGGATAAGAGAAAAGTTCATGGATTTAATTGACCGCTGAATACTAGGTCGTAACTCACTCTGGCAGTTGTTGTACATTCAGAAAATGACAGAAGCTACACCTCAACTCTCCCAACCCGAACTTGAAGGAGAAATTTACTACTTAAATGTACGTAAAATATCTGTACGCAGTAAGTAATTTGTACAGGTATTTTAGCACATTTACAAAAAGATTTTATTTATGAACACAACAACCAAAGAACAGGCACGATTTGACGTACGGCTTTCAAAAGAACAAAAACTTTTTTTTGAGAAAGCCGCTTACTTAGGTGGTTTTAGAAGTCTGACAGATTTTGTTATTCTGACAGTACAAGAAAAAGCGAAGGAAATCATAAAGGAAAAGGAGCAAATAATCCCTTCTGAAAAGGACAGTCAACTCTTTTTTGATGCAATCACCAACCCAAAGGCCCCCTCAAAAACCCTGAAAAGCGCTTATGAGGATTATAATAGCTATAATAATTTTATACCCCTTTAGGCAGCATCAAGTTTAAAAAGCTCGGTCTCAAAGCTCGTGTGATTATCGTTATAAGAGATTTCTTCAAAGTCATTCTGTGCTTGTTTTTTAAGTTCTTTCACGTTGTCATAAACCCTCACGCGGTCAATCCAACGGCGCTCTTCTGGCTCAAGTCCCGAAAACAGCAAACTGATAATTTTTTGTATTTTATCTGGTTGTTCATCTCCTGCCATTGAAGGAGCGCTTACACCTAGCACAAACGAGTTACTGACCATTCCGCCATAGGCTGGTGCTAAACCAAAGGCATCAATGGTAATTTCTTTTTCTTGCTGAAATAGTACTTTCAATTTTTCTACCAATAAGTCTTTATCCATGACAATAGGGTATTAGTTCCAATTAAAAATTCTTTGGCTGTTTTTTGGCTACATCCCTCTTCATATCTTCTTATTTCATTCCACTGGGATACCAACGACCATGCAGCATCAAAATCTGCATCTAAATTCTTTTTATTACTCAACTCTACTTGCAAGCCAGAAAAAACAACCAAAATAGGTAATTCGTGAATTTGAAGTTACTCCCCTCACTCCCCTCCCTTACTCACTACCATTTTCAAAAAATCTTCCCGAAAATTACTTCCGAGCGGCACTTCGCCTTTTTGGAGTAACAGCACTCGGTACGACTCTATAATACTGATTTTCTGAACATTGACCGCAAACGAACGGTGTACTCGTACAAACTGCGACGCAGGCAGCAGTTCCAACACCGAGCTAAACGTCTGCGTAATGTTGAAAGTGCTATGTTCGGTTACAAATTTCACCTGATTACCCTGTGCCTCCACGTAATACAGTTCATCAAAAAACAGTTTAATCAACTTACTGTCCGACTTTAGAAAAACAAAATTTTCAGGCGTGTTGGGTTGCTGTTTCAGGGCTGCTTTGGCCTTCTCAATGGCTTGGAGAAAACGTTCCATCGAAAACGGCTTCAGCAGGTAGTCGGTGGCAGCGAGGTCAAAAGCCTCGTAAGCGTGCTCTTTGTACGCAGTCGTGAAAATCGTGATAGGCTTGGTATGTAGGCTTTTTAAGAAACTAATCCCACTCATCACGGGCATGTTGATGTCCAAAAACAGCACATCCACCCTGCCCGTCTCCAAAATCGGCCTCGCCATAAACACATCCACCACCGAACCAACCACCTCTATGTCAGGCAAATGCCTACAATACCCCTCAATCAATTGGCGCGCCAGCGGTTCATCATCTACTATGAGTGCTTTCAGTATCATGTCAGCCTTAGTTTAACCATAAAAGTATTGTTTTTCTGCTCAATACTTAAATCGTGACGGTGGGGGTATGCCAGCTCAAGCCGTTTTTTCACATTTTCCAATCCCAAGCCACTGTGTTGTTCCAACGCATTTCGAGTCACGTTGGGGTCAAAACTATTTTGTACCGAAAAAAGGATTGTTTTCCCCCAAATCTGTACATCTATGGCAATTTTTATCGTCGGATTTTGGGTATTTTTTGAATGTTTGAACGCATTTTCCACAAACACAATCAACAGCATAGGAGCAATCGGAGGAGCTTCAGCCAACGATTCGGGCCAATTCGCGGCCAATTCTAAGCGTTCTCCAAGGCGAATTTTTTCAAAGTCAATGTAATTTTTGAGGTAGTTAATTTCGTCGTCGAGGGCTACCATCGTGGCTTTGGTATCATACACCGTATAGCGCAGCAAGTCCGACAATTTGAGCAGCAGCGGAGGCAACTTAGTCGCATCGTGTATCGAAAGCGCATACAGGTTATTGAGCGTATTGAACAAAAAATGGGGACTCAACTGACTTTGCAGCAACTTCAACTCCGCATCGCTCACGTTGGCCTTGGCTTCGGCGGTGGTAATCTTTCGTTCTATTTGGTGTTTGATAATAGTAACGCCCATCGTGGTCACAAACCCGAGCCCCATCAAGGCCAAATTAACGTATAACAATACCACAAAGCTCAAATTGAACCTCAAATAATTGATTGCCAACCCAAAGCCCAGCAAAAAACCTACAAACAATATCCCCAAAATTGTCACGGCGCGGTCTTCATTACGAGCGCTTTTGCTCAAATAATACTCCGCCATAAAACGCCCTGCCGCCGCGCAGCCTATCGTCAACACGCTACTTATCAAGGCTTGGTTCTTTTCACCGTCTAAATCTATGATGTGAAATGTGAAAAGCACCGCAAAAAATAGCCCTACCGAGCCCAAAACCCACAAAAAAAGGGTGATAACAATCTGCTTTGGTTTGCCAAAAATGAGCCAAAGTACAACCACCGAAAGGGTAAAAACGAGAATATTTCCAGCCATTTTGTTTCAATTTTTGGTCAAAAATGGGGGTTCTGTTTCATTATTTTTCTCCTTGACTGACAGAAAGGCTTTTTTGACTGACGAAAACTGTAAAATACGAATTTATACTTTTCATATCTCCCCTCGTCAGTCGATTTTCCCTTTTTATCACAGTAGCTGCCCTTTCTGTCCGTCCCCTTCTCTAAAAGACAGCCTCTTTCCGAGTTTTGTCAAAAAAACCACAAAGCAGCATGAAAAAGTATCTCCTTTTCTTTCTATTCATTGCCTCAACGACTTGGGCGCAAAACACCCTCCGAGGTGAAATCAAAGACCACCACAACGAGGCCGCCGTAGGAGCCAACGTCCTGCTGATTGCGTTGCCAGATAGCCAACAAGTGGCAGGTAACTCGGCAAATGCGCAAGGTAAATTTGAGTTTGCCAACCTCAAACAAGGCAGTTATTTTCTAAAAATTAGCTACCTAGGTTCAAAAAAATACCAAAGCCCCACGATTCGGTTGGGAACAGCGCCTATTTCGCTTCCCACCATTTTTTTACTCCCTGACAAAACGCAACAACTTGCGGAGGTCGTTGTCAAAACGACTCGTCCATTGGTGGTACAAGAAGATGACAAAACCGTGATTAATGTGGAAGCGATGAACGGCGCTGCCACGCTTTCGGCCCAAGAGGTGTTGGAAAGAACGCCCAATGTGCTGGTAGATCAAAACGGAAATGTCCAACTCAATGGTCGCAACAACGTGCTGGTGCTCATCGACGGGCGGCCTACCTACATGAGTGGCAACGACTTATCGACCTACCTCAAATCGCTCCCCGCCCAAATGCTGGACAAGCTGGAACTCATGGATTCACCTCCTGCCAAATACGATGCCGCTGGTTCGGCTATTGTTAATATTGTGCTGAAAAAAAATAGACTGTATGGCCTGACGGGCAACGTAAGTACCAGCCAAAGCGTAGGACACACGTGGCGAAGCTATAACAACCTAAACCTCAACTATCGATTGGGAAAACTGAACTTGTTTGGGGGCGTTGGTTTACCTCGCGACGCCAACCGTACGGTTACAACTTCTACACGTACTATCACCGAAAACACTAACAATCAACAATATAACAGCGAAAACATCGGAACAAATCAGAGTTTGGGAGGCACGCTTCGGCTTGGTTTTGATTACGATAAAAGCAAAAATACGGTTATCGGCGGTCAGCTATTTGTACAAAAGAGCTATCGAAACGACGGGGCGGTGTTTACTAATTTAATCAACAACGAGCCGTATTTCGGCACCAATCGAGGGCAATTTGACTGGAATAGCCTAAGTACCAGTCTCAATTTTACCCACAAACCCAAAAAGCCAGGCAGCGAGTGGAGCGGCGATGTCAGCTATCAACGATTTAAATCGGAAGGGGTGCGAAACTTTCAAAGCAGCCATGACGACAACACCCAGATTTTCAACAATATTTTCTTTACCCCCGCCACCATTTTCACCATTAAAACCGATTATCGACTCCCTATTTCCCAAAAAACAACGGTGGAAGCAGGATTAAAAACTGGTTTTGTCCAAAACACCAACGAAGCCGACGTAGAAAATAAGCTAGAGCAAAGTTTTGTGATAGACCCCACCAAAAGCAATCATTTTGTTTATAACGAAAACATCAACGCCGCTTACTTGAGCTTACGCCATACCCTCAACAAAAAAACGAGCCTACAAATGGGACTACGTGCCGAAAACACCAATATTGAGGGCAATCTGCTGCCTAATATCGCTACGACGGGCGAGCGGTTTTCGCAGCATTTTACGAATCTCTTCCCTACCTTCTTTTTTCGGCGAGCGTTAGACAGTTTGGGAAAACACAACCTAAGTTTCAACTACGGCCGCCGCATCAATCGCCCTAGTTACCAGCAGTTTAATCCTTTCCTAAACTACATCGACGACTATACCTTTACCAGCGGCAATCCTTCCTTGAAGCCTTTTTACCTGCACAATCTCCAGCTTCGTTACCAAAACAGCAGCGGCATAAGTGTAGGTCTAGCGGTGGATTTTGCCGACGGATTGAATGAATATTTGAACATTCGGGAGGGTGATGTATTTGTGCGTAAACCGTTCAATTTGGGGAAAGGCTATCGGTTTGGAATTGTGAGTAATTACAACAAAAAAATCAACAAGTATTGGACAACCAACGTGAGTTTTCAGGGGTTTCGTTTCAACATTCAAGGCACCGTCAATGGCGACCTAGCCGTGACCCGCTACGTTTCGTTTCGCTTCAACACGAACCAGCAGTTTAGTTTTGGCAAAGGGTGGTCGGCAGAATTGTACACCCAAATCTCAGCCCGAGACCAAGTATTTACCATGACGATGAGTAGTTTTTACTCAATTTATGTGAGCGTAGGCAAGAAAATCTTGAAGGACAAAGGCAGCCTTCGTTTGCTGATTGACGACCCGACTTTTGCCAACTACCGCACCGAAACCATGACCAATTACCAAAATACGACCCAATACCGCCAAAGCCAAAGCGACACTCGCCGCATTGGGCTGAATTTTAGCTATCGTTTTGGCAACGAAAAATACACCCGTCGCCGCCAAACCGAAGACGCCGCCGAAGAAGAACGTAGAAGAGTGCAGTAACAAAACATTGATGCAGCATTTTCAAATTGACACATTCGTACCATCTTTATGAAAACATCTGTCTTTAGGGTAGATAGTTCTTGAAATTTCCTTCTGAGTAAGTATTATTTTATGGGCTAAGTAATCTTAAGCCATCAGCTAATTCTTATGAAAAATTTACTCCTCACCTTTCTTTTTTTATGCGTTACCTTTCTGACAAAAGGTCAAAATCAAAGTTTGCTTGAAGACATAGTCATCACCTCCGAAAACAAAAAAACGCAGGTTTCTATTCATGAAAATGGGCAGTTACACCTCAATGTATCGCCCAAAAATGTTGCTAAATACAAAGCCGCAGGATGGGTACGTTATGGAGATTTTGGGGCTAAAGGTGATGGTAAAACCGACGACATAGACGCGATTGCGGCCACTCATGCCTTTGCCAATGTGCATGGTCTTTCGGTAAAAGCCAATGAGGGAGCCACTTATTACATCAGTGGCAAAGAACGCACCGCCGTCATTCGTACTGAGACGGATTTTGGCACAGCGGCGTTTATCATTGACGACACTGAAGTACAAAATCGTAATGCTTCTGTTTTTATGGTGAGTTCGGCACTCAAGCCTTTCAAATTAGAATCCATCACTTCCCTCAAAAGAAATCAGTCTAAGTTAGAGGTATCCTTGCCTAGTACTTGCTTGATTACGGTCACCAATGCCAACGTAAAACAATACATCCGATTTGGGCTGAATCAAAACAACGGCTCGTCGCAAACGGATATTTTTGCGGTCGACAAAAACGGCAACGTAGACATGAAAGCTCCCATCATTTGGGATTTTGACAAAATCACCGAAATCACCGCTTTGCCTATCGACGAAACGCCGCTCAAAATCACGGGTGGGCGTTTTACTACCATCGCCAACCAGGCCGAATCAAAATATACCTACTATAGTCGAAACATCGCCATCAGACGCTCCAATGTGCTTTTGGAAGGGCTGGAGCACCGTATCAAAGGCGAAGAAGACCACGGCGCACCTTATGGAGGCTTTATCAACATCGGCGATTGTGCTTATGTTACCGTCAAAAATACCCTTCTCACGGGCCACAAAACTTACAGCACCATTGGCGCAGCTGGCAAACCCGTCTCTATGGGTACTTATGATTTGTCGGTCAATCGGGCGGTGAATGTGTCTTTTGTAAATTGTACCCAAACCAACGACATCAACGACAATACTTACTGGGGTATCTTAGGTTCTAATTTTTGTAAAAATCTGCTCTACGATCAGTGTATTCTTTCTCGATTTGATGCCCATCAAGGAGTTGCCAATGCCACAATTCGCAATTCTACCCTAGGCCACATGGGCATCAATGCCATCGGTAGCGGCACTTTCCTCGTCGAAAATTCGACTATTTGCGGCCGAAGCATCGTCAATCTTCGTTCCGATTACGGTAGCACTTGGCAGGGCCAACTCGTGATTCGGAATTGTGTATTTGTACCAGCAGGCGGCAAACCCATCAGTGCGGATTTGATAAGCGGCTCTTATTCAGGGCAACATGATTTTGGCTACGTCTGTTATATGCCCGAAAAAATCATCATCGAAAACCTGAGTATCGATGACTCTCATCACCCCGAAAACTACCAAGGCCCGGCGATTTTTGCGAATTTCAACCCACAAATGAAAGATAGCTCTTACCAAGAAAAATTTCCCTACGTCAAAACCAAAGAAGTAGTGCTCAAAAATGTAACTACTACCAGCGGTAAACCCCTTAGAATCAGCGACAATCCTTTTATGTTTCGGGAGGTAAAAATTACGGAAGATAAATGAGTTGGCCTCACTTGTGGCCTACATTACTTTTTTAACAAAAACCTAAAACAACCATTTTTCTATCACTATCACATGTAAGTACATGATTCCTTTTTGCTTTTTATTGGCAAATTTTGTGATAAATAGATAAAAAAATGGACAAAACAAATACAAAAAAGTGGCTCGCAGTAGGTGCGGCATTACTCCTTCTAACAGGAAATAGCTTTTCTCAAAACGTCCAACAACAGGATTTTCAAACGCCCCCAAGCGCTGCCAAACCTCGCGTGTGGTGGCATTGGATGAATGGCAATATTACCAAAGAAGGTATCCAAAAAGACTTAGAATGGATGCAACGGGTAGGAATTGGTGGCTTCCAAAACTTTGATGCCAATTTGTTTACGCCGGTCGTCGTGCCCAAAAAGCTGGTTTTTATGACCCCTGATTGGAAAGAGGCATTTAAGTTCACAACACAACTTGCCGACCAAAAAGGACTTGAAATGGCCATTGCAGGTTCGCCCGGCTGGAGCGTGACGGGCGGACCTTGGGTAAAACCTGAAGACGCCATGAAGAAATATGTGTGGACAGAAACGCATCTCGAAGGAGGAAAAACCTTTGTAGGAAAATTGCCACGCCCTTCTGATATCACCGGAAAATTCCAAAATGTAGGTCTTGGAGCAGGCGGCTTGACAGGCGGATTTGTGGGCCAAAAACCTCATTTTTACCAAGATGCATTGGTCGTAGCGTATCGTTTGCCATCTGCCGAAAAAACATTGGTAGAATTAAACCCTAGCGTTAGTTCCAGTGGAGGAACTTTCACCTTAAAAGACCTCACAGACAACGACTTAGAAAAATCATCCATGCTACCGCCTACTTCCGTAGGCCAAGAAATGTGGATTCAGTATACTTTTGAAACTCCCCAAACCTTCAAAGCATTTTCGGTGGCTGGTGCCAACGAAAGCCCCTTGAGCGAATTTCGCGGTAATCCCGAAAATAGAACCCTCAAAGTAAGTGACGATGGTGTACATTTTCGCGAGATTGCCAAGGTATCGGGTAGCACAGTACCGTACAATACCGTTGCTATTACGCCCACCACATCCAAATATTGGCGCCTGTGTTGGACCACTTTGGCTCCTACTCCCAATGTGTTTGCTGCGATGGCCGGACGCCCCGCTGGAGAAGAAAAGCCTGAAGGCGTAAACGTAGCGGAGTTTGTACTGCATAGCGATAATCGTATCGATCAGCTAGAAGACAAAGCGGGGTTTACGCCTTGGAAAGAAGACGGAAAATTAGGAATGAGGAATGATAATACAGGAAAAACGGACGCAATCCAGGCCGAAGAAGTAGTAGATTTGACCTCCAACATGAGCTCCGACGGCACTCTAAACTGGACAGTTCCGGCGGGAAATTGGGTAGTGATACGACTAGGCTATTCGCTTACGGGGCGGCAAAATCACCCTGCTTCGCCCGAAGCAACGGGCTTAGAAGTAGACAAACTGGACAAAGACGCCGTAAGGCGCTACATCAATACTTACTTGGATATGTATAAAGATGCCACCGGTGGGCTCATGGGCGCCAAAGGCCTCAATTATATGGTATTGGATAGCTACGAAGCGGGGCATATGAATTGGACGAAAAGTTTTCCTGAAGAATTCCAGAAAAGACGCCGCTATGACCTCAAGCATTGGATACCTGTACTGACTGGAAGAATTGTAAAATCGGTGGAAGCGAGTGAGCAGTTTTTGTGGGATTTTCGTAAAACCATTGGAGAGTTGATTGCCGAGAATCATTATGATGTCATTGGAGAAGAACTAAAAAAACGCGGCATGAAGCGTTATACCGAGTCGCATGAAGGAGGCCGTATCTACTTAGCGGATGGTATGGACGTAAAACGGTATTCGGACATTCCTATGTCGGCGATGTGGACACCCGGAAGTTTGGCCGGCGGAAATGATGAAGAAGTACGGAGCGAAGCTGACATTCGAGAATCGGCGTCGGTAGCCAATATTTACGGAAAACCCATTGTAGCCGCCGAATCCATGACCTCCGTAGGAAGACCTTTTCAAGAATATCCCGAACGGCTCAAACGTACCGCCGACTTAGAGATGGCATCAGGTTTGAATCGTTTTGTGATTCATACGTCTGTGCATCAGCCACTAGACGATAAAAAACCGGGTTTTTCATTGGGACCCTTTGGGCAGTATTTTACCCGTCAAGAAACTTGGGCAGAAGCAGGCGGAAAAGCATGGATGACGTACTTGGGGCGTAGTTGTTATTTGTTGCAACAAGGCCGCAACATCGCCGATGTGTTGTATTTATATGGTGAAAACAACAACATTACGTGGATTTGCCGCGAAAAACTTCCGTCGATTCCCGCAGGGTATGAATTTGACTTTGTGAACTCATCCGCCCTTTTAAACGCCATTCAAGTAAAAAATGGGAAGTTAGTCGCACAAAGCGGCAATTCTTACAGTGTACTTGTGTTAGATGAATCGACAAAGTTTATGACATTGCCTGTTTTGAAAAAACTACGTGACTTAGTCAAAGGCGGAGCTAAAGTAATAGGAGCTAAACCCCTAAAATCACCTAGTTTGACAGACAATGCGGCAGAATTCCAGTCGATTGCCAACGAAATTTGGGCACATCCAAATGCCGCTGTAGAGACGTTGCATGCAACGTCTCTACCAACACCCGACGTCATTATCAATAAAACAACCAACAAAATTTTATATCGCCACCGTCAAACAGCCAACCAAGATATTTATTGGTTAAACAACCGAAGCGACGAAGCGACCGATGCTGAAATAAGTTTTCGAGTGGCGGGCAAAGTACCTGAGTTGTGGAATCCTGAAACGGGCAAAATCGAAAAGATTAGCTACCAAATCAAAGACGGCAGAACCATTGTCCCGCTTCGACTTGAATCTTGGGGGGCAATGTTTATTGTATTTGGGAATGCTACATCGCAGCGCTCATTTACCAAACCAACCACTACCGAAACCACTATTGCGACGCTTTCAAATCCTTGGAAAGTGAAGTTTAATGATAAAAATATGGTTTTGGATAAGCTTAGTTCTTGGTCGGAAAGTGCAGATACGGAGGTGAAGTATTTCTCAGGAACTGCAACCTACGAAAATACATTCTCCATTGCCAAACCCTCCGCAGGCGCTTCTATTATTCTTGATTTGGGCGATGTGAAGAATATTGCAGAGGTGATTGTCAATGGCAAAAATGTAGGAACCCTATGGAAAAAACCATTTAAGGTAGACATTACTTCGGCGTTGAAAGCGGGAGAAAACGCCATACAAGTAAACGTGACCAATACCTGGGTCAATCGCTTGGTAGGAGATGCGCAACCCAATGTGAAGCAAAAAACGACATTTACTACCATGCCTTTTTATCGCAAAGACTCACCTTTAGTTCCTTCGGGCCTGCTAGGAGATGTGAAGGTGATTGAGCGCAAATAAATGGGTACAATTACGACATAGTAAGAGGTGGGGAAACCCGCCTTTTATCATATAAATCCTTAACCAAACCAACATTTTCATGAAAACCGTGCGATTATTATTTCTATTGTTTTTAGCCTTACGGTCATACGTCGCTGTTTGTCAAAAACCAAATCCTATGATAAAGTTTTTTCCCGAAGGTACCACGCTCCACGGAAATATCCCTTACAACAACGATACTTTGTCTAAACACTTATTGGATATTTATTTGCCGCCTAATCCCAAAGGAAAAATGCCCTTGGTGGTGTGGGTGCACGGTGGAGGATGGTTGGTCAATGATAAATACGCCGATATGGGCTACATGAAAGGTACGATTTCGGAGATGATCAATAGCGGCTTTGCATTGGCGTCTATTGATTATCGTTTTGCTTCCCAGGCGGTGTTTCCTGCCCTTATTCAAGACTGCAATCGCGCCCTTTCTTTTTTGTATGATAATGCCGACAAATACGGGTTCGATAAAAACCGCATCGCATTGATGGGTTTTTCGGCGGGAGGGCACTTAGCCAACCTGATGGGCTTGTCCAAAAACAATAAAATAGATGCTTTCTTCATGCCCAATACTTCCAAAGCATTCACTTTCAAGGCAGTTGTTGATTTTTATGGCCCTTCTGACCTGGTTTCTCTCAATTCTAGTGAAGATGCCAAGTCGCCAGAAGGTATTCTGATTGGAGCGGCTCCCGTAGAGCGCCCTGATTTAGCTAAAATAGCAAGCCCAGTCACTTATGTTGACAAAAACGACCCTCCTTTTTTGATTATTCACGGCGAAAAAGACGAAAGTGTACCCAATCGTCAGTCAAAACTATTGCATTCGTGGTTGCGTGTATCGGGCGTGCAAAGCGAACTAATCATCGTCAAAGACGCACCTCATTTTGGTGTTATGTTTGACGCCCCCGAGATACGTGCCAAAGTGTTGGTTTTTTTAAAAGATAAACTAAAGTAAAGCGCCAATCCATTAAATAATCACTACCAGACGCTTTACCAGCGTTTTGTCTTGCACTCTGACCTTTACCCAATAACTTCCATCACTATCCCAAACCAACTATTATTTCTTATTTTATTTGGATTTATGATACTATCTTTCACAAAATAGACTTCTGACAATTAGTTTTGTATCTTTCATCAACAAATCACCAAACTAATGAAAGCAGTTGAATTTCACCTTCCTCAGGATGCTGACAAATCCTTTATCGTTTTCAGAGAAGCAGGCGATTTCTTTCCTGCACCTTGGCACTATCACGCTCATTATGAGTTTGTTCTGGTAAACAAAAGCACTGGAAGAAGAATGGTAGGCGACCATATCGGGTACTTTGGCGAACAAGATCTTGTATTTATGGGTTCGCTTTTGCCTCATGTTTGGGTCAATGACCCTATCTATTTGAGCCGCCAATCGAAACAAAAAGCCGATGCTACGGTCATTCACTTTACGAATAATTTTTTAGGTGAAGGCTTTATGAATATACCAGAAATAGAACGATTCAAGAAAGTATTGAAAATTTCGGAGAGGGGGATGGTCATCAAAGGCGCTACCCGTAAGAAGATCAATCAACTTATGAACAAAATGCACGAGATGAACGGTCTTCAACGTTTGTCGGCATTGTTTTCTATTTTTGACATCATGTCGGGCAATGCCGAATATGACCTATTGGCAAGCCCAACCTTTATGCAAAACTTTCACTACGAATCATCGCACCGCTTTCAGAAAATCAATGAATTTATTTTACAGAATTTCAACAAAGATATATCCCTGCCCCAAATCGCCTCGGTGGCGAGTATGGGCGTAACGGCGTTTTGTGGCTTTTTTAAAGAACAGTACCGCATGACATTTGTAGAGTACTTGACCACCGTCAGAATCGGCCACGCCTGTAAGCTTCTTTCTGAAAATGATTATAACATCATTGAAGTGGCTTACGAATGCGGCTATAATAGCTTGGCTAATTTCAACCGCCAATTTAAGCGGGTAAAAAATATGACCCCCAGCGACTATCGCCGCACATTAGATATCAGTTATTAAGGAGCGGAGGGCTGTTCGGGGATTTTGTTAAATGCTGAGTGCTCGATTGCGGGCCGTTACTTGCCAATAGCCCTCTACTTTTCTATTTTGAACCCATGCTACTTTTTCGTAAAGCGCCACGGTGGGACAAATATGAATAGGTAAAGCATATAATACGTCCCCGATTTTCAGGGTATTTTCGGGCAAACTATCTTTTTCTTTTACTACCAAATGCTCCTCGCTGTGGCTTTCGAGGTGGAGATGAGCCGCATTCAAAAAATGAACCCTCGACAAAAGCGGGTTTTCGGAAGCCACGGCCTTATGACCAAGGTCGAGGCAGATTCTGCCTTCAGGTCGCGAAATCACCCGCGTCATCAATACCGCAGCAGGAAGAAACTTCTGTTCAGGACAGTCGTTTAAGTATCCAAAATCCCAAAAGATAAACGTTCCTGGGCTACACTCTACGTTGGGTCTTTTGGCATGAAAAGGAAACGTAGGCGTTCCGCCTATTACGATGTCCAACGTACCGATTGATTCGGCCTTTAATCTATTCACCAGATGCGTCACCAAGTCAAACCCAGCTTCACATTCTATTTCGCGCAAAGCCAAATCTTGAGTATGTATCTGCCCGTCGTAGGCATGTAAGCCTCTTAGTTTCAAGCTGGGCAAAGACACAATCAATTTAGCCAGTTCAAGGGTACTTTCGTCGGGGCTGATGCCCGTCCGGTTCATGCCTATGTTAAGGTCAATAAACACCTCAAGTTCAATACCTTGCTCGGTCGCGACCTGAGCCATCATCAAGGCCGACGTTGGATTGTCTACCAAACAAGAAAAGGTAGTTTGGGGGTATTTTTTTATTAATTCAATCAGGCGATAGAGCTTTACTTGAGTCGGCTGATAAGCCAGCAAAACATCTCTGGCAACGCACTGTCCGAGCATTTCGGCTTCGGCAATAGTGGCGCATTTAAACTTCTCAATGCCCTCTGCGAGTAACATAGCCGTCACCTCCGCCATTTTATGGGTTTTTACGTGCGGCCTCAATCTCCTCGGGTCATCTATCATGCTTTTCAGCATTCGTATATTGGCCAATATCCGCTCAGGATACACCAACAATACAGGTGAATCCACACTATCCGAATTCTCTATTTCAAACCAATTATCCATAGATAAAAGTGAGTAGTCAACTCTAAAAAGTTAGCAGAGGTTCAATCACCTATTGAAGTCGTTGGATGAGTGTTAATAGGCTTTTTTTGCAAATTTCTTCGGCTTCATCTTCCAAGCAACTATAGCGGCACCGCCAAGTTTCATAACCTCCTTTTTGTTTTTCTAAAAAAGGTGGTACATAGCCCACGTTGGCATTGGCCAGAGATATCGTAAAATAATTATCTCTTTCTACTTTTTCTTTTAATGTCAATCCTGTTTGGGCAAAAAACTCGCCCGGAAGCGCGCCGATAATTCCCTCCCCAATCCTGAATGCCTGCAAAGGAGCGGACAGCTGGGCGGGGTATTGACTCAACAATAATTGCTCACGCGCATAGAGACTCCGTAAACCTTCTTCGTCGGGTATGATATGCTCATAATTGCTTGCCA
The DNA here is from genome assembly GCF_000423565.1 of Runella zeae DSM 19591. Classification (GTDB taxonomy): domain Bacteria; phylum Bacteroidota; class Bacteroidia; order Cytophagales; family Spirosomataceae; genus Runella; species Runella zeae. The sequence continues at coordinate 57,163 of NZ_AUIF01000034.1, read as the reverse complement.
ATACTTTTTCCGTAGCCGTTGTTATCTCTTCTTCGGTGGGTTTATTGACTTTGAGCGACAGCTCTTCATAAACCACTTTCAACACTGGAGCACTCTCCCACTCCAGCCCTTCCAGTGCCTTAACTACCTTGGTAGCAAGCTCACTTCCAATCAATTCACTTTTGGCAAAAGGCTCGGTAGGATAACGCTCGGGATGCAAAAACTCCCAAATATTAATGTCACCACTCGTGCCATTGCTCATGATACCTACAAAATCCCCATCTGCCTCCAGCAACTCCTGCAAGGTAGCGGCAAAATATCCAAAATAATCAGCTGAAATAGTGCCATTGGGCCAGTCGCCCACATAGTGCAGCGAATAGTTGCCCAAGATGCTAATCCATTCATCGTTTAGGTCTTTTACTGCCAAAAAACTCAATTCAGGGTCTACGGGCGTATCGCTCTGAATGATGTAAGACTCTACCCCAAAAGGATTGGTTTTGATGGCATCGCCATCCCAATGCAGGGGATTAAATGGCTCATAATCAGGCTTCATTTGATAGCGACGACTAAGTACGTGCTCTGGTGCAACCGCTTTTCCAAACGCGATTTTGGCGGGTTTGAGATTGTTTAAGGCCTTTATCACCGATTGCACTATCAAGCCCGGGAGCTTGGTTCTGTACAAAACATCGGGCCCCGTAAGATGTACATCTGCTACCGAACCTGCCGCATGAGTGTGCGTACTAGAAATCAGAATATGCTCTTTGGAGAGACGAGTGACTCGGGTCAAGGCATCTTTTACTTCATCCACAAAATCTTTGGGCATGACACAAATATCCACGACCACAAACACGAGGGTAACGTCATCGTTTTGTAGTACAAGTGCTTTTGAAAAAAGTGGGTCATGGAAATAAACAGCATAATGCGGCACAAAATCGCCGTTGATGATGGTACCCGGAACGGGAGTAATGTCTATTTTGGCCGCCCCTGCTTTTAACTGTTTTTGACTTGCCGATTTCTTCATTTTTAAATTTTTATCATCCTAAGTGTTTAGCACAGTACATTTTCTCTAACAATAATCCCAAGACTAATCACCTCAAACCCCACGCCTTTAGGCTGGGGAGTAAACCAACATTGCATCTAAAAAGGGCTTTAGCCCTGACATTTTCAGGGCTACAAAACCTATTTAGCCCATGCTTTTCTCAAAAACCGTAGCCAATTTTTGCTAAAGATATTGTCGATATCTGTTTCTTGATAGCCTCTTTTACGCAAAATTTCCTCGTATTTCTGAAGGTCAGCGATTGAGTTTAAATCCCAAGGTGACTGCTCCGTACCAAAAATACCATCCAAATCGCTACCGATAGCTACGTGTTGGCTATTTCCCGCAATCTGACAAATATGATCCCAGTGGTCCACTAAGTGTTCGAGGCGGATGTCGAGCTGCCACGGATCTGATACTTGGTCAATAAAGCGTATGTCCATCGCCCAGCAATCAAGCATCCCACCAATGACCGCCCCTCGCTCTACCAATTGCTTGATTTGGGCGTCGGTAAGCTGACGCTGATTAGGTACAATCTTCCTGACATTGTGATGACTCGACCAGATAGGCCCTTCGTAGTGCTCCAACGCCTGCTCAAATCCAAGATCAGTCAAATGGGTGGTGTCCAAAATCATATTCAGCTTTCCCATTTCTTTCATCAATTCAAACCCCAACGGCGTAATCGCCCCTTCCATTTTAGTACCGGGTGCATACCTACCAGGCCCAAAATGAGAAAGCCCAATAGCTCGCAGCCCATAGTCGTAAGCTCGGTAGAGATAAGAAATATCTACCAATGAATCGGCCCCTTCTAAGCTCAAAATATACCCAATGGGCTTGGTGGCGTCGTCGATAGTAGTATCTTCCCACAAGCTGAGGTGCGCTTCCAAAGCGGGCCAGTTGGTGATTTGCACCATTTCTCCTAAGGCTTCCATTTCGCGGTACCATACCAATTGGGCTTGGGTCATGGCCCATGCTTGTTGGGGGCTGTTCCATCCGGGCAAGGCACTTCCGGGAGGCGTGTATCGCGCCAACTGCGTAGCTACCACTATACCGATTTTACCTTTTCGTAGCTCAGGCAAGCACACTGTACCTTTGCCTCGGTCGTTTTTGTCGCGCATGTGCATCTCTCGCTGACGTATTTCGGTCAATGGGCGAGATAGGTCACGATTCCATTCGATGGCATTCATCGACAAATCCAAATGAGCATCAAATATCAATCGACTCATACTTTTATTTTTTATTCATTGCCGAGACTTCCTCTGCTACGGTACTGAAGGGGTATTTATTCATTAGGTCTCTTATCTCAAAACTAAACTTTTGCATCAATTCTTCCCAACGCTCATGTTCGCCTTCGTTGTATTTATAAAATCCTTCTCCTGCTTTCATTCCGGTCGCCCCTTTTTCCAACAATTCGGTAAAAGACGAAGGTAAATCACTATCGGTCGAAAGCTCAGGATTCAAGTCCTTCATTACCATACCATAAGCGTAGGTTCCCATCAAATCCATGTATCTTAGATTGCCCGCAAAAGGCAAATAATAGCCCGCATCATTTCGGCAAGCTCTATCGATATCTTCTATGGTAGCGTATCCATTTCTGACCAAAAAGAATGCTTCCCGAATCAACGCACTTATCAGGGGCATTCTAACCCCAAAATCGCCTTGGATGACGTAAGGGTCTTTGCCCCAGTATTCAATGGCGAGCTGTTCTACGGTAGAAAGCAATAAAGCATCGGTGGTGTCGTTGCCCACAATCTCCAAAAACAGCGTAGAATAAACAGGGTCTACCCAATTGGTCACCATGATTCGTTGGGGATGACGAGCTTCTTTTTGTAATTCTGATAAAGCAATGCTTTCGGAATTGATTCCAATGATGGCATCGTCGGGTAAAATGATTTCCAGCATTTTGACGGCTTCTCGCTTTTCGTGTAGGGTTTCGCCCGTTACGACAAAAGCCAATTCGGCCTGTATATCTTCTATCTCATCTTCGAGCATCCTCATATTGCCCAAAGATGCCTCACTCATGCCGCGCTCACGTACTTCCTCCCAAGCCGCTTGGATGCGTTTTTGTGCCAACTGTGGATGCGAGGTTTTTAATAACACTAGATGCCCCGACATCTGTAGACAAACCGCCAACCCATAGATAGACGGATGGTTGCCGACCAACAGTATTTGTCCTTTACTTAACTTGCTAACCCTCATTACGTACAAGAAAATAAGTTTTTTGATTAAGAAAGACTTTTCAAAACTTTGTCAACAGTACTGATGGCCAAATCAATATCTTCTTCGGTGTGAACAGCACTAATGTACCACAAACCGCGACCAATCACCCTTACTCCTTCGTCGTGCATAGCTGCAATAAACCGCGCCAGCTTTGCTTTGTCGGCTCTTAGGGTATCTCGGTAATCTTTTGTTTGGGCGATTTCGGTAAACGAAATAGCAAACATCGGCCCTGGCCCTTCTACCAACATGGCATGACCATGTTCGGTGGCGGCTTTTCGGATGCCTTGCATTAGTTTGTTTCCCAGCTCAAACATCCGTTGGTAAGGTAGCTCACGCTCAAGTACGGTGATAGTAGCCAACGCCGCTGCTACCGTAGGGTTAGCGGCATTCATAGTACCTGCATGAATTACTTGTGCTTGCTCAATCAGCGCCATCCATTCTTTTTTGCCAACGATTGCACTAATGGCATAGCCACTCGCAATTGCTTTCGCAAAAATTGATAAGTCGGGCGTAATACCAAAATACTTTTGCGCTCCGCCGATAGACAACCTAAAACCAGTGATGACTTCATCAAAAATCAAAGCGATACCGTACTCACTACAAATCTCTCTTAAACCTTCCAAAAAACCTTCGTTGGGCAAAACGCAGCCGTTGTTGCACATAACAGGCTCGGTGATAATGGCCGCAATTTCTTCATAGCGCTCGGCTACAGTACTGCGTACCAACGCTAAATCATTCCAAGGCAAAATGATAAACTCATCTTCTACCCCTTCGGGCAAGCCTTTTGTCCAAGGAAAAACATTAGGATGCTCGCGGCTACCTAGAGCATCTATCGAAGGCGCAGATATGCCCCAACATACATTGTCCATCCAACCATGATAATGGCCTTCAAAACGAAGGAATTTTTTCCGTCCTGTTTTGGCACGCGCTACTCTGAAAGCAGTCTGCACGGCTTCTGAGCCATCCAAACAAAAACGCATCAACTCCGCCGACGGAATAAGCTCGTTGATTTTTTCGGCCAATTCTATTTCTTTTATATGTTGCCCCGCAAAAAGCTGTCCCTGAGCCGAATAAGTGGCTATTTCGGACAAAACCTCAGGATGCGAATGCCCCAAAATAAGCGGACCTTGACTGAGCGTAAAATCTAGGTATTCGTTGCCGTCTACGTCAAAAATCCTACTTCCAGCTCCGTGCGTATAAAACAACGCATGAGGGTGATTATACTTCCGAAATTCGGATGATACGCCACTTGCCAAAACTTTTTTGGCACGTTCTAAAAGAGCGGCCGATTGTTGATAACTTTTCATTTTATTGTTGAGTGCGAACGCACAATTTTATCGCCATTCGTTAATGGTGCTGAGTATTCAATTTTAAGTAAGATTATTTTTGACGACTTTGGTAACACTTTCGGCGGAGTATTGAGCTGCAAGACTATGGATTTCGTGGTTGAAACTCGCAAAAGCCTCGTCCCAAGCAGCAGCTTCGCCTTCCTCGTATTCATACAAGCCGTCGCCATTGTGAATACCTCGGGCGTGTCGTTCTACCATTTTTTGCATCAAAGTAGGCACTTCTGTCGAATTGCTCAGGCGCCCAAAAATCTGGCTTAAAATCGGCTGATAATCCTCCAATCCGTGGTAATCCATGCGTCGAAAAATCCCCATGAGCGTCATCCATGAGCCTGCATCGTAGCGAAAGGCTTTGTCGAGGTCTTCTTTGGTAGCCGCTCCTTTTTCAATCTGGTGAAAAATCTCTCGATATACCGCATACATCAAGCGGTTTGTGATAAACCCACGAATGTCTTTTTTGAGCAATGTAGGTTCTTTACCCCAGTACCCGGCAAGGTTGAAAATGCGCTCGGCATACACCGCTTCGGTAAGGGTTCCACAAGTAATTTCCAGAAAACGAGTCATAAACGCAGGCTCGGCCCAGTGTACGCCCAAAAACCGCTCAGGTTTTTTGATGTACTTTTGCAGTTCACTTATCGGGATAGCGGAGGTATTGGTTCCTACTACTACGTCGTCGCTCACTACTGATGTAATTTTTTGATACACCTCTGCTTTGATAGCAAGGTCTTCAATCACACATTCCAAAACGATTTTGCAGTCGGCCAATTCGCCATAGTCTTGCGAAACCGTCAATGCTTTTGAATAAGGGGCTAAATCGGCCTCTATCAAACCTGCTTTTGAGCACAATAGCAATTGGGATTGTATTCTTTCTTCAGCCTTGAAAGCATCTGCCTCAATCGGAGCAATGGCTTTGACGGTATGCCCTGAAATCAATAATGCAGCCACAATACTGCTGCCCATCAAACCTAATCCTATTACTCCTATCGGAATTTGGCCTGTATTTAACTGTTCGATCATAAGCGAAATCGGCTAATGCTTACGGTAATTTGACAATACAATCTATTTCAACTTTGATATTTTCGGCAAGCACGGATTGAACGGTGGTGCGAGCAGGCTTAATGCCCGGGAAATAAGTAGCATATACGGCATTGTAGCGGTCAAACTCAGCAATATCGGCCAAGTGTACTGTACATTTTACCACGTTTGCCATTGTAGCCCCTGCGGCCTCCACAATACTCTTGACATTGTCTAGGGTGCGTTGTGTTTCTTCTTCAATCGTTCCCAACACAAATTGCGAGGTTTTGAAGTCAACGGCAGCTTGACCACTCACAAACAAAAAACCTCCAACAACAATACCATCTGAATAGGCCCCAGTTACAAAATCAGGATTACGTTCGGGATGAATTACTTTTTCCATTCTTTACAAAATATTATTTTACATAATTCTAACTTTACAAAAATAAATATCATCCCTTTGTCATATCTCCTACTTTTATTTGAATTACTAATACTATTTTTTGAACCTTTTCTATCCTAAAAAACGATTCTTTTTTTACCGTTTTTTTTGTTCAAAGAAGATATTATTTATTCTTTTTAAGCATTGAGGCCTCCGTCCATGAGGATATTTTCACCGTTGATATAAACCCCTGCCTCTGAGCACAATAAAACCACCAACCCTTTGATATCGTCTTTGTTGGCCATGCGTCTGAGTGGTACTTTTTTGCAGTAATTATCGAGAAAAGCTTGCGGCTGATGATTAAACAATCCACCCGGACTAATGCAATTGAAGCGGATGTTTTTGCCAGCATTCATCTGAGCCATGTATCGGGTTAGGTTAATCAAGCCTGCATTGTGAAAGAAATAATCGGGCGGAAGATCGCCCATATTGGTAGTACCTTCATAATTGCTAAGGTCGGGTCCAAACATGCCCATCATTGAGGCGATGTTTACTACACTTCCGCCGCCGCTCTCGACAATCAGCTTTGTCATTTCACGAAGTAGGTTCATCATGCCCGTGGCGTTGACATCCATTGACTCCGCAAACTGCTCAATCGGAGCGTTGTAACCTTTCATGGGTCGTGATACGGCATTGTTGATAAATCCATCGAGACGTCCGAATCGCTCTTTGATAAAATGCACTATTTCTTTGACCGATTCGGGGTTCCCTTGATCCACCACCGCTGGATGCACGTCCAGTCCGGCTTCTTTCATCAAAGTGGCTGTTTGGGTAGCCGAAGCTAAGTCTCGCGAAGAAGTAATAACGGTAGCATCTGCTTCGGCCAAACCTTCTACAATACACTGTCCATACTGCCCAGAGCCACCTGTCACCAAAATGACTTTCCCTTTTAGGCTCAATAATTCTTTTACGTTCATATTCTTTTTAAAGCTTATCTATTTTGCGTCGGAGACGCTACACCATTTTTTGACCCAAATGATAGTTTGGAGCAAGCTATCCTATCTATTTTGCGTCGGAGACGCAGTGCCATTTTTTGACCCAAATGATAGTTTGGGTCAAGCTACATTATCTATTTTGCGTCGGAGACGCTGCACCATTTTTGACCCAAATGATAGTTTGGAGCAAGCTGCATTATCTGTTTTGCGTCGGAGACGCTGCACCATTTTTTTGACCCAAATGATAGTTTGGAGCAAGCTATCCTATCTATTTTGCGTCGGAGACGCTGCACCATTTTTTGACCCAAATGATAGTTTGGGTCAAGTAGAATGCATACCTCATTTTAAAATTTTATGATTACACCACCTACCAATCGGCTTTGATTGGCAGCGATAATGATACGCATTAGCAATTCGGTTTCTGAAAATGCAATACGAGGTTTGCCTTCTGCTACTGCTCTTATAAATTCGATAAGATTGTCCCGAAACATCGAATAGGAGTTTTTGATATCGACCAAACGCCAGCCTGATTGCCCAAAAAAGGAAAACTGGAAAGTGCCCGCGATGTCTTGAAACAAGTGCAGCGTAATCTGTAGGCCGCTTTCTAATTCAATATGAACAATCTCTTTTTCTAGCTCTCCAATGTGCCGCACGCTAGCCACAGGCGGAAAATCAATAATCGAAAAAATCCCTTCCAACAGGTGAATGCCGTATTTTTTCCAGTCTTTTTTCCCAACTGCCGTAATCAATTCTAATTTTCCTAATGCGGCCAATTCTTGCTTCAAGATACGTCCTTCGTTGGAATAGCGCATCGATGAACAAGACATGATAAACTTGCCTTGGTGCCATTGACTTGCAAACCATTCCAAATCTTCTGTCGAATAGGCCAAGGGCTTATCCACAAAAATTGGAATACCTGCTTCGATAAAAGGCGCGGCCATTTCGCGGTGACGCTCGGGGTCGTCGCGGGCGAGCAATACCGCATCTACTTGCCCAATCATGTCTACCAAATTCGTTGCGATGTGGGGTATGCCCGTCGTGTGGGCAATACTCTCCGAAATCGCCGTATCTTGCGTCCACACCTGCGTGACATAAGCTCCCGGAATACCCAAAGTGTCTTTGTTGACGTTTAAGTATGCTGCAACTGCGGGATAACCCACGCGGCTAATCTCCTCAGCGTCAAACTGTCCATTGATAATAGCCGACCACGAATAAGGGTGGGCATTGCCAGGACTCATTCCAATTACACCTATCTTAATCATCTAAATTTCGTTCTTGAGGTCATTACTATTTCAACCAGCCCATTTTATCCCAATGATGCAAGTTGAGAAAATCAGGATCGGGGTATGCCATTTGCGCCAACTTTTGTCGGGTCATTGCATCAATGTCAGGTCGTTGGGCGATAGCCACGGCGGTGTCCAAATATTCCATTTTATCAATGCCTACCAACACCGAAGAAATCCCATCGAACGATAACGCAAACTTGGTCGCTAACGTAGGCAAATCAGGATAGTGTTCGTTTAGAAAGTCCTGATAATCTGCAATATGTTGCTCTACTGCGGCCAAAGCTGGATGCATATTTTTGCCTCGGTCACTCAGCAAGCCTTTCATCAAAACAGAACGCACTACAATACCGACGCCTTTTTGGGAAGCCTTTTCAAAATATATCCCTTGGCTTTGATTCATAAGGTTGAAAGGAAGCTGAATCACATCCCACGCGCCTGATTCAATCGCAAGATTGGTTTCTTCTAAAGTATAAACCGACGCGCCCGTGGCTCGGACAATACCTTGCTTTTTGAGGTCTGCAAAAATTTCGGCAATCAATGGATGCTTCAGTATTCCCAAGTCAGCTTGGTGCAGCATAAACACATCCAAATAATCGGTTTTCAAAGCGGCCAAGCTTTCAGCCAATGACCTTTCGACGAAAGTTTTCAAATCTGTATCGGCAGGTAAAGCACCGTCTTGTCCTCGAAAATGTCGGCATTTGCTGGCAAGTACAAGTTGCGGACGCATCCCGACAAAGGCTTTTCCCATGACATTTTCGCTGGTACCGTACATCCGAGCGGTATCAAAAAAATTGATTCCTTTATCGACAGCAGCGTGTAGCAACTCAATCGCCTGAGCTTCAGTGGGCATATCTGCCTCATTTTCGACGCCAATGCCATACGGAATTCCTATTTCTACACCCCCAAAGGCAACTTCCGAAACCGTCAATCCCGTAGTGCCGAGCTTTCGCATTTTCATTCTTTCAACCAATTGCTAATTTTCTAAATAAGAAGAAGAGGAAGCCTCAGAAGTTGTGTTTTTAAAAGCCGACACCAACTCCATGCAGTAGTTTTTCAGACCTACGACATCCGCACCAATGCTCACAAAATGATAGCCCATGTCTAGCAGGTCTTTCAAATTGCCCGGCCCGCCTACAGTTCCTGCAAACTTGCCGTACTTGGCCGCCACTTCTGCCACTCTGATGCGGGTTTCGAGTAGTTTGGGGTGATTCCATTGTCCTGGAGCACCAATTCCCTGACTAAAATCTCCCGGCCCGAAAAATAGCATATCAAAGCCGTCTAAAGCGGCAATTTCTTCCAGTTCTTCCAAAGGCTCTGGCCCTTCGATTTGAAGCACCACAAATCGCTGCTGATTGGCCTGCACCAAATATTCGTTGAAATCGATACCCGTGTAAGCCGCATCGGCATTACCCCCATCGATAGGCCGACGACCTACGGGGTAAAACCTGACCATGTCTATTACTTTTCGAGCATCTTCCACCCCTTTGACGTGCGGCACCATGATACCCGAAGCGTCCAATTCGAGCGGGCGTAGGTAATCGCTGTAGCTTCCTCGTGGTACTCTTACGAGCAAATCCACATTGTGAGATTTGGTAGCCCAGACGTTGGCCGTCATAATCGACCAATCTTGCCCAATATGCTCTTGGTCAGCCCATACACAATCAAAACCTGCCAAAGCGGCGATTTCGACTGAGCGTGGATCCGCTAAATTTATTTTAAAACAACACACCGTTTCGCCGGCTCTTAGTTTGGCCAACACGCGGCTTTCTCGCATTTTCAATGACATATCTTGACTCTTTTCTTGATTTCAAAGGTAATTTCGGACAATTATCCTTTCTTTCTCTTTTTTACCAAAAAGTGATACTATCTTTCACTAAGACAGTTTAGCGATTCCTTTGCTTTATTTTCAAGATAGCGTAAGCAGCGGCGGCTTTGATATCTTCATTGTCGGCTTCGCTTGGCAATGGATTTTCTGCTTTTAACATTGCATTTAAAAGCCCTAAATCTTCCAAATTTCCTTTATCAGCCAGTACCATTGCCAGTTCAAACCGCTCACCTTTGCGCGGGGATTGGCTGTATTTGAGCAATTCAGCTTTGAGTTTTTTACCTAAAGCATCATAGCCTTCCCGAAAACTGTTGGCCCATGCCGAACTCAATAAATTGGTTCGAGCAGGAGAATCCATTGGCTCCGCAAAAGCTCGGCTTGCCAATATCTGCCATTCGGATACCGAAAGTCCACCCAACTGCCGCAATGCGTAAGCAGGAATGCTCCGCGCTACTATATCCTCGGGGGCAGCATTTTGAAGAGTGGCTAATAGCTTCGTTCTAATTTCGCTTTCTTTGGCGGCACTATGATAAAAAGCATCCCATAAAGTGTACATTGCCAAAGGCTTAGAGGTAGAGGCTAGCGTGGTTTCAAACAAAGAAGGGTTCTCGTCGTAGGGGCATATTTTCAGCTTGGCAAGGGTTTCGGAAGCGTGAAGTCTATCCGCTCCGTCAGGATTGAGAAAAGCCGCTTTTATCTTTTTAATCCACCTATCGCGTTCTTCACCTACGGAAGCCTGCGCCAAAACACGCCAAATCCCAATCCGGTAAGGCAACTGAGTGCCATACAAACGCTCTTCTGCTTCGTATGCCTCCTTGACTCCCGCCGAATGACCCGACCACAACAAAAACTCTGCGGCGTGTACTTTTACCCATTCTTTTTGTTCTCTCAATACTTTATGCAACACCTCCACACACTGCTCCTCCGAACGTGTTGCCTGTAAGGATTGAGAATTACTTTCATAACTAAACAACATACAACAGAAAACCGAAATAATGAAACGCATATTTTATAAATCCTCCCTTAAGACGCTGATTAGAAAGCTGATTAACTACCTGTCAGAAAATCACTACTTTTTTGCTGACAAACAAAATCACCAGACTGTCCAGCCGCCATCTACTACTAAATTGTGGCCATTGATGTAAGACGCCGCGTCTGACAAAAGAAACGCCACCGAACTCGCAATTTCCTCGGCACGACCGATACGCTTCATGGGTGATTTTTGAGAAAGTCTATCCACAAAATCAGGATGATGCGTTTGTACGGCAGGGTTGGGAAAAGGGCCGGGCGAAATACAATTAAATCGTACATTTTGCGCCCCCCAATGAACGGCCAAGTACTTCGTCATCTGAATAATACCCGCTTTGCCGACGCCGTATTCGATTGGATTTTTGTTCATTGGGGCTTCGTACACCTCAGGATAGGGCGAAACCGTGCCGTACATACTCGAAAATAGCACCACATTTCCGCTACCTCGTGCGGCCATTTGCTCTCCCACCCATCTCGCCAGCATAAAAGTAGCGGTGATACCCCCGTGATTGACTCGGTCAAAATCATCGGCTGACAAGGCTTCCATTTTCAACGCTGTAGTAGAAGCCGTCATGTTTACCAAACCGTCGGGCAGGCCTGAGGAACTGATTTGATATTTTACAAACTCTTCCGTAGCGGTCATGTCCGTGGCATCAAGCGAATGTGCCATAAGCCTACTTGAAGGTGATAACGTACTGATGAAATCAGCGGCGCGGTTTTCTAAATCTATACAATGTACCGTGGCTCCTAGTTGATAGAGTTGCTTCACGGTGGCTTGTCCTAAATATCCTGCTCCTCCTACTACCCAGATGGTTTTATGCGTCAAATCAAAAGGCGATGTGAGTGTCATAACAATCAGTTTTGCGCGGCCACGGCTCTTTCGGCTTTGAGTTTTTCGCGGTAAGCCGCTTTGGCTTCGTCATCTTCTTGGGCCGATTCTCCAAAAAACACCAAACCAATGACTTTGCGGGCGCGGTTGGGGCTGTGGTTGCCAGGTGCCGAATGTACCGTCATGGCATGATGCGCCAATACACCACCTGCTTTCATGGGTACGGCTGTTTCAACGGCCAAGTCTTCTTCGGTTCCATAATCGACGATTCCTTGCGAAAAACCCAACGTTTGGGTTCGGCCATGAAGCCGCATCCCTTTTGTATGAGAGCCTTTTAAGTAATGAAGGCATCCATTTGCTGCATCCACGTCTTCTAAAGGAATCCAAAACGTAAGGGCTTGCGGCGGCGTAATCATGAAATAATACGCATCTTGATGCGGTGGCGTAGGCTTTCCGATACCCGCAGGTTTGTTGAAATACTCTACCTCGGCTTTCGCTATTTTTTCGCCTAGCAATATTTCCGCTAATTTTTCAAAACGGCTCCCATTGACCATCTCATGAAAGAAAGAGTCGTGGTGAGCCATTCGAAAAACCTGCTTAAGAGATGACAAATCCTGACTATCTTCATAAAAAGCATCCGACGAACCGAGGGTAGGGACAATCTCTTCGATAAACCGTTTGAGGTTGGCTTTGAGATCCTCAAGCTCTTGTGGGGAAGTAAAATCCTCACACAATACAAAGCCATTTTGGTCAAAATCGCTTTTTATTTTTTTAAAATCTAATGATTGCATTTTCTGAATGTAATTAGTGAGACTACTTAATTTCCAGCACTGTTCCGGCGATATAGCGCGTACCCATATCGTGGTTGAAATAATAGACCACTAAGACGCGATTTTTGTCCAATTGCACCGTCCAAGGATACCCCAAATCTGTACTGCCACCGTCGTCTCTCAACGTAAACTCAGGAGCAGTGGCAAAATCCGTACATTCGGCGTTCAAAATTCTGGCTTTGATTCCGTAGGGTTTATGACGATATCCATAAACCAGCAACACGCGATTATCAGGCAGCCGATGCGCCTGAAGCGGATGGCCTTTGAAGCCCATACTTTGCCAAGGTTTGAAGGTTTTGCCGCCGTCGGTTGAGCGAGCAATACAGGCTTGATCTTCATAATTGGCAGTGCGCATAAATGCTACCAAGTCACCTTTGGGCGTTTCGTAGATAGACGTTTCGTTGAAAGTCACTTTGGGGTCTTCGGCCACCACGGCGGTGTATTTCCAAGTCACCCCTTTGTCGTCAGATACCAAGAGATGATTGGATGTTTTAGCAGGACTTTTCGAATCATTGGCTGCTACTACCCAATACACCCTACCGCTTTTGCCTTCGTACAATGCTCCACGGTTGTAGGCGGGCATCGGTTCGCCCATTGGTGTGAAGTTCAATTCGGGGCTGATATGCGGTGGATAATAAGGGCCTTTCCAAGTTTTGGCGCCGTCGGTCGAACGAATCACGTAGCCTCCCATAAAGGTGGCACCACTGTTTTCACTGATTGGCTTTTTCATTTGTTCCCTAGCTTCGGGTTTGATAAAACCCCAAGTGTAACTAGTACAAATGATAGTTCCGTCTTTGAGTTTTAGGAGACAAGGGTCTTGGGAGCCACCAAAAGGATAAGCATAAATAAGCTCGGGTTCGGACGACCAATGCAGGCCGTCTTTGGACGAAACTCCTACCAAATAGCTGTTTGGATCCACGTGATTATTGCCTTTTTCGCCGAAGATTCGGCGGTCGGGAGCACGTCGAAAAGCCACCAAAAAAGTACCGTCGTTTTTTCGTATCACCGACGGAAACGCACAATAAAATTGAGGAGAAGTATAAATCACCAAATCCTGCACTTTGGTGATGCCTGAGGCTTTGCTCAACGAATCGGTAGTGGCAAAGGTCGGAGATACCAACCCTGATACCGCACCACAAAGCAAGACCAATCGAGCAACAAACAAGCTACGTTTCATTTTTTTATGAGGGGTTTAGAAATAGTCTTACGCTAAAAACTCATAGTTTTCCGGGGTAATCTTCCTCTATCCAAGTGCCATCATCGGGGCGATTATCCCACAAATCAAGCCCCGTAAAGATTTGTCGGGGGTCATTGCCTTTGCCGAATTTTTCGGGTAAAGGCTGTACTTTGGCAGGCACACCATACGCCATAGAATTGGGCGGAACATCCTGCAACACCGTAGCTCCTGCTCCGATAAAACTATTGTCGCCGATGCTAATGCCCGGTGCCAATGTCACGCCTCCGCCTATCACCACGTGATTTCCGATGGTAGGCCCTTTGACCCCCGCAGCACGCATAGGAAACATAGCGTTGAGGAAATTAACACCCGGCCCCACAAATACCATATCACCTATCACCGTGGCACTCGGAATATACACATGAGACATAATTTTGACACCCTTCCCGATTTTCAGCCTTCCTTCGAGCGTAGTTCCGTGCAGGATTACCACCCTATCTCCGATTTGACACTCGGCTCGTATAGTCACATTGTGACCACAGGTAAAACGCTCTCCAATCACGGTATCAGCATAAATAACCGTCCCACTGTGGATTCGGGCTTTTTTACCGATTTTCAAAGGTTCTTTCCAACCGTGGTAGCGATAGCCCAGCATGACATTAGGCTGAATTTCAGCTTCTTCGCCAAGTTCGCAATTGCGCATTTCGTCGGTATTCATAGTCTTAACTATCGGGCAAAAATGGCTAACTTATTGACAGCAATCGTGGCGCATTGGTCACCGCCAGGAGCCTTGTAAGGTGGAACATTTCCACGGTATCTAAAATAACCCGCTTGGTATTCGCGGTCGTCGCAAGAGGTAGCATCTGGAATATACCCAAGTGTTCCGTCGGTAAAACCAGCCGTAAGAACCACCGGCAACGCGGCTTCACGTTTAATCTTGAGTCCTGTTTTTACAAAAGGCTCAAAAGGAAGACCCACAAATCCGACATCGCCGATTCGAGCCACCGAAATACTAATTGGCAACTCGGTAGGTACATTTTTGAGATTATTGGTTTTGTGCTGCTCCAACGCCCAGATATACCAAGGTCTGACGATTTCTACTAAACGAGCACGATAAGGCGGCGAAAGGGCTTTCGGGAAATTCATTCCCACACACTCATACGTATTTTCATCACCTGCTTTTCCCCTTTTTACAAAATCATCAATCGAAGCAAGGTCTTTTTCTAGGGCTTCACGGCTTGGAAGTTGTGCCAAAGGGATATTCACTGTTTCGCGGCTCCATTCTATACCCGTTCTTTTGGATTTATGAAGGTTTTTGGCCGCAATGATATAGGTATCTCCCAATTGCTGCCCGAGCAACTCGGCTTGCTGAAAAGTACCAGTAAGCATGTGTTTTGAATTAATATCACCAGAACATCCTTGAAAAAAGGCGACTGGAATTCCTCCCAAATAAGAAGATAGTTTATCGGAGGCTGTTTGGGGAAATTGCCCGTAACTGATTAGCTTTTCGGGATTATAAGCCGCTACGGGGTGTCCAGAAAAAAACGTAAAGGCTGTAACAGGTTTATCATTTTTATTTTTGAAAATCACCACTGTAGCATCATCGTCAATCTCCCCAATGTAACCTTCGCCTACAAGCATACGGTCTTCTTCACGCATAAAATAAGATTTGCCGTCGAGGCGTCTTCCTCTGCGATTGTAGGTGATGCGATTTTCTTCGGCTACGCCCCATTCTACGGTTACGGGTTCTAGTGCTTTTTCAAGTTTATTGGCCGCTTTTTGCAGTTTTTCCAAAAAATCCACTCCCAATTCCCAACTCAAATAAAGCGGTGTATTTTTTTCGGGGATATGGGCGCTATCCACCTGAATCCACGGAATCGTATGCGTATGCGCCGAATTGGCGATAATCGCTTTGGGATCAATTTTGAGCGTTTTAGCCAAGATTTTTACGCAAGCGGTTCGCAAGGCATTGCCTTCTACTCCCATTGCAGAAGTGATAAAGCAAAGCCGATTGGTGCCTTGTTCCAATAGCACCACCGTGGTTTTTAAATCGCCGTGTACGGCTTCAATTTTGTTACCAGTCTGACTATGACCACTAGGTGTACCTACTTTAGGAACAATCGAAAATGTTTGGGCCGATACTTTCAGTTCATCACCCCAGGCATGAGACGTATGTCTGTAGCCCACAAGAATCATTACTAGAAGAAAAAAACGTTTCATATTCAAAAAATAACTTAAGGAAATGTGAAAATGTGTCAATTTGAAAATTGGCTATCACTTAGCCGCTACCTCGGGCACCTCCTCGGTCTGTTGTAAATTTTTTATGGGAATTTTATAAAGAAGAAACGCACAAACAAGCAAGGTAAGAGCCGCCACCTGAAACATCAGCGAAAGATTGATGTTGGCATCGCGCAAGGTTCCCCCTGCATAAATACCTATACCGCCTACTACGCAGCTGAATAAGTTCAGAATACCATAGCCTGTAGCCAAATAGCGGCTATCCGATACCATCGACAACACGGGCATCATATTGGCATCCAGAAAAGGTCTCATAAAAGCATACAGCATAAAACCTGCCACCGCTACCCAAAGTATGCTTGTGGTGCCGCCAAGTATGATACCCGGACAAGCCAAAACTAAACTAATAGCAGGCAACAAAACCCGCGCTCTTGGGTTGGATTTGCTCCAATAGTCGGCGAGGGCGCCGCCCGTAAGTACGCCAAAAAACATCGCCACATAAAAATACGCCGTAGCATATACTCCCGCGTCGGTTTGGGTCAAGCTGAAGGCTTCTTTGTAGTACGTAGGCAGCCACGCGCTAATCATCCAGCTAGCCACCCCAAGCAGCCCCCAAGCCGCAAGTGCAAGGAGGTACGCAGGTTGACGGAAAAGCTGCCGCAAGGCATCCCCAAAATTGATTTTAGGCGCTTGTACTTTGAGGGTTTGAGGCTTGGGGGCATCTTTTAACAAAAAGGTCAAAACGACAGCATACGAAATCCCTACAATACCAAACACACTAAAAGCATAATTCCACGAATGACTTTCGGCGAGCCATCCTCCTAAAAAACCAAGGCTTTGGCCTACATACACGCCCGCAATATGAATGCCCGTAGCCAGCGATTTGGTGACGTTTTTGTGATAATCCACAATCAGCGCCAGTGCGGCAGGAATATAGCAAGCTTCGCTGATACCCATCAGAGCCCGTGTGGCGAGCAATTGCTCAAAAGTAGTGGCTTGAGATGTAAGCCAAGTAACCAACGACCACACAAACAAACTACCAATGATGACCCGACTGCGGTTGAATCGGTCGGCCAAAAAACCTGCTACAGGACTCAGCAAACCATATATCCACAAGAAGACGGAGGTCAGCAGACCAAATTGCGCATCAGTCATTGGTATTGCATCAACGATAGAGGTGCGCATCGTGGTAATAATCATCCTGTCGAGGTAGTTGAGGGCACCTACTACGCACAAAAGCCCCACAAGCAACCAAGGATAGGAAAACAACTTTGGTTTTTGATTAGGAATATCGTTGTTAGTAATCATTCTATTTGGTTAGGTTTTTAGGTATTACAAAGGCAAGGTCGAAACTTGTTTGGGTTGGTCCAACGGAAACCCTTTTTTTGTTTTTTTGGGAAGTGTGAAACGCGACGCCCGAATACAGCTTCTTTGCCCTTCTTCATAATAAACCGTCAGAATCGTACCATCTTTAAGCTCAATCGTCGAAGGATACGCCCCCCACATCACATCAATTCGGTAAGGCCCTTGCCAAGTTTTTCCTTCATCATAGCTGATTCTCAGTCCAGTATATCCTTTTTTATGTTGAAAATCATCATAAAAGGCGCGGTAAGTCAATAGAATGGCACCCGATTTTAACCGCGTAAAAGAAGGGGAATGCCCCTGAAAACCAATGTCATTTACCTTCGACCATGTCTTGCCAATGTCTTTACTGATGGCATAGTGCATATGTACGGTATCTTTGATGGAGCCACGTAGCGCGGCAAAAAGGCTTCCGTCTTTTAAGGTAATCACGTCTGTTTCGGCAGGTAAATACCTGCCTTCTCCCTTACCAATCGGGATAGGCTTCGACCATGTATTTCCTTTGTCTTTCGACAAAATAACACCCCCAAAAGCTGCTTTGGCATCTTGGTGATATATTGGAAAAATCCAAGTACCGTCTGGGGCTTCGCGCATTTCGGCTGAGCAATTCCATTTGATATCGTCATGTTCGGCGGGATAATGAGGCTTTGTTTCCCATGTTTTACCTCCATCCAGCGACTTGATATACAAAGGCCCACCCCCACTCAACCACTCACGGTGTACCACATCTCCATAATAGGCCGCCGAGCCGGTCGATTCGCGCTTGATAGGTTTTCCGAATTTAGTGGAGAAAAAAGTACAAACCAACGTACCGTCGCTCATCTGCGAAATGTGGGGGTCGCGATTGTCGTTTTCGTCATCATAAATAGTAACTGGAGCCGTCCAAGTTTTACCTTCGTCCGACGACCGAATCATACAAATCCGTCCTGCTTTGGGGTATTTGTCGCTTGGATAAGTGACATGCGCCCCTCCCGAATAAAACACCGCTACGATGTCGCCGTTTTTCAAACGATACGAATCTGGAAAAGCTTGATACTCACCCGCTTCTCCACCGTTGGATACGACTTTATAAATCACCGAGTCGGCAGCGATTGCGATTTGCGTATTATTTTTCGAATTCGAAATAGGGGGAGTATATTGGGTAGCTGCGGCAGATGATAATACTGCGGCAGCTAAAATGGTGTTTTTTACCTTTGTTGACCAAGAAGGTAGCTTAGTTCTAAATTTTGTCATTATTAAAAATTCAATAATTAATCCTAATAATTTCAGTATGTACAAAATTATATTTTTCAATACGCCCTTGCCACTACTTTTGTACTATTAAATGATACTATTTTTCATGGGCATTTTTTGACGAAAAAAATCCAGAGGGCTGACGACAAACAAATAATTGAGGCATACTAGCTAGTCGAAGAAAAGTATCATTTGAATCAGTCAAAAACCCCAAAGGAAAATACATCCGCATCTTTCACAATGATTTTTGCACGAATACTTTTGCCCTTTAATTCTCCAATGTTTCTGCCACTCTTCCATTGTACTAAGCCGTCTACTTCATCGCCAGTAATAGGAAGCGCGTCTGCGGTGCCAAAACCAGCCAGCTCAGTGCCTTTCTCATCGGTCAGTACGATTTTGATGTATCCTTTTGAGCCAGTTGAATAATTAAGAAGTAGACGTTGCCCTTCCCATACCATTGGTTTTGTGAGTAATACGCCTTCTTTAAATCCAGCGTGCAAAGCCGCAAATCCATCTAATCTGAGCGTCATTCGTTCAAGCGATACCTCAGGCGTACCGTATCCTCGGGTGATAAAAAACGACATTTCGCGTTTGGCCGTTTGAATCACCCCCATCGCGGGCATATTGCTCCGTGCGCCCCAATTTTTGGAATCATTGCCAGGACGCACAAACGACTCCATAAATTTTCGGTCATAGCGGGTTCCCCCTCTGGACGTCATAAAAACCCCGTCCGATACACCTTTCCATTGACTAGGATGAGTACCGTTTTGGGCCAGTTGCTCGTCAGACAAGACTTTGGTTTGGGGAGAAAAACGAAAAGGCATGGCAATCAGCAAGTGAGGTGCTCGAAAATAAGGGCGGGTAGCGTTGGTATATAAATGCTCTTTTTCGGTATCTCCAAATGACATAAACTCGGGTTTTGTCCAGTTTATGAAGTCTTTGGAGGTAGAGCGCATAATCGTTCGGGTACCATTAGCGGGAAACAATTCGCCCGGAACTCCTCCCGACCATCCACGAAAATACACGGCGTAGCATTGCTCATTTTCGAGCCAGACCAAAGAGTTTTGCGAATCCAACGCATAATC
Source organism: Runella zeae DSM 19591 (assembly GCF_000423565.1). Classification (GTDB taxonomy): domain Bacteria; phylum Bacteroidota; class Bacteroidia; order Cytophagales; family Spirosomataceae; genus Runella; species Runella zeae. The sequence goes on along the minus strand of NZ_AUIF01000034.1, from coordinate 37,297 downwards.
ATGAAACAAAGCCGTGGTGTCTTTAGCGTATCGTTTCCAACGAAGACCATCTGCCGACACATACCTAAATAGCCCCGTATTGGCTCTTAATTTTGGGTCCATATCATAAGTAAGATAAGCCGAATAGCTTCTAAATCCGCCTCGTTCGGGCTGAGACTCATACGAAGACCCACCCACGGCTTTGAAGCGTTCGTCAGACGGTACACCTTCTCTGCCGTCATACATGACCGTAAAATTGTGGGTGTTGCGGAGCTGTTGCTCTTCGAGCATGACTACATTGTTGGCCTTACTGCCATTGACACTACAAATCCCCAAAGTTGGCTTAGCCCAATGTATGCCGTCGGCACTTTCGGCATAGCAAGTATATTCGGCGTGTTTTCCGTCGGCGTTAGCACCTGCACCTCGATAATACATTCGGTACCGAATGCCGTCAGCCACAATACCTACATAGGCACAAAAACGACCTTCCCAAGGCTCCGTAAATCGGATAGCCGTACCCGCCGATTTGGGTGTTTGTAGTCTGATTTCAGCGTTTTCTACTTTTTGGGTCACATAATCATCCACAAACAATTCGCGGCGGTTTTTAAAATGAATGGGTTGGGCAAAAACCGAAGAAAAACACCAGATAAGCAGCCAGCTAGTCAATACAAATGCAGAAGGGCGGTAACCGCCCCCCAAAAAAATCAATTTCATATCTATTAGTTTTGAGTAAGGATTCGTCCGATTAAGGATTGAATTTATAGGAGTATAAATCAGCGTCTTTCAAATAAAATTTTAGCTGAATAGCTTTCCCTGCCAACGAGCTAACGTTCGTATTTTGGTTCCAAGAAACAATGCGTTTGATTTCGTTGCCAATCATAACTTTTGAATCAGACACCTTAAAACCCGGAATAGGATTGCCGTTGGCGTCGAGTATTTCTACTTTTACGTCGCCTGCTGCCGAAGTTGAATAATTGATTTCTAGCTCTTTGCCTTTAAAAACGAGAGGCTTTGTTATCATATATCCACCCACGGCTGGGGCGTGTATGGAAGCAAATCCGTCTAACCGCAACGAATAACGCTTAATATGAGCCGAAGGCTGGGCATAGCTTTCGTTGACATAGACAGAGAGTTCGGTAGGGCTGGTTTGGACAACATTCAATACGGGATAATTAGACCTCGAAACCCAGTTTTCTAAGCCTATACCCGGTCTGATATACGATTCGATAAAGATGCGGTCGTAGGCATTGCCACCTCGTGAACTCATCAAAACCGCGTCCGAACAATCATTGAAATACTTCGGATCTACTTTCAACACTGCCGCTTCTTCGGGCGTTAATACTTGTCGTTTGGGCATAAAACGCGCCCCAATGGCTAGGTACATATGCGGCGCTCTGATATATGGTGCCGTTTGCTGCGTATAAAGATGATCGAGGGGTGCATCTCCAAAAGTCATGGCTACGGGTTCGGACCAATTGACAAAATCTTTTGAAACAGTACGCCCTACCGAACGAAATCCTTGGTATTTTGAAAAACCGCCGTCTGACCAAATTCTAAAATAACAAACATAAAGCTTCTCACTTTCTGACCAAAATACGGTGTTTTGAGAGTCAAAAACCCCTTTGGTAAAGACGGGTGTTTCCTGCTTTTTTTTCCAATGAATACCATCTGCCGACACAAAAGCCATCAGGCCTGATTTTTGAGTACCAGCCAACGCTTTGTAACGTTCTTGGGGGTTAGCATTGGGGTTGGTGTCCAAAAAGGGTGAAAAATTGTGCGAAGCTGGCACATGATGCGCCAATACCACATTGTTTTGTTTACTGCCGTCCAACTCATAAATTCCCAAAGCAGGCTTTACCCAGTTGATGCCGTCTTTTGATTCGGCATAGCAAGTTACTTCGCTGTCGTTGCCGTCTTTGCCTGATTCTCTCACGCCCCGATAATACAATCTAAACAAGTCTTTGTCTTGAATAATGGTGCAATAAGCGCTAAAGTTTCCTTCCCAAGGGCGATCAAAAGCCAGTACTTTGCCTTCGTTGTGGGGATGATGCATAAGCACTTCTACGCCTGATAGTTGGGTTATTAACTGTTTATCTACAAAAATTTCTCTACGGTCAGCTATTTCGATTGGAGCGTTTTTTTGGTTTTGGGCAAAAACAAAAATGTTATTGAGTGCCGCAAGTAATAGGCTGCTAATTAGGATGCTTCTGATCATTGGTTTAGGATATTTGATTTATTTGGAATGTTTTTTATCGATATATAGCCCCTACGGGGCAGAATCTACATTGTCAAATTCTCGCATTTGCTACCGATATATAGCCCCTACGGGGCAGAATCTACATTTTTATGTTCACGCATTTGCTACCGATATGTAGCCCCTATGGGGCAGAATCTGCATTGTCATGTTCGCATATTTGCTACCGATATATAGCCCCTACGGGGCAGAATCTACATTTTTATGTTCGCATATTTGTTATCAATGTGTAGCCACTACGGGGCAAAACATACATTTGCGAATTTTCACATTGGCTACCGATATATAGCCCCTACGGGGCAGAATTTGCATTTTTATATTCGCACATTTGCTACCGATATATAGCCCCTACGGGGCAGAATTTGCATTTTTATGTTCGCATATTGGCACATTTTCAAATCATCAATCTTTCACTAGTCTAACCGATAATCCTGCCATTTGTACAAAGCTATCTTTTTGCAATTTTCCATTTTTTTCCGAAACAATCCGACAAAAGGAGTTATCGACCAAATAACGGCTACTGCTCCACCAATAGCCTGCCTTGCCACCTTCAAAAAAAGGACCTCCATAATACTTCGGTCCTTCGTTGCTACGGTAGCCACTAGGTACAGCCGCAAAGCCACTTGCTTTGGCGGTAGAAGTACTCTTTTTACCAAAAGCGGCTGATTTCAGGGCATCGCCCGCTTTTTCAACCCCACCCAAAGCCGCTGCCAGTTTGTCCCACTCAACATCCGTAGGTACGTGCCATCCAGCAGGAGCAAGGCCGCGTTTGTCGGATACTGCCCAAAAATTATATAGCTTCCCATATTTTTTGCCATTAGTGGGGTTGTTTTCATAATAGCACCAGGCAGGTAGCCCTTCTATATTTGCTTTTTCCCAAGCTTCGGCGCTGTTGGCTTCAAAAAGTGCTTCTCCATTTCGGAAGTGGGTGACGTCGAGGTTTTCGGTACTCCATGTCTGCTCTCCAATCATCACCGACGGAATATCTGCTTGAGGGAATGATTTTGAAGGAGTGACCATCGCCATTCCAACAATTACCAGCAACATCCCTGCAAGACCCCAAGTAGAAGTCGATAGTATATTTTCTAATTTACTTTTCATTCTTTTTCAACTCTAAACAATTGTTAATCAGATTTATTTGAAACGAATCGAGTATAGATGCGCATCCGCAAGATATACCCTCAGGCGAATAGGTTTTCCTGCCAGTTTCGACAAGTCACTATTATCGCCCCAGTTGACGATTCGAGACAGTTCATTGCCAATAATCTGCTGACAATCAGCCATTGAATAGCCAGGAATTACTTTCCCATGTTCATCTTCTAACCCAATTCTGATTTCACCCACGGCCGAAGTTGAAAAATTGATTTCCAATTCTTTACCTTTAAATATAATCGGTTTAGTGACTACATATCCACCTTGGTAAGCTCCTTTCAACGAACTAAATCCATCAACCCTCAACGAATATCTCCGCAAGTGTCCTGTGGGCTGTGCATAGTCTTGATTGACGTACAATGACATGCGCCCTTCTTCGGTTGGAACTACATTGAGGGAAGGATAATTGGTACGAGCCGACCAATGATTTTGCCCCATTGCGGGCGGAATAAAAGCCTCCATAAAGGTACGGTCGTAGGTATTGCCGCCCCTTGAAGTCATCAGAAAGGGTTCAGAAAGTCCTTTGTGCTGCGAAGGGTCTACTTTGAGTCTCTCGAGTTGTGCGGTGCTTAATATTTGGCGATGCGGAACAAAGCGCGAACCGATAGCTATATACAAATGCGGAGCGCGAAAATAAGGACTCGTCTGTTGGGTATAAAGATGTTCAAAAGGCGCATTGCCGTAGGTCATTTCTACTCCTTTCGACCAATTGATAAAATCCTTTGAAGTGGCTCTGCTGATAGAGCGGTAGCCGCCTTCTCCCCCACCCGTCCAAGACCGAAAATAACAGACATACATCTGCTCTGATTCCGACCAAAAAGCTACATTTTGCGAGTCCAACAATCCGTCGGTAATGACGGGCTTATCGGTGATTTTTTTCCAATGAATACCGTCGGCTGATACATACGGAAACAAACCCGTGCGGTCGGTGCCGGCAAAAGCCTTGAAGCGTTGCTCGGCGGGCACACCCGGTTTTTTATCAATAAAAGGACTGAAATTGTGCGTAAATGGTACTTCTTCCAAAATCACATTGTTGTCTTTACTACCTTTTACATCGACTATACCCAAAGAGGGGCGCTCCCAATGAATGCCGTCTTTGGATTCGGCATAGCAGGTATTTTCCTGACGCTTGCCATTGTCGCGCTCATGGCCTCCACGATAATAAAGCCGATAGATATCATCTGCACCGTCGTGGAGTATGGTGATGTACGCGGGTGTCGAAGATTCCCAATTTTTATCAAATTGTAATACGGCCCCTTCGTCTCGTGGAACGTGGGCGGTAAGTTGTACGCCTTTGAGGGTATCAAGTAGATAGGAATCAACAAAAATCTCGCGACGATTGCCAAGATTGATTACTTTCTCATCCTTCGAGTGGTCGGCTCCTGTGTAACCGCACATGACGGTCAGTGCCAACACAGATAAGGATTTCCATGGTTTTATAAAACTCATCATTTTAAAATAATAACACTTGCTTAGGTGCTAAAGCACCATTAATTACTGACTTTCAATATCTTACCACAAAAACTGAGAGAACCTATTTTGCTCCTATGGAGCTTCTTATTGAGATGTTCTCTACTCTTTCTATTACTATTTCGCCTCTCTGAGGCTATTTTTAATGCGTTTAACCTATACAAATTAAGCGATTTCCTCCCCAATGCTTCAATGTTGAAACAGGTGGCGACATGACGTCGCCAACCTGTCTTGGAACTTAACCAACTAATTAACCCAATCTTTATGTATCTTAGACTTATTAATAGCCCGGATTTTGTTTTACCAAAGGCTCCAAACTCAAAATCGTTTCGCTGATAGGATATAAAAGGTCGTTTTGGGTTTTGCCCTTCAACAAGGGTACTTTCTCCAATGCCTTGTTGAAGCGTACCAAATCCCACCACCGTTTTCCTTCATTTAAAAACTCAAACAATCTTTCCTGCAAAATAGCCTCATCGTTGGCCTCTTTGGTGCCATTGACAAAGGTATAATTGGCAAATTTAGCTCCATAAGCGCGTTGCCGAATTTTATTGATTTCTTCGGCAGGGTTTTGGCCTAAACCGTTTTTGGCTTCGGCTTTCATCAATATTACGTCGGCATAGCGATACAAAATAAAATCATCAAACATCACCGTTATGCCGCCGCTAGTGGTACCTGGCCATTTCAAGTCGATGTTATACATAAAGCTAGTGGTGCCATTGCGGGTTTGATTTACTTCAATGAAGCTCGCATTTTTGCGGCTATCGTCATCGCTAAACTGCTTCGTCACCAGCGTTGACATCTGCCAATAGGCATCTTTACCAGCATAGTAGGGCAAGATTTTGTTGATAACTTCCTGAGACGTAAACGGAGCCGTAGGAGCTGTAAGGGTAGGTACTCCCCCCAACACCGTCCGAGCCGACGACTCGCCTTCTTGGAACCTCATAGAAAGCAGGATTTCTTTGTTGCCTTTGTTGGCAAATCTGAATACATCACTAAAGCTGCTCAACAATGCCACATCGGCTTTTTCAATTTCACTGATAGCACTCAGCGCAGCATTGAAGTCAGTAGCACCTCCATTGAGTCGTTTGGCCGTCCAGAGAAATACATCCGCTTTTAAGGCGTTGAGAGCGGGTTTTGACCATCTATTACGACCATTAGGGAGGGTATTGTCAGGAAACAAAGTCAGGGCTTTTTCGATGTCACTTTTGATTAACTTAAATACATCGGCTTGAGGGGCACGTTCTTTGTAGATAGTAGTGGGGTCAAAACCTTCGGTAGGCTGCTCAATCAAAATCAAGTCACCCCAGATTTTGGTCATGGTGAAGTACGTAAAAGCCCGCATGGCATAGGCTTGAGCCAATGTCGCGTTTTTTTCTGCTTCGGTCGTAAACGTAATGGTAGGTACGTATTTCAAAAGCAAATTGGCATCGTGAATGACCGAATACATCGTAGTCCAGTCAGGCCCGGGATTGACTCTGCTTAGGTTGTTGGTATAAACGAAGAAATTGATAGAGGGGTCGAAGCCAAAATTCTGCACCCAAATTTCACTTCTTCCTTCTCCCCACACAAAAAGATTGGTCGTGGCCTGCGAACGCATTCTAACGTACATTCCGTTGAGAGCCCCTCTCGCTTCTTGCGGCGATTTCCAAAAAGAAGCATTGGTGATTTGGCTAATGGGGGTCAGAGTGAGGTCATCAGTACAACTTCCCAATCCAAAGCCCACAAGGCAAGTAAATATCAGTTTTTTCCAAATAATTTTCATTTTTAAAGCGCTTTGAGGTTTTTAAAACTTAAAAAGCAGGGGTAATCTGAACGCCAAAAACAAAATTTCTCGGCATAGGGTACCTTCCATTGTCGGTTCCTCCTTCTTCGGGATTTAAACCCGTAAACTTCGTAAAGTATTTTAGATTGTTGGCGGTGGTGTATAGTCGTAAGCTGCTCATTTTCAATTTATCCAATACTGGTTTTGAGAAATTATAAGAAAGGGCTATTTCTCTCAGACACAAAAAGTCTCCTTTTTCGTAATAGTTAGAATTGCCGCGCCACAGATTTTGCTTCTGGTTTTGGTCAGCCCAATAATACCGTGGAATATCGGTGATATCTCCTTGCTTTTGCCATGAGCGCGTTATGGCAGCAGAGATGGCGTTTTGTCCTGAGAAGTTCCCCAAAACCCGCGCTTTGGTTTCGTTATAAATCATGTGGCCTGCGGTATAGTCTAACCGCACCGTAAGGCTAAAGTTGCCGTAATTGAAGCGGTTGGTAAAGCCTCCCGTCCAAGTAGGGAAGGGATTTCCCATGTAAATACGGTCTTTATCATCAATGATGCCGTTGCCATCTATATCTTGCCAATTGACATCACCGCCGTGCTTGGTTTTGTCGGTACCTACCACCAATTGGTCTTTAGGACCCGCTTGCGCTTGCTCGTCGGTGGCATAGATGCCTAGTTGCTTATAAGCAAACATATCGCCGATGCGTCCACCCTCTTGTAAGCCGCCTTGCCACTGATACGCTCCGGTTTGGGCATTCCAGACATAAACCCCGCCGATACGGTTGTTTTCGATGCCATTGTTGGGCAACTTCAAGATTTTAACTTTCACATAAGCCGCGTTAAAAGCAGCGGTCCACTGTAATTTTGATTTGGCGGGCAGTACTTGGGCACTGATTTCAAGGTCAATACCTTTGTTTTCGAGGCTGCCTAGGTTGGTTAAGATACTCGTAAAACCTGTGGTACGAGGCAGAGCCAGTTCTGTAAGAAGATTGTCGGTGACGCGGCGATACGCATCTACTACCACATTGGCGCGGTTGTTGGCGATTCCTAAATCAAATCCAAAATTGAGGGTTTTGGAGCGCTCCCATTGTAGTTCGGCATTGGCCAAAGCTGAGTTAAAAATCGCCGCTTCCCCAAAATACCTCGAACCTACGCTATACGCCCCTTGCGCTTGATAATTGCCTAATCCACTGATGTTTCCGTTGACCCCATAGCTTCCACGCAACTTAAGCGAACTAGCCACCGACGACGGTACCGACTCCCAAAACGCTTCACGGTGTAGGTTCCAGCCTACCGAAACACCAGGGAAAAAGCCCCATTTGTAATTGCTTCCCAAATTGGACGCGCCATCATAGCGGCCATTGACGGTAAGTAGGTATTTTTGCTCGTAATCATAATTGAGGCGTCCAAAATAACCGTACAACAATAACTCCGACTCGCTACTGTTTACACTCCAAGGCGTAGCTGAGGCATTGAGCGTCGGAATCAAATCCGTAGCCGCGTTTCGTCCTACGGCAGTTACATCTCTTAGCATTTCTTTATAGTAAGAAAAACCAAGCGTACCTTCGAAATTGTGTTTGTTGTCGATGCTCTTGACATACTTCAAAACCGCATCGGCTTGCTGATCCACAACGGTATTTTGGGTGTAGGTAGCTTCGCGGTCTTGAACTAAAGTAAGCGGTCCGTTGAGATAAGATTTAAGGAATACACGCGTGGCAAAATTGTTGTTTATCAACGAAACCTGCGGACGGAAAGTAAGCCCCGGCAAAATCTCCCAGTTGGCACCTACCACAAACATATAGTTGTCGCGGCGTCTTTTGGAATCATATCTACTAATATAATAAGCGGGGTTTCCGTTGGTAAAAAGACGACCCGGTGCCAACGAACCATCTTCAAATTGATACTTAGACGTCTGTGCCGTATTGATATTGTTTTTGAATACAACCCCTACGTTAGGTACTTGATTGTCGTCCACATTGGCATAATTGAGGCGTCCAAAAAAGTTTAAGTTTTTGGCTACTTGCACATCTCCGTTGAGGTTGAGCGAAATCCGCTTGTAATCAGTATTAATAGCAATCCCCTTGTTGTCGAGATAGCCTAGCCCCATGCTGAATTTAGCTTTTTCAGAGCCTCCCGACACCGAAAGAGTATGATCGTGGCTGTAGGCAGTTCGGAATATTGTCTTCTGGAAATCAGTCCCTTTAAATATCAAAGTTTTGGAAGGGTCTAAAGGATCGGGAATGGTTTCCCACTTAGCGCCCCACTGATCGGCGGGCAGATTGAGAAGAGACCGATTTTGATCTGACAGGTACATCGTCGTAAAAGCCGTATTGTTGGTGAGGTCGTTGCCAGTTCCTCCGGCATTTGCCTGCGTCAAAAAATCCAATACCGAGGGTGATTTGACGCCACTAGCTGCAATACCGAGCCGCATAAAACGCACAAAATCCTTGGCGTCGGCCAATTCGTACATTTTACCTACATCCGATACATTCATGTTGTATTGATAATTGACCTGCGTAGTACCTGCTTTTCCCGATTTGGTTTCGACAATAATCACCCCATTGGAAGCCCGCGAACCATAGATAGAAGTAGAAGCGGCGTCTTTGAGTACTTGGATAGATTCGATATCACGGGGGTTGATATGATCCATATCAGTCCGAATCACCCCGTCAATCACGTACAAAGGATTGGAGCCATTGGGGTTGTTGATAGAAGTTCCCCCTCTCAAAACCACCCGTGGCCTATCGCCCGGTTGTCCCGACGTACTTTGCACCCGTAGCCCTGCGATATTTCCTTGGAGGGCAGAGGTGGCATTGGCATAGGTGACATTTTGTAACACCTTTGTATCCAATTTTGAAATAGAGGTAGTAACGGTTTCCTTGGATTGCGAACCATACCCCACTACGACTACTTCACTCAGACTTGCTACATCAGTGGCTAAACTAACGTTGATAGATATACGATTCCCGATCGCAATCTCCTGCGTTTTGTAACCAATAAACGAAAATACCAGTATCCCGTCACTCGCTGCCGAAATCGTGTAGTTACCTTCGGCATTGGTGGTGGTTCCCGAACTTGAGCCTTTTAAATACACATTGACCCCAGGCATTTCAGCCCCTTTGTCGTCAGAAACTTTACCTGATATTTTTACCGTCGATTGGGCATAAATGCCCCCTTCGAAGAGCGCAAAAAGTGCCAGTAATAGCACATACTTACATCGTCTCCATGACGACTTTTTTGGTTTTTCCATGTTGTAAAAATGATTCATCTATTTGTTTGCATTATTTCAGAGTAAGACATCCCATAGCACAGACACAACAATTATTCTGCATTCCTGCTTTTTCCTATAAAAAAATTTGATTTATAAGAACGAAAACAAAATTATATTTTACCCCAGAAGACTTCCTCTACTTTCATTTGAATTTATAATACTATTTTTCAAAGGTACTTTAGTGGGTAGTTCTAAGCACAATTATCATTTGAATAGTGCTATTCATTGCTTTAATGAGGGGCGGCAAAAGCAGTGAGTTTTTTACCGCTGGTACATACATCACCGTACAGTACACATTTTCGATAACGTATTCTTTGCGGCTAGAGGCAGTAAGGATTGAAAGACGAGCGTAGGCAATTAGGACAATTTCAATAATTTACCCGCCGAAATTCGCTGATCAATCAAAGCACGGATTTTCATTGACAAACAGCCCTATATGGCTAACTATCTGCATAAATCGGCGACTTCAAATCGGCGGGTAAAATTTCAACCAAACTTAGAGAACAGAGTACTAAATAGCCTTGTAACAGACACTATTTCCAGCCCGTATTTTCTACCACCAAAGGCTCTAGGCTAATGATAGAATTGCCAATCGGGAACAGCAAAAGATAAGTATCGCTGTCTTTACCTTTGAGTGACGGCACGAGTTCAAATACTTTTCCAAATCGGCGCAAATCCCACCAATATTTCCCTTCGGTACAAAATTCGAGCAAGCGCTCTTTAAGAATGGCCGCGTCGTTGGCTTCTTTGGTACCGTTCACAAAAATATAAGCTTGTTTGGCCGCGCCATAGGCCCTTGCTCTCACGGCATTTATCTCCACAGAAGGGTCTTGACCTAGTCCATTTTTGGCTTCGGCCTTCATGAGCAATACATCCGAATAGCGATAAAGCATTACATCGTTTTTGAAATGTCGCACTCCTGACACGACCGTGCCGTTGCCTTTTGCGCCAATTATCGAAGTAATAAAAGCATTGGCGGTCGATTTTATTTCGTAAAAAGTTCCTGCCTTGCGGGTATCATCGTCCGAAAATTGGCTTCTCACCGATGCCGCCACTTGCATGATGCTATTGCCTGCGTTGCCAGTTCCTATTACACCAATTACGTTTTTGGTATCCTGCGTGATGTTTGAGGGATTGTTGGACGAATTGAGGTACATGTATTGGTAATAATTATTATCACTTTCCAAAACTTGAAATCTTACCGACATGATTACCTCTCGGTTGCCTTTGTTGTCGTACGAAAACACGTTGCTAAAATTATCGAGAAGTCCCAAATCCGCAGTTTGCACTTCATTCAACGCCGTCAGAGCAGTCTGATAATCAGCCGATCCGCCCGACATGAGGCGGGCTGTCCAGAGGTATACTTCTGCTTTCAATGTATTGGCACCTGCTTTGTTCCATTTGTTTCGGCCTGCCTCAAAACTATTGTCAGGAAAAAGAGAAATAGCTTGGTTCAAGTCCTCTTTGACTTGCTTGATAATATCCGCGACGGGTGTGCGCGGCACTTGGATTCCCTTGGGGTCATATCCTTCGGTGGGTTCTAACCGCAAAGGCACATCTCCCCAAGCTTTGGCCAAGGTAAAATACACGTAAGCACGCATGGTATAGGCTTGGGCCAAAATTCGCTTTTGAGAGTTGGTATTAGCAATACTGATAGTAGGCACGTACTTGATGATAAGATTGGCAGCGTCAATCACTTTGTACAACCCCGCCCAGTTGACGGAAGTAGTACCGACATTGAGCGAGTTTAGATAAAAAATATCCAAACCCACAGTTCCTGCCAAGGCTTGTGACATGGTCTGAGAGCGTCCTTCGCCCAATATAAACAAGTTCAATACGGCTTCATTGCGTAGGTTTACATACATTCCGTTGAGGGCGCCTATGGCGTCGCTCTCTGTTTTCCAGAAAGTCTGACTCGTCAATACACTGGTGGGATCGACTTCTATGTTTGATTTGCAAGCGGCATTGAGCAAACACAAAATGCCCACAATATATCCTGTTATCTTTTTCATGTTTGTAATAATTTTAGGTACGGATTTAAAATGTCACGTTGGCTCCCACGGTAAAGTTGACTGGCATCGGAAAATGACCATTGTCTTGTCCTCCGTCGTCAGGATTTTGGCCCGAATAGCGTGTAAAATAGTGCAGATTACTACCCGTAAAATTCAATCGAATATTCGACATTTTGAGCTTATTGACAATCCGCGAAGGCAACACATACGCCAAGGTTACTTCTCTAATGGCCAAGAAATCTCCTTTTTCGTAGTAAGTATTGTTAGGACGGATATTGTTAAACTGATTTTGCCACACATAGCGAGGCGTGTTAGTTACATCTCCGGGCTTTTTCCACATGTTGTCGATGTATCTTTGGGTGGGCAAGGCATCCCCCTGTAGCTGACCGTCGGCGAAGACAGCTGGATAATTGTAAATGGTAGCTCCCAAACTATAATCCATGCGCACATAAAAGCTCAATTGCTTATAACTCAACGAACTACTCAAGCCGCCCGTCCATTTGGGATAAGGATTACCGACATACACTTGGTCGCGAGTATCAATGATATTATTTCCATCCACATCCCGCCAAATGGCATCTCCCCCGTATTTTGTTTTATTAGCAGTGTTTACCAACTGGTCCGCTGGTGCTTTTGCGGCTTCTTCATCTGTCTTATAGACGCCAATCAACTGATACGCGTACATATCTCCCACACGCCCCCCTTCTTGCAAACCACCGAGCCAATTGTAGGCTCCGATGGCAGGATCCCACACATATACGCCACCGATGCGATTTTTGTCAACGCCATTGTCAGGAAGTTTAAGAATTTTGGTATTTACCTTTGCCGCATTTACCGATAAATCCCATTGCAACTGCGAAGTAGGAGGCAATATCCTAACATTGATTGCAGCTTCTATTCCTTTGTTTTGTAACGTACCTAAATTGGTAAATACCGAACTATAACCCGACGAAACAGGCAAACTTACCGTGGTGAGCAAATCGCTCGTGGTCCGATTATAATAATCAAACATAATGCTAATCCGCTGCTTAAACAAGGCTGCATCAAATCCCACATCTACGGTTTTGGATTTTTCCCATTTCAAATCGGCATTAGGCAATACCGACGGAATGACCGCCGCACCGTTGGAATAGCGACTGCCCACGGCGTAGTTGCCCATGGCCTGAAAATCCCCCAAACCACTAATATTTCCATTTACCCCATAGCTAGCTCTCAATTTTAACTCCAATAGGTTTTCGGGAATGAGTTGACTCCAAAATGCTTCCTTGTGTAGATTCCAACCCGCCGAAATCCCTGGAAAAGTTCCGAACCGATTTTGAGCTCCCAAATTGGAAGCACCGTCATGACGGATGTTGAGGGAGAGTAAGTACCGCTGTTTGTAATCATAATTCAAACGAGCAAATACCCCTTCAATGCGCAAATCTGACACCGACCCTCCCACCGAAGTAGGGGTAGCCGCCGCATTAAGAGTAGGGATATTGTCGGTTGCCGCGCCTTCTCCCGTTGCCGACTGGGTCAATAGATTTCTTGAATAATAAGAGTAGCCCGCCTTAGCTTCCAGATTGTGTTCGCCAAAAGACTTTGCATACGTAAATACCCCTTCGGCTTGGTACTGTGTGGTTTTGTTGTAGGAAGCCGAAGCCGAACGCGTAGTAACTACCGCTCCCACGCCATTGAGCAATGCCGCCGGTTGGAAAGTATAAGCGTCAGCATCTACTTTGAGCAACGAAAGTTGAGGCTCAAAAGTAAAGTTTGGTAGTATTTCCCAGCGTCCATTGAGCGAGATAGTCATGTTAGAGAGGTTGTTGTTGCCTTTGGGAGCATAAGGCCCTCTCAAAAAATAGTCGGGGTTTCCAATCGTGCGACTTTGTCCAGGAGCCATAGTACCATCTTCAAATTGATACTTGGCAGTACCGGGCAAAGAAGGATAACGGTAAAACATATACGAATAGTTGGAAACAGGGTTGTTTTTCCGATTGCTAAACAAAAGCCGTGCTCCAATGCTCAGATTTTTCTTAATGTTGAGATTTCCATTCAGGTTAACATTCAATCTTTTATAATCAGTAGCCACTACCGTACCCGCTCCCGTCATGTAGCCCATCGCCGCGTTAAAGGATGCCTTTTCGGTACTACCAGAGGCGCTGATATTGTGCTGATGAATCATACTGCTCTGATAAATCAAATCCGAGTAGTTGGTCTCTTTGTAAATAATGGTTTTGGAAGGGTCTACGGGGTCGGGCATACTGGTCCAGCCTTCGTTGAGTTTGTGTTGATTGTCGGGCGACAAATACATCACGGTATAGGCTGTATTATTGCTAAGGTCATTGCCCGTCCCCGAACCGTTGGCTTGCTGATTGCGTGCCGCTAAAGCCGCATTTTTGTTGGCCGCCGCCACCGTCCCCAATCGATTATAATAAATATAGTCATACGCCGAAGCGTATTCGGTACGCCTGCCGGGTTGGGAATTGGTAAAAGCGTAGGAATAATTCACCACCGTTTTGCCCGACTTGCCTGATTTGGTCGTAATCAAGATAACCCCATTAGAACCTCTAGCCCCATAAATCGCCGTAGCAGCAGCATCTTTCAAGACCTGCATGGTTTCGATGTCATTAGGGTTCAAATCCGTAAAACCTGCGTCTCTTATCACACCGTCAACGATGTAGAGGGGAGATGCGCCGTTGGGGTTGTTGATGGAAGTACCACCGCGTAATATAATCCGAGAAGCCGCGCCAGGTTCGCCGGAGGTTGTCTGCACCCGTAAGCCCGGTACTGCTCCTTGCAAGGCTGCGCTTACATTGGTGTAAGGAGCGTTTTGCAATACTTTGTTATCTACTTTAGAGATTGCCGTCGTTATGGTCTCTCGTGATTGTGTTCCATAACCTACGACCAATACTTCGCTTAGGGTCGATACTTCTGGTTGCATTTCAACATCCAATTGGGTTCGCCCGCCGATTTTTACTTCTTGGGTTTTATAACCAATAAACGAAACCACCAACACATCTGCATTACTAATTTTGAGAGAAAATCGTCCTTGTGCGTCGCTAGTGGTACCTACGCTTGTCCCTTTGAGCAACACATTCACACCAGGCATTTCGCCACCTTTTTCATCAAGAATTTTCCCAGAAATTGTCCCCGTGGTTTGACCAGCTGTTTCGTGGTAAAGTGTGACGAAAACAACCGCAAAAATCAATACGACGCGTAGGAGCCGTCGGCACAATGGTAAAGCTTTGTTTTTCATAAAGACATGATAATAGATTATTAAACTGGATTCAAAATGTACTCTAAACAAAAGGCGGCCTGAGGGAATCAATATTTCACAATACCTAAATGAATCGGTATATAATTTTGAGAAATTTATCTTTTACAAAATTATTTTACACCCAAGGAGACTTCTTCTACTTTCATTTGATTTTATAATACTATTTTTCAAAAAGGCATTATTATAAAAAAAAGCACTGTGAGATACTCCAGTTTTCCATTGTCTAGCCCTTTAAAACATCAAATTCGAACATACTATCACTGTAGCCTCGTGTAAGCACTAGTCCCTGAAATAAAATGACAACAACAACCTCATAAAGTATAATATAAACAGCCTTTGCTTGAGTCTACTTCATCTCTCCTTATGATTTTCATCATAAAAATACCCAAGAATATTACTCAATTTGTCTATAATTACTAAAATTAAGATAGGCAAATGGCGGGTATTCCATCAGCGATATTACAACAATATGGCGCATCACTCAATCGCTTTGTTAAAGGTGAATACATCTTTTACGAAGGTTGGCCTGCCCACTTTTACTTCCAAGTGGAGGAAGGAACTATCAAGATGCTGAATGGAGGTGAAAATAATGATTATATCCAAGGGGTCTTTTCTCAGGGAGAGGGTTTCGGAGAACCGCCATTAATCGGTGACTTCCCCTACCCTGCCGATGCCCGAGCCATTTCCAATGCGAAGGTGTGGGTCTTAAAAAAGGTCGATTACCTGCGTCTATTGCGCGAAAATCCCGCTATACATTTTGAATTTACCAAGGTATTGGCCAAACGTCTTTGCCACAAAACCAAGTTGCTCAACGCCATGAATACCCAAAGCCCCGAGCAGCGGATTTTAACAATCATTGATTTTTTCAAACAAAAATCACCACGCTCTGGCGATTGTTTTGAAGTCCCCATCACTCGTCAAGCCATTGCCGACATGACGGGGCTACGGGTAGAAACAGTCATCAAAAAAGTGATTCAACTCGCAGATATAGGAGAGTTAAAAATTGCTAATCACAAAATTATGCGACCTTGGTAGATTCCTCAACTGACACTTCTCAAGCCCCTCATTGGGGCTTTTTTTATTTAGTACACTTCCTCCCAATTCCTGCCAAAGATTAGGAAAGCAGTATGATTCAAACCATAAGTTTTTGGGGGTAAGCTGCTGTACGTTTGTACCGTTGTTAACCAAAAACCAATTTCCTAATGAAACGTTTATTCCTTTATTTATTAACCCTCACCGCTCTCCTTTGGTATGGCTGCTCTGGCAAGGGAGCAGAGCAACGCGCCGAGTCGCCCGAAACAGACACTACCGCTATTTTACAACAACCCGAAACGCACGGTACTGAAGTCAAAGAGGTAGCTCTCTCTACCCCACTCGACCAAGCCATGGTCAAAAAAGGAAGCGATATTTACGACCTAAAATGTATGTCGTGTCACAAGCTTACCGACGAAAAATTAGTGGGGCCTGGCTGGAAGGATGTGACAAAAAAACGTAAGCCTACGTGGGTTATTAACATGATTACTAACGTAGACATGATGCTCGCCGAAGATGCTGAAGCCCAAAAACTGTTGGAACAATGCTTAGTCAGAATGCCTAACCAAAACATCACCGCCGAGGAAGCCCGCAGTGTCTTAGAGTTTATGCGTAAAAACGACGGGGAAAAATAATTTAAAACCATACTTCAATGAAAAACAATATCATCAAAGGCATCGCAGTAGCGGTGCTTGCAGGGGGATTTTTTGCCTGCAAACCCGACAACGCTGGTAAAAATGGCGGTTCGGAAATTGCAGGAGATGCCGCCCAAAAAGTATATGTCGCCCCAGGGAAACATGACGAATTTTACAACATCGTTTCGGGAGGATTCAACGGACAACTTTCGGTTGTCGGATTGCCTTCAGGGCGGGTATTTCGAATCATTCCTGTTTTTTCACAATTTGCCGAAAACGGCTGGGGCTACAGCGAAGAAACCAAACCCATGCTCAATACGTCGCACGGATTTGTTCCTTGGGACGACTCTCACCACGTAGCACTCTCGACCACCAACGGCGAACATGACGGACGTTGGGCATTCATCAACGGCAACAACACGCCTCGCATTGCCCGCGTCAGCCTTTCGACGTTCCGCACCGACGAAATTATAGAGCTCCCAAACTCAGGTGGCAATCACTCGTCGCCATTCATTACCGCTAATACCGAATACGCCGTAGCAGGAACCCGTTTTTCAGTCCCTCCCGACGCCAACGCCGATGTGCCCATCAGCAGCTTTAAACAAAACTTCAAAGGGTATATCAGTTTTGTGAGTATCGACAAAACGACTGGGCACATGGGGGTTAAGTTTCAGTTGAAAACCCCTGGCGTGAGTTTTGACTTGGCAAGAGCTGGCAAAGGAAAGTCAGATGGCTGGTTCTTTTTCTCTTGCTACAATACCGAACAAGCCGCTTCTTTGTTGGAAGTAAATGCCTCTCAAAAGGACAAAGACTTTATTTTGGCCGTCAACTGGAAAAAAGCAGAGGAGTACTTAGCACAAGGAAAAGGTAAAAAAGAAGCCGCTAAGTACGCACACAACATTTATGACGAAAAAACGCACTCAGCTACTTCTACCATTCTAACGGAAGTAATGACCCTCGATCCCAAAGAATGCCCAGAGATGTTGTATTTTATGCCTTGTCCCAAATCCCCTCACGGTTGTGACGTCGACCCTACGGGTAGCTATATTGTAGGTTCGGGCAAACTGGCGGCAGTCATTCCTGTATTTTCGTTTGACAAAATGCAAAAAGCCATTGCTGCCAAAACATTCGATGGCGATTTTGACGGTATTCCTGTCCTAAAATACGAAGCCGTCCTTCACGGTGAAGTGAAAAAACCAGGTTTGGGCCCTCTTCACACCGAGTTTGATGGTCAAGGCAATGCCATTACTTCGTTCTTTGTATCGTCTGAATTGGTAAAATGGAACATCGAAAAACTCGAAGTCCTCGACCGTGTTCCTACTTACTATTCTGTGGGGCACTTGTGTATCCCAGGCGGCCCTACTGCCAAGCCTCACGGCAAATACGTAATTGCGTACAACAAAATCACCAAAGACCGTTACTTACCAACAGGTCCAGAATTGACTCAATCGGCACAATTGTATGATATTTCGGGCGACAAAATGAAACTTTTGCTCGACTTCCCGACCATTGGCGAGCCCCACTACGCCGAGGCTATTCCAGCTTCATTGGTTGAAAAAAATACCAAAAAGATATTCAAGTTGGAAGAAAACAACCACCCTTACGTGGCTAAAGGCGAGAAAGAGACCAAAGTAGTACGCAAAGGCAACGAAGTACACGTCTATATGACGTCGATTCGGTCGCACTTTACCCCTGACAATATCGAAGGAGTAAAAATGGGCGATGAGGTATTTTTCCACGTCACCAACCTCGAACAAGACTGGGACGTGCCCCACGGATTTGCCGTGCGCGGCGCACAAAATGCCGAAATCCTCATCATGCCAGGCGAAACTTCGACCTTGCGCTGGAAACCTACCAAAGTCGGCGTTACGCCAATGTACTGCACCGATTTCTGCTCGGCACTCCACCAAGAAATGCAAGGTTACGTGCGGGTTTCACCAGCAGGCAGTAGTGTTCCGTTGACCTGGGGAACGGGCAAAACCCCAACCGCCGAAGCTGAAAAGAAAACGGCCAATGCCAAGCCCAAATTAAATACACCTAAAGTAGCAATGAAATAAGGTTTCCACTACCGACAAGGGGGCAAGCGCCTCGTTTGCCCTCCTCTGTCGGTTTTCAAAAACTATTTTTATGAAACCCCTCCGTCCGTTTACCATTGGTAGTTTGTATGTCGCGTCGTTGTCGCTCATTGCTACCTATTTTCTCCCACTTTGGCGCATCGACTTATGGGCGCCGCAGTATCCAGAAGGGCTTTCGATGCAAATTTGGCTCGACAAGCTTTCGGGTCAAGTCGAGATCATCAACGGCCTCAACCACTACATTGGTATGGCTCACATCAAAGAAGAAATGTTTCCTGAATTTCAGTTTCTTTCTTACATCGTCGCTTTCTACATCGCTTTTGGCCTGCTGACGGCCTTTTTAAAAAGTCGCAAAATGCTCATTAGCTATTTGGTCTTGCTCATTTTAGCTGGAGCTGCCGCTTTGTACGATTTTTGGAGTTGGGGCTACGAATACGGGCATAATTTGAGCCCAGATGCTGCCATAAAAGTCCCAGGAATGTCGTATCAACCTCCGCTAATTGGCTATAAAGAACTCCTCAACTTCGGGGCATATTCCATTCCCGATGCAGGTGGCTGGGTTTTTGTAGCAGTGGGTATTCTCGTGATTCTTTTGGTCGCCTGCGAAACCTACTTCTGCCAACCCAAAAACCAGCTAGCTCCCAAAAGCAACGTTTCACCCGCCTTGGTGGTGTTTTTGTTGGGAACCATGGCTAGCCTCCAAAGTTGCGCCCAGCAACCCGAACCCATCCGCTATGGTCAAGAAGCCTGTGTGTTTTGTAAAATGACAATTATGGATAAAAAATTTGCGTCTGAAATTGTCAATAGCAAAGGAAAAGCGTTCAAGTTTGACGACCTAAGTTGCATGGTTAAATACATAAAAACCAATCAATTAAAACAAGAAGACCTCACTTTTGTGGTAGTAAATGATTACAATCGACCAGGGGAATTAATTGATGCAAAAACGGCCATTTTTTTGAGTAGTAAAGAGCTTCGCAGCCCAATGCGCGGCGACATAGCAGCCTTTTCTGACAAATCCAGTGCTGAAGCCGTAAAAGCTAAGTTTTCAGAAGCAAAAATACTGACGTGGAAAGAGGTTTTTGAAAGTTTATAAACGCCTTACTCTCAACTAATTTTAACCAAGTGTGTCATGTTTCAGGTCAATAACTCTCCTTGTTGGGGTCACAGAGTTTCACGAAGTTTTTCACGGAGTTACACAACGTATCCTCAACATTCCTCGGTGCAACTCTGTGCTTTTCAAACTCTGCGTCACTCTGTGTCGAGTAATTGGCGCACGTGCACTCTTTTCACTATCATCGCTTTCTTCATTTGCTTTACGAGTTATGCGCGTCTTTGGAAAATCACCCCAAAACAGCCTTTGAAACACGCGATTGAACAGGCGAATGCCTACGATACACTCCTGATTCAAAAGGGCTTATACCATATCCAAAATATCGTCATTGACAAACCCCTAACCCTCATTGGCCAGCAGTTCCCAATTTTAGATATTCAATTTAAGAATGAAATTTTTACTGTCAAATCCAACGATGTCACCATCAAAGGCATCGAATTTAGAAACGTGGGTATGACGAGTATGATTGACTGGGCAGCCATCAAAGTATTGGAAGCGAGCAATATCCGTATTCTAAACAACCGAATCAGAAACTGTTATTTCGGGATTTATTTGTCGGCTTCCGACCATTGTTTGGTGCAAGGAAACGACGTCCAGGGCAACCCCAAAGAAGAGCAAAATACTGGCAACGGCATTCACGCCTGGAAATGTGACAGCATTCTTATCCAACACAACCATACCCAAGGCCACCGCGACGGTATTTACTTTGAGTTTGTGACCAACTCTACCATTCAACACAATGATAGTCAACAGAATATCCGTTACGGACTGCATTTTATGTTTTCGCACAACAATGGCTATTTCTATAATCATTTCCATAAAAATGGCGCTGGCGTAGCCGTGATGTACACCAAGTTTGTGACCATGAAACACAATATTTTTGAACAAAATTGGGGTGGGGCAGCCTACGGACTTTTGCTCAAAGATATTTCGGATAGTCACATCGAACAGAATAGCTTCAAAACCAATACTGTCGGCGTATATATGGAAGGGTGTAGCCGTTCGGTATTTACCAAAAACCAATTTATCGCAAACGGGTATGCCCTCCGTGTTCAAGCCAATTGCGACGACAACACGCTTACTTACAGCAACTTTCGAGGGAACACCTTTGATGTAGCTACCAATGGCGACGTTGTTTTGAATCACGTCTCACATAATTATTGGGACAAATACGAAGGCTATGACCTCAATCGCGACGGCATCGGCGACGTGCCCTTTCGCCCCGTGAGCCTCTACGCTACCGTCATTGAGCGAATCCCACAAGCCATGATGCTACTGCGAAGCTTTACGGTCACCCTCCTCGACCGCATCGAAAAGATTATTCCTACCCTTACCCCCGAAGGAATGAAGGACGAAAAACCACAAATGAAACCTTTAAAACTATAAACCCATGATTCGCGCAGAAGCTATTTCAAAATCTTTTGGTAAACTCAACGTACTCCGCAACGTAAGCGTGCGACTCGACGCAGGGCGGGTCGTGGCGGTCATCGGGCCGAACGGTTCGGGAAAAACGACCTTTATCAAAACCCTGCTCGGGATGGTCGTGCCTGACAGCGGAACGGTATTATTTGATAATCAACTCATTGAAAAACAACACACCTATCGTTCTCAGATTGGTTACATGCCCCAAATCGGGCATTACCCCGCCAATTTGAAAATCAGGCAGTTGTTTGAGATGATGGTGGATGTCCGCAAAAATGCCGCGACACAACTGGACGAAGATTTGGTAGAAGCATTTCATTTAAAAGGATTATTTGAAAAGCCATTAGGCACGCTATCGGGAGGAACCAAGCAGAAGGTGAGTGCAGCGTTGGCGTTTTTGTTTAACCCTTCGGTATTGATTTTAGACGAACCGACGGCAGGCTTAGACCCGCTTTCGAGCGAGATTTTAAAGGAAAAAATTCAGAAAGAACACCAAAACGGAAAGCTCATTTTGATTACGTCTCACGTCATGTCTGATCTCGACGAACTCGCTACCGACGTGCTATACTTGCAAGATGGCAGCGTTCAGTTTTACAAAACCATCACCGAACTCAAGCTAGAAACAGGCGAGAACAAACTCGGCCGCGTCGTTGCACAACTGATGTCGCAACCTCGTAAAAGCCATCAAAACATTAAAACATTGGAGTTTTCAAGCCTACAAATATGAAAATCAAGCCCATCTATTTTATTCTCCCTTTTGCGATACTGTCACTACTACTAGGGGTATATGCTGGATGGTTGCGGCTGGGATGGGGGATACCAGTAGTTCACAGTCAAGCCATTGCCCAACACGGCGCACTTATGGTAGGCAGTTTTTTGGGAACGTTGATTGCCGCCGAACGCGTTGCGATGTTAAAAAACAAAAGTTGGTGGCTAGTTCCTGCCATTTTTGTAAGCAGTTCACCCCTGCTTTTACACGTCTCTCCCTCAGCAGGATACGGAGCATTGTTACTTGGAAGTATCGGTTATTTCATCGTTTCGACAAGGGCTTACCAGCACTATCGCTTCACGGGCGACGCCCTACTGCTGGCAGGGGCTATTTTTCAGGTAGCAGGGCATTTAGCACTTTATTTTACTTCCTCCTTTGCGATGGCGTTTGCAGGTTGGATGGCCTTTTTTGTTTTTACCATTGTGGGCGAGCGCCTCAATCTTACGCGTTTTTTACCCGTTACCAAACGCGACCATTGGGAGTTACTGGTATGGTTAGGGGGATTTTTGATAAGTATTTTTTTATATCATAAAGGCTACGGTATTGTTCTCACAATCACGCTAATAGGCATCGGCCAATGGCTCATCAAAAACGACATTGCCCGCCGAAATCTGAATAAAAAAGGCTCGTATCAATTTTTAGGAATTACCCTATTATCGGGCTATGCTTGGTTAATGCTCACAGGAGTAGTTGCGCTTTCCAACAACGGCTCTCCTTGGATATACGATGCCATCTTACACGCTTTTTTTGTGGGTTTCGTTCTTTCAATGATTATGGCACATGCTCCCATTATTTTTCCAAGTTTACTGGGGCTTAGTATCAAGCCTTTCCATCCTTTTTTATATGTCTGGGTAGGGTTGCTCCAAGTAAGTCTTCTGGCTCGTGTCCTAGGAGATTTATCTCAAAGTTTATCGCTACGCCAATGGGGAGGATTGCTCAACGGCAGCGCCTTTTTAGGCTACTTAGCAACGATTATATACCTAATAATCAAGCACAAATACAACCATAGAAATCATGTATAAAATCACCAAATACGTCCTATACGACATCGTCCGAAATCGTTTCGTGATGGGATACACATTACTGCTGCTTGCCATCAGTATGAGTTTTTTTGGCTTCGAGTCTGACCCAAACAAAGGACTTTTGAGTTTGCTCAATATCATTTTGATGGTCGTACCATTGGTCAGTATTATTTTTTCGACCATTCATTTTTATAATTCTTACGAATTTATCGAACTGATGTCGGCGCAACCATTGAGCCGAAAAGCTATTTTTTTGAGCGAATACATCGGCGTTGCTGCCTCTCTTAGCTTGGCTTTTTTGATAGGTGTGGGCATTCCTACTCTTGCTTTCGGTGGAGGGGCAAGTAGCTTTATTTTGATTATCAGTGGATTGCTACTTACGCTTTCCTTTGTTTCCTTAGCATTTTTAGCCTCGGTTATTACCCGCGACAAAGCCAAAGGCATCGGCCTTGCATTGGTGATTTGGTTTTATTTTTCATTGGTATACGACGGACTCGTTTTAGGCATTTTATTCTCCTTCAACGATTATCCACTCGAAAAAGCGATGCTTGTTTTGACAGCTCTCAACCCTACCGATTTAGCGCGCATTATGGTATTGATGAAAATGGACATTTCGGCCTTAATGGGCTTTACGGGCGCAGTTTTTCAAGATTTTTTCAGTACCCATTATGGATTACTAATAGCGATGTTGGTGCTCATGACTTGGGTTGTGTTCCCGGCTGCCCTCGCCACTCGCATTTTTCAAAAAAAGGACCTTTAGTAAGTCTCACTATCGACCATTCAATCTTTTTTCAATAAACCTTTACAATAATGAAACGTCAATTCCTCATTTTAGGGCTCTTAGCCTTACTTTTGGGATGTCAATCCCAAAATCAATCACAAGACCAATCTACTACTGCGGGCATAGAAAACACAACCGCCGCTGGACAGTCGGGTGTCGAAGACAGCGATTCCCAAAAAGATGTCGTGAAAGTAGCAGTAGGCTCTCCCGACCACACAACCCTCATAAAAGCTGTACAAGCTGCGGGGCTTGTAGATGCACTTTCCAACGCAGGGCCTTTTACGGTGTTTGCACCGACTAATGCAGCCTTTGACAAACTCCCCGCAGGAACCGTGGAAGATTTATTAAAACCCCAAAACAAAGACAAACTCAAAGCCATTTTGGAACACCACGTCATGACTTCGGCACTGGCCGCCGACTTTTTCCAAGAAGGACAAAGCATGGGTATGGTCGACGGTACCAATGCCACGTTCCACCTCAAAGGAAAGGATGTCTATATCGGTGAAGCCAAAATTGTCGCTTCGATACGTGCTTCCAATGGTTACGTACATATAATTGACGGTGTTGTTGTTCCTAACTAAAAACTAACATGACTACCCATAATATCCCCGAACTATTGCCGTATGACGGTATTAAAACCAAAAAAATCGAAGCTAATGAACACTTTCGGGTGGTACTCATTAGTCTTCAACAAGGGCATCGCCTCGACACCCACACTTCGCCTACCGATGCCTTTATTTATGTTTTAGAAGGTAATGCCAATTTTAATTTGGAAGGAGTAGCGCATTTCCTTTCTCCCGGCGATGGTTTTTCATTCAAAGCCCACGCCGAGCATTCGGTCAATGCGCTCACGGATTTTAAGATGCTATTGTTTCGATAAACTTCCTACGCCATTTTAGCGCTGACTTATGGGTATCCGAATATTTGCTATTGATACCCATAAGTCAGGCATACTCTTGCTTTGTTACTATGGGCTTTCAATCCCTTAAAAACAAAAAAATATCTAACAAAAACCATAAAATATTATTACCTTCATAGACGTCATTGGTAAGTTAATTACCTTTGCTACTTTTAAACATCCTCTATGTTGGAGTATAGTCGTCATCCTGAAGAAGCCCTAACCGCCCTACTCCGCGAAGGCGACGAAGGGGCTTTTGTAGAAATATACCGACGCAACTGGCAAAGAATGTACAATACCGCCTATAAAAGGCTCAAAGACCCTTTTCAGTGCGAAGACCTTGTTCAAAATATCTTCACCGATATTTGGGAAAGACGCACTGAACTCCTCATCGCAAACCTCCAAGCTTATCTCCAAACAGCTGTCAGGTTTCAAGTCATAAAATACAGTACACGAATGTCGGATGTAGCTCCCTTTGCCGACATTCTGGAATCATCCTTAGCGTCGGCTATCGGCACCGACGACCCACTCATCGAAAATGAACTTCTGGATTTGGTAAAACTATGGATAGCTGCTCTTCCCGAAAAACGCCGTGAAATATTTGTACTTTATTATCTCGAAGACCTCTCTTCTGACCAAATCGCCGAACGAATAGGAATTTCACAAAAAACCGTCCAAAATCAATTGGCTACTGCCACCAATACGCTTCGTGCGCAATTGTCTAAAGTACTGATGTTGTGCTTGATATTGCAACTGCCCGTTCGGCTGGAAGATTTTTCTAAATAGTAAAACAAAAATTTTCAGGGCTTCATATCTCCCTCTAACTCATTGACTACAAATCAATAATCATTTATCAGCAACGATTAAAGTACACTTTAATACTGATTTTTTCATATTTCTTTTGGGAGTTTTATGCGGTTATGGTACATAGTATTATAAAGCAAAACTATGAAACCTTACAATAGCCAGCCAGACTTACAAAGTATGTTCAGAAAATACCTGAACGGCACCGCTACGCCCGAAGAAAAACGTTTGGTGGAGGCATTGTATGACCGTTTTGAAGAACAACCTGACATACTCGACAGCTACTCCGAGCAAGAAAAGCAAGCGTTGGAATACCGCATGGAGAGTTATCTCAAAACTCACATTCACCCCCAAACGCCTACGCTCCCTTTGACAGGGTGGGCACGTTGGCGGCAGCATTTTTCATGGCGCCATATCGCTGCTGCTTCGGTTTTGGTCGCTTGCTTGGGAGGTGGTTATTTTTATCTCAATACCCCCAAGCAACCCATTCCCCAAGTCCAAATTACGCCCCAAGACCTCACTCCCGGTGGCGACCATGCTACACTTACCCTCAGCGATGGTTCACAAATCATGCTCGACAATGCCTCCAACGGTATGCTAGCCAAACAGGGCGAAATGACCATCCACAAAGTGGAGCCGGGATTGGTGGCTTATTCGGGTAAGGGTCTGTTTGCTGAAAACCAGTTCAATACCATTACCGCCCCTACCGGTGGCCGATACAGCGTGGTATTGCCCGACGGCAGTCGCGCTTGGCTCAACGCCGAGTCGTCACTCAAGTTTCCTACGGCCTTTGCCCAAAACGAACGCAAAGTCGCTATTGCTGGCGAAGTGTATTTTGAGGTCGCTCCCGATAAACAAAAGCCTTTTTTGGTAGATGTCCAAGGGGTTCAGACCATAAAAGTACTGGGCACTCACTTCAACGTCAATGCCTATGGCGACGAAGCAGCAGTGACAACTACGCTTCTCGAAGGGAGTGTCGTCATCTCAGCAGCGCATACCCACGCAAAAGCCATTCAGTTGAAACCCGGCGACCAAGCGTCGCTTTCTAGCAAAGGGGCCATTCAGGTAGAAAAAGATGTAAATACCGAAAAGGTGATTGCGTGGAAAAATGGTTTTTTCCAATTTGAGAAAGCCAACATAAAAACAGTAATGCGACAGCTCGCGCGCTGGTACAATGTGGACGTTGCCTACGAAGGAACGCCTTCTGACCGAACTTTTTCTGGGAAAATTGCACGTAATGTCAATGCCTCAGAAGCCTTAGAAATATTACAATTTACGGGGGTCAATTTTCGAGTTGAGCAAGTCGGCAACGGTACCAAAAAAGGACGTATCGTAGTCACTACCCCTTGAGGGTAAGTCCCTTTTACCCAAATCAATCATCCATTTTTTAAGCTTTATCTTATGTAAAAAAAACTACAAACCTCTCAAAGAAAAGCGAAGCCTAAAAACAAAAAAGCCGTAGAAGTGTTGGAGCCACTTTTACGGCGAAGTCTGGGCGTCGTCTCGTCCGCTATTGCGGAAGTGACCCTTGTGTATCTAGTACTTATTGTTCAACCCAAACCTGTACAAAGTTAATGAAAATTTGTGCGATAGTAAAACCCATGCCCCTACTTGGGCAAAAGGCCAATGAATGTTTCATATGGCCCCCTTCCCTCACCCGGAAACTGATAAAACAAATGAAATTGATAGCCCTCCTTTTGACCATAGGTTTCGTCCAAGCAAGTGCCGCCGGCTATAGCCAAAAGGTCACCTTGCGCGAAAAGAATGTTTCTGTACAAGCCCTCTTTAGGTCAATCGAAAAACAGACCGGCTACGTGTTTTTTTACAATAGTGAAGATATTCCCAATACCCGTGTAAGCATCAACCTCAAAAGCAGTTCTTTGACGGAAGCGCTTGACCAGTGTTTTAGCAACTTGCCACTTACTTATAAGGTCATTGGAAATACCATAGCCGTTAAGAAAAAGGAGCGAACTTCTACCGAAAAACCCAAAGAAACAGGGCTACTTTCGCCTACTGCTTCACCCAAAGCAGATTGGCACGCTACGGATGTTTCTCCCCAAAAAGAGGTTTTGCCACTCCCCCTCCCCCTCTCACAACGTATAGTGGGTAAAGTAACCGACGAAAAAGGAGAAGGGCTGCCAGGTGTTAGTATTTTGATTAAAGGTACGCAGCAAGGAACAATCACCGATGTGCAAGGTGCCTACGCCCTTGAAGTACCCGACAACAAAGCAGTATTGGTATTTTCTTTTGTAGGCTATGTACCACAAGAAGTAGCAATAGGTAGTCGATTGTCGTTGGACATTGTCCTAAAAGTAGATGAAAAAAACTTGGATGAAGTGGTGGTAGTAGGGTATGGCGAACAAAAGAAGGTCAATCTGACAGGGGCCGTTGACCAAGTGACTGCCAAGCAGTTAGAAAACAAATCGGTGGCTACCATCGGGCAGGCGTTGCAAGGGTTGGTTCCTAACCTCAACATTACCTTTCCCGACGGAAATCCCGTCAAAAACCCTTCTTTCAACGTGCGTGGTGGCACCTCGTTTTCGGGTGGCAGTTTCCGAAGTGGCGCACCGCTCATTTTGGTTGACGGTATCCCGATGGAAATCAACAATCTAAACCCTTCCGACATCGAAAGCTTATCGGTATTGAAAGATGCCGCTTCTTCTGCCATTTATGGCGCAAGGGCAGCCTACGGGGTCATTTTGATTACGACCAAAAAAGGGCGCAGAAATTCGGCTCCCAAAATTTCTTATTCTACCAATTACCAAATCCAACAAGCCGTTAGGCAACCTAAACAATTGAATTCGGTAGAATACCAAGAAGCGGTCATCAATGCCCAAGTGTTGGAAGGGGGAGTTGCGTCAAATGATGACCTTTTCAAACTCGAACAAGTCAAAAAATACTTCAACAACCCCACTACCGCCCCTAGTTACTATGTAGCAGGAGGCACCAATATTTGGGTAGCAAACATCGACCCCTTTGATGAGTTTTTGAAAAACTCAGCCCCTTTAAAATCCCACAATCTCTCCGTTTCGGGCGGGTCTGAGAAGAGCAATTACTATGCTTCCGTAGGCTATCGCAACCAAGAAGGAATGGTAGCACTAGGAGAAGACTGGCGCAAGATTTATAACGCTACGTTGGGCTTCTCGACCGATGTCAACAAATGGCTCAATATTGATTCCAAGATATTATATACCCGCTCCGACACCAAAACCCCACACGGACAAGGTGGCTACTCTGCCTATTCCGACGGCTATTTTGCCTTTTTGGCACGGATAGGTTGGCGCAGCCTCATGACCCCGCGATTTACCCCTGCCACCTCTCCCGTAGGAGTAATGCCAACCCATACACCTCTCAATGCTTTCTTGAATAATGGGAATATCACCACCCAAAATTCCAACTTATTTGCCCGAATAGAAGCCACTGTAAAGCTCATGGAAGGACTTAATTTTAAAACCAACTTTGCTTACAGAACCATCGACGAAAACACCAAAATGTTTTTGCCCTTGGTATGGCGCGTAGAAAAAACGTGGGTTCCGTTTGCAGAAGGCTTTAGTACCGTGAGCAAGACATTTTCTAAAAGCGACTATACAGTCTTTAATTCTTACTTTGATTTTTCACGTGCGTTTGGTAGCAAACACGAAGTGGGGGCAGTGGCGGGTTTTAACCAAGAACTATCGACCTACAAAGACCTTACCACCCAAGGAAATGATTTAGTCACCGACGCGGTTCCCGCTTTGAAACTAACTACGGGTGCCAAAACCTATTCCGACAACGAATCTCATTGGGCAATTCGGGGGGCGTTTGTTAGGTTCAATTATATCTACAACAGTAAGTACTTGTTTGAAATGAACGGACGCTACGACGGTACTTCGAAGTTTCCGATGGGACGTCGTTTTAAATTTTTTCCTTCTTTTTCGGCAGGTTGGCGCATTTCGGAAGAAAACTTCATGAAAGCTACCCAATCCGTGCTTTCGAGTCTCAAACTACGCGCTTCGTACGGAAGTCTGGGCAACCAAGATGTAAACAACTACGCCTACATTGCTTCTTATGGACTGATACCGCAAGTAGCTTATCTCATGAACGGCGCAAGGCCCATTGGCATCAACCCGCCAGGGCTGGTAAGTGCTGACTTGACTTGGGAAACGGCCACTACTATCAATTTCGGCGCAGACCTCACCCTCTGGAATCGATTCAATATTACTTACGATTGGTACAAAAGAACAACTAGCGATATTTTGACTTCTGCCGAACAACTTCCTTCGGTGTTAGGAACGAGTGTGCCCAACAAAAACGCGGGAGCTTTGGAGACAAAAGGCTGGGAGCTTTCTACCAAATGGATAGATCGTCTCAAAAATGGGCTCAGTTATGATGTTACGTTGGTAGTCTCTGATAATCAGTCCAAAGTAACCAAGTTTTCGGGCAATCCCCAGCAAATCATTTCGTCGCTTTATGAAGGCAAACAAATGGGAGAAATTTGGGGTTTTGAAACCCAAGGTCTCTTCCAATCGTACGATGAAATCACCAACGCCCCCAAACAAACCCAAATCAACGGAGGCGTGTGGCGCCCCGGAGATGTGAGATACGCCGACCTCAACGGCGACGGCAAAATAGACAATGGCAATTCGACCGTAGCAAACCCTGGCGACCGTAAAATCATTGGCAACGGTATGCCTCGCTACCAATTTGGTATCGGTGCCAACGTAGCTTGGAAAGGTTTTGATTTTAATATGTTTTGGCAAGGAACGGGCAAAAGAGACTATTGGACAGACAGTTATCTATATTGGGGATTAATCAACGGCACCAACATCAACGGCGGCAACGGCACGCCCGATGTGTATTACAACTCTTGGACTCCCGAACGAACGGACGCCTTTTACCCTGCTTTTAAACCTGCCCTCAAAAACAAACAAGTACAATCGAGGTATTTGCTCAATGCGGCTTTTGTGAGATTAAGAAACATCACGCTAGGCTATTCGCTTCCTACTTCTTTGCTTAGAAAAATCAAAATAGACAAAGTACGGGTCTATGCGTCGGGTTTCAACCTACTGTCGATTTCGAAAGTGCCGCGTTTTCTTGACCCCGAAAATATGGAAGACGCCTACCCTTTGATGCGTTCCACTACTCTTGGTCTCCAAATTAACTTTTAAAACAAGTTTACAATATGCGCTTTATTCTAAACTACCGATATATAGCAGTTTTGCTAGCATTTTTTCTTTTCTCTGGTTGTGACGACTCCTTTATGGAACGCTATCCGCTGGATAGCATTGTTGACCAAAATTTTTGGGCCAGTGAGTCAGATCTGAAATTGTACGCCAATCGCTTTTACCCTACTTACATCGAAGGCTTCGACAATGCTTTGACCATCAGAACACCCTATGGCTACGAAGGCTCCCCTATTCCGTACGGAGATTTGCATTCCGACAATGCGCTGCCCGAAAATGTCAACCGAGCGCCGATGGTCAATGGCGTGTATGTCGTTCCCAATGCCGCTGGAAGTGGCGGTTGGAATTGGGGAAACGTCAGAGCACTTAACTATTTTTTGGTCAATTATAACCGAGCCAACATAGCCCAAAACATCAAAAATAGCTACGCTGGCGAAATATTGTTTTTCAAAACGATGGAGTACTTCGACAAAATCAAACTTTTTGGGGAAGTCCCTTGGTACAGCAAACCACTCGAAACTACCTCGTCTGAGCTGTATGACGCTCGAACCCCACGAGCCGTTTTGATGGACTCGGTTTTGACAAGCATCAACAAAGCCATAAGTTGGCTACCCGAAAAAGGAAAAGAAGCAAGCGGACGCATCACCAAAGAAATGGCTTTGTTGCTCAAGGCACGCGTTTGCTTATACGAAGGCACCTTTCGCAAATACCACACAGAAGTAGGGCTGTCGGGTCAAAAGTTTTTGGAAGAAGCAGTAAGTGCCTCTCAAGCCCTCATGAATTCAGGAAAGTTTAATATCTGGACGACGGGCGATACCAACAACGACTACCATAATCTTTTCATTCAGAATGATTACAAAACCAACCCTGAGATTATTCTTTGGAAAGAATATAGTAGCGGCCTTTTGATGCATGGTTTTTTACGGTATTTTTTGTGGAACCAAGGTGAAAATGTGGCAGGTTTTTCAAAGTCATTGGTAGAAGAATATCTCTGCTCCGATGGATTGCCTATTTCGGCTAGTCCGCTTTATATGGGCGACGATAGTCTCCAAAGCGAAATGAAAAACCGCGACCCGCGTTTACGACAAACCGTCTGCTATCCAGGCCAATACGCCCTTGACTCTAAAATAAGCGGGAGTTTTATGGCAAGAGGCAAAGGCTACAACAAACTCATGCCCGGCATCAGAGGTAGCGGGGAAGAATACCCCTCCCCTACGGGTTATTGGCCGGTCAAATTCTGGAAAAATGACCAAGTAGAAGCCAATGCCTTACAAACAGGCACAATGCCCTGCCCTATTTTTAGATACGCAGAAGCCTTGTTGATTCAGGCCGAAGCCCATGCCGAACTTGGCACTTGTACCCAAGGAGTCTTAGACCAAACTATCAACAGATTGCGCAAACGGGCCGGAATGCCCGATTTAACCCTTGCCAAATTACCACAAGACCCTAAACTAGATGCTCGGTATTTGCAGTACTGCGGCTATGTACCTTCGGCTTTGGTACGAGAAATCAGACGCGAACGCCGGGTTGAATTGGCTTGGGAAAATTTCCGTTGGGATGATTTGGTACGGTGGAAAGCAGGGAAATTGTTGACCGTTCCAGAAGCCATTTTAGGAATGAAATTTAATCAATACCAATACCCAAGCGTAGTGGTAGGCAAAGATGTATTCTTAGATAGCCGAGGTTATTTAGCTCCCTACAAAAACGCCCTTCCTTCGGGCCGAAGGTTTGAGGAGCCCAAACAGTACTATTATCCGCTTCCTACCGAAGATGTGGTTATCAATTCTTCCTTAAAACAAAGTGCGGGATGGTAGTCGTGGCTTTTTTGCAACCCTTAAAAATGACATTTTCTGATGAATTTTCTTTATAAAAGCAAAGCTCTCATCTGCTTGGCGGCCTTTCTACTGGTACAGTTGGCCCACGCCCAACCTACGCCAGAAACAGCTATCCAACAAGCCAATCATGCCCTTTGGACAAAGTTTATTGATAAATACGGAGTCGTCAATGATTTTGTAGGCGAGCGCCCCACGGCCAACGATTGTCGGTTGTCACGTCCAAACGCCTTTGGCTGGTGGACTCCCATTGAAGACGGCGCATTTTTCACGGGACTTTACCTGATAGCAGCCTGTGACCGCGCCAAAACAACCAAAAACGAAACAGACCGAGACAAAGCGCGGATACTCGCCCAAGGGCTACTCAAACTTTCTTTGGTCTCGGATGTGCCCGGATTTATCGCACGGGGAGTCAGTACTGATGGCAAAACTCACTATCCCAACGGCTCTAATGACCAAACGATTCCGTGGGTGTATGGGCTGTATTATTACCTCAAAACCGACATTCCTACTCCCACGGAAAGTAAAATCATGAAAGACAAAATCGTCGAAGTCATCCAAGCATTGCAGCTCGCAGATTGGCGGTTTCCAAGTGATGGCATGTTTACAGGCAAGTTCCGTGACGACTTACGCGACAATCGGTTTTTAGAAGCGCCTTGTTATTTACTTCTGTTGAAAATAATGCACCAGCTTACCAACGACAACAAATGGGCCTCGCTCTATCATACTGCCGCCCACGAAAAACCCGAAGGCTCCCTCAAAACAAGAGGAGAAGTTTGCGCAGAAGGCATCGAATATGATGTAAAAATGTGGGGCGAAAGCAAGTCCTACCTTTGGATATATGTCATGAAACAAGCGGCCTTGGTAGAACTCGCCTCTTCCGAAACCGACGCGACGCTCAAAGCACATTTCCAAGCTGGACAAAAACGAAACCGAGATTTTGTAATGAAGTTTGCGCAGCGATATACCGAGTTCAACAATCACGATGAAAGGGTATTTGGCAATGCCGATTGGCGCGCTTGCTACACGGATTGGTATCCACAATTTACGATTGAGGAAGCGATTGCCGTTTCAAAGCTGAAAAACGACGCAAAAATCGGCAAGCGCAAAGGATATGAACGCGAATTGATGACCACTCCTTTGGCGGCAGCAAGCATCATGGCACTGTTTGGAAACAAAGCGGATTGTGACCTTATTCGAAAAGTCATAAGCCACTATGATTATTCTAAATTGTATCTGGGAGAGTTTTTGTATGCCGAATTTGCTTATTACAAAACAGTCTGCCAATAGCATTTTCAGAAATATCTCTTACGTTGCCCCCTCTACTGTCATAAGGTTGTCAGTAGAGGGGATTTTATTTGTGAACAAATCAAAATCATTGTCCCTATGAGTGCCCTAAAAGATGCTTATTCTCCCGCTTTTTATCAAAATTTTGCCAAACTTATGGCCGAAGTACTTCCAGATTTTGATCAGCAGCAATTCCTATCTCTTATTTTTGATGAAAGGTTTGACCAAAAAGAACTCAAAGAACGCATGCGCCATACTACCTTGGTCTTGCATCCATTTTTGCCCACAGATTTTGGATTGGCAATGGACGCCATTGAAAAGTGTATTGTTTTAATCCAACAAAAAAGCGCATTTGCTAACAGCCTTGCCTACATTTTTTTACCAGATTATATCGAAGTATACGGATTAGATGAATTTGAAAAAAGCATGAAAGCCATTGAGACCGTGACACAATTTATCAGTTGTGAGTTTGCGGTCAGGCCTTTTTTGCTAAAATATGGCGATCAAATGATGCAACAAATGCTAAAATGGTCGCATCACCCCAACGACAAAGTGAGACGTTTGGCAAGTGAAGGTTGCCGCCCGCGCCTGCCTTGGGCGATGGCAGTTCCAGCCCTCAAACAAAACCCCCAACCTATACTAGAACTTCTAGAAAACCTCAAAAATGACCCTTCTGAGTGGGTTCGCAGAAGCGTGGCCAACAACCTCAACGATATATCGAAAGACCATCCCAAAATCGTACTAGAAATAGCGCGTTGTTGGAAAGGCTACACCAAAGAAACCGATGCTATTGTCAAACATGCTTGTCGCACTTTGCTCAAAAAAGGGCAATCTGAAGTGTTAGAGCTGTATGGATTAGAAGGCACCAAAGTAGGTTATGACCATTTCAAGATTCTCACCCCCCAAGTTTGCGTGGGCGAAAACCTCCTCTTTGGCTTTCAATTGGTCAATCTACACTACCAAAAGCTGAAGGTTCGGATAGAATATGCGGTGTATTATCGACTACAAAATGGGAAACTTTCAAAAAAAGTTT
This sequence comes from Runella zeae DSM 19591, assembly GCF_000423565.1. Taxonomy (GTDB): domain Bacteria; phylum Bacteroidota; class Bacteroidia; order Cytophagales; family Spirosomataceae; genus Runella; species Runella zeae. Next base: position 2,269 of record NZ_AUIF01000034.1, on the reverse strand, counting down.
TTAAGATAAGTGAAAGGGATTTTTTACCTGCCGAAACTGCCGAGCTTGTCCGAAAACAATCTTTTGCTCCTATCACAACCCGAAGATTTTACAAAGGTCAGCACCAACTTTCGTTGATAATAAACGGAGAAGAAAAACAAATACTTGATTTTGAGCTGATTTAAAGATATGAAGTTATTCGTTAGTATGCTACTTTAACTGGACTGTTACAAGGATAGTACGCCTCCGTGGGTATCTATTTTTAGTAAGTAGTATTTAAAACACGCCCTACAACCACCTCTTACCTTATTAAAAATCAACTTTTCCCCATTTCACTTTTTGTAGTTGTATGCATAGTTTGGTTGTCCACTTTTCAAGTTTTTTTAGTTGTAGTCGTTTATATTTCTACTCATAACGACTCTCACCACTTAATCGGCACTGACGGAGCGAACGATAAGAAAGGATTTAATGATTTAATAATCTATTTCTCCACGCAATCTTTTAGCTTGAATAATTGCCCCAAAATCAAAACCCAGTCCAAATACATGATATGAGGAGGCAGTGCCAATATCAATCGTTGCAAAAGTTACTTCCTGACAATCATCAATATCTAAGATTTTAAAATTTGTCTTATGAGTATCATTATAATTAGCAATGATTTTTTCAGGCAACTCTCCATTGTCACCTATCGGAATTCGAATAGTTTTTATCATACATAATACATTTTGATTGCTCTGTCTTCCAAAGATATATTCAAAGTAGCTGATTTTAAAACCAAGTCGCACAATACATCAAAAATCCTAATCCTACTTTTCATTTTGATAAAATTTTACTAACAACCCCGGGTTTGAAATCCATTCTTGAATTATAACACCTGCTTTCTTGATGTTGATGATTTAGTTAGTAAGCTAACTAAAGTGAATGTATTGTCTCTTCTTTTTCTATCCTTATTAGATTAGGTCTATGATGACGTAGGCTACGAATTGAAGTATAGAAAAGGCTATACTCCGACACTCGTAAAGTATCATAACCCTACTGTGAGATAAGCACTTACAAAAAATGTATCATTACTTTACGGAGTGCTCTGATGATGAACTATCCTGCCCTTCTTCTCGTACTCGCCAAAAATCCTCTCCCCAGTTGCGGTAGAGTTGATTGTATTTTATGTCATCACTTAACTTTTCTCTTTCGACATATTCAAACCCTCTGATAAACTCAAAAATATTATTGGCAAGCAGTGTAAATCTTTCTCCTTCCTGAAAGGATTCATCTGGGGATTCTACATATATTTTCTCAAGATTATTTGTGCCAATGCCCACCATTAAAATAAAATGTCCGGTGCTATCCTGACCGAAAGGAAAATAACCATAAGAAAAAACCTCGTCTTCTACACTATATAAACGATTTCTTACGTCTAAACCTTTTTCCAAATCAAATATCTCTCCTAAAAACAAATCCTCAATTTTGGGAATGTAGTATAGACGTCCACTACCAAATGTATCTTTAAACTTAGATAAAAAGTATACTTCCGGAAAAACTTTGTCAATATGAAAAGATTTCAAAAACTCTTTGAATAAAACAGGGAGTTTAATATTGCTCTCTTTTTCAAAAAGTTCAACATCAAGATTTTCATTGATACCTCTTGGTTCAAATAAATGAAATGATTTTTTAATGGCTTTCATCGTTTTTACTTATTTGATTAAAAACTTATTTTAATACTTATCAATCGCCGTACTCTGTTTCCTACAGACCTGCTTGCTGTAACTCACACAGGATATCAAAAACCTATTCCTATTTTTCATTTTGATAAAATTTCACTAACAAACCCGAGTTTGAAATCCATTCTTGAATTACAACAGCTGTTTTCTTGATGTTGATGATTTAGTTAGTAAGCTAACTAAAGTGAATATATTACTTCTTTTTTTGTTATTCTTCTTGGATTTGTTCTATGATGACTTAGGCTACGGATTGAAGCTAACAGCAATGGATATGATTAAAAAATATTAGACTTGTTCTTTTGCTGATAATCAATATTTTATGATATATTTGCGGTAATTAACATTTTAATAAGTTATTATGAAATCACAAAGAATTAGTATATTTAGTAATATAAAATCTGATAGAGATTTTCGAGCTACAACAGGCCTTAGTAAAGAGGAGTTTAATAGGTTATCTGAAAAGTTTTCTTGTTATTATACTCCAACAGTTCTATCAGGATTTCCTAATGGGTTTGGTAACAATAGTATATTTCAAAACTCAAAAGAAGCTTTGTTTTTTTTATTATATCATT
>NZ_AUIF01000033.1 GCF_000423565.1 Runella zeae DSM 19591 | reverse complement strand
GTTTTTTTGCCCCTATTTTGGATGATATACCTTTTAGCGGCTTCAGACCTTTTTAAAAATCAATAAGTCATAAGTGCAAAACTTGCACTTATGACTTATTATCTGATTTTCAGATGATTACAAAAATTTTTTTAATTCTTTTACCTTTTGCACTAATTGATTGTAATCACTTCTACTAGTCATGTTTAAAACAAGCTTAGAAATTTCTTTTTTTCTTTGGGTTATCTCGTCTTCTTTACTGCCTTCATGAGGAGATGAACTAGAAATATCTTCAATCGTTTCAACCTCTCCTTCTTTTATATCTTCTCTTTTAGCAAGGTTCTGTATTGCTGTTTTGCTTAATGGGCTATCGCCTGCCAAAACTCTCTGCTGTAATTCTGGAACAAGTTTAGATAAACCCGCCGCAAAGTTAGCGTCGTTTTTGATGGTTCGTTGACTTACCTTAAACTCATCTGCCAATTGTTTTGATAAATCTCCCCCACTCGATTCGCGGTCATATTTACCTTTTCCACTTTTCTCACGGTTATACCTAAGCCCTCTAAAAAAAGACATTTGCTCAGGTGTTAGATTGCGCCGCCCCAATTGAAAATCAATCATATAATCCTTCACTTTCTCCAAATCGGCAAAAGTCAAAATCGCGATTTTGTAATCGATATTGTATTTCTCGCAAATTTTGTAGCGATTATGACCGTCAATCAAGACATACACTGGCTCATCGGTATCATCCATCTTAGCTTCTTGCCGAGTGGTTTCCCACAAAGTAAGCGGGTCTTTACAGCCATGAGCCAAGATATTTGCCTCCAAAAGTTTCAATTCTTCAGCCGTAAGCGGGGTGATGAATTGACGCAACTCTTCCAAAACAACAATCTGTTTCTTAATCTTTTCAATTTCTGAAAAAGCAGACTTAGGCAACTGAGTTGTTGTTTTCTTAATTCCTGACATAAAATCTTTGGCCATAATTCTATCTAAATTTAAACGACAACAAGTTCTTGGGCTAACTCTAAATATTGATTGGCAGAAGTAGACTTGGGTGAATAATCAAACAAATCTTTTTTGGCTACCTGTGATTGCTTGATGACGGTAGAAGATTCAATTTGAGTATTAAAAATAGGAAAGTGCCCGTATACGTCCCGGATATGTTCCATCATGTTTTTGTGAACACTTTGATTTTTGTGAACCATTGTAAAGAAAATTCCCCGAACCCTCAGTGAATAATTCAAATGCTCCCTTATTTCAAGAATCCGATTAAACAAATTTTCTACCCCATGATAGGCCGAAGCTTCGGGCTGAATGGGAATCAGGCATTCGTGAGAGGCTACCAAAGAGCAGGTCGTCAGTACATTGAGTGCGGGCGGGCAATCAATCAAAATAAAATCGTACTGGTCTAGAAATTGAGAAATTTTATTGAACAATCTCTTTTCACTGCCGATAGAATTAATCAATTCCAGCTCACGATACGCCATTTGAATATCAGAAGGGGAGAGGTAAAGCTTCGGTTCGATCTCTACCACCGGTAGGGGGCGCTTGTCGAGTAAGGCATCTATGACCTGTTGCTCAGGTTGGTGAACTCCAAAACACTGAGACAGATTTCCTTGAGAATCCATATCAATCATCAAAACACGATGTCCTAACAAATTAAGTGCTTTTCCAAGATTGATAGTAGAAGTTGTTTTTCCCACACCTCCTTTGTGATTCACAATCGAAATAACCCTCGCTTTACTGAATAGTTCCTCCGAAAAGCCATAATCTCTCAACACGGGCAAGAGTTTAGCAAGGTGCTTTTCATTCAAATTGATGATGCCTCCTTGGGCTTTGTAGAGTGTTTTGGAAGGGAGTCCAGCTTCTTTCTCAATCTGAGAATGATTGAGGGCAGGTTTCATTTGCAAAAACCTAAAAACCAAATCTTGAGTGAGCATATTGTGAATCTTTTGATTCACAAAAAAGATAAAATTTTATCAAAAAAGAAAATAAAAGATATGTATTTATCTAAAAGGATAAAATTTTAAAAGTCTTTTTGAGAAGTAGCATAGAGAGATTCAGGTTGTGATATATCCAACTCAAACATTTCGTTTAACCCAAAAAACAACCCAAATCCGCGTTTTTATGAGATAAGGGTAACTTAAAAAGAAAACTTGCTTTATCTTTAAAATCTACATCTTCCATAACCTCCTTTTCAAATGTTTCTCAGTTATAGTAAAAATTGGTACAAATACGCGTTCTTTTTTCTTTTCTTTTGTGGTACAATAAGCATCTGCGCTCAAACCAATAGTACTTCTTCAAAAAAAGAAGGGTATTCGAGCGACGCTAAAGTAGTCGAAAAAGGAAAACAATTATTCTTAAGTAACTGCACGGCTTGTCATAATTTCATCCAAAAAGGAATTGGACCCAGCCTAGAAAAAGCCACGACAGACTTGCCATCCGAATGGCTCACAAAGTTTATTGCAAATGCCCCAGAGATGATTTCGGCGGGGGATGCTAGAGCGGCAGCTCTTTTTGAGGAATACAAACAAATGATGCCTACTTTTACTCATCTTAAACAAGAGGAAATAGAGGCAATTTTGGCTTTTATTCACACCAATCAGCAAAAAGAAAATACCAAAGATTCGTACAAAGGCGTAGTGGTCTTAAATCCGGTTGAGGCTAAGATTCAGCCGGCTAGCTGGAAACTTGAACTTAAGCATTTTGCTACGGCACCTTTTACCGCAAGTAAGGGGCCTTTGGCGAGGATTACAAAAATGGATGTTTTGCGGGGTGGTGCTCAGGAAAGAACATTCATAGTGGATTTGCGGGGAATATTGTACGAGTTGGTCGATAATCAATGGCAGGTTTACTTAGATATGGCCAAAGAACGTCCCAATTTTATTCCAATCCCCGGATTAGCCACGGGTTTCGGAAGTTTTGCCTTTCATCCCGAATTTTATAAAAATGGGTTGTTTTATACGACTCATACCGAAAAACCTAACTTCGCCAAAGCGGATTTTGGGTATGCAGATTCTATTAAAGTGACGCTTCAGTGGGTAATCACTGAGTGGAAAATAGATAATCCAACTGCTAGTTCATTTTCGGGAAAAAGCCGTGAAATATTCCGTATCAATATGGTGTCGCCGATTCATGGAATGCAAGAAATAGCTTTTAACCCCACTGCTCGCAAAGGCAGTAGTGACTATGGTCTTCTATATGTAGGAATAGGAGACGGCGGAGCCTCCGAAAATGGTTTTGCTTTTATTTGTGCCGACAATACCCGCCCTTGGTCATCAGTGTTGCGGATTGACCCTATGGGGCGCAATAGTAAAAATGGCAAATATGGCATCCCCAAAAACAATCCTTTTGCTAATGACAAAAATGAAAAGACATTGGGTGAAGTATACATACGAGGTTTTCGAAACCCCAATCGATATACTTGGACTACTGATGGTAGGTTGATTGTGGTTGATATTGGACAAACCAACATAGAGGAGCTGAATATTGCAAAGGCAGGGGCTGATTATGGATGGCCTGAACGAGAGGGGACTTTTGTCATCAATCATCGGGGCAAAATGGATCGGGTTTATGCCTTGCCTGCTGACGAGCCTCGCAACAAATACACCTATCCTGTGGTTCAGTACGATCACGATGAAGGAAAGGCTATTTCGGGTGGGGTAGTGTACAATGGCACCGCTGTACCGGCGCTAAAGGGCAAGTATATTTTTGGGGATATCAACAATGGACGAGTATTTGCCGTTGAAACAGCTCAATTAAAACTTGGAAAACAAGCCAATATCCAAGAAGTTTTGCTGAAAATAGAAGGCGAAGAGAAAACTTTTTTAGACCTTCATCCTAAAATCAAACCAGACTTACGGCTGGGAGAAGGGCCCAAAGGGGAGCTTTTTATTTTTACCAAAGCCGACGGTAAAGTATATGAAGTAGTAGGAGTATCTAATTGATAGATTGGTTTTTATCTCCCCTTTTTAACCAAAAAAGGGGAGATAAACATGGCTAGTTTTTGGAAAATTTACGTTGACTTGTGGCACTTTCGGTAGGAAAATCTTTAGGAATCGGAATATCTACCTTGCCAGTAGCTGCCCACTGAGCGCCGCGTTGGAGACAAGTGATAAAACCTACACATTCTACGGAATAATCGACGTGACCTAGTGGTGTATGAAAAATACGCCCTTTACCCTGTTTGATAGTCATGAGCATAGGCTCGTGGCGGTCTGTGCCGTTGTTGTCTTTGGGTGAAAAAGCCGTTGCGAGTACCTCCATGTTTTCGGCCGGACCACGCAGACGGTCATACATTTCGTCTTTGGTATGCATCCATTTGAGAGGCATTCCTTTGGTAATCGGGTGTTTTGAGTCCCGAATCGTAATCAAAAACTCTTTTTGTGCGCCATGTGAGCCGGCATTGCCGGGTTTGGTATCCTTGATGAGTTTGCCGGTTTCGTCATAGTACACATACGGGCCGTCTTTTTCGGTACGGTTGCCCCAGCCACCAAGTCCAATCATCCGATTGTAAGCAGGCCATAGAGGAAAAGAGTTGTTGGCGGCATGTACTACCACAAGCCCCCCGCCGTTTTGAATATATTTTTCAAAATCCGCTTGCGTCCCATCCGACCAGGGAGCGGCGTTCCAACCAAAATTACAAATGACGACATCGTATTTATGGAAATCAGGATGAAAGGCTGAATCCATACGAGGTTTGGGAAGAGCTACCGTTTTGGGAACGCCATCGATTGGGAATTTTTCGACCAAATCACCACCATTCCAAGTATAATAAGTACGCTGCACATCCACCGTAAATTTCCCAGTTTCTTCCAGATAATGCTTCATCATGTAGGTGATTTTGGGCCATTGATCGTGGTTGTTTTGACCGTCAATAATGAGTGCTTTTAGGACTTTGTTTTTTTGAGCTACCAGCTCTAAAGTAGTACAAAACCCCAAAATGAGGAGAAATAATAAGCGGTACTTAGCTTTCATATAGTACAGAAATATTAAAGGTTAGTTATTTGTTAATCAATATGTTAGACAATAAAAATGTTTTTTGGTCATAAAGTACTGTTTGTTAGAAATGATTTTAAGTAAAAAGGGGTGATTAATGATAATAAATAGACCAGCACGACTGGTTTCTACTTTAAAGTTGTTGTTTTTTTCAAGGCTTAATTATTCCAAACCTGCTATAAGTTGGTGTAAATTTCTTTCAAAAACTATTTAGGTCTGCTAAACAGTTTTTGAACCATGATATGTCAAAGCTATGAAGTAAGGCGGTTTGTTCGTAAAAGTTTATGCGCATTTTTGAAAATGGAAGTGCTTTAAAATTCAGATAAGTATTTGCACAACCCCGCCCTCTTTATGAAGGGAGAGCCTCAAAAGACTCACTATTTGTAAGAAACCTATGGTCTTTATTTTAAAAATTATGAAAAAACAATCGTTACTTTTTGTACTTCTTTTTTTTAATCTAAATACTTCTTGGGCGCAGTTTACGCTCAAAGAAGCCTATAAAGGAGCTTTTAAAATGGGCGTGGCAGTCAATGATGCCATTGTTTCGGGAAAAGACAAAGCTTCTCAGCTAATCGTAGAGCAGCAGTTTAATACTATCACCCTCGAAAACTCTATGAAAGCTGGGCTTATCAACCCCCAACCGGGTGTTTTTAAGTTTGAGCCTGCGGATGCCTATGTGGCTTTTGGACAAAAAAATAACATGTTTATCGTAGGTCATACTTTGGTATGGCACAATCAAACCCCGGCTTGGTTTTTTCAGGATGAAAGTGGAAAACCTAAGTCAAAAGAGGCGGTCGCGGAGCGCTTGCATGAGCACATCAAAACGGTAGCTGGCAGGTATGCCGGAAAAGTACATGCTTGGGATGTGGTCAATGAAGTCATAGATGATGATGGCAACTACCGCCCTACCACTTGGGTAAAAGGAATCGGAAGCGGGGAGGAGTTAGTGAAACTGGCCTTTAAATATGCCGCTCAGTACGCTCCTAATACCGAGCTATATTACAATGATTTTAATGCATGGCGACCTTCCAAAAGAGACGGTATCGTGAAGATGGTGAAAATGCTTCAGAAAGAAGGAATCAAGATCGACGGGATTGGTATACAGGGTCATTGGGGACTCAACTACCCCAAAACCGAATATATTGAAGCGGCGATTGAAGCTTATGCGGCTTTGGGCGTAAAAGTAATGATTACGGAATTAGACGTAGATGTGTTACCACTGACCAAAGAAGGACAAATCATTGGACAAGGTATGAGCGAAAAACAGTTTCAAAATGAAGAATTTAAGACATTTCTAGACCCTTATCCGAATGGACTGCCAGATAACATACAAAAAGCGCTGGCAGATAGATATGCGCAACTTTTTGAGATATTTTACCGAAAAAGGGATAAAATCGACCGCGTAACCATGTGGGGAATTAACGATGATATGTCGTGGAAAAACGATTATCCTATTCCTAACCGCACCAATTACCCACTGCTATGGGATCGAAAAAAACAGCCAAAACCTGCTTTTGATGCAGTATTGAAAGTCCCCCAAAAATCAAAGTAAGAAGCCATTACTCATGAAATCATTTTATACTTTCTTTGCCTGCCTCGCGCTTTCTTTGTCGGTCAGGTCCCAAATCCGATTGCCAAAGTTAATTTCGGATCATATGGTTTTGCAGCGTGACCAGCCGCTGAAAATATGGGGTTGGGCGTCGCCCAAAGAAAAGGTGGAATTGAGTTTTAATAAAAAGACATTCAAAACTACCACTAATCCTAATGGTCAATGGGAGATTCAGCTACCAGCACAGTCGGCGGGAGTGGGGTTTGACATGGTATTAAAAGGCAAAAATCAAATCATTCTCAAAAATATCGCTTTTGGGGATGTGTGGCTTTGTAGTGGGCAAAGCAATATGGTATTGCCGATGGAAAGAGTCAAAGAAAAATATGTTGAAGACATCGCCAACGCAAACTATCCTGGCATCCGCAATTTTTTTGTGCAGACACTCACCGACCTAAATGGTCCCAAGGATGATTTTCCTGCGGGAAAATGGCTACAAGCCAATCCCAAAGATGTGTTGAGTTTTGGGGCTTTGACCTTCTATTTTGCCCGTGATTTGTATGAGAAATACAAAGTGCCCATTGGTATCATCAATAGTTCGGTAGGAGGAACGCCCATAGAAGCTTGGATTAGTGAAAGTGGGTACAAGGATTTTGGAGATATTCAGAAAATCATATCTCAAAACAAAGATACAAGCTTCGTAAACGCTGCGAGCATCCGACCGATGGCAATGCTTAATCGCCCAAAAGTCCAAGATACGGGATTGGTTGAACATTGGGAAAGTGCTGATTATCAGCCAAAAGGATGGCGGAATTTTAATATTCCAGGCTATTGGGAAGACCAAGGACTCAAAGATTTAAACGGAGTCGTTTGGTTTCGTCGGGAGTTTGAAGTACCTCAATCTTGGTTAGGAAAACCTGTAAAATTATACATGGGTCGAATCGTTGATGCCGATGAGATGTATGTTAATGGCAAAAAAATAGGGAATATAACCTACCAATACCCACCTCGCCGCTACGAAATCCCGGCGGAGGTATTGAAAGAAGGAAAAAATACCTTTGTGATTAGGGTCACCAATACAGCAGGCAAAGGGGGATTTGTGCCTGATAAACCCTATTTCATGACGGCCAACAACGAACAAATAGACCTGAAAGGGACTTGGCAATATAAAGTGGGGGAAGTATATCAGCCCATAGGGTGGTCAGGAGTAGGAGGGGGCTTGGTGAAGCAAAATCAACCCACTGCGCTCTACAATGCGATGATTGCTCCCATTTTACCCCTGAAAATCAAAGGATTTGTTTGGTATCAAGGAGAAACCAATGCTGGACGCCCTGAGCCATATGATGCCTTGCTACCTGCATTGATCAATGACTGGAGAGCGCTTTGGCAAAGTCCTACTCATCCTTTTTTGGTGGTACAATTGGCAAATTTTCAAGACATTAATTACACTCCTACCGAAAGCAGTTGGGCAAGGCTGAGAGAAGCGCAAAACAAGGCACTTACTTTACCCAATACCGCCGTAACAGTTACGATAGATTTGGGCGAATGGAACGACATTCACCCACTCAACAAAAAAGATATTGGCCAACGCTTAGCCTTGGCCGCAAGCAACTTGGCCTATGGCCAAAAAGACATCGAATACTCAGGACCCGTTTTGAAATCACAAACCATTGAAAATGAAAAAATTACCCTCACATTCGACCATGTGTCGGGTGGGATAGTAGCAAAGGATGCCGAGCCTTTAAGGTGGTTTTCAATAGCTGATTATGACAAAAAATTTGTGTGGGCTAACGCCAAAATCATTGGAAAAGATAAAATAGAGCTTTGGACCCAAGCCGTGAAGTACCCTAAGTACGTACGTTATGCTTGGCAAGACAATCCCGAAGGAGTAAATTTTTATAATTCAGCGGGTTTGCCAGCCTCACCCTTTCGGACAGATGCCGAAAATCTGAACGAGTCTAAACCTTGGAAAGGTAAAAAATGTGCGGTTGTGCTGACCTACGATGATGCCCTCAATGTGCATCTCGACTATGCCATTCCTCAACTAGATTCGCTTAATCTAAAGGGGACTTTTTATATTGCAGGGGCTTTTCCGGGATTTAAAAACCGAATGAATGATTGGAAAAAAGCGGCGAACCGTGGCCACGAATTAGGCAATCATACCTTATTTCACCCTTGTGATGCGTCTTTGCCAAATCGAACTTGGGTAAATCCCGAAAATGACCTCAGTAAATATACCCTCAAACGCATCACCGACGAGATCCGACTGACGAATACCCTGCTTGAATCGGTAGACGGGAAACAACAACGGACCTTTGCTTTTACCTGTGGCGACACCAAAGTAGGTGGTGTAGAATTTATGAATGAACTAAAAAATGACCTTGCAGGAGCGAGAGCAGTACGGGCTCGAATGCAAAAGATAGAGGAAATTAATCCCTACGATTTTGATGCTTATATGATCAATGGTCAAACAGGCCAACAGTTGATTGATTTAGTGAAACAAGCTGTAAATGAGGGAAAATTGCTGGTGTTTTTATTTCATGGAGTAGGAGGAGAGCACTCTTTAGATGTATCGTTGGAGGCGCATCGTGCATTACTTCGCTATCTCAAAGAAAATGAAAAGGACATTTATATCGACACCATGCTAGGCGTAACTGAGCATGTGAAAGCATTTAAAAAATAGGAACATAAATATTTCAATTAATTTTATCAATGAAGTAATATTGTAACCTAGCTGATAGTTAAAACAATATGCCAATCCCTCGCGACGAACCTCTTCTAGCAGAACTTTGGAGCCGATTTAAGACCGGGGACGAAAAGGCATTTGACCAATTAGCCGAATTGAGGTACCGGCTGTTGTTTAACTATGCTACTCGTTTTACCAAAAATCGAGATTTTATTAAAGATTGTATTCAGGATTTATTCTTAGAACTTTGGGAACGGCGGGCGCATTTGACAGATACGCCTTATGTGACGATATATCTCATCAAGTCACTAAGAAATAATTTATTGCGGCAATTGCGTCAAGAAAAAGCTCTGGGCGAAACCGATGAGTGGGATCAAGAAACGTTTGCGGATGAAACCACTATCGAACAAGAACTGATTGCGGCGGAGCTTCTTTCTGAACAAGCCCAGACGATTCGTAGGGCAATAGAGCAATTGCCCGCGCGTCAACAAGAAGTCATTTTTTTGAAATTTTACGAAGGGTTGTCCAACGAAGAAATTTCGCAAGTGATGGATATTGAACGCCAAACTGTCGCCAATTTTATCTATCGCGCTCTCAATCAAATGAAACATTTGTTGCCACTTTTACCATTTATTCTTCTTTTTTGCCTTAATGTTGCCTAAACGTTTAAGCTTTTTTTGTTGCTCCTAATCTCTCTGTGTCAATTAGTTGCGGATTTTGTCGGCTTTTCATGAGCAACAAACTGAAATTTTTTTCAAAAAAAAATCTCTAAAAAAGGGTATTCTCTCTTTGGTTAGTACTATTTCCATACAGCACACCTGAAAAAGACAAAATAAAATCCATGAAAGATTACATAAACTATACAATAACGGACTTCATTTTGGATGATTCTTATCGGCGGTGGGTACTCAAAAATACCACAGTGGATGGTGCTTTTTGGGATGAGTTGCTCAAAAAATACCCTTTTTTGGCTTCTGAAGCGGAGGCAGCTCGTCAGTTTATTTTGAAAATACACCAAGCCCAAGATAATATTTCGGATGAAGAAATCAGGAAAGAATTAGCCCGCCTTTCAGAATCAAGAGTCTCTGAGGCTGTTTTTGTTAAACCTTTGCTTAATCGAATAAGCATCTGGGCAAAAGCAGTAGCTGCGGCATTGGTGGTAGGGATTGTTGGATTGCTGTACGTATTTTATCAACAACAAAAATCTCCCGTTGCTTCGTACGAAATTCGCAAAAAACAGTTGGGAAACAAATTGGTAGAAGTCATAAACAATGAGGCTACTGTCAAAACGATTCAATTGCCCGATGGCAGTAAGGTGCAGTTACAATCGGGGAGTCGGCTGAGCTATCCGGCAGAATTTGCTGCCCAAAACCGAGAAGTATATCTTAGTGGAGAGGGCTTGTTTGACGTAATCAAAAATCCAAAACAACCTTTTATGGTGTATGCCAATGAGGTGGTCACTAAGGTGTTAGGAACTAGCTTTATCGTTAAAGCTTTTGAGAAAGCAGATAAAGTAGAAGTGATTGTCAAAACGGGGAAAGTATCGGTGTATTCGGTCAAAGAATCAGAAACTAAAACACCAACTTCTGAGCTTTCAGGTCTGATTTTGACGCCAAATCAATTGGGGGTATTTGACCGAAAGCAAGAACAACTTGAAAAAACACTCGTCAGCGTGCCAGAACCTATTGTCGGCCCTGAAACCGAAAACAACACTACACCCACAAACGTATTTGATAATACCCCCGTGAGTCAGGCTTTTGAGTCGTTGTCTCGCACCTACGGAATTACTATTGTATATGACAAAAGCATTCTAAAAAACTGTGAAATAAGCGCCGAATTTGTTTCAGAGAATTTTTATGAACAATTGGACCTAATCTGTAAAGCAATTGAGGCCAATTATAAAATAAACGATGGTCAGATCATGATTGAAAGTAAAGGATGTTTGCCCTAACAAATTGTTTAACCCTTATCAATGTCACGCTGAATATGAATTAAACCTACCCGACCAAAATGTTTTGAAAAAAAGAAATCGGAAACGCGCCAACGTTCCCGATTTCAGACTGGTCCCCCGCATAGTTTCTCACGCTAATTGCTCTCCGACAGGACGTCGGACAAGGGACTTTTTGTAAAATTTATAAATTGTAAAACGTTTCAAATGTATGAAAAATGGTTCTAAAACGCTAAAGGTTTACCTAAAAATCATGCGTCTTTCCTTGTATCAATTCCTGTTGTCGATTTGGGCCGGTACTTGTGTATTAGCAACTAACGGTAGTGCGCAGGAACTTCTCAATCGGCGCATATCTATTGCCGTTGAAAATCAGAATGTTGAATTTGCGATTCGAAAAATCAGTAAGGCGGCTTCGGTGCGTTTTGTGTATAGTCCTCAGCAAATAAAAGCAGACCGCAAAGTCACCCTCAATGTTCAAAATCAGCCATTAGCCCAAGTATTAGAAACACTCTTAAAACCGCTGAGTATTTCTTATGAGATTACGGGCTCACAAATTTTGTTGCGGTACAAATCAGAAGCTTTTCTTCAAGAATCAGAAAATAAAATTGAGCCTCAGAGTATCGATATTTCGATTACGGGTACAGTCACCGACGAAAAAAACGAACCGATGCCCGGGGTAAGTGTAGCTATCAAAAATACTACACGAGGCACTACCACCGACCCCAACGGCAAGTTTGTTTTATCAGTAGCAGACGAATCAGCCATTTTGGTTTTTTCTTTTTTGGGTTACGAAAAACAAGAAGTATCAATAGGTAATCGTAAAACAATAGCCGTGCAGCTACGCCCTGATCCCAAAAGCCTTCAGGAAGTGGTAGTAGTAGGATATGGAACCCAAAGCAAAGCTACCTTAACTGGCTCAGTAGCTACCGTAGATGCCAAAACATTCCAAGACCGTGGTCCAGTAGCAAGCCCATTGGCAGCTTTACAAGGTCAAGTAGCGGGCGTGACCGTAACCCGTAGCTCATCACAACCTGGCCGTGAAGGTTGGAATTTTCAAATCAGAGGAGCTGCTTCTATCAACAGTACAGAACCCTTAGTGATAGTTGATGGACTACCGGTACCGGGTGTAAGCGCATTGAATTCATTTAATCCAAACGACATTGAAAATATCTCGTTCCTAAAAGATGCCGCCGCTTCTATCTATGGTTCGCGGGCAGCGGGCGGGGTGGTATTGATAACGACCAAACGCGCCAAAAACGGTAAACCTCGCATTGAATATAATGTGGCTCTTTCACAAAAAAATGTGGGGTTGTTGCCTAAGCTGGTAGATATCAATGGTTGGGGACCCCTAATCAAAGAAGCGCGTGCGGCTGATGGTTTCCCAGCCACTGATATTTGGCTTAATTATGCCAACGTAGCCATTGCAGCCAAACAACAAGGCATTGATTGGATGACAAAAGCCCAGTACGACGCCATGAGTTTTCAAGGGGCTACTTTATTTTCGGATGTCAGGGACTTTACATTTTTTAACGGAACAGAGCAAGATATGCTTTGGGGAAAAGCACATTCGCAAGAGCACCAGTTGAGCGTGTCAGGTAGAACAGAAAAAACGGGGTATCGTATCTCATTGGGCTTTTTGGATGATGGGAGTTTGCTGCAACCTGGCAATAATTCAAATCAACGCTACAACCTTCGACTAGCTCACGATTATCAATTTTCAAAAAAATTGAACCTTGAAAGTAATCTTTCTGTCGAACGAAACACCATCATTCAGCCTACTCGTTTAGGGGATATTCTAAACAACGGAAATCAGCCCGGCAAGCCTGCATCGGGCCTTGGACTGACAGGACTTCCTTATGTATGGGGGTCGGGGATTGGAAATGCTGCTGTCAACGCCATTGCTAATTTCGGGGGCGACAACAAAGAAATCAATACCCGCTTGAATGGAAATTTTAAACTTACCTATGATTTGCTGCCTAGTCTCAAGGCGGTTGCTTCGGTGGGTTATTACTTATTGAATACGGATTATCGTACCATGGAAAATATCATCTCTTGGTATGATTATGCCGGAACTACCAAAATATCGGATATTCCAGCACGCACTTCTTACCAACGTGGCACCAAAACCGAATCAAACGTAACTGCAAGTGGCTATTTGGAATTTAATAAAAACCTAGCGGATGCTCATTCGTTCAGGGCGGTGGTAGGAGCGCAATACGAACGTTTTGAGTATAATCGCATTCTAGCCAAAACGTTTGATGTTGTAATGGGTGTTCCTCCTTCGTTGAACCTAAGTACTGGCGACCCTACCTCAAAGTCGGTGGGTGAGGCCCAATATCACACCGCGATTGCTGGTTACTTTAGCCGTTTCAACTACGCATTTAAAGACAAATATTTGGTAGAAGCTAATCTACGCTATGATGGCTCGTCGAAATTTCGCCCCGAAGACCGCTGGAAATTGTTTTATGGCGTGTCGCTGGGATGGGTATTATCAGAAGAGAATTTCCTAAAAAACACCAATGTTTTCGATATGCTGAAGCTACGTGCTTCGTATGGTGCTTTGGGTAATCAAAGCGGTATCGGTTCTTATGATTATATCCAATTCTTAAACTTGTCGTTTTCGACCAATCAACAGAGTTCAGGATTTCCAATCTTAGGTACCGCTCCAGCAGTTCGGATAGCTCCTAGCGGAACGCTTGTCGCCTTTGACCGCACGTGGGAAAAAGTAGAAAATCAAAATATTGGATTGGATTTTGGAGTTTTGCAAAATCGTTTGACGGGTAGTTTTGATTATTTTGTCAAAAACAACCGAAATATGCTCCTCAACCGCACTTATCCTGCCGTTTTGGGAGCAAGTGCTCCTCAAGGAAACAATGGCCACTTGAGAACTTGGGGGTGGGATTTGGCACTCAACTGGCGTGGTAAAATCGGTAATTTAACGTACCGGATCGGTGGAAACCTTTCGGACAATCAAAACAAACTTGTCAATTTTGGTGGTCAAAATATCATTGGTTTAGGAACACGAGGCTACAACACTGCAGTAGAAGGGTATCCGATTGGGTCTTATTTTGGACTTGAATACGCAGGACGTATACAGACCAACGAAGAGTTGGAGGCTTACCGTAAGTTCATTACAGGAAATAACATCGGTATGCCAAGTGGTGCAGTAGGAGCACAAGCCAACTCTCGATTGGCTTTGGGTGACAATATGTTTAAGGATTTGAACGGCGACGGAAAAATCACTTTTCCCGAAGATGCTAAATACTTAGGAACTGATAATCCGCGCCTCACTTATTCGCTTAATGGTGGTGCCGAATATAAAGGCTTTGATTTGAACTTTATTTTTCAAGGAATTGGAAAACGTACTATCATTCGCGACGGCAACTGGCGTATTCCTGCAGCGGTGATTTTTCAAGCTCAAAATGCGGCATTTGTGGATCAATGGTGGACGCCTACTCGTGCAGACGCGGCCTTGCCTCGGGTCTCCACTACCGGAACAATCAACAACTACAATTATTATCCGTCGGATTGGGTGGCTGAAAATGGCGCATATCTCCGCTTAAAAAATTTAGTGATAGGATATACTTTGCCTAACAACCTTACCAAAAAAGCTAAGCTCGAACGTGTAAGAGTGTATTTTTCAGGAAACGACCTTTGGGAAATCACAAAGATTCGTGACGGCTGGGATCCTGAAGCATCACGTACTGTTTCAAACAATGGTGACAGCGAAAACAACAATATCGTGACGTTTAGCCAACGTTTCCCCTTTTATCGTTATTCTACGTTTGGTTTGAATGTTACTTTCTAATCACTTCCAAAGCATACTTTCATGACTCGAAATACACTTTTTTGCAGAATCTTTGCGGTTGGACTTGCTTTGGCGAGTGTCGGCTGTAACTCGCTGATAGACATGAAGCCTATCAACGAAATCTCAGATGCAGGTTTTTGGCAAACGCCCGATCAGTTTAAATTAGCTGCTAATGAGTTTTACACGTATTTACGGACATTCAATGCTATTTTGGATGATAATCCTCACTCAGACCGCCGGGCCGATTTTCTTTTTGTGAGTGGAGGTAATGCCTTTAGCAATGGTTCTAATACCATTCCATTGACGGATGGCAACTGGAATTATTCAAGAATTCGTGCAGTCAACTACCTTTTGGATAAAGCCGTCACTTATCCAAAACCCGCTGATATTAAGGTTTTTGTGGCTGAAGCGAAGTTTTTTAGGGCTTATCTTTACTTTGATTTGCTTCAACTTTATGGTGAAGTTCCGATTGTCGATAAGCTGCTTTCGACCGAATCTCCCGAATTACAAGCACCACGCAACAGTCGAGAACAAGTGGTTGATTTTATTCTCAATGATTTAGAAGCCGCGATTGCAGATCTTCCACTTGAAAGTGCGATAGGAGCAGGGGATAAGGGGCGTGTTAGTAAAGGAGCCGCTCAGGCATTTTTGGGAAGGGTGACTCTTTTTGAGGGAACTTGGCAAAAATTTAGGGGCAATGCTACTCGTGCTAACATCCTTCTGGATAAATCAATCGCGGCCAGTAATACGGTAATTGTCAGCAATGAATATCAGTTGTTTGCGCCGGCGGCGTTGGGAGATTCAGCCCAGAAGTATCTGTTTATTCTTGAAAATCAGCAGTCAAATCCTGCCAACTTGACCAAAGCTGCTAATCGTGAGTATATTTTGAGCAATCGTTATGATTTTGCTTCTCGCCAAATTCGGATGAATATCACGCATTCGACATTAAACAATATATATTGGGTAACCAAAAAATTTGCGGATATGTACCTCTGTCAAGATGGTCTTCCTATTGGAAAATCTCCTCTTTTTCAGGGATATAACACTACTACATCTGAGTTTATCAACCGCGATAATCGGATGCGTTATAATTTGATGCTCGACGGAAAATATCACTGGGACAACGAAAATCCGGGCGCTCGTACTACCTGGAGAGGAGATGCTGCTGATATAGCAAGCTCCCGAGGACGACACAACGCCGCCACGGGTAGCGGTTATGGGAACCAAAAGTGGGCAACCGAACGACGTCTCAACGATAACGAAGAAGGATATGATTATCCCATTATTCGGTTGGCTGAAGTGTATCTCAACTACGCTGAAGCGGTTTTTGAACGCAATGGAGCTATTTCTGATGCTGATTTAGATAAATCACTCAATCTCGTTAGAAATCGAGTAAATAAAACTATGCCCAAATTGAGCAATGCTTTAGTAAGTAGCAATGGGTTGGATATGCGTACCGAAATCCGTCGTGAGCGAAATATTGAATTGTACTTTGAGGGCTTTCGCGTAGATGACCTTAAACGTTGGAAAACAGCAGAAATCGAACTCCCCATGCCACTAGAAGGGATTACTTGGGCAGGAACTGCCTTCGAGACGCGCTGGGCGGGTATCAAAGCTCAAGTGATAAATGGTGTTTATCGCTTAGAGAGTAATCGTAGATGGGTAGAGAAAAATTATTTGTTGCCTGTCCCCTCTCAGCAAATTCAGCTAAACCCCAACCTTACTCAAAATCCTGGTTGGTAATTAGTTTTTTTTCATCAAGGTTAATTAAGTGAGTAATCGTAGTGGCGGCGACTGTCGCCACTACCTTCCAAACACAAACACTATGAAATTTCTGCTTAATATCCTGTTGATAACGGTTTTGTCAAACAAACTATGGGCTCAAGCTTTTATCAACAAAAGTTTAGACTATTCTGCCAAACAAGTCGAAAAAACCCTCACACTCATTCCTGACAATACCAAAGATATTCCCCGAAATATCAATCATAGCTCCACCCAATGGCGATTTGTGAATTTTCGTGACTGGACAAGCGGTTTTTGGCCTGGCACACTGTGGTATTTGTACGAATATAACCATGACCCCAAACTCAAGATAGAAGCAGACCGTTTCTCACGATTACTGACTCCACTTTCCAACGAACCTGCCTTTGACCACGACTTGGGCTTTCAAATTTTTTGCAGCTTCGGAAATGGCTACCGAATCACGAAAAATCCCGAATACAAAAAAGTGATTTTAAAAACGGCGGATGTATTGGCAACCTTGTATAACCCCAAAGTGGGAACAATTTTATCGTGGCCGCGTGAAGTAAAAAAGTTTGGTGGGCACAATACCATCATTGACAACATGATTAATTTGGAATTGCTCTTTTGGGCGTCCAAAAACGGGGGAAATAAAAAATTGTACGACATCGCAGTCAAGCACGCCGAAACCACGATGCACAACCATTTTCGTCCTGATTATACGTCCTACCACGTAGTTGTGTATGACACACTCACGGGCAAACGCACCAAAGCCGTCACCCACCAAGGCTATGCCGACAACAGTATGTGGGCACGTGGCCAATCGTGGGCTATTTACGGTTTCACAATGTGTTTCAAAGAAACCAAGAAGCCTGAATTTCTGGACTTTGCGCAGAAAGTAACCGATGTTTATTTGAAAAACTTGCCCGCAGATTTGATACCTTATTGGGATTTTAATGACCCTAAAATTCCAAATGCTCCTCGCGATGCATCGGCGGCGGCAGTAACGGCATCGGCTTTGATTGATTTATCAAAATTTGTCAAAGACCCAGCAAAGAAAAAGCTGTATTTCGACAAAGCCAAAGCAATGTTAGCTGAATTGTCAACGCCACGTTACCAAAGTGGAGACAAAAACAGCGCGATTCTCTTGCATTCAACAGGGCATCACCCCAATGGCACTGAGGTAGATGCCTCTATCAATTATGCTGATTATTACTATGTGGAAGCATTGATGAAGTTGAGGAAAAAGACAAAATGAAAAAGCTCTCTATCAAAGCCATAGCCGAAACACTGCAAATCTCAACCGCTACGGTTTCGTACATTCTCAATGGCAAAGCCAAAGAGAAACGAATCAGCGAGGAGTTGACCCAGAAAGTGCTGGATTTTGTGGAGAAAACGAACTTTAAGCCCAATCATTTAGCCAAAAGTTTACGCACGGGCAAAACCAACGTCATCGGTCTAATGGTAGAGGATATTGCCGATACGTTTTTTTCGAGTATTGCGGGGAGCATTGAAAACATTGCCTACGAAAACGGCTATAAAATCATTTACAGCAGCACCAAAAATAGTCCGAAAAAAGCCAAAGAGTTGATAACAACTTTTCGGGAAAGAAACGTTGACGGCTACATTATCACGCCCACCGAAAGCATCGAAGACGACATCCGTGACTTGATGCAAAGCAATTTGCCCGTTGTTCTTTTTGACCGCCAGTGCAAAGATGTAGAAGCCAGCTACGTCGGGATGAATAATTTTGAAAGTGCCTACAAAGCTGTTGATTTTCTTTTTGCTCAAGGTTATCATAACATTGGCTTAGTCACCTTGGACTCCGCCCAAGCTCAGATGATTGACCGATTGCTTGGCTATCAACGCTCCGTTTTTGAACACCGCAAAGATACCCTCATGATTAAGTTCGATTATCTGACGGCCAAAACGACGGATATTACCAATGAAATTGAGCAGTTTTTACGAAAACATCCTCAGTTGGATGCGCTGTTTTTTGCTACCAATTATTTGGCCATCAGCGGCATTGAAGTATTGAGTCGTTTAAAAATCAACATCGGTAGCGAGTTTGGCATTGTCGTGTTTGATGACAATGACTTGTTCCGAATTCACCAACCCACTATTTCGGCCATTGCCCAGCCCGTTCATGAAATGGCCCAACAGCTCATTTTGACGCTACTGAACCACATGAATCATCGAGCCGAAGATTATTTACCCCAAAAATACATCCTACCCGCAACCCTCATCAAACGATTATCCTCTCAAAAACAGTCCCCTTCCAAGGTTTAAAACCTTGGAAAGGTTAAACCAAAAACTTTAAAAAACATGGCTCAAAAATCAACTCTCCTCCTTTTCTTAACCCTACTGCTCAACCAGTTGGTGTGGGGGCAAACGGGCGTGTTAGAAAACACCCGCACCATCATTCAGTCGCCCGATAAGAATCTAAGCTGCCAAGTATATCAAAAACAAGCGAGTGACGGACGGCGAAGTATTTTTTATACAGTATCCTACAAAAATACCCCTGTGATTTCAGAGTCTGCCTTAGACATCCAGCTCGACAACCACCTTTCAGAATTGGCGATGGCCTTGAAGGTGGACAAAACTCAGTATTGGTGTGAAGACCTTACCTTTATCAAAACAGAAACCTCCAAACAAGATACCACTTGGAAACCACTTTACGGTGAGCGTTCTGTCGTTAAGGATCATTTTGAGGCGGCGACCTTATCGTTTCAAAAGGCCAGTAATGCCGATTACAAAATGCAAATTCAGGTAAGGGCTTACAATGAAGGGATTGCTATTCGATATTTCTTCCCTGAAAATCCCAAAGGAAGTTATTATCAAATTACCGCCGAAAATACGGAGTTTGCTCTACCAGAAGGCAGTTTAGCCTATTATACCCAATGGGCGCAGGGCAAATATGCCCCTCTCCCGCTTCAAAACTGGGTGGACGATTGCGAACGGCCTTTGACCCTAAAACTTTCAAATGGCTTGTATGCTTGTTTGGCCGAAGCTGCTATGACCGATTACTCACGCGGTAAATTTAAACTCCATCCCTCCAAACCTAATTCGATACTGGTTTCGCTCGACGACAAAGTAGATGCTATTACCTATTTTGGCACTCCTTGGCGCGTAGTTATGATTGCCGAAACGCCAGGAAAATTGATTGAAAACAACGATATTTTGCTCAACCTTAATCCTCCCGTTTCTACCGATAAAAGCAAGGGCTGGGGAGATTGGTCATGGGTAAAACCTGGAAAAATCATCCGCGAAATGACCCTGACCACCGAAGGTGCTAAAACCGCCATTGATTTTGCCCAACAACGTGGTTTACAATACATTTTGTTTGATTGGAAATGGTACGGCCCTGCCCTCACTTGGGATTCGGACGCTACGCAAGTAAAGGCTCCCATTGACATGCCTGCCGTGGTGCAGTACGGAAAAGAACGGGGTGTGGGAGTTTGGTTGTACGTCAACAAACAGGCGCTTGTTAAACAGGCGGATGAGATTTTTCCTCTTTTTCACAAATGGGGTATCAAAGGGGTAAAATACGGATTTGTGCAAGTCGGGAGTCATCGCTGGACGGTATGGGTGGAAGAAATGATTAAAAAATGCGCCGAAAATCAACTCATGGTCAATGTCCACGACGATTGGCGACCAACGGGTGAGATGCGTACTTTTCCTAACTTAATGACGGCCGAAGGAATCCGTGGGAATGAAGAAATGCCCGATGCTACCCACAACGTCACACTGCCATTTACGCGCTATATCGGTGGAGCAGCCGATTATACCGTTTGCTACTTCGATAAACGAATCAAAACCACCCATGCGCATCAGTTGGCCATGGCAGCCGTTTATTACAGTCCTTTACAAACCTTGTTTTGGTACGACAAACCTGCTTTATATGAAGGCGAACCAGAGCTAGAATTTTGGAAACAAATCCCTACTTCTTGGGACGAAACGCGGGTACTTCAGGGCGAAATCGGTCAATACATCACCACTGCTCGCCGAAGTGGCAACGACTGGTTTATTGGTACGATGACCAACAATGACGCCCGTAGCTTGGAGGTAAAATTCGATTTCTTGCCAAAAGGGAAAAAATACCAAGCCAAAATTTACTCAGATGATGACACTGTAACCACCAAAACCAAAGTAGGCATTCAAACACAGGAAATAGATGCTAAAAGTGTGTTGAAAGTGAATCTTAAAGCCTCGGGAGGGCAGGCCATTTGGTTGAAAGAAATGTAAAATAGACACGGAGTAACACAAAGTTTTTCACAGAGTAGCACCGCTTAGTGAAACTCCGTGTCGAACTCTGAGTAACTCTGTGTCTTCAAATCAAATTCAAATGAAAACGTACATAGGTGTAGATATAGGTGGTTCACACATTACAGCGGCGGTTGTTAATCTTGTCTCAGGAACAATCAATGAGTCATCACTACGACGTATGCCCGTTGATTCGCATGCTTCCGCTGACGAAATATTGACGACATGGGCAACGACAGTTCGGCAAACTATTCAATCCGACAACCTTTCGGAATGTCAAATTGGGATTGCCATGCCAGGGCCATTTGACTACGAAAACGGTATTTGTTGGATGAAAAACGTCAATAAATACGACCGTCTCTACGGCCTTGACATTCGTCGGGCATTAGCAGCACGCCTCACCATTTCGCCTACTCAAATCTGTTTCAGTAATGATGCGGAAGCATTTTTAGCAGGCGAAATGGTATTTGGCGCAGGGAAAGGTTTTGCGAAAGGATTAGGAATCACCCTCGGGACGGGCTTAGGTACGTCATTATTTGAAAACAGAAAGGCTTACGATTTAGCACTTGGCATCAACCACCCACTGCACGAAGGCGTAGCCGAAGACTACATCTCAACTCGTTGGTTTATAAAACGTTACTTTCAGCTCACGCAGCATTCCATTACGGGCGTGAAAGAACTGGTGGATACCTACGAGACCAATCCCGCCGCTCGACAAACATTTGATGAATTTGCCCAAAATCTGAGTATAATAATGGAAGAATTTGTGGCTCTTTACCAACCCGACGTGATTGTTTTTGGGGGAAACATTGCCCAGTCCTCTGAGTTATTCTTCCCAGCAATCAAGACGCGCCTAATGAACCAAGTAGCGCTGCGTCAGTCGGCACTCAACGAATACGCTGCTTTAATGGGGGCTGTTAGCAACGAGCTTTTACCCAAAAATCAATTCCAACACTTTTAGATTCCTTGAAGCTGGCAATATCCCGCAATAAAATCAAGAAATAACCACTCCGTTTACATGAAAAAACATATCATTTTCTGGTTTTTCAACTTATTCTGTTTTACAACTTTTGGCCAATCAAAAAAGGCACACCCTTATCTTTTTTATACCCCTGAGCGCGTCAAGATTACCAAAGAACGCCTCCAAACCGATACTTTATTGGCCAAAGCTTGGCAAAATATGCTGCAACGCACCGAAAAATCCCTCGACGGAAAAGGGGGGAATTTGGAAAACCTGACTTTGGTTTATTGCATGACAGGCGACACCAAATACGCCGAACGTGCCAAGCTTTTGCTGCTCGACTGGGTAAATCGTCCTCAGTGGGACGGCATGGACGACCGCACTCCACGGTGGAACTCAGGCCTTGGAACTGCCCGTGGCTGTTTTCAAACAGCTATTGCTTTCGACGGCATTTACAATTACCTCACTCCTTCCGAACGCAAAGAAATCGCTAATAAAATTATCAAACTGGGAATTGAACCTGCCATAAAAGATTGGATATCAGAAGATAGCCGCATTCATACCCTCAACTCGATGGGGCATAATTGGTGGTCGGCGGTGGTATTCCAAGCAGGGATAGCTTCCATGGCAGTACTGAACGAAGAGCCCCAAGCCAAAACCTGGGCTGAGGAAATAATGCGAGCGTCCAAAGAATGGTTTGCGTTTCAGGGAAGTGTGTTGGAAAATAAGCCCTCCAACTTCGATGCCAATGGAGGCTTTTACGAAAGTGTGAGTTATGCCAACTTTGCGGTTTCAGAATACCTTACGTTTCGTTTGGCTTGGACCAACCTTTTTGGAAAGGCATCAATGCCTTATGATGAAACCCTCAAAAAGACAGTCGATTGGTTTATCCATGCCTCCTATCCCACGTCAAAGCACCGAATGATGTCGCTGAATTTTGGTGATTCAAACGACTATGCCAACGGAGAACGTCCCACCAAATTGATGTTGGCGATGGGAATGGGGAATCCTCATTATTATTGGTATTTACAACAAATAGGCAACAGCGAAGGGCGAGAAGACATGAATCTTGCTACTCCGTTGGGGCTGTTGTACCACCCAATAGAATTACGAATTAAGAATGATGAATTAGGAAAAAGGAATACAAATTCTACACTCGGCATTCAAAACTCGACTCTTTCTAACCCTCTTCCCACGGCGGCTATTTACAAAGATATGGGCTGGGGAATGTTGCGCTCGTCTTGGGAGAAAGATGCGACGATGTTGGGGGTAAAATCGGGTTATACTTGGAATCATGCGCACGCCGATGCAGGTTCGTTTGTGTTGTACCACAACGGCCAGTATTTACTCATCGACGGCGGTGATGTCAGCTACGGTTTACCTGAGTACAGTTCATATTTTGTACGGAGTGAAGCTCACAACGTTATGTTGTTCAATGGCAAAGCGCAAGACCCGCAAGACCAATATCATGCCGTAAAAACGTCAGGTAGTCTGCATCATTTGATTAATGGTAGCTCACTCAAATACCTCATGGCTGATGCAACAGGGCCGACTTCCCGCTATTTTTTGCGGAATTACCGTCATTTTTTGTGGCTTGACAAAGTAATTTTGGTCTTGGATGATGTAAAAACGTACGAAGCGGGCAAGTTTGAGTTTTTGTTACATTACCAAAACGAAGCCAAGAAAAAAGGCCCCGACCTCGAAATTAGCCAAGGAGAGGCATCAATTTTGTTTCGGCCGCTTTATCCTGAAACATTGCCATTGGGGTATCCGCACGATTTTCCCGAAAAAATGAAGTTGGAAGAACGATGGGGAATCAAAGACCGTGACGTCAAAACGAAAATCCCTTACTATGCCATTTCACCCGCTGAAAACTCACGACAAACAAAGTTTTGGAACGCTATTCTATTGTTGGATAACACCAATAAAGCTGTCGAAACTTTTGTTGGTTCATCAGGCGCTAATGGAGCCGCAGGGCGTACCAATTTGCCCGTAATCGAAAAAATAAGCGGAGACAACTGGCAGGGAGTACGGATTACCCAAAACGGAACGATAACGGAAGTTTATCTCAATTTGCTCGCTGATGGCCGCCTTATGCACCGCAACGCCAATGCAGTCATCAATGGTTGGGAAACCGACGCCTATTTAACCGCCGTGACTTTCCCCGAAAAAGCCGACCGTTCCAATCCTGATAATCTGACCTCTTTTTTTGTCAGCAATGGAAGTTATTTGCGCAAAGACGGGAAAACGTTTTTGCATTCCCTTTCTAAGGTTTTTCTGAATGCAAATTATGAGGGAAAAGAAGTCAACATACAAGTAGATGGCCAGCCGCTAATGCGCATTTCATTGCGAGCTACCGAAAAACCAAACGCAGTGATTATCAACGACAAAACAATAGCACCTGCATGGAAAGATGGTAAGGTAACAATTGACGTGGAAAAGTAGATTTTCAGGTGATTGCTTATGTGGGAATAAAGCGCCTGTAATATCACAAAAAATCCATTAATCCTAATTGAAACAGCACTTTACGTTCTATGATTCTGTCTGGGTGATTGATAGCAAAAATTTTGAGAGTGGCATTGCCAATATCAGTTTTGCCAATGATTAATCCCGATGTTTGTAATTCAAAATGATAAGACCAATCGTCAATTCGAGGGTGAAAAAATCTTACAAAGTCAAAATTTTTTCCAAGATATGTTCCCAAATCGGAACCTTTATAGCGATTGCAGTCAGGACAAGCATAGGCAAAATTATCAAGTTTATCTTCGCCTCCATGTTTACGGCTGATGATATGGTCAACTTGGAATCCATAATATGAATCCGTATCAGGAATACGGCAGTACTCACAACGATGCTCAGCTCGTTCAATAATTTTATTTCGGATAGCACGAGGTATTTTCTGACTCATACACCACTCAAGCGCTGGCGTGCGTGTGCTTTAGCAAGCCTTATCAATCGTTCCAAAACAAGAAAATGGTCAAGTTCATCTTTTTCTGTAGCTGTCAATGCTGACTCTTTTTCCTTTTCAATCAAGGCCTGTACACGCTCTTGAGCTTCAAGGGGTGCTTTTAGTTCAAGGATTTTAGTAGGATTCATGTTGGCAATAAAATTAGCCACATCATCATAAAGGGTTTGAACCGTCATTGTAGTGCTTTTTTTAACAAATATAACCGATTTCTCTGCTAAAGTAAATATGTATATGCGAATCATCTCCCTATATCTTATCACACTTTTATTAAAAACGACCCTTTACGCCCAAGTTTGGCAATGGTCGGTGAAAGTGGATGGGTACAAACATCCTGAGATAAACGATAACCCCACCGCTTTTCTCTGGATTCCTGAAAATTGCAAAAAAGTAAAGGGCGTAGTGTGGGGAATGCACAACATGATAGAGGAAGGAATATTAGAAAACGCTAAATTCAGACAGACGATGAGCGAAATTGGCTTTGCTACGATTTGGGTAACGCCAGGCTTAGACATGGTTTTTGACTTCAATAAAGGAGCGGGCGAAGGTTTTGAAAGCATGATGAAGCAATTGGCCGAAGTCTCTGGTTATCAAGAAATAGCAACGGCTCCCGTTGTGCCGATTGGGCATTCGGCCCATGCTTCTTTCCCTTGGAATTTTGGCGCTTGGAATCCCACCCGAACCTTGGCGATAGTATCCATAAAAGGCGATTCCCCCCTCACTCACCTCACAGGCAGCGGCAAACCAAACCCTGATTGGGGCACTCGTACGGTGGAAGGAATCCCAGGTTTGTTTATTATGAGCGAAGTAGAATGGTGGGAAGACCGTATTCAGCCTGGTTTTAATTACGTAAAAACACACCCCAAAACCCCCATTACCTTTTTTGCAGATGCAGGTCACGGTCACTTTGACTATAACCAACGGATGGTTGACTACATCGCATTTTTTATCAAAAAAGCTGCCAACTATCGCCTTTCCAACGACGGGCTTCGTTTTATTGACCCACAGCAAGGGTGGCTTATCGACCGCTGGCAACCCAATTCCCCGCCAACCACCCCCCCTGCTCCGTATTCTCAATTTAGTGGCGATAAAAGCGTGGCGTCGTGGTGTTTTGATGGAGAAATGGCGCGAGCTACCGAAGCCTATTATGCTCATTCACGGGGGAAGAGAAATCAATATTTAGGGTTTATCCAAAACGCCGATACCCTAAAACCGTCTAAATCTCATGGGCAATTCAGCCTTACATTCAAACCCGCAAACGATGGAATCACCTTTTACTTAAAACCTTTTTTTACAGATACTTCTAAAATAAAACCTACTTCTCAACACGCGGCATCATTGTTGGCAATTGACCGTATTTGTGGGCCAGTCCAAAAAATAAATGATACAACTTTTAGGCTAAGTTTCTACCGAATGGGGTTTAGCAACCCTAAACGAAGTAATGCCATTTGGCTTCTGGCGCACAATGAAGGAGACGAGCGTTTCAAATCAGTTGTTCAACAAGTTGAACTCAAATTTCCCATTAAAAATACCGAGGGAATCAGCCAAAAAATTGATTTTGAACAAATCTCAAATCAAACTACCAAAGTCAAATCCATTGATTTACGGGCCAAAAGTTCATCGAACTTACCCGTTCACTTCTACGTAAAAGAAGGCCCTGCTTACGTGTTGGGACATCAATTATTTTTCACCAAACTTCCTCCTAAAGCCAAATCTCCCCTAAAAATAACCGTAGTGGCCTGGCAATACGGCATTGCTGGAAAAATCCAATCAGCACAGCCTGTTGAAAAAACATTTTGGTTGGGGAAAATCGGAACCGGGTATTAAATACATTGTGGCCTGTCATTGGCGACAATCGTTTGTGATGTAAATAGATATTTAACGGCTCTTTTCATTTGAAATATAAAGCTAAAGTCGGGGTTTTGTCTTACCAAAAGAAGAGAAGATTAAACAAATCTTTTCCAAGAGCCTATCACTGCTTCTGGAAAATAAGGGTATTACCACTCAACTTACCGACGGCTCTGAACTCTGCCGGATGAGAAGGCTCTATTGAGTACTCTTGTTGGTTTGAGCCTAAAGATAAAGTCTTGGTTTCGGGATTGTAATACCAAGTATTGGCCATGTGGGGCAATGGGGTGGATATAGCTTTGCCATTGTTCTCAAATGTGATAAACAAAGGGGAGGGCTGGGTTGAAAACTCAGGAGACTGTTTGATTTCCCATTTTCCTAAAAAGTAAGAACTTGATATATTGGAAAGGTCAGTTTCGGGCTTGCTGCAAGAAAGTACCAAAAATAGCGATAAGAAAAGTGCGGTGTTGAAGAGCTTCATAAGTTGAGAAATAGTTTGGTGGATTTGTTGAAAGAATGACGTAAAAACCAAGAGTGTTTTCATTGGCAAATTTCAGCTATCTTAATGATTAAATCAATACTGGATTACCAGTATAATACTCATGAAGTTTGGATTTCCTAAACTATCTATCTTTAGGTAAATTGTAGGTCAATATGATATTTCAATTTTTATTCATATAATACGATAAATCATATCGAACTAAATGTTATGAAAGCGACAAGAAAAATAATTAAACATACATTTGCTTTGTATTTTATTTTATTTGTAATTAACTGCAAATGTGTCTCCCCGGCTCCCATCAAATATCCATTGGCTGCTGGGAAGTTGGTAATTGTTGAAGATTGTGATTTTATCTCGGGCAAATCTGCACTTATCATTAATATAGACCCTTCTACAATTAAAACGCCTAAAGGTCAGTCTCTTCCACTTTTTTCAGCTTCTGTCAAGGGGATACAATATACTAATTTAGTAAGAGTCTTCACTCGTTTTAACGAAAAAGATTCTTTAAAAGTACTGTCATTTGTAGATATGATACCAATCATCCCCAATTGCCCTTCCAATTCTTTCATAGGAATCTCTAGTTTTGAAACCCATACATACGGTATTATATATAAATAATAACCATTTTTTTTATCAATAAATTGTCATGAACTTACGAACTAATCAAACACAAATCCTATCCCTAACTAGACCTTGGATATTAGAGTTTGACGTAGATTGACAAAATTATTAAGATACGCTGCAGAGCAAAAGCGTGCTTTCTCTTCCTGTCATCAATATGGTAATTCTTAACTAATAGGATCTGTAATGAGGGTCGATACTGAATTTGTTGATGAATAACTTTTTTAATCTTATACTAGGGATTATATCCCCATTGAATTTTATATCCAAACATAGCTAATGAAAGAGGAAGACATTTTTGAAGATAGATTTTGGGGAAACGAATTTGATTGGTTTTCCCTTGACCAAGAGGGTAATATCGCAATGTATAGTTTATAGTAACCGAAAGACTGATGTTATAAGAAGTTACAAACACTTTGTTAATTTTATAAGATAACCCGAACAACTTGAAGCTTTGTTAAATAAGGTAGGAGATAGGGTATTTGTCGAATAAAAGAAAAATGGGAGGAAACCTACAATGCTGATGGGAGGAAACTCTCCTTGTAGTATTACTCTTTTGAGAGATAAGAAAACCGGAGAAATCAGAAAACTGAAGTCTGTTTAGTTATTTCCTCTATTCAATAGCCTGTCATCACAGGCTATTGAATAATCACAACTTTATGCCCTGACTCCGTTTTCTTGTAGCATAACCTTGATTTGGTTGACTATATCGATAGATGCTTCAATTTCTTCTTTTCTAATAGCCACACTCTCTATGTTGAAACCAAAAGGAATTTGGTTGGTTTTGCAAAAATCAATCAACTCTTTCGCAATTTGGAGCACCAAAGTCACCGATTCGGCCAAAATATTCTCAGAATTCAATAAATTTTCTTTGACAGCCACAGGAAGATGAATTCCTAGCCATTCCATAAATTGAAGGGTTTTTTTGGAGCCACAGGCCGTAATTGTAAAAATCACCGTAGGTAGTTCCCTTTTAGTTGACTCGCAAGTTTTGACCAAATCAATCAACATTTGTTTGGCATAATCTAAATCAAAAACGCACTGAGATACAAAAAAACTCACTCCATGATTCATTTTGTCGAGCATTCGCTGGTCTTCATCTTTAAGTACCGCGTGACGCTCTGGAATGGTAACCGCCCCAATGACAGACTCCTCACTAAACTCTCGCCAAATTTCGTAGGCTTCGGGTAAACTTGTAATGGGTTTAAAATCAGGGGAAGGCACCCCCACAAAAACAGGATAAAACGAATTGTGTTTCAGATGACCAATCCATTGACGCAGTTCTTCTTTTGAAAACTTTCCTGCGGGGCGATAGATAATTTTGGGAATTTGGAGAGAACTCAAATATTGGCTAGCAAAATCAAATGGATCCAAAGCGGCCAAAAAAGGAAAAGGACGCTCTTCAGTAGTACGCGTCGATTCATCTTGTACATCATAGATGATCAAAGCATCAATGTCGAGATCAATGAGTCGGGCTAAAGTTTTTTCAGCGATGATGCTCACCTTTTCGGGAGGAGTTTCGGATTTTGGAGGAGTGATGCCGTACAATAAAAGTCCAGAGCTTTTGGTATTAATTTTATCTAAGAACATAAAATTGGAATCGTAATCAATGTTTTAAAGTGGCAAACATAAGTATTTGTGCAAATTTAAACGAGACTTCCTACGTTTTTAACATGCTGAATAGGAGAAACTCGTGAGCTTAAACTTAGAGAGTCTATTTTAGCTTTGTTTTTAAATCTAAATGACCAAGAGTCTACCTAAGCCTTACTGAAAACGCTCAAACAAAGGTATAGTAAGAAGTACTATTTATCCTAAATGTTTTATAAAAAAATAAAAATAAGTTGTATTTAATGTTTATAAAAGATTTTTTATCTACCATAAGTGTTTTATAAGATATTTTATATTTTAGATGAAAATAGAAATCTATTTTTCATTTATTGATGCATTCGTCACTTCTATAAATACCAAAGTGGGTATTGTTTCTCTTGATTGTTTGGCCATGTCCCGATAAAAAAAGAGGCAGACCCTTTCGAGTCGCCTCTTTTTGAGAGGTTTAGGGTAGTGTTTTTATTCTTCCAAAAAATCTAGGTCTTTGTTGTGAGTTTCGGCAATGGTCAAAGTCGATACAATCCCAATGATAAAACAAATCAGCCCCACCAAAGCTCCTGATTCAATGACACTAAAAGAGCTTTTAAAGAAGGCAAATAAAGTGGTCATCAAAACCACTGTGCCGCGTACCATGTTGGGGATGGTAGTAGCGGCGGTAGCGCGCAAATTAGTACCAAACTGCTCGGCACCAATCGTTACAAACATGGCCCAGTAGCCAATTCCGAAACCCAAAAAGAGCGTGAGGCCGTAAAATGCACTTGCCGATTGGATACCTCCAAACAAGTAAATAAGGGTACATACCAAGGTAAAAAGCATCAGAAGCAATACGG
This sequence comes from Runella zeae DSM 19591, assembly GCF_000423565.1. Taxonomy (GTDB): domain Bacteria; phylum Bacteroidota; class Bacteroidia; order Cytophagales; family Spirosomataceae; genus Runella; species Runella zeae. The sequence goes on along the minus strand of NZ_AUIF01000033.1, from coordinate 112,378 downwards.
CTTTTTTGCGTGAACTCAACCAATGACTCAGTAGCCCACTTACCAAATCGCCCGCCGATAAACCAATGTAACACCACATGATAGAAAGTCCCGGTTTGATAGGTTCGCTGATGGAAAGTGCTTTGCCAAATTCGTTGCTAAAAGTGGCTAAAATCCCAATCACAAACCAAGTAGGGACGCCCATGCCAATGCACTTTAAGTACCGCAACAAACGGTCTCGATTGGTAAATAAAGAGAAGAAATTGCCACGGGCTACGTGTTTTTGAGATTTGATGTTTTCAAAAACCCCCGATTCAAAAACGCCAATACGTAACAATAATAGCGTGATTCCCATACCGCCCCCGATAAAATAAGCCGTACGCCAATCAAAAAACTCGACGGTAAAGTAAGCGACTACGGCACCTAATAAACCCACTCCCGCCACCAAGGAAGTACCAATGGCGCGGAGGTTTTTGGGCAGGATTTCGGAAACCAACGTAATGCCCGCGCCTAACTCTCCCGCAAGCCCTATACCCGCAATAAAACGGAGAATCTTATACGTTTCGGGGGTTTGAACAAAGCCACACAGAATATTGGCAATGGAGTAGGTAAGAATAGAGCCAAAAAGAACAGAAAGGCGGCCTTTTTTATCCCCTAAAACCCCCCATAAAATTCCCCCTAACAACAACCCCGTCATTTGCCAATTTAGAATGCTGGCACCCGTGGAAGATACTTCCGATTCTGAAAGACCGAGTGAACTTAAACTTGGAAGTCTGACAATTCCGAACAACAACAAGTCGTATATATCAACAAAATAACCCAAAGCGGCTACAATGACAGGAATACTGAGAAGATGCTGGAGCGTTGTTTTTTGGTTGAGTGTCGTTTGCATTAGGATTGGTTTTGAATTCAATGTATTTTGTAAAAGGAAAAGGTTGTCTTATAAAGACGAACTTCTCTTCAAAAACCCTTAAAGCCTTTTTGAAGAATTTTGGAAATACCGCTTACAAATGCCAAAAAAGGCATTTATAAGCCCCCAAAAGATGCTGTTATTTTAGACCAGGCAGGTCAGAGTCTACGGTTATTTCGCCATTGTTGTTTTTGATTTTGGCCGAAAAACCATCCCTTAATGAGACGTTTCCAAAAGTTTTGAGCGAAATCACTTTGCCAGTAACCGAATTGTTGATAAGTTCTAATGACCCATCATAATCAAAAGCACTACCATAAATGAGAAGGTTGGTTTTGAGATAATTCGTCATGGCTTTGTTGCTCACAAATTTGATGTTGTTGTTTTTGATGGTCGAATTACTAATCGTGACCAAATCTACGGGAGTAGCAATCGACAAAAAAGGAATAGGCTTATCATGTAATACACGAACATTGTCAAAACTGAGTTTTTCTTGCAAAGGAATAGGCGCATTGGGGTAATAAGAACGGCTATATTTATCGTTGTCAAAATGGATAGAAAGTCCGATACGGGGTTTTTCTAAGAATACATTCCTAAAAATGACATTGCGCACTCCTGCCGTATAAGTGACATCGTCTTGTACCACCCCCCAGTTGATGCCATCCAAAACCATGCTACCTTTTTCGTGGGTGGGTTTGGTGTTGGAAATGTACTTCGTACCGTCGGGTTTGGCCTGTACTCGATAGATTTTCCCATTGGCAATCACGGCATCCGACTGCTGTACTTCCATGCCTTCTTTCCAGTCAGTCCAAGCTCCGGCTAATATTCGACAAAAATACCCCGTAGTGTTTTCGGCGTTGAGGTCATGACAATTTTCAATGAGGCCATTTTCTATCCATCCCAATTCGGGATTGCCAGTGGAATAGTCGTGGGCATTGAGCGCCACGGCATCGTCGAAAGTCTGAAAAACACCATTTCGAATCGTAAACCTTTTTCCACGGCCCAAATGCACCCCGTCTTTTTCTCCTTTGATAATCACATCATCAATAATAATATCCTCAAAAGTACATACATGAATACCATATTGGGCTTTTCCTAAATCCAGACAGCGAAAGCGTTCGATTTTGAGGTCTTTGACGTAAAAAAACGCCAGTTGACCATGAAGTCCATAGGCTTCTACAAATTTCCGAACGTCCATTTTGTTGACCAAAATATGAAGCCCTCGAATCGTGATATTTTGGTCGTAAGTTTTGGTGGGAGCACCTTTATTGATAATAACGTGAGAAAAATCTCCCTTTTCGTTTACTTTTTGGATAAACACATTATTACCAAAATCCAAAGTAGTATGGCTCCCTATGTACACCGTACCAGCTAATTTGTACGTACCGGGCTTACTCACAATCACCGTGCCGCCTTTGTCAACGGCTTTTTGGAGTGCTACGGCATTTTTGGTACCACTTGCTTCGGGCGAAAATCCAAAGTCAGAAGCATTGATAAAACCTTTGGTCTGGGCAAATCCATCACTTAGGATGCCTAATAGGAGGGATATTACCCAAATAAAATCTTTTGTACTTTTCATATACTCAAAAGCTAAACTTCTCCCCAACTTACTTCTTTGGGCAATCGATTGGTGAGGGCTGCTTTGGCCGCTACTCTACCTGCTGCTTCGCCCATAGGGACGGCATTGCCAGTGACTCGATAACTGGCATGGGCAAAAAAATCACCACTGATGCAGCGCCCCGCCATCATTAAGTTGTTGACATCTTTGGCTATCAGTGAGCGCAATGGAATCTGATAAGGTTTCATTTTGACGCCGCTGTTGCTATATCCGCCTCCTTCACCTTTGATGAGCGAATGCACATCTACCGTAAATTTTACGTTACATACGCCGTCTTCAAATTGTGCACCTTTGATTAAATCTTCTTTGGTGAGGGTATAAATACCATGAATACGCCGCCCTTCGCGAATGCCAATTTGCGCCGCAGTAGTCACAATCCGAACATTTGACCACATACCACCCAAACTTCGCAAACCTTCAATGATGCGGTTTACTTCATCGCGAGCTTCGATAGTGGCCTTGGTGATTCCGTCTGCATCTGTTGACGAAACATTGTACTGATGATTGACCATGAGCGCTACCATATCGGGGCGTATCACAAAAAACGAGGGCATGGTATAACTTGCATCGATACCTGTTTTTAAGATTTCGGCGTGCAATTTCCGCTTTCCGGGTTCGGTAGGCGAGCCATCTTTGCCACTCCCTTTGACATAGCCCGCTTTCACTAAATCGTTTTCGTGAAGTCCGCTTAAAATTACCATCAACGACATAGGCTGTACGCGACTCGTATTGGGTTCGCCTACGTCAAACCCGCAACCTGCCCGTGCGGCAAGTTCGCCATTGCCCGTGGTATCGATAAAAACTTTGGCTTTCCAAGCTTCTCTACCCGAAAAACTTTCGGTAATGATATAGTCTATTTTCTTGTTTTTGTTTTGATAAGCGGCCGTTACTCGCGTGTGTAGCCGCACCTCAACACCTGCTTCTTTGCACATTTGTTCGAGCGTCCATTTCATCAGCTCTGCGTCATATTTTTTGGCAGTGTACTGAGCATCAGAAGTATCAAGGCGTTCGATGATTTCTTTCATGATGCCGGGCTTGCCTTCGTGGTCAATGATATTACTCAATAAACTGGCCGTCCAAACCCCTCCCAAACAACCGTGTAATTCGATGAGGGTGGTCTTGGCACCGCTACGCGCTGCACTCAAAGCCGCTCCCACACCAGCAGGCCCGCCACCACATACGATGACATCGGTTTCTCTCACGATAGGAATCTCCCGTAGGGGTTCTTTGACGGTTTTTTTATCGTCCAGAGGAGTATATTCGTTGGCCGATGAGGGCAAGGAGGCTAGTGCCGAAGCCGCACCAGCTTTGAGGAAATCTCTTCTTTTTGGCATGGGTTTATGGTTTTTGTTGGTAAAGAGCGTTTAAAAATTCGCCGCGTTTCCACGATTGGTTTTGGTACAAAGCAGCGGCTTTAGCTTGGCGGGTGGTGGGTAATTTTTTGATCCAATTTTTTGCTAAGGATTCGTCAAGTTTTTTTTCTGGTTCAATATTATGATAGCTCATTGCATCCGAATATTGCAATTTGTGAATAACACGCGGCTTGATTTGAATGTCTGCTAATGGGTATAAGTCATGAAAAAAGCCCTTCATTCCAAAATATTGAGCGGCCTCAAAATAAGGAGATTGCTCTTCTATATCGCTGATATAGATGAGTTTGGATTTTTGTTTCAACAAAAGGGACTGTAATTCAGGAATATTAACGGAGGTTACATTACCTCCATTTTTGAGGCTCAAATGAGCGGCCAATCCTGCCGCTTGTCCTAAAGCCGACCAAGTAGGCTCAAGCCGAATACCGCAAAAACCTACATGACTCGACGAAATTGCAACTGGTACCAGCAGGTTTTCAAAATGATGAGGTAGCATCACACCATAAGGAATTTGGAATGGTTGGGGTGTAAAATTAAAATCCCCTTCGGTCATGTCGGCATACAAAGGACCGGGCGCCGAAACGCCGTGACAATTCAGAGAATAATTGCAGATTGCGACGGTGTTAGCGTGAAGTACGCTTCGTATCGAACTAGGCGCTTGATAAGTGTCTTTTTCGGTAAAGACCACTTTGCCCATGATACGGCGGGCTTCGCGGATATAGAGTCGGTTGGGGAAGTTGTCGTTGTCCATAAATTCATCTTTGGCCAATCCCCAGGCTTGTGCTTCTTGTCGAGCTTCGAGCGGAATACTTTCGTCGTTTTGTAAAAAGTAAATCATTCCCAAAATATGCGCTCGATGCTCTTGGATGATACGTGCTCTTGTTTCGGGGTTTCCGTCAGGATAATCATAATTTTCGCCTAAAGACGACATTCTTACGGGAGCATTTTTGATGTCATTAATATCTGCTTTGCGGTTGGCGATGGGCTGTACTCGGAGGATTCCGTCGGGGGTTTGGGTAAATATTTTTTTTACTTTTCCACTCTTGAAAACTGAGGCAATAGGTAAGTATTTCTCACGATTGTAGTTGAGGGGTTTTTCGACTTTGCGGCTGTTGGCGGCGGAGTCGGTCATGATGATACGGAAATTGTAGGCTTGGACTTTTTTGTCACTTTCACCCGTACTACCGGGAAGGATTTGTCCGCTTTTTGAGAAAATATGCCCCGCAAAACGCTCACAAAATTCTTCTCTTGATTCGCGACCAATGCGATATTGAGCGCCTGCTGCTACGGCCAAATCCCCTTCGTAAGTAGCATCAACGAAAACCTTACCTGAAATTGAAAGGGGCTTATTATCCACCAAATTAACAAAAGTCGCCGCTTGTATCTTGGTTTGCACTTGCTTGGTTTTGGTAGTAGCAACTTTCACAATCCGGTGTTGGGTATAGACTTTAATAGAAGGAAGTTCGGCCAGCATTTGATTGAAAATCAACAAAGTAACATGAGGCTCCGCATTGACCCCAAAGTAACATTCTTTTACTTGGGGTGAGTTTTTGCCGTACTTGTTTTCGTAATAAGCCAATGCCCTAAATCGGTATTCGTTGAAGGTGCCGCTGAGTCCTTCCAAAGAGATAAAATCCGTAAACGATAAGCCGCCTGTCATTAATCCACCGACGTATTTGTACTCTTCTACCAAGGCTACACTGTGCCCTTGTCGAGCGGCGTTGATTGCCGCAAAAATCCCGCCAGGAGTAGCTCCATAAATGACGATGTCGGTGCGGTGGGGCTGGGCAAAAAGGGGTAGGGAAAACAATAAAAGAAAGACGATTTTTTTCATCAGTAATATTGGTTTTCACTGGGAAAAACCCTCAAAGCTTTTCCCAGTGGATAGGTCAATTGTTTACAATTTTGCCCAAAACAAACGGGCATTGTCTTGATAAACTGTGTTTTGATCCGAAACTTGGGGCGCATTGGCATTGCGCGAAATCTCATCCACGGGATAGGGCAAACGTTTGGCAGTGCCATCAGGGTCGTTGAGCGAGATAAGACCTGTACGACGGACGTCATTATACGCTTCCTGACTTTGGAATATGAACAAGAAAATATACTTCTGATTGATGATATCCTTTAAAGTAAGCTTATCGGCTCCCATGAGTACTTTGGGACGAGCGAGGTAGCTGTCGATTTGCGTACTTGTAAGAGTAGCAGCGGCGTTGAAAATCGCGGCTTGGCTCATCGCTGAGCGTACGGCTGTTTGATAAGCGTCGTAGGCTTTTGTTTTGTCGCCTAGCCGCAATTGTGCTTCGGCTTCGATAAACTTTAGCTCTGGATAAGTCAGTAAGGGTAGGGGAGAAGGGCGATTTTGTAAATATAAAGGTTTGGAATAAAGCGTTCCGTTGAGGGTTACGTCGGTATTCCCTCGGCTTGTAGGAGGTGTAACTACTTTGTTGCCTATTTTGGTAAACCAAATGTTGGCTCTAGGATCTGCTATCACCTCTTCGTTAGGTTCCAAGAATGATTTCATGGCGGTCACAATACCGTCGGCAATCACAATCGTAGCGGCATTCATGAAATTATTGGCGATAGGATTGGCATTTTCAGGGTTGCTTTGATAGGCCGATACCGTAAAATTTTCGGTAGGTGCAAAGGCATTGTTGATAGCCAAAATAGCCTGATTGGCGCTTTCTTGCGCCGAAACATTGCTCAGGCGATTGTGCAAACGGGCTTTCAGTGCCCAAGCTGTTTTTTTCCATAAGGTCATATTGCCTTTAAAAACAAGGTCGTCATTGGCGGGGCGACTCGTAGCAGCCGATGCTTGGTCACATTTTTGAATGCCGCTATCTAGGAGTTTTTGCATCTCGGCATATAAATCTTGGGCTTTATCAAAATTAGGTTGGATAATATCCTCTCTACTTGCTTCTTTGTAAGGAATATCGCCAAAAACATCCACCAAAAGAGACAAGGTATAAGCCGACATGATGTCGGCAATGGCCGAATACCCCGGACGCTGAAGTTTATCCGCTTTGTCGCGTACATCATTGAAATAGCGAATAGCCAAGAAGCCATTGTTCCAGATAGTGCCGCCACCGCCTACTTGTAATTTAGTAGCGGTATTGACACCCGTAAAATTGGTATGCTCCGAAGTATAGCCTGAAAGAATAGAAACCGGACTCACCACCCGCTGAAAAGTAGTCATTTGGGCAGCGGGTAAAAGGGTATTTAATGGAGCATCTGAAATGATGTTGGGATTGGTATCGATTTTATTTAAAATGCTATCAGAACAAGCAGTGCTGACCAAAGCCAAAATAGTAGCAAAATATAGGGTCTTTTTCATCGAAAATCTTTTTTGAGTTGGACTAAAACTTCAACCGAATACCTCCGCCAAGGCTGCGGGTTTGGGGTTGTTGGTACCATTCAATACCTACTGAGTTGCCGGTACTTGCGCCCGATAGCGTGTTGGTCATGTTTAATTCTGGGTCTACAAATGTCTTGGTAATCAGGAATAAATTTCGTCCTGTTAAAAAAACACTTGCGCCTGATAAGCCAATTTTTTTGAAAACCGTTGTTGGTAAATCATAACTAAAGTTTACTTCTCTCAACCGCACAAAAGAAGCATCATCAAGGTTGGCAGCGGTGATGGTGTTGACCGCCGCCCAATAGGGATTGGTTTTGTAAATAGCAATATCGTTGTCGCCTTCGATGACCAAATTACTATTGACAAATCTTCCTTTTTTGCCGGGTATCACTTTTTGCTGGTCTCTATCGAGTGTTTCAACCGACAAACCACGTGTACGAGATTCGGCTTGAAGTTGCGAGAAAAATAAGCCTCCTTTTCGCCAATCAATCTGGAAACCTAGCTGAAAAGATTTATAACGAAGGCTGTTAATAAAATTGAATTCAAAATCAGGATTAGGAGTACCCAAAATCTGGGAAACGGGATTTACCAAGGGAAAACCGTTGGTAGAGTTCATCACGCGCTGCCCCGAAGCAGGGTCGAGCTGGTAAGTTGACCCAAAGAATGAAGGATATACTTGTCCTTTTTCGGCCACAAGTCGTACGGCTCCGCTGGCATTAGAAAGTTCGATTCGGCTCAGTCCACCAGGTAGTTCTTCAATAGTGGTTTTATATTTTGAAAAATTGATATTTAGGTCCCAATTGAAGTTTGGATTTTTGAGAGGCGTGATGCGTACCATTACCTCATGTCCTCTCGAGAGCATTTTGCCAGCGTTGTTGACCTGACTACTAAAACCCGTAGAAGGTGGCAGCGGAATGCCGAAAATTTGCCCATCCGAAAGACTTCTAAAATAGGTATAATCAAAACTGATACGGTTTTTTAGAAAACGTAATTCTGTTCCAAACTCTACACTACGGGTATTTTCGGGTCGCAGCGTGGGGCTAATGCTCGTACTGCTAGGCAAAAAACCAGCGACTCCATTGAGCGGAAATTGATATCCCGGATTGGCCGCCGAATATCCCACTCCATTCACAAAAAGCTGTCCCAACTGCCCCACTTCTGCATAATTGGCCCGAAGCTTTGCAAACGTAAATAGATTTTGTAACGAAGGAACAGCCTCCGTGAGCACAAAACTCAAACCCGCCGAAGGATATAAAAAAGAGCGATTGCCAGAAGGTAAATTGGAAGCGTAATCTTTTCTAGCCGAGAGGTTCAGATAAAGCATCTCCTTGAATCCCAGGTTTAGGTTGCCATAAAATCCAACCACCCTCTGGGCATTTTTACTATTGCTTGAGGTAATAGTAGTTCCATTGGCGATGCTGGGCCAATCGCCCGATACTAAATTGGAACTATTGGTAGAGCTGTTGGCGCGTCGTATATCAAAAAGCTCGTTTCCCACGATGGCATTAAGTACCAAATCAGGCGTAATATTGGTATCGTAGCTTAAGAAAAAATTGGAGTTCAACTGGCTTTCTTGTTGGTTTTGAAGTACAAATTGCCCTCCGCTTGGCGGGGTGGTTCTCCCCGTCGGACCCGTACCCAATTCGTCATAACGCTCTAGTTTAGTGTTAAAATTATCCAAACCTACCCGATAAGTAGCTTTTAGGCCTTTAGCCAACTGATATTCTAAAAATAAGTTTCCATACGTGCGGCTCGTGCGGCTATTTCTAAAATTGTTTTCAAGAATCCAATAAGGGTTGTTTTGAGCCGCCCTAAACAAAATTTGTTGGTAAGGATTGGTAGCCGTTGCAAAAGGTTTGCCTTTTAAGTTGTAAGAAGCAGGTGTTTCGTACACTGTTCGGAAAAAAGCCACATTGCCCGCTTCGTCCGGAAAATCATCGACGTTGATATCAGCGTAGTTGAGCGAAAACCCAATTTTAAATTTTGTAAAGGGCGTCATCATCCCATTAAACTTTACATTGGTTCGTTGCAAACCCGTCTTGTCAATGACTCCTGTTTGGTCGGTTCGGCCAATCCCAATGGCATAGTTACCAAAACTCCCACCTTGAGCGATTTCAAGATTGTTGTTAAAGGTACTTCCTACCCCAAAAAAATCATCCATATTTCGGTACGAAGCTTTCGCCCAACAAATTGGGATAAGTACCGATAGAGTTGATTTTAGGGCCAAAGGCAAACAACGCATTTTGGTCAAAGACCCCGTTGTTTCCTTGGGCATATTCGTATTGAAGTTTTGGCAAAAAACTTACTTTGTCTTGGGCAAATTGTGATTCAAAAGTAATGACTGGCTTTCTACTGGCATTTTTGCCACTTTTGGTGGTGATTACAATGACACCATTGGAGGCTCTCACCCCGTATAAGGCCGCCGCCGCTGGGCCTTTCAGTATGTCCATAGATTCGACATCTGAAGGATTAAAATCAATCGAACGACTCCCTGCCGTTACTGGCAAACCATCAATGACGTACAAAGGCTCGTTGGAACCCGTAATGGAACGAGAACCCCGGATATTGATTTGAGCTGGACGCCCAGGCATACCGCTACTCAATCGTACTTGAACGCCCGCCGCTTTGCCTTGGAGCGAATTTTGAATACTCGCATTCCCAACCGAAGAAAGTTGTTCTCCGCCAATTTTTTGCGAAGCATAACCCAACGCTTTTTGTTCGCGTTTGATACCAAAGGCCGTTACTACCACTTCGTCGAGGGTTTTGGTATCAACTTTGAGGGAAACATTGATTTGAGTCTGATTACCCACTTGAACCTCTTGTGGAAGATATCCTACAAAAGAAAAAACCAAAAACACCTCGCCTTCAGGAATATCGATTTTATACTTTCCGTTAGGGTCGGTAGTAGTGCCTCGTTGTCGGGTAGTAGAAGCCGTCTCTTTCACCAATACACTTACGCCGGGTAGGCCCATTCCGGTTTCGTCGGTGACGGTACCCGAAATACTTTGATCCACTGGCAAGATGATAGTCGGAAGTAAAGGCTCTTCTAGCAAGCCTACTTTAGCAGATTCTTCTTTTCTTAATACAATCCGATTGCTGACCTGTATGTGGCTAATATTTAAAGGTTTAAGAATTTTCGTTAAAATAGTGGTGAGTGTTTCGTTGGTCGCATTTACCGAAACATTTTGATTCAAATTCAAAGTCCTAGAATTAAAAGAGAACTTAACCTGTGCCGATTTTTCGAGTGATTTGAGAACTTGCCCAAGGGGTAAGTCAGATACATGAATAGATACTTTGCGTTCAAGCATTTCTTGCCCTTTGACGGGAGTTGCCAAGGTAATGCCCGAAAAAAGAATAGCTATGAAGATTTGTAAAAGGGACGTTTGCACGATTCTATACAATAACCGTTTGTGGGTCAATGTTTTTTTCATACTTTTGAATTGTTTTAGTTGGTACTATTTACGGTGGTATTGGCAAAAGCAAGCCCCTTACCCTTAACAGAGGGTATGTCTACGAAACATAGCAGGGGAAACCTTTGAGCGTCGAATATGTAGCAGCATTTCGGCGCTTTTTGTTTTTAGATAAAGCTCTAATAATCAATACATAGGCAGATTGGGTTTGGGTTTAGTTACAACCATTGGATAAAATAATAATCTGATTTCCATTCATTTCATAACGGGTATTTTTGCCAAGACTCTCACAAATAATTTTGAGTTTTTCGGGGAGAGGTTGGTCTTGCAGAGAAGTTGTAAGATAGCAGTCTTTTAACTTCTCTGCGGGGAAATTAATTTCTAGCAAATACGCTTCTTCTAAGATGGCAAATATTTGGGAAACGGGCGTATCCGAAAACTCAAAATTGACTTGTTCAATCTCATAGGTTGAGGGCGCAGATACATCTTTGTTGGGAAGCGTAGCCATTTTTTCAAAAGACAACGCTTGCCTCAAAAAACGGATTCCTTCGTTGGGGAGTAGCGTCACACTTTTCTTTTCTGCCTTGGTTATCAAATCATTAGACGCTACGTTGACTTGCCCTGTTTTGACAGTCACTTCAATATTTGGTTGATTTGAAAATGCCCTGATGCGAAAGCTCGTTCCTACTACTTTGGTGACTACTTCGTTTGAGAAAACCAAAAATGGTTTTTGGGGATTTTTACTAATTTCAAAAAATCCTTCTCCCAAAAGGAAGACTTTACGCTCCCTCCCCGCAAAGCTTCTGGGATAGCTCAGTTTACTCTTAGGATACAACAACACCGAACTCCCGTCTGACAGAGTAATCAGCTGTGGCTTATTGGTATTGTTGGTTTGTTCGATAAGTCCCTCGGCGGTCTGACTGATTAGCTCGGAGTAAGTCAACAATGGTTCTTTGGTTTGGTTTTGTTGGTAAAATACCCATCCGATGCCTAAACCCACAATCACAATAGCCGCCGCGCTCCACCACCAAAATCTATTAGAAGAAGAGGCAAAAGTGGGTTCCGCTTCTTTTTCCTTCAACTGTATTTTATCCCAAGTATTTTGTAAAGCTGTTTGGGTAAGATTTTTGGGTGGAATAGGTACGGCAGTCGCCAAAATCCACAAACGAGCTTCTTCTACCAACTTAGCCCGTTGTGTGTTTTCGAGGCTCCATTCAACCCAATTTTCATGGTTTTCTCCTTCCCGAATCCACCTTTGAAAAGATATATCCGTTAAAAAATCTTCGATGGTATGGTATTGGTCACGCTTTTGCATCTGAAAAAGGGTTTCAGAAACAGAGAGGACAGCTTTTGGGGGCGATACTCAGTTTATGGTATTTTTTTTTGAAAAAATTAAAGCATTCTATAAATGAAGAGGGCTAGGAGGGTCAAATCGCCCTTCCATGCTTTGCGCAGATGCTGAATCGCTCGGTGAAGCAAATTAGTAACCGACTGATAATTAATATCTAACATCTCGCCAATTTGTTCAATACTAAGTCCTTGATGAAATCGAAGATAAATCGCTTCTTTTTGGCGTGCAGGGAGGTTGTTGATAAGGCGGTTGAGTTGTGATACTTGGGTAGCGGTTTCTTCATCCGCAATCAACTGCTCTTCTACCGAAAAATCAAGCAAAAACTCAAGGGACTCCAAAGAGGTGGTTTGTCGAAAGACGTTATCCCGCTGATAAAGACGCGCAATTCGTTTGCGTACACTTGAAAGTAGATATGCTTTGACGACCACTGTTTCGCTAAGCGCGTGACGATATAGCCACACATCCACAAACACATCTTGAACACAATCCTGCACTCTTTCTGGATGCGACATTAATGAATTTCCGTAAACCGTCAGAGAAGCATGATAACGTTCAAAAAGCTCCGAAAAAGCAGCTTTATCACCTTGTTTGAGGCGATGCCATAAGATTTCGTCAGCTATTTGTGCGATGCTCACCGTTTTATGATTAGATTATAGAATGTACAAAAGTAGGGAAAAGTTAGATTTTATACAGAAAACATCTTAGTATTGCTCACTCACTTTCTGGTAGGATTATTTACTAAAAAGCCAATCCGAATATCAGATTGGCTTTAAATCTACTTTTAACCTTTAAAATAAAATTTTTGAGATAAATGGGGAAGATTATCTCGGTGCATTGTTTTTTAATTCACAGAATGCAAACAAATAGTATTTTCTAAAGAATTAGTTTTAATACATTGGCATCTTTTTCCACTATTTTGGCATTTATTCTCAGAATATGGTAATATGAGTGCAAATAGATTAAGTTTTTCTGAAAAACAAAAGCCTGCATAGGACGCAGGCAAAGATAGTGTTTGGCATATGTATCAAAGCCATTGCGGCTTTATGTGCTCTTGAAGGATGTCCAAAGATTGAGGTTTAGCTGACAAACGATGTGGATATTGAGCAGCGAGAAACAGGGAAATCGTAATGTTGGAGACTGTCAAAAAGCAGACAGAGGAAAAGAATATCTAAAAATATCAGAAGACTAACGCGCTACCGACGCTCGAAACGTCGGTAGCGTTTGTAGCTAGGCATTTAGCAATGCATCAGCTTGTTCTCTTGTCAAGAGTTTGTTGTAGAGAGGTCCTGTCACCTCTTGCGCAAATACATTTTCAAGTCCCCCCAAATCATACACATCAAAGCCCACCTCTTCAATGAGTTTTGATACAATGGCTTTGGCCGCCTCGTCGTCGGCAGAGATTGGAATAATGAAGCGTGGAGAGGCAAAACCTTTGGAAAGTAAAAACTCAAAATACAGCGTATTGAATGCTTTGACGATAGTAGCGCTTTCAAAACGCTCCTGTACTTCTTGGGCGGCGCTTTTGCCTTCGGGCAATACAATATCATATTGATTGTTGGTATCAATGATGATTTTGCCCGTGACGTCGCCCATTTGACTGCGCATATCATCCATGATTGCAAATTTTGCTGATAAGACTACCACATCAGCCTTCTGAACAGCTTCGGCAGGCGTACCTACTTCTACGGATTGATACTGACTCAATTCGGCGGCAAGTTGTTGCAATTTTTCGGGGTTTCTAGACCAAGAAAGAATAACACTGTGACCTGCTTTGGCAAAAATTTTGGCTACGGCACCACCTATGTTGCCAACTCCAACGATTCCAATTTTCATGTTTTTTTAGATTGATTTTTTCATAAACGTTTGACCAACTTACCGTAAGACGGCAAGAAAAGAGTCAAAGTAGAGAAAAGTATTCACACTGTCAATATTAAGCCTAAAACTTTATTTTCCATCGAATTGACCAATGCCTTATGTGCTATTGACAATGCCCGCATCAATGCCTACAAACGTACCAACAACCTACCGATTACTTTTGAACTGATTCTGAAAGAATATACCTTGCTGCAACCTGATAAAGAACGCGACCGCAATGACAGCATCAAGTCAGTAATGAAGCAATTGATTAAAAATAAGTTCTTTTCGGCCTGATTTAATCAAAAACAGCTACATCGTCAAGAGGGACGGTTTTCCAAAAGATGGTTCCATGGGTAAAACCCTTGAGGTAATTGCTACCCTGCTGAAAATGAAGCAGGAAGGCGCGTTCAAAAAAACAAAGGATTGGTGGTGGTACCCACGACGCTGCTCTCCAACTGGACCAAAAAAATAGCCAAGTTTGCGCCTGAACTAAAACCGCATGTTTACCACGGTCCGGGTCGCAGTCTGGCATTGCTGCAAGAGGCCGATCTGTTGCTCATTATCTAAGGCGTGCGACTCATCCAAAACAAACGCGAATTGACCAACCTCACCGTCTCCGACGGCGAAACCTGGCTCGGCGATTTTGAGCAACCAAGACCTGCGTGAATTGGTGAAATTGGGGTAGAAATGGGTGGTCAGGAATGAAATAATCAGCATCTCTTTTATTCAGAAAGTCCAAATAATGGGCTTATTTACTAAGCTCTTCAGTTATCAAAACTTTGATTTCGTTTATGCTTTTCTTGAGCCGAATTGACTGCGCCTGATTGCAACGGAGGATCAAAGATCCTCCGCCGAGAGCGTATCAGCTAGCTTTAGAACTATAGGAAGCAATACTTTGGTCTTCATTTCAACATCACCGCCGGTGAGCATTTTGCTGGTGCTCTGCTGCGACAGCTCGTCGGCGTGTTTAATCTTTCCGGTGGCAACCTCAACGAGCCGGGTTTTGAGCGTGGCGGAGCCGTTTGTGTTGTATTCGTCGACAGTCCCCGTCAGCACATAACTGACCTTGAGCTGCTTGCCAACGCGCACGGCAGCGGCTGTCGAAGCCCCATTGACCGCGACCAAATCGGCTTGTGATGCCTCCCTCGTGTGCCGTACATCCACGATGTGAACTTGGTTGGTTTTCATCAGTCTGAAGGCGATACTGGCCTGAAGCTGCCGCTTGGCTTCTGCCGACATCCCCGACGCGTTGGGGCCGGGCGTGAATTCGACCACCGCTATCTGCGGCTTCTCTTCTCTCGTTAAGGGGCGTTTTGTGGGGGCCTGAGCGCGTGCTACACCCGTCAGAAAGACTCCCAAAATCAATGTTGTCACTAAGTGTTTCATTTTTGTTTTCATTTTGTGTGCGTTTGTTTTTAAAAGTTATGAATCAAATTTATTTTCATCCCATTCTATTCCCGCTGGAAACAGTTCTGCCTTGCGCTTTTGCATTTCAGCAGCGATTAAAGAACTGCCGCCGCCTTGCTGTTCCAGTTTCGAAATAATGGTTTGATAGCTTTTCTCATCTCTGTTTTGGCTCAACTTAAAAACAGTATCTAGTCTATCTACTTTCATCTCAAAACCGGCAATGGCCGGCATCATCTTTTTTAAAAATCTATCCGGAAGGTTGTCATAAATCGTGGGAGATTGAGTGTTTCCTTTTTCAAATTGTAATGTCATTTTTTTCATTAATCGAATCAGATCGGCGTCCGGCATAAACTTTATTTGACCATGGATGTGTACACTCATATAATTCCATGTTGAACCTATTTGTGGATTGCTGTACCAGGAAGCACTTACATACGTATTGGGTCCTGTAAACACAACGAGTGCATGGGGATTTTCAACGAAAGCCTTATAGTGATCCGTGTTTTGCATAATGTGTCCCTGCAAAAACAGTTCACCCTGTCTTTCTTCAATCAATAGCGGGATTTGTGTAGCAACTTGTGTGCCTGTTAAATGACTTCCGGTCAAAAAAGCAAACGGATGTTCTTCCATAAAATCTATTATCGCTTGTCTATCCTTTTCTTTGAAATAGGAGAAATTATACATTGTTGTTTTGTTTTTAGTTTGATAATCAGTCGTTTAAATCGGCCTGAGTTATGCATTCAATGCGTAGGTGAAATGAATGACCTGCATGGGAGCACCACCGGTTGCCCGGTAAAAGTGAATGGCCTGACTGTCTTTCCCATCTGCCTGTACAAACAGTTCTTCTGCACCCTGACTGCGGCAGTAATGCTTCAATTGCGTTAGTAATTTCGTACCGATACCCTGCCCTTGATAGGTTGCACCAATCGCAATATCGTACAGATAAACTACCGGCTTTTCTGAATGATACTGCGGTAAGACATGGGCCGTTAGTCCCCCCACAACCTGATTGACGAACTGGGCAACGATAACTATAAAATCTGGCTTGGCTAACAGGCGTTGCAGGTGTTCGGGCCGTGCCTTCGTTTCCATGTCGGTTTCTAAAACCTCGCGGAATAGATCAATCAGTTCGGTGAACAACGCCACGTCATCGGGTGCCAGTTTTTTGACTTCAACATTCATTGAGATAATGCATTATAAATTACTATAAATACTTACGCAAAATTAATTTCTATTATTTATTGCGCTGAAAATAGATTTATTTAGTTGATAATCTGTATGTTACGATTAACGGTTAACTATTAACAGGCAATTACTTACGCAGGTTTTCGACATGGAAAGGCATAAGGGAACCGGATAGGCCCGGCCCCTCGTACACCGCTTACTTCTTCATCACTTTGGTCGTGAAGGTCTGTTTTCCGTTGCTGACCTGCACCAGATAGAGCCCGGCCGGAACCGGCATTCCGTTGTGGTCCGTGCCGTTCCATTGCACCCCGTTTTGGGTTGAGGCTGCATTGTTTGGGGTGAGCGTAGCGACGGGTACGCCGGTCAGGTTGAAAATTTGTACCGATATGGCCCCGCCCTCCGCAAAGGGGTAGTTGATTTCGACCTGCTCCCGAAACGGATTGGGGTAGGCCCGCACCTGAACGTCTTCCGCCGATTCCCGGTCGAACGACGACGGCGCGCCTTCTTGCCAGTGCGACGGGATAGACGATCCGGCGGCTTTGCGTGCCCCGACCGGACTGGCTCCAATCTTGACGGTGCCGACCGGTGCCCTCAGGGTCATGGCCCGATTGAAGGTGACTGCACCGGGGTATGTACCGCCAGCGAAGTACACCTGCGCCCCGTTAGGCGCGCTACCGGCCGCCTGACTCGCAAATAGGTATGGCCTGTGAATTTCGCCGGTGGGGGAGTTGGACACCCCGTCAAAATCGACGTAAACAGAGTTAGGATCGTAAAAGTCGTTCAGCTCGTTCCGAAGCACGTCGTCACGGAAACCCCGACCGTGCCCCAGATTGAGGTCGTTGCCGGCATCGTGTATGCCGATGGCCACGTTTGTTCCCGCAAAGGTGATGGGGGCACCTGCGTCGGTGATGCCCCACCATGGCAGTTGGTACAGCACAAACAGCTCGCGGTCGTCGGTAAAAACAGGATTAAGGTTGCTATTCTGGGGCAGCAGGTGCGTCTGCGAGACACGCAGGGTCCGGTACGTAGTGCTGCCTGCCAGGTAGTCGCTGTTGGTTTCTCCGTAGTGGAAAATGTCCACCAACATGTTTCCGGCTCCCTGCTCATTGATGGTGGAATTGCGGGGGTTGTTGGCAATCCGGAAGTATTCCTGCTGGCGTTCGCCGGGTCGTAGGCCGGTGCCGTTGGGCTGGGGGTCAAACAGCATCCAACCGGCTCCGCTGTCATACTCATTACCGGCGTTTTTAAAGTCAAGTCCGAAGGAATGGGGGGCTGTTCTGGTTAACAGGGGATACTGATCTTGGGGCGAAGGATGCATAACCGTGGTGCCGACCGAAGGCGGTACGTTGAATTCAATGATGTCGTAAGAAGCCTCTGAAACATATTCGGTGTACGCTCGATCGTTTGCCACAATAGCTCCATTGGGGGCAATCCAGCCTGTGCCACCCGTCAAGCTTCCATTGGTGAATCGGCCCACGGCCTTCGCATAAGGGTAGTTTTCTGTGATGTTGCCCGCCATAGAGGCCACCGGCTGGGGCTGCGTAACGAGCGTGCCCCCCGCCCGCTGGGTATTCGGAGTCAGTCCGGCCTGCGGGTCGGTGACCTTGATTTCTGAAACGCGCACCG
This sequence comes from Runella zeae DSM 19591, assembly GCF_000423565.1. GTDB lineage: Bacteria > Bacteroidota > Bacteroidia > Cytophagales > Spirosomataceae > Runella > Runella zeae. The sequence continues at coordinate 94,316 of NZ_AUIF01000033.1, read as the reverse complement.
TGTTTTTCTCACCTGCTGCCGCGAAGAGCGACACCTTTACCCGGTCGCCGTTGAAGTACGCCGAACTGTAGTTCCAGTTTTGCAGATCCACCGCGAGGAGTTTCTGTTGCGCGCCGTCGGCTCCTTCCAGAAGAAGATAGCTGGTTTCGCCTAATTCGGTGCCCTTAAAATAGAGTCGCAGGAAAGAACTCCCAGACTGGGTGACTTCCGTCAGCATGTTCAGCTGAGCCTCTTTCGGTGGAATGCCCTGGTGCGTAAAGGCGTAGGACACCCGCTTTTGGGCCACCGCGCTGCACAGACCGACAAATCCTATGAGCAAGAGATTGATTAATTTCATGTTTTCTGCTGGTTTTTTGGAAATTTTACTGAAGACTGACCAACACCAGTACCAAGCCCTTGCCTGTTTCCAGCGAAGTCATGGCTTTGCCGAGGATGGCCCCCCGGGCCTTCCCGGAGTCGGTCGCTTTCATGGCGTGGCCAGTTGTTGGCGAGGTGGTGAGCAAATCGCCCGGTCGAATGGCCCCGTACTGCGCATCGACCCGACAGTAAACGCGTCCCGTGAGGGCCACCGGGTACTGTCCCCCGGCAAGGGTACCGGCCTGCCCCATCAGCATACCTGGCTGCACGTCGCCCGCGCCGCTCACAATACCGGCCACTGTGGGGTCGTAGGCCCGTTTGGCCACTCGCAACTTACCGGGCTGTTCGGGGTCGATGCTCACGACGGTACCTGGCATTGGAATTTCGGCATCGATCACGTCGAAGTGTTCGGCCAAATCTGCCCCTCCGGTAATTTCCAGGATTTTGGTGCTGGTAGTCCCGTTGACCTGCAAGGTTTTGGAAGGGTTTGTCAGGCCAATCCCTACGTTTCCGCCGGGCGTAATTACCATCGTGGCGTCGTCAGAACTGGCCGTTTTGGAGAACACCAGTTTACCCGCCCCAGCACTCCAAGTGTTATTGGCCACCCCAATCCGCCAGGCAGCTCCACCGGTGCCGGGGTTGATGAGCTTGAGCTGCATATCGCTTTCCGAAGCAATACTAAACCGGGCTTCATTATCGGTCGTGCCCACTTTCACCTTACCCCCGCCATTGACCAGCAACACGTCCTTATCCGAATCGTTGTTTAGGTACAAAGGGTCACTGCTTTCGATCTGATTACCATCGAGGGCGAGCATGTGGATGTTGTTGCCTACCTTCGAGTGAAGGCGCAGGGCACCATTAACCGCTGAATTGCCCGATTTGGTGACGTTTTTTCCGTAGATGGTGAATTCGACCGGGTTGTCGAGGTTTATGCCCAACCGCGCTACGTCAGGATCCAAAGCAAACATCAGGTCTCCGTCGTGCCGGATGCGGAAGTGGTTTTCGTTGTTGATAGACCAGGTATTGGTCGTGCCATTGCTGGCGGTTCTCCGCAGTTCGATACTGGCTTTTAGGCTACCGAGTGATGCCCCACCCAGAGAACTAACCCGTAGATAGGTGTCCGATGTGCTGTGAATGTCTAAGTTTCGATTCGGATTTGATAAACCGATACCGACTTTGGTCGGAGGGTTGACGTACAAGTTGCCGTTTTGCGTCTGCCATTGGGCCAAAACTTGATTGGCGCTGAACAAAAGGCCCGCTGTCGGTAGAAGGTGTATGAAATACTTACGCATGATTTTGAAAAATGATTGGTTTAAAAGAATTATTGGTTTAAAATAAATGAATTGAATACATGGCTTCCCTGGCCCGGCGCAGGGGTCTGCTCCGGGGAAACATAGTTTGTGTAGGGAATTGACAGGGTCGAATCAGGTATTCGGTACGGCCTCGTGCATTTCGTCGGGTGGTTTACTCCGGTTGGAAGTTGACCCAAAACATCACCACAGCTCCCGCCTTTTGGAGCGACCTGAGCCTGCCGGGGTACAAAATGCAGCCCACTGGCTGCTGTTCTGGGGTAGCTTTTGGAACTTTGGTTTTACAAATTTTTGTCTCCGTGTCATAGGCTTGCTTAGGACGCAAGCCTACCGTCGTAAGAAGAATGAGACGTTTTTTCATGGCTTTGTTTTTTGTTAATTATGAATGAGATGGCCTACTGCTTATAGGTAATTGGCGAATACTTTATTGCCGCAAAGGTAGGGTAGGTTTTCGCCATGGGGCTGACACCCATCTCCCATATCATAGCACTGATGTAACATCTACTATGTTTTTAACAAAAACTATCTGATTAGCAATGTTTTATGATTTTTAAATTTATTTCTTTATTTCTTTTTGCCTGACAAATTCGGAGGGAAGCACCCCAAATTGGTCTTTAAAACACTTTGAGAAATAGGAAAGATGGTTGAAACCCGACATGTAGGCGGCTTCGGCGATCTGAATGCCCGGCTGTTGCAGGAGGTCGGCGGCTCGTTGTAGCCGGATGCAGCGAATAAAATCAGAGGCAGACTGGTCAGTCAGTGCTTTCAGTTTTCGGTGCAATTGCATCCGACTCATGCCCATCTCACGCTGAAGAGCTTCTACACTGAAAGCCTCATCGGCTATGTGTTCGTCGATGAGGCGGATGATTTTTTCCAGAAACTCGGCCTCCCGGTCGCGGATGGGGGCGTTCGTCGGTTGTAACATTACTTCCCTGCTGTATTTTTTACGCAGCAGATTGCGCTGAGTGAGAAGACTGCTGATGCGGGTAACCAGTTCGTCTAAGGCAAAGGGCTTGGCTAAGTACTGTTCAGCCCCACCCTTAAACCCTTCTTTTCGGGAATCGACATCGTCTTTGGCCGTTAGCAGAATAATCGGGATGTGACTGGTCAGGTCATCTTCCTTCAGGTTACGAGTCATCGAAAAACCGTCCATCCCCGGCATCATTACGTCAGAAATAATCAGGTCAGGGACCAGTCGGCGGGCCATTTGCAGACCTTCGTCCCCGCGCAGGGCCTGCACAACCCGGAATCGGTCGGAGAGTTGCAGGTGGAGGTAATTGTTTAGTTCAGGGTAGTCTTCCACCAGCAGGAGTGTCGGCTTGTCTTCCCCGTTGAGGTCAGCCTGCTCTTCTTCTGCCAATGGCTCGGGCACAGTCATAGCGATGCCTTGGGGCTGATCGGCAGTGCGTATTACCAATCTGTCGGGGTTTTGCGTTGTATCAGTGACTGGCGGCAACACCACCACAAAGGTACTGCCCGAACCGGGCTGACTCTCTACATAAATTGATCCATTGTAAAGTTCAACCAATTCTTTGGTCAGCGCCAATCCCAAGCCACTCCCTTCAAAGGCACGTGTTTGCGAGGAATCAATCTGAAAGAAGCGGTCAAAGATGCGGTCCTGCTGTGATGCGGGAATACCGATGCCCGAGTCCCGCACGACCAGCCGGAGACTGGTTTCGGGTTCTACCTCAGCCTGTAGTGTGACCTGACCGCCTACCGGCGTAAATTTGATGGCATTGGACAATAGGTTGTAGACAATCTTTTCGAGTTTGTCCCGGTCGTAGGCCATCAACGGTTCAGTCGTTGGCATTAAGATTTGATAGCGGATTTTCTTGGCTTCAGCCATTGGTTCAAAGTAGCGGGCCGTTTGTTGAAGGAAGCCAATCAGATTGCCCCATTGGCAGTTCAGCTTAAGCATACCCATTTCGGCCTTTGCCAGATCGAGCAGTTGATTTACTAACCGGAGCAGTCGATTGGCGTTGCGCTCCATCATTTGGGTTTCTTGGGGGGTGATTGCCTGCCGTTTTTGAAGCGGAGCCAGAATAAGTTGAAGCGGGGTGCGGAATTCGTGCGAGATGTTGGCAAAAAACTGAGATTTAACCCGGTTTAATTGCCTGATGTAATCTGCTTCAATTTGTAGAATTTTGGCTTTTTTAGCCTCTTCATCGGCTATAGCCTGAGCAATTTTGCTGCTACAGATGGCCGCAATGGTTTGCAGCGCTTCCAGATGATGCTCTTTAAAAAAACCTTTTTCAGGATGTTCTGAGTCAATAACTCCAATCACTTTGTTTTGGAGCAACAGTGGTACCGATAATTCAGAGAGGCGCACCTCGTCGTCCACAACGTAGCGCGGGTCTTGCGTGGTATCGGGGATGATTTCCGGCTTACCTGTTCGTGCGACACTCCCTACAATGCCTTCCCCAAGTGGTATCACCAGAGGGGCCAGAATTGAATAATCTTCCGGGTTCTTGTTGCCATAAGCGGCTTTCTGAATCAGGGCAGTTTGTTCGTCATTAAGCAAATAGATCACACAATCGACAAAGCCCAGCCGGGCAATGCAGTTTTTAGCCACATCCCACAGGATTTCATCCACCGTATTTTTGCCGTAAAGCGAACTGGCGAAATAGTGGATTGTTTCGTCGATGTCCTGTCGGCGTTGAAGGCTTTGAGAAAGCCGGTATTGTTCATTTTCCAGCAAAAGTTTCAGGTTGCGCTGTCGGAGTTTATAACGATTGAAAAGCAGATAGCCAATCAGTCCACCCAGCAGTACAAAACTAATTAATGAAATGATCAGCGTACGCTGCCGGCTTAGTGATGCCTGCTGAGCTTCCAAGCGAAGTTTTTGCAGACTCAGTTCGCGGTCTTTCTGTTCACCCTGATATCGGGCCTGTAGGTCAGCGATTTGCCGGGACAACTCCGCTGATTGCAAACTGTCGTTCAGTTCTTGGTACTGCTTTAGGGCAATCACGGCTTCTTTAGGGTTGCCCAACACACCGTAAATCAAGGGTAAATTAGCTAAAGCCTGTTGTTGAAGACTTTTAGATTTGATTCGGTTGGCGATGGTCAGCGCCTGCTGCGTATACTGCAATGCCTGCTGAAAATCACCCATGTCCCGATAAAGCAGCGCCAAATCCAGGTAAGAGCCGCCAATGTTTAGTTGATTGCCTTTTTTCAAGTCGATGGCTAGCGATTTGTTGTAAAACTCCCGGGCTTTACCAAACTCCCGACGAATGCGGTAAATTCTTGCCAGGTTATGAAACGTGTTGCCCACCGCCTGACTATCCCGCCGAGCCATTTGGATGTTCAGAGCCTTCAAGCCTGATTGTAGGGATCGGTCGTAGTCTTTCCGGTCGAAGTACACATTTCCCAAGTTGCCATAGATGGCTCCGAGCAGCGCGGTATCCTGTCGGGCTTCCGCTATTTTCAGGGCTTGCAGATTGGCCTCAATACTCGCATCATACAGTTTCAGGTAGCGGTTAATGACGCCCACGGCCATGTACATGCGGCAAACGTCGCGCTGCTCGCCCAGTCTATGGAAAATAGAAAGCCCGTTTTTGGCCGCATCGAGGGCACTGACGTAGTCGTCCCGTTCGGCATAGATGCGGGCCAGCCGCTGATAGGCTTTTCCTTCGAATAGAGTCAGTTTGTTTTTTCGTGCCAGCGTCAAGGCGGTTTTCGCGGCAATCAACGCTTTTTCAGGCTGGGAAGAAGTAAGCTTTTCCGCGCGTTCAAGTTGCCGGTTTACCGTTTCCAAGGTATGAGCGGATTGAGCCAACAAAAAAGTATTTCCTGTAGATAAGTACCAGCTAATAAATAGTAAAAAGCGTAGCATCATGGGGATCAGTGCAAAATGGCTGGAAAGCGGTTCCAGGATAAAATTCAGAGATAGCCCATGAACCGAAATCAAAATAGACTCAATATTCAAAAATAACCTGAATGAGTTAGATTTATAAGATTTTCTAACCTTTTCTTTTTTGTTATAGACGAAACTTATGCGATGGTTTAGGCCATGAGTTTCCGATTGATCGTAGCGACAGTATCGCGCATAGATTGAATAATTTCTTTCTTTTTGGAAGCTGAAAACCGATATTCTGGTAAAAAAATACTGAGACCCGCAATCACTTGCCCCTTGACAATGATTGGCATGGCAAAACCTACCAAATGTGTATGTTTGAAGTGAGTCATGGCAAGAGCTTCTTCCTTGATTTTGGCTAAGGCTTGTAGCAGCCCTTCTTTGGTGGAGGCTTCTTCCCAAAGTGCTTTATCAGGTAGTCCATTGTGAGCTAGAAATCTTTCTCTTTCTTTTTCAGAGAGATAAGCAAGGAGTAGCCGCCCGCTGGCGGTTTCGTAGACATTGCGCTCAGACTTAATCCTGACTTGAATGTCTTGATTACTGTTGACCATGTGTAAGATGTATCTTTTGTAGTTTCGGAGTGTACCCAATATACAAGACTCATTGATTTTGGCGGTGAGTTGCTCCATTGGTTCTTTGGCAGCATTCACAATATCCTGTCCATAAGCCACTTCATTGGTCAATTGGTACGCCATCGGTCCTAGACGATAGCCTTTTTTTTTGCCAATGTGTTCCAAATAATTTTTGGCTACCAAGGTTTTGATAATATTGGCGGTGGTTGCTTGGTTGATTTGAAGACCTTCGGCGATTTCGGGTAGCGAAACTGCTTGGCCGTTGCGTTGAGCAACCATTTCTAAAATATCAAATGCTTTGATAATAACCTGTACCATACTTGATGATTGTGAGAGTAAATATGGCCAATTTTAGGATAAAAATTCCACAATTAAGAATCAAAGCAGTTGTTAATAGTTGTTTTTGAATCGTTATTGGTTGTAAATCAGAAGGTTAATAAAGTGCATGTACGCAAAAATTTTATGCAACGGCTTAAAACAACCAGCGTTGACAAACCCTTACGATATAAACGAAGCTTGCTTTGTATCGTTTGGCATTGAAGTTTTGGCTGCAAAGACAACTATTTGCAGCCAAAACGATTGTTTGAACTACTGTTTTGACTGATAAAGGAATCAGCGACCCATCCAGCCTCCGTCTACGGTTATGATACTACCGTGGACATAATTGGCCGCTTCGGAGGCTAGAAATACTGTAATTCCCTTAAAATCTTCGGGGGTACCCCAGCGCCCAGCAGGAATACGAGCCAAAATTGAGGCACTTCGGTCAGCATCTTTGCGTAATGCGTCGGTATTGTCGGTGGCAATGTAGCCTGGTGCAATGGCGTTGACATTCACACCTTTGCTTGCCCATTCGTTGGCAAGCGCTTTCACCAAACTCCCAATCGCGCCTTTGCTTGCGGCGTAGCCCGGCACCGTGATGCCACCTTGAAACGTAAGCAAGGAGGCCGTAAAGATGATTTTCCCCGCTTTGCGGGCTACCATTTCTTTCCCGATTTCCCGACTCAACACAAACTGCGCATTGAGATTAGTTTCGATGACTTTGTCCCAATAATCATCAGAGTGATTTTCGGCGGGAGTACGCAAAATTGTCCCGGCGTTGTTGATAAGAATATCAATGTAAGGAAAATCAGATTTGACTTCGGCTATAAAACGATACAAGTCGGTGCGGTTGGCAAAATCGCATTGATAAGCTTTGAAGTTTCTTCCTAAGGCACGCACTTCTTTTTCTACTTCACTATTGGTTAGTTCCAGAGAGGCCGACACCCCGATGATGTCTGCACCTGCCTCTGCCAAAGCAGTCGCCATCGCTTTGCCAATACCTCGTTTGCATCCGGTGACAAGAGCCGTTTTGCCCGATAAGTCAAAAAGTTGGTTTACAATCATAGTTGATTATTGTTAGAGTAAAAATTTAATTTTTTTAGAGTAAGTGCCGATTGCTATTTTTCTTTTGAGGAATAGACGAAAAATCATGTTTTGTAACTTTTTGGAGTTGAAAAGGTGATTTTTAATTAATAGTTAATATGTATATTGTACAATTTCAAGTACGTATTCTTAATAAATTACAATTAAAAAATATATTTTGACAAAAATATTGACATCTTATCAATAATCAAATAATATTGCATTGTGATAGTAAAATATATCAATGATAAAGTATAATTTCTAAACCAATGAAAATAACCTTTATGATTAAGAAAACTCAATGGCTCTTTGCAATCCTTATGCTGTGGGTTGGTACGGCAGTTGGGCAGAGTATTAAGGGTAAAATTGTCGATGAAAATGGGCAAGAATTACCGGGTGTAAACGTGGTTGAAAAGGGTACTACCAATGGAAGCTCTACCGATGCCAATGGATTGTTTTCGGTGAAAACTACTGGTACCAATCCCGTATTGGTGATTTCGTTTGTGGGATATACCTCTCAAGAAATCCCCGTAAATGGCCAAACGTCGCTTTCAATTACGATGAAAACCGACAATCGTTTACTCAACGAAGTGGTAGTGGTTGGGTATGGCACACAGAAGAAAAAAGACTTGACAGGAGCGATTGCCTCGGCCAACTTAGAAGCTTTTAGAGAAGCTCCGAATGTAAGTATTTTGCAATCTCTAAAAGGTGCTTTACCAGGATTAACCATCAGTCAGACCAATCGCCCAGGACAAGAGGCATCCATTAATATTAGAGGTACCTCTACGCTCAATGGCAACACTTCTCCTTTGATTATCGTGGATGGAATCATTTTTAGTGGTCGCCTTTCGGACATCAATCCAGCGGATGTGGCAAGTGTGGATGTACTCAAAGATCCAAGCAGTAAAGCAGTATATGGCTCACAAGCCGCCAATGGTGTAGTATTGGTAACGACCAAAACAGGGCGCACTGCCCAAAAAACAACCATTTCATATTCGGGTAGTTATGCAGTGTCTTCGCCAACGGTAAAAGCAAGACTATTGAATCGGGAAGAGTTTTTACAGAAAGCGCGCGACATTGAATATCGGAATGCTTACACGGCAGCATCGGGTTACACCGACCCAAATCCAGCTTGGACTTTTGCCAATTCGGATTTTTTGCCGCCCAATATGGCTGGTTCTACTACCGATAACAACTTTGATTGGTTTGGCGCTCTCACTCAACCTTCTTTGCTCAACAATCATTCGATTGGGGTATCTGGAGGTTCTAATACGACGACTTATTTCTTATCAGCAGGCTATACAGGAGAGAAAGGTTACATCAAAAATGATGACTACAAACGCTATACCATCCGTCTCAATTTGGATACAGAGGTTACAAAATGGCTGACGCTAGGTGTCAATACTTCGGGCTCGTTTACTGATTTTTCGGGAGATTCGCCTAGCATGAACAATATCATCACCACAAGCCCACTAGTCAAACCCACCAACGACAACGGCGAGTATGTTATCAATCCCATGGGAGATGTGAATGTCAATCCTTTTTTGGCTTCACTGTCAGATAATTACGAAGCGCAAAGTCGTTTGGTTGGCAATTTTTACAGTATCTTCCGCATTCCGAGTTTGCCAGGGTTTAGCTACCGCATCAACTTTGGTCATAACCTCAAGTATTTTAAAACGTATTCTTCCAATCCTTACAATGCAGGTCGGACGGGAGAAGCTTTTAAAAATGATGCCACTCAGTATGAGCAAACGCTCGACAATATCTTCAATTATACCAAGACTTTTGGCAAGCATAACATCAATGCCACAGCGGTGTATGGATATAATACCGCCATTTACAATCGCACTAGCGCCACGGGCACGGGCTTTTCGGATTTGAATCTTTCCTATAACAACTTGGCCTTAGCCGAAATCCAGAAGATTGACTCAGAAGCCTGGGACGAGGCCTTGCTTTATCAAATGGGAAGCGTAGCTTACAACTACGGCAGCAAATATTTATTGAAAGCTACCGTACGTCGCGATGGTTTTAGTGGATTTGCCGAAAACAACAAGACGGGTATTTTTCCTTCTTTGGGTTTTGGGTGGGTGATTTCGGAAGAAAGTTTCTTCAAAGTGCCTTTTGTTGACTTCCTAAAAATAAGAGGAAGTTATGGCGAAAATGGCAATAAAGTAGCCCGCTATAGCTCTTTGGCGCGGGTAGTAGCAGAGGATGCTTCAAAGTATGTGTTTGGGGATGGTAGTGGCACTTTTATCGGGCGCTCAGTGAGTACATTGGCCAACAAAGATTTGCGGTGGGAGCGTACCAGAGGGATTAATATCGGTGCCGATTTTACGGTTTTCAATAGCCGAATTGACGGTAATGTCGAATATTACAACTCCACTACCAACGATTTGCTATGGTCTAAAATACTGCCTCAGACCTCAGGATTTGCTAGTGTATTGACCAATATTGGCGAGTTAAACAATAGTGGATTTGAGTTTATGCTGCATGGTGTGCCTGTGAAAACCAAAGACTTAACTTGGGATGTAACGGTCAATTTCACACGCAATAAAAACAAAGTCGTGAGATTGTTGGGGGAAGACCTTAACAACGACGGCAAAGAAGATGACCTAGTAGCGAGTGGTTTGTTTATTGGCCGTCCTATTGGTACGATTTACAATTATGAAACCCAAGGAGTATATGGTTTGAATGATGAAAAATTAGTGGGATTTGAAGCGGGAAGTTATAAAATAAAAGACCAAAACAATGACGCTAAAATCACCGCTGCCGACGACCGCGTGATTTTGGGCCAAACCGAACCGGCTTACTTATTTGGAATCCAAAATACACTTTCCTACAAGCAGTTTACGCTTAGGATTTTCATCAATTCCATTCAAGGAGGAAAAAATGGGTATTTGGCCGCCAATCATCTCACAGGTTATAACAATACCAAAGGAAATGCGACCAATTCCAATATGTTCAATTTTGCCGATTATTGGTCGCCCCGCAATCCTGACGCCAAATATGCCAATCCGTGGGTAGGTACTCCCGTAACCGCCGCAAGGGCTTATTTCCAACGAAATTTCGTCAGACTACAGGATGTCTCATTGTCATATACCGTAGGGAGCAATTGGTTAAAAAAACTAAATGCACAAAGTGTAAAGCTCTTTGTAAGTGCCAAAAATCCAATTACGCTTACGAAATGGGAGGGTTGGGATCCTGAAACAGGTCAAGGAGTATCTTCTCAGCAGCCTTTCCCGGTGATGCAATCTTACAGTGTTGGACTTGATTTTTCTTTTTAAATAACCCTTACCTACTGAATACCATGACATCCAAAATCATAAAAACGTGTCTTTTGGCAGGGGCCATGATAGTAAATGTTGGCTGCAACGAAGAAACCTTTTTGAAAGAAATTCCCAAGGATTTTTATAGCCCCGAAAACTCATTTATTACAGAGTCTAATTTCAGTGCGGCGCTTACAGACTTGTATGCTAAAGTCCGAGCAATTCATAGTGTCAATGCAGGAGCTGACTTTTACTCGGAAGTATTAGGAACCGATATCGCTTTCAATGCTCGCTTGGAAGCAGGGACTCGTATTGGTAATTATGCTGCGTCGATTACACCCCAAGGAAATATCCCAAGGTACCATTGGACGAGCTGGTATAAAATCATTTCTAATGCCAATACGATTATTTCGAGATTGCCACAATCAAGCATCAGCGAGGCTCGTCAAAAGGTGATTGCGGCGGAGGCAAAGTTGTTTCGAGCTTGGGCCTACAAACAGCTCGTTTATCTATACGGAGCTGTACCTTTGATTACGGAAGAAGCATCATCGCCGAAAAGTGATTTTACCAGAGCGCCTAAAGAGGAGATTTTTAAGCAAATCATCCAGGATGCTACCGACGCTGCGGCCAATCTACCCGCCCTCACTGCCGCCCAAGATGGCAAACTCAACAAAGCCGTCGCCAATCACTTATTAGCTGAAACCTATATCACCCTCAAAGACTACGACAAGGCCATTGCAGCGGCTACCGAAGTGATTCAAAATTCGGGCCTCAAGCTTATGACTGAACGATTTGGAAGTTTAAGAACCCAGCCCGGCGATGTTTTCTATGATTTGTTTCGGGTAGGAAACCAAAACCGCAAAGCAGGCAATACGGAATCTATTTGGGTAATACAATACGAATTAGATGTGATAGGAGGTGGCCTTGCTTCGACGGGAGGAGCTTTAAATAACCTCGAACGTGTGGTATCACCAGCGGTATTTTCGATTGTTGACCCCGATGGAAGACCCGCTTTGCTCGATAATCTATCGGCATCGACCCTCAATAGCGGGGGCCGAGGGGTGGCTTTTGTTCAACCTACCGACTATTGGACGTACGAAATCTGGGGTTTGGATCCTAAAAAAGACAATCGAAAAGTCACATCGACCGATATCCGAACCTCTTCGTATAATATTGTACGGGATTTTATTTACACCAACCCTGCATCAACCAAATACTTTGGAAAAAGCTTGATTGATTTTCCCGCCAACAACTGGCTCGCACAAGGCTGGAGATGGTATCCTTATCCTTCTAAAGTGACTACTCCCGGTCAACATCCTGCCGGACTGATGCAAGATGCTGCCAAACTTACACTCAAAACCACGGCGGGCGCAACCTACCGTGATATGTACATGATTCGCTTGCCGGAGACTTATTTTTTGCGGGCCGAAGCTTATCTTTTAAAGGGAGATACCCAAAAAGCAGCCGATGATTTGAACGTAGTCCGAAATAGAGCCAAAGCGACTCCCGTCACACCCGCCGAAGTAACCCTCGACTATATTTTGGATGAAAGAGCCCGAGAGTTAGTATTTGAAGAAGATCGTCGGGTTACGCTTTCTCGAATGGGTAAATTGGTGGAGAGGGTTCGGAAATACAACCCGCTCAACAAAAGCAATATTCAAGATTTTCATGCTTTATTTCCGATTCCTTTTTCCGAAATTGAAGCTAACAAAGACGGTAAACTAGAGCAGAATCCGGGGTACTAAAATACTCTATTTTAACACTTTTCTTTCATGAAATTGGGTCTATTTGTCATCTTATTTTCACTCTTCTTTTTGCCTTGCCTAAGTCAAAAAGAAAAAGGTTTTGAGTTGGTCGGTCTACATATGCAAGCGGTGATTGTATTACCAAAAACCGAATCTGAAGCAGTTCGGATAGCGGTGGAAGATTTGGTAAGTGATATTCAAAAAATCACGGGTAAAACCATTAAAATCACCTCCCAAAAACCTGCTAAAGGCAGTGCTATTTTGATTCAGACCACGCCCAAAAACAGCGAAGTTTACCGTCTCAAAAACCAGAACGGAAACCTTCTTATCACGGGCGAAAGTGATTTAGGAACGGTGTTTGGGATATATCATTTTACTGAACACTATTTGGGTGTAGACCCCATGTATTTTTGGAATGATAATGAACCCACAAAAAAAACAACTTTGGTTTGGGAAAAAGTTGAATATCAGTCGCCAAAGCCTACTTTCAACTATCGTGGATGGTTTATCAATGATGAGGATTTGCTTACGGAATGGTATGATTCGGGTGGAAAAAGAAACATAGATTATCCCTATTATCAAGAAGTAGTTTCGCCACAAATCATGAAAAAAGTCTGCGAAACGGCGTTGCGAAAAAGGTTCAATTTGATTATTCCGGCAAGCTTCATTGACATTCGTAATCCCGCAGAAGCTGCTTTGGTGAAAGAAGCTACCAAAAGAGGAATGTATGTATCGATGCACCACGTGGAGCCAATGGGAGTGAGTGCTTTTACGTACTTTAATTATTGGAAAGAAAAAGAAGGAAACAAGCCTTTGTTTTCTTACTATTCAAACCCCGAAAAAGTAAAAGAAGTGTGGCGATTGTACGCCCAAGAATGGGCAAAAATCCCTAATGTCGTTTGGCAAGTAGGTTTGAGAGGCATTGCCGACCGACCCATGTGGATGGCCGACCCCACTACCCCTCAAACCGACGCCGAGCGCGGTAGGCTGATTTCGGAAGCGATGGCTTTTCAACGCCAATTGATCAAAGAAGTAGACAAAAGACCTAATCCGCCAGTCACTACTACCTTATGGGCAGAAGGCTCCACCCTGAACCAAGCAGGTCATCTTCAAATACCCGAAAACGTAACCATTGTTTTTTCTGATAATTCTCCTGGATGGCGTTGGCAAACCGATTTTTTTGAAACCAAACGAGTTGCTACGCACAAATATGGGGTATACTATCATCATCAATTGTGGGGTTCGGGGCCTCATTTGGTGCCGATTGTGTCGCCTGCTCAAACCGAGCGTGTGCTGCGGCAAGCATTAGAAAAAGGAGATACCGAATACTGTATCTTGAATGTGTCGAATATTCGGGAGTTTGGTTTGGGGATTGATGCTTCTGCTCAAATGCTCTGGGATTTCAATGCTTTTGATTTACAAAAATTTAATAGTCAATGGTTTGAGAAACATTACCACCAACAAGCCAATGACATTCAGAAAATTTATCAAGCTTATTTTGATAGCTTCCGACTCAATCCCCAATCCCAAACCCCGATTTTGATGGACGGTCAAACCAATCAGTTGGCTGCTAGAGTTTTGAATGATTTAAAACTGCAACTGACCGATTCCGTCAAGTACCAAGCCCTTTTGAAACAAAGAAAACAAGAGTCTGAAGAAAGTAAATGGGCAAAGTCGTTGGGCGATATGTCTTCGGGCAACCTGAGCCGAGAAGATTTGCTTAAAGAAGTGGAATTACAAAAAAACGCCCTACTCAACGCTGAAAAATTGGCCCATAAAGTAGAGAAGACTCCCTTTTTTAAAACCGACTTTTTAGCCCATCTAAAAATAATGTTGGCACTGACTACTTGGCTGGAGCATGTTATGAAAGCCAAAGTTGCCCTAGATCACCACCAACCTGCCCAAACAAAACAACTTTTGCAAGAGGCATTACTTTCGTTTGAGACTATTCGAGAAGCACAAGCTTGGAAAACGCAAGGGGAAAAGTGGGCTTTGTGGTATCGTGGAGAAAAGAAAATGAATCTGAAAGCCAAAGAAAAACTCACGCGTGAGGTTGTCGAACTTCTAAAATAAACACCATGATACGATTCAATTATCGGTATATTTTTTTGGTAGTAATTATCCTTTTACAGGGCAAAATATATGCTCAATCACCGAGCAAAGGCACCGAAGCGATTGCCGAACTAGTGCTCAAAAAAGCCTTAGCTGATACAGATTTGGGACTATATCCGGGTAGTTTGTTGATGCATGGAATGAGCGAATTGGCGGTATTTCAAAAAGACCCTCAAACCCTGCATCAGGCGTTGGGGATATTTGCAGATTTCAAAACAGGCAAAATAGACGGTCGTGGAAGTTTTATCAGCTACAAAGCAGGTGGCAGTGGAGCAGCTTATTTATATTATTTAAAAAAATCGGATGCGCTCAGAGAGCAAGTGGAGCTACGAGCCAACGAAATGTTTAAATCCCAAAAGCGTTCTTCAGAGGGCATTGTGACGGCCAATTGGGCCAAAGATAGCCTCGACCAGATTTTTATAGACATTGCCTTTGCCGTAACGCCTTATATGCTGTATGCAGGTATGGCCATGCAAAAGCCTGAATATGTTGACATTGCGGTGAAAGAAACATTGCTTTTGTTTGATATTTTGCGAGATACCAATGGGCTGCTTCGTCAGGCACGTGGTTTTACGGGTTTGGGAATTTTATCAGAAGACAATTGGTCGAGAGGAAACGGCTGGGGCGCGTTTGCTTTAGCGTCGCTGGTGAGAGACTTGCCCGATACGCATCCCAAAAAGCAAGAAGTAAATCGGGTCGCCAAAAATTTCTTTGAAGCAGTCTTAAAATACCAAAATCAAGAAGGACTATGGAATCAAGAGATGACCGAACCCTTGTCGTATATCGAAACTTCTGGGAGTGGGTTGCTTCTGTACGGTATTGGTATCGCGATTGAAAAAAACATCCTTGACAAAGCGTATTTGCCTCAGTTTGTCAAAGGCCTGAGCGGTTATACTTCTTATATTGCCCCCGACGGTTCAGTGAGCAATACATGTCGAGGGTGTTTGAATCCTGGCAAAGGCACCAAAAAAGATTATATCCAAAGGGAGTGGATTCTCAATGATCACCATGCTTTTGGGCCGGTAGTATTGGCTTTTACGCAGGCCCTCAAAATGGGTATCAAAGAAGTGACCCCTGCAAAATGCTTTGGGTGCTATGTGACCGAATTCGGCAAACCTCGTAAACCCCAAACTTATGTAAGATACATGCCCGAAGCCAACGGCAATATCGTTTGGGAAAACGACCGCGTAGGTTTCAGAGTGTATGGCCCGCCGGTCAAAGATAGAGTGAGCAGTGGTATCGATATTTGGACCAAATCGGTGCCTTATCCCGTGATTGACAAGTGGTATAGTCTCAACAAAATGGGTAAACCCTACCACATTGACCGAGGCGAAGGCTGTGACTTTTTTCACGTTGGATACAGTCGCGGCAATGGCGGGACGGCCATTTGGCACAATGGCAAGCCCTACATTTCAGCACCTTATACCACACACCGTATTTTGAAAAATACGGAAGAAGAAATTGCTTTTGAGCTAAATTTTGAACCTTGGGATGTAGAGGGTCGTCAAGTTTCCGAAACGAAAGTCATCAGTATGAAAATGGGCGATAACTTTTTTAAAGTAGTCAGTACTTTTCAAAGCAGCGACCAAAAACCGCTCCCTGTAGTGGTGGGTATCGCTTATGCAAAAAAACCTGAAATTATTGAAAATAAAAAAACGGGAACGCTTACTGTATGGGAATCCTATTTGCCCGAAAATGGCGAACTGGGTACGACGGTTGTCGTAAATCCCAAGCAAATCAAAAACTTTACCTCTTTTGACAAAGAACGATTTGTATTGGTCAATGTCAAATCAGGAGAAGCTATCACTTACTACGTAGGCGCAGGTTGGACTAAAGCTCCGCAGTTTAAAAGCCGACAAGATTGGCTGGCGTATGTAAATTCTGAGTTATCAAAAATGAAATTTTAAGTAATGAGGAAGGTGCTATTATTAGGGATTATATTTTTGGGCAAAACTTGTTTTGCCCAAAAAATCGACACATCTGCCAATCGGGTAAAGACAGAGGTCAATATTGCTTTTAAGCGAATTGGTACGCTCAAATCTAAAAACACCAATGAAATCAATACTTCTAACTGGATTATTGGCTGCGAAACCCTCGACCGAGATTTGACCGATTACGAACAGTATAAAGAATACCTAGTACCACTGGGTATCAAACGGCTACGGATGCAAGCAGGGTGGGCAAAAACGGAAAAAGTGAAGGGAGTATACGATTGGGCATGGTTGGATAAAATCATTAACGATGCTCATCAACGTGGGTTGAAGCCATGGTTGGAAACGGGCTACGGCAATGCCATTTACGCTGGCGGCGGGGGTATCAATCTGAGTGCAGGTATTCCGACTTCCGTGGAGGCATTGCAGGCTTGGGACAAATGGGTGGCGGCATTAGTAAATCGCTACAAAGACAAAGTGGAAGATTGGGAAATCTGGAATGAACCTAATTTTGGTGATAATACCCTCAACACTCCCGAAGCCGTCGCTGAATTAAACATTAGAACGGCAGAAATTATCAAGCGCATCCAACCCAAAGCTAAAATTTCGGGCTTGGCTATGGGGCACATTGACTTGAAATACGCCGATACATTCTTCAAAGTGATTCATCAAAAGGGCAAAATGCACCTTTTTGATAACATGACATATCACGATTATGTCTACAATCCCGATGCGAACTACAGTAAGGTAGCCGATTTACGAAGGGTGTTGGACAAATATTCAACCACCGTACAACTACGCCAAGGAGAAAACGGCAGTCCCTCCATTGGCGGCCCCAATCGAGGAGCGATTGGCGATTATGATTGGTCAGAACTTTCGCAGGCTAAATGGAATATTCGCAGAATGTTGGGGGATTGGGGACACGATATTGAATGCAGCATTCTGGGAATAATTGAGATGAACTATGGTAAAACCAGCGGCCCCATTACAAGAATGAATGTAAAGGGCATTATTGAGTCTGACTCCCTCAAAAGGGCGATTCGCCCCAAAATGGCCTATTATGCGATGCAAAATGTAGTGTCAGTTTTTGACGACAATTTAATGAGAATCAAAAATATACACGATACACATAACACAAATGCTAAAATTGGTAGTGATGAAATAAAGTATCACAAAGGTACTGATAGAAGTGTATCGGTGTATGCTTATGAACACAAAAACACTAAGAAACAGGTGTTTACGATTTGGAACGATGAATATATTCCGACTAATACCAATAATGTTAAAAACCTGAATTTTACGATTCTGAATGCCAATTTCAGCCAACCTGTTTATGTGGATATGCTCACAGGGGCGATATACGAAATACCTGATAATCAGATTGATAAAAATGGAAACAAAACTACTTTTAAAAGTCTGCCCATATATGACTCACCCATTTTGATTGCAGATAAATCAAACCTAAAATATTGAATCATGAAGAATTACTTACTTTTTTTTCTCCTATTTATTAATTTATTATCAAATGCCCAATCCACTTGGAAAGAAATCGGGCAACTCAAAACCCGTGATGCCAAAGAAATAAAAAAGAGTACATGGAGCATTGGTGGCGAAACCCTGGACCGAGACTATACTGACTATCAGTCATATAAAACTTATTTGGGGCCTTTGGGCGCCAAAAGAATTCGTTTACAGGGAGGCTGGTCAAAGTGCGAAAAGGTTAAAGGGACCTATGATTTTGCGTGGCTTGATGCCATTATTCCCGATGCGGCGGCACGTGGGGTGGCACCTTGGGTAGAGTTGTCATACGGAAATCCAATCTATGAAGGGGGAGGCGAAGCCAAGTTGGCGGGGCATATTCCGACTTCTCCCGAAGGGTTGCAAGGCTGGGACAATTGGGTAAGAGCTATGGTAACAAGATACAAAAATCAGGTACCTCAGTGGGAAATTTGGAACGAACCCGACATCAACCGCAATCATACGGGCAAACAAATCGGGGAGTTTTATGTACGTACGGCCAAAATCGTGAAGAGTATTCAGCCCGATGCCCAGCTCATTGCTTTGGGAATGGCAAGCGTTACAAATCTCAATTTTGTACGTGATTTTATGGAATACCTTTATCAAAACAACGCCCTTGACTTGATTGATATTCTGACTTATCACGGTTATTCACCCAATCCTGATGTATCGTATCCGCATATCGAAAGACTGCGCGCCATTGTGTGGAGTTATAAGCCTGAAGTAATTTTTATGCAGGGTGAAAATGGCGCTCCTTCTCAGAAAAAAGGCACGACCGTAGGCGCTATGACCGACCAAGATTGGTCAGAACTTACCCAAGCCAAGTGGGATTTGCGTCGGATGCTTGGAGACCACGGACGAGGAATTGCCACCAACTTGTTTACTATCAGCGATATTCACTATGCTGCTGGCGACCACATGGTGGGTATCAACTCAAAAGGTCTGCTCAAAACCAATCCCGACAAAACTATCGAACGTCCCAAAATAAGTTACAAGGCAGCACAACACGTTTTCTCTCTTTTTGATGACCAAATTGAACTGACGAAAAATAAACCAACAACCAATCAATCAACGGTTTATGCGTTTCAGTACCAACACAGACAAAACAAAGGGAGTTTAGTCACCCTTTGGAGCGGAGAAGCTCGTCCTGTCGAAACTTACGAGCTAAAATCGA
This sequence comes from Runella zeae DSM 19591, assembly GCF_000423565.1. Classification (GTDB taxonomy): domain Bacteria; phylum Bacteroidota; class Bacteroidia; order Cytophagales; family Spirosomataceae; genus Runella; species Runella zeae. The sequence goes on along the minus strand of NZ_AUIF01000033.1, from coordinate 75,077 downwards.
CGACTGTCACGGTAGACGGAAATTTTAAAAATCCTGTATATGTAGATTTGATTTCGGGAAAAGTATATGAGATTCCTACATCCCAAATCAAAAAAGAAGGAAACCGATTTGTGTTGAGCAATATACCTGTGCCTGATTATCCTGTTTTAGTAGCCGAAAAATCTGTTTTAAAATATTAAAAAACCATTGGGTTGATGACTTCATAGCCCAATTGAGAAACAAAATTAGCAAAAGGAGTATCTGCCGTTACGAAAGCCCAATCAGTATCGGCTAATAGTTGGAAAGTGCAAAAATGAAGGGCATCCAAGGTACGAATCGGATAGTTTTTACCCTGTGTTTTCAAGAAAAGTTCAGTTTCACGAAGAACCAACGAATTAATTGGCTGAATATGAAATTGTTGAATAGAGATCTCAAAACCAGCAATAGCGGATTGAACTTGCGTATCGGTCAGTTCTCGGGTACGCAAGCGGCGAAATAAAGCACTATAAAATTCGGTTTTTACGAGTTCTGATAGCCAAATTTGATGAGTAGGTTCAATAATTAGTTTTTCCACGCTATCCGAACCGATTTCGGATAGGTAATATTTAACCAAAGTAGAAGTGTCAAAAAACAAATTCATATTCTTTCGTCACGGGCAGTTAAAATATCTGCCGAAAGGCTATTTTTTAGTTCTTTCAAAGCCTCTCTTACTTGCAGATGAGCATTGTTTGGGTAAACCGCAGACTTTGGAGGACGACTTTTTAGCAGTTCGATGTACCCATAAATCAGCATCAACTCCTCGGTGGTCAGTGTTTGTATCTGACTGATTACGTGGTCTTTAAGCATAAGATTAAAGCGTTTTAATAACTAAAATTAGAGAAATCGTTACTATTTTCCAAAACAATGGCAAAAACCAAATATTATCCTGCAATTAAATTTCGACTCTTATTGCTCCTACTTTATTGATAACCAATATCATAAATAAATAATTATGAATCGTCGCCAAATGCTTGTTACAACAGCCACACTTACTTCCACTTCCATTTGGGGCAATTGGAAGCAAAACCTTGCGTATCAGTACCTGTTGGCGAAAGTTGAAGGTTTTGCGACCCATTTACCCTCCAATAAGTACATCGCTTTCGATTGGGGAGTTAGCGAAATAATGCCAGATAATGAGGGCGTTAAATTGTCTTGGAATAAGCTAATTTCTGGGAAAAACCAGTTTGTATCCTTACGTATTACGAGTGCTACCGACGTGCGAGAAGTTTTGGTTTTGGAAGTAAAAACCGCCAAAACAGGTCAAAAAATAGCTGATTGGGATTTACGATTTGCGGCCTTATTACAGCCTTTTGAGTTGCAAATTCCGCAAGATGCCATACGAGCCATTATAGAAGAAGGTATCATTCTAAAAATGGTGAAAGGGACTAAACCATTTTGGTTTTTTTCCAAAAACAATTCAGAAAAAACCGCCCCTAACGCTTATTTACCCCATCTGCTGGTGCATGATAAAAAAATGAACAAAGATGCATGGAAAGATCGCCTTCTATCGCTCGAATCCCTGCAAACATTTGGTTGGCAACAGGGCGTTGTTTGGGACGGAATACTTGAAATGAGTAAAGATTCCCCTAAAGTAAAAAGCGTTTTGAAGGAACAATTGGAGATGTATTTTGCCCAAAATAGTCTGCTGTATTGTAACCTCAACAACGTCAAAACCGAAGGCAAAATCCACACTGTAGAATCTATTTTGCCCTTTGCCATTTTAGCCCAAACCAACCCAACGCACCCTCTTTTACAGAAGGCGATTGATTTTTGTGAAAAACACGCTAATGCTGAGGGCGTAATTGCCGACGGAACGGGTAATAATCGCATGGTAAAAACCGAAGAATGTTATACTGTCAGTTATCCATTGGCGGTGTTGGCAAAAACGCTCAATCGTCCGGATTTGGCCCTTTTGTCTATCAAAACCTTGCAATCAAGAATCAATATTTTAGAAAAGGGTAACAGTATTTACCAAAGAGGTACTGAGCAAGGAGAACTGTTGTTTGAAAATTGGGGACGGGGCGTTGCTTGGTATTTGTTGGGCATTGCCAAAACCTTGGTGTATTTACCCGAAAGCGAGAAAAAGCAGGAAATCAAAGCATCCTTCCAAAAATCGGTGCAAAAAGTCATGGCCTACCAACAAGCCAACGGGCTCTGGAATTGCTTTTTTCATCAACCAGAAACAGGCGTAGAAACGTCGGGGACGGCAGGAGTAGCAGCCGCACTAACGTATGGGTATCAGCACGGCTTACTGCCAAAAACTGCCAAAATAGCAGCTCAAAAAGCTACCGAAGCGTTAGTTTCCTATTTAACACCTGACGGCTATTTGACTGGCACTGCCCAAGTGAACAAAGGCGGCGATGCTCTCCAAAAAAATGGATTTAGAATTATTTCACCCTATACCTTGGGTTTCTTAGCCCACATAGCCCCATAATCCACCTTTCATCATGAAACAACTGCATACACTTGATTACTTGGCGATTTTCCTATACATGATTATTATGTCAGGTATCGGGATTTTCATGGGCCGATTTGTTAAAAATATCAATGATTATTTTAAAGGCGGAAATGGCGTAAGCTGGATTGCGGGCGGAATCAGCAACTTCATGACCAAATTCAGTACGGTGATTTTTGTAGCTTACGCCGGAATCGCCTACAAAGATGGATTGGTGGCTATCACGGTGCTTTGGAGTACGGTTTTTCCGTCGTTAGTAGCGGTGGCTTTTTTTGCAAAACGCTGGAAAAGAGCAGGAATCATCAGTCCGGTAGAGTTTTTGGAAACACGTTTTAATGCTTCAATCCGCCAGATTTTTTCATGGAGCGGAGTCGTCTTCAAATTGCTTGATGACATGATAAAGCTCTACGCTATTGGGCTTTTTGTTACTGCTGCGTCCGGTATTTCTTTCGAAACAGCCGTGATTGGCTGTGGCGTAGTGGTAACGCTTTATACGGTGATTGGAGGTTTTTGGGCCGTGATTGTCACCGACGTGGTGCAGTTTGTGATACTTTTTATTGCCACGCTCATTTTGGTACCTCTTTCCTATCAAGCGGCGGGAGGATTGGAAAATATGAGAGCCGTTATCCCTGAAAACATGACTTGGACCAACGGCGAAAAAGGAATGCCGTGGTTTTTGGTGGCTTATTATGTGCTGATTATCATTCGTTACAGCGGAAATTGGACTTTTATTCAGCGTTTTTATAGTGCCAAAAGTGAGGAAGATGGCCAAAAACTGGGGCTTTTCTCCGCATTGTTGTTCTTCATTTTTCCTGTTATTTTTTTATTCCCGCCCATTGCTGCGCGGGTGATTATTCCTGACCTCGACAATCCCGAAATGGCTTATGTAAGTCTTTGTCTTAAACTGCTGCCAGAGGGAATTATGGGATTGATGATGGCGGCGATGTTTTCGGCCACCATGTCGGTATTGAGTGCCGAGTACAATGTAACGGCAAGTGTGCTTACCCGCGATATTTACCAACGTGTTTTTCGTCCCAATGCAAGTGGCAAAGAAGCGCTTTTGGTGGGTAGGTTGATGACCCTTGGCGTTGGAACCGTCGTAACCGTTGGAGCCTTGTTTGTGGGAGGATTTGGGGGAGCTTTTGAAGCCAACAAATTACTAGGAGGCATATTTGCGGTTCCGATGATTGTGCCGGTCATATTTGGAATTATTTACCGCAAACCACAGCCTTGGGGAGCGTTGGCCACGTTGTTTGTGGGTACGTTTGTGGGTTTTGCCCTCAACGCCAACAAAGACATTCGTTGGGAATTTGCGACCCTCATAGAAATCGCCGTTTGCATTCTTATTTTCTTTATTTCGGGCTTAGTGCCTTCCAAAAATGAAAATTACAACCAAAAAGTAGCGGCTTTTTTTAAGAAGTTAACCATTCCTTTTGTACCCAATCCAGAGTCAAAAGGAAGCGATGCCTTTGCCAATGCAATCAAACTCATGTATGGTATTGCGTTTGGTCTGACGGGCTTGATGTTTATCGTCATGGGAATGCCATCCCGCGCTACAATTAGCGGACAGTTGGCTCTTCTTTCTGGTACACTTTGCGTTGTTGTGGCTGCATTTTTATATTTCAAAAAAAGTAAACAACATTCATAATGAGTTATTTAGCTAATAAAATCGTATTTATTACAGGGGCGTCGAGTGGTATCGGTAAAGCTACTGCCTTGATGCTCTTGGAAGCTGGGGCAAAGGTCTTTGACTTTAGCCGAACGCATCAACTGGCCGAGGAAGTAAGCCACCCCAATTTACGTTCTTTCAAAGGCAATGTAGGAAACGAAGCCGACGTGATAGCAGGATTTGCGGCCTGTGTGGAAGCATTTGGGGGAGTGGATGTTTTGCTCAACAATGCGGGCGTTGGTGTTTTGACGACCGACCTCTCCTCTACCGATTTGGATACGTTTGAACAAATGTTTGAGGTAAATGTTAAGGGTGTTTTTCTCTGTAATAGAGAGGCTTTAAAAATAATGAAACCCCAAAAGGCGGGTCATATCCTGACGGTTATTTCGATGGCTGGGCAGCGTACCAATCCCAACGCGCCCGTGTACTGTGCTTCCAAATTTGGGGCAAGAGGACTGAACAGCGGCCTTGCTGATCAAGCACTTAAACTCGGCATTAAAGTAACCGACATCAATCCCGGACCAACCGATAGCAATTATTGGGGTGACCGTCAAGTACCGCGTGAGAAGTTTTTGAAGGTAGAAGACGTGGCTCGGGTCATCGTGTTTGTATTGAATCAGCCTGACTATGTGCTGATTAGAGAAATCAATTTTGACAACATGAAATTTTTAATACCATGAATACCAATGGACATCATTCACAGGACACGACTCACACGGCGGAAGAGATTCGTCCTCCATCTCCTTTTCCGATTTCAGTCGCCGAAATGCGCGAGCGTTATTTGAGACTTTATACAGGAGCGGTCAACGACATTTTGCGTTTCAATTACCAAATGCTTGCCACAAGCTTGCCGTCTTGCTTTGCTCCTCTAAGGGAAGAAATGAAGTTGGCTGGATTGGCGTTTACGGTTAAGGGTGGCCCCGATATTACTACAGAGGGTGAATTTGAAATGCGTGCCCAAATGCTCGAAGCATTGCACGAAGATGCGGTGGTCGTTTGGGACTGTACTGGCGATACTGTGACTTCGCAATGGGGGGAAGTAATGACGATGGCGGCGCTCAAATTAGGATGTAGAGGTGCCGTTATTAATGGCATTAGAGATACACAAGCTATTCTAAAACAGGGATTTCCAGTGTTTCATCAGTTCAAGTCAAACACAGGAATGCTGGGACGCTTCAGGATGTATCATTACCAAAAACCCATTCTTATGGGGGAGGTTGTGGTGAAGCCAGGTGATTGGGTTTTTGGGGATATCGACGGCGTAATTTCTATTCCTCAACACATCGCCTATGATGTATTGCTAGCTACTGAAAAATTGATGTTTAAAGAAGATGAAATCAGAGAAATGGTCGAATCGGGCATGAAACCTACGGATGTCGTCAAAAATGGAGGATATTTTTAAGATGCCAGTTTTTTTAAGCAATACCGAAAAAACAATCATTTTGGAAGAAATACAAAATGACCAATCCCCTATTTCGGTATTTTGGAAGGCTTTACAAAAGCGAGTATATGAGCGAGTCGCTTGGGGAAATCTGCTAGGCCCATCCGCCACTACGATTTGGTGGCATTCGGTGGCAGAATACCTTTCGGATGCAGCCATGAGTTACGCCCTCCAACCCACCCCCGAACTAGCCGAATGGATTAAAAAAGAAACGCTTGAAGTGGTCCGAAAATCGGCTTACGAATGGGTAGGCCCTGCCTTTCGTGACCACTCTGAGCCACTGACAGGACACCTCGAAACGGCTCATATCTGTTGGGGTATTTCGGTGGTGTATGATTTGGCAAAGGAGGCTTTTTCAGCAGCTGAGCAAGTAGAAATTAAAACGGCTCTGCGTGATAAAGGAATAAAATTATGCCAAGAATGGATTTGTAAAAACTTCCATTTAGCCAACTGGCGCAGTATTTTGTTTAGTGGGGCGATGGTGGCGGCGGTTGTTTTGGAAGAGGAACAAATTATTGGTGAACTACTAACCGAATTCGAATTGTGTCAAGATGCCCTGCAAGAAGATGGTTCTTATGGCGAATCATTGCAGTATGCAAATTACTTACTTCTGGCACTCACATTTGCAAAAGAGGCTATTTTACGGAAATATTCTCACCTAAAACAGCCCATTTTTGACGTACATAATACAATCAACTGGTTTGCAACCAGTATGTTTTATACAAAACCTTTGGAAGGCTGGGGCGGAACTCCTCGCGCCCGCGCTGCCAATTTCAACGACAGTGCCGCTATTTTTCGCCCTTCTGCGGATGTGTTGCTACATATAGCTGCACGAAGCAACAATGAAATAGAAAAAGGATTGGCAAAATGGCTGTTTGATAGGTACTATTTGTCTGTTCCTGACCAAGGTCCCCACGATTTGGCGACTTTAGGAATGCGTAATGACTGGGGTTTTTTGACGCTTCCCCTATTGACGTACGAAGTGAAAAGTATTTCTCCAGAAGATGCCCATTTGCCATTAACCACTTCATTTTCAAACGGAAATGCTTTTGTCAGGGATGAGTGGAGTGGCAAAACAATCATTGCTATCAACGGGGGTAGCGAACCACTCAATGGCTTGGGGCATTTGCACGGCGATTTAAATAGTTTTATTCTGGTTCATAACAACGAACGACTCTTGGCCGACCCCGGTCATAGCTGTTATCGAAACCTCATTCATGGGCTAGAGAGTAGCTCACAAACACATAATACTTGTACTTTTTTGATAGAAAAAGAGTCGCTGGGATTACAAGAAGATTTGGCAAAAGTATCGTTGTTAGAACAAAAAAGCGTTTTTCCTCGTCGAACAATAGTAAATGGCAAAGGGGGAGAAAAAGTCGAAAGAGGTGATAAACGCTTGATTTGTGCCAAAAATGAGGTGGTTTCGGTCGTGGGAGCGGAAGTAGGAAAAGCCTATGGGCAACCCATTCAGGAGTTTTCAAGATTTTGGATTTTGGCGGGAAGCCACGTATTGTTTATAGTTGACCAAATTAGTGCCGCTTACCCCGTGACTACTATTTGGAATTGGGTTGTAAATAATCGCGATGGACATACCACTTGGCAGAAAGATAAAGCTTGCCTAACCGTCAGAAAGAATCAATCGGGCATGAAACTTTTTCATGGAGGAAGTGGCTCTTTTTCGTATCCTGTGTATGGTTTTTTACATGACGCTTATCATCCCGAACCTAATCAATTGGGAGAAGGAAAATCTGGTGATGCGTTGGTGTTTCGTTTTACAGAAGGACAAAAATTGACGACACGAACGGTGGTACATGCGATTGCCTTAGACGAGCCTAGTTTATTAGAAAATTGGCAATTTGAGCAAAATGAAAGTGATTTTATCTTAAAAAGTAATACTCGAAAATGGACATTGAAACTCAACGAAAACAATGGGTTTTCTGTGATTTCAGGGCATGGCCGAACGTGGGACATTGTAAATGAAAAATTTGTGTTAAAAAGAATCCAATAAACGATGAAAGTTCTGGGAATAGACCATCCAGCCATAGCAGCCGAAAACGTAGAAAAATTGGCTGAGTGGTATTGTGAAGTATTTGGGTATGAAAAAGTGTTTTTACATCCTAAGCCCGTTTGGATTCTGAAAGCGCCAGACGGAACTTTGCTCGAAATCATGCCCAAAGATGATACCGCACGCCCTCACCGAACAACTTGGACGCCCGGTTGGTCTCATGTGGCGTTGCGAGTAGAAGATATCGAATCGGCTATTGCGTATTTGGATATGTTTCAGGTAAAATGGGCGGGCGAACTGAGCCAAGCAATCGGCGGGGGCAAAGTGCGAAACCTGTTAGATTTAGAAGGAAATATGCTCCAAATCCTCCAACGAATACCTTAGTGTTTTTTAATTGTTTGATTTTAAGATTATTAACCACAAAAAAGTGGTTCAGGTTTCTATTTTCTAAACCAAAAATAAAATGGAAAATTTTAAAGTGAAAGGTATTGATCATCCGGCTTTAGCAGCCGAAAATGTAGAACAACTCTCTGCTTGGTACTGTGAGGTGTTGGGATACGAAGTGCTTTTCAAAGACCCACGTCCTATTTGGTTGTTGAAAGCTCCCGACAACTCTATTCTCGAAATTTTGCCAAATGACGGAAACCCACGTCCAAGTCGTACCAACCTTACCTTGGGCTGGTCTCATCTGGCCTTCAATGTAGATGATATAGAGGTTGGTATCAGGCACTTAGATACATACAATATCAAATGGACGAGTGTGCTTTCTCCGGCTACTGGAGGGGGGCGCGTACGGACATTTTTGGATCCCGAAGGAAATACATTACAATTAATCGAACGTCCTAAATCAAACTAATCATGGAAGCATTGTTTTATGAAGGAAACCACTCCTTTACGCTCAAAACCATTGAAAAACAACCCTTAAAAGCAGGAGAAGTACGTTTAAAAGTGGCTTATGTGGGAGTATGCGGCACCGACGTTCATATTTATCATGGCAAAATGGACGCAAGAGTAAAAATACCTCAGGTGATTGGGCACGAAGTATCGGGAATCATTGATGAAATAGCCGAAGATGTAAGTGACTGGAAAGTAGGCGAGAAGGTTACCGTTCGTCCTTTGAATCCTGGACAAGAAGTTCCCGCCGACAATGGTTATCGGCACATTGGTCAGCACCTCAAATTTATCGGTATTGATTCTCCCGGAGGTATGCAGCAGTACTGGAGTGTGCCTGCGTTTACACTACACCGTTTACCCCAAAACCTTCCTCTTTCGCTAGGAGCTATGATTGAGCCGTTGGCAGTGGCCTGTCATGATATTCGTCTTGGAGAATTAAAGGCTGGCGAAAATGCAGTTATCATTGGTGGGGGGCCAATTGGCTTGTTGATAGCATTGGTGGCACGTCAGAAAGGAGCTAAGGTGCTTATTTCGGAGGTAAATCAGAGCCGTATTGAATTTATCCAATCGCTAGGATTTCAGACAGTCAATCCTATAGAAGAGGATTTAATAAAGCGGGTGGAAAGTTTTTCCGATGGGGCAATGGCCGACGTTGTTTTTGAAGTTTCGGGTGCACAGGCGGGTGTGACCGCTATGACCCAACTTCCCAAGGTACGTGGGCGGATTGTGATGGTAGCGATTCATTCCGAACCCAAAGCCGTAGATTTATTTCGGTTTTTTTGGCGCGAAATCAAATTGATTGGAGCACGGGTGTATGAGCCGGAGGATTTTGAAGAGGCTATTGCTTTGGCCGCAAGCGGTGTATTGCCCTTAGCCGAAATGATTACTCAAATTTCTCCGCTCAGCGATGCGCAACAAGTTTTTGAGACCATTGATCAAAATCCTGCGGGGATGAAATACCTCCTAGAGTTGACAATTAACTGAGCCTAAGCATTTACATAAAAACAGTTGCTCTTAAGTAAGAGCAACTGTTCTGATACTATTCACTCTCCCATTAGTATTCAATTACAACATTCAAATCCAACCCTTTAGATGACTCAGCATGTTTTTTTGCTTCGTACAATCCTCTTTGCAGTTCTTTGATTCTATTTTCGCGCATTTTAATCTCCTCCTCGCTACTGCTAGAGGAAATTTTCATTTCCAAAAAACGAATTTTTGTATGCACCAGCTGAGTTAGTAATTCAAGTGCTTCATTAGGTAAAAATCTACCTTTTGTAAGTTCTATTTTCATGTCTATATTGTTTACTGTCCTTGTCCAAGCGAGAAAGCAGGTGTACCATTAAAGGCATATAGATTTTCCGTTTTGATAACGTCAATGCCAAATTCTATGGCATTGTTGAGAAGCTCTATTATATCCACATGGGTTATGGTCGAACCCTCAGAAGGCTTGAATCTGCAACGCCAATGATCCGTGCAAAAGGTTTCTTTGAATCCTTCAGGCCATACCTTAATACCCCGATTGGTAATCATCGTAAGCTTGGCGCTGTTGGTGGCTATATTGCGAACTTTGTCGGCTAGAAAATTAGGATCTTCACCCGGCCAGTGAACAAATACATCTACGCCAACCAATTCTTTCTTTGCGGCAGGTTTACGAGTGTATTTTGGCAAATTAAGAACAGTTTCTTTGTCGTAAGAAACGGCTTTTAAGGTAGAAGGTTTCTTATCTAAATTGGCAATGACAGCATCTGCAAACTCTTGTGTACCTACTTTTTGGGTGCTTGTTCCTTCCTTAAAAATATCATAAGTATGGATACCATCTTCCATGGTTTTGAGCCACGCATTCTGTACTTTTTCGGCTATCTCGGTTTGACCAATATGAGTAAGCATCATAATCGCGCCTTGCAAAAGTCCCGAAGGATTGGCTAAGTTTTGCCCTGCACGACGCGGTGCCGAACCATGAATTGCTTCAAACATGGCACATTCTTCTCCAATATTGGCAGAGCCAGCCAAACCTACAGAACCCGCTATCTGAGCTGCTACATCTGACAATACATCGCCGTACAAATTGGGCATTACGATTACATCAAAAGCCTCGGGAGTATCGGCCATTTTTGCCGCCCCTATATCGATAATCCAGTGCTCATTTTCAATAGTTGGATATTCTTTGGCGATTTCATCAAAAACCTGATGGAAAAGCCCATCGGTTTGTTTCATGATATTGTCTTTCGTAAAACAAGTTACTTTTTTTCGGCCATACTGCTTGGCATATTCAAAAGCATAACGGACGATTTTTTCGCAACCTGGGCGGCTGATAAGTTTCAGACATTGAACTACTTCATCGGTTTGTTGGTGCTCAATACCAGCATATAAATCTTCCTCATTTTCGCGAACAATCACAATGTCCATCACAGGATGTTTGGTTTTTACGAAAGGGTGAAGGCTTACACAGGGACGTACGTTGGCATATAGTCCCAAAAATTTACGAGTAGTGACATTCAAACTTTTGTAGCCACCACCCTGCGGTGTAGTAATGGGTGCTTTCAAAAAAACTTTGTTGCGTCGGATAGTATCCCAAGAAGATGCAGCTATCCCGGAGGTATTACCTGCCAAATACACTTTTTCGCCTACCTCAATTTCCTCAATCTCAATTTGTGCGCCAGCAGCTAAAATTATTTTAAGTGTGGCATCCATTATTTCAGGCCCGATGCCATCGCCCTTTGCTACCGTAATTCGAGTCATATTTTGTTTTTTTGATGTTTGACGCCACAAAACTCATTTTTATTTTTAATATATTTTTATTTATATTTACAATGATAATCATTAATAGTTTTTATGAATTACACTTTGCACCAGCTCCAAGTTTTTTTGAAAGTCACTCAAACAGAGAGTATTACGAAGGCAGCTGAGGAGCTATTTTTAACCCAACCGGCGGTATCAATTCAGCTGAAAAATTTCCAAGAACAATTCGATATTCCTCTCACAGAAGTAGTAGGGAGGAAGCTATATGTCACAGATTTTGGAAAAGAGATTGCGGTTGCGGCGGAGCGCATCCTCAATGAAGTATATGCCATAAACTATAAAACGATGGCCTACAAAGGTCAACTTAGCGGACGTTTAAAAATATCCGTCGTTTCTACTGGTAAGTACGTTATGCCCTATTTTTTGACAAATTTTATGAGTCGGCACGAGGGGATTGAGCTTTTGTTGGATGTAACAAACAAAAGCAGGGTCATAGAAAGTCTAGAAAAAAACGAGGTTGATTTTTCATTGGTATCTGTCTTGCCCGCAAACCTTCATACTGAAGGAATAAGCTTGATGAAAAACAAGCTTTATTTGGTAGCAAATGGGCAAAAGAAGTTTAACAAGCGCCCCTATGATGTTGGTTTTTTTGAAACGATACCCTTGATATTTAGAGAAGTCGGCTCTGGTACGCGCTACGTCATGGAGCAATTTTTTGAAGCATCTCATCTACAAATCAAAAAAAAGATGGAATTGACTTCCAATGAAGCCGTTAAGCAAGCTGTGATAGCGGGTTTGGGCTACTCAGTAATGCCATTGATTGGAATCAAAAATGAACTTCAAAATGGTGATTTACAGATTATTCCGATGCAAAACTTTCCATTGATATCCGAATGGCAGCTAGTTTGGGTGAGGGGAAAGAGTTTTTCGCCGGTAGCAAAAGCTTTTATGACTTATATCCAACAATACAAAGCCCAGATTATTCAAGATAGATTTGGGTGGTATGAAGAATATTGATTAATTAGTTTATTGTTTCTTAACTTCAAGTAATACTGGCAAATTAGATTCTTAAGTAAAACGATTTAACACTTTATGATAAGTTTGTAAGAGTGGATTTTCGGATAATATCATTTTCATATAAAATGATATTATTTTTACGAGATAGGAGCATAAAGCCCCCGTGCTTTATGCTCCTATCTCGTAAGTTTTAAACTATAGCTATTCTCTGTGCCACTGAGCCGTCTATTGCTTATGCTTAAAAAATCACCGACGCTAAAGGCGTTGAAAGCCGAGGGGAGGTGTTTTGATAAAAATACCAAAAGCAAGGCCGTTGCCCAGGGTATCTGTTACGCACTTTTTAAAGAAACCATAAAATGATACACGTCTATTTTTATGATAAAGTTTAAACTCATTTCGACTTTCACAATCGTTGCGTTGCTGTTGCATGGCAACTTTGCACAGACTCAAACCACAAAACCCAACATCATCTTTATTTTGGCTGATGATTTGGCTCAGGCTGATTTGGGTTGTTACGGCAATCCGTTCAACGAAACCCCTAATCTTGATAAACTGGCAAAAAGCGGAATTAAATTCACCCAAAGCTATGCTGCCTGCCCCGTTTGCTCGCCGTCAAGGGCGGCTATCATGACGGGCAAACACCCCGCCCGGCTCAAGCTGACCAATTTTCTGGTTGGAGAACGTACCGATTCGCTGTCACCAGTGAAGCCTGCCCAATGGACAAAATACCTTGGTTCTTCCGAGATTACGCTTGCCGAAAGGCTCAAACCGCTGGGGTACCGAACGGGGTTTGTTGGTAAATGGCATTTGGGCGGTGCCGACTCGCTGGCTCCCTGGGGGCAGGGGTTTACATATGCCCGCATGATTGGTAAAAACGGGTTGGATTATTACAATTATAGCATTTACGAAGATAGCTATAAAAAAATGTTTGAAGATAAAGGTACCACCTACCTCACCGATAAACTCACCGACTATGCGCTGGATTTTGTGAAGAGTTCAGACAAACAACAGCCTTTCTTTTTGTATCTGTGCTATTCGGCACCGCACGTTTTTCTGGTTCCGCGTGGTGATAAAGTGAGTAAATACCTTAAAAAATTCGAAAAATTTAATGGCAAATACAACCCTTACTATGCTGCCGTGATTGAAAGTATGGACGATGGCGTGGGGCAAATCATCCAACTTCTAGAAGAGAAGGGGCTGATGGAGAACACACTCATTGTTTTTACGTCTGACAACGGCGGTGTGGGCATTCCCGAACTTGGCCCTATACCTACTACGGCTGGCAATTTGCGTAAATGGAAAGGATTTACCTACGAAGGTGGTATTCGGGTACCGACCCTTATTTCTCAACGAGGAACCATTGCCGCCAATCAAATCTGTGACCAGTACTTTATGAATACCGATTATACACCCACCCTGTTGGACATACTAGGTCAAAAGCAGGAGGTGATGCCCGACGCCAAAAGTTTTTTGCCTTTACTCAAAAACCCCGAGGCAAATTTTGACCGAGGACAGATTTTTTGGCATTACCCTCATTTTAGCAATCAGTTGAGTCGCCCATCAGGTGCTATCAGGGAAGGAGATTGGAAGTTGACTAAAAGCTATGAAACCAACGAAATAGCCCTTTTTAATCTTCGGGATGACGAATCTGAAACCGAAGATTTAAGCAAAAACAATCCGAGCAAAGCTCAGGAAATGCATCGAAAACTGACCGATTGGCTCAAAAAAGTAGATGCCAATATGCCGATAATGAAATGATAAAGTTTACTACTACCCATAAAATTAACTAAACTACATCCATTGCCATAAAACATAGAAGAGAACCTATGGGGTTTTATTTTGTCAAATACGGAAGTATTTTTAAACCATGAGTTACAAACTTCCGTATCATTTTACTTGGTTTCAAAATGAAAGATACCACAGGGGATGCAAGATCGTTCAGCTTGGTGTATGCGGGTAGAAAAGGGTTGGGTCTTCTACAGCCAACCAGAGCATACAGGAGTCGACTTTGAAAATCCAATTTACGCCCGAATCATCGTCAATGCGGTGATTTATAAGGCATGAGTCTGTTTATCAGTACTTTAAGAGAATAAACAGCCTTTCAAAAAAACAGTTGCGGTAACCTTAAAAGACATCCGATTGAGCAAGCCGGTATCAAGACTGCCGTGCAACTGCTTAAAACTTCCATGCAAACTGTTTTTTGTATGGAACATACGCCACGGGGCACCTCGTGGTATCTACAATTCACATTTACTTGATTTCCTTTATAAATTACACTTTCCCATTTGCGGGGCCGCCTTTAGATTTGTATGATTGAACAAGACCAAGAAACTGGTAAGTTTACTTTTCAGTTGTTGAGAGCAGTATATAGGCACTTTAAGAGTGCTGTAGAATGTAAAAATACACAAATTCCTAAAAGCATTCATCATGGAAACGCAGTATTTTATCGGTGCGGGTCGCCGCAACGATTGACATCTCAAACAAAAGAAAGCCATGTTGGCCGAGATGTATTACAAAGAGGAAAAATTGGGTGTCGATGGAATTGCCAAAACCGTCGGCATTTCCAAAATGACGCTGTAAAAATATTTACGACTGCGCTGTATAAAAATCAGTGCGTATCAGAGCCATATAAGGAAGGATGAATAGAAATGGGTACCGTGTATGCAAAAATCTAACGAATCAGCACAAATCCTGCCCAATAGAAGGGGGAATATTTCTTCATCATTTCCCGCTGAGCATTATTAAAGGCTGTTTCGATGGATAGGTTATTGGTAAGGTTAGTGTAAAATAACTGCATCATCTCGTAACTTTCTTTGTCGGGTATTTGCCATAAACTGACTAATAGATAATCTACTCCCGCTTGTTTGAAGGCTTGTTGCAATCCAAATACCCCAAAATTCCCTTCAATTTCACCAAGCCCTGTCTGACAGGCACTTAATACGGCGAGGGTTGTTTTTGAAAGATTTAATCTACTTACTTCATCTGCGGTAAGAATACCATCCGTTGGGTCATTAACAGATTCATTTTTATACCAAGACGAATTTGCTTTACTCAAAATTAACCCTGATCTATCGAGTGGGTTAGCCGATTTTTGAAAAACAGTCTGTGCAAATTGATTTTTATTTTGGTTTTCGGGGAAGAAATAACCATGAGTAGCTATATGTAGAATAGAGGGAGAGGCATTATTATATGCATGGAAAGAAGGCTCAATGGCAAATTCGCCTTTTACCAATTTAATATCTTTTATCTTTTTAGATAAAAGATTCTGCAAAGATTCTACCTCTTTTTCTGTCCAGTGAAGGTAGTCCCATGCTTTTGGAAGTTTTTTTGTGGAATCCAGTGCCATTTTACCATATTCTAATCCGCCCCAAAGTATGGCATTGGCTTTGGCTAAATCTATTTTGGTCTCGGGCTTCCAAAGTGAATTATTCAAATATGCAATATCATAGTTTTCAATAGCCGGATTTTGACGATTTTGTAATCCTCCAAAAGATACTCTATGAAGTAGCCCAATAGCAGAAATATATAGCTTTTTTATACCAATAGTTCCGAAGCCCTGTATAGGCAAAAAAGTTCCGAAATAGTCTCTCTTTTGATAAAGAGAATCCTCTTTTAATAGAGCAACCAATTCATTTTCTGAGAAAATGCTATATGCTTTTGCTGTGTGTTCTTTTGTAAGCAAAATAACTCCGTATTGTACCTTCTCCCTGTCATCGTCAATTTGAAAAAATTTAAAGTACTCAGCAAGAATGCTATTGGGTTGCAACTTTGATCGTATTTCAGTCGCACTTATCTGCCCTTTGGAATAACGATCGCTAGCTAACGTGTTGTTTTTTTGCCAAGTTACATTTTCCCAGAGTACAGTAGCCAAATTTTGATTTTGCTTCATGAGAGCCATGTAAGCACCATTGAGCATCAAATATTGCTTTTCAATACTGCGTGCGAGATAATATTTTTCCTCCTTTTGGTCTAATTTTTCATAAGACGATACCCATTTCTTTAACTCTTGGCTTATTTCGTTCAAATATGCGGTTGCATTCGCAGTATTTTTTTGGTTAATATAAAAGAGCCCCAGTTTAAGTTTGCTATCAGTAATAATCGAAAGTTGATTTGTCTTTATTGCAAGGATCAATGCTTGATTAAGGTGCTTTTCAGCTTCACTAAATTGACGGTTGAATTGTTCAATTTGCGCCAGACCACTATAAGCTAATCGTTGATTCTCTTCGTCAATTCCTTTCTCTAACAGAGCTCTTTTGTAGAGTGATTCAGCAGTTTTATATTCTTTTAACCGAGCGTATAGATTCGCTAACGCTACCATATTGTAAGCGTTTTCAACAGATAAAACATCCCTTTTTTCCTCTTCCAAATATTGTGTCTTACCGAATGTGAAATAATCATAAAAGACATTTAAATCTGTTGCCACTTTACGATGATAGTCAGCTATACTTTTGAGTGAATTCAGCATCTCAGGGATATCCCCCATTGTGAACTCAGAGTTGTCATTACAGAATAATCGCAGGTTTTTAATGAGTACGTTTGTGTAATATTCACCTTCATGATAATTACCTGTTTTGAAATTGATTTGAGCGATATTGGACAGACAGAACCAATAATAGATGTTAAATCTACCCCAAATCCGCTCAAACATAATTGCTGCCTTACTATAATGTGCAATAGCTGATGTAAAGTTTTCCTGTACATACGCAATATTCCCTAGTGCAAAACCAGCAAAAGCACTATTGGTGAAAGAATCATGCAAATAAACGTATTGTTGGTCGCGCTGCTCTATGGCCTCAAAGTAATTCGAAGGTCTTTCTCCTTTTTCAGCCATTGATTCAAAAACATTTCGAACTTTACTCAGGCTATCCTCAACATACGGTTTTAACTTATGATTTAAGATTCCAAGTGAAGCTCCTACCATAGTGGCTGTTATCTTTTGCGGTGTGATTGTCTCTCGTTCGGTATCAATGAGTGAGAGATCGTTGTCGATGAAATCGAATTTATTATTCGGTGATGAATTGAAAGAAATGGATTCCTCCAGAAAGATTTTTGCCTTTTCACTCTGCCCGGTATTTTGATACATCAATCCCAATTTATTGTTAGCTTTTCTATAAAGGTATGAATTTGGATTTCTAAGTTGTTCGCTGTTGAGTACCGCAATCCATTCTTCTTCTGCTTTTTCAAACTTTCCCAATTCTTCATAAATACCCCCTAATTCAATACTTAATTTGGCTTTGAGCGAATCTTCCGAAAAGGCCAGTTCATTGCGTAGCATAGTGATATTGGTTATCGCTTCCTGAAACTTGCCCTGCCTCTTTTGCGCTAAAATGCATTGATATTTCATTGCTTTTGATTCAAATCCGGTGGTAAAATTTTCCACCTCCTCGTTCATTCCCATCGAAAGCAGCATTCCACAAATGGGTAGCATGTCTCTTTCATACTGTACTCTGTTCTTTTTTCGAATTAGTTTTAATATTCCCTTAATAAACTTTAAAGCACGCCTTACATTAGTCACATATTCATCAGGTATTGCTCTTTGGGTTTGATTACTCTCCTCCCCTACTTCTATAATTTTCTGCTTTTTGTAGATTTGGATTTTGAGCGTTACGATTTCGGAGGCGAGTCGTTGCGCGGAGGCAGTATCTCCTTTAGAAGCGTATAAATCCTGAAGCGTAGCCAATCTGTCCAATTGTTTTTGGGTATCATTCTCAGGCTTATCGGGGTGACTCTCCAGCTTTACATTGTTTTCCGAAAGACTTGCTTTCATTTTCAGTACGGCTATTACATTCATACGTTCCAGTTTTTCGGCGATTTGAAGTGCTGTTTCTCCTTTATCATTTTTAAGGCTTGGATCGGCCCCTTCCAACAACAGGATTTTACACACATAGTCATCGCCTTCCATAGTAGCCATCATAAGTGGAGAGAAGTTGCCTTGCTGCATTTTAGCCATTAAATTTACATTAGGCTGTACAGCTTTTTCACTTCTTACAAACAAGTTAATATAATTGATAGCATTAGCGCCTGTCAAGCAAGCCCGATGTATAGGAGCAATCTGAGTTTTGCTATTAGGTGGAGATAAATCATACTCAAAGGGAGATTGTTTCGCATTTTCGTAAAGAATTTTGACAGCGCTGTATTCGCCGCTGATAACTGCTGCACTCAGCACACTTCCCGCATAAGCATCAGGGGTATTTTGTTTGAGGTAGATAATGCCTTTGATGTTAGGATTGGCTCCTTTTTGCAATAAGAACTCTATAAGTGTCCAATTCCCGCGCAAGGCCGCCCACATTAGAGCTGTAGCACCATTTTCGTCCCTTGTATTGATATCAACTCCGCGATTAAGTAATTTGATGAACTCATGTTCAGAGGCCGAATTTTTGGCATAAGAAATCCAAAGTCCCTGTAAAACTTCCTTATCCTGCTTATTCAACGTTTGAGCAATTCCGTAAGAAGAGTAAATGAGTAAGAGTGTCAGGGTATAATAGCAAAAGTTCTTAAACAATTTGTTCATAATTGATATTTCAGAAGAGTTTACGGTTTCTAAAATTCATAAAAATAATTCACAAAAAGTTTAAACTACAAAAATTTTGTAAGCCTTTCTCTTTAGTTTATTTTGCGTTATAAACCTTTGACCCGATGATCAGCGATAGTACCCTTTTAGAGCGTATTAAGCAAAACGACCGAAAAGCTTGGCAAGAACTGTACGCAAGTTATAAAAGTCCAATTGGAAGTTTTATGAGAAATTGGTCCTGTAAAGGCCCCGATTTCGACGATGTGTATCAAGAAACGATGATTCGGTTTGATGCTCAATGTCACACTATACGCTTAGATGCCACCCTCAAAACGATTATCATTTCTATCGCTAAACGAGTCTGGTTTGAGACCTTGCGTAACAGAAAAAAATACGGAATACTCGCGGATGAAGAACAACGGGTCTTTACACGGTTGAGTATGGACGATGAGGTAAAGCCAGATTCCGAAGAGCCATTTTTTAATCCTGAAGAAGAAGTCTTTGATATTTCGGGCAAAGTTGTGGAAGCAATGTTGAAAATGCGTTCGGGCGATTGTGCCGACATATTTTATGCTCGGTATTGGTATAAGATAAGAGTAGATAAAGTAGCGGAGCAATTTGGTATCAATTACAACTCCATGAAAACCAAAATTTATGAGTGTAAGCAATCGTTAAAGCGATTGTTACAAAAAGCCGGTGTGAAGTTTCCAACCTCCAAAAATTCCAAAAACAATGAATGAGATAGAAAGAGATGAACTCTACGAAAAGTACCTGATGGGGGAAGCAGACGAAATGGAACGCCAACAGGTTGAAAAAATGATTACCTCCAATAAAGCTTATCGAGCGGAGTTTGAAACCCAAAAAATCTTACTTGCTCATATTCGGCAAAACCGTCGTCGGGAACTAAAAGATATGTTTGTCGAATTTGAAGAGGAAATGAAAACCGGAGGCCTTGCGACAAAAGCCGAAGAAGAACCGGAAATAGGCAAAGTAATAAAGGTAAAATGGTGGCAAAGTTCTGTGGTAAGATACGCGGCTGCTATTACCGGAATATTGTTGATAGCAGGTATATTGGTTTGGAACAATTGGCCCAAAACTGGTGATGAAATTGCGGGGAAAGATGATTCCACAAAAACAGTAAAAGACTCTACCCTGAAACAACAATTGGAGGGGCCTAAACCACTCGAACAAATCGCCCAAGACATACCTCAAAAGCAGTACATGGAAGGCGTAATATCCCTACCGATTTACGAATCTTCAGATTCGGGCATGGGTTTTGGCAAAAATCAAAAGGCTAAGGATACTTTGGTAGTTCGATTTGAAAAATCTGGTTCACCTGCGTATGAATTTGGGGATACCCTTACGATTTCCATGCCTTATTTCTTTGCTTATTCATCAAAGTGGCGCATTGTGTATGACCGTTTGAATGATACCTACTATTTTACGGACGGAAAAATACGCTACGTTTTGATCAAAGGAGCAAAAGAGCCAATGGTTGAGCAAAAATAGCCTTTATTGATTCTTTGGTTCAAAAACCATCCATTCTTCCACGCACCCGTTGTTGACCACAAACCAGCAGCGGGCGTTTTCGTACCCATACCAGAAAGCATCGTTTCCAGCGGGTATCTTGCGCGAAGGGGCTCCGTACAATTCCAATAGACGGGCTTCGGTGTCACCCTTCTTTAATTGTTGTTTAGTTTGCCATGGAGCTGCGAGTGCCGTTGCGCGAATGACATCAAATTGCTTGTCAGCTAACTTAACATGAAAGGAAAGCACTCCATTGGTAAGCATATATGAAGTACGAATAAAGTCTTGACCAGGCAAATTGAAAGGATTTGAGAGTGATGTCAAGGCCAAAGGAAATTTTAAATTATAAATCTGATTTTCAATACTATTCGACTTAAAATAGGGAATTAAACTCTTTTTCTGAAACATTTGAAGCGAATCAATATTCAATTCCTCGCGTTGATTAAGCCACGAAAAATACTTCTTCAGTAAAGAAACATTATACTGCTGTTCATGGACGTTGTTTAGTAACTCTAATTGCTTTTTCAACCTTCTTTCGTTTTTGTTTTGGGCAAATGTAATTGCCCGCAGGAGTTGGCCGTTCGGAGAAAGTTTACCCCCATTCATCTCCCATTTTTTAAGTAAATCGTCGGCTGAACCGTTTTGATTTTGGAGCAAATGTGTGGAACAAAGACCCAAATACGCTGCTTCATATGTAGGGTCTTGCTCTATCAGATTCGTAAAAATGCGCGCTGCTTCGTTGAGCATTTTTTGTCGTTTTTCTTCTTCCCCACTGCGCAGATCCGACAGCATCCGATTGGTAGCCGCCAACTCAATCGGTAATTTGAAAGGCATAGTACTGAGAGGGGTCATTTGGTAGGCTTGCTGCAACCACGCTATACCTTGATTATGAATTACTTCTCGAATTGGCAGGAGATTGGAAACGTAGCGATAACAACGTTCGGCTAAGGCATACTGACCGTTTAAAAACAGAAAGTTACCAGTCTCGAACGCAACGCCCGCGTTACGAGCTACTACTGCCTGTTCTTGAGCTAGCTTGATCCGTTCATCCCGTGAGAAATATCCCGGTATACTCAACTCCAATTTATATTCGGTATATATCTTCTCATATAGAGGTTTAACAATTGAGAAGGGATAATAACCCGCCACAAAGGCTTGAAACATGCCTCGTTGATCGGCTTGCAATTCCAATTTTTTCTTTTCTTCTGACTTGACAGACGGCGGTAATTTCTTAGCCAATTGTGCAAACCCCATCCATTCGTTGTGCCGTTCGTAAAAATGGGTGAGTTCATGGCTTAATAATAATGCTAATGCCGTGGTAGAATCTGCGCCAAAAGATTGACAAATATCATAGAGCTTCTCATCAAAATAAAGTACCGGCTCCCCTATTGAAATTATTTCAGCGATGCGACCGCTTTTAATGCGCACGGGCATTTCGAGACGGGGGGCCGCCCGTCTGTCTCCGAAGGTACGGGCTATCTGCTCAGTTATTTGCAGCGTAACTTGGTATTTGTAATGAGTCGTGGGTAATATCCCTTGAGCTGATACCACACAAGAGAGGGTAGTTAGGAAAAGACTAAACCCAAAAAACAGACGAATCATGGTAGGGTAACTTTAGTTTTTGCAAAAAAACAAAAAAAGTTCATTCCTACCCCCTGACATTTTCAATATTCCCTCATCAACAGTCAACTAAGTTCAAACACTAATTCCTGTTGATGATGAAAAATTTTCAAAAAAACTTCCCTAGGCCTGTAACATGGAAGGATGTAGAGGTGTGTAACCTGTACCTATAACATTGTAACCTATAACATACGTAACTGGCAAAATTTCATTTCACTAAAAAAAAGACTAAGTCTGCCAAAAACAAAAGGCATTTTACCAAAATGGGATTGTGTTCCCTGATGTTCAATACTATTTTGTATAACGTTGATTCACTATCAATTCAAAAACTAATAATCTCATGTAATCACAAATAGATTCATTGTTCAAAGGATAGGTCATTTCAACAAGTCTCAAATTTTCATTTTTAACTCACTTAAAACAACCACAATACTAATGAAAAAAAGTGTCTTCTTTGCAACGGTCGTACTAAGTGCGATTCTTATGTATTCGTGCTCCAAAAAACCACAAACCCAAAAAGCAGTATTTCCATCTGCTCCATCTGCTACGGGCAACGCGGAAAACCTAACCCGTGAAACCAGCGAACCTTCCAATGAATTTTATCCTCGTGTAAGCTCAGATGGTAAATACCTCTATTATAATGCCATTGAAACCAATACCTCCGGTGGAGGGCTTAACATTGATAATCTCCTGTCAGGAAGAGGTAGTTTGTTTAACCCTGTGGTGGTCACCAACAAAAAAACCAAAATTGTTCGCAAAGAGATTGGAATGCCAACCACCAATCCACTCAAGGACAATGCTGCTGATGCAACCGTAATGCCTAATGGCAACATTCTGTTTACATATGTACTGCCCTCTAAACCGGTCATTGCTTACACATCACCGGAAGGTATGGGAATCAACTATGTTTCGCAGGGAGAGTTAGGAGATGATGACTCACAACCCGTTATTTCAAAAGACGGGTCCAAAATAGTGTTCAGTACGCTTATCGGTGGAAACCGAATGATTTGTTCGATGGATCAAAAAGGGGGGAGTTTTACGGTGATTACGGAAGGATATAAACCTCAGTTTTTACCCAACGATGAAACGCGGATAGTGTACAATCTGACCGTTAATAAATATGTGCAGATGTTTACACTCAACCTGAAAACAGGCCAGAAATCACAGCTAACCACAGGAGAATATCATAATAAAGATGCAGCATACTCGCGCGATGGACGTTATGTGGCATTTGTAAGCAATAGAGAAACGCCAACTTCAAGCCGCCACCATGTGTATGTGATGAAGGCCGACGGTACTGAAATAAAGCAAATCACCCAAGGTGAAACCGATGAAGCCGACCCCACTTGGGGGCCTGATGGAATGCTGTTCTTCTCTTCCAATGCCGCTAAAAACTACAGTATTTGGAAGGCAAAGCCAAGATTGTGATAATGCACTTACAGGCCGGTACTACCAAGTGGTACCGGTATAACTCTACTTAGTTATGAAAAAAATAATGCGATTTTCGCTATTGGTTGTAGTTGTGCTAACAGGCTGTGTTAAAGAGTCCAACATAAGGCCGAGTAATAACTATCAATTTATAGGGGTAGTCCACAACGGAAAATTTATACAGCTCCCCCTTGATTTGCCCAATTGCAACATGAAGCTAACAGAAGTAAAAGCTACTATCAGTCGACCCTCTACTACCAAAATCACATTAGATTCGCTCAGTTTCACCATGCAAAGCCCTGATGCTTTCTGGTTTGGAACAGGCTCAGAACAGTTTACATTACACAATTTTGAGGAACCCCTCCAAATAAGTGAAAATAAGATCACTCACCGAGGCAGGCTCGTGGGAAAAACGAATGGTGATACATTAACCCTCAAAATCCTCCGAACGAACTATTTCCGAATTGCAGGCTCTAATGGGGGATACATGGACTATCGAATAAATAAGGATGGTTCTTACACAGGTACCGGTGGCATCAATGGCGGTGACAATGCCATCTTAACTACTGCCAATGGGTTTGCACGAACAAGTCCCCAATGTCGCAAAGACATGTGGTACTATGGAGAGCCTACAGCCACGCTACGTATGGGAGGAACTGATTTCTCTCAGTCAGATTGGGTTTTCGTAAAAAGGTAAAGCAAACACATTAATTGAAAGCCAAATGAAAAAGATACTCATTTTGTTACTCATTACCCTCAGCACTCAAGCCCAACAAAAGAAAGGATTATTAGAACGCATCAATGAGGGTTTGCAAAAAGTAAATACCACCCTCGAAACGGGAAAAGCACCTTCCTCTTCGGGGGGAACAAGCCGTTCTATTTTCTCTGCGGGTAAAACCATTCGGGGGGAGTGGAAGGAATATGGCGCGGGGGGAACAAATACGTGGAATTGGTCTTCGCCCCGTAATCACATCTATTCAATAACCATCAACCAAGACATGCCTCGTTTAAACATGAGTGACAATTCAAACGGATTTGTTGGGGCGAGCCTTTTTTCTTCAAATGGTCAGCGAGTGTGGTCTTGGGGAAGTGCTTGGATAGATAACGTCAAAGCTGGAAATTATAAGTTATGTGTGTATGGTGAGCGATACGAGCGAAACAATTATGAAATCAATTTTGAAGGCAGTATCTCCAACGTTCAATTATTACCAGTTGAATATGTCCCTATGGATAATAGTTCTTTCGGTGAAGAAGGGGGCGGCGGCGGCAGTTACGCATGGTACTCCCCGAGAAATCAACTCTATTTGTTTGAACCTGAACGGGATAGTCATTTTGACATTAACGTCGAATCAACAGGTTTACCTATATTCATACGAGTGGTTAGCCCAAGTGGAAAAATAATGAATCATGTCAATACTAATAGTCCTGGTGTTGAATATTGTACCGAACAAGCCAAAGAAAAGGGAATTTATAAAATTATAATAGGTACCAATGAGGTAAATGCTCGTGGAGAATACAAAATAGAAGCCGTCGGTAAATTCATTAAAAAGCCTGAACGCCTTCCCTCGCAAGAACAAAAAATTACTCAGAAATGGACTCGCCAGAGCATCAAACACGTCTATACCCTGCCCGCCCAAGTAGGCTACCAAGAGGTCATGCTACGCACTACGGAGGGAGAATGTAATCTGAGTGTCACGGATGCGTTTGGGCAACAGGTAGATGCGCACAGAAACCTACACAGTCCTGGGTTAAAAAATGCCATTTTTGAGTGCAAAACGGCAGGCAACTACAAAGTAACGGTCGAGACCACCAACCCCAATGGTGGCGAGTATGAGTTGTTGTTTTTTGGAAAATTTGGCGAAATCAGCGGGCAAAACCTCAAAGTAGCTGCACCCACGCCTCGGGTAAACAATAGTATCAATTACCAAAATGGCGGGGGAGGAAGTTACACCAACCAAACTACGACGACCGTCATTGATCAAACAATCGTAAATGAGCCTGAACCAGTAACAAGCACTACCGTCGAAGAAGTCATCATACGCGGGCAAGTGAGCAACCAAGCCAATGCCCAAAACTTGCGTGTAATCTATTATAACCTCGCTACCAACGAACAACTGGGCGAAATACCCGTGGCGGCCAACGGCAGCTATCAGTTTGCCCTGCCTCGCGGTCAGCGGTACAGCCTACAAGTAGTTGGAGATGGTGAGTTTGTAGCAAGTTCGCAAAATATTGACTTGCGCGAAACCAAAGTAGTAAAAGGCAAACCCACGCCTCAAATCAAAAACTACACCGTGCGCGAGGTAGTCACGATGCCCATTGAGGCTGGCTCAACCATTACCCTTAACAACCTCTTCTTCCCTAATGGTAAATACACTCTATTACCTGAATCCTATGCTGAACTCAACCGTTTGACGGAGCTGATGGAAGCCAACCCTTCGGTAAAAGTAGAAATTGCAGGACATACCGACAACGTTGGTGGTGATGTCCCCAATCAAGAACTGTCGCAGGACCGCGCTGAGGCAGTACGTTCATATCTGCTCTCTAAAGGCATATCAAGCATCCGCCTCCGCGCCAAAGGCTACGGCAAAGCTCGCCCCATTGCGCCTAATACTACTGAAGACGGCAAAGCCCAAAATAGAAGGGTAGAGTTTGTGATTTTGGGTCGGTAAAATGGACAAAAATTAGCTACGTATATCAACTTTACTGACTAAACAATATATGAAACATTTTATATTGATATTTTTTTTGATAGTAGTATTTGGGGAATTAAAAGCCCAAAAAGTAGATATTATTTACCAAGTGAATGGCCGTCAAGTACGCGCCTACACCCTACAAATAAAAGAACGAGAAGCTATTTACAGGCTCCGGAACACAAAAAATGCGGCCACTTATAAAATGCCCACCGATAGTATCGTAAAAGTGCGATATGCCAGTGGCCGTGTCTATTATTATCAAATACAGCGTCTCAGCGTACGGCCTGCAAACATCCTCAGAACTAACTTCCAACAGCTAACAATTCCTTTACAACTCCAAAAGAAGCCAAAAGGCCAGAAACCTGATTTAATTCTAACCAAAGATAGGAGAATTATTGAATGTGAAATTATAGAAATAACAGACAGAGAAATAAAATACACCGCCCTCACCGACGATACTCAAAAAATAAGGACTTTACGACGTAAGGATGTACTGGGCTATGAAAAAAACCTCCCTGAAAAGCCAAAACCTCAACCTACCGTAATAGTGCAGAAAGTAAAGCAAAAAAAGATAGAGGATACCGTTAAAGTAGCACCACCTTTTTACAAGTACAGTAGTTTTTCATTGTATGCGTTGGGTTCTTATTTATGGCCTACTGCCAGCTCTAAATGGACCAATGCTACAACAGGTATGGGATTGGTTTATGCGGTAGGGGGGGGCATCATATTTACCCAAAGATTTAATCAATTTTTAGGTGTTCATGCAGAAGCTGCGTATGTACCGTGGCAGTCTGACTACCTATACAAACGAAATGGCGAATTGCTTTTTTCTCACTCTTTCATACTTAGAAGTGTCCCTTTGGGGGTGGGCTGCCGTGTTTATCCCTACAAAAGGGTCTATTTATCTCCAAGCCTTCAAGGTACTCTATTTCAGTTTGTTACCAAAAGTACCGAAAGCAATTCTCTGAGTGTTTCTCCAAATGTACAAAATAGCTTGTATTGGGGTGGCTCAGTGACCTTAGGTCAGGAGGTTTCTTTGGGAAAATCGCTTTGTGTGGATATAAGTATTCGTTACAATCACCTTGTTTCGGGACTACCCCAGTTTACACACTACTACGAATCAATTACTGCTCCATTTGGTTCGTTAGAAGCGAAATTGTGCTTAGGATTAAAATCATACAAAAAACAACTCGCATCAAAAAATCATGAGACGCCATATTAGTCTTTTCGGAATTGTTCTCATTGCTTTGCTCATCAATAATAGCTGCAAGAAAGTATATGAGATAGATATAGCACCCAACGGAGAAATTTATACGGGTGCTATCCCTCTTGACTCCAATGAGTACAAGAAAATCCCGCTTATCTCGCCTCCCTTGATAGCTGCTCGAACTGCTGAAAAGGTAACATTGGCAGAGGAATACATCATCCCCTATATGCCTCCTATAGGAGATCAAAAGACGACAGGTTCTTGTGTAGGATGGGCTGTAGGATATGCGGCGAGAAGTGCGATATATAATAAATTTTCAGGTATGGGTTATGACGATGGTAATGGGCGCACAAACGCTGATGCTGTTTTCAGTCCAGCCTTTATTTATAATTCAATAAATAATGGAAAAGATGAGGGAACATACACGTATAAAGCACTTGATTTAGTACAACATCATGGTGTCTGTAAATGGAGAGATATGCCTTTTCAAAACTCTCATCTGCCCTCTCCCAGTGATGCACAAAAACAAAAAGCCCTGCCGTTCAAAATTAAAAACTGGGGGCGTATCAACATTGATTTAAAAACTATCCAGCAGTTTGTTTTTTTTGATATTCCAGTTATTGTAGTACTTAGATTAGATGATAATTTTGTGAATCCCTCCCAAAGATTGAACGATGGAGCTTTTTTATGGAATAAATATGACCCTAACGCAACACTTGACCCTAAGACTAAAAAGCATCGCTACCATGCTGTCGTGATAGCGGGATATAGTAAAAAAGACAATGCTTTTTTGATACAAAACAGTTGGGGACAAGATTGGCATAAAAAAGCGGGAGAATCACTAAAAATTAGGAGTGGCTACATTTGGATGGATTATCAGCTACTCAAATTAGCCACTACGGAAGCATACGTCATGCTTACGGATGATCAGTCTAAACAGCCACCTATCATTGAAACATTAGCCGCTTCTGGTATTACCGACAAAAAAGCCAAATTGAATGGCGTAGTCAGGTCTTTGGGAGATACTCCGATTCAAATACATGGTTTTTTAGTGTCAGAAGACTCTACGAAACTCCGATTTGATTATATTGAATCTTCTGGCTCATATTTGCCGCCAAGAGGTGCGACGTACCTTCTGGCAAAGGGAACGATTAAGCCTCCACAATCATATGATGTTGACTATGATTTTGTGGGAAGTCGTAAAAAATATTTTCGTGCTTTTGGAAGGTCATACAATGGTGTTTATTATGGGAAAATACTAAATTTTGAGCCTGCTGGATTACCTGATGACCCCATAGCCAACGACACACAAGAAAGAAGCACTGCTTCCAGCAATGGTGATCCGCATATTAGCACATTTGATGGAGCTTCGTTTAGTTTCATGGCAGCAGGTGAATTTACGGTATTGAAATCAACGTCCGATAATTTTGAAATACAGGCACGACAAGAAGAGGTTAAATCATTGAATAGCGATGGTACAGTATCCTGGAACACAGGACTGGCTATTCGTTCGAATAATGATAAGGTGTGTTTCTATCCTCCCAATAGAGTGTTTTTAAATGGTCAAAATCTTGGAAATAGTTTCCAATCACAAGCACTATCCAATGGAGGCATGATTATTAAAGACGGCAGTACTTTTTTTGTCACTACAGCCAATCAAGATGAAATCAAAGTATATCTCCATAATGTCAATCTCGATTATTATGTCACTCCCAATCAAAACCGTCGAGGCAAGCTACGGGGTGTGCTTGGCAATTTTGACGAGCAGCCTCAAAACGACTTGCAGATACAAGGAGGAGGAATTATTAAAGAGATATACAATGAATTGTACCCCCGCTACGCTGATAGTTGGCGTATCAAGCAAAGCGAATCGCTTTTTGTCTATGATACTGGTAAAAATACCGATACTTACACCGATCGTAATTTCCCTCGAAATCCTCTCAATATAACTACTGCCCAACGTAATGCGGCCAGAACTATTTGTGAAAAAGCAGGAATTACTGACCCCATTTTACTTGAAAATTGCATAGTAGATGTGGCCTCAACCAATAATAATACGTCACTTGCAGAGCATTATTATGACGCTCAGGTCAGCACCCAGGTATTGGAAAGTTTTTCGATCGGAGGGTTTAGTAGTTCAGATGTAAAATTAGGGTATTCAGGTGTGACCGTCACGAATAAAGAAGCGGTACTTGATACCCGCTTAAAATCACCTGCGATTATTTTAATGCGGCAAGGTGTAGATATAAGAACTGGATTTGTTACGGAGTTTAGTTTTTCTACCAATACATTACACCCCACCTCGTGCTTTTATTTGGCTTTATGGCCTACTGATACAAAATTCAGAAGCGCATCTCAAAACCGCATTGGTTTTTGTTTTGCTGTTGAAAATGGCACTCCAACTACATTTTTTGTAGACCCCAATGGTAAAAAAATTGCTGAAAAACAGATAAATAATTTTATTGATGGCAAAAATCATAAAGTCAAAATCGTTGAGACTCAACTCACCAATCGTAAATGGCGTGTGCAATTATTTTTGGATAATATGTTTGTTCCGCAATTTTCGGTAGATAATGATCAGTCTATCGCCGACATGATTAGAACACCTGATAAGGTTGGTTTTATTGAATTACAAATTAATCAGGGAGTCCCTTCAGCGGTGAAAGTATTTAATTGGTCTTATGATGCACTTTAAAATGCTCTCTACTAATGGAGACAAATAGAACAGTCATACTATTCCCAGTCTATAATCCTGAAGTAGAAACAAATAAAAGAAGCTCATGAACAAATTACTGCTTTGCTTATGCTTGATAAGTGGTAGCTTACTAGCTCAAACAACCCCAAAAAAACGCTTGATTTACTATGGCTACCCGTTGCTTGTCAACAGTACAGCAGGTAATCTTGTAACAGCGAGTAATACTTTTCGGCAATACGAGTATGTGGTTTTGGAAGCTGGCTCGGAAAATCCAAGCCACGGCGACCATACCAATACCGCCACGATTATCAACAACATCAAAAACCAAGTCAAGGTCTTTGGTTATGTTTGGCTGGGGCGGCATTTGTCCAACCCCACTCCTTGGAACAACACCCAAATCAGGCAAAAAGTTGACCTTTGGAAGGCAATGGGCGTGCATGCCATATTTTTGGATGATCATGGCTATTCGGCAAAAGTCAGGCGTGTCAGGCAAGACAGCGCGGTTCGCTACATTCATGCCCAAAAGCTAAGTGTTTTTGCCAATACAGGCAACGCCGACGAAGTGTTTGGCAACACTGTGACTCTACCTACAATCCTACCGGTATGGTTACTCCTTTAGAAAATCGGGACTTTTATTTGTGGGAAAGCTACGAGGGGATAGTGGGTCTGTACTATGGGATGTATCTAACCTTTAGTGAATGGCAGTATTGGCGTGTCAAATCAAACCAGCTTCGTGCTTATCAAACACCCTCGGTTTCAAAACTATGTCTATCACCACCCTTGATGCTGCTAAATGGCAGTTTACTTGGTATGTGGCATGGGTTACAAGGGCATGAGGCTACAGGCTTGGGAAAAGCCAATTACTCCGCTACTTCGTCCGCAGCTAACGCAGCTCCTTTTCGATCGCGGCTTTCTGTCGTCAATCCCGGCACACAATATACAACCGGTGTGCAATATACAGGTAATCAGTTTTTTAGGCTTACCAACATGAGCAAGATTTGGGCCGACACAACCCTTAAAACGGCAGGATTTACTGGCTCTACTTTGTGCCAGACTACGGCTTTGGGGCTTTGGTCCAACCCCGCGATTTGGTCATGTGGACACGTACCTTATGTTTTTGATGATGTACTCATCAAAACACCCCATGTGATATCTATTACGCCCGCAATGGGCAAGGTTCAATGCCGAAATTTTGAGGTGCAGCGCGGTGCCGTCTTTACCGTCAGTCGGGTTTTGGAAGTAGGAGTAAGGTGAGGACTCATCTCATTATTTGTTTTAAACCAAAAAAGTAAAAAACTTCTCAAAAAATCAGGGTACGTTCTGTAACATTCTCCACCTTTTCGGGGTGTAATTACTAAAAAACAGATGATGAATGATACCGTAACTGCATTGGCCGATTTTGTGTTTGTGGGTCATAAAAACCAGTACGAACGTGTAGCCAAAACTGACATTATAGCTCTGACTGCTTCAGGAGCCTACGTAGATATTTTGACCGTGGGCAATAAACAATATCGGGTTTCCACCTATTTGGCCAATGTGTTGGAGCAATTGAATGATCCCAATTTCGTCCGTATTTCACGCAAACAGGTAGTAAATCTATTTCATATAGAATTAGTAAATCATGATACGGTCTTTATAGGTTCTCAAAATTTTACAGTTACCCAATCGTATCGTCAGGAATTTATGGATTCTTTGCCTATTTTGCGAACGGGAAAAAAAGGATGAGCAGGCACTTCCACCTGCTCATCCTCGGCACTGATTAGCCCCCTCCGTTAACGTCTTTAGGTGGTGCTTCTGCAGTAAGTGTAGAGTCCGAAACGGATGCTGGCTTTAGAGAATGAGCTTTTGGCTCATTGTGGCGTGGCTCAGGAAGATTTGTGCTGCAAGCGGAAAGATAAGCTCCCAAAGTCAGTCCCAAAAGGGCGGTTTTTGACCAATGAAATCTGCGTTTCATTTGGCCTTTCTCTCTAACATTTTGCATGTTATTTGTAGTGAAAGGTTTTTGAAAAGCAGCCTATTATGTGTACCCCCGGGCTGATTATCGGGTGAGCTCGTATGTTTATGCTGAGAAGGGGAAAATGTCAGGGGGTACAAACCCGTTTATTTAGAGTATTTTTAAAAGTATTTTTCAACTGTTTGAAAATCAATAAATTAGTGATTCAAAAAAAATCATTTACTACGCAGGAAATCGTCGAACAACTAAGAATAGGCGAGAATGTGGAAGGTATTACGACGAATCTGTACCGTCGTTTTGAGGGAAAATCTATTCGCTTGGTGCAACGTTTGGGGGGGAATTATGAAGACGCAGAGGACGTTTTGCACGATAGTCTATTGGCTTTATTGCATCATATTCAGGAGGACAAATTTGATGCCGTCGGAGTCGCTTCTTTGGATACCTACTTTTACAGTATTGTCAGGAATGAATGGTTAAATAAAAATCGAGGTGACAGTAGGCGCTTACAGAGGGAAGAGACCGCCGCCGCCATGACCGGTTCAGTAGAGAATACAACTCCGTTGAGCGAAATGATACAAAATGATACGGCTTACCAGGTGTTTCAAAAAATAGGCGAAAAGTGTCGAAAAATTTTATCTGCCTACTATGCAGAAAATCGTCCTTTAACAGAAGTTGCGGAGGAGTTGCAAATCTCGCTTGGGGCTTTAAGAGTGGAGAAACACCGTTGTATGAAAAAATTGTCAGGCTTAGTAAACGAACTATGATACCACAGGATGAAATAGAACGCCAGGAATGGCTGGAAGCTTATTGGAAGAAAAAACTCAGTCACCCTGAGGTAGAGTGGTTGGAAAACGCCATGCAGGACGATACGATGTTAGCCAAGGAAGTTCAGCAAATAAGAAAAGCCATGAAAACCATACAGGATGCTCAGGTAGAACAACGAATGCGGGATACGCTCCAATTGCTGAGAAAAAAGCAGCCAAAACCGATGCCTCAACCGCAACTGCCTTGGCGATATGCGCTTTTAGGAGGAATGGCGGCTTGCGTGGCATTTTTGCTTTATTTGTCGTTCGGTTCAATTCAGTTGCCGCCTACCGATTACGACTTACAGGTGATGCGCGATACGGATCCGATTCAAATGGATGCCGTACAGAAAGTGGCTTTTGATGAATTTTTCGCGGGTCAGGCCGGAATGGCGGAAGGGAAATATAGTGAAGCTACCCAGCACTTTGAACAGGTATTGAAAGCCACCCAAATCCGTCCTTATTTTCGAGAAGCGGCTGAATGGCATTTGGTTGTCAGCTGTTTTAAAAGCGGACAATTCGTGAAAGCCGAAAAGTACCTAACCCAATTGGAGAGCTGCGAGGTCTGTGAATATGAAGTTAGCCAGGTAGAAAAGTGGAAAGTCAAATGGCAACTCTATTGGCGTCTCTTTTTCCAAGCGTAACCACCCACGGCCCCCACCAACAAGCAGAGGGCAATAATATAGAAGGGAACACGAGAGGATGAGGAGAGTTCAAGGGGGGCGGCATGGCCGATTAAGACCAGATTGGACCAATAATAGGGGTGATTGTATTTGCGACCCACCGGCGATTGCCAATAGGTTTGACGTGCCTTTTGCAAAGCAATGTCCAATGGCAGTCCTTCCTGAATAAATTGATAGGTAAGTTTGGATAAATAGGCGGTACTTTGATCCTGAGCTTTCCAGAGTGTACTTATCACGGATGGACAGCCGGCGTAGGTAAGCGCTCGGGCCAGACTCAATACCCCTTCGCCTCGGTGCAACAGTCCGCTCCCACCCTCGCAGGAGCCCAAAACCACCAATTTACTTTGGGAGAGGTCTAAACTGTATATTTCATTAGTATACAGCTGGTATGGTTTTGCGGTAGGGTGAAAAGCAATGTACGATTGGTTGGGATTATCGTTATCGATGGCAGCATGAGTAGCTAAATAAAAAACGGTGTGTTTAGGATACTCTTTCAAAAACCGAGCTTTGGTCGCTTCCTGGTTGACTAATGTTACGTCGCCAATGCTACGTGCTTCTTCCCCCGAAGCCGGTAGGGGTTGGAAGCCCAGTGTGGCGGTGCTTTGAAGCGGTGATTCAAACGGCGCTACGGCGAGCGTAGAAGATCGCGGCTGAACAAGGCTTGCCGAATTAAGTAAAGTAGTAGCCGAATAAGCATACCGAATGGCCGCTTGATTGGCGACATAATCCTGCTTCTTTTTGCCGGATTCTAATACTTCAAAAGGCAGAAAATTGCAAACGGCATCCCTGGCAATGATGAGCCTCGGATGGCTTTTTAATTCCTTTTGTAAGGGACTGATGAACCAATCGTACACCAAGACACTGTATTTCTGTGCCGTGTACGTGCTTAACCCGGGATTAGTATACAGGCTTCTATATAGCTTATCCAGAGCCGCCTGAAGTTGATCGGGGTTAATTTCTTGACGTCGAAGGGTCATGCTGTTATTACTGATGCCTGTTATATACAGATAGGGCTTGCTCCAAAAATAAGACACAAACAACTCTTCCGGTTTCAAAAACTGTTGCAGCTGCTTAATGGTACTGATTTTATCGGTGTATTTGGCCCGGTAATAGTTGGGGTATTTCTGCTCAAAAGTCTGCAACAACGTATTACGCTTTAGTTCTAAGTCGTTCATTTTCTGCCGTTGACTGACGGCTTTTGTGCTGTCGCGTTCGGTAGCGATTTGATTTGACAACTTGGCAATTTGTTGTTGGAGCGTTTTTTCTTCGTAAAGCAATTGGGGGGTAATTGTGCCCGGTTTGATTTTCAACTCCTGCAAGGCATCCCTCAAAGCCGCTGAACGGCTGTACTCGATCAACGAAAAAAGCAGGTTTTGGTAAAGGGGGTTGTGCGTTTGGTCGTAGAGTTGATACGTCAGATGAATGGCTTTTTCGAAGCTTTTAAACACTTTTTCGCTATAAAACAGCTTCGTTTCCGGGCTGGGAAAGTTAATTCTGATTTGCTCGCTGAGACGAATGAGTTCTGTATACGTATCAACAGCTTTTTTTAAGTCCTCTTTTTTGCCGGATTGTTCATACAGTTGAGCATATACTTCCGCTTTGGAGCGAGTTGCCTCAAAAAGTGGTTTTGGCGCTAAAACAGCGCTTAAAATAGTCTTATTTGCTTTTTTCAAAGGGTTTCTACAGGCGTTTCGGGCTTTTTCATAGTAGTCAAGGGCCAACGAAAATTGGTTCGTTTGCTCGGCCGTTCGTCCTAATCCTATATAACTGTCAGCAAGAACTTTCCCTTTCATGACTTTCTGGCGTTCCGTAATTGACAAAGCGGTAAGAAACGTACTTTTTGCCCGGCGAACATCAGCTAATTTTACATAACAGTTTCCCAGAAGATTGAGCGTATACGCTTCGTAATCAGGATTTTGTTGTTTGGCTTTGATTTGCTCCAACAGGGTCAGCGCTTTTACAAAATACGTTATTGCCAATTGCGTTTTGTTCAGTAAATAAGCATCCCACCCCAATCCGGAATACATTTGACAAAGGGAAATATCTTTTTTGGAGTAGGTCTGAACGGCACTTTGGCGCGACTGAAATGCCTTGGAATAATCCCCTAAAATTTCGTAATACTCCGCAATGTTGTTGGATAAAATGGCGGCATCGTCTTTTTTGTTGAGCTTTTTTGAAACCTCAATGGCTTTATTGAACAGGGCGATTCCCTGGCCATAGTCTTCGTTAAGAAAATAAAACCGACTCTGATTGTTGTAACTGTATAACACATAATCGGGAATTTGTTTGAGCAGTTCAGGTTTACTGTCGGCTAACGCATTGGCTTTTTGGAAGAAAAAAAGGCTTGAATCGGCCATATAGCGCTTTTTGTACATCTCTCCAAGGCTGGAATAGCACTTAAAAAACAGCGAATCAGGGGCCGCAGAAGACAGCATTTTCAACCCCTCCCAACACTTTTGAGTGGCTGCTTCGTACTTGCTTTCGGTGTAATAAACCGTACTGATGTCAACGCACAAATTGGCCGTACGATCCACATCTTTGTGGAAAGCGGCCTGAAATGCTTTTTGGTAATATTCCAGCGCTTTTACGTTATTGCCTTCATTAAAAAACACCTCTGCCCGGGCACGAAATGAATCTGAAAGATTCGCCTGACCATACAACGTTGTTCCGATGAGTGCAGCCAATTGCATTAGCCCTACGCGCATCCATACGTTCCCGCGTTTTGATGTATTCATGCAAACTATTTTCATACTGATTGCCTTCTCAAAATCTTAAAAAAGTAATATCACACGCCTTACATTTCCTGCGAGTTTGATCGATGTCGGCGATGTTGAAGCGACCTTCGATGCGGTCGAAGATGTCTAAGCCCCGGCCCAGTGAAATTTTCCAGCCGTTGTTGGCGTAAATACTGCGGTCGTGAAGCTGAGCGTCAAATCGGTAGGAGAGATGAATGCCCAAATCCTGTAAGTTTTCCTTTAATTCCTCAAAATTGTCGGTAGAATCCTGCAAATGATCGGGAGTATTGAACGTAACAACTTCCAACTCAATTTCCTGATCCGGCTCTTTGATACTGTCCAACATTCCGCAGAATTCGAGTAGGTTCTTGAATTGATATGGCAACCGTATGTACGGATCCTGTAAAGTAATTTTCGTGGCTCCCTTTAAATAATCGCTGAAGAGCTTTTGGTACGAAACCCCCGTTTGATTGTCTTTCAAACTCACCTGATGCGGGTGCAGATGAATGGAGGGGGCGGCGTCCGGAGCCGGTTTTTCTGAAACTTCTGAAGGGTCTGCCTCCGAGGTGGCTTCCTGTGCTTTGTCGGCCATGGCCGATTGATAGTTCAGGTTTTCGAGGGTTTCGGGGGCTACTTCTTTGCCGGAGGATTTGATGGTGTACCTGAACGTAACGGGCTCCGCTCTGAACGTCTCGTCAATGAGGTAAAGTTGGTCTTTGACGCGTTTTCGGCCTTCAATGGCAAAATCCAACAGTTCCAAGGCTTCTGTCTCCGTTATTTTTTTGTCCGGATACAACAGCTTGACCAAGCCCGAGAACGTTTTTCGAATGGCCGTTTTGTCGCGGGTGGAGAGAGAAGCGTCGAGTTCCACAAAGGAATCCATAAGACCGCTGTAATCGGCTTTTCGCAATTCTTTCAGGATTTCGGCGATGTAGTCCACGATAAAACCGTAACCTTTGGAAAAAACCTGATTCTTCAAAATACGTACTTCCCAACCCGGTATGTATAGGTGCATCCGATCCAGAAACGCCCCTTTGATGTATCCTTCGGGAATGGACTCAAAAAGGTGAGAGTTTTTGAGCATATACGGCACGGAGTGCTTGGTATTGCCCACAAAAGCCATGGAGGCCGTTGCCTGATAGGTCTCTTTCCCACGATTAAACGACTGATTGGCCATGTAATTCTGCATGATCTTGACCAGATCGCCGTCCACGCGTTTGGAACCGCTTTCCTGTTCAAATTCATCCAGCGCCACTACATCCCAGTATCCCACCAATCCGATTCGGTTGCCTGAATTGTTGACAAAAAGCCGCGCTTTGGACACATCCCCGCCCGATACCAGAACGCCGTGCGGCGACAATTCGGAAAAAATGTGGGATTTGCCCGTGCCCTTGGGCCCTAATTCTATGTAGTTGTAATTGTTTTCAACGTGGGTAATGAGCCTTGATAATTGGATAAATTTTCCCCTTCGGTTAAAATACTCCGGGTTTAATCCGATGCTGTGCATCAACAGATCCAGCCACTCCTCGGTTGTAAATGACGGTCGGGTCTCGATGTACTGCTCTACATTGACGTTGGATACCTGAATGGGCTTAAGGTCTTCCACAATCCAGCGAATGGTTGTATCTGCGGCGTGCGAGTAGCTCATGGTCAGAATGCACCACACCCCGCCCCCGCTCAAAAGTTTGGGATGCTGTATCACCATTCGATCTGCAATCGGGATTTGCTTAATGCCCAAATTGGCAAATTCCGCTTCGTAAACATTGGCTCGGTCGTTGAGTGATACGTTGATTTTGTCAATGATTTTGTGATTTCCCGAATTACGAATGTTGGACTTCACAACTTCGGCATCACTGCGATGGACGTAATTGTTTTTGATGACATTCTTTACTTTCTCGATGCCTTCCTGCACAATCTTCTCGTCATCGATGGCGCAGTACTGCCCCAAAAGGTATTCCAAAACGTAGGTAGGCACAACGGCGTTGCCTTTGACCAATGACGTCAGGTCCTTACGAACCACTTTACCTTCAAAATAGCGGATGATTTTCTGTTGTAAGTCCATACGTTAAAAATCCTGTTGAATGAGCGTACTGTTTTCGATGCGTTCTTCGATGAGCGGGTTGAGTCGGTCGTCTATGTCCACTACTCTCAGTTTTAAGAAAGTTTCACTCGCGGCGGCCCGGCTGAGGGTGAGCTCAAAGCGGTGCTGACGGTCGGTGGGTGAGTCAGAGGTGGAGTTCATGACGATGGTTTGTTCATTGCTGACCAATTCGAGGTCTTTGTAGATTCCTACCGCCAAGGTAATTTCTTTTTCAAAACGTCCCACTTTTTTCTCCTGCAAAAGATTGACCCGCAAAATGTTTGACACGATTCTCAATTGATTGCTAACCAGCATCGGGCGTACTTTCCCAATCACTTCCTGCTTTTTGCGGGCGCTTTCGATGATGGGTACGACCAACTCCTGCAAACTTCCGCCGCCGTGGACAAACTGATGACTGGCTCCCTGTTTTTTGTAGCGATTGGTGGACTTGGGCGTCAGTACGTACCATTCCTCGGTGAAAACCGACGTGGCCGATAGCGGAATTTGATACGCCATGGGCGTGGCCTGAACGGTTTTGACGATTTCGTAGCGCTGATGGGTTTTCAAAGTGGGCAGGCCAGAGGCTTTTTCTTTGTCCTTTTCCGCTATTTCGCGGTCGTTGTACAAAAATCCGTGGTCGGCGGTGATGAGTACCCGTGCTACGGCGTAGGTGCCGTGCAGCAGCTTGACAAGGGTTTTCAGTTCCTGAATGGCCGTTTGCACGGCTTCGATTGTGCGCCGTTCCGAGGGGCTTTTGTCGCCGGTGGCGTCAATGACGTCGTGGTAGAGATACACCAAGGAGGCCTTAAACAACTCCCGACGCTCGTCTTTGTTTTTGCGCTCGTAGTCGGTGTAGGTGATGGCCACAGCGTCCGATTTGGCACGACTCAGCAGCTTTTGCCGATTTTCGGTGCCTTCGGTAGAGATTCCGTCCAACAAAATAGCACCTTCGTTAAACTGCCAGAGGGTGCCGGGCAATAACTGCGCCATGCCCACGCTCGTACGGGAGGGAATGGCGGCGAGTTGGTAGCGTATTTGGGCCGTATTTTTGGTGTCGGCGTGGAGTTCGCCCAGCAGTTCGTGGGCTACTTCGTACCGCAGGGCGTCGGAAATGACGACCACCGTTTTTTGGTCAAAAGGCGCGACTTCTTTGCGGTAAAAATCGTATTGTTTGGGCGTGTTCAGTTGACGGTAATCAAAACTGACCTGCGACAGGCACGCCAGCCATTCGCGGTTAAGCTTTTCGGTAAAGGCTTCGTAGTGCTTGTTGAGCAGCAAATGAAGTGCGTCGGGCTCAATTTGCTCGGGGAGTTCGGAGTGGTCGAGTTGCTGATAATACCGCGTGGCTTTGCGGTAGGTTTGGTCTATCTGGTACCAAACGGCGGTGTAGCGCTCCAAATACTGCTCCGGACGGTCCAGAATGTAGGTCGGAATGGCGTTGATGTG
The DNA here is from genome assembly GCF_000423565.1 of Runella zeae DSM 19591. GTDB lineage: Bacteria > Bacteroidota > Bacteroidia > Cytophagales > Spirosomataceae > Runella > Runella zeae. The sequence continues at coordinate 35,457 of NZ_AUIF01000033.1, read as the reverse complement.
AGACATCATCCACGCCGTTTGGCTCATCATGCCCAGGTACTCGGGCAGCGCGGCGACCTGATGGGCTTTGAGCATCAGGCGCTCCAATTGCTCCAGTACGGCCCTGGGATTAAACTCGATTTTGGTTTGTTCCTGCGCGGCTATTGCCCACAGCATATCGGTCGTAAAGAGCGAAAAAGGCGCGTCGGAGCCGTATACCTCCAGCAGTTTGGTGCCTTTGATTTGATCTTCGGCCTCGCGCAGAGCTTGCTGAAATGTGTGGTGCAGGGCTTCGTGCAAACGTACTTCCTGAACCAGTTGATTGAGGTAAATGAGGGTGTCGCGTTTGGTGATTTTCAGGGTTCGATAGGGGTCGTTGTCTTTGGCCACGGGGATTTCTTCGGTGATCTGGTTGTAGCGAATGCGCTGCAAAACGCCCCGCAAGGCTTCGGCATCTAAGCCCGTGAGCGGCTGCCCCAGCAGTTCCTGTACGGCGTGACTGAGGGCGGCCTGCAAGCCGTTTTCCTTGACTTTTTGGGTCAGTTTTTTGAGGTCTTCTTCGTGGCCCGGTAGGCTGTAGGTCAGCGTTTTGGCTAGGATCAACGCCCAGCTTTCGACTTTTTTAAACTTCAGAAAAGCAGAAAATAGACCCCGCACCAAGGCTTTTTCTTCAAAATTGTGCGGATTGAGCAGCTCACGACACACTTCTTTGGTGGTTTTGTATTTGAGCTCCCGCATGTATAGTTTCACCAAAGCCCGTTGTGACGGCAGCAGGCCGTATTCTTCCATAAACTCGGTCTCATCGTCGAGCCGCAGTTCTTTGTTGGCTATGAGCAGATCCAACAGCGGAAAAGCGCGGTACTGTTCGGCGGTTTGGGGGGCAGCTTTTGGGAGGTACAAAAACACCTTTTCGTTTTTCCACTCGCCGTGCAACTTGATTTTGAGCCGAAAATCATTGTTGTCCCAAGGTACGATGCGAACGTCGTCGACCGTGAGCTTGGCTACTTCTTCGGTAAACTCGCCTACGGGGTCGAAAAAGAACAGCACCCGCAAAGAGGGGTATTGGTGGAAATAGCTTATAATTTTTTCTTTCAGCATGACTGATTGATAGTGATTTATTTTTGACACGGAGTTTCGCGGAGTTTTGCACAGAGTTTCACAAAGTTATTCTCACTACTCACTTCTCGCTACTCACTCCTACTTTATCCCCGCTACCACCGCTTTGAATTTTTCGTAATTGACGCTGACGCCGTCGTCGAGGTCAAAGGAGATTTGGGCGTCGGCGATTGTCTTGAGGTGCAGGTCGTAGGTTTCGCATTCGAGCAGGTCGGCGCGGAGCTTGTCGAGGCGCTTGGCGTCGTCGCGGCCGAGGGTGCCGGGCTGGTTGCTTAGTTGTTCGATCTGAAACCGCAGGTTGCGCAGGTGTTCCATGAGGTAATTGGAACGGATCTTTTCGACCGTGAAACTGTTCATGCGGTGCATGTACACCAGCACCTGAAACGCCCCCTTGGGCGAGGCAAACAGCCAATAAATGGGCTTCTTTTTGTACATGCTGCAATGTACTTTCCAGAAACCGTTGACCAAAAACTTTTCCAAATCCTGATTCAGGCACTCCTGCAAAAAGTTGAGGTTGGCAATACGCGTTTCTTCGCCCCACAGCACATCCAGAAAAGTTTTGAATCGGTGCAACACATCGTCGGGAAAATCGGCGGCGGTGCCCATGAGCGGCAAAATGGCATCGGCGTCGATTTCTACGGGGTAACCGCCGATCTCATACGGGGCCAATTCGGCTTCAGTGGGGTCGGGATGGGCGATGTGCAGACCCGGTTTGTCTAACCGATAGCGGCCCATCATGCAGCCGATGGCGTAAGAGATCAATTGCTGCATCACGACTTCGCGTTTGATGGGCAGCTCGACCGCGCCGCGCTCCCGAAATTCTGACTCCAAGGCCACCAAGGCGTTAGTATCGAGTTCCTCCTGCAAGATAGTGATGTCTTTGAGGGCTACCTCGGGCGTGAGTTCCTCCTGTAGGCCGTACAGCTCGATGAAAATACGGTTGAGTTCCTCTTCGTTGGCGTGGAGTTGGAAAAAATCGTGGGTGACTTCCCGTTGCCATTGTTGGTAGGCTTCCGGCAGGTTGGCCCCTTTCTCTCCCAAAGGCGTGGTTTCAAAATCCCAACTCGTTTCGCGACTGTCCCAGTCTTTTTTTGTATTGGTGATGCAATAACTAACCTTTTCTTCAATTACTATTTTTTCAATTGGATCGGCAAATACTAATGGAAGACTTTGAATAGATCCAACTGTATAATTAATGTTATTACCGCTAATTGATAATAGAGCTTCTGTAACTTTTGTATTTAATAAGCCGCATAAGTAAAAAAGATATTTATTACTAAAAAGTGAAGGTGCCGCATCGTTAAATCCATAACCTTGTGATCTGTATCTAAAACTACTTTGCCCAGATGTAACTTTTCCCCAAGATACCGCTGGTAAATATAGAAACGATATATTTTGCGGTCTTGATTTTAACTTACCGTTTCCATCTTTAAAATTTCTTATTTCAAATCCATTATTTTCCCAATTCATAACATGTAAAATCATGGAATACCACTTCCTATTGCTACCAGCCTTATCTGTTAACAACCATTTTAAATCTTTGCCAATTTTAATTTTACTTACTTCCCATGAAAATCTTATGAATCTTTCATCATCTCTTGTTCCAATTCCTTCTTTAGCATTTCCAATTTCTTGAATTTTAGGTTTGTTAAATAAGTCAATCATTCTGTTACTCACCCAATAAGCAACAGGGGAGCCGGGTATTTTAGAGAATTCCTTGGCAGATTTAACATGCTTGTTATCATTTGAAAAATTTCTTTCAAGGAATAGCGTATGTTTATCGACCGTAGCTGGTACATTACTGAGATTAATATAGATACCTGCTCTGTTACTATACTTGCATAAACAAAATGCCACGCCTCTATTATAAGGATGTCCATCGGGAAAGCTATTCCATCCTATATGAACTAATGAATCAATATTGGATTGTGTAAAAATTAGGTTTCTTAATTTTTCAAATGAAGACAAAAACATCCAACTGTCAAGAGTCACTATGCCTGAATAAGCCTTATCAACCATGAGATTATGACACACTTCAATAAACACCGTCATTAAATCCGTTTTTGAATCAGCATAGTTTTTTTCAATGTATTTAGCTAAGCTTTCATTCATCCATTTATTACCCATGTAGGGAGGATTTGCTACAACGGCTTCATATTTCTTTAAAAGGAGAAATAATACTCTTAAATAGGGGCCTATTTTAGAATAAATTATTTCTTCATCAAAGCTTTTAAAGGGCTTATTTTCCAATTCAACCAGCCTTTTTGCGAAAAAATCAGCCGCTTCTACACTGATTGAAAATTTCATGATAGACCCTAAATTCTTGGCTTCTTTCATCAAGTTTAGAACTGCAATGAGTTCATCTTCGTATTTTACTCCTACCAAACCCAAAAAATCAAAAATTTCCTGACGGCTAAAATCTGCCGATTCAGGCATTGAATAAATATGCGGTACCCAGCCTTTTTTGATAACGTCCTTGTATTTTTTGGCTGCTTTCAGCAGTACTGCAAACTTTGCCAATTGAGCAGCCCGTTTATCTAAATCTAGCCCGAATAAATTGTTTTGTAAGATACTTTCTACCGCTTCTTCGGGCGTGTAGAATTCTTCCATGTACATCTCATACAAAAGGTCGAATCCTTCCACCAGGATATGGCCGGATCCCGCCGCCGGATCAAGAAGTTTTAATTGTGATACCTCTTTTATAATGGGACTATCGTACTTGGTATCAGCACTTTCTACCAAATATTTTAAGTCATTTTTCAGTAAACTGTCAGGGTGGAGATTTAGCCATAATTTTCCCACGGTGTTCTCAACCATATATTTTACAATCCAATTGGGCGTAAATATTTGAGTCGCTGCGGGTATATCTTTCGTCTCTACTTTTTTTCCGCTTTTTGAGAACCCTACTACTTCATCTTTTCGATCTGCTACATAAAACTGATACAGCCACCCAATCAGCTCCACGCGTTGGTAGTCGGCCTCGGTGAGGGCATCGGTGGTATTGAGCAGGTGCAAAAAGCCGTTGGCGTCCAGAATATCGTCGGGTAGGAGCAATTCGGTATAATCGTCGATGCCCCCAAACACCCGTTGAATGAGCGGGTGCGCGTGGCAATAGCCCGTCAGCAAAATCCCGAAAGCGGCCGTATCCATGGCGTAGTCGTGCAGCACCCGTTGAATGCGGCCCTGTTCGTTGGCGGTGAGGTAGGTGGTATATTCGCCACGGCGGGCGCGTTGGAGGAGTTGGGGCAGGTGTTGGTTGCCGTCGGCGTAGTCGAGCGTGGGCAGTTCGTAGCCGTTGGCCGATAAGATTTTGAGGGCTACCATGCGGTTAAACCACGTATAGGCGGCCTCTTCGGTCACTTCGCGCACGCCCCGCTTCCTAATGGCCTCGCGCAGTTTTTGGTAGCGGGGTTTGGCACCGGCATTGTCGTAGGGTTCGCCCCGGAAAAAATAGCCGCCTTCTACCCACTTCGGCTCTTCGGTGAGGTGTCCCTGGGCATCAAAGCCCCAATAACTGATTTTTTTTGCCACGCCGCCCATCAGAATCGTACGCGCCTGTTGGGCAAAGGTTTTAAGGTTCATGGTGGTATAAAATGCTAAATAACTGCCTGTTTAATGATTTGAGGAAAGAGTGTCACCATTCGGACATCGCTGGGAGTGAAGAGAAACGAGGCCACATCGCGGCCCTGTTCGTCCATGTTGAGTTTTTCGCAATGGGCCAGTAAGCGTTCTTTCAGTTGTGTGGCCGTGGTGATGCCCACTTTTTGCGCCAGATACGCGTAGTTGGGCTTGACGTTGAGGCCCAATAAAAACACCACGTCAAAAAAATCGCGGCCTTTGTTGCGCGGTCGGTTGAGAATGGCGTAGCATTTTTGGGAAAACATCAGGTCGAGTGGGGTAACGTTGATTTGCGAAAAAATCCCGAAACGGTTGAGAATGTAGGTTTCTTTCTCAAACGGGAAGTTCTGCGCCTCGCTGTCGAGCTGAATCAACAGTTTTTCTTCCTGATACCCGCTCAAGCCGTGCTGAAAAAACAGACGCGGAAATTTGACGTTGCAGCGGTAAGCGCCCTTGCCTGCTACCTGTATTTCGACTTCGTAGCCGCTGCCCTTGAGCTCTTTTTCCACGATTTCGGCCACTTGGTCAAACTGCGCTGCCGATACGGCAAAGTTGTCAAAGTCCAAATCTTCCGAAAAGCGCTTGTTTTCGTGCACCAACCGCAGGCAGGTCCCGCCCAAAAAGGCAAAGTGTTTGCCCAAGGGGCTGTCAAAGAGAATTTGCAAAATTTGACATTGGAGGTATTCGCGCAATAGTTCGCGCTCAAATCCATGCAAATGCGCTGGATAGTATTTTTTGATGGCTTCTAACGTAATCATTGCGGTAATTGGCCGAGAAGGATGGAGGTCAGTTTGGATACGCGTTTGTTGGCGATAGCATCGGCATAAGCTATCAGTTTTTCTACGGAACAGCGCTCGGCGATGAGGTCGAGATTGAGCCGCATGGCTTCCAGATCGAGTTCGTCTTTGAGGCTTGGGTTGAGATAAAACGTATCCAAGAGCGCTTTTTCGGGCTCGGCCATCAGGAAGTCGCGGTTTTCCAATCGCTGCGGTCCGTAGCCAAACAGCAGGTCGGGTTTGAGGTGATGATAGTTAAAATGCCCCAACACGGTTTCAAAATGATGGGTTTGTTTGGAAGATACCGAGAAGACCTGATAGACTCCTTCGGGAATGAAGCCATACCACCGCAGCGCCGACCACAGCGACACGTAGGAGTTGCTGCACAGGCGATTGGCCGTAAAAAAAAGACGACTTTCCGAGATTGGCTTTTGGGGCCAGGTATAGTATTTATTGATGAGTTTTTGAAGGTACTGCTTGTTCTGCCATTCCACCAAACGGCGCGTATCAAAGTCCGGGAACTGTTTGAGGATGTCATTGACGGGAATGACATCGCGCTCCTGAAAGGCTTTTTGGAAGGAAATAAAATTCATTTGTATTGTATTTTTGCGATAAATAACAAAAATACAATACAAATCGGAAAAATCAAGCTATTTAAGGATAATTACTTTGTTCTGTTGGAGCAGGCGCAGCAGTTCCGTTTTGGTGGTGAGCAGATAAGCTTCCAATTCCGCCTCGGTCGAGATGGTGGTGACCTTGCCCGAAAGGTAATATTCCTGCGTTTCGCGCACCACTCCGCCGGGGTTGGTCAAACTGGCTTTTCGATTGGCTTCGTTGACGATTTTGGTGACCTGATCAGTTTTAAATTTCGACGCTTCCGAGCGCCGCAGTTGGAGTTGGGTGATGGCCTCTGTGTTACGTATGGTATACAGCGTTCGAGTTTCGTCGGCATACACGCCCGATTCGGTCACGTTGTGCTTTTTGGCTTCCTCGGCCAATTCGACAAAAATCTCCGTGTACATTGTTATCACTTCGGTGCGCAGCGACTCCGTAAATTCTTTCAAAGCTTTCCGAATTTCTTCGTAGGCAGGTTTAATGTGGCGGAAATCAAAACGCGGGTCCTCCTTTTTTAGGAACTCCCCGATGCGATCCGCTTTTTCGTGCAATTCAGGCCCGAGGGCTTCGATATTGTCGCGGTGCGTATCGTAAAACTTACGGATGGCGTCGTAGTCATTTTTGGCTCGGGAAATAAAATCAGCGACGCCTTTGGTTTGGTCAAACTGCTTTTTAAGGTCGGTTTGTTGGTCTCGAAGTTTTGAAAAGAGGATTTTGGGATCACGGGCGGCCATGAGTTCAGCCAGTTTTTCCCGAAAATCCCGAAATACAACCCCAAAAGGATAGTGTCCGTAAAATTCTTTTTCGCTGCCGGCATACTCCTCGTGGCGTTTTTTGAAGGCCGCTTTCAGCTTATCAAACAATTCATTGCCGTCGGTCGAGGTGCCCAGGGTTTCATTAAAAATATCGGCATAAGCCCGCAGAGTAGCATCAAGCGTAGCCTGATCGATTTCTTCTCCGGCTTTTATCACGCACACCGAGCGCTCGGAAGTGACGAGGGCTTTGTTGATAAACTCCATGATGCCGTAGCGGGGCTCATTGCGGTACACCAATTCGCGGCGTTTTTTCTTCACGAGCTGCACGATCACATCCAACAAAGCTTCCGAGCGCCAGCCAAAGGGCGGTTTGGAAAATTCGCGCACGAGGTCTTCGATGTTCATTTCACCCCCAAACTTGGTAATGACCTCCTCCACGCGCTCTTCCGCTGGCGTCAGTCCAGTCGTTGTAGTTTGCAGTCCGCGCGGAATGCGCTCCTTGAGTTCCTGCTGCGTACGGGCGTAGTCCAACGACAGCTTATGAAATTTATAGAGCCGGTCGAGGTGCTTTTCGATGGCATTTTTCAGGCGTTCTTCGGGCTTGGTTCCCGTTATTTCATTGGCCTCCAGGATCTGATTGCCGCTGATAAAGCGGGTCGCGACAAACTGTGCTTCAATGCGCTGATTGATCTTGTGGAGCAGGGCCGTATTGCGCTCTTTGAATTTTTGGATGGTATTGGTCCGTTCTCCGGTGGCGGCTTCGGCGTTGTTTCTGAAAAATTTGAGCGTTTGGCAATAGCGTTCAAAATCATTGCGCAAGCCGGAATCTTTCAAATACCACTCATTGAGCGCCACGGAAAGGGTGACGGTATCGTTGGCGAGGGCTTTTTGGTTCAACGGCTTCGCATCCAAGAGCAAAACCGTGACTTTAAAATCTCCGTTTCGCAAAAACTCCTTGTCTTCCACGGCATAGCCCACCCTAAAATCGTTTTGTCCAAAGGTGTGCTTTCCCGTGATTTTGACCATTTTGCGGAACATGTCATCAAATTCCGTTAAGCGTTCCTCGTAGTTGATCGGAAGGTTTTTGATGATGGACTGCACATCCATTTCATCTTCATTGAAGAAGAAATAACTGCCGTTTTCTTCGCGAACGAGGCTGTTTTCAATCAATTTTTCCAATACATCCCTGATTTTGTTTTGGAGTTGCAGCCGGTTTTGATCCAGTTCGTTCATCATCAGCACTGTCAGGTTATCCACCGTCGAGGCAAAGCGGAGCTGAATGGTTTGCGAGAGGTTGGAGATCATAAACAGGTTTTTGACCACCCGTTGCGCAAAAGTATCATTGGCCGTAAAATCAAGGGCCGCCTGCGACGCCCGCTGCCCGCGATGGGTCAGGTTGGACCGAAATTGCTTGTTGAAAAAAGCATCAAACGGCAGAAATGCGCCGACCTCAAGGCCCTTGTCGGTTTCTTCTTTGGTCGTAAAGTGCGTGATACCCAGTACCGAACGCTCGTTGTCTTTAACCTCTTTGATGACAAAGCCCAGGTTTTGGAAGGCTTCAAACACCTGCGAAATGAGCTTGAATTGAAAAGGTACAAAGGGATAAGCTAGGATGAAATCGTCTTCGGTTTCGTAGCCTTTGTAGAGGTCGGTACGGAGTTTGAACTGATTTTGGATATAGTCTTTTTTGTCGCGAAAGAGCTGACTTAACACACGAATTCCGTCACTGCTTTTGTCCAGTACCCGTTTTTGAGTGATGTAAGAGGCGTCATTGCTCTGCAACGAAATACGGGTATCAAAGCGGCCGAGGATTTTTCCGAATTCATCCTTCACGTCGCCCGAGGTATCGGTATTCATCGCCACTTCTTCTAGGGTTTGCTGCGCCGTACAGGCAATCCACACCTGATTTTGACAATCCTGACTGACTCGCTCGATGATATTCTGGAAGTTGAGTAAGATTTCGGGATTTTTGCCAATGTACTGCGATACTTCATCCACCAAAAACACCAAACGATAGTCTTTGCCTTTGCCAGCAATGTATTCTTTCAGTTCGGGAATAAGTGTAGACGCAATCCCGATCTTGTACGAATCAGGGTGGGTCAATTTATGGTGCAGCGAAACGGTGTCCATTTCGGGAATGAGCCGCTTGCCGATGGATAGAATACTTTCCAATTCAAAACCCGCCGCCTGAGCGGCGTCTTTGTCCCAATCGTAGCCGAGCTCCTCGGCAATGATTTCTTTGAACTCGGCAAATTTGCCTTTGTTATCGAGGTACTTTTCAAACAGCAGCGCCAGCGGAATGTCCGATGCATTGTAGCCACGGTACCGGTTGAACATGTTCAGAAAGATCCGCGTGAGGCGTTCGCCGCCTGCATCGTCGGTCTCATCTTCTACGTTGAAGAGAATATCGTCACATTGAGTGGCTTGCAGGCGTTTTTTGATCAGTACTACATTACTGACGGTGATTTCGTCAACATGTCTTTTTTCGTACTCTTTCACCGCCTCTAACCAGCACTCAAATGCCTCTTCGGAAGTAGCTGGATGAAAGCAGTAGTGGGCGTATTTGATAAAGTGCGACTTTCCCGAACCGTAATAGCCGTTGATCCAAATGCCCGTTTTTCCGGTTCGTTTGTTGAGAATGGTATTGAGCAGTACATAAAGTTTTTCAATGAGCTCATCCGTAAATATATATTCCTTGATTTCAGCAGAAACGGTTTCGGCATCTTTGTTACTGACCACTACCGCCGGGTTGATGGGCCGGTCAAGGGGTTTTTTGAATATATCTTTAATTTTCATACTTATTGATTGATCAAATGAATGGCTCGGTAAAGGTTTTCGTCGTTGAGGAGTTTAAATAAATTGTAATTCTCTTTTACTTCTCCCGGATAAAAAAGGATAATTTTATACTTCTGAATGTATTTTTCAAAATTGTTCATGAATTTACTTGCGCGTAAATACGGAAAAATAGCCCCAAACCCCATCATAAACACATACGCCACTTCAGCATCAACCGACTCCCGGAAGTGTTTCTGAATTCGTTGATGTAGCCATTCAAAAAAGGCGGTGCTGTTGGCATCCTGTTTGAGAAAGAGCGCGACTTTGTCCGATTTAAGGGGCTCTTGCTCCAGATAAAAATCATATTTGCTGACCTTTCCGAAGCGCTCCTGTTGGAGAAAAGTCAACAACTCCTGAAAAATATCTAGTACCAATACATTGAGGTAGTTGTCGGGGCGGTGCAGCCTTTCTTTGATGTACAGAATTTCCTTTTGGATCTGATACTCCTCGGTGGGATCATAGACGTACATGTAAGCGGGGAAAAACAGATTCCCGGTCATGGGATTCTGAAAATCTTTATCGGCAAGCTGATTGTAGAGTTCAGTAATGGTCATAGCAGTGCTTCTTTGTCAAGTTTGGTCAGGAAACAGGCATCCAAAAACCAAGCATCGCCTTGGTGAATGAAGTATTTCCAAAAGTCAGGATTGGGGATATTGGGTTTTATCAAGGTGGTTTGATGCAGTAGTTTAGCTTCTCTGAGCATCCGCAAATAAGTTTGAATCAGCTCTTTACGGGTAGATTCTGTCCAATTACCGATGTTTGTATCTGTTTGGGAAGCCAATTCGTCGAATCGCATCTGTAAATCATAGAGGCTAATTTCACGTTCTAAAATACGCCATCGTTTGACCACCACTTCAAAATGTAAGTCAAACACCAAAGCATAGGTTTTCATGCACACATAAAAAAGGCTTACGTATTTTTCGGGGTCGGAGCATTCGAGAAAAAAATGCCAAAAAGAACCATCGACCGCTTTTATTCTTTTTTTGATTTCAGAAACAACTCGACTGCGTGCCTTTTCAGATTTAATGCTGAGTACATGGTTAAGTTTGACCTCATTGCGAAGGATTTCGAGAATGTTTTCTGAAATGAGTTGATCGCTCAATGCAATGAATTCATTTACAAACAAAGAGCCCGCTGTAAAAGACGCTGAAAATTGGGGTTTCGTCATTTGTTTTTTATCTCCGATCATTGGTAAACAGTACACGATAAATGCCGAAGAAGTGGGATACATCCAACTTCTTCTAAAATCCCAAAGGTACTCTAAGAATACAATAATCGTAAAACAAATGATGTATCGATAGCGATACCCGGACATGGTAACAATGAAATTATTCCAGAAGAGCGGTTTCTTCCTCCACCACTTCAAATTCAATTTTTCTCATTCTTGCCCTCATCTGTTTTGTTTATTTCCTTTTTATCCGCGCAAAAGTGCCCGAAACAAAAGGGAAATCGCTAGAAGAAATTGAGCGATTATTAAAATGTTAGGAATAAAATAATTAAACTTGAAGAGTGAATATCATCCTGAAGAGCTTCACAGCAAGCTATGAGTGAACTTGAAAAATACATAAAAACCTATTTTGGGGTCAGTAATGACGACCTCTCAAAAATCAGTAGCTACTTCAAACCGGTAACGTTAAAAAAGAACGACTATTTTTTGAAGGAAGGCAGATATTGCGACAAACTTGGATTTGTGCAACGTGGAATAATCAGAGAGTATGTGTTGATTGGTGACAAAGAAGTTACGAAATGGATTTCTACCAGCGGCTATTTTGTGGTGGATTTGTCTAGTTTTGTCTTTCATCAAACGGCAAGATGGAATATTCAGGCACTGACAGACTGTGAACTTTATGTGATTGACCAAAAAGACTATCAACAAATTGGCAAAGTAGTAACTCGTTGGACTGAGTTAGAGAAATTATTTATTGCAAAATGCTTTACTGTGCTGGAAGACAGGGTTTTAACGCATTTGTCAATGACAGCAGAAGAGCGCTACAATCAACTTTTCAATTTCAATAAAGAATTGTTTAATCAGGTGCCGCTGCAATACCTGGCTTCCATGCTTGGTATGACACCTGAAACATTGAGCAGATTAAGAAAAAAAGCGGCTGGATAAACTTCTTGATTTTTGTCAAGACCAACTGTTGATTTTGTACTGATCTTTGTATTGTTAATTCGAAACAATCAAAGAGGGTTCATAAAATCAATTTTATTCACCACCCTAAGCTTGACAATTTCGGCAAGTTCATCGGCACAAAACAATTCAATCATGAAAAGTATCAACAACAACGCACCGGTCAAATGCAGTAAGTCAATCACTATCAATGCAAGTTGTGAAAAAGTATGGGCAGTGATGACCAATATTGACAGTTGGGCTACTTGGCAAACAGACATTAGCAAACCAAAATTGAATGGGGAGTTGAAACCAGAAACAATATTTGACTGGAAAACAGGGGGAGCTAAAATTCATTCAACGCTTCATACGGTTGACCCAAATAAACACTTCGGCTGGACAGGCACAACTTTTGGTATGTTTGCCATTCACAACTGGACATTAACCGATTTCAAGGGGCAGACGAAGGTTTCGGTCGATGAAAGTATGGAAGGCTTTTTTGCAATGCTTTTTCAAAAATCGTTCAATAAAAACTTAGAGAAAGGAATGCAAAATTGGCTTAACCTACTGAAACAGGAATGTGAAAACTAAACGGAACGTGCATTGATTGGAGTAAATGCTTGGGCTGTTTAGAGCATCGTGAGGCCATTTATAAAATTTTTTTAGCCAATAAACGGGATATCGGGCCTGGCTACATCGCTACCCCCATCAATACGTCGTACCGAGGAGTCGGAAACCCTCTAAATGGCTACATTGTAAGTCGCACGCCGGCAGGGCGCAGGGGAACGCCCGAAGATTTGGTGGGGGCAGCTGTATTTCTGGCTTCCAGCGCCTCCGATGTCAATTCGGATTGCGTGTGTTTCCAATTAAGAATCCGCTTTAAGAGTTAGAATAAATACTAACTCTGATGAAACACGCTTGAAGGGTGTATACCGTTTATCTGAATATTGTGTGGTGCCCATTCGGTCGCCAAATTACGGGTCAGCATTTTGATGCCGCCTTTGGCTGCCGCGTAGGCTGACACGGTATCACGGCCCAACTCACTCATCAGTGAACATATATTAATGATTTTGCCGCTTTTGCGTTTTATCATGTGTTGCCCTACGTATTTCGATACCAAAAAAGGAGCAGTTAAGTTGGTCAAAATCACCTCGTTCCAGTCCTTTTCGGGCAAATCTTCGGCAGGAGCGCGTCGGATGATACCAGCATTGTTGACCAAAATATCAATAGGGCCGATATGAGTCTCAATATGCTGTATTGCCTCTTTGATACCTTCAGCATTTGTTACATCAAACAATGCGCCTGTTGCATCAATACCCTTCGCCTGGAGTTGCTGAATACATTGGGTCAGTTTTTCAGGATTACGGGCATTAACCACCAACGAAGCCCCTGCTTCTCCCAGTCCATTAGCGATAGAAAAACCAATTCCCTGTGTTCCTCCCGTAATCAATGCCTTTTTGCCTGATAAATTAAATAAAGATAAAGACATGTTTTTTGTTAAAATAATACAAGACTTTCTTGGATACAAAGGTAAAAGATACGCTTACGAAGAAGTGGGGGAGATTTAGCGAAAAATTAAACTATTCTAGCAAGTTTTTCCTGAAAATTGGAATAGAAAAGTTAAAACTTGACTTGTAATTGAGCTTTTGGGCACCGTTTTTATGGTAGAAATCAGTTTTCTATGATCTATTAAACGGCAGTTAAAACGGTTTCCCTCGTTTTCTAAATTCGAACGGGGTTTGATTTCGTAGTTTCTTAAAGGTTTGAATAAAGTGTGAAACATTTTCGAATCCTACCTGAAAACATATCTGGGTAATGGAATCTTCCCCTTTTATCAAGAGTTCACAGGCATATCGAATTCGCAAATCCGTGATGTATTGCGTAATAGTTTGACCTGTTTGCGATTTGAAATAGCGACAAAGGGCAGCTTCGTTCATGTTTGCGACCGAAGCTACCTCCAGTAGTTGGATGGGTTCGGTAAAATGATCAATCAAATAGCCCATGATTTTACTGAGCCGGTCGTTGTTTTTGGTTAGCAATTGGCTTGGAACATAATGCGGCGAGATGACCTCAACAGCACTTGAAAACGCAATTTTCTGTAAAATCGCCAAGAGTGAGATTAATTGGTCAAACCCCTCTTTTTGGGTTAATTTTATTAATTCTTCGGCAATTTGCGTTCGGAGTGGTTCTGTTAATTTGAGGCCGTCGGTGGCTCGCCCAAAAAGTGAATGGATAGCCCGGGTCTCGGGCAAATGAAAGAAGTCTTTTCCTGCAAAATCTTCAGAAAATCGCACTACGATAGCCTCTGCCGAACTGAGCGGTTGGGGTTGGTAAAATAGGGCATCATTTTTCCAATAATGAGGTAAATTTTTGCCAATGAGGATGATTTCGCCTCCTTCGAAGCGTTCTACACTCTGTCCGATAAAGCGTGTGCCTGAGCTTTTTACTACGTAGTTTAATTCTAATTCGGGATGAAAATGCCAAGGATTGGTAAAATAAGCAACAACCTCATGGCGTAAATCGAACGACTTACTTTCATTTTGAGGAACGGCAAGGAGGTTAGGTCGCATGGATTTGATTGAGTTAAGAAAATCAACCGCAAGTATATATCTATATTTGCTTTAATTAGTATTATTGAAAACTTATTGCAAATATTGCCGTATTTTTTGCAAAATAACCATTAGAATAATGAAGATTTTTATCAGAATTTTGCAAAATAAAACAACCCATTTATGTTCAGGCTGCAAACTTTACTTACCATTCTTATGGTCTTTGGCGTCATTTATGGCAATGCCCAAACTCCCAATACCTTGACTGCTTCCGAAAAAAAATCGGGATGGATTTTGTTGTTTGATGGAAAGACTACCAATGGTTGGCGTGGTGCATATAGTTTAGAATTTCCAAAACAGGGTTGGACAGTAATTAATGGCGAACTGAGGGGTGAACTCACTAACGGAGCCGAATCGGGGGATGCGGGGGATATAGTTACTGTAGGGAAGTACGATGACTTCGAACTGATTTTTGAGTGGAAATTAGGGAAAGGGGGAAACTCTGGGGTAAAGTACTTTATCGAAGAGCGGCAGCCCAAGCCTGAAAAAGGGTCACAGGTGGGATATGAGTACCAACTCATTGATGATGCTGATTATATCTACAATGGCAAGCCTTTGCCGCAAGACCTCAAAACCGCTTCCATTTATGATGTTGTTGCTGCCAAAAAGCCCAATGCCAAAATAGGGGTGTGGCATACTTCCAAAATTGTGGTGAAAAAGAATCACATCGAACATTGGCTTGACGGTATAAAAGTGCTAGATGTTGACCGAAATTCTAATTCATTCAAACAGGGTGTTCGGGATAGTAAATTCAAAGATTATCAAGGGTTTACTACCATTTCCGAAGGACATATTCTATTACAAGACCACGGACACAGCGTTGCATTCAAAAACATTAAACTCAAAGAATTATGAACCGCCGAAATTTCCTCAAAAATACCACTTTAGCTACGGCCTCTGTCGGCTTTCCCACCATAGTGCCCGCTTCAGTTTTTGGGAAAAATGCCCCTTCCAACCGAATTACCGTTGGCCTGATCGGTACCGGTCGACAGGGTTATGGACAAAATTTACAGGGTGCCGAGCAAAAAAGCCTTGGAACAAAAATTCCCGGCCTGCTGGATATCGCCGATGCCCAAATCGTAGCCGCCTGCGATGTGGACAGCTGGCGGTTAAACAAAGCCAAGACAACCATTGAGGACCACTATGCCAAAAATACAGCAAGCGGCAAATACAAAGGTTGTGCCACCTATGTGGATTTTCGGGAGATTATCGCCCGAAAAGACATTGATGCTGTGATGATCTCTACACCAGACTATTGGCATGTACCGATGGGCATTTTGGCAGCCAAAGCCAAAAAACACATCAGTTGCGAAAAACCCCTCAGCATGAGTGTGCATCAGGGGAGGGAATTGGTAGAAGCCCTCAATAAGTATAGCCGAGCCAGCGCACCGCTTATAAACCGTACCGACAGTGAGTTCCGTTCTATTCGCCCACAAAATCAGGCGGTAGAATTGGTACGAAATGGGCGAATCGGAAAGCTGCAAAAGATAGAAATACAGTTTCCTTCCGATCCCACTCCCATCCCTTCACAGGCAGATATGCCTATTCCGAAAGAACTTAATTATGACCTGTGGCTTGGCCCGATGCCCTATGTGCCTTATACTGATATGCGCGTTCATACCCCTTTTGATATCTTAAAACGCCCCAATTGGATGCGAGTAGATACCTATGCCCAAGGAATGATTGCCAACTGGGGAGCCCACTATTTTGACGTAGCGCAGTGGGCTAACAACAGTGAGTATTCAGGCCCGGTCGAGGTAGAAGGGGAAGGCGAATTTCCCAAAAGCCTCTGGAATACCATGATTAACTTTCAGGTAACATACCGCTACGCCAACGGCGTGGAAATGACCTGTCAACAAACCCCAACGAGCGCACCATCCATCAAATACATCGGCTCAGAGGGATGGATTCACGTAGAGGGGTATCCTGGTAAAATCACAGCTTCTAATCCAAAAGTGCTGGATTCTAAACCCACAGGTAGTGAGTTGGATCTGTCAAAAACGCCGTGGGATAAGACTGATTTTATCGAGGCTATAAAAACAAACCGCAAAACCTTGGAACCTATTGAAGTAGGACATCGTACCATTTCGATTTCACAAATTGGGCTCATTGCAGCTCAGGTAGGAGCGGGGGAGAAGCTGAAATGGAATCCCGAAAAAGAATTGTTTGAGGGTAATAACTACGCCAATGCGCTTCTGGCGGCTCCATTGGCAAGGAAAGAATGGGCAATGTAAAACTGCTTTAACCGTTGGCAAAAAGAAAACAAAAATGGCACTCAGAATACAGTTTTTATTTCTTTTTTGGATAGGATGTGTAACAATAGCATTAGCCCAAAAAATCAAAAACGATTTTTTTACCCTGCACAACATCATTCGGGGCGACAGTACCTACAATACCTTTGATAAACAGGTAGAATTTATCAAAAAATCGGGTTTTGATGGCATCGAAATCAATCAAACCCAAAGTTTTGAAGGCATGAAAGCCGCCCTTGATAAGCATCAATTTACGGGGTCTTATTTTTACGTAAGAATTGAGTTAAAAGAACCGTATATAGATAAGCGTTTAGAACAATACATTCAGCAACTCAAAGGAAGCAAGACCATCATTGCCCCCTTTATCATTGCTACTGCTTCGTTTAAGCCTTCGTCTCACGAGGCAGATACATTGGCAGTAAGATTACTGACCCAAATCTCAGATTGGGCCAAGGCTTCCGGTTTGCAAGTGGCTCTCTATCCTCATCACGGGTTTTATGTAGAGCGAACCGATCATGCCCTGACGTTGATTAAGCAAATCAATCGAAAAAATGTGGGGTTGACTTTTAATTTGTGTCATTGGTTGGCCACTACTTCAAATTCAGAACGCTTGGCACTGAAACCCCACTTGAAAGAACTCAAACCTTATCTTAAAATGGTTACTATTTGTGGGGCTAACGACGTGATAACTCAGCAAAAAACGATATGGGATGATTATATTTTGCCCTTGGGAAGCGGTAGTTTTGATACCTATGGTTTGTTGAAATACATCATTAAAGACCTGAAAATGAGTGTACCTATTGGGGTACAGTGTTACAACATAAAAGGTGACAAACCACTGTTAGTTCAAAATACAATCTCGGTTTGGAAAGAGTATAAAAACCGCCTAGAAAACGAAAAATGAAATTAGAAACTCAGTATTCACCTCCGCAAAAACCTACTTTCATGCGATGGTGGGTATGTGCTCTACTTTTTTTTGCCACGACCATCAATTACGTTGACCGTCAGGTATTGGCCATTTTAGCCCCGCAATTACAAAAAGAAATTGGCTGGACAGAAATAGAATACGGCTATATCGTCACGGCATTTCAGCTTTCGTATGCAGTCGGTTTGTTGTTGGCTGGGAAATTGATTGATTTTCTAGGGACTAAACGAGGATACATTCTCTCCATCATTGTATGGTCGTTGGCGGCCATGAGTCACGCCTTGGCTCGCACAGCAATGGGTTTCGGGATAGCCCGATTGGCATTGGGCATTGGCGAATCAGGCAATTTTCCGGCCGCCATTAAGACCATTGCCGAGTGGTTTCCCCGAAAAGAACGGGCCTTGGCAACGGGTATTTTCAATTCAGGATCCAATATCGGGGCCATCGCTGCGCCCTTGTTAGTGCCCGTCATTGCGCTCAATTTTGGGTGGCAGTGGGCTTTTATTCTCACTGGGTTGCTTGGGTTCATTTGGCTGTTTTTCTGGATAAAAATGGTTCACAACCCCGAAAATCACCCGTCGGTCAATGCAGCAGAAGCGAACCTGATAAAAGCGGATACAGTTTTTGATGACGAAAAATCCGCCTCATTATGGGAAATAATCCGAACTCGTAAAGTTTGGGCAATTGCCATCGGAAAATTCATGACTGACCCTATTTGGTGGTTTTTTCTGTATTGGTTGCCCAAGTTTTTAAATACCACTTACGGGCTCCAACTAGACAAAATCGGTGTTCCACTTATTGTGGCTTATTTGATTGCCGATGTAGGAAGTATTGGTGGCGGCTGGCTTTCGTCCAAATTTTTACAAATGGGTTGGAGTCTCAATGCTTCTCGAAAAACCACGCTGCTCGTCTGTGCGCTGCTTGTTATTCCCATTTATTGGGTATCGGGTATGGCTCAACTATGGCCTGCTGTGTTGCTGATTGGTCTTGGAATGGCGGCACACACAGGATGGTCGGCCAATATGTACACGTTGGCTACCGACTTTTTTCCCAAAAAAGATGTCGGAACCGTGGTGGGGTTTATAGGTATGTCGGGGGCGGTGGGTGGGATGTTGATGGCCTCCGCCACGGGGCATTTGCTCGAAGCTACGGGTAGTTACAAAAGTCTTTTTGTGGTGGCTGCTTCCATGTATGGGATTGCCCTGCTCATCATTCATCTGATAGTCCCTAATATTGATGCTGTAAAATCTTAAAAATAGATATAATCATGAAATTTACCCAAGAACATCTCGAAACCTACCAACGTGATGGCTACGTGGTAGTTCGTAACTTCTTCACGCAGCAAGAAGTAGATTTGCTTTACAAAATTGCCATTGATGATGACGTAATGAGCAAAAAAAGCTATGACCGCACCGATGCCTCAGGCCTGAAAACCAAACTAGCGCTATGGTATTCGTTGGACGAAAGCCTGTACAGTAAATTTGCTCGCTCAGAACGAATTATAGAAGGGGTAGAGCAGATACTGGGAGGAAAAGCCGCTCATTATCATTCTAAATTGATGCAGAAAGAGCCCAAAACAGGCGGCGCTTGGGAGTGGCACCAAGATTATGGCTATTGGTATAAAAACAACGGGTTTCTATTTCCTGATATGTTAAGCGTTCTGACTGCCCTTACTCCCGCAACGAAAGAAAATGGCTGTTTGCAAATGATTCGAGGCTCGCACAAAATGGGGCGGGTTGAGCATGGTTTTGCGGGTGAACAGGTAGGGGCAGATATGGAGAAGGTAAATGAAGCCCTGAAAATTATGCCCTTGGATTACTTAGAAATGAACCCCGGCGATACGGCTTTTTTTCATTGTAATACCCTCCATGCTTCGGCGGCAAACCTCTCCGATAAGCCTCGTTGGTCAATCATTACAGCCTATAATTTGGCAACTAACAAACCCTACAAAGACGTTCATGCGAGCAGTTATACTCCGATTGAGCCTTTTGCAGGAGATTTATTGGCAGAGAAAGCCGTGAGTATTACTGATGAGGCTGAATTTTTGGTGAAATAAGTAGATTGAACGTACTAAAATTAGGTAGTACCCTGACTACCTAATTTTTCAAAGTCTACAAAACAAATCGTGAGGTGTAGAACCTTACTTAAATTATAGGAAGCAAGCGTTGGAGTTCTACTTTTCACAATTAAAATGTGAATTTTACTCAACAATAAAAATAGCATGAATATTAAATTCTTTGCTCCTTCATGGGGTAATACATTACCTTTTGCATTATTCTGTAAAAACGTCAAAGAGGCAGGTTACGATGGGGTGGAAATGGCATTGCCTCTTGAAAAAACAGAAAAACAAGCGATTCTTGATATATTAAGAGACTTCGACCTCAAGTTTATTGGGCAATATTACCAATCGTTTGAGCGTGACCTCAGCGAACATGCCAAAAACTACGAGAAATACCTCCGTCATCTCATTGAAGCCCAACCTATTTTGGTCAACTGCCAAACGGGCAAGGACTATTTCAGTTTTGAGCAAAATAAACATTTGTTTGAAATTGCAGAACGTATTTCCAAAGAAACAGGCGTGAAAATTATTCACGAAACCCACCGTGGTAAAAGTCTTTTTGCTGCACACATTACCCAACTTTACCTTACTTCCCTTCCTAACTTACGCATCACGCTGGACATTTCACATTGGTGTAATGTCCACGAATCGCTCTTGGCCGACCAAACTGAAGCCGTGGAGTTGGCTTTACACCACGCTGACCATATCCATACCCGCATCGGGCACCCCGAAGGCCCTCAAGTAAATGACCCTCGGGCTCCTGAGTGGAAAGAAACCTTTGAAACCCACCTGAAATGGTGGGATAAAATCGTGGAAATACACCGAAAAAAAGGAACGCAACTGACGATGAACACTGAGTTTGGACCCGCTACCTACATGCCTGTATTGCCCTATACCCAACAACCCGTGGCGAGTCAGTGGGAAATCAATGTATTTATGATGAATTTTTTGAAGAAGAGGTATGCCACTTTGTGCTAAAATACCAAAATTAAGTACTATGACATTGAAGACCTTTAAGCCCCCGAACAAGTGCCTTTGAGCTTGGCATATCTGAAAGGACTTTGATAGAATAACATTAAGGTAGCGAATAGAAAACAAGATAGACGAAGTTAGGTTTATTACTTCGTCTATCTTGTTTTTTTATGGCCCTAAATGAGCTATTTTCGAGTATTTTGGTATTTTTTAAAATAAAAATAGAAATTATTTTAGGGATTTGGGGGATAAGGTGAACCTTAAACAAAATTGAACGATAGTTGACAGATGTACTACTCCAATCTAACTGATGACATATTGATCGATTTATTGAAAAATGACGATGCGAAAGCCTTTGAAGTAATCTATCGGAGGTATTGGCGTCAGCTCTATGGATTTGTGTATCAGCAATTGGGTTCAAGGGAGGAAGCCGAAGAAATCGTGCATGATTTGATGTTGAGCCTCTGGCAAAATCGCCAACAATCTCAAATTCAAAATCTGAAAGTATATTTCTTTATCGCAGCCCGCAATTTGACTAACAAATTCATCAAATCCCAAATCAATCTTCGCAAGTACCGTGAGTACCAGATTTTGCATGAGGTGTTTGAGAAAGTAGATGCCAACGAGATTTTCAATGTCAATGAGTTGTCAAAGGCAATCGAACAAGCCTTGAAGAAAATGCCCGAAAAAACCGCCACAATTTTCAAGATGAGCAAAATAGAAGAGCTACCGGTCAAGAAAATTGCTTCTCAAATGGATTTGACCGAAAAAGCCGTAGAATACCACATCACTAAATCCTTGAAAATGTTGCGATTATACTTGCAGGATTTTCATTCAGATAATTAAAATTTCGTCCAGATGACAAAGCATGAGTTTGATATACTCTCCGACAAATTTATGAAGGGTGAATGCTCTCCCGCCGAAATCGCTTTGATGGAAAAGTGGGCGGATTTGCACTTCAATCACCACGACGATAAGGTAATCTTTGAAAGCAGTTCCGAACTTCAAGCCATAGATACTCGGCTTTGGCAACGCATCCAGGCCGATGCCATGCCCGTAGCGCAAGGCCAACTAAGGTCACTTTCAAAGTGGATTTGGGTAGGTGCTGCTGCTGCTTGTATTAGTTTGGTCATTGGGTATTTTGTATTCCTAAATCATCCATCGCCAGAAATTGTCAGCCAACCTACGCACGGTATTGAGACCAAAAACATTGATAGTTCGCAGCAAAAAGTGGTGCTACCCGACGGTAGTATTGTGATTCTTGCCAAAAACGCCAGCATCATTACCGACGAAAATTACAATCAACAAACCCGAACCGTGTATCTAAAAGGAGAAGCTTTTTTTCAAGTAAAACGTAATGAAAAAATACCCTTTTTGGTTCAATCAGGCAATTTAGTAACCGAAGTGCTTGGCACAAGTTTTCGTATTAGTCCACAACCTAACGGAAAAATGATTGAGGTATCCGTAAAAACGGGGCGGGTTTCGGTCTATGCCAAAGAGCCTGAGCTGTCTAAAAAATTAAACGGTGTGATATTAACCCCCAATCAAAAAGCACTCTTTGATAACGAATTAAAAACCATACGACAGGAGATTGTGGAAATGCCACAGGTTATAGTTCCTGATATTGCTTCCACCGACTTTCAATTTGAAGAAGCAAACATCGAAACAGTATTGGCACTCATCCAAAAGATATATGGAGTAGAAATTGTGGTGGCCAATCCTGTGCTCAACCACTGCGCATTCACGGGCGATTTAAACGGCCTCTCCATGTACAAGCAGTTGGACTTAGTATGTGCTTCTATCAGTGCCGAATACGAAGTGCGTGGTACAACTGTCTTTATCCAAGGAAGTGGCTGCCACTAAATATGTTTCGTTCAACACTCACAACCCAGAATTTTTGGCCTATGGAGTAATCTAAAAAGTAAAAAAGCCGACAATGCGTCAACATTATCGGCTTGCTGTGTACCTCACTCAAACGTCAATTTGAGCTTTGTTCGTCAAAACAAAAAGTACACCCGTTTAAAAGTTCTCTCAAACCCAAAAACTTTTACAAGTTATGTACAAAAAATTACAGATTCAAACGCAAGTTTGGGCTATTATGAAAATGTCATTTCAACAGATTCTGTTTGTTATTTTTTTCTGCGGGATTTCTCTAGCCCATTCCTCCAAAGCGCAAGATGTGCTCAATCAGCCTCTAACTTTGGACGCCAACGGCATGGAGATAAAAAAGGTGCTTAACCTGATTGAGAAGCAAGCCAAAGTTCGATTTATTTATAGTTCAAGTGCCATCAATATCACCCAAAAGGTAAAAATAAAAGTCATCAACCAACGCTTAGACTTAGTATTGAAAGAGCTATTGAAACCTATTTCGATTGAATACCAGGTAATTGACAACCGAATTCTACTCAAAAATAGTAAAAATGAACAAAGTGTACTCCCAAACGAAGAACAACAACTAATCGACGTCATACAGCCTACTCTGCTACCCATTAGTGGCACAATCAAGGACGAAAAAGGGGTGACGATGGCAGGCGTAAGTATTTTAATCAAAGGAACTTCACGAGGCACTACGACCGATGCCAACGGAAACTTTAAAATTGAGGTCCCCGACAAAAACACGAACTTAATCATCAGTTATGTAGGATATTTATCCCAGCAAATTACGGTCGGCAATCGAACTCAAATCAACATTACGCTACTTCCCGACGAGCGTTCCCTCAATGAGGTGCAGGTAGTAGCTTTTGGCGAGCAGCGCAAGCGCGATGTGACAGGTTCTATTGCCTCACTAAAAGCGGCCGATATTCGCGCCAATACCGCCGCCAGTCCTGATGTAGCCCTTCAGGGACGGGCAGCGGGGGTACAAATCACGCAGGCGGGAGGTACTCCTGGCGGTGCAGTGCGGATCAATGTACGCGGGGTAGCTTCTATCAATTCTAACTCGCAACCTTTGATTGTTATTGATGGTCAGCCTGTTAATAGCTCCGCTTTCGGTACAGGCGGTGTGGCCATGAACCCACTGGCCGAAATCAATCCCGACGATATTGAGTCAATGGAAGTCTTAAAAGATGCTTCGGCGTCTATCTTGTTTGGTTCAAGAGCGGCCAACGGGGTCATTTTAATCACGACCAAAAAAGGAGCAAAAGGTAAACCTACTTTTGATTTCAGCTACCAACAAGGCATCAATACGGCTACCAATCGTGTTGATTTTATCGACAACGGAGCCGATCATTTTAATATTCTAAAACGTGCTGCCCGCAACAACATCCAAGCGGGACTGGCTCCAGCCTCTTCCAATTTGACCAATCTAGTGCCTACGAGTATTTTGCGCGGCTCATTGCCCGCTTCGTTTGATAATCAATTGATTGACTCCACTACCCTCTACAATACCCGTACCAATTGGCTCGATCAAGTGCTGCGGCAGGGTGGTTTTCAGCAGGCTACGCTGAGTGTAGGCGGTGGTGCCAAAAACCTGACAATTTATGGAAGTGGGTCGTACCGTAAAGAAGACGGGATTATCATTGGACAAGGGCTGCGTCGGTTGAGCGGACGCGTAAACGTAGAATACAACCCCATCAAAATGCTTAAACTGGGTGCCAATGTTTCGCTTAATGGTATTGACAATGAGATGGTTCCATTGGGCAACTCGTACCAATACGGCCTCACATCGGCCTTGCCTGCCTATCCAGTCCAATTGCCCGACGGCTCTTTTTTCAACGGCATCGCCAATGGTACCAACAATACACTGAGTATCGGAACAAACCCCGTTTTTTACCGAAATAACTATTCCAATCAATCCAACACTTTCCGAAATATCAACACCTTTTTCGCCCAAATTGAACCTATCAAAGGATTAACAATTCGCTCAGAATTTGGCACGGATTATCAAAAAACGAAGAATGATATTTTGCTAAATCCCACGCTGTATCCCACTGGAATTCAGGGTGCTGAGCGTACAGGGGGAGGCCGGGCCGAGAATCGCGACGTGCTGAACCGTAATTCTAACTGGAATACCACCATTAATTACACCCGTGAATTAGGCAAAGACCACCGCATCGGTGTGTTGGCAGGAAATAGTCTCCAAAATCGCATTTCTGACAATGAAACCTACATCACTGAGCGCGTACCGCCCGGCGCAAAAACAGGCTTGGACACGACCCGCTCAGTGGTATTCAATGACGAAATATCGTTTCGCTTTGTGTCTTATTTTGGAAGAATCAATTACGCCTACAAAGACAGATACCTGTTTGAAGTCAGTCTACGTTCTGACGGCTCGTCACGCTTCGGTCCCGAAAATCGCTGGGCCACCTTCCCCGGTATGTCGGTGGGATGGGTCATCAGTGATGAGAGCTTCCTGAGCAACAGTTCGTTTGTGAATTTCCTTAAACTGCGTGCTAGCTATGGCCGCACCGGAAACGCCGAAATCGGGAATTTCTCGTGGCAGAAAAACTTTACATTTGTGGGATACAATGCCGCCATCTACGGCGGGATTCAGGGAGGGCAATTTACCAACCCCGGCAACTCCGCCCTGACTTGGGAATCGACGAAGCAATTTGACGCGGGCATTGAATTTACCCTGTGGAACAAACGCATCAGCGGTACGCTTGATTTCTACAACAAAGACTCCGAAGGCTTATTGCTGGATTACGCATTGGGGCCGTTGTTTGGTACCATCAACAACTCCATGACCATCAACCTCGGTTCCGTTCGCAACCGTGGGGTAGAATTTAGCATTACTACGCGCAACATCACCAAAAAGGACTTCCGCTGGACTACCGATTTTAACATCAGTCACAACAAAAATACAGTGTTGAGTACTTACACCGCGCCATTCCTTAATTTCCCCTTCCAAGTTATTGCTGGGCCGAGCATAGCCACGCCGGGCTATCCTTTGGGGAACTATTACATGGCGCAGTTTGCGGGTTTTGACCCCAATACCGGCAATGAACTATTTTACGAGCGCGACCGGGTCGTCTTTAACAATACGGGAAAAACGGTAAAAACAGGGGCTTTGTGGGATGGAACAATTGCCAATAATGCGGGTAATAATCAATTTATTCTCGAAAATCGAACCCCATACCCAGTACTGTTTGGGGGATTGACCAACAGTTTTCAATTCCGTAAAGTTGATTTTAACTTTTTGTTTTATTATCAATACGGCAACTGGATTTATGACCAAGCCCAACGCGCGCAGAGCTATCCTACCACGGGTCAGGTGCTACGGGCCGAAAGTCCAGGTATCGGCAGTCTGCGTGATGAACTCAACAAAACCGAAGGAGCCTTTCGGATGCAATGGAACTCCAACGCACGGGGTTTTGAGTCTTCTCGGTTCTTGCACGATGGCTCTTTCATTCGCCTCAAAAACGTGCAGCTCGGTTATACGCTTCCTGCATCGGTAGCCAAAAAACTACATCTTCGTACAGCGCGTATTTCGTTCACTGGACAAAACCTACTCACCTTCACCAAATTTATGGGCTGGGATCCTGAAGTATTCCGCAATGGTGGAGCCGATGGCTCTACGGCTACGCTTTCACCGGGAGTCACCAACAACGATTTGCCACAAGTCCGTACGCTTTTAATAGGTATCAACTTTGGGTTTTAATTATTTAGACAATCAGCATTCATGAAAAAGACATATAGCATAATGGGAATTATTGCCGTAGCACTCTGCGGTGTTTCCTGCGATAAATATTTAGACGAAGTTTCTTCCAAAACCCTCATCCAAGCCCAAAATGTGCGCACGGTGCAGGAATTGGATATTTTGATGACGGGGGCTTATTCTGGCATTGCCCGTGAAGTGGCCTTTGGAGGCAATGCACTTGTTATTGGTGAAACCTTCGGTGATTTAGTGGCTGTCAACAACGTCAACTATCGCAATAGCCCAAGCCGCTCGTCAAGAGTGTACACTTGGACGCATCGCGAGGAAGATTATGGGTATCAGGCAGAATTTTTACAATGGTCAACCTTTGGGCTGAACAATGCCAACAACGTACTGGAAATCCTGCAAAGCAATCAAGTACAAACCCCCAACGAACCCGACCCTCGCAAGGACATCAACCTGCAAAGGGGACGCATCGAAGGCGATGCCCGTTTTGTACGTGCATTATGTATTTTTGAACAAACGCGCCTCATCGGTTACCCGTGGGGATATACTCCAGATAATTCACATCCCGGCCCCGTCGGAAATTACAAATCGGTATCAGAGTTTGGTGATTTATCCTACCCACGTTTGAGCGTCAAAGCTGCCTATGACAGTGTTTTGAACGATTTGCGCATTGCCGAACGACTCCTGCCAGAAAACTACAATCCGGCACAGCATTTGCCCGATATGCAGCCTCGTGCCAATAAATACGCCGCGCTTGCCCTCATGGCGCGGGTCTATTGGCAGCAAGACAATGTGGACAGTTGTCTGGCAGTTTGTAACCGTTTGCTTGGACAAGGCAACGCCAACCGTTTTCCGTTAGTGCCTGGCAATCAAATGTTAGCGCAACTTTTCCAACGTACGGGTATTTTACCAAGTACCAATTCTGCCAATCGCGACGAAGTGATTTTTGAATTGGTCAACGTAGTGGGACGTAACTCTCGTACTACCAACGGCGCGCCTTTGCGTACGCATTATACCCTTCAGAGTGTTTATACGACTGCTCAATTGGCCAATGTCAACAACCTTACTTCGGGGCCTAACTTACGCATGAGCCAACGCTTTAAAACCTTGGCTGACTTTGACCGTCAGCGCGATTTGCGTTACCGAACTCTCTTAGACACCACGCAAGCTACCACGGCCGCAACGGCTTGGAACAGTCCCAATCGGCTTTGGTTTTCCAGAAAATGGGGTTCATTGGGAACGGCCAATTTAGGGCCTGTGCAGGGAGTCAATTCCAACATTGTCTTATTCCGTTCCGCCGAATTTTTATTAATGCGCGCCGAAATGAACCAACGTAAAGGCAATACCGTCTTGGCATTGGCCGACTTAAATGCGGTGCGGACGCGGGCAGGTTTACCAACGTTGACCACGGCTCCAACCAACCTGTTGGAAGAAATTAGAAAAGAGTTTATTAGAGAAACTTTCAGCGAAGGAACACGCATACACAATGTTAAAAGGCTAAGACAACCCCTCAACCCAGGCGACCGTCCTACTTCACCAGGCGGGGTAGATTGTGCCTTGGGCAACTGCACCGAAGTACCTTGGAACAGCCGTTTGTTGGTGTTTTTGGTACCGCAAACCATGATTGACCGCAATCCTTTATTGGTTCAAAATGATTAAAAAAGACTAAAAAACATGAAAATATCTCATCCAATTTTGGCTGTTTGTAGCGCCCTGTTGCTGGTTTCTTCATTTTGGGCGTGCGAAAATCCACCTTTCCCTACGGTGTCAAATGATAGGGCCTTGCGCGACCAAATCAAGGGTGTTTGGGTGCCTGTATCGCTCACGATGAAGTATCAGGTGGGGCTTGTTCCTCGCTCCCGCGATACGCTGGTCACCGTCACGCCGACCACTGCCCCTTTGTTAGTGACTGGACGTGCCAACCCCGTCATGCCTTTTACCGATACGCTTTATTTAGCCGCTCGCACTGCTACCGCTGATACATTTTGGCTAGCCAATCGAGGTATTCGTCAACAGGGTAATTTTTCGTTGGTCAAAGTCAACGATGAAGGTCAGGAAGCTACCTTGCTTCGTATCGGTCGTCCCACCTATACACGAGGTCAAATCAGTCGCTGGAACTACGATTTTGTTTTTCACGGAACTGTAGCCCCCAACGCCGCTGGTGCAGCGGTCTATACTCCGGCGACTTACACCAATTACTCGCCGACCATTACCGCACTCACCGACCGACAAATGACCCTTACATTTAGCACCCAAGCCAATATCAACGTGCCATTAGTGCCCATTACATCGGCCAATCAAACCGTGAATGCATCTTGGGGGGGGCGATTGATTGTATTTACGGCAACCTATGCTAAACAGTAATGCTATTAACAGCCATGAATTTTACAGCTATAAGGCCAATAACGTATTTACTTTTCTTTATGGGAGTTTCGATACCCGTTTTTGCCCAACACCAAATTGGTGACGTCGGATACATCTTTGACGAAAGCCGCTTTGACCCGCGCTTTCCCGACATGAAAGAATGGGCCAAAGCGGGCGTACAGGGTGGCATTCCGTTGAGACATACCTTAAAAATCCAAAAAACGATTACGCCTAAGGATAATTTACAGGAGGCGATTGATGAAGTAGCTGCAAAAGGCGGCGGAGTTATTTTTCTCAAAAATGGAGAGTATATTATTTCAAAACCCGTTACGTTGAAGTCAAAGGTGGTACTACGTGGCGAAAGCAAAGATCAAACGGTGCTGAAAGTAGTGATGAAAAAGATGTTTTTCAAATACGCCCCCGACCAAAAACACCTCGTAGCGTTTGAAATAAACGATGCCGAACGAGTGGGATTGGAAGACCTGACTTTTCGTTACGCCGCCGTTGATTTTGAACCTTACGACAAATCCGATTTCAACGCTGCGTGGGACCGTCGGGTTTTTCACGAGCACGAAACCCGCGACACTACGCTGTTTGTCCATTTGGTTATTTTTAGAAACAGCCGTAATTCGTGGGTGGACAACTGTAACTTTCTTTGGGCGGGCACGCATCCGCTGGGGTTGGGTAATTGTGAACACATCACCTGCCGCAACAACTTCATGGACCGCGCCTACGTCAAAAAAGATTCCTTTCATGGAGGCTACTACGGGTGCTGGGGTTCCAAATATTGCCTATTTTACAACGAAAAAGTCCGACGCATTCGCCACTTTGCCATTATGAACCCAGGCGCGGCTTACAACGTAGTCTATCGCTGTGATTTTGAGGTAGATGTCAATTTTCACGACCAAGACCACGGTCATAATTTGGTAGAACAATGCCGCATCGCCACGCCCGTTTGGCACAGTTGGGATGCCATCGGCATCGGTGCCCCCAACAAACACCGCCCGCCTGGCCCCGAAAATTTGCTGTTCAACAATACAGTCATTTCCAAAGGCGTAGCTGGCTACAACCGAAAAATGGGGGTGGCTCAACCCAATGCGGTGTATCAGGTCACTACCGAATTTGGACAACCCAACGTTTTTCTCCGCCCCGATGCGCCGCCCAAAGGAGGTACATTTTACGCCGTAAAAGCCCAACCCTAAGTTTTACAAATATGAAACCCTCGAACTGTCTCTTAACTATACTTCTGATTTTCAGTATATTTATTCAAGTTTACGCCCAAAGCGACCCGTACCTCCACCAACGCTACGATGCCTTGCATGATTCACCCATGCAGCAGAAGTTTCGGAAACTGGCACCCATGCCAGC
This sequence comes from Runella zeae DSM 19591, assembly GCF_000423565.1. Lineage (GTDB taxonomy): Bacteria > Bacteroidota > Bacteroidia > Cytophagales > Spirosomataceae > Runella > Runella zeae. The sequence continues at coordinate 5,502 of NZ_AUIF01000033.1, read as the reverse complement.
GGGGGTCGTGTACGTGCAGCAACCCAACGAAGGCGAGAAAGAGATGCGGGCACATTTCCGAAACATGAAAAAACTGGGCTTCAATGCTTTGAAACAAATCATGCCCTTACCGAACTGGACCATTGAGCAAATTTCATTGATAGCCTTGGAAGAGGGCATCATGCCGTGGTGGTACGGGGAGGGTGGTTATGAAGAAATAACGCCTGCGCTTTTGGAACAGCTCGGCATCGCTAAAACCCTGTCAATGAGCGAAATTTTGGAGCATCCTAAGATGATTAATTACCAAAAAGAAGTTGCAAAAAAACGAATCCAAAACATAGAAAAATACATCCAAGACAGTCCAGACAAAAAGTTCATGCGGGTCACGAGCGTGGCTTATGACCCCGAAATTGGTGGGCGTGGGGTAGAACTCAGTACCAAAGGGGAAGCCTTGTTTTTGGAATGGCTCAAAAAGCGTTACCAAACCGTAGAAAATTTGAACCAAGCTTGGAATCAGTATCATGCAGGTCTTTTCCTCAACGAACAGCGGGTATTCAGTGACTGGGAGGATGTGACAAAAAATTGGCGAAATATTACAGGCAGAGAATACAATCACGTCAAAGACATTTACCGATTCAAGGTGGAGCACAATTTGGGTCGCATCCGCGAATCTGCCGCTCAGTTCAATCGTTTTGATGCCAACGCGCCCTATCGTGGCGGCGGTGAATTGGCTGTTTTTCACCCTTTTGCGTGGTACGGCGTGGATATGGAAGGCATCGCCGACGTGCTGACGCAGTACGGTTCTTTTTATCCTTCGATGCACTTTTCGTGGCATTACAATTTGGTCAAAGGCGAAATCACCAAGTCGCTCTACCAGCAAGCGTCGTTGATGAACGACTTCAATAAAGGCGGCTGGACGGGCGGTTGGGAAAGTACTGGTGGGCCGATGCAAATGGATGGTGAAAAAAATCCAGGACACAACAACTCTTACTACGTCGGCCCCGGTGAATTGATGCAGCTATACCTCAGTCAGTTGGCCGCGGGCTTCAAAGGGTTCGGCATTTGGTGCTGGAATGCCCGAAGTGCTGGAAAGGAAGGTGGTGAGTATAGTTTATTGGACCGAAACGGACAACTGACCGACCGCGCCGTCGCCATCGGACAATTGGGAAAAGCCATGCAAAAATACCGTTTTGAACTCTGGAAAGCCCACAAAGAGCCCCTCGTTGGTATTTTGTACGATTGGGAAAACGAAGCCACTTGGGGCGCTATGAGCATATCGGGGCGCGATGATTTTCGATTCCAGCCCGTCAAAGCGCGAATCGGCATCAGCAATGTACTGATGGCCAACAACGTACCTTTTGAATACCTCACCCCCAATGATTTATCCAAAGGCTTAGCTGGGCGTTACAAAGTGCTGTATTTACCAGCCATGATTACGGTACGAAAAGAACTGCTACCCCTGTTAAAAAAATACGTGCAGGATGGTGGCCGACTCGTCATAGATTTGCCATCGGGCTGGTACGATGAAAATACCGTCAATCTTCCTACGGGGAAAGGCTCGGATTTTGAACAGCTTTTTGGGGCTACCATTGATGATTTTCAATTTTCGGGCACCAATCGGCAACTCACTATCGCAGGGAAAGACGTGCTGGGCTTTACCATGAACTCAACGGCTACGGCAGCCCGTGTTGTTGAAAAATACGATAATGGCAAACCCGCCGTGTTGGAACATTCTCTCGGTAAGGGTAAAGCCATTTTACTAGGCTTTCAGGCATCACTCAATGCCTTTGAAAATGCAGAAAAGCCTTCATTACCTATTTTGCAGTACGCACTTGGGGCTTATTCATCCCCTTATTCGTGTTCCAACGCTTTGGTATATCGCTTGGCTGCACCCGAAGCAGATCATTATTTTTTGTTGAACGAAGCTACCGCCAAAACCGTCGCACTTGACTTTAAAAATCTGAAATACAAACGTGTTACGGATGCCATCACAGGGGAAACCGTTGACAGCAATCAACTCAAAATAGCCACCAAAGGTGGACGGTGGTTACGTGCCGAAAAATAAAGTTACTCTAAAACAAGTGTGTCTATCGGTACTTTAAATCGAATGGGGACTCCTGCGCCATATCCTGCTTAAAATTTATAAAATCTTTGCAAAGCCCTGAATGTTGATTTTAATTCAACATTCAGGACTTTGTGCTAAACGTAACAATTGCCGATGAAATGCTCTGACAGGCTGTACGAGATGTCAGCGAAACTGCTTTTGAGATATTGTATCGCAGGTATTTTCAAAACGAGTATCATTATTTATGGCTGCACCTTTACGCATAATGGTTCGCTTCAACTGATTATGAACAAAATAGCGGCCAAGAAAATCAGACTCAAAACCTTTGGTAACATGGAATATGCGATAATTTTTCTGCTACCGTTTTGAGTGACGACGGAAATATAGAAATTCAATCCGATTTGACTGGGTTAAAGAAATAGTGACGTTAATGAGCGAAATATGTATTTTTTTAAACGATTTCGCTCGAAAGGTTAAAAATAGGCAAAATGAAACTCATAGGCACAGAGGCTAAGAAAAAACAAATAGAGAAGCTATTGAATGCAAACCGTTCGCATTTTATGGCTGTTTACGGCCGTAGAAAAAAGCTATTTGGCCTATATTCATTTCCCCCTACGAATTGGGAAGTAGTGCCTATAATCATTTCTTTTAAAGGCTTTAACGATGGAAATTTTCTTTGAAAAAACAGATAATACGCTTTATTAGTCAAACAGTATTGATTTCATAATTCAAAAAATGGAAAATGACGGGCTTACAGGGAGACAAAAAAGGCAGTCTGTCGGTGCTTTTCGGTTCATTTTTAACTTACTCATTGGTCAATATTGCCTGTGGATTTGTATAAGAATCGACGACGTATAAGGCACTCCGTTTTGTGGCGAGAATTGGCTTGGCGTGTGATGAAGAGTTACTGAGAATTTGTTGTGAATTTGATTGTCAATGTTTTATATTGGACTTTTTACATAAATTTCTTGTGGAAACGGAACCTTTGATATAAAAGAGAAAAGACCTAATGAAAGAACAACTCGAAAGATACATCGGCGACCTGAATGACGAAACGTGGCGATTGTTAGAGCAGTTGCTTTCAAAACAAACCCTTAAAAAAGAGGATATCCTCATAAACGAAGGCGAGGTGTGTCGGTATCTGTGGTTTTTGGAAAAAGGGGCGGTTAAAGCGTACGAGAATTGTGAGGGCGAATACCGAACCACGCATTTTTTTACCGATGGAAGTTTTATTACCAACTACATGAGTGTAATCTCTAAACAACCTTCCGACATCATTTTTAAGGCGGTCGAAACATGCGAGCTGTTGAAAATACCATATAATAGACTCGAACAACTTTACAACAGCAATCATAAACTCGAACACATAGGCCGTGTGATGGCAGAGTTACAGTTTATTGCTGAATTTCAACTACGGCGGCTACATTTAACGATGGATGCTTTGGAGCGTTATGAATATTTGGAGACCCGACAGCCTGAAGTCTTTGTTCGCTTTGCTTTGAAAGATATTGCGAGTTTTTTAGGCATTACGCCCGTTTCGCTCAGTCGTTTGAGAAAATACCGCTTCGACAAAAAATAACGAACTTATCATTTGATAATTCTCTTTCCATTCGTTCTTTGGAGTTTTGCAGTGTAATTCATTGTCAAACTTAAATCAACCGAAAAATGAGGAGTAACCTGCTGTTTGTACTGCCAACCGTCATCGCTATCTCTTTCCATCTTCCGCACACAATCAAAAAAAGCCACAAACCATGACCACTCAAAAAATAATTCTCATCACCGGTAGTTCAAGGGGCATTGGCGAGCACGTTGCCAAACACTTAGCCGCCCAAGGGCATATTGTCTATGGTTCTTCCCGAATCATTCCACCCGATGCTCCTAAAAATCATATCAGCCTCGATGTAACAGACAGTCATTCTTGCCAGCGAGCCATTGAAAGAATACTTGCCGAACGGGGTAAACTGGATGTCTTGATTAACAATGCGGGTTTTCACCTGACAGGGGCAGCCCAAGAAACATCCATGGAAGAACTCTATGCACAGATGGAGTTGAATTTCTTTGGAGCAGTCCATATGATTAAAGCGGTTTTGCCGCTGTTTTTGGAACAAAAATCGGGCAACATTATCAATATGAGTTCTATTGGCGGGTTGCTTTCCTTACCTTTTACTAGTGCTTACAATGCAAGCAAATTTGCACTGGAAGGTTATACAGAAGCGTTGCGTTTGGAGTTGTTGCCCTTCGGGATTTTTGTTTCAAACCTTGAACCTGGCTACGTCAATTCAGGCACGATAGATCAATCCATTGGCAGACCCAAAATGCCCCTTCCTCCGTTTGCGAAATATCGGGAGCAAATGCACCGTAAAATGGAACAGGACTCCCTGAAGGGTACTTCAAAGCAAGAGATTGCCGAAATTATTGAAAAAATAATCGACTCGAAAAAACCTAAATTCAGGTATAAAATGGGCGGAATGGCCTACTCACTCCCTTTGATGAAAGCAATCATGCCACAGGGTTTTTTTGAGAAAACAGTTTTAAATTCATTTCAATTACCAACAAAAATAAATTTTTAGTCTTACTCTTTCGCATTTTCTGGGGAAGGTTCGCCAAAATAGTGGAAATATTTGCTGTCATTCTGCAATAACAGCATCAAGATTTACGCGTACTTTAAAGTACTTTTTCAAGAAAAATCAGAACAATTTTGTTAATGAAATCCGTCTTTTTTTCTGGTCTTATTGCCCTTTTACTATTTTGGTCAGTAAACGCCCAAGCACAATTCACTCCTTTTGACGAGTCAAAATTAGAGCTAATTTACGTCAGCCCAATGGGCAATGACAATAACGCTGGTACAACTGTTGCCCCGTTTAAAACCATTAAAAAAGCCCTTAGTACCGCCTCTGCCAAAAAAAGAGCAGGAACAGGGGAAGTTTTGGGCTATACGGGCTGGTCGGTTTGTGGAGTTAAGTTTTACTCAACAACCGCTGGTAATAAAAACATTACGGTACTTCGGAGCGAAGCGATTGATAACCGTTCTACTGGTTTTTGGTGGGATACGGGTAACCACGATTGTCAGTTGATAGAGTGTACTACTTTGCGAAACAGCACAAACGGTACCTTTATCGAAGCTAATAATTCGGTTGGTAACAATTTTGAAAACCCAGGTACAGGAATGACCGGAACCACAGGAATTGCCAGCCTAACGGGGCGTTATACAGTGAATGTAGTTCGATGTATCATTGCCGATACCTGCCCCTGGCACAGAAAGTTATCGTACAACGAAGGGAAGAGGAGTCTTTTTCTCCGAAAACGAAAATGCGATTCTAGACGGTTGTTTGATTTGCAACAACGATATTCAAATTGCTACTTATCTGATTACTGGACAAAAGTTAAGCTCATGGGGACAGAGCATATTTATTTTTTTTAGCCATAACTATCAAGTACTCTATAAAAATTACAATTTT